>NZ_JBIAZP010000013.1:0-33431 GCF_042899165.1 Micromonospora sp. NPDC000121
CGCCGAGCACTGGAACAGCTGACGAACAGAGCGACAGACTTTCCACCACAAGGGGGATCGCTGGCCGGCACCCGACACGGGCGCCGGCCAGCGGCACATCGTGAACACCGACGACGGCCGGCACCCCGCATGGGTGCCGGCCGTCGGTGCGTACGACGGTCAGACGCGGAAGCCGGCGGCCCGCGCCGCCTGACGTTCCCGGCGGCGGTCGGACCGGCGGCGCAGGAACCAGAAGACGAAGAGGACCAGCCCGAGCAGGAACGCCAGCACCAGCACCGGCAGGATGATCGCCACCACCGACATGACCACGCTCGTGGCGTCCTCGGCGGTGCTGGCCACCGGGGCGCCGGCGCCGGCCGTGGTCGCGTTGACGACCGGTCGGGCGGCGGACTTCAGCAGGTGCACGCCCAGGGCGATCAGCACCCCGGTCACCACGGGGACCCACTGGTGGGAGGAGAAGAAACTCCCCGGGTCGCTCACCGTCACCGTCTCCGACGACGAACCCGCGCCGAAGGCCAGGCCACCGGCGGTGGGCCGCACCACCGTCTGCACCACGTCGTTGACGTGGTCGACCACGGGCACCTTGTCGGCCACCACCTCGATGACCAGCAGCACCGCCAGGATGGCGAGCACCCAGCCGTTGCCGAGCCACTGCCAGCCGGCGGGCAGGTCGATCAGGCTGGTGTAGCGGGCCAGCAACCCCATGGTGAGCAGGGGGATGTAGGCGTTCAGCCCCGCCGAGGCGGCGAGGCCGGTACCGGTGAGAACTTCGAGCACCGTCTCAGCATCCCACCGCCACGCCAGTGCCGCTCGGTGGCGCGGGCCGGGGCCTCGGCTACCCTCGTCGGGTGCGGTTGGTGATTGCGAAGTGCTCGGTGGACTACGTCGGACGGCTCTCGGCCCACCTGCCGCCGGCCACCCGGTTGCTGATGGTGAAGGCGGACGGGTCGGTGTCGATCCACGCGGACGACCGGGCGTACAAGCCGCTGAACTGGATGAGCCCGCCCTGCCGGCTGGAGGAGGCTCCCGGCGTCTGGCGGGTCGTCAACAAGGCCGGCGAGGAGCTGCGGATCACCCTGGAGGAGGTCTTCCAGGACACCTCGTACGAGTTGGGCGTCGACCCGGGCCTGCGCAAGGACGGCGTGGAGGCGCACCTCCAGGAGTTGCTGGCGGCCAACCCGGAGACGCTCGGCGAGGGGTTCACGCTGGTCCGCCGGGAGTACATGACCGCCATCGGCCCGGTGGACCTGCTCTGTCGGGACGCCAACCAGGGCGCCGTCGCGGTGGAGGTGAAACGGCGCGGCGAGATCGACGGCGTGGAGCAGCTCACCCGGTACCTGGAGCTGATGAACCGCGACCCGCTGCTGGCGCCGGTCGCCGGGGTGTTCGCCGCGCAGGAGATCAAGCCGCAGGCCAGGGTGCTCGCCACCGACCGGGGCATCCGCTGCGTCGTCGTGGACTACGACAAGCTGCGCGGCATCGAGCGGGACGAGCTCACCCTCTTCTGACCTGGTGGCGCGGGCGCCCGCGTACCGCTCCCGTCATCGCGGCGGTCGTGACCGCCTGCCCGGCGGTCACCGGCCGTACATCGTCTTGATGGCCCTGACGAGCCGGGCGACGTCGGCCGGCGTGCGCTCGAAGGTCGTGGCGGCCAGCAGCGACCTTGCCCGCCGGCGGGTGATCGCCTTGGCGCGGCTGAACTCGCGCAGCCCGTCCTCGCCGTGGATGCGGCCGAAGCCGGAGTCGCCGACACCGCCGAACGGCAGCGTGGACATCCCGGCGAAGGTCAGCGTCGAGTTGACCGACGCCATCCCCGAGCGCAGCCGCCGGGCGATCGCCACCGCGCGGCGCCGGCCGAAGACCGAACCCCCCAGGCCGTACGACAGGGCGTTGGCCCGGGCGACGGCCTCGTCGGCGTCGCGTACCCGGTTGACGGTCAGGGTCGGGCCGAAGGTCTCCTCGCGTACGGCGAGCGAGTCCTCCGGGACGTCCACCAGCACGGTCGGGCGCACGTACGGCGGCTGCACCGCGTCGGCCCCGCCCAGCACCGCCCGGCCGCCCCGGGCCAGCGCGTCGTCGATGTGCCGGCGGATCACGTCGAGCTGGCTCGGCATGGTGATCGGGCCGATGTCGGCGTCGTCGGGGCCGACGGTCAACCGGCCGGCCCGCTCGACCACCTTCCCGACGAAGGCGTCGAAGACCGGCTCGACCGCGTAGACCCGCTCGATGCCGATGCAGGTCTGGCCGGCGTTGGTGAGCGCGCCCCAGACGCACGCCTCGGCGGCGGCGTCCAGGTCGGCGTCGGCGTCGACGATCATCGCGTCCTTGCCGCCCGCCTCCAGCAGCACCGGCGTCAGCGACTCGGCGCAGGCCGCCATCACCTTCCGGGCGGTGGCGGACGAGCCGGTGAAGGCCACCTTGCCCACCCCCGAGCGGCAGAGCGCCGCGCCGACGTCGCCGAGCCCGTGCACCGCGGTGAACACCGGCTGCTCCGGCACCACCTCGGCGAAGGTGTCGACCAGCCACTGCCCGACGGCGGGGGTGTACTCGCTGGGCTTCAGCACCACCGCGTTTCCGGCCGCCAGCGCGTACGCGACGGAGCCGATCGGGGTGAAGACGGGATAGTTCCACGGGCCGATCACGCCGACCACCCCGTGCGGTTGGTATTCGAGGTGGGCGGAGAACTCGGCCAGGACGAGCCGCGAGCGGACCCGGCGGGGGCCCAGCACCCGGCGGGCGTTGCGGGCCGCCCAGTCGACGTGCTCGACGGCGGTGACGATCTCCACGACGGCGTCGGCCACCGGCTTGCCGCCCTCGGCGTGCACCAGCTCGGCCAGCTCCTCGATCCGCCGGGCGAGCAGAGCCCGCCACCGCAGCAGCCGCTCCCTGCGCCCGGCGAAGCCGAGCCCGGCCCACCACTGCCCGGCCGGGCGGGCCCGCTCGACCGCCCGCGCGACGTCCTCGGCGGTCGCCACCGGCAGGCGACCGACCTCCTCGCCGGTCGCCGGGCTCGTCGACACCAGCCGACCGTCCTCGATGACCGGGGCTCCCGGGACATGCACAGCCGTCATGGCGGAAGTCTAGACCCGAGGATTACTGGCCGGTAGGGCAGCGATCTGCCGGTCCGGCTCGCCGGGCCGCCCGCGGCGAGCAGGCCGCGGCCCGCCGCGCGGCCTCGTCGGACACGGTCGTGCCCGATTTCGTGCACCGGCCGGGCCGACCGGCCGGTCGGGGGGACGGGTTTGCGGTCTTCGCCGGCCGGTGGGCGCCGAACCGGCGAACGGGAGGTGTCCGGCCGGAGGCGTGGAGGTGGCCGCCCGGCGGTCGAGGGCCACTACCGTGTGGTGGCAGGCTGACGCGCGGGGTGACCGCGTGGGGTGGGGGGCTGTCTGTCCATGGAGGAGCGTCTGGAACTGATGCCGCTGTTGACGGTGGCGGGTGGGGCGATGCGGGGGCTGAGCCTCCGGGTCGGCCCGGCGCGGCAGGTGATCGGCCGGGCGCCGACGGCCGACATCGTCGTGCCCGACGCGCACCTGAGCCGCCGGCACGCCGAGGTCTGGCTGACGGACCAGGGCGCCTGCCTGGCGGACCTGGGCTCGACCAACGGCACCTGGCTGAACGACCGGCGGATCACCGGCGTCGAGCAGTTGGCCGACGGGGACGTGATCCGGGTCGGGCGCACCGAGCTGCGCCTCTTCGACCCGGGCGTGGCGCGGACCGATCCGGTGGGGTTCAGCTTCGGCCAGCCGGGGCGGGACCGCCGCCCGACGCTGCCGCTGCCGATCGCGACGCCGGCCCTCCCGGGCGCCGACCCCGTGCCGGCGCCCCCGGCCCCGGTGGGCGCCGAGCCCGTGCCGGTGGCCGCGGTGGTGTCCGCCCCGTCCTGACCCGTCGCCGCACACCTCCGGGCCGGGGACCATGGCGGACGGGGCCATGGACGTGGCCAGCGCGGTCGTGGCAGCATGCCGCGGATGGAGACCGGACAGCAGCTCGTGTCGGCGAACGGGATCACCCAGGCGGTCCGGGTGGCCGGGCCGCCCGACGGCGTGCCCGTGCTGCTGGTCCACGGCAACTGCTCGTCCGCGGCCTTCTGGGAGCCGCTGGTGCGGCGGCTGCCGGACACCCTCCGGGTGGTCGCGCCCGACCTGCGTGGCTACGGGTACACCGACACCGCCCCGGTGGACGCGACCCGGGGGCTGACCGACTTCTCCGACGACCTCGCCGCGCTGCTCGACGAGCCGTCCCTGTTCGCGCCCGGCGCCCGTCCGGTGGTGGTGGGGCACTCGCTGGGCGGGGGAGTGGCCATGCGGCTGCTGGTCGACCACCCCGACCGGGTGGCCGCGCTGCTGCTCGCCGCGCCGGTCTCGCCGTACGGCTACGGGGGCACCCGCGACCTGACCGGCACCCCCACCACGCCCGACTTCGCCGGCACCGGGGCGGGCACGGCCAACCAGGAGTTCGTCAAGCGGCTGGCCGCCGGCGACCGGGGCACGGACAGCCAGGCCAGTCCGCGCAACGTGCTGCGGGCCACCTATGTCGCGGACCCGGCCTCCCTCGGCGACGACGAGGAACTGCTGCTGGACACCCTCGTCAGCACCGCGACGGGCGACGACAACTACCCGGGCACGGCGGTCGACTCGGCGAACTGGCCCGGCACCGCCCCGGGCCGGCGCGGCGTGCTCAACGCGCTCTCCCCGGCGTACTTCCGGATCGCCGACGACCTCGTGGCCGTCGCCGGCAAACCGCCGGTCACCTGGATCCACGGGGACGCCGACGTGATCGTCTCGGACACCTCGCTGTTCGACCTGGCCCACCTGGGTTCGCTCGGTGTGGTGCCCGGCTGGCCGGGGGCGGACGCCTGCCCGGCGCAGCCGATGGTGGGGCAGACCCGGGCGGTGCTGGAGCGTTACGCGGCGGCCGGCGGCGCGTACCGGGAGGTGCTGCTGCCCGGCTGCGGGCACAGCCCGCACCTGGAGCGGCCGGCCGAGTTCGTCGCCGAGCTGCTGCGGCTGACCGACGGGGCAGCCCCGCACGGCTCGTGAAATACCCCACGGCGTCTCGACAACCGAACGTCACGTGGCAGACTCGCGCGCATAACCTTAGCGGCCGTTCATGCGGCCGTGCGGAGCATTGGGGAGGCCGGTCGTGGCGCGCGAGTTCACCAGCGTGGGCGTTGTGGGTCTGGGCACCATGGGTGCCGGCATCGTCGAGGTATTCGCGCGCAACGGCGTCGACGTCGTCGCGGTCGAGATCTCCGAGGCCGCGCTGGAGCGCGGCCGGGCCACCCTCACCGGCTCCACCGACCGGGCCGTGGCCAAGGGCAAGCTCGCCGAGGCCGACCGGGACGCGCTGCTGTCCCGGGTGGACTGGCAGGTCGGGCTCGGCGCGCTGCACTCGGTCGACCTCGTCATCGAGGCGGTGCCCGAGCACCTGGACCTCAAGCAGCGGATCTTCGCCGAGCTGGACCGGGTCTGCAAGCCCGAGGCGATCCTGGCCACCAACACCTCGTCGCTGAGCGTCACCGAGATTTCCGTCGCCACCACCCGGCCCAACCAGGTGATCGGCATCCACTTCTTCAACCCGGCCCCGGTCATGAAGCTCGTCGAGGTCGTCCGGACAGTGGTCACCTCCGCCGACGTGGTCGCGGACGTGGAGGCGCTCTGCGACCGGCTCGGCAAGGTCGACGTCACCATCAACGACCGCGCCGGCTTCATCGCCAACGCGCTGCTCTTCGGCTATCTCAACCACGCCGTCGGCATGTTCGAGTCGCACTACGCCAGCCGTGAGGACATCGACGCGGCCATGAAGCTCGGCTGCGGCCTGCCGATGGGCCCGCTGGCGCTGATGGACCTGATCGGCCTGGACACCGCGTACGAGATCCTGGACACCATGTACCGGCGCGGCGGCCGGGACCGCCGGCACGCCCCCGTGCCGCTGATCAAGCAGATGGTCACCGCCGGGCTGCTCGGCCGCAAGTCCGGCCGGGGCTTCTACACGTACGAGCGGCCTGGCTCCCCGAAGGTCGTACCGGACGAGCGGACGCCCGTGGCGGCGGAGCCGGCGCTGGCCGACGGCGCGCGGGCCATCGCGAAGGTGGGCGTGGTGGGCTCCGGAACGATGGCCACCGGCATCATCGAGGTCTTCGCCAAGGCCGGCTACGAGGTCGTCTCGGTGACCCGGGGCGCGGAGAAGTCCGCGAAGGTCTGCGAGGCGGTCAAGACCTCGCTCAACAAGGGCGTGGTGCGCGGCAAGCTCAGCGAGGACGACCGGGACGTCGCCCTCGGCCGGGTCAACTGGTCGGCCACCCTGGAACACCTCGCGGACGTCGACCTCGTGGTCGAGGCCGTGGTGGAGGAGCTGAGCGTCAAGAAGGCCCTCTTCGCCAGCCTCGACGAGATCTGCAAGCCGGGCGTCGTGCTCGCCACCACCACCTCGTCGCTGCCGGTGATCGACGTCGCGATGGCCACCCAGCGGCCCGCCGACGTGGTCGGGCTGCACTTCTTCAACCCGGCCCCCGTCATGCCGCTGGTCGAGATCGTGCAGACCATCCGGACGTCGGCCGAGACGACCGCCACCGCCCGCGCGGTGTGCGCCGCGCTGGGCAAGACGGGCGTGGTCTGCGGCGACCGGTCCGGCTTCATCGTCAACGCGCTGCTCTTCCCCTACCTCAACGACGCGGTCAAGATGCTGGAGGCCAGCTACTCCACCGCCGACGACATCGACTACGCGATGAAGCTGGGCTGCGGCTACCCGATGGGTCCGTTCGAGCTGCTCGACGTGGTCGGCCTGGACGTCTCGCTGGCCATCCAGCGGGAGCTCTACCTGGAGCTGCGCGAGCCGGGCTTCGCGCCAGCCCCGCTGCTGGAGCACCTGGTCACGGCCGGCTACCTGGGCCGCAAGAGCGGCCGCGGCTTCCGCGACCACACCCGTCGCTGACCGGGTCAACGTCCGGCGCCGGTGACGGCGTCTGCATGGTGTGACCTTCGAGGAGTACGTCAGCAGCCGCGGGCCGGCCCTGATCCGGCTGGCCCGGCTGCTGACCGGGGACGAGCACCGGGCCGAGGACCTCACCCAGGACGTCCTGGCCCGTGCGTACGTGCACTGGCGGCGGATCGCCCGGGCGGACCGGCCCGACGTGTACGTGCGCCGGATGCTGGTCAACGCCAACAACTCCTGGTGGCGCCGGCGCGCGAACCGCGAACTGGCGACGGCCGACTTCGCCGAGCGGCCGCAGCGCGGCGACCTCGGCGGCGAGACCGCCGACCGGGACGCGATGTGGCGCCTCGTCCTCGGGCTGCCCGACCGCCAGCGGGCGGTGCTCGTGCTGCGCTACTACGAGGACCTCGACGACGCGACCATCGCCCAGATCCTGGACTGCTCGCCGGTCACCGTCCGCACCCACGCCATGCGGGCGCTCACCCATCTCCGGGAGCGCTGCGGCCTCCCGACGACGAACGGGAGCCGGCCGTGACGGACCTCGACGAGCGGATCGTACGGGCGCTGCGCGAGCGCGCCGAGGGAGCCGTGGACACCGACCGGCTGACCGCGCGGGCGGTGGCCGGGGGGCGGGCCCGCCGCCGACGCCGCCGGATCGGCGCGGGCGGCGCGCTGGGGGTGGTGGTCCTGCTGGGGTTCGCCGCCGTCGCCGCTCCCGGGCCGGCACCCGGACCGCGATGGCCGGGCGCCGAGCCGGCGGTCACCGTCGCCGCGCCGAGCCGGGCGGACGGGGTGCCCGGCGCCGCCGCCCGACCCGACCTGGTCGGCAGCGACCCGGAGGTGCTGCACTTCGCCGTCGACCCGGCCCGGGCCCGCTGGCTCACCTGGCAGTCCGTCCCCGGCGTGGAGAGCGCCCGGCTCGACCTCGGCGGTGGCCGACAGGTCGTGTTCGACCTCGGCCGGACCGCCGCGGCGGTGGAGAACATCCACCACGAGGGGGGAACCTACCCGGACGTGCCGGCGGGCGCCGACGCGTTCGACGGGCGGGTGCAGCGGGTGGCCCCGCCCGGGCCCGACGGGCAGCCGGGGTGGTTCCTGCGCTGGCAGCCGGTCCCCGGCCTCTACGCCCGGGTGCACACCGTGGCCGGCGACGATTCGGCGCTGCGGACGGCGCGGTCCGCGCTGCGCCTCGACGCGGCGCACCGGTGCGCGTCCCCGCTGCGGCTGGGCGCGCTGCCGTCGGACGCCCGGCTCTCCGGCTGTGAGGTGAACGCGATCGGCTTCCCGGACTCGCTCGACGTCCTGCTGCTCGTCACCCGGCCCGGCGAACGCCGGATGCAGGTGCGGCTGGAGTACTACCGCGAGATCTCGGGCCGCCGTACCGAGGGGAACCGGACGATCGGCGGCCGAGCGGCCTACCTCTACCCGAAGGGGGACGAGCTGGAGCTGCTCGGCTTCCCGAAGGCGCACCTGACGGCCCGGTTCGGCTGGCCGCTCCACGGGTTCACCGAGGCGGACGCGGCCGTCGTGCTGGGCGGGGCGCGGGTCGCCGAGGACCTGACCCGGCCCGAGACCTGGGACTGACCGGGCGGGCCGGGCCGACTGGCACTCCCGCCGGCGGCCCGTACGCTTGGTGACCGTGAGCCCCCGCCGCAACCGACCTCGCCGCGATGACGCCGCCCACCTCGACTCCGACCGGGTGCGGCAGGGGGTCGCCTCGGTGCAGCAGTGGCGCGACGGCGAGTGGCAGGTGCGCGGGATCAGCGGTGGGGCGTCCACCAAGACGTACCGCTGCCCGGGCTGCGACCAGGAGATCCGGCCCGGGGCGGCGCACGTGGTGGCGTGGCCGGCCGACGGGCGGGGCGACCTGACGGACCGGCGGCACTGGCACAGCGGCTGCTGGCGCGCCCGGGACCGGCGCGGGCCGGTCGTCCAGCGTGGCCGCAGCGCCCCCCGGTACGGCTGAGCGATCTGGATCACCCTGTTTCCGCCCCGCCCGGCGGCCGCGGGCCGCACGGGTGAGACTGGACGGGTGAGCACACCGATCCGCGCGTCCACGATTCTGCCCGGGCGCCGCGAGGACATCGAGCTGCACACCGCGGACGGACTGCGGCTGGTCGGCGAGCTGGCCCGACCGCTGGACCGGGAGCCGGTGGGCACCCTCGTCTGCCTGCACCCGCTGCCCACGCACGGCGGGATGATGGACAGCCACGTGTTCCGTAAGGCGGCGTGGCGCCTGCCGGCGCTGGCCGACCTGGCCGTGCTCCGCTTCAACACCCGGGGCACCAGCAGCCTGCGCGGCACCAGCGAGGGCGCCTTCGACAACGCCGTCGGCGAGCGCTTCGACGTCGCCGCCGCCATCGAGTACGCCGAGTTCGCCGAGCTGCCGAACATCTGGTTGCTCGGCTGGTCGTTCGGCACGGACCTGACCCTGAAGTACGGCTGCGACCCGGCGGTCAGCGGGGCGATCCTGCTCTCCCCGCCGCTGCGCTACTCCACCCCGGCGGACCTCGACCACTGGGCGACGTCCGGCAAGCCGCTGACCGCCCTGGTGCCGGAGTTCGACGACTACCTGCGCCCCGACGAGGCGCGGGAACGCTTCGCGGCGGTGCCGCAGGCCGAGGTGGTCGGGGTGCCCGGCGCGAAGCACCTCTGGGTCGGCGACGCCGAGACCGTGCTGGACGAGGTGGTCCGCCGGGTCAACCCGGCCGCCGCCGTGCCGCTGCCGACCACCTGGGACGGCCCGGTGGAGACCGGCGACGTCAGCGCGTACGCCGACCGCACGGTGGCCTCCTTCGCCGACCGCCCGGTGCCCGGCCCGCCAGCGGGCCAGGCCGGCTGACCGGGGTGGTCGTCGCGGTCCTCGGCCGGGGTCAGCGGGACTCCTGCCGGGGCAGGATCACCTCCCGCAGGATGAGCTGGAACGCGGCCACCGCCGGGATCGCGATCAGCGCGCCCACCACGCCCAGCAGCGACACGCCGAGCAGCGCGGCGACCAGGGCGGCCACCTCGTTGACCGCCACCGACCGGCGCATGACCTTGGGATAGATCAGGTAGTTCTCCACCTGCTGGTAGATCAGGAAGAACACCACGCAGGCGATGCCGACCGGCAGGTCCGTGGCGAAGCCGACCAGGCTGACGATCACCGCGCCCAGCGTGGCGCCGATCTGCGGGATCAGGTCGGTCACCGCGACGACCACGGCCAGCGCGAACGGGTACGGCAGCCCGACGACCAGCGCGAAGACGAACGTGGTCGTCCCGGCCAGCACCGCGATGCTGACCGCGCCCACCATGTACGCGCCGACCTTGTTGAGGATCTCGTCGCCGATCAGCCGCACCCGCTCCCGGCGGGACCGGGGCGCCAGCGAGTAGCCCAGGTCGCGGAGCCGGTCGAAGTAGACGAGGAAGTAGATCGTCAGCACCAGCACGGTCAGCCCCCGGAACACCGTGCCGAAGACCATCTGGGCCCCGCCGAGCACCCCGCCGAGCGCCTGCCCGATCGTGTCCGCGTTCGCGGCGTTCCGCAGACGCTCCATCAGGTCGTACCGCTCCACCAGGTCGTTGACCGTCGGGTTGCGGCGCAACTCCTCCAGGTAGCTCGGCAACTGGTCGACGAACTGCCCGGTCTGCGTGACGATCGGCGGCACCAGGGCGAACACGCCGCCGCAGAGGAGCAGCACGACGGTCAGCGCGACCGTCGCCACCGCCGCGCCATGCGGCAGCCCCCAGGACCGCAGCCGGACCACGGCGGGGTGCAGGCCGACGGCGAGGAAGAGCGCGATGACCACCAGGACGAGGATTCCGGCCGCGTTGCGCAGGCCCAGATAGAGGGCGTACGCGAGCAGCACCCCGGCCGCCCCCGTGAAGCCGACCAGGAAGCTGCTGCGTCGCAGCGGTAGCCCCGGCGTGCCGAACCGTCCTGTCCCGACGGCCGTCGGCCGCTCGCCGCCCGACGTCGACGCCGCGCTGGCGGGTGGTGACCCGGCCCGCCCCCGCTCCGGCCCGGTTGTCCGCTCCCACGCGGGCTCGGCCGTCCGCTCCGGCCCGGCGGCCCGCCTCCGTCCCGGGTCGGGGGCACGCTCCGGCTCGGCGGCGCCCTCGGGTGGGTCCGGGGTGGTCCCGGGCTGCCGGTCGCCCGATGCTTCGGGGCCGTCCTGTGCCATCCGGACCTCCCTGATCGACTCCCGCCGGCCCGCCGGTGCCTGGGCCGCGCGCCCGGGGCTCCGATCAGGAGCGTAGTGGCCGTCAGGGGCGCCCGGCCGGCCCGTCCGTCCACCGGGTCGCGTCACCCCGGCCCGTCGCGCCGGTCGGGTGGTCAGTCCTTCTCGACCACGACCTTGCTCGGCTTGGCGCTGCGCTCGTCGGTGGTCGGCTTCGTCGGCCGCTTCCCGTTCTCGCCGGTGCTGGTGATCTTCGTCGGGGTGGCGTCCCGACCACCCGCACCCGGCACCGCCGCCACGGTCGGCTCCCCGTCCACGCCGGCGCTGGCGGTGCCGCCGTCGACGGTGGTCACGGACGCGACCTTGCCAGCCTCGGCCTGCCCGGAGTCCGCCGGATCGATCCGACCCTTGGCCGGCTGACCGGCCTCCGCCGGCTCCACCTTGCCCGCGGCGGGCCTGCCCTCCGCAACCGGGGCGGCCTCCTTGCCCGCCCCACCCGCCGGTGCCGCTCCCGCTCCGGCAGGGGCGGCGGCCTTCGTCGCCACGGCCGGAGCGGTGTCCTTCTTCGTCCCGCCCGGCCCCGCCGGCGTCCCGTCGCTCCGGGACGCGGACGCCCCGTCCGGCCCGGCGGGCGTCGCGCCGGCGGCGCTCGACGCCTTCCCACCGTTCGCCGTGGCGGTGCCGGGCCCGGCGGGCCGACCGTCGGCCACCACCGGGCCGGCTGCGGCGGCGCCGCCCGTCCCGCCCGGTCGGTCGGCCGCCCCGACCAGCCCCAACCGCAGCTCGGCCACCTGTCGCTGCAGCTCGTCGGACTCCTGCCGCGACTTCCACGTCTCCTGCCGCAGGTCGGCGAGCTGCTGCTGGGCCTGCGCGATCTCGAGCATCACCTGGGCGAGCTGTTGGCGGCTCGCGGCGGCCTCCTGCTGGGTGGCGGCGAGGTGCTGCTGGGTGGTGGCCAGGTGCTGCTGCGTCGTCGCCGCGTACTCCTCGAACTGGCGGCGCGAGGTCGCCACGTGCTCGTCGGCCTTGCGGCGCTTCTCGGCCGCCTCCGACTCGGCCCGGTCGAGCAGCGCCGCCGCCTCCTCCTCGGCCTGGCGGCGCATCGCCAGCGCGTCCCGCTCGGCGGCCTGCCGGACGGCGGCGGCACCCTGCTCGATCTCGTTCTTCCGGCTGGTGTACTCCGACTCCAGCGTGGCCCGGCGCGACTCGAACCCGGTCTCCAGCTCGTCGTGCCGGCTCTTGTGCTGCTGCTCCAGCTCGGTGCGGCGGGTCTTGTACTGCTTCTCCAGGTCGTCGCGGCGCTTGGTGAACTCCTGCTCGGCGGTCGCCCGGCGCTGGGTCAGCTCGCGGTCCGCCGCCTCGCGTCGGCTGTTGACCTCCTTCTCCACCCCGGCCCGCCAGGCGCCCAGCTCCTGCTGCGTCTGCGCCCGGGCCTGCTGCACGTACGCCTCGGTCTCCGTGCGCATCCGCTGCACGTACGCCTCGGTGTCGGCGCGGCTCCGCTTGGCCGCCTCGGCCGCCTGGGTGGTGAGCCGCTCCGCCTCCTGCCGGGCCTTGTCGCGGGTGGCCCGACCGGCCTGGGCGGCGTTGTCGATGATCTGCTTGGCGTCGCGCTGCGCCTTGGCGTGGGTGGCCCGGCCCGCCTCGGTGGCCTGGTCGGTCAGGCGCTTGGCCTCCTGCTGGGCCTTGGCGTGGACCTCCTTGGCCGCATCGCGGAGCTGGGTGGCCTCCTGCTGGGCCCTGGCGTGGACCTCCTTGGCGGCCTCGCGGAGCTTGGTCGCCTCCTGCTGGGCCCGGTGGTGGATCTCCTTGGCCGCATCGCGGAGCTGGGTGGCCTCCTGCTGGGCCTTCGCCAGCGCCTCCTGGGCGGTCTTGCGCAGCCGCGCGGACTCCTCCTTGGCGGTCCGGACCGCGGCGTCCGCCTCGGCCTTGCGGGCCGCGCTGTGCCGATCCTCCTCCGCTCGGCGGGCGGCGAGCGCGATCTCGAAGTCCTTGAGCGCGGTGGCGGCCTGCTCGCGCGCCTCCTCGACGATGTGCTCGGCGGCCGCCCGGCGCGCCTCGATCTCCTGGCTGGCGGCGGCCAGGACCGCGTCGGCCTGCTCCTCGGCGAGGGTGAGGATCTGTTCCACCCGCGGGCCGAGGTGCCGGAAGGAGACGTTCTCCAGCGCGCCGGACGACTTGCGCGCCTGGGCGAGGTCCCGCTGGAGCACCTCCACCTGGCCGGCGAGCTTGTGGATCTGTGTGTAGGCCTGCTCCCGCTCGGCCGCGAGGGCCGCGATCTCGTGCTCCGCACGAGCGACGTACCGGTCGACCTGTCGTTTCTCGTACCCCCGCAGAGCGGACTCGAAGCTGGGCTCCGTGGTCACGTCCCCGCCGAGAGCGAACAGTTCCTCGCCGTGCGACATGCCCCCATCCTCACACGCATCCGGCTCTGCTGGGGCGATACGGACGGCCCGGATGGGACCTACTTCACTGCGGCCACGTCTGGACAATTCCCTGACGGGCAAACGCATACGACGCGGGGCACACCGGTTACCCGGTGTCACCCCGCGCCGTCGTCATGCCCCGGTCGGGTCGGTCAGTTGGACGTCTCGGCGGCGACCCGCTCGGCCGCGCCGTCGGCCTTCTTCGCCTCGGGGGTGGCCGGCGCTGCCGACGCGGGCTGGGTGGCCGGCTGCGCGGCCGGCACGCCCGGCACGATGCCGGCGAGACCGGAGAGCATCTGGCCGAGCTGCGAGGTGACGGCGTCCTTCTGCCGGGTGAGGTCCTCGACCTCCCGGCGCGCCGCCTGGGTGGTCAGCTCGGCCTCGGTGCGCGCCTCGGTGAGCAGCCGCTTCGCCTCGGCCTTCGCCTCGCTGAGCGTCTTCTCGGCCAGCGACTTGGCCTTGTCGATCGTCTCGTTGGCGGTGCGCTCCGACTCGACCCGGCGGGCCTCGGCGCGCTGCTCGATCTCCTTGGCCCGCTCCTGCGCGGCGTGGGCCCGCTGCTCCGCCTCGCTGACCAGCTTCTGGGTCTGCGCGACCTGCGCCGCGTGCCGCTCCGACTCCTCGCGCTCGGCCTTCTCCCGGCGCTCGGCGAGCTGGAGCTCCAGGGCCTGGAGGTCCTTGTCGCGCTTGTCCCGCGCGTCGGTGAGCAGCTTGGTCGCCTCGGCGCGCTTCTCCTCTGCCTCCCGGGCGGCCTTCGCCCGCTGCTGGGTGATCTCCCGCTCGGCGGTCGCCCGGAGGGTGGCGACCTCGCGCTCGACGGTGGACTTCAGCTCGGCGACCTCGTGCGCGGTGACCGTGCGCAGCTGCTTGGTCTCGCGGTCGGCGTCGGAGCGCAGCGTGTCGGCCTCGCGCCGGGCCTGGACGCGGACCTCGGCGGCCTCCCGCTCGGCGGCGGTGCGGACGCTGCCGGCCTCCCGCTCGGCGGTGGCCTTCATCGCCGCCGCCTCGGCCCGTGCCTTGTCGGTGATCTCCCGGGCCTCGAGGCGGGCGGCGGAGAGGATGCCCTCCGACTCGCGCTTGGCCTCGTTGCGGTGGTCGTTGGCCTGCTCCTCGGCCAGCCGGAGGATCTGCTCGACCCGGGTGCCGAGGCCGGAGAGGGTGGGCCGGCTGTTCTCCTCGAGCTGCTTGTTGGTGTCGGCGAGCTTCTGCTCCAGCGTGCTCATGCGCTGCTCGGCCTGGCGGAGCCGGCGCTGGGCGTCGTTCATGCGCTGCTCGGCCTCGGCCCGGGCCTGCTCGGACTGGGTCAGCGCGGCCGTCATCCGGCCGATGAAGTCATCGACCTGGTGGGTGTTGTAGCCGCGAAGGCCGACGGTGAAATCGGGCTGGGAGTTCGCGTTATCGAAGAACGCAAGAGGGGAGGACTGCTGGGGCATTGGGACATACTTGCAGACTCCCCAGGGTGCTTCGCAAGAGCGGTCCCGAGCTTTCGCGTCCTCTTTACATGGTCAACTGCGGGAGCCCCGGGAGGCGGGACCAAACGGCGATCTTGGCAGGTCCCGGGCGGGGTCGGACGGCACGGAGCGTGACTACGGAAAAGGGCCGCGGGAGATCCCCGCGGCCCTTTGTCGCGCATGGCCGGGTCGCTCGAATGGGCGCCCCGGGTCGGTGGCGGAAAACGATCGCCGTTCGCCGCAATGGTCGTCGGCGGGTCGTCTGTGTGGTCAGTGGCCGCGGAACCGGTTGATCGCGTCCTCGTGCCGGGAGCGCAGTCCGCGGTCGCGCACGCCGAGCCCGTCGGAGGGGGCGAGGCAGCGGACGCCGACCTTGCCCTGGTGCGCGTTGCGGTGCACCTCGTACGCGGCCTGGCCGGTCTGCTCCAGGCCGTAGGTCCTCGACACGGTCGGGTGGATCCTGCCCAGTGCCACCAGCCGGTTCGCCTCCCAGGCCTCCCGGTAGTTCGCGAAGTGGCTGCCGACGATCCGCTTCAGGTGCATCCAGAGGTAGCGGTTGTCGTACTGGTGCTGGAAGCCGCTGGTGGAGGCGCAGGTGACGACGGTGCCACCCTTCTTGGCCACGAAGACGCTGGCGCCGAAGGTCTCCCGGCCCGGGTGCTCGAAGACGATGTCCGGGTCCTCGCCGCCGGTCAGCTCGCGGATCCGCTCGCCGAGGCGGCGCCACTCGTCCGGGTCCTGGGTCTCCTCGTCCTTCCAGAAGCGGAAGCCCTCGGCGGCCCGGTCGATCACCAGCTCCGCTCCCATCCTGCGGCACAACTCCGCCTTGTCCGGGGAGGACACCACGCAGACCGGGATCGCCCCGCCGTGGAGTGCCATCTGGGTGGCGTAGCTGCCCAGGCCGCCGGAGGCGCCCCAGATCAGCACCACGTCGCCCTGCTTCATGTTCGCCCCGTGGTGCGACACGAGCTGCCGGTACGCCGTCGAGTTGACCAGGCCGGGGCTGGCCGCCTCCTCCCAGCTCAGGTGGCGCGGCTTGGGCATCAGCTGGTTGGCCTTGACCACGGCCAGCTCGGCGAGGCCGCCGAAGTTGGTCTCGAAGCCCCAGATCCGCTGCTGCGGGTCGAGCATGGTGTCGTCGTGCCCGGCCGCGTCCTCCAGCTCCACCGACAGGCAGTGCGCGACCACCTCGTCGCCGGCCTTCCAGCGGGTCACCCCGGGCCCGGTGCGCAGCACCACGCCGGCGGCGTCCGAGCCGACCACGTGGTACGGCAGGTCGTGCCGCCTGGTCAGCTCGGAGACCCGGCCGTAGCGCTGGAGGAACTTGAAGGTCGGCAGCGGCTCGAAGATGCTGGTCCAGACAGTGTTGTAGTTGATCGCGCTGGCCATGACCGCCACGAGCGCCTCGCCCGGCCCGAGTTCCGGCGTCGGCACCTCCTGCACGTGCAGCGCCTTGCGCGGGTCCTTGTCCCGGGTGGCCAGGCCGTCGAACATCCCGGCCTCGTCCGCGCGCACCACGACGCCCCGGTACGACTCGGGCACCGGCAGGCCGGCGATGCCGGCGAGCTCCCGCTCCGGATGGTCGGATCCCTCCGCCGCCATGATCGCTTCGAGGATGTCCTGCACGTCGACCTCCCGTTCGTCCGCACCCGCGCACGCGGGCCTGGGTGCTGCCATCGTCGGCGCGGGAGCGGTCCGCCGCCATGTCGGCATCCGACACATCCGGCACCGGCCGCGCTCCTGTTGGGCGGGACGTTACTGAACGGTAGCTAGGGCTGGAAGTCCTCTGTGAAAAACTGCATCGACCGATGCGTGGAGGTGTCCGGGCGGCGGTCGTACCGCGCACCGGCGCGCTCGACGCCCGGGGTCCGCCGGCCCCCACCGTCGCGGCGGGGGCCGGTCGGGGGCGTCAGTGCGCGGCGGGCTCGACCAGCTCGACGAGCACGCCGCCGGCGTCCTTCGGGTGGACGAAGTTGACCCGGGAGTTCGACGTGCCGCGCTTCGGGGTGTCGTAGAGCAGCTTCACGCCCCGCTCGCGCAGCGCCGCGCAGGCGGCGTCGATGTCGGCGACCGTGTACGCCACCTGCTGCACGCCCGGCCCCTTGCGGTCCAGGAACTTCGCGATGGTCGACTCGGGCGTCAACGGGGCGAGCAGTTGCAGGCAGCCGCCCTCGGTGGTCGGGCCGACGGTCAGCATCGCCTCGCGGACGCCCTGCTCGGCGTTGGTCTCGGTGTGCACGCAGCGCATTCCGAAGGTGCGCTGGTAGAAGTCGATCGCGGCGTCCAGGTCGGCCACGGCGACCCCGACGTGGTCGATGCGGAGCAGGCCGATGTCTGTGACATAGTCGGCAGCGGTCTCGACGGGGGAGTTCTCAGCCATGGCGCTAGTCTGACCGAACAATCGTTAAGGCGTACAGGTCGGCACCCCCTCGGAGGCAGGTAATGGCTTCGGTGATCGTCAGCGGCGCGCGGACCCCCATGGGGCGCCTGCTGGGCAACCTCAAGGACCTCTCCGCGACCAAGCTCGGCGGCGTGGCGATCAAGGCGGCGCTGGAGCGCGCCGGCGTCGCCCCCGAGCAGGTCCAGTACGTGATCATGGGTCAGGTGCTCCAGGCCGGCGCCGGGCAGATCCCGGCCCGCCAGGCGGCGGTCGAGGCGGGCATCCCGATGTCCGTGCCGGCCCTGACCATCAACAAGGTCTGCCTCTCCGGCCTGGACGCGATCGCCCTGGCCGACCAGCTCATCCGGGCCGGCGAGTTCGACATCGTGGTGGCCGGCGGCATGGAGTCGATGACCAACGCCCCGCACCTGCTGCTCGGCCAGCGCGGCGGCTACAAGTACGGCGACGTGGTGGTCAAGGACCACATGGCGCTGGACGGGCTCACCGACGCCTGGGACTGCTGCTCCATGGGCGAGTCCACCGAGCGGCTCGGCGCGAAGCACGGCATCAGCCGCGAGGAGCAGGACGCGTTCGCCGCGGCCAGCCACCAGCGGGCCGCCGCCGCGCAGAAGAACGGCCACTTCGCCGACGAGATCACCCCGGTGGTCATCCCGCAGCGCAAGGGCGACCCGCTGGTGATCAGCGAGGACGAGGGCATCCGCCCGGACACCACGACCGAGTCGCTGGCGAAGCTCCGCCCGGCGTTCACCAAGGACGGCACCATCACCGCCGGCAGCTCCTCGCCGATCTCCGACGGCGCCGCCGCCGTGGTCGTGATGAGCAAGGCCAAGGCCAAGGAGCTGGGCCTGACCTGGCTGGCCGAGATCGGTGCGCACGGCAACGTGGCGGGGCCGGACAACTCCCTGCACTCGCAGCCGTCCAACGCCATCCAGCACGCCCTGAAGAAGGGCGGGCTCAGCGTCTCCGACCTCGACCTCATCGAGATCAACGAGGCGTTCGCCCAGGTCGGCATCCAGTCCACGCGGGACCTCGGCGTCAGCCCGGACAAGGTCAACGTCAACGGCGGGGCGATCGCGCTGGGCCACCCGATCGGCATGTCCGGCGCCCGGCTGGTGCTCACCCTGGCCCTGGAGCTGAAGCGCCGGGGCGGCGGCACCGGCGCGGCCGCGCTCTGCGGCGGCGGCGGTCAGGGCGACGCGCTGATCATCCACGTCCCGGGCAGCAACGAGACTGGTCGGTGAGCGCGACGCGCTGACTGATCCCGGTCGCCGAACAACGAAGGCAGCACAGTGAGCGGGAGGAGTGAGCCGGTCTTGCGAGCCCCGCAGTCGCGAACAGAGGCAGCACAGTGAGCGGGAGGAGTGAGCCGGTCTTGCGAGCCCCGCAGTCGCGAACAGAGGCAGCACAGTGAGCGAGATCGTCGACAACGCCCCGGCGGGCGCGCCCCCGGTGCGCCGCAGCCGGGACGTGCCGATGCTGGTCGAGCGGGCCCGCGCGGGGGATCCCCGCGCGGTGGCCCGGCTGATCACCCTGGTCGAGTCGGGCGACGAGACGCTGCCGCGGATCGCGGCGGCGCTCGCGCCGTACGCCGGGCAGGCCCAGGTGGTCGGCCTGACCGGCTCGCCCGGGGTGGGCAAGTCCACCACCACCAACGAGCTGGTCCGGGCGCTGCGCGCCCGCGGGCACCGGGTCGGCGTGCTGGCGATCGACCCGTCCAGCCCGTTCACCGGCGGGGCGATCCTCGGCGACCGGGTCCGGATGCAGGACCACGCGACCGACCCGGGCGTCTACATCCGCTCGATGTCCAGCCGGGGGCACCTCGGCGGGCTGTCGGCGGCGACCCCGCAGGCGGTCCGGGTGCTGGAGGGCGCCGGCTGCGACGTGGTGCTGGTGGAGACGGTCGGCGTGGGGCAGGCGGAGGTGGAGGTCGCCTCGCTGGCCGACACCACGCTGGTGCTGCTCGCCCCGGGCATGGGCGACGCGATCCAGGCGGTCAAGGCCGGCATCCTGGAGATCGCCGACGTCTTCGTGGTCAACAAGGCGGACCGGGACGGCGCCGACGCGACCTACCGCGACATCCAGGGCATGATCGCCCTGGGAGAGCGCGGCCCGGGTGACTGGCGCCCGCAGGTGGTCCGCGCGATCGCCGCGCGGGGCGAGGGGATCGACGACATCGCCGCCGCCATCGACAAGCACCGGGGCTGGCTGGTCGAGCACGGCGAGCTGCGCCGCCGTCAGGAGGCGCGGGCCGCCGCGGAGATCGAGGCGATCGCGCTGGGCGTGCTCCGCGACCGGATCGGCTCCCTGCGCGACGGTACGGAGCTGCCGGCGCTCGCCGCGAAGGTGGCCGAGGGCGCCCTCGACCCGTACGCGGCGGCCGACGAACTGCTCGCCCAGCTCGGCTCCTGAGGCGTCCACCCCACCGCCCGCCGAACTAGTACGCTCGCACCGCTCCACGGTCCCGTGGGGCGGTGCGAGTGCCGAGTGGGGGAAGAACATGGGCGACGAGGCGACCCAGGAGCTGTCGGTGACGCCGGACGCGGTGGCGGGCGGGAGCACGCACGTCTCCGACGAGGTGGTGGAGAAGATCGCCGTGGCCGCCACCCGGTCGGTGCCCGGTGTTGCCGAGCTGGGCGGCGACGTGGCCCGGTTCTTCAACAGCGTCCTCGACAAGGTCGGTCTCGACAAGGTCGGCGACGCCCGGCGGGGCTGCTCGGCCCACGTCACGAACGGCGCGGCCGTGGTCAACCTGGTCATCGTGATCGAGGCGGGCCGGCCGGTGCCGCAGGTGACCGACGCCGTCCGGGTGAAGGTGACCGAGGCGGTCGAGGCGTACGGGCTGCGGGTCGACGAGATCAACATCCGGGTCGACGACGTGACCCTGGGGGAGCCCGCCGCGCCGACCGCCTGACCGGTGCGGGCGGCTCACGTTACCGGCCGGTACGAGCTTCCTTAGCGATCGTTCAGGCTGGGCTCTACACTCGACGTGCAGGTCGAGGACTCGAGGAGGAGCCCCGCGGATGAACGCCGACGAGATCGCAGCCGGACGGGCACGCTGGCAGGCCCGCTACGACGCCGCGCGCAAGCGGGACGCCGACTTCACCACGCTCTCCGGGATGCCCGTCGACCCGGTCTACGGGCCGCCGGAGGGCGTCGCCTACCCGGGCTTCGAGCGGATCGGCTGGCCGGGCGAGTACCCGTACACCCGGGGCCTGTACCCGACCGGCTACCGCGGGCGGACCTGGACCATCCGGCAGTTCGCCGGATTCGGCAACGCCCGGCAGACCAACGAGCGCTACAAGATGATCCTGGGCGCGGGCGGCGGCGGCCTCTCGGTGGCCTTCGACATGCCCACCCTCATGGGCCGGGACTCCGACGACCCGCAGTCGCTCGGCGAGGTGGGCCACTGCGGCGTCGCGGTGGACAGCGCCGCCGACATGGAGGTGCTCTTCGACGGCATCGACCTGGCCGGCGTGACCACCTCGATGACCATCTCCGGGCCGGCCGTGCCGGTGTTCTGCATGTACCTGGTGGCCGCCGAGCGGCAGGGCGCCGACCTGTCCCGGCTGGACGGCACGCTGCAGACCGACATCTTCAAGGAGTACATCGCGCAGAAGGAGTGGCTCTTCGACCCGGAGCCGCACCTGCGCCTGATCGGCGACCTGATGGAGTACTGCGCCCGGGAGATCCCCCGCTACAAGCCGCTCTCGGTCTCCGGCTACCACATCCGGGAGGCCGGCGCGACGGCCGCCCAGGAGCTGGCGTACACGCTCGCCGACGGGTTCGGCTACGTCGAGCTGGGGCTCTCGCGCGGGCTGGACGTCAACGTCTTCGCCCCTGGCCTGAGCTTCTTCTTCGACTCGCACGTCGACTTCTTCGAGGAGATCGCCAAGTTCCGGGCCGCCCGCCGGATCTGGGCCCGGTGGCTGCGCGACGTCTACGGCGCGACCAGCGAGAAGGCGCTCTGGCTGCGGTTCCACACCCAGACCGCCGGAGTGTCGCTGACCGCCCAGCAGCCGGTCAACAACGTCGTGCGGACGGCCGTGGAGGCGCTCGCCGCAGTGCTCGGCGGGACCAACTCGCTGCACACCAACGCCCTGGACGAGACCCTGGCCCTGCCCACCGACGAGTCCGCCGAGATCGCCCTGCGTACGCAGCAGGTGCTGATGGAGGAGACCGGGGTGACCAACGTGGCCGACCCGCTCGGCGGGTCGTGGTACGTCGAGGCGCTCACCGACAAGATCGAGGCCGAGGCGGAGGAGATCTTCGCCCGGATCCGGCAGCTCGGCGGGGAGGGCCCGCACCAGATCGGCCCGATGACCTCCGGCATCCTGCGCGGCATCGAGGACGGCTGGTTCACCGGCCACATCGCCGAGTCGGCCTTCGTCTACCAGCAGGCGCTGGAGAAGGGCGACAAGAAGATCGTCGGCGTCAACTGCCACACCGGCACGGTCGCCAAGGACCTGGAGATCCTGCGCATCTCGCACGAGGTGGAGCTGGAGCAGCGACGGGTGCTGGCCGAGCGCAAGGCCGGCCGGGACGACGCCGCCGTCAAGGCGGCGATCGAGCGGATGGTCGCGGTCGGCCGGACCGACGGGAACATGATCCCGGCCATGCTGGACGCCGTCCGCGCCGAGGCCACCCTCGGCGAGATCTGCGACGCCCTCCGCGCCGAGTGGGGCGTCTACCGCGAGCCCGCCCGCTTCTGACCCCGCCCGACGGCGCCGGGAGACTTCCCGGCGCCGTCGGCTTTCTGGCAGAAGCCCGACACCTGCGACGACCGGTCGTGAGAGTCGCAACTGTCGCCGTCGCGGTTGATCTGAGTTCGGCAAGTCGCGTGCGAGACTAGGTAACCATGAGCGACCCACGGATCACCTCGTCGATCTTCACCCGCGGCGCGGTCGACCTCAGCGCGCTGCGCACCCCCGCACCGACCCCCGCCCGCCCCACCGCCCCCGCCCAGCCCGGCCCCTCGGCCGGCCTGCCCGGCGCCGCCGGCGGCGCCGTCAGCGTCATCGACGTCAGCGAGGCGACATTCCAGTCCGAGGTTCTCGAACGCTCGCTCACCACACCGGTGATCGTGGACTTCTGGGCCGAGTGGTGCGAGCCGTGCAAGCAGCTCTCGCCGGTGCTGGAGCGGTTGGCCGCGGAGGGCGGCGGCGCCTGGGTGCTCGCCAAGATCGACGTGGACGCCAACCCGCGGATCGCGCAGATGTTCCGCGTGCAGAGCATCCCGATGGTCTACGCGGTGGTCGGCGGCCAGCCGATCGACGCCTTCTCGGGCGTGGTGCCCGAGGCGCAGCTGCGGCAGTGGATTCAGGCGGTGCTCAAGGCCGGTGGCGTGACCGTCGCCGAGCCGGAGGACCCGCGCCTCGACGAGGCCGACGACGCCCTGATGAGCGGCGACCTGGACGCGGCCGAGCGGGCGTACAAGAAGATCCTCGCCGAGTCCCCGGCGGACGCCGCGGCGGAGGCGGGCCTCGCCCAGGTCGGGCTGGCCCGCCGGGTGGCGGGGGCCGACCCGGGCGCGGCGATCGCCGCCGCCCAGGCCAACCCCGACGACGTCGAGGCCCAGCTGCTCGCCGCCGACATCGAGGTGCTCAGCGGTCAGGCCGAGGCGGCGTACGCCCGCCTGGTGGGCCTGGTCCGCCGCACCGCCGGTGACGACCGCGAGAAGGTACGCCAGCACCTGGTCGGCCTCTTCACGGTCGCCGGGCCGGAGGACCCGGCGGTCGCCTCGGCCCGCCGGGCGTTGGCCAGCGCCCTGTTCTGAGCACGTAGCACGCCAGCGCGGGCCGGCGTTCCGGCCGGCCCGCCCGACACCTGAGGACGGGAGCCCATGATGCGCCGGATCGCCGTCCTCGACGCGCCCAGCAACCTCGGCCTGCGCCCACCCACGCCCACCTCGGTGCCGGGCTGCGCCAAGGCCCCGGGCGCGCTGCGCGACCAGGGGCTGCTCGCCCGGCTGCGGGCCCGCGACGCCGGCTGCCTCACCCCGCCCCGCTACGACCCGGGCGACTGGCGGCCCGGCGACGGGGTCTGCCACGCCCGGGAGATCGCCGACTACTCGGCGGCGCTCGCCGAGCGGATCGGCTCCATCATCGACCGCGGGGAGTTCCCGCTGGTCCTGGGGGGCGACTGCTCGATCCTGCTCGGCTCGGCGCTGGCCATGCACCGGCTCGGCGAGGCGGTCGGCGGCCGCATCGGGCTGATCTTCGTCGACGGCCACTCCGACTTCCGGCACCCCGGCAACGCCTCCTACGTGGGCGCGGCGGCGGGGGAGGACCTCGCGCTGGTCACCGGGCGGGGGCAGGCCGACCTGGCCGCCATCGAGGGGCGCCGGCCGTACTTCCGGGACATCGACGTGGTGGTGCTCGGCATCCGGGCGCAGGACGAGTACCGCCTCGACCTCCAGGCCGCCGGGATCACCACCCGCCCGGTGCCGGCGCTGCGCGCCGAGGGCGCCGCGCGCACCGCCCAGTGGGCGCACGAGCAGCTCGCCGACTGCGCCGGCTACTGGGTGCACATCGACGTGGACGTGCTGGACCCGGCCGTGATGCCGGCCGTCGACGCCCCCGACCCGGGCGGCATCGCCTTCGCCGAGCTGGAGATCCTGCTCGCCGGGCTGGTCGACACCCCGCACTGCCTCGGCGTCGAGCTGACCGTCTTCGACCCCGACTACGACCCCGACGGCGCGTACGCGGCCGAGATCGTCAACACCGTGGTGGCCGGGCTGCGCCCCGTCTCCGCCCCGGGCGCGGTACCGCCCCGGCTGCTGCCGGACTCGTCCGCGGCCACCCCCTCCTCGGTCCGCGACTCCCCGGTGGGTGCCCTGTCGGTGCCCTCGGCGCGGCGGGGCAACGGCCGTCCCGAGGCCCCGATCATGCCTTCGCCCGCTCCGGCACCTGCCGTCGTCCCCGCCCCGGAGGACGACGATGACGACCGCCAGCCGGGCGGCGTCGAGGCGCGCGCCGAGGACGGTCCGCCACCTCTTCTCGGCCCGGTCGGGGTGGTTGGCGCGGTCGCCCGGGTGGGCCCGGTCGGGGCGGTCGCCCCGGTGGCCGACGCCGGCCCCGGTTCGGCCGGGCCGGAGCCGGTCGGTCCGCCCGCCTCCGCCGGGCCGGGCCTGCTGCGCCGGGCGCCGCTCGCGGACCTCCACCCGGAGGACCCGCCCGTGACCGACGACGGCACCTCGCCGTCCACGGCCGGCATCGCCTGACGGCCGTCGGGTCGCGCCTGTCGAGCCGCCCGCATGCCAGGCCGGCCAGCCGTCCGCGTCGTCCGACCTGGGCGGGTCAGCGGGCGAGGGCGCGCAGGAAACGTTCGGCGGCGGGGACGGCGGTGGCGGTGCTGGCGCCGCCCTGCTCGACGAAGACCGCGAACGCGACGTCGCCCTGCCAGCCGACGAACCAGGCGTGCGTGTGCGCCGGGTTGTTGTCGTACTCGGCGGTGCCGGTCTTGCCGTGCACCGGCGCGCCCGGCACGTCCTTCAGCGCGGTGCCGGTGCCGGCGGTCACCACCTCGCGCATCATCGCCTTGACGGCCTCGACCGACTCCGGCTTGAGCTGCGGGCCGGGGGCGGCGGGCTGGGCCGGGGCCGGGTCCAGCACCAGTTTCGGCTGTTCGAAGCGACCCCGGGCGACCGCCGCGGTGGCGGACGCCATGGCCAGCGGGCTGACGATCGTGGTGCCCTGCCCGATCGCGGCGGCGGCCTGCTCGGTCGCGCCGCCGTTCGCGGAGACCTTGCCGGTGAAGGCGTCCAGGCCGAGGTCCCACTGCCCCTCCAGCCCCAGCGACCGCCCGGCGACGGCCAGCCCGTCGGGGCCCAGCTCCGGCGCCAGCGCGGCGAACGCCGTGTTGCAGGACTTGGCGAAGTCGGTGCGGAACGGCACCGCCCCCAGCTCGAAGTTGTCGGAGTTCTTGAACGACCGGCCCTCCACCGGGAGCGTCTTCGGGCAGTTCACCGTCGCGTCCGGGGTCACCGCGCCCCGGTCGAGCAGGCCGAGCGCGCTGACCATCTTGAACGTGGACCCCGGCGGGACCTGGGCGGTGAAGGCCAGGTTCTCCCCGGCCGCGCCGGGACCGTTGGCGGCGGCGAGCACGGCGCCGTCGCTGATCCGCACCGCCACCAGCGCCGCGCGGCGCTTCTCGGCGCGCAGGGCGGTGTCGGCCGCGTTCTGGGTGGCCACGTCGAGCGTGGTCTTCAGCGGCTGCCCCGGCTGCGGCTCACGGCGGAACACCTCGGTGCCGGTGGGCACCAGCGTGCCGTCCGGGCCGGGGCGCTGGGTGATCACGGTCAGCCCGGGCGCGCCGCGCAGCCGCTCGTCGTAGCGGCCCTGGAGGCCGCCGTGGCCGACCAGGTCACCGGCCGCGTACCGGTCCGGGTGCTTGGCGAGGTCGTCGGCGTGGGCCGGGTCGACGGAGCCGAGCACCGCCCGGGCGAACTCGCGGGTGGGCGCGAGGTGGAGTTCGTCGTCGCGGAACTTGGTGCCCGGCAGGCCGTGGATGCGGGGCTTGATCTGCCGGTACGCCTCGTCGCGCAGGGTCACCACCTCGACGAACGCGCCCGGTTCGGCGTCGGCGAGCCGCTTGGGCAGGCCGGAGAGGTCCACCGGCGGGGTGATCGTCGGCCGGATCGCCCGGAAGGCCGCGTCGAGCTTCCGGGTCAGGCCCGCCAGGTCGGTGACCTGGTTCGGTTGCAGCCCCACCCGCACCACCGGCCGGGGCGCCACGATCGGCTGGCCGGCGCCGTCGAGCACCGCGGCCCGGGGGCCCGGGTCCCGGCGCAGCCCGAGCCGGTCGCCCCGGGTGAGCTGCTCCTGCACCAGCTGCGGCTCCCAGATCACCTGCCACTCGTCGTCGCCGCCGCGGCTGAGCCGCACCTGTCGGTCGTACGCCCAGCGGGTCTCACCCGGGAGGCTCCACTCGACCTTGACCACCGTGGTCGCGATGTTCGCGGTGATCTTCGCGTCGCCCTGGCGGGTCAGCGCCGGAGGCGTGGCGGCCAGCTCGCCGGAGAGTTCCTTGATCTCGCGGGACACGTCGGCGGCCGGCACCTTCGCGCCGGTCGGGTCCACGAACCCGACGGCCTGGAGGTCGCCGGAACGCCAGCCGGCCAGGAACGCGTCGACGCTGCGCTCCGGCCCGTCGCCGTCCGAGCACGCGCTGAGCGCGCCGGCCGCCAGCGCGGTCGCGGCGAGCAGCGCGAGCGGCCGGCGGAGCCGGTTGCGAGGGTGACGGCTGGGGTACGAGAGGTGCATGGCGCAGATCCTCCGATCTCGGAACTGCCGTCACGCTAGTACGGCCGGGCCGTCCGTATCGTCCCCAGGCGGGGGCGACGTGCGCAAAGACGGGCCTGCGCCGGGGTGATGAACATCCAGCGGTGGGGTACTCCCCGACCGGCCAACCTCGTATCCGCAACGGGTGAAAGGACAAAGTCCGGGACCGGATGTCCGCACCGTGGTCCGCCGACGAAGGCGCGGAACGGCAGGCCTAGGCTGGGCGGCAGAGTGACCCACAACGCGGTGGGTCGAGGGGAGTGGCACCGATGGACCGGCGTCCGGCGATCAAACCGGGACCCGACCTCCGGCAGGATGACACCAGCCGGGATGACAGCTTCGATTCGGCAACCGACGGGGACGGCTTCGGCCGGCTCGACACAGGGGTGACCGGGATGACCGGTACGAGTATCGACACAATCTACGATCTGGGCCGGCCCGCCGAGGCGCTGGCCGACGACGTGGAGGACACCGAACTCGACGAGCCGGTACCCAACGCGGAGCGCCTGGTGGCCCAGGCCGTGGCGCTGGCCGGCGACGACCACGACGTGGCGACCCTGGTCAGCCGCTTCTGGCGGTTCGCGCCGGACGAGGAACTGATCGGCTTCACCGCCGAGGAGATGCTCGACGCGGCCCGCGCGCACCGGGACCTGGCCCAGCAGCGGGTGCCGGGCGAGTTGAAGCTCCGCATCCACGAGCCCGACGCCGACCAGCACCACACCGTCATCGAGATCGTCACCGACGACATGCCCTTCCTGGTCGACTCGGTGACCGCCCTGCTCAACGCGCACCACCTGGACGTGCACCTGCTGGTGCACCCGCTGGTCGTGGTGCGGCGCGAGCCGCTGGGCCGGCTGGTCGAGGTCTCCGCCGACGTCGAGCCCGACGACGCGATCGCCGGCGACCTGGTCGAGAGCTGGATGCACATCGAGGTCGACCCGGTCCGCGACGCCGAAGAACGGGAGAAGCTGCGCCGCGAGCTCCAGCGGGTGCTGACCGACGTGCGGGAGGCGGTCGAGGACTGGCCGAAGATGCGCCAGCGGGCCCTCGCCCTCGCCGACGAGCTGGCCGCCGCGCGGACGTCGGACAACCGGCCGCCGGTGCCGGAGAAGGACATCACCGACTCGGTGGAGCTGCTCCGCTGGCTCGCCCACGACCACTTCACGTTCCTCGGCTACCGGGAGTACCGCCTGGCCGACACCGACGACGGGGGCCAGGCGCTGGAGGCCGTGCTCGGCACCGGGCTGGGCATCCTGCGCCAGGATTCCCCGGAGGCCCGGCCGCTGTCGTCGATGACGCCGGAGGCGCACGAGAAGGTCACCGAGAAGCGCCTGCTGATCATCACCAAGGCGAACTCGCGGGCGACCGTGCACCGCTCCGCGTACCTCGACTACATCGGCTTCAAGATCTTCAACGAGGCCGGCGAGGTGGTCGGCGAGCGGCGTTTCCTGGGCCTGTTCTCCACGGCCGCGTACCGCACCAGCGTGCGTGAGCTGCCGGTGGTCCGCCGCAAGGTGGCCGAGGTGCTGGACCGCTCCGGCCTGAGCCAGCGCAGCCACTCCGGCAAGGACCTGCTGCAGATCCTGGAGACCTACCCGCGCGACGAGCTGTTCCAGATCAAGACCGACGACCTCTACCACGCGGTGATCGGCGTGCTGCGGATGGCCGGTCGCCGGCAGCTGCGGGTGTTCCTGCGGCGGGACGCCTACGGGCGGTTCATCTCCTGCCTGATCTACCTGCCCCGGGACCGGTTCACCACGCAGAACCGGCTGCGCATGCAGGACATCCTGCTCCGCGAGCTGCACGGCGTCGGGGTCGACTACACGACCCGGGTCACCGAGTCGATGCTCGCCCGGGTGCACTTCATCGTCCGGACCGACCCGACCAAGCCCCCGAGCGACATCGACGCCGACCTGCTCGCCGAGGAGCTGGCCGACGCGACCCGGCTGTGGGACGACGACTACCGGCTGGTGCTGGAGCGCAAGCTCGGCGACGAGCAGGCCAAGCACCTGTTCAGCCGGTACGCCGACGCCTTCCCCGAGGGCTACAAGGACGGCCACACGCCGTACGAGGCGATGAAGGACCTGGCCAAGCTGGAGCTGCTGGAGGAGCCCGGCCAGCTGGAGATGCACCTGTTCCGCAAGCAGCTCGCGCCGCGGGCCGGCGGGCGGGGCCCGGACGTCGACGAGGCGATGGACGTCCGCTTCAAGGTCTACCGGTACGGCGAGCCGATGATGCTCTCCGCCGTGCTGCCGGTGCTGCACTCCCTCGGCGTCCGGGTGGTCGACGAGCACCCGTACGAGGTGGACCGGGTCGACGGTCGCGTCTACCTCTACGACTTCGGGCTGCGGCTGCCAGAGGGGCACCAGGAGCTGGCCGAGGTGCGCCCGCACGTGGAGAACGCCTTCGCGGCGGCGTGGCGGGGCGAGGCCGAGGTCGACGGCTTCAACGAGCTGGTGCTGCGTGGCGGCCTCACCTGGCGGCAGGTGGTGGTGCTGCGGGCGTACGCGAAGTACCTGCGCCAGACCGGCGCGGTCTTCTCGCAGGAGTACATGGAGTCGACCTTCATCGCGTACCCGAGGATCGTCACGCTGCTGGTGGAGCTCTTCGAGGTCCGGTTCGCGCCGGGCGCGGCGGGGCACGAGGAGCGGGAGCAGCGCAGCGAGAAGCTGGTCGCGGAGATCCGGGGCGCGCTGGACGACGTCGCCAGCCTCGACCAGGACCGGATCCTGCGCGCCTACCTGACGCTGATCCAGGCCACCCTGCGCACGAGCTTCTACCAGAAGCGCGAGGACGGGCGGCCGAAGTCGTACGTGGCGTTCAAGCTGGACCCGCAGGCGATCCCGGACCTGCCGGCGCCCCGGCCGAAGTTCGAGGTCTTCGTGTACTCGCCGCGCTTCGAGGGCGTGCACCTGCGGTTCGGGCCGGTGGCCCGGGGCGGGCTGCGCTGGTCCGACCGCCGGGAGGACTTCCGCACCGAGGTGCTCGGCCTGGTCAAGGCGCAGATGGTGAAGAACGCCGTGATCGTGCCGGTCGGCGCGAAGGGCGGCTTCGTGCTCAAGCAGAAGCCGGGGGACCGGGACGAGGCGGTCGTCTGCTACAAGGAGTTCGTCTCGGCGCTGCTGGACGTCACGGACAACATCGTCAGCGGCCAGATCGTGCCGCCGGAGGACGTGGTCCGGCACGACGGCGACGACCCGTACATGGTGGTCGCGGCGGACAAGGGCACGGCCACGTTCTCGGACATCGCCAACGAGATCTCCACGGCGCACAACTTCTGGCTCGGCGACGCGTTCGCCTCGGGCGGCTCCGCCGGGTACGACCACAAGAAGATGGGCATCACCGCCCGGGGCGCCTGGGAGTCGGTGAAGCGGCACTTCCGCGAGATGGGTCACGACACCCAGACCCAGGACTTCACCGTGGTGGGCGTGGGCGACATGTCCGGCGACGTGTTCGGCAACGGGATGCTGCTGTCGGAGCACATCCGGCTGGTGGCCGCGTTCGACCACCGGCACATCTTCCTCGACCCGGATCCGGACGCCGCCACCTCGTACGCGGAGCGCAAGCGGCTGTTCGAGCTGCCCCGCTCGTCGTGGGAGGACTACGACCGGGAACTGATCTCGGCCGGCGGCGGCGTGTACCCGCGTACCGCCAAGTCGGTGCCGATCTCGCCGCAGGTCCGCGAGCGGCTCGGCCTGGACGCCGACGTGGAGCAGCTCTCGCCGCAGGAGCTGATGAAGGCGATCCTGACCGCGCCGGTCGACCTGTTCTGGAACGGCGGCATCGGCACGTACGTGAAGGCCTCCAGCCAGACCAACGCGGAGGTGGGCGACAAGTCCAACGACGCGATCCGGGTGGACGGCAGGAACCTGCGCTGCCGGGTGGCCGGCGAGGGCGGCAACCTGGGCTGGACCCAGCTCGGCCGGATCGAGTACGCCCAGACCGGCGGCCGGATCTACACGGACTTCATCGACAACGCGGCCGGGGTGGACTGCTCCGACCACGAGGTGAACATCAAGATCCTGCTGAACACGGCGGTCGCCGACGGCGCGCTGACTCTTCCCGAGCGGGACGAGCTGCTCGCCGAGATGACCGACGAGGTCGCCGAGCTGGTGCTGCGGGACAACTACGACCAGGCCCGGGCGATCAACAACGCGCAGGCGCAGGCCGCCTCGCTGCTGCCGGTGCACCGGCGGATGATCACCGAGCTGGAGCGGTCCGGAGCGCTGGACCGGGCCCTGGAGGCGCTGCCGCCGGACGACGAGCTGGCGGTGCGGACCGAGTCCGGGCTGACCGCGCCGGAGTTCGCGGTGCTGCTGGCGTACGTGAAGATCGTCCTGGAGACGGAGATCCTGGCCGAGGGGCTCGCGGACGAGGAGTGGACGACCGACGTCCTGGTCAACTACTTCCCGACGCCGATGCGCGAGCGGTTCGCCGACCGGATGGGCCGGCACCGGCTGCGCCGGGACATCGTGACCACCGTCCTGGTCAACGAGGCGATCAACCGGGGCGGCATCACGTTCGTCTTCCGGGTGGTCGAGGAGACGGCCGCCTCCGCGGCGGACGTGATCCGGGCGTACGTGGTGGTCCGCGAGGTCTTCGGGCTGCGCGAGCTGTGGGACGCCGTGGAGGCCCTGGACAACAAGGTCGACCCGGAGTTGCAGACGAGCGTCTACCTGGACACCCGGCGGCTGCTGGACCGGGCGGTGCGGTGGCTGGTCACCAACCGTCGCTCGCCGATCGACGTCCCGGCGGAGATCGCCCGGTTGCGCGACGGCGTGGCCCGGCTCCTGCCCGACCTGGAGGAGCGCTTCTACGGCAGCGAGCGGGAGTCGCTGGCGGCCCACATCGACTCGCTGACCGAGCGGGGGCTGCCGCGCGACCTGGCCGAGCAGACGACCCGGCTGATGTACAGCTTCGGCCTGCTCGACGTGGTCGAGACGGCGGCGAGCAGCGGGCGCGACGTCGGCGAGGTGGCCTCGGTCTACTTCGTGCTCTCCGACCGCTTCCGGGTCGACTCGCTGCTGTCGAAGATCTCCCTGCTGCCGCGGGAGGACCGTTGGCAGACGCTGGCCCGGATGGCGCTGCGCTACGACCTGTACGCCGCGCTCGCCGCGCTGACCGCCGAGGTGCTCGACTCCACCCCCGGCACCCTGTCGCCGCAGGAGCGGGTGCAGGAATGGGAGCAGTCGAACGCCACGTCGATCCACCGGGCCGAGCGGGCGATGGGGGAGTTCGACGAGTCCCGGGCGGACCTCGCCGCCCTGTCGGTGCTGCTGCGCCAGATCCGCACCCTGGTGCGGACCTCCGCCGCCGCCTGACGCCGGACACGCCGCGCGGTCCGGCCGGTCGGTTTCCCGACCGGCCGGACCGCGTTGCCGGCTACCCGGGGCGTGTCACGCCTCGCCGCCGCGAGACCCGTGGCCTCTCTGCCGGCACCGCCCGGCCGGGGCCGTGCCCACCCGGCCGGACCGGGTGCCGGCCGTCGGGCCGTGGGTCAGGTGGGCATGGAGGCGAAGACGACCACGTTGTCCGGGTAGCTGCCGGCCGCCTGGTCGAAGACGCCGCCGCAGGTGACCACCCGGAGGCCGGGCCGGTCGCTGGGGCCGTAGACCTGCTCGGTCGGGAACTCGGTCTTCGGGTACGCCTTCACCGACTCGACCGTGAAGGTGACCCGCTGCCCGTCCTCGCGGGTGACGGTGATCGTGTCACCGGGTTGCAGGGCGCCCAGGGAGAAGAAGACCGCCGGCCCGATCGCCGCCGAGTCGACGTGCCCGACGATGACCGCGTTGCCGACCTCCCCCGGGCTGGGCCCCGGCTCGTACCAGCCGGCGAGCTGCGCCTGCTCCAGCGGGGGCACCTGGACGGTGCCGTCCGGGTTGGTGCCCAGAGACATGATCGAGGCGTCGACCCCGATCCGGGGGATGCTGATCGTGGTGGGAGTGGAACGGGCCAGCCCCGTGGCGGCCCCGTCGGCGACGTCCGGGTCCACGTCGTCGGCCACCGCCGCCCCGGAGGTGGCCGGTGCGGCCTGCGCCAGGGGCTGCGGCGGGCGGGGGGCGGGCGCGGTCCTGAGTGACGCGCCGACCATGCCGGCGCCCACCATGGCGAGCAGGACGACGACGGCCGCGCCGGCGGCGCGCCACGGTTTCCCGTGACGGCCGCCGGCCCACCTCGCCGTCATGTCAGACCAGGGACTCATCGGTCCGACGACGACGCATCAGCACCAGGCCGCCCAGGGCGGCCGCGCCGAGCAGGCTGGCCCCACCGGCGGCCAGGCCCCGGTCGGTCCCGGCGCCGGCACCGCCGTCGCCGCCGTCGACCCCGCCGCGCGGCAGGACGACGAGCTCACCCTCGCCGCACGAGCCCTTGAGCTTGTAGCGGCCCGGCTTGGCGTCCTCGGAGACCTCGGCCTCGCCGTAGTAGACGAAGTCACGCTTGTGCTCCCAGCGGTCCTTGTCCTTGCCGTTCTCGTGGTCCTTCTTCCAGTCGCCCTTGTCCGAGCCGTGCGCGTCGTGGTCCTTGCGGTCCTCGTGGCCGTTGTCGCCGCGGCTGTCCGAGCCGTAGGCGTCGTGGTCCTTGCGGTCCTCGTGGCCGTTGTCGCCGCGGCTGTCCGAGCCGTACGCGTCGTGGTCCTTGCGGTCCTCGTGGCCGCGGTCGCCCTCGGCGTCCTGGCCGTGCTCGTAGCCCTTCCAGTCGTTCTTGCCCTCGTCGCCGGCGGAGTCGGAGGCTCCGCCGCCCTGGCCGTAGGCCGGCGGCTGCGGCTTGGCGGTCTCGTC
>NZ_JBIAZP010000013.1:33529-181436 GCF_042899165.1 Micromonospora sp. NPDC000121
TCCTTGCCGTCGTGGTCCTTGCCCTTGTCGTGGTCCTTGCCGTCGTGGTCCTTGCCCTTGTCGTGGTCCTTGCCGTCGTGGTCCTTGCCCTTGTCGTGGTCCTTGCCGTCGTGGTCCTTGCCCTTGTCGCGCTCGCCGGACCCCTCCTCCCCGCGCCAGTCGCCGCGGTGCTCGGCCGGCTTGAGCTTGACCTTGCCGGTGACCTTGGACCACACGTAGGCGTGCTCCTGGCGCTCCGAGCAGACCTCGAGCAGCTTGACCGAGTCGCCCGCCTTGACGACGTGGGGCTTGGCGAAGACCTTGCCCTCGGCGTCGTGGTGGCCGTCGGCGAACGCGATCCCCGGCGTGAACACGAGCAGGGAGGCACCGCCGAGGGCAGCGCCAGCAACGACCTTCCCGAGCATCTTGTTTGCCATGACCTGCGTCACTCCATCCCTGTTGTCCTGGGCTCGGTGGCAACCGAGCTACGGACGACGTTAGACCGTTTCACGAGTTATGCAGGGAAAGATTCGTGTTTTGGCCTATATCGGGTATGAGGGCGGTAGGAGTGATAAGCCCGGTTTGGCGGCCTATGGCAGCTTCCCGTGCCGTTCCCGCCCGGCGGTGCCGGGATGATCGCGGCGTGCCGGTCGGGGCCCCTCGGCGGGGATCGTCCCGTCCGGGCGCTCCCGCCGGCCCTGCCCGCCTCGCAGGCCCGCCGCCGCATCGAGACACCGGAATGGAAGCGCTCCCGTAGTGGGGCGACACCTCTCCCGGACGCGAGTCTCCAGGAGCCGCACCACGGGGGTCAGCGACGGGTCGTACGCGACCAGCGGCTGGCCGGGCGGGTTCACCGCCACGTCGACATCAGGACCGTCGGTGACGCTTTCGACGGCTGGGATGCTGGGTTCCGCCTTCCCCGACGGCAACCAGCGGGTGCAGCAGGGCTGGCCGGGCCGGCCGGTCCGCTGGACGCGGTCCGGTCGGGGCGTGAGCGCGCAGACCGAGCCCCGGGACGGGGTCGGTGGACGCCGGGCCACGGTGGAGCATCGGCTTCGACGGCGCCTTGAGTGGCGGCCCAAACGTTACGACCAGTGTGGACCCCCGATGACGGCGGCCGGGTGGACCGGCGGGCCCACAAGGGCTTCGACCGGATGTGCGGACCGACCCGCATCGGCAAACGCCCGCGACGGCAACAACCACAGTGGGGTCTGCCGGAAGCCCGATCCAGGGAACCTGGTTCCCCGCTCAGTTCCACACAGTGGACGCGGAACGCGTACCCGCCGCTCTTCCGACACCGGCGCCCACCGGCCGCTGAGAGTCGGTGAGGCGCCCCGGCGGCGGGCCCCCGGGCCCGACCGCTCGACGGTCGGGCCGGGGCCGCTCGCGTACGGCGGTCAGGGGACCGTCTTCTCGATGGCCGCCCGGCCCAGCTCGGCCAGGTCCCGGCGGGCCCGCTCGATGTTCTCCGGCGTCAGGTCCTGGCCCCGGGCCGCCACCAGGTCCTCCGGCTCCCAGGGCTGCTCCGCGCCGGTGCGGATGTTGTCCGGCGCCGCCCCCGTGCCGGTGCCGGTGGCCCCGGTGCCGGCGGCGTACGGGTCCCCGATCAGCTCTTCGGTGGGCGCGCCGCCCCGCGGCCGGTCACCGGGCTCCGTGAACGACGGATTGTCCCGATCGGCGCCGCCGCCGGTCATCAGCTGGGGGATGCCGGTGTCGTCCTCGACCGCCGCCGCCACCTCGGGGCTCTCTTCCAACGGTCGGTCACGGTCACGATCCGTCATGTCGCTGCCCTCCTGCCGCCAGGTGGTTTCCTGATCCTTTTGGCGTACCCCGACTGGCGGCGCCCATGCCCGGATGCGACCGGGCGGTTCAGCGCGTCTCGTCAGGGGTCTCCGGCGGCTCGGCCGGGAAGACGATGTCGAGGTCGGCACGAGCGCACCGGCGGGCGCCCCGGGCCGGTCCGGCCCGGGGCGCCCGTGGGAACGGTCAGCGTCCGAGCACGCGGTCGAGGAAGTCGCGGTAGTGGCGGACCGCCATCCGCAACTGCTCGGTGTCGGCCGAGCCGGCCTCCTGCCAGCCGCCCAGCTTGTTCTTCTGCGCGGACAGCGCCGAGGCCAGCGCCTGGATGGCCTCGTCGACCAGCGACTGCGCCTCCCCGGCGGCCGCGCGCGGGTCGTCCACGAACCGCAGTTGGACGTCCCGCCAGCGGTCCCGGAAACCCTGCGCCGCCGCGGGGTCGAAGAGCGTGGCCGGCTCGGCGGCGACGGTCGACCCCGCCGGCCGGGACGTCCCGGCGGACTCCAGCGAGCCGGGGGCGGCGCCGCCCGTGCGCCCGGCCGACGCGTACTCGGCGTCGGGGTCGACCATGGCGGGGGTGGCGCTGCCGTACCCGGGCCCGCCGGCTGCGGCGGTCCCCGGGGCGCCCGTCGAGCCGGTCAGGCCGGTCCGGCGCTCGGGGCCGCCGTCGGTGGCGTCCTGTGGCAGCACGGCTGTGCCGCCCCGTGACCCGCCGCGCTCGTCGGGCCGGCCCTCGCCGCGCTCACCGGCACCGCGGAACTCGGCGGTCGGGTCGGCCCGGCGTTCCTCCCGGGCGCCGTCCACGGCCCCGTCGCCCGGCCGCGCGGTCGACTCCGTACGCGGGTCGACCTCGTCCTCGGGACGGGGGCTGGCCAGGGCGGACGCTGCCACCGCGTCGCCGACGGTGGTGGCGCCGAAGGCGGTCGGCAGCGGAGCCGGCTCGTGGAACTCCGGCCGCCCGCCGTCGGCGTCCCGGCCGCCGGAGCGCGCCGCGCCGGCACCCCGGTCGCGGGACCGTCCCGCGTCGGCGTCCCGCTCGCCGGGCCGCTCGTCGTCGGCCGTCCCACGGCGCGGGGCGCGCTCGCCGGCGACCGCCGGATCGTCGAACGTGCCCCGGTCGTCGAGGGCGTCCTCGGGCACCTCGGACCGGCCGGCCCGGTCGCCCGGCGGCGGCACCGGCACCGGCGCGGAGCGGACGGCCTCGGGGTGTTCGTTGCCCACCCGCTGCTCTTCCTGTCGCATCGCGGTCTCCTCAGCGGCTCGTGACGTCGTGCTGGCTGTCCGGACTGCGCTGCTCGGGCGGCCGGTGCCCCACCGGCTCCTCGCCGAGCAGGTCGGCGAAGAGGGCGCGGTAGTGGACCACGGCCTGCCGGAGCTCCTCGGTGCTGGCCTCGCCGCGCGAGTTGCGCAGGTGGATCTCGTGGGCGTCGCGGTAGTGGCCCAGCGTCCGGGCGTGTTCCACCGAGAGGTGGGCGATCTGGTCGGAGAAGTCGCCGGTCGGGTAGCCGCGTTCGGCGATGAGCCGGGTGACCAGTTCGTCCGCGTCGCCCACGGTCTCCGCCGGGGAGTCCACGAAGCGGACCTGGATCTCCTCCCAGGCGGCGGCGTACCGGGCGCGGGACTCGGGGGCGAGGGGGGTGAGGGCGAGTTCGGCGTGGCGGCGCTCCCGCTGGCGCAGCTCCCGCTCGGCGGCGGTACGGCTGTCCTGTTCGGCGACGGCGCGGTCGTACTCGGGGCCGAACCGCGACCGAAGTGCCTGGCGGCGGGCGTACGACCGGGCGGCCACGGCCAGCGCCGCGATCACCAGCACGACGAGAACTATGACGATTACCTGCGTGGGCGACATGGCTCCTCCTTCGGCCAGTGGTATTCCCTCCGCTCCGTGATCGCCAATCCCGTTCCGCGGCACTTTCCTGACGAACCCGACCCGGTGGCCCTCCCCGTGCCGCCATGACGAGTCACACACGGTGATCGCCCATGAAAACTTGACTCATTCCAGAAAAGGCGGTTGGGTGGGTGATGCCGGTCGAGACCGACGTCGAAACGCCTCCGGGGCCGCCGGGCTTCGGGTCCCGTGCCCCACGTGCCACAGCACCACCGGTGACGCCAGCCGTCACACCGATCAGGAGGAGCGCCATGAGCGACCCGCAGGCCAGCAAGCCGATCCTCACCACCCGCCAGGGTCACCCCGTGCACAACAACCAGCAGCAGCGGACGGTCGGTTCGCGTGGCCCGGCGACGCTGGAGAACTACCACTTCCTCGAGAAGATCAGCCACTTCGACCGGGAACGCATCCCGGAGCGGGTGGTGCACGCGCGCGGCTTCGTCGCGCACGGCGAGTTCGAGGCGTACGGGACGATCGGAACCGGTGATCAGGCTGTGCCGGCGTCCACCTTCACGAGAGCCAAGCTGTTCCAGACCAGGGGCAAGAAGACTCCGGTCACGATCCGCTTCTCCACCGTGATCGGCGGCCGGGACTCCTCCGAGGCGGCCCGCGACCCGCGCGGCTTCGCGGTGAAGTTCCGCACCGAGGACGGCAACTGGGACATGGTGGGCAACAACCTCCAGGTCTTCTTCATCCGCGACGCGATCAAGTTCCCCGACGTGATCCACGCGCTGAAGCCGGACCCGGTGACCTTCCGCCAGGAGCCGAACCAGATCTTCGACTTCATGTCGAACACCCCCGAGTCGATGCACATGCTGACCTGGCTCTTCTCCCCGTACGGCATCCCGAAGAACTACCGGACCATGCGCGGCTCCGGGGTGAACACGTACCGCCTGGTCAACGCCGAGGGCGAGGGCGTGCTGGTCAAGTTCCACTGGCTGTCGCAGCAGGGCGAGCACAACCTCACCCAGGCCGAGGCGGACGCCATCCAGGCCACCGACCTGGGCCACGCGTCGAAGGACCTCTACGAGGCGATCGAGCGTGGCGAGTACCCGAAGTGGGAGCTCAACGTCCAGATCATGAGCGACGACGAGCACCCGGAGCTGGACTTCGACCCGCTCGACGACACCAAGATCTGGCCGGCGGAGGACTTCCCCTACCTGCCGGTCGGCATGATGACGCTCAACAGCAACATCACCGACCACCACAACGAGAACGAGCAGATCGCCTTCGGCACCGGCGTGCTGGTCGACGGGATCGACTTCTCCGACGACAAGATGCTGGTCGGCCGCACGTTCTCCTACTCGGACACCCAGCGTTACCGGGTCGGCCCGAACTACCTCCAGTTGCCGGTCAACCGGCCGCGGGAGGACGTGGTCGTCAGCACCAACCAGGGCGGCGGCCAGATGTCGTACGGGGTGGACAACCGGGGCGGCAACCCGCACATCAACTTCGAGCCGTCCTCGGTCGCCGGGCTCCGGGAGGCCGACGAGTCCTACCGGGAGTACCGCCCGTTCGTCTCGGGTCAGGTCATGAAGGCCCCGATCGAGCGGCAGAACAACTACTCCCAGGCGGGCCGCCGCTACCGCGAGATGGCCGGCTGGGAGCGGGACGATCTGATCCTCAACCTGACCACCCTGCTGGCGCGGTGTGACAAGGACATCCAGGAGAAGATGGTCTGGCACTTCAGCCAGTGCGACGAGGACTACGGCCGCCGGGTCGCCGAGGGTCTCGGCATCTCCGCCAGCGCCTGACCCGCACCACCCACCGAACGCCCCGCCGGCCCCGGCGGGGCGTTCGTCCGCTGTGGACATCCGTCCGGTAGGCCTGACGCGACGGACGGTAGTGCGGCGGGCGGGATTTACGTATCCTGCCCAAGGCGTCCGCCGGACGGGCCGGCACCGTGGGCCGCGACCGTCCGACCCGGACGCTGCCCGGCCGGCGCCGGCGCCCCCGCAGCCACACCTTCCGGGCGAGGTCTGATTGAACACCCGCGACTGGCCGATCCGCTCCAAGCTGACCGCGCTGGTCGTCGTCCCGGTGACCGCGCTGCTGGCGCTCTGGATCTTCGCCACGACGCTGACCTTCGGACCGGCCCTCGACCTGCTCGCCGCCCGGACCCTCCTCTACGACCTCGGCCGCCCCGGCGAGACGGTGGTGGCCGAGCTGCAACGGGAGCGTCGGCTCTCGGTCGTGCAACTGGCCGGCGGGGGCGTCGCGCCCGGGCTCGCCGAGCAGCGCCAGCGGACCGACCGCGCGGTCGCCGAGCTGCGCCGCCGGGTCGGCGGGGAGGAGCTGCGCGACGCCGCCGACGACCACCTCGACATCCGGGTCGACCGCCTCGTCAGCGCGCTGGACGCGCTGCCCGCCGGGCGGGGGTTCATCGACCGGCGCGAGGTCGACCGGGCCGGCGCGGTCGGGCTCTACAGCGGGATGATCTCCTCGGCCTTCCAGGCGTTCTCGGCCATGGCGAACCTGCCCGACCGGGACCTGAACCGCCAGGCGCTCGCCGTCACCACGCTCGGCCGCTCCCGGGAGCTGCTCGGCCAGACCGACGCCCTGCTGGCCGGAGCGTTCACCGCCGGCCAGTTCGCCGCGGGCGAGCACACCCAGGTCGTGCAGGCCGTCGCCAACCAGCGGTTTCTCGCCGAGACGGCGGTCGCGGACCTGCCCGACGCGGAGCGCGCCGCGTTCCAGCGGCTGACCGAGGGGGAGGCCTTCGGCCGGCTGCGGGCGATGCAGGACGCCCTGGTCGGCGCCCGGTCGTCGATTCGGCCGGCGGTGGACCCGGCGCAGTGGCGGGCCAGCTACGAGGCCGTGCAGCAGGCGCTGCGCGAGTTCGAGCTGGCCCAGGCCGACGGGCTCGCCGACCGGTCGGTGCCGACGGCCGTCGGCATCCTGGTCCGGCTCGCCGCCGCCGGGGTGCTCGGCCTGGCCGCCGTCGTGGTCTCGGTCCTGGTGGCGCTGCGGGTCGGTCGTTCCCTCGCGCAGCGGCTCACCGGCGTACGCACGGCCGCGCTGGACATGGCCGAACGCCGGCTGCCCGACGTGGTGGCCCGCCTGCGCCGGGGCGAGCAGGTCGACGTCGCCCGGGAGGCGCCCTCGCTGGAGTACGGCGACGACGAGATCGGCCAGGTGGCGCGGGCCTTCACCGAGGTGCAGCGGACGGCGGTCCGCTCGGCCATCGACGAGGTCACCCTGCGCCGGGGGCTCAACGAGGTGTTCCTCAACATCGCCCGCCGCAGCCAGGGGCTGGTGCACCGGCAGCTCGCCCTGCTCGACCGGATGGAGCGGCACACCGAGGACCCGGACGAGCTGGCCGAGCTGTTCCGCGTCGACCACCTCGCCACCCGGCTGCGGCGGCACGCGGAGGACCTGGTCATCCTGGCCGGCGCCGCCCCGGGGCGGGGCTGGCGCAACCCGGTCGCGATGGTCGACCTGATCCGGGGCGCCATCTCCGAGGTGGAGTCGTACGACCGCGTCGACATCGCCACCGTGCAGCCCGGCGGCACGCTGGGGCGGGCCGTCGGCGACGTGATCCACCTGCTCGCCGAGCTGATCGAGAACGCCACGGCGTTCTCCCCGCCGCACACCCGGGTGGAGGTCTCCGGGCAGCACGTGGCGAACGGCTACGCCCTGGAGGTCACCGACCGCGGCCTGGGCATGACCGCCGCCGCACTGGAGGACGCGAACCGGCGGCTGGCCCGGTCCCCCGCCTTCGAGCCCGCCGAGACGGCCCGGCTCGGCCACTTCGTGGTGGCCCGGCTGGCGGCCCGGCACGGGGTCCGGGTGCGGCTGCGCCCGTCCGGCGGCGGCGGGTTGACCGCCGTCGTGCTCATCCCCGCCGACCTGGTCACCGACGAGCCGTCCCTGTTGCCCGCGGGCGTCGCCCCGCCGGAGCGCCCGCCCGGGGCCACGCCGGAGGAGCGGCGGCTGGCCCGGGCGAGCCGGCTGGGCACGCTGCCCCGGCCCCGATCGACCCGAGTCGCCGGATCCGGCGCGGCGCCGTCCTCCACCGCCCCACCCTCCACCGCCCCGCCCTCCGGAGCCACCGCCTCCGCCGCGCCGAACCAGCCCGGTCGCGCGGCGGCCCCGGCCGCGTCCGCCGACGGAGGCCCGGCCTCCGCCGGCCCCGCCCGGGCCGCCGCCGCGCCCGGACACGGGGCCCTCGCCGACGCGGTGTCCGAAGGCCCGGCCCCCGCCGATCGGGGGTTTGGAAGTCCGGCCCTCGCCGACCGCGTGTCCGGAGGCCCCGGCCCCGCCGAGAGCGCCGGCGAGATCGACGGGCTGCCGCGTCGGGTGCGGCGTCGCGGGCCGGCGGCCCGGCAGCGGCGGCCCACGCCGGACGCCCCCGGGGCCCGTCCGGCGGTCGGGCACCCCGCGGCGGCCCGGCACCCGGCCGTCGACGGCCCGACGCCGCGACCGGCGGTGATCGAGAGCCCGACCCCCCGTACCCCGGAGGAGGCGCGGCGCGCGATGTCCGCCCTGCAGGCGGGTACCGCCCGCGGCCGCGCCGCGGCCGGCGGCGCGACGCCGGACGGGGCCGTGGCCCGTGGTGTCCCGGCGTCCGGCGGCGACCCGCCGGGGCAGGCCGTGGACCCGCCCCCGACCCCGTCGACCCCGGCACCGGCCCCGCCGCCGACCTCGGGGCCGGCACCGACCATGACGCCGACCCCGAACCCGGCGCCGAACCCGAACCCGAACCCGCCGCCGACTCCGAACCCGGCGCCGGCCGAGCCGCCGGCGGAGCCGGACTCCCTGACCGCGACTGAGAGGGACGCCTGATGCTGCATCCGACGAGGCAGAGCGCCGATCTCGACTGGTTGCTCGACGACCTGGTGGAACGGGTGCCGCCCGCCCGCCAGGCCGTGGCGCTGTCAGCCGACGGGCTGCTGCTCGGCTCCTCCACCAATCTGGAGCGTGCCGACGCCGAGCACCTGTGCGCGCTGGCGTCCGGCTTCTCCAGCCTCGCCCGGGGCGCGAGCCGGCAGGTGGCCGGCGGGGCGGTCCGGCAGACCGTGGTGGAGATGGAGTCGGCGTACCTCTTCGTCACCGCCGCCGGGCAGGGGGCCTGCCTGGCGGTGGTCAGCGACGCGGACGCGGACATCGGCCTGGTGGCGTACGAGATGGCGATGCTGGTCACCCGGGTGGGGGAGTACCTGAGCGCTCCGACCCGGTCGACGGCGGGGGCCGCCGATGCGGGCTGAGTCCCCCGGGCCGCAGCACGAGTGGCTCGACGACGACGCCGGACCCGTCGTGCGTCCCTACACCCTCACCGGTGGCCGGGTGCGGTCGTCCGTGGACGGATTCGACCTGGTCGCGTACGTGCTGGCCGAGCCGGCCGCCGACCCGGCCGCCCACCCGGAGCTGCACCCCGAGCACCGCCGCCTGGTGTCCCTGGCCACCCGGCCGGTGCCCGTCGCCGAGTTGGCGGCCGAGCTGGACCTCGCGGTGGGCGTGGTCCGCGTCCTGCTCGGCGACCTGCTGGCCCGGGGACTGGTCGCGGTACACCAGCCGACGGCCGCCGCCCACCTGCCCGACAACGACATCCTCAAGGCGGTGGTCAGTGGACTCCGTGCGCTGTGACGAGGCGGGATCCGCTCGCCGGATCCCGCTCGCGCTGAAGATCCTCATCGCCGGGGGCTTCGGCGCCGGCAAGACGACGCTGGTGAGCGCGCTCAGCGAGGTCCGGCCGCTGCAGACCGAGGAGATCCTGACCGGGGCCGGGGTCGACACCGACGACCTGTCGGGCGTCGAGGCGAAGTCGACCACGACGGTGGCGATGGACTTCGGCCGGATCACGATCAACGACGACCTCCAGGTCTACCTGTTCGGCACCCCGGGCCAGGACCGCTTCTGGTTCCTCTGGGACGAGCTGGCCTTCGGGGCGCTCGGTGCGGTGGTGCTCGCCGACACCCGCCGCCTGGCGGACTGCTTCCCGTCGGTCGACTACTTCGAGCAGCGGGGCATCCCGTTCGTGGTGGGGGTGAACTGTTTCGACGCCGCCCGCCGGTTCAGCCTGGAGACCGTACGCCAGGCGCTGGACCTCGACCCCGACGTGCCGCTGGTGCTCTGCGACGCGCGGGACCGGCAGTCCGGCAAGGAGGTGCTGATCGCCCTGGTCGAGCACGTGGCCCGGCAGCGCGGCGAGCCGGTGCCGGCGGCCTGAGCCCGTCGCCGCGGCCGGTCCGCCGACCGGCCGCGATTCGGCGTGGCTTTCGGGGCTAAGGAGCCGGCACAGGGGGAAGCCTCTGGTTGGATCGACGGAGGAACCAGCGGAGGGGTGGGACCGGTGACGGAGCAGGGTGCGATCGTCCACATCGGCGGCTACACGGCACACGGCGGGGGCCGGGGCACCGGCATCGTCGCGGCCCGGCGGGACCCGGCCTCCGGCGAGCTGTCCCCGATCGGCACCGTCGCGGTCACCCCGGCGCCCTCCTTCCTCGCCCGGCACCCGCGGCTGCCGGTGCTGTACGCGGTCAACGAGCTGCCCGACGGGGAGGTCAGCGCCTTCCGGGTCGCCCCCGACGGCGACCTCACCCCGCTCGGTACCCGGTCCACCGGGGGCGCGGAGCCCTGCCATCTGGCGGTCGTCCCGGACGGCGGCCACCTCGTCGTGGCGAACTACGGCGGCGGCAGCGTGGCCGTGTTCCCGCTCGACAGCGACGGGGTGCCCGGCGAGCGCAGCGACCTGGTGGAGCACGAGGGGCACGGGCCGGACCCGGAGCGGCAGGACCGCGCCCACGCCCACATGGTCAATCCCGACCCGGGCCGGGGCGCGCTGCTCGCGGTCGACCTCGGCACCGACTCGATCTACCGCTACGACCTGGACGCCGCCTCCGGTCGGCTGGTGCCCCGGGCGCCCCGGGTGCGGGCGGCCGCCGGCTCCGGCCCCCGGCACCTGGCCCGGCACCCCGACGGCCATCGGTGCTGGGTGGCGGGGGAGCTGGACGCGTCGGTGACCGCGTACGAGCTGACCGCCGAGGGGGCGCTGCACCAGCGGGGCCGGGTCGACGCCAGCGACCGGCCCGGGCACGTCCAGCCGTCGGAGATCGCGGTCGGCCCGGACGGGCGCTTCCTCTACGTGGCCAACCGCGGGGTGGGCACGGTCGCGGTCTTCGCCCTGGCCGGCGAGCTGCCGGAGCTGGTCGCCGAGGTGGACACGGGCGGGGAGTGGCCGCGGCACTTCGCCCGGGCGGGGGAGCACCTCTACGTGGCCGACGAGCGGGCCGACATGGTCCGGGTCTTCCGGGTGGACGCGGCCACCGGTGTGCCGGGCCCGGTCGGGGAGCCGGTGCCGGTACCCAGCCCCACCTGCGTCCTGCCCTGACCAGCCTGGATCAACGCGTCGAGGCAGGGCGGTCACTCATCGTCGACAATTCGGTGATCAACTGTTGCTTCTGCGTAACTTTCGTCCGAACGGTTGTGGCAGCCGTTGCGGCAGGTACGCACTATGGTCAGCGTGTCAGCAGGCCGCCACCGCAGGCGTACCAACGTTCACGCAGCTACCGCCGCTGCTGCCGTCGGCGTGCTCGCCGTGACGGCCGGCGGCTGGTTCGGCTACCAGCAGCTGACGCGACCGGACTGCTCCGGCAGGATCGAGCTCTCCGTCGCCGTCGCCGCCGAACTCGCCCCCGCCGTCAACGCGGCGGCCACGGAGTGGGTCAAGGGCGGGGCCGCGGTCAGCGGGACCTGCGTCACGGTGAACATCTCGGCGTCCGACCCGGTCGACGTGGCCGCGACGGTCGCCGCCAAGCACGGTGTCACGCTGGCCGGCGTCGGGCAGGCCAGTGGCACGGCGGTCAGCCCGGACGTCTGGGTGCCCGACTCCTCCACCTGGCTGCTGCGGCTCAAAGCCGGTGGCGCCACCGCCTTCGACCCCGGCAACGGCGCGTCCATCGCCCGCAGCCCCGTGGTCGTGGCGATGCCGCAGCCGGTCGCGTCGCGGCTGGGCTGGCCCCAGAAGAAGTTCAGCTGGACCCACCTCCTCCAGCAGGTCCAGAGCGACAAGCCGTTGCGCACCGGCATCGTCGAGCCGACCCGGGACGCCGCCGGCCTGTCCGGTCTGCTCTCGCTGACCACCGCCGCCAGCGCCAGCGGCGGCCCGGACGCCGAGCGGGACAAGGTCGCCGCGCTGCGGGCGCTGGCCACCGACCGCTCGGCGCTGCGGCCGGACCTGCTCGCCCGGTTTCCCACCGCCTCGGACGCGACGACGATCGCCAGCAGCCTCGGCGCGGCGGCGCTGTCGGAAGAGGACGTGATCCAGTACAACAGCAGGAAACCGCCGGTGCCGCTGGCGGCGCTCTACCTGGAGCCGGCGCCCGCGCCGCTCGACTACCCGTACGCGGTGCTGCCCGGCATCGAGCCGGCCAAGGCGTCCGCGGCGCGGATGCTCTACGAGGTGCTCACCACCGCCGACTTCCGCGACAAGCTGGCGGCCCAGGCGCTGCGGGCGCCGGACGGCAACTGGGGTGAGGGCTTCGACGTCCCGCAGGGTGCACCCAGCCCGGCCGGCGGCGCGCCGGCGACCGGCGGCACCGCGGCGACCGGCGGCACCGCGGCGACCGGTGGGCTCGACCCGCAGAACGTGGAACGCGCGATCTCCAGCTGGTCGATCGCCACCCAGTCCGGCCGGATGCTCGCCGTCATCGACGTCTCCGGCTCCATGAAGGAGAAGGTTGCCAACGCTGGCAACGCGACCCGGCAGCAGGTCACCGTGGAGGCGGCCCGGCGCGGGCTGAACCTCTTCGACGACTCCTGGTCCATCGGCCTCTGGACGTTCTCCACGGAGTTGGTCGGCGCCCGCGACCACCAGGAGTTGGTCGCCATCGGGCCGCTGTCCCGGCAGCGCGGCAAGCTGGAGCAGGCGCTCGGCTCGATCCGGTCCTCCAGCGGCAGCACCGGCCTCTACGACACGATGCTGGCGGCGTACCAGAAGGTCCAGGACAACTGGGAGCCCGGGCGGGTCAACTCGATCGTGCTCTTCACCGACGGCAAGAACGAGGACGCCGACGGCATCACCCAGCAGCAACTGCTGGCCGAGCTCAACAAGATCAAGGATCCGGAGCGGCCGGTGCAGGTCGTGATCATCGGTATCGGCGGCGACGTCAGCAAGGCCGAGCTGAAGTCGATCACCGACGTGACCGGCGGCGGCGCCTTCGTCACCGAGGACCCGACCATGATCGGCGACATCTTCCTCAAGGCGGTCGCGCTGCGCAAGGCCCCGGCCTGAGTAGCGACGCAGGACGCGCAGACCCCCTTCGTACCGCCGGATTTGGTACCGCGGGCCCTTGCCCGCCGTCGGATCCGTCGGAAAGTGACGGCAATACGTCGCAAGCAATCGGTCGCCGTAGTTGTCGGGGCAGGATGTCGTAGTGCTCCGCGGCCGGCCCGCGACGGGGCCGGTCGACGACCGGGGCCGTCGGCATGCGAAGTGGGGAGGGCCGGTGACCTCGGCGACGCTGTTGACCCCCGCCCGAGCGGCGTCGAGGCCGGACGGCCCGTGGTCGGGGCAGGCGGCCCGCACGGACGAGCGCGCCTACGTCCGTTCCCTGGTGGTGCTGGACACGACCATCCTGACCGTGGCCGTGCTCATCGGGTACGTGGCCCGCTTCGGCGACGACACCCCGGGCGGTTCGAAGATCCCGTACGTCGTGGTGGCCCCCGGGCTGGTCCTCGCCTGGCTGATCTCGCTGCGGGTGCTGCGCTGCTACGACGACCGGGTCCTCGGGTACGGCGCGGACGAGTACCGGCGGGTCAGCGCCGCCAGCTTGCGCCTCGCCGGCGGCATCGCGATCGTCGGCTACATCGCCGACGTTGGCGTCTCCCGGGGCTTCCTGGGCATCTCGTTCGCGGTCGGCGCCGTCGGCCTGGAGGTGGCCCGGTTCGCCGCGCGCAAGCGGCTGCACCGGGCGCGGTCGCGGGGCGCGGGTTGGTCGCGCAAGGTGCTGGTGGTCGGCGACACCGCGCACGTGCTGGAACTGGTGCACACCCTGCGCCGCGAGCCGTACGCGGGCTACCAGGTGGTCGGCGCGTGCATCCCCGACGCGCTGCTCGCCCCGGTCGCCCAGCGGCTGGGCGACGTGCCGGTGGTCGGCTCGTTCCGGGGCATCCCCGAGGCGGCCACCGCCATCGGCGCGGACACGGTCGCGGTGACCGCCTCCGGCGAGCTGACCGCCACCCGGCTGCGACGGCTGGGCTGGCAACTGGAGGGCACCGGTGTCGACCTGGTGGTGGCGCCGGCGCTGACCGACGTCGCCGGCCCGCGCATCCACACCCGGCCGGTCGCCGGCCTGCCGCTGATCCACGTCGAGGCGCCGGAGTTCCGCGGCGCCCGCAAGCTGGTCAAGGGCTTCGTCGACCGGGCGGCCTCCTCACTGGCCCTGACACTGCTGCTGCCGCTGCTGGCCGTCATCGCGCTGGCGGTCAAGCTCGACAGCCGGGGACCGGTGCTGTTCCGCCAGACCCGCGTCGGGCAGGGCGGCCGGGAGTTCGGCGTCTACAAGTTCCGCACCATGGTGGTGAACGCCGATGCCCTGCTGGCGGAGTTGACCTCCCGCAACGAGACCGACGGCCTGATGTTCAAGATGCGCGACGACCCGCGGGTGACCCGGATCGGCCGGCTGCTGCGCAAGTGGTCGCTGGACGAGCTGCCGCAACTGGTCAACGTCCTGTTCGGGCAGATGAGCCTGGTCGGCCCCCGGCCTCCGCTGCCCTCCGAGGTGGCCCGCTACGACGGGGACGTCGCCCGCCGGCTGCTGGTCAAGCCCGGCATGACGGGGCTCTGGCAGGTCAGCGGCCGGTCCGACCTCAGCTGGGAGGACGGCATCCGGCTCGACCTCTACTACGTGGAGAACTGGTCGCTCGCGGCCGACCTGACGATCCTCTGGAAGACCTTCGGCGCCGTGGTCAACAGCCGCGGGGCGTACTGACCGCCCTCGGCGGGTCAGTCTCGCGGACCGGTCCAGTCCAGGCACACCACGACCGCGTCGTCGATCAGGTCACCGGCGACGAACGCGCGCAGGTCGCCGATCAGCGAGCGCACCGCGTCCAGCGGCTCCATCGGCCCGGTCCGGCGCAGGAACCGGTCCAGCGCGGTCTCGCCGTACCGGACGTCCTGCCCCGTGGCGTCGACGACGCCGTCGCTGACCACGAAGAGCCGGTCGCCCCGGCACAGCTCGAACCGCTGCACGCGGTAGTCGGTGGCCTCGAACATGCCGAGCGGGAACTGCGCCTCCAGCGGCAGTTCGTGGACCTCCCCGTCGCGCAGCAGCACGAGGCGGGGCGACCCGGCGTCGACCACGGTCAGCACCCCCGAGCGCAGGTCGAGGTCCATCAGCAGCGCCGCGAGGTGCTGGTCGCCGCGGTGCAGGTCGTAGATCGCCTGGTCGGCGAGGGCCGCCTGGTCGGCGAGGCCGAGCCCGGCCCGGCGGGCGTTGCGCAGGGCGTACGTGGCGAGCGAGGTGAGCATCGCGGCGGCCACCCCCTCGCCCGCGCCGTTGATGGTGGACAGCCAGAGCCGCTCGCCGTCGTCGGACCAGTCGAAGCTGTCGCCGCGCACCGCGTACGCCGGTTCGAGCTGCCCGGCGAGGCTGAACGAGGGCCGGATCCGGCTGCGCCCGGGCAGCATGTCCCACTGCATCTCGGCGGCGAGGGTGAGCCTCCTGCTGCGCCGCGCGGCCCGGTAGACGTCCGTGCCGGGGCTGACCGCGGCGATCTCGTGCGCCAGCGCGGTGGCGGTCTCCGCCAGCTCGTGGAGCGACCCCGGGTCGCCCGGGGCCGGCGCCACCCGCAGCACCCCCCGGCGTTCCCCGCGCATCGACACCGGCAGGTACGCGGTGCCGTCGGCCACGATCGGGGTCTGGTGGTCGAAGCAGCGCCAGGCGGGGTGCCCAGGGCCGGTGACCGGCTCCCCGTCGCCGAGCGGCAGCAGCGCCGCCAGCCGGTAGTCGACCTGGAGGAGCTGCACCCGGGTGATCCCGTAGGCCGCGGCCAGGATGTCGGCGATCCGGTCCAGCAGGAGATCGGCGGGCGCCTCGTTGAGGGCACGCCGTACCCGGTTGACCGGTTCGCTCATCCTTCGCTCCTTGGTCTCGAACCCGCACCAGCGGTTTCGGAGTAGTCTCGGGCCCACCATGGCGGAAGTGCACGGTCCCCAGGGGCCCCAGACGAGTATGGCTGCCGAGCTCGACGCGGTGGCCGATGCCCTGCTGACGGTCTGGGAGGCGGCGCGGGAGCGTACGACCAGCCGCGTCTCCGGTGCCCAGCTGCGCGCGATCATGCTGGTCGAGCAGCACGACGGGATCAACCTCCGCCGCCTGGCCACCGGGCTCGACATGCTGCTCTCCTCCGCCAGCCGGCTCTGTGACCGGTTGGTCGCCGCCGGCATGCTGGAACGCGAGCCCGGCCGCCTCGACCGGCGGGAGATCTCGCTGCATCTCACCCCGGAGGCACACCGGCTCCTCGCCGAGCTGCGCGACGACCGGCGCCAGCAGCTCGCGGCGATCCTCGGCGACATGACCCCGGAGGGGCGGCAGGCCCTGCTGCGGGGCATGCGGGAGTTCGACGAGGCGGCGCGCCGCCGCCACGCGTCCGTCCAGTCCGTCGAGCCGGCCGGCCCCTGGTCCGACGCGAGTGGCCCGGCGGAGCGTCCGGTCGGCCTACCGAAGCAGGACTGGCCCGGGGACGAGCCGACGGTGGCCAGGACGGCCTGACCCGCCGGCGCCCCGCTCCGGTCCGGCCGCGCCGGTGCCCGGCGGGCGGGCGGCTGTCACGCGTCGGGCGCCGCGGCCACCGCGAGCATCGCGATGTCGTCCTGGCCCTGCCCGTCCAGCCACTCGTCGACCAGGTGCAGGAGCCGGTCGACGAGCGCGGCGGGGGGTAGCCCGGCCGCCGAGGCCAGCGCCCCGCGCAGCCGCTGTTCGCCGAACACCTCGTCGGCCCGGGGGCCGCCGCGCGCCTCGGTCACCCCGTTCGTGTACGCGAGCAGCAGCTCGCCGGGGGCGAGCCGGACCTCCGCCTCGGCGAACCGGGCGGCGGCCAGCGCGCCCACCGGCATCCCCCCGACCGGTACCGGGGCGACCGTGCCGTCGGCGCGGACGACCAGCGGGGACGGGTGGCCGCCGCCGGCCACCCGGACCGCCAGCCCGCCGCCCGGCGCGCCGCCCAGCGTGCCGAGCAGCAGGGTGGTGAACTGGCTGCGCCGGGCCGCGTCGGGGGCGTCGGAGAGCGCGCGGTCGAGCAGCCGCATCAGCTCCAGCGGCCGCTGCTCGACCAGCCGGAGGGTCTGCAGGGACTGCCGGACCCGCCCGGTCAGGACGGCGGCGCCGACGCCCTTGCCGCACACGTCGCCGAGGGCGAACATGGCTCCGCCGTCGATCGGGAACACGTCGTAGAAGTCGCCGCCGATGCGCAGCGGTCGCCCGCCGCCCGGTATCCGCCGGCGAGGACGGCGCCCGGTACGGCCGGCAGGTCCGGCGGGAGCAGGCTGTTCTGCAGCACCCGGGCGAGGTGCACCTGCTCGCCGTAGAGTTCGGCGGCGCCGAGGGTGGCGCCGGCCCGGGCGGCGAACTCCCGGGCCAGCTCGACGTCGCGCTGGTCGAAGCCGGGGCGTTCGGCGCGGCGGAGCAGCACCAGGGCGCCGGCCGGGCGTCCAGGGCCGCGCATCGGGCTGACCAGCACCGTGCCGGGCCGGCCGAAGTCGGGCGGCAGCGCGGCGGTCAGCTCGGCGGGCCCCACGTCGGGCCAGGGGCCCGGGTCGCCGGCGTGGCCGCCGAGCGCCTCGGCGAGACCGGGCAGCGCGTCGGCCAGTGTCCATGGGGCCAGCCCGCTCCTCGGCGCCGGATCGCCCTCGGCGTACCGGACCCAGTGCGGCCGGTTCTCGGCGGGCGGGGGCGGCAGGTGGACGACCAGGGCCAGGTCGGCGAGGTAGGGAACGGGAAGCTTCGCCGCGGTCCGCACCGTCTGGCCCGGGTCGAGGGACAGCCCGAGGCGGCTGCCCGTCTGGGCGAGGAACGCCGTCCGGGAGCGCTCGGCGCGCAGCGCCTCGGCGCGCGCGTGCTCCTCGGTGACGTCGCGTACGTACCAGGCATGCCGTCCGGCACCCAGGTCACGCCGTACGCCGCGCAGCCGGCGGCCCCGGTGCTCGGCGTCGAAGGCGTCCTCGCCACCGCCGGCCGCGTGGGCGAACGCCGCCACGGCACACGTCGGCAGCTCCGTGCCGGGCGTGATCTCGGGGAGAAGGCGGCCCGCGAGCGCGTTGACCAGTGTCACCCGTCCCGCCCCGTCGGTCGTCACGACCGCCTCGGTGAGCCCGTCGAGCAGTTCGCGGGTGAGCCTGGAGTCGGCCGGCAGCGCGGTGCCGGGGGAGTGCCGGTTGCGGGATCGGGCGGACTGCCCACCGTCGCCCCTCGGGCCGGGGGCACCGCCGCGGCGGGTGGTGGTCACCGCCGCTCGCCGGGCGCCCCGGTCTGTCGACCTGTGCGCATGCTGGTCGTGCACTCCTCGGGGGTGGGGGTCGTTGCCTCGGGGCAAGCGTACCGAGGCGGCTGCCCGACGCGCATCGGAGGAAGGCGGGCTCAGGGCTGCCGGGTCAGCCAGCCGGCGGGTCGGGCGAGAATCCGGCGGACCACCGAACCGGCCCCGCCGACGGCTGCGGCCGCGCCGCCGAGCGCCGCGGGGCGGACGGTGACCGGCGACCAGGCCGCGGTGAGCACCCGGCGGGAGACCTCGGCGAGCACCGGCGGGCGGAGCCAGGGCGCCAGCGGGGCGTATCCGCCGCCGAGCACCACGGTGTCCAGGTCCAGCAGGTTGACCACGCCGGCCACGGCGACCCCGAGCGCGGTCCCGGCGTCGGCCAGGGCCCGCAGCGCCGCCGGGTCGTCGGCTCCGGCCAGCTCCGCGAGCCGGGTCGTCGCGGTGTCCGCCGGGAGTTCCGCGTTGGACAGGCCGGCCGCCGCGAGGATGGCCTCCTGACCGGCGTACGTCTCCAGGCAGCCCCGCGCCCCGCACCGGCACGGCCGGCCGTCGGGGCGGACCGGGACGTGACCGATCTCGCCGCTCCAGCCGCGGGCGCCCCGGAACAGGGACCCGTCCAGGACGATCCCGGCGCCGATGCCGACCTCGCCGGAGACGTGCAGGAAGCTGGCCGGGCCGGCCGGTCCGGCGTGCAGCTCGCCCAGCGCGGCGAGGTTGGCCTCGTTGTCGACCACCAGTGGTGGCACGCCGTCCACGTGCGCGGTCAGCGGCGGATGACCGGCGAGGAGGGCGGGAACGGGCACGTCGCGCCAGCCCAGGTTCGGGGCGAGGCGGACCAGCCCGGCGTCGTCGACCAGGCCGGGCACCGCGAGGGCCGCGCCGGCCAGGGTGAGCCCCTCGCGGGCCGCCCCGGCGCGGGCGTGGGCGGCCAGGTCGGCGAGTCGGGCGACGGCCTCGGCGGGGGAGACCGGCCGGAGGTCGGCGCGGAGCACCGTGTGGTGGCGGACCCGGCCGGCGAGGTCGACCACACAGGCGGCCAGGTAGTCGACGTTGACCTCCAGGCCCAGCCCGGCCGGGCCGTCGGCGGCGAGCACCAGGCCCCGGGACGGCCGTCCCGCGCCGGTCCGCGGCGTCGGCTCCGCCTCGCTCACCAGTTTGCCGGCGAGCAGGTCCTCCACCACGGCCGAGACGGTGGCCCGGGTCAGGCCGGTCCGGGCGGCCAGCTCGGCCCGGGACGGTGGGCGGTCGGCGGCGGCGATCCGGTCGAGCACCACGGCGAGGTTCCACTCGCGCAGGCTGCCCTGCCGGACCGCCCCGGGCGGGGCGTCGGGTCGGGTCACCCCTTGACGCTGCCACAGGCCGATCAAATAATTCAACCACTGAACAAATAGCGGACGACACCCCCGGAGGTCTGCCATGGCATCGCGTCCCACCCCCGCCGACAAGTTCTCCTTCGGGCTCTGGACGGTGGGCTGGCAGGCCCGCGACCCGTTCGGCGACGCCACCCGGCCCGAGCTGGACCCGGTCGAGGCGGTGCACCGGCTCGCCGGGCTAGGGGCGTACGGGATCACGTTCCACGACGACGACCTGGTGCCCTTCGGCGCGGACGCCGCCACCCGAGACCGGCACGTCGCCCGGTTCCGCAAGGCGCTCGACGAGACCGGCCTGGTGGTGCCCATGGTGACCACCAACCTGTTCACCCACCCCGTGTTCAAGGACGGCGGATTCACCAGCAACGACCGCGACGTCCGGCGCTACGCGCTGCGCAAGGTGCTGCGCAACGTCGACCTCGCCGCCGACCTCGGTGCCCGCACCTTCGTGATGTGGGGCGGCCGGGAGGGCGCCGAGTACGATCTCGCCAAGGACGTGCGGGCCGCCCTGGACCGCTACCGGGAGGCCGTCGACCTGCTCTGCCAGTACGTCGTCGACTCCGGCTACGACCTGCGCTTCGCCCTGGAGCCCAAGCCGAACGAGCCGCGCGGCGACATCCTCCTGCCCACCGTCGGGCACGCCCTCGCCTTCATCTCCACCCTGGCCCACCCCGAGCTGGTCGGGCTCAACCCCGAGGTGGGGCACGAGCAGATGGCCGGCCTGAACTTCGCCCACGGCATCGCCCAGGCGCTCTGGCAGGGCAAGCTGTTCCACATCGACCTCAACGGCCAGCGCGGCGTCAAGTACGACCAGGACCTGGTCTTCGGCCACGGCGACCTGCTCAACGCGTTCGCCCTGGTCGACCTGCTGGAGCACGGCGGCCCCGGCGGCGCGCCCGCCTACGACGGCCCCCGGCACTTCGACTACAAGCCCTCGCGCACCGAGGACACGACCGGCGTCTGGGCGTCGGCGGAGGCGAACATGCGGACGTACCTCCTGCTCAAGGAGCGGGCGGCGGCCTTCCGGGCGGACCCGGAGGTGGCCGAGGCGCTGGCGGCCAGCCGGGTCGCCGACCTCGGCACGCCGACCCTGGCGCCCGGGGAGGGCCACGCCGAGCTGCTCGCCGACCGTTCCGCGTTCGAGGAGTTCGACGTCGACGGGGCCGCCGCGAAGGGCTTCGGCTTCGTCCGGCTCAACCAGCTCGCCGTCGAGCACCTGCTCGGCGCGCGCTGAGGGCGCCGGAGATGCCGCTCGTCGCCGGGGTCGACTCCTCGACCCAGTCCTGCAAGGTCGTCGTCCGCGACGCGGAGACCGGCGCCCCGCTCCGGCAGGGCCGGGCGCCGCACCCGGACGGCACCGAGGTCGACCCGTCGGCGTGGTGGTCGGCGCTGGCGGCGGCGGTCGACGCCGCCGGCGGGCTGGCCGACGTCGCGGCGGTCTCCGTCGCCGGCCAGCAGCACGGCATGGTCTGCCTCGACGAGGCGGGCACCGTCGTCCGGCCCGCGCTGCTGTGGAACGACACCCGCTCCGCCGGGGCCGCCGCCGAGCTGGTCGAGGAGGCCGGCGGCGGGGCGGCCGGCCGCCGGTTCTGGGCGGACGCGGTCGGCAGCGTGCCGGTCGCCAGCTTCACCGCCACCAAGCTGCGCTGGCTGGCCCGGCACGAGCCGGCGCACGCGGCCCGGGTGGCGGCCGTCTGCCTGCCGCACGACTGGCTGACCTGGCGGCTGGCCGGCGCGCCCGGCCTGGCGGCGCTGCGCACCGACCGGGGCGACGCCAGCGGCACCGGCTACTGGTCCCCGGCCACCGGCGACTACCGGCTCGACCTGCTGGAGCGCGTCTTCGGCCGGCGCCCGCACGTGCCGGCCGTGCTCGGCCCGGCGGAACCGGCCGGCGCGCTGCGCCCCGACGCCTTCCGCGCCGGCGGCGGCGCATCCGGCCGGGCCGCCGGCGGCCTGCTGCCCGACGGCGCCGTGCTCGGCCCCGGCACCGGGGACAACGCCGCCGCCGCGCTCGGGGTCGGCGCGGGCCCGGGCGACGTGGTGCTCTCCATCGGCACCTCCGGCACCGTGTTCAGCGTCGCCGACACCCCCGCCGCCGACCCGACCGGCACGGTCGCCGGGTTCGCCGACGCCACCGGCCGATTCCTGCCGCTGGTCTGCACGCTCAACGCCGCCCGCGTGCTCGACGCCGTCGCGGCCATGCTCCGGGTCGACCTGGACGAGCTGGCCGCGCTGGCGCTCGCCGCCCCCGCCGGCGCGGACGGCCTGGTCATGGTGCCCTACCTGGAGGGTGAGCGGACCCCCGACCGGCCGCTGGCCACCGGCGCGGTGCACGGGTTGACCCTGCGCACCTCGACCCCGGCCCACCTGGCCCGGGCCGCCGTCGAGGGACTGCTCTGCGCCCTCGCCGACGGCCTCGACGCGCTCACCGCCCAGGGCGCCACGGTGCGTCGGGTGATCCTCGTCGGCGGGGGAGCCCGCTCGGTGGCGGTACGCCGGATCGCGCCCGAGGTCCTCGGGGTGCCGGTGGTCGTCCCGCCACCCGGGGAGTACGTCGCCGACGGCGCCGCCCGCCAGGCCGCCTGGGTCGCCCTGGGCGGCGCGGCGCCCCCCACCTGGCCGGTCCGGGGCACCGAGGAGTACGCCGCCGCGCCCGTCCCCGCCGTCCGCGAGCGGTACGCCGCCGCCCGCGACCGCTTCCTCGACCGGCTCGACCGCGCCCCGGCCGGCGAGGAGTAAACGACTGTACGGGCGGGCCCCGCCTCGCGATCATCGACGGATGCGAACCACCCCCCAAGCGGACGAGGCGCCGGTGACCGTCGGGGCCGGCATCCCCTCGATGCTCCAGTACGACGACGCGGACACCCCCTGCGACGTCATCGACGCGCTGGTCCTGGCGGACTTCGTCACCGGCCGGCACCCGTGGTCGCACACGGTCCGGCTCTCCCGGGTGCGCCCCGACGCGCCCCTGACCGCCCCCGACGGGCGGCTGCTGCGTACGGCGGTGGAGAACCGGCAGCGGTCCCGCCTGCTGTCCGGCGACGGCTGGACGGCTCGGGTGGTCACCTGGAAGGGGCGGGGCGCCGAGGTGACCGTCACGGCGGTGACCGAGGAGGTCGGCCGGGCGGCCCTCGACCGGATCGTCGACGGCGCCGCCGAACCGGAGGACCCGGGCGCCGGCCGGATCGGCTTTTGGCACCAGAACCCCCGCCGCGGCAGCCAGCGGGACGTGCGGTCGATCGCCGCGCCGGAGTGGGCGCAGATCTGGCCGAACTACGCCGCCGAGGCGCGCGCCGCGCTCGACGCGCTGATGGCGACCACCCCGGAGCAGCTCGCGGGCCGGTTGGTGCTCCTGCACGGGGCGCCCGGGACGGGGAAGACCACCGCGCTGCGCGCCCTCGCCCGGGAGTGGCGCGAGTGGTGCCAGGTCGACGCCGTGCTCGACCCGGACGTGCTCTTCGCCGACCCGGCGTACCTGTCGGAGGTGGCGGTCGGGGACGAGGACGGCGAGCCGGGCACGGGCCGCCGGTGGCGGCTGCTCATCCTGGAGGACTGCGACGAGCTGATCCGGGGCGAGGCGAAGCAGGCCGCCGGCCAGGCGCTGTCCCGGCTGCTCAACCTGACCGACGGGCTGCTCGGGCAGGGGCGCGACGTGCTCGTCGCCATCACCACGAACGAGGACCTGTCCCGGCTGCACCCCGCCGTGGTCCGCCCGGGGCGCTGCCTGGCCCGGATCGAGGTGGGCCCGCTGTCGTACGAGGAGGCGACGGGTTGGCTGGGCACGTCGGCGGGGGTGCCGCCCCAGGGGGCCACCCTCGCCGAGCTGTACGCGCTGCGAGCGGGCACGCCGGCCACCCCCGCGGCCCCGCCCGCGATCGGCGGCTACCTCTGAGCCGACCGACCCACCCGCGCGCCGTCACCCGCTCGTGACCTGACCCTGGTTGGCTGCCGCACATGACCTTGATGAGGGGCGGGGCGGCGCGGGCCTGGGGCGGCTCGGCTGCGCACCGGTTCTACAGCGTCGTGGTCTTCGTGCTGCTCGCCTCGCTGGACAACGTGGCGATCGGCCTGGTGCCCCCGCTGTACGGGCCGATCGCCGACGCCTTCGACGTGCCGCAGCGGCTGCTCGGCCTGGTCACCGCCGTGAGCTTCCTGGCCAGCGCGGTGGCGTCGGTGGGCTGGGCGTACGTCGGCGACCGTGCGAACCGCAAGCCGCTGCTGATGGTCGGCACCATGATCTGGGCGCTGGGCACCGGGGGCAGCGCGGTCGCGGCGAACTACCCCGCGTTCCTGGCCGCGCAACTGCTGGCGGCGGTCGGGCTGGGCGCCGTCGGGTCGGTCGGGTTCTCGGTCGTCACCGACCTGATCTCGCCCCGCCGGCGGGGACTGGTGATGAGCTTCTGGGGGCTGTCCCAGGGGGTCGGCACGCTGGCCGGCACGCTGGTCGGCGGGCTGCTCGGGGCGGCCGACTGGCGGCGGCCCTTCCTGGCGCTGACCGTGGTCGGCCTGGCGGCGACCGCCGCCTACCTGTTCACCTACGACATCCGCCGTGGCCAGAGCGAGCCGGAACTCGCCGACGCGCTCGCCACCGGCGCCGAATACGACTACCGGATCAGCCGGGCGGACCTGCCGAGGATCCTCGGCCGGCGGACCAACCGGTGGCTGATCCTGCAGGGCCTCACCGCGCAGGCTGCCTTCGGGTCGCTGGTCTGGCTGCCTGTGCTCTTCGCCGAGCGGGCCGAGGACCAGGGCTACTCCGCCGCCACCGCCGTCGTGGTGGGCAGCGTCTTCGCCACCCTGTTCCAGCTCGGCGGCGTGTTCTCCATCATCGGCGGGCTGGTCGGCGACGCCCTGCAACGCCGTACGCCGAGGGGGCGGGCCCTGGTCGCGGCGGTCGGCATCCTCGCGGCGCTGCCGTTCTACCTGGTGCTCTTCTTCGTGCCGATCCGCATCGACGTGCCCGACGGCGCCGGCGCCGGGACGGTGGCCCGGGCGGTGCTGGCCAGCGTGGTCACCGAGCCGACGGTCGGGCTGAGCCTGCTCACCGCCGTGGTGGCGCTGGCGCTGACCTCCGCGAACTCGCCGAACTGGTTCGCCCTGATCGCCGACGTCAACCCGCCCGAGCACCGGGGCACCGTCTACAGCCTCGGCAACCTGGTGAACGGCGTCGGCCGGGCGGCCGGCAACGGGCTGGTCGGGGTCGCCTTCCACGGGCTGCGGGCGGCCTTCCCGCCGCCGCTGAACTACGCCGTCGGGCTGGCCGCCTTCCAGCTCTTCTTCATCCCGACCGGGATCATGTACTGGCTGGCGTCGCGGACCTCGCCGACGGACATCGCCGACGTCCACGACCTCCTGCACACCCGCGCCGAGCGGTTGTGAGGAAGGGCCCCTTGTTGACGCTATGCGTCAACAAGGGGCCCTTCCTCACAGCTCAGGCCGGGCGGACCCAGACCGTCACGTCGGTGGGGACCGCGCCGTCGGTGTCGAGCGGGGCGCTGGCGTGCACCAGTTCGGTGCCGACCGGCAGCGGCACGGCGGCGTCGCCGAAGTTGGTCAGCACGGTAAGCCCGCCGTTGCGGAAGGAGAGCACCTCGTCGCCGCTGGCGAGCCACTCCAGCGTGCCTGCGCCGAGGCCGTGCTCGCGGCGCAGCCGCAGCGCCGTCCGGTACAGCTCGTACGTCGAGCCGGGCACGCCCCGCTGCCGGTCCAGGGCGTGCTCCGCCCAGACCGGCGGCTGCGGCAGCCAGCTCGCGTCGGTCGGCCCGAAGCCGTACGACGGGGCGTCGGCCTCCCACGGGATCGGCACCCGGCAGCCGTCCCGGCCCCGCTCGGTGTGCCCGCTGCGCGCCCAGGTCGGGTCCTGCCGGGCCTCGTCGGGCATCGTGGTGTGCTCCGGCAGGCCCAGTTCCTCGCCCTGGTAGAGGTAGGCCGAGCCGGGCAGGGCGAGCATCAGCAGGGTGGCCGCCCGGGCCCGGCGCAGGCCGAGCGCGGCGTCGGGCTGCGGGTCGCCGATGCCGATGCCGTTGGGCCGCTTGCCGCCGACGGGCAACCCCAACCGGGAGGCGTGCCGGACCACGTCGTGGTTGGACAGCACCCACGTGGTCGGGGCGCCGACCGAGTCGGTGGCCTCCAGCGAGCGGGTGATCACCGCGTACTGGGCGGGCGCGGTCCACGCGGCGAGCAGGTACTCGAAGTTGAACGCCTGGTGCATCTCGTCGGGGCGCACGTACCGGGCCAGCCGCTCGGCCGGCTCGACCCACGCCTCGGCGACCAGGATCCGCTCGCCCGGGTAGCCGTCCAGCACCCGGCGCCACTCCCGGTAGATGTCGTGCACGCCGTCCTGGTCCCACATCGGCGGGCGCGGCTTGTCGACCTCCTGCCCGGAGAGGATCTCCTGCGGCTCCTGCCAGTCGGCCAGGTCGGCCTGCTTGATCAGGCCGTGCGCCACGTCGACCCGGAAGCCGTCCACGCCCCGGTCCAGCCAGAACCGCAGCACGTCGAGGAACTCCGCCCGCACCTCGGGGTTGTCCCAGTTGAGGTCGGGCTGCCCGGGGTCGAACAGGTGCAGGTACCACTGGCCGGGCCGGCCGTCGGGGTCGGTGACCCGGGTCCAGGCCGGCCCGCCGAAGACGCTCTGCCAGTCGTTCGGCGGGCGGTCGCCGTCCGGTCCCAGGCCGTCCCGGAAGACGTACCGGTTGCGCTCCGGGCTGCCGGGGGCGGCGGACAGCGCCTCGGCGAACCAGCGGTGCGCCGAGGACGTGTGGTTGGGCACCAGGTCGACGATCACCCGCAGCCCGCGCGAGTGCGCCTCGGCGATCATCCGGTCCGCGTCGGCGAGACCGCCGAAGAGCGGGTCGACGTCGCGGTAGTCGGCCACGTCGTAGCCGGCGTCGGCCTGCGGCGACGGATAGAACGGCGACAGCCAGACCGCGTCGACGCCCAGCTCGACGAGGTGGTCGAGGCGGGCGGTGACGCCCGGCAGGTCGCCGATCCCGTCGCCGTCGGAGTCGGCGAAGGAGCGCGGATAGACCTGGTAGATGACGGCGTTGGTCCACCAACCGGTGGCCGCGTCGGCGGGCGTGTCCTGGTGTGTCGGGTTGCTGTTCAGGGCTTCTCCCGTGTGTCGAGCCGTACGGTCGGGTGCGTGGTGCCGGGGGATCGGCGGTCCCCGTCAGTGTGCCCGGGGCGGCGCGGTCGATTCACGCACGATCAGGCGAGTGGGCAGGATCACGGGCGTCTCGGGCGTGTCGCCGGCTGCCCGGCTGGGCCGGGTGGCGCCCGCTCCGGCGTCGGGGTCGGGCGGCTCCGGCCGCCGGGCGACGAGCGGGTCGAGCAGCATCCGCGCGGCCAGCCGCCCCTGCTCCGCGGCCGGTTGGGCGATCGTGCTCAGCCCGACGACGCGGGCCAGGTCGTGGTCGTCGACGCCGATCACGCTGACGTCCTGCGGCACCCGCAGGCCGGCGTCGCGCAGCGCGGTCATCGCCCCCATCGCCATCTCGTCGCAGGCCGCGAAGATCGCCGTCGGCGGCTCGCCGCGTCGGAGCAGCTCCTCGGCGGCCCGGGTGCCCCCGTCGATGGTGAACTGCGACTCCACGTCCAGCAGCGGGTCCGGGGCGAGGCCGGCGTCGCGCAGCGCGTCCCGGTATCCCTGCCGTCGATCGAGATGGGTGGTGAAGGCCAATTCGTCCTGCGGGTCGCCGGAGATGTGCGCGATGCGGCGGTGACCCAGGTCGAGCAGGTGCCGGGTGGCGGTCCGCGCGGCGTCCACGTCGTCGATGCGGATGCAGGGCCAGCCGGGGACGACCGTGCCGGAGCTGACGGTCACCCCGGGCAGCTCCAGCTTTCCGAGGGCGATCAGGTCGGCGGGGCGCAGCGGCGTGGCGACCAGCATCATCGCGTCCACCCGCTTGTGCAGGTTGGCGGCGCGCAGCACCCGCTGGCGGGCCTGCTCGCGCCCGCCGAGGTTGTGCAGCAGCAGGTCGTAGCCGGACTGGTGGAGGAACTCCTCGACGGCCTCCACGACGGTGGCGAAGAACCACCGGGTGATCCGCGGGACCACGACCGCGATCGTGCCGGTCCGGCCGCCCGCCAGCCGCGAGGCGCTGGGCGAGACGGCGTACTCCAGTTGCTCGGCCGCCGCGAGCACGCGGCGCCGGGTCGCGGCCGAGACCGTCGGGAGCCCGCGCAGCGCCCGGGAGACGGTGGCCGTGGAGACCCCGGCCAGGCGTGCGACATCATCGATCTTCGTCACGGTACCCCCGCTTCGCGCCGGCCCCGCCGCCGCCGGTCTCCCGGCGGCGGCGGAGAGGCGTCAGCCCTTGACGCTGCCGGCGAGCAGGCCCCGCACGAAGTAGCGCTGGAGGGACAGGAAGACGATCAGCGGTACGACGATCGAGACGAACGCGCCGGCGGTGAGCCGCTGCCACTCGTTGCCCCGGGTGCCGGCCATCTCGGCCAGCCGGACGGTGAGCGGGGCGGTCTCGTCGTTGCCCCCGGCGAAGATCAGCGCGACGAGCAGGTCGTTCCAGACCCAGAGGAACTGGAAGATGCCGAACGCGGCCAGCGCCGGGGTGATCAGCGGCAGGACGATGGTGCGGAAGATCTTCGGGTGGGTGGCCCCGTCGACCCGGGCCGCCTCCATCAGGTCACCCGGGAGCTGCGAGATGAAGTTGTGCAGCAGGAAGACCGCGAACGGCAGCGCGAAGCAGGTGTGCGCGAACCACACCTGCGCGAACTTCTGTTCGTCGACCAGGTCCCAGGCGGGCAGCACGGTGATCCCGCCGACGGTGACCCCGGTGGAGAAGAACTTCAGCAGCGGCACCAGCGCCATCTGCAGCGGCACGATCTGCAGCGCGAAGATCGCGATGTACATCCAGTCCCGCCCCCGGAAGTTGATCCAGGCCAGCGCGTACGCGGCCAGGGCCGCGAAGGCGAGCGGGAAGAGCACCGACGGGATGGTGATCGCCAGCGAGTTGATGAAGTAGCTGGCGAGCTGCGGGGACGACGAGGAGCTCCCGAACAGCACCTCCTGGTAGTTCTCGAAGGTGAACTGCGGGTCGGTGAAGAAGGTCCACCACCCGCTGGTCTTGATCTGGTCCTCCGGCCGGAACGACGAGATGAACAGGCCGAAGGTCGGGATGGTCCAGAGCACCGCGATGACGACCGACACGAGGGTCGCGGTGCGGCTGTTCAGCCGCTTGCGCACCCGTGCGGCGCGGGACGTGGTGCGGCCGTCGGTCTTCTGGGCGCCGGCGGCGACGGTGGGCGTTGCGGTGGTCATCTCAGCCCTTCCGCTGCTGTCGGATGTTGCGGATCTGGTAGATCACGATCGGCACCACCAGGACGAACAGGAAGACCGCCAGCGCCGAGCCCTGCCCGTTCTGGCCGTACCGGAACGCCTGGTTGTACATCTCGTTGGCGATCACGCTGGTCTCGTAGTTGCCGTTGGTGGCCGTCCGGACGATGTCGAAGACCTTGAGGGTGGCGATCGACAGCGTCACCACGACCACGATCAGCGCCGGCCGGATGCTCGGCATGGTGATCTGCCAGAACATCTGCCACGGGGTGACCCCGTCGAGGCGGGCCGCCTCCACGATGTCGGCGGGGATGGCCTTGATGGCGGCGGAGAGCACCACCATGGCGAAGCCGGCCTGGATCCACACCATGATCACGATCAGCAGCAGCGTGTTCAGCGGCGACTCGAGCAGCCACTGCTTCGGTTCGCCGCCGAGGCTCACCACGATCTGGTTGAGCAGGCCGATCTGTTCCTGCCCGTCCCCCCGGTACGCGTAGACGAACTTCCAGATGATGCTGGCGCCGACGAAGGAGATCGCCATCGGCAGGAAGATCAGCGATTTGGCGACCGCCTCGAACCGGGCCTTGTCCACCATGACCGCGTAGATCAGGCCGAACGCGGTGGCGACCAGCGGGACGAGCAGCACCCAGACCAGGGTGTTGACCAGGACCCGGACGATCGAGTCCTCCGAGAACATCCAGCCGTAGTTGCGCAGCCCCACCCAGTCGTTGCTGCCCGCGTCCATGAACGACAGCATCGTGGTGCGGACGGCCGGGACCACCAGCCCGATGGTGAGCAGCAGCAGCGTCGGCAGCAGGAAGAAGAGCGCGAACAACCCCTCCCGCGGCTTACGCCGGCGGGGGAGCGGGGCGCCGCTCGCGGAGGCGGCGACGAGCTGCGCCTCCCGGCGGCGGGCGAACCAGGCTGGCACCACGTCGAGGAGCAGGAGCAGACCGCCCACCACCGCGACGAAAGCGATCAGCCCGTACATCAGCATGAGGAACTTCGGCTGTTCCTCCGCGAAGTCGAACTCCATCGACCCTCCCAGGTCAGGACCTGCCGGTGGGCCGGCCCGCGCACGCGGGCCGGCCCACCGTCGAGATCACTTCCAGCTGCTCTCGATGCCGTTCAGCACCGACGCGGTGTCCTTGCCGTTGATCCAGTCGACCATGCCCTTCCAGAACGTCCCCGCGCCGACCGTGGCCGGCATCAGGTCGGAGCCGTCGAAGCGGAAGACCGAGCTCTTGTCCTGGAGGATCTGGACGGAGAGCTTGTCGATGGGGTTGGCGACGTTGGCCAGGTCGAGCTTGTTGTTCGCCGACACCCAGTCACCGATCTTGGCGCGGCTGTTGGCGTGCTCGCCGGAGGCGAGGTAGGTCTGCACCGCCTGGACCTCGGGGCGGTCGGCGAAGGCCGCGACGAACTCGCCGCCGCCCAGCACCGGCTTGCCCTTGGCGGGGTCGATCGCCGGGAAGTAGAAGGCGAAGACGTCGCCGTCCTCGGCCACCTTGGTGCCCTCCGGCCACTGGTTGGCGTAGAAGGACGCCTGCCGGTGCAGCGCGCACTTGCCGGTGGTGATCGGCAGGCCGCCCTCGCCGAACGCGGTGGTGGAGATGCTCTTCACGCCACCGTAGCCGCCGTTCATGTACTTCTCGTTCTTGAGGATGGTGCCGGCCTTGTCGACGGCCTCGGCGACCTTCGGGTCGTTGAACGGGATGCCGTGGGTCGTCCACTGGTCGTAGACCTCGGGGGTCTGCGTCCGCAGCATCACGTCCTCGATCCAGTCGGTGGCCGGCCAGCCGGTGGCGTCACCGGACTCGATGCCGGCGCACCACGGCTTGGTGCCGCTCGCCGCGATCTTGTCGCTCAGGGCGATCATCTCGTCCCAGGTGGTCGGGACGGTCCAGCCCTTCTCCTTGAAGGTCTTCGGCGAGTACCACACGAACGACTTCACGTTCGAGCCGAGCGGGGCGCCGTAGAACTGGCCGTTGACGGTGCTGTACTTCAGCCAGTCGGCCGGGTAGTTCTCCTCGGCCATCTTCTTGGTGTCGGCGCCGACCGGCTTGAGCTTGCCCGCGTCGGCGAAGCGCTTGAGCAGGCCCGGCTGCGGGATGAACGCGAGGTCGGGTGCGTTGCCGCCGTCGACCCGGACGGGCAGCTGGGCCTCGAACTCGGCGCTGCCCTCGTGGTCGACCTCGATGCCGGTGCAGTCCTCGAACTGCTTCCAGGACTCCGCCAGGCGGTCGGCCTCGATGTCCCGGATCGACGAGTAGATCGTCACCTTCTTGCCGTCGTGGCCCTTGTACTTCTCGTATGCGGCGCACTCCGCGGAGCCCGCGGCGTCACTCTTCTTGTCGTCACCGGTGCCGCAGGCGGTGGCGCTCAGCGCCAGCCCCAGTACGCCGGCGATCGCGAGAGCCTGGCGTGATCTGGCAAACGCCATGCCGTTCTCCTTCCTTGCCGGCGCGTGGGGGAATCGAACGCGCGCCGGTCCGAATTGGCATCAACACATGTAAGCGCTTGCATCGGACTCGGTCCACCCCTGACCGGACACGACCGAGTAACAATCCGGAAACCCTGTCGTTGCCGTTTGGGCGCGCTCCCACGACGGGTGTCCGCATCTTTTCAGGAGTGGCGGTTTCTGTCACGCTGGAGGTAGGTATAGAAAGATTTAAACATTGGAGGTCATGCATGCGTAAGCGATGGCTCAGCCTGCTCGCGACCGGCCTGCTGGCCGTGGGCGCGCTGCTCCCGGCGGCCCCGGCGATGGCCGCGCCGACGTTCAAGGTGCCGTTCCCCTGCGGGCAGTCCTGGTCCGGCCAGACGCGCACCAACCACAGCCCGGCGTACGCGATCGACTTCAACCGCACCGACGACCTCGGCGACCCGGTGGTGGCCAGCGCGCCGGGCACCGTGGACCGGGTCACGGATCTCGGCGGGACCAGCTACGGCAAGTACGTCCGGATCAACCACGGCAACGGCTACAGCACCTACTACGCCCACCTCAACGGCTTCAACGTCTCCGTCGGGCAGACCGTCGGCTACGGCAAGGTCATCGGCTGGGTCGGCAGCACCGGCGGCTCGTCCGGCCCGCACCTGCACTACGAGCAGCGGCTCAACGGCAACGACATCCAGGTCCGCTTCAACGGCGCCCTCGCCCTCTACTGGGGGACGAAGACGTACACCAGCGACAACGGCTGCGGCTCCACCACCGGCTCCGGCACGGTCAACACCAGCGGGACCCCGCTGACCGTCCGCTCCGGCCCCGGCACCGGCTACGAGGCCGTCGGCACCGTCGCGGACGGCACCCGGGTGACCATCTACTGCCAGACCAGTGGCACCACCGTCACCGGCACCTACGGCACCAGCTCGATCTGGGACCGGATCGGCAGCGGACGCTACATCGCCGACGCGTACGTCTACACCGGCCACGACGGCTACATCCCCAACGTGCCTCGCTGCTGAGCGCGGGACGGGGCCCCGGGACCTGTCCCGGGGCCCCGTCGTCCGGCACGGACGCTCACGCGTCGCTCAGGTGTTCAGGCGCCAGATGGCGAAGTTCAGCGCGGCGGCGAAGGTGACCCACGCCCAGTAGGGGAGCATCAGCAGGGTCGCCGGGCGGGACACCCTCCGGAAGAGGAGGACGGTCCCCCCGATCGCCGCCCAGATCAACAGGATCTCGGCGAACGCCAGCCCGTACCGGCCGGCGCCGAAGAAGAGCGGCGTCCAGATCGCGTTGAGCACCAGTTGCGCGATCCACGCCCCGAGGGCCGGGCCGAACCCGACGCGGCGCCAGACCAGCCAGCCGGCGACCGCGATCATCGCGTAGAGCGCCGTCCAGACCGGCCCGAAGAGCCAGGACGGCGGGGCCCAGGGCGGCCGGGCGAGGGCCGCGTACTCCGCCGAGGTGCCCCGTACGCCCAGCCCGCCGATCGCGGCCGCGACGACGACCGCCGCCCCGAAGCCGAGCAGTGCCCACCACTGCCGTGCGCCTGCCGTCCGCCGTTCGCGCCGAGACATCTCCACGGTCGAGACATCTCCGCCGGGGCGCCGGGTAAACCTCGCCGGCACGGCGGGAACGGCCCACCCGCGGACAACATGGCGCCGGGGTCGTCGAGGCCGGATGCTCCCGTCGGGAGGACGGAGTTCCGGTCACGACGACCCCGGCGGGTCCCGGTCGGCGGCGGACGGCCGCCACGTCAACTGAAGATGCTCACACCACCCGGCCCGACGAGCAGGCCCACCACGATGAGGACGATGCCCCACAGGATCTGCCGGCGGAACAGCGCGAGGATGCCGGCGACCACCAGTACGACTGCGAGAATCCAGAGAATCAGCTCCATGATTGCTGGATACCCGAGGCGCCGACGCGGGAAACCTCCGGTTGATCGAGGTGGTCGCCCAGGTGGAAGATGCTGTAGGCCTGCTTGATCACGGGGTGGGCGACGTTGCGGACGCGTACCCCGCCCGGCGTGGTGCCCCGCTCGGTGCCGGCGTGCGCGTGCCCGTGCAGCGCCAGCGCGGTCGGCGCCGAGTCGATCGCCTGACCGAGCTGGTACGACCCCAGGAACGGGTAGATCTCCAGCGGCTCGCCGGCGAGCGTGTCCGGCACCGGCGAGTAGTGGGTGAGCGCCACCAGCACGTCGCAGTCCAGCCCCCGCAGCGCCGAGGCCAGCGCGTCCGCGCTGTCGGTGGTGGTCCGGACGAACGCCTTCATCTCCGGCTCGCCGAAGTCGCTGGCGCAGCGCCCGGCGAACCCGCCGCCGAACCCCTTCACCCCGGCGACGCCCAGCCGGCCGCCGGCGCACTCCAGCACGACGCCGTCGCCCTCCAGGACCCTGATCCCGGCATCCTCCAGCACCTTGACCACCTGCGGCACCTGGTCGCACTGGTGGTCGTGGTTGCCGAGCACGGTCACCACCGGCACGCCCAGCCCGCCGAACTCGGTGGCCACGCACCGGGCCTCCGACTCCGTCCCGTGCCGGGTCAGGTCACCGGCGAGCAGCAGCACGTCGGCGTGCTCGGGCAGCTCCTCCAGCGCCGGCCGGAACCGGCCGACCACGTCCTCGTCCAGATGCACGTCACCCACGGCGGCGATCCGGATCACCATGGAACCTCCTCAGGGCAGTTGCTCGATCTCCGTGGGTGCCTGCGCGCGGATCACCCCGATGTCGCTGGTGATCGGCACGTCCGGGAAGCGTTCGGCCACCCGGCGCAGGATCTCCTCCCGCCGGTGCGGGCTCTCCACCTCGCCGTAGAGCACGAGGCCGCGTTCCCGGCGGACCACGGTGATCCCCTGCTCGGCCACGTCCGGGTCCTCGGTGAGCAGCCGGTGTACCTCCGCCTCGACGTACTCGTCGGGCGGCCCGGTGGCGACGTCGCGGTGCTCGGTCACGGTGTCCCCTCTCCCTGCGGGGTGCCGGAGTACGGCACCACGTCCAGCCGGTCCAGCAGCACCAGGAACGCCTCCGCGTACGGCGAGTGCTGCGTCTCCTTACGTACCCGTTCCCAGTCGATCTGCTCCCGCAACGAGCGGGCGAGTGGCAGGCCCCGGGCGAAGTCGCAGTAGTGCTGCGAGAAGCTGAGCAGCTTGTGCACCATCAACTGGGTGGCCGAGAGCACCGGCATGTGGATGGCGTCGACCGGCCGGATCATCGTGTCGGCGAACGTCTCCTCGGTCACCGGCGTCTCGATGGGCCGGTGGATGAGGTCGACCATCCGTCCGTCGTCGAAGACCTTGACCAGCCAGTCCTCGGGCGGGCGCTCGGCCGTGAAGCCCGCCGCGACCAGGGCCTCCAACGCGCGTTCCACGTCGACCTCCCGGATGAGGAAGTCGACGTCGTGCTCGCTGGAGTGGCCGCCGTGGGCGTACACGGCGAAGCTGCCGCCGAGCGCGAAGGGAATCTCTTCCTGCTTGAGCACGGCGGCGACCTTCTTCAGCGTGTGCACCAGGCTCTCGTCCCCGCGCTCGGCCATTGGCGTCTCCCGTCGATGGTGGTGGGCGGCTGATCCAACTCCGGTACCCGGCATCCCGCTGGGCCACACCTGGCAGGGGGCGCGGGTGGGGCCAACCAGGAGCAGACGGTACAAATCTCCGGCGACGCGAGCGCGGGTCGGATAGCCTGTGCAGGGTGTCCAGATCACCGGAGGCACGGCGCGGCAGGGCCCGATTGCGCGCCGTCGCCCTGATCGGCATCGACGGCTCGGGCAAGACCACCCAGGCGCACCGGCTCGCCGATGCGCTCACCGCGGCGGGGCACCCCGCCACCTACCACCGCAACGCCGGCGGGCGCCGCTGGCTCGGCCGCCTCGCGTACCGCCTCGGCCGCCCGGACGCCCAGCGTCTCGTCGGGCGCGGCGGCATGCTGGCCGTGGAGTCCGTGCTGCGCTGGCTCGCCATCGCCGCCGCCCTGCTCGGCTGCCTCGCCACCGGCCGGATCGCGGTCATGGACCGCTACTCCGCCTGCCAGTACGCGAGCATCCGTGCCCACGGGGGCCAGCGCTGGGAGCGGCTCGCCCGGGTGGGCTACCGGATCTTCCCGCGACCGCAGGTGACCTTCCTGCTGGCCGTCGACCCGGCCGAGGCGTACCGGCGGATCGAGCAGCGTGGCACCGACCACGAGAGCATGCGGTACCTGACCGCCGCGGACGCCGCGTACCGGGCGCTGCCGGAGCACCCGACCTTCGTGGTGGTCGACGCCGGACGGCCGCCGGAGGAGGTGTCCCGGCAGATCGAGGCCCACCTCGCCGGCTGGTTCGCCGCCGCCGACGGGCGCGACGGTCGGCCCCGCGCGGTGGCCACCCCCGCAGTGGTGGCCGCGCCGGCCGTGGAGCCGGTCGCGGCGGGTCGCCTGGCCGGCTGACCCGACCGCCCGCCCGACCGGACCAGTTGGCCGACCGGGCCGGGCTGACCGTGCCTGGCCGGGCCGGCTGGTCGCGCCGGGCAGGGCCGGCTGGTCGAGCCTGGTCGGGCCGGCTGGTCGCGCGTGGGTGGGCCAGTGCCGCGCCCGTGGGCGGGCCGGCTGCCCGTGCCTTGCCGGCTGCCCGTGCCTTGACCGGGCAGGTCAGGCGCGACCGTAGACCGGGATGCTCGCGCCGCTGGTGGGCGCCGACTCGTCGGAGGCGAGGAAGCGGACCACCGGCGCGATCTCGGCCGGCGTGACCCAGCGCGAGTGGTCGGCGGTGGGCTGGGCCGCGCGGTTCGCCGGGGTGTCGATGACGCTCGGCAACACCGTGTTGCAGCGCACCCCGGCCGCCCGGTACTCCACGGCCACCGCGTTCGCGAAGGCGAGCACCGCCGCCTTGGCGGTCACGTAGCCGGCGGCGCCGGGGAAGGGGGCGACAGCCGCACGGGAGGACACGCAGACCACCGCGCCGCCGCCGGCCGCGACCAGGCGCGGCAGCGCCGCCCGGGTCACCAGCCAGGTCGGTCGCAGGTTCACCGTCAGCATCCGGTCGAACTCCTCGACCGGGGTCTCGTGCACCAGCCCGCCCCCGGCGTACCCCCCGACGAGGTTGACCACCGCCCGCAGCGGCGCCGCGGGGTCGTCGGCGGCCGCCGCGACCGCCCGCTCCGCGCCGACCGGGTCGGTGAGGTCCGCGACCAGCCGGACCGGTCCGCCCGCCGCCGGCTCCGTCGTCGGCGGCCGATCCCGCCCGGGTACGACCACCCGCCACCCCGCGTCCAGGAAGGCGGCGGTGACCGCCCCGCCCAGGCCGCCCGTTCCCCCGGTGACCAGCACACTGCGACCCGCCATGCACACACGTTAGTGCCGGCCCGGCCCCGGCGCCGCCCGGTGGTGGTCGTCCCGGAGGCGGGGGGCGGCCCGCCCGGGTCGTCGCCGGGGTGACGGGGCGTCGCGGAAGGCGGAAAAGGTGGCACGTTTTCCGAGCCGGTGGCCGACGGCGACCGTCCGGCAGGGGGCGGGCCGCCCTCCCGGGGGAGGCGGCGGCACCGGGGGAGTGGCACCCTGAGCAGAGCCGGCGGTTCCGGCGGGCGGTGTTTTCCCCAACACGTGGAGTCATGGTTGACGCTCACGCCTCATGAAAGTAAGTTTCATCCGTGGCGAAGAGTCCGAAGATTTCTGCGAGTCACGAGCCGGGTGGACTGATCGTCCACATCAGCGGCCTGCTCCCGTCGTTGTCGCCGGCCGAGCAGCGGGTCGCCCGGCTGGTCGTCGCCGACCCGGCCGACGCCGCGCGTCGGACCATCACCGACCTCGCCACCGCCGCCGAGACATCCGAGGCGACCGTCATCCGGTTCTGCCGGTCGGTCGGCATGGACGGCTATCCACAGCTGCGGATCCGGCTCGCCGCCGAGGCCGCCCGCCGGGTCGAGCCGCCGGACGCCCGGGTCGTCGGCGGCGACATCCCGCCCGGCGCCGACCTCGCCCAGATCATCGCCACCATCGCGTTCAACGACGCGCGCGCCGTCGAGGAGACGGCCGAGCAGCTCGACCCGGCGATCTGCGAGCAGGTCGTCGAGGCCATCGCCGGCGCGGGCCGGATCGACGTCTACGGCGCCGGCGCCAGCGGGTTCGTCGCCTCGGACTTCCAGCAGAAGCTGCACCGGATCGGCCGCACGGCCTTCTACTTCCCGGACGTGCACACCGCGCTGACGTCGGCCGCGCTGCTCAGCCGGGGCGACGTCGCGGTCGGCATCTCGCACACCGGCACCACCTCCGACGTCATCGAGGTGCTGGAGCAGGCCCGGGACCGGGGCGCCGCCACGGTGGCGCTGACCAACTTCCCCCGCTCGCCGATCACCGAGGTCGCCGACTTCGTCCTCACCACGGCGGCCCGCGAGACCACCTACCGGTCCGGCGCGATGGCGAGCCGGCTGGCCCAGCTCACCGTCGTCGACTGCCTCTTCGTCGGGGTGGCGGCGCGCAACCGGTCGCGGGCCCGCAAGGCCCTCGAGGCGACCGCCGAGGCGGTCCAGTCGCACCGCGTCGGCTCGGGACGGAGGCGGGCATGACGGCCGGCGCGGTGGAACCGCAGGACGTGACCTCCCCGGTGGCGGCCCGGCCGGTGATCCGGGTCGGCGCGCCGACGGAGCGGCGCAACCCGCACAGCGCGGACCTCGACCTGATGTCGACGCGGGACGTGCTCGCGGTGATCAACGAGGCGGACCGGCGGGTGCCCGGCGCGGTCGCGGACGTCCTGGACGAGATCGCCGCGACGGTGGACCTGGCGGTCGCCGCGCTGCGCGGCGGGCACCGGGTGCACTACTTCGGCGCCGGCACCTCCGGCCGGCTCGGCGTGATCGACGCCGCCGAGCTCGCCCCCACCTTCAACTCGCCCCGGCACTGGTTCTGCGCGCACATCGCGGGCGGGCCGGAGGCCATGTGGCGGGCGGTCGAGGACGCCGAAGACGACGACCGGGGCGGCGCCGCCGAGGCCGCCGACTGCGTACGCGCCGGCGACCTCGTGGTCGGGCTCGCCGCGAGCGGGCGTACGCCGTACGTCCTGGGGGCGCTCGCCGCGTCCCGGGCCAAGGGCGCCTCGACCGTGCTGCTCTGTGCCAACCCGGAGGCGGAGGCCGCCCGGTCGGTGGACGTCTTCATCGGGGTGGACACCGGACCCGAGGTCGTCACCGGGTCGACCCGGATGAAGGCGGGCACCGCGCAGAAGCTGGTGCTCAACACCTTCTCCACGGCCGTCATGGTGCGGCTCGGCCGGGTCTACTCGAACCTCATGATCGACATGGTGGCCACCAACGCGAAGCTCCGCGGCCGGATGATCTCGATCCTGATGGAGGCCACCGGCTGTTCCGAGGAGATCTGCCGGCGGGCGCTCGCCGAGGCCGACGGCGACATGAAGGCCGCGCTGGTCTCGCTCGTCTCCGGGGCCGAGGTGTCGGCCGCGCGGGCCGCCCTCGCCCGCTCCGCCGACCAGGTCCGGGGCGCCCTGGCCCTGCTGGCCTCCTGACCGGAGCGCCCGCCCCCGCCTCAAGCCCATTTCACGCCCGCATCCTGTCCCCGCGTCACCCCGCACCCGGCGCCCGGTCACCCCTGGCCCTCCCACGCCCGCATCCCGTCCCCGCGCCCCGGTCACCCCTGGCCTCACCCGGCCGCCCGTATCAGGCACCGTTGCCCGGGTCACCCCTCACCCTCGCCCGCCGTCACCCCACCCCGCCTCCCGTCGCCGAACGCGTCCGCGGCGACGCCTCGCCACCTCCCGCCGAAGCCGCGCCGCCGTCCGCCGTTCGCCCCTTCCTGCGAGCCGCGTCACGTGCCGGGCATAGATCGGGGGCGCGGATTGTTCATCGGGGGGTGGGGTATTACCACGGGCGTGGATGAACCGACCGGTCCGCGGGTGCGTATCTGGCAGTGACCAGGATCGCAGCGCCGCGGTGAGCCGGGTCGCTGTGCCACCGGGGCGGGCGGTGTTGCCATGGACCGGGGCAACGGCGACGCGTGGATCCGCCGACCCTGCGTGGTGCCCACCTGAGAGCCGCCACACGGGGTGCTGACAGCAAACGTGGATCGTGTTCTCAGCGGATTATCAGGCATTCGTGACACTTTCGACTCACGACATGGAATCCCCGACGCGTCTCATCTGTTGTGTAGGTGTCAGCACCGGTGGGCACAGCGGAAGTTACGGGGGAGGGCTGATGGACGTGGGGATGGCAAGGAACCGGGCAACCGGCGCGAGCGAGGGGACCGTGGGCAACGTGGACAAGAACATCGGCATGCGAACCGACGAGGTTGCCGAGGAGCGCGACCTGGTCGGCGTCTACCTTCACGAGATCTCCCGGACGCCACTGCTGGACGCCGCCAAGGAGGTCGATCTCTCCAAGGCCATCGAGGCCGGCCTCTACGCCGAGCACCTGCTCGGCGAGGACCGCGTCCCCGCCGGTGTCGACCGGGAAGACCTGGAGCGGCTGGTCGCCGAGGGTGAGCGGGCCAAGGACCTGTTCATCCGGGCCAACCTGCGGCTGGTCGTGTCGATCGCCCGCCGCTACGTCCGCTCGGGCATGCCCATGCTGGACCTGATCCAGGAGGGCAACACCGGCCTGGTGCGGGCGGTCGAGAAGTTCGACTACGAGCGCGGCTACAAGTTCTCCACCTACGCGACCTGGTGGATCCGCCAGGCCATCAGCCGGGCGATCGCCCAGCAGGAGCGTACGGTGCGCCTGCCGGTGCACCTGGTCGAGGACGTCAACCGGATGCGCAACGTGGCCCGGCAGCTCACCCGCGAGCTGGGCAGCGACCCGGAGCCGGAGCAGATCGCGGCGGCCCTCGGGGTCACCGTCGAGCGGGTCAACGAGCTGGTCCGCTGGTCGCAGGACACGGTGTCGCTGGACACCCCGGTCGGCGACGACGGCGACACCAACCTCGGCGACCTGGTGGCCGACAGCGACGCCCCGTCGCCGGAGGAGATCGTCCTCACCGGTCTGGAGCGGCAGCGGATCGAGGGCCTGCTCAACCACCTCGACGACCGGTCCGCCGGCATCATGCGGGCCCGCTACGGGCTGGAGGACGGCCGTGAGCACTCGCTCACCGAGGTGGCCTCGCGGTTCTCGCTCTCCCGGGAGCGGATCCGGCAGCTGGAGATCCAGGCGCTCGGACGGCTCCGCGAGCTGGCCCGCGCCGAGGGGCTGCAGGCAGCCTGAGCTGGTAGGAATGACGGCGAACGGCCGGCGTCCGATAGGGGGACGCCGGCCGTTCGCCGTTTCCGGGTGCGGTCAGCGGACCCGGCCGTAGCCCTGGATGGGCATCAGGTTCATGCCCCGCTTGAGCACGTTGCGCCCCGCGCTCGGCGCGTCGATCACCTGGCCGCCGCCCACGTAGAGGGCGACGTGCCCGAGCCCGCGGTAGAAGACCAGGTCACCGGGGCGTAGCTCGCCCTTGCCGATGTGGGCGACCGCGCCCCACTGCATCCGGGCGTTGTGCGGCAGCGACTTCCCGGCCGCCCGCCAGGCCGCCGAGGTCAGGCCCGAGCAGTCGTAGCCGTTCGGTCCGTCGGCGCCCCAGACGTACGGCTTGCCGAGCGCGCCGTAGGCGTACCGGACGGCGACGCCGGCCCGGCCGGAGACCGCGGGCGCGTCGTCCGCGCTGTCGGGGCGGGCGGCCGGCTTCTCGGTGGCCCGGCCGTACGCCTGGCGGCGCAGCTCGTAGAGCTTGGCCAGGTCGCGCTCGATCCGCTTCTTCGCGGCGGTCAGCTCGCGGGCCTGGGCGGCCTGCCGACCGAGCGTGACGTCCAGCCGGGTCTTCTCGGCGAGCAGGCGGCGCTGGTCGTTGGTGAAGGTCGCGATGGTCTCCTGCCGCTGCCGCGTGATCCGGTCGATCATGTGCAGCCGGTCCAGCAGGGTGTCGGAGCCGCCGGGACGCAGCAGCGCCTCGGCGGTGGACAGGTGGCTGCCGGTCTTGTACGCGGTCACCGCCAGCTCGCCGACGTCCGCCCGGCTCCGCTCGGCCTGCTGCTCCAGCGGCCCGATCCGGGCCTGCACCCGGGTCACGGCGGTCTGGTTCGCCTTCATCTCCTCCCGGAGCTTGTTGTACGCCTCGACGACGCGCTCCAGCTCGGTGGAGGACTTCTCGATCCGCCGGGTCAGCTCGGCGGGGGAGGGTTCCGCCCGGGCCGGCACCGCGGGCGCGACCAGCGTGGCCGTCACCGCGGCGACCACCAGGGCGCGCAGCGTGTTCCTCAGGGACGACAAGAGCGGAAGGCTCCTCTCCCAGCACGCCGTCGTGGGCTGCTGAGGCCCCCGGCGACACCGGGCCGGTGCAGTCCTGGTGGACGGCGGTCGACCGGCCGGCCCGGACAACGTAACCCGGGGCAGGAGTCGTCCGCAGTTGAAGCAGGGGCGAATGTTGGCAAAGTGGCGGGAAGTGCGGCCGGGGCGGAGGCCGTACGCGTCGGTGATCGGCGTGCGATCGCCGAGGGCGGCGCTGATTGTCGTCGATCTGGTGATACGCGGTTTTCGTCGTTCTGGGCGCATGCCGGCGGAGCCTGGGGGGCTATGACCGACAAGACGGACATGGATGCCGCTACCCGGCGGCTTCGTCGCCGTCCGCCCGCCCGTGGTGGCCGGAAGCGCCGTACCGGCTGGCACGTGCGCCACACAATGAACCGCGGAGCCGGGAATCCCGTTGACCGGCATTGATGCGATTCGTCGACGGGAGCCGACCCCGGCACGCAGCCGCGGGAGGTAGCGCAGTGAACCCTCAAGGCGCCACGACACGACAGACGCGGTCAGCGGGGGCGACCGCCGGCAGGAACACGTTGCTCTACGCCCGACCGGGGATCATCGTGACGGTCGACCGGTTCACCGTCGGCCGCAACAGTTGGCGGGTGACGGAACTGACCCACCTGGAGACCACCCGAGGGCCGCACGACCGCGTCGCCGTCCGCGCCGTGGTGGTCACCGGCGCGATGCTCGGCGGCGTCGGGCTCCTGCTCGGCTTCACCGGCGGGCTGCAACGGCTCACCGCCGGGGCGTACCTCATCCTGGGCGCCGTCTTCCTGCTGCCGGTGCTGGTCGCGGTGGTGGGGGACCGGTGGCGGCCGCCGGCGTACGAGCTGTGGGGCCGGCGGCGCGGCGAGCAGGTGCTGCTGTTCAGCAGCGACAACGAGCGGCAGTTCGGCCAGGTCACCCGGGCCCTGCGCCGGGCCCGGGAGATGAACCGGTACGGCGGCTGGGAGGAACCGCTCGCCTCCGTGGACCCGTGGCGGCCCCGGCGGTAGGCGGGCTCAGCCGGCCACCGGCTCCGGCGTGCGCCCGGTCCGCTCGGCGGTCACCCAGTTGCTGACCCGGCGCTCGGCGTAGAAGGAGACGAACGGCACCGTGCCGGCCAGCATGACCAGGACCATCCGCTTCAGCGGCCAGCCGGCCCGGCGGGACAGGTCGAACGCGGCGACCAGGTAGAGCATGTAGAGGAAGCCGTGCGCCTGGCCCACGGTCTCCACCATGATCGGGTTGTCGAAGCCGTACTTCATCGGCATGCCGATCACGACCAGCAGGATCAGCGCCACGCCGACGATCCAGGCGATCACGCGGTACCGGGTCAGGGCTGCGCCCACCTTCGTCCGTCCTTCCGCGCCCGGCCTCAGCCGGGGTAGTCACCGGGCTTGGCGCCCGGGTTGTCGTTCAACCATTTCAGGTAGTGGTTGTAGGCGGTGAGGTCCGCGTCCTCGCCGCCGGCGGTCGCCGCGGGCACGCGGGTGACCCGCACGGGCCGGCGTACGACCGGACGCGCCGGGGCGTCGGCCGGCCGCGCCCCGTCGGCGGCCGGCGGCTCGACGGCCCTGGCCTGCGGGCCGCGCAGCGTGTGTCGGACCTCACGCCACCAGACGAACACCACGAAGCCGGCGAAGATCGGCCACTCGACCGCGTAGCCCCAGCTGATCGCGTTGCCGGCGGCGGCCCGGCTGACCTGCCACCAGCCCAGCCCCAGGAACCCGACGACCAGCACGACCATGGCCACGTGGCGTGCGATCCACGCCGGGGTCCAGAGCCGCTTCATGGCATCGAGAGTACCGGGGTGGCCCGGGCTCTCCGACGCGGTGTCGTAGTGCGGCGGATGGTTTGGTGCCACCCGGTGTGGGCATCCGTTTAGACGCCAGCCCAAAACGACCAGGGGGGCGATGATGACCGGATCGATACGGCAGGACGAGTTCGGGAGCCCGGAGCAGCGGATGCCCGAGTGGGACGGCGACCACGTCCACGACATGGCCTCCGGCGAGGCGGACGTCGACGGCGAGTTGCTCGGCGTCGACCCGGCCGAACTGGGAGACGAGGACCTGATCCGCGAGATGCACAGCCTGCACCGCACCCGGCTGGACACCTTGCGGCACGCGGCCGACTCCGCGCTCGCCAACCACCTGCGGCGCACGGCCGAACTGGAGACCGAGTACCTCGCCCGGCACCCCGGGCGGGAGGTGGACCCCAGCCGCCTGCGGGAAGCGTGATGGCGCACGCCGAGCGCGGGATGTCCGCGCCCCCGGAGGTGGTTTTCAACACCGCTACCGACCCCGACCGGGCGTCGGCCTGGCTGCCCGAGCCGCTGCGCGGCGACGGCAGCCCGGCGGAGGAGGTCAGCGCGGAGGAGCTGCGGGCCCGGTGGAGCGCCGCCGGGGACTGGTGCGCCGAGATCCGGGTGGACCCGGCCCTGGCGGGCGGCGCCCGGACGCGGCTCGACCTGACCGGCGGGCCGGACGCCGACCGGCTGGCCGAGGAGGCGCTGGACAGCCTCGCCCGCGAGGTGGCCGACAACCTGCAGGCCGGCTGAGCCTGAGGAAAAGAGGGAGACCGGGTGACCGACGTGAGGGAGAAGGTGGCGCGGTTACGCCGGGCGTACGCGCCGCATGAGTACCGGCCGCTCGGCGGCTACCTGGCGGCGATGGGCACCTACGCCGCGGTGACCGGGGCGTTCGCCGGGCTGGTGAGGGTGACCGGCCGGCACGTGCCGGAGCGTCCCGCCACGGCCGACGTGGTGCTGCTCGGCATCGCGACGCACAAGCTCAGCCGGCTGCTGGCCAAGGACGCGGTCACCAGCCCGCTGCGGGCGCCGTTCACCCGCTACGACCGGCCCAGCGGCAGCGGCGAGGTGATGGAGCAGGTCCGTGACCAGGGCAGCAGCGCCCGGCACGCCATCGGCGAGCTGCTGAGCTGCCCGTTCTGTCTCGCCGTCTGGGTCGCCACCGGGTTCACCGGCGGGCTGGTGCTCTCGCCCCGGCTGACCCGGCTGGTCGCGACCGCGCTGACCGCCGTGGCCGCCTCGGACTTCCTCCAGATGGCGTACGCGATGGCGCAGCGGGCCGCCGAGGGCCCCGGCGGGCACGACGACTGAACGCGCGCAGACACGGAACGTGCGCCCGAAGGGGGCCGGCGGTGTGCCGGCCCCCTTCGCGATGTCCTGCCCGCATCCGGTCGGGTCGGATCGTGCCCCGGTCAGGTCGGGGTCGTGCCGTGGTCCTCGCCGGCCCAGCCGCGGGACGCCTCCGGCTCCCGCTCGTCCTCGTCCGCGCCGGTGATGACCTCCCGGTCCACGGCGGTCTTGTCGTGTTCGTTGGCGAAGTCGGGTTCCGGCAGGGTGTCCGTGCCCTCGGCGGGTTGACCGAGCGCCGGCAGCTTCTCGTGCTGCTTCTCGTGGTGGGACATCTCGCTCTCCTCACTCCTCGTCGGCCGCCCGTGCCCGGAGGCTGCCGGCCCGCCGGTGACGCCACGAGCCGGCCGTACGGGGTTGCCGGGGGCCGTCAGGTGACCGATCCGCCGAGCAGGTCGGCCGCCTCGTCGACCGCGTACTCGCCCTCGGGCAGCGCGGCGATCCGGGTGAGGAGCTGTGCGGGAAGCTCCGCGGAGACGGCGCGGCGGTAGATGTCCGCCTGGCTGATCCGTTCCTGGCCGCGGTAGAGGTCGTCGAGCAGGTCGTCGAGGCGCCGGATGTCCGGCTCCTCCGTCGTCTCGGTCGCCGGCGCTTCGGTCACGGGTGCGTCGTCGGTCACGTCGGGTCAGCTACCCGCGACCGAATCGGTCAAACGTCACCCTGCCCGGCCGGCCCCGGCGCGCCGGACCTGCCGGACACCCTGTCGGCAGCCCGGCCCCGGTGAGCGCCTCGGTCCGGTCGCGCCGCAGCCCCGTGGCGACCCGCCGGTTCAACCTTCCGGCACTGGACACCGGCGTGTGACGGCCGTCATGGCCAAGGCCGGAACACCGGGAGGGGATCGCCGGTTGGGTGAGGTGTCGGTGTGTCCAGTGTCCCCGGGCCTCACCCATATTGCCCTCGCGGAATTCCGTCCGGCTGGAGCCGCGTCGCGCCACTCGCCGAGAGGCGACCTGCACACCGACACCAGCGCCGCCCCCGAGCCCACAAGGCCCGGGGGCGGCGCTGTCTCTCCACCCCACCCAACTTCTGTCGATCAAGAGGTTTGCGGCCTCTTCGATCTCCGTTCCGGACGCAAACCTCTTGATCGACGCGACAGGGGTGGGGCTGGGGTGGGTCAGGCGGGGGTGGGGGCGGGGGTGCGGCGGCGGGTGCGGACGGCGGCGGCCAGGTGGGTGAGGACCTCCTCCGTGGTCTCCCAGCCGATGCACGCGTCGGTGACCGACTGGCCGTAGGTCAGCTCGCGGGTCGGGTCGAGGTCCTGGCGGCCGGGGAGCAGGAAGCTCTCCAGCATGATCCCGACGATGCCGCGCTGCCCGGCGCCGAGCTGGGCGGCCACGTCGGCCGCCACCCGGGGCTGGTTGCGGTGGTCCTTGCCGCTGTTGGCGTGGCTCGCGTCGACGACCAGGCGCTCGGGCAGCCCGGCCGCCCGCAGCAGCTCCAGCGCCCCGGCGACCGACTCCGCGTCGTAGTTGGGCCGACCACCCCCGCCGCGCAGCACGAGGTGCCCGTCGGCGTTGCCCCGGGTGTGCAGGATCGCCGGGGTGCCCGAGACGTCGATGCCGGGGAAGACGTGCGGCACGCCGGCGGCGCGGATCGCGTCCACGGCCGTGCCGATGCTGCCGTCCGGGCGGTTCTTCATGCCGATCGGCATCGACAGGCCGGAGGCGAGCTGCCGGTGCACCTGGCTCTCCACCGTCCGTGCGCCGATCGCGCCCCACGCCACCGTGTCCGCGATGTACTGCGGGGTGATCGGGTCGAGGAACTCGCAGCCCACCGGCAGGCCGAGGCGCAGCACGTCGAGCAGGAGCGCCCGGGCCGTACGCAGGCCGGTGTTGACGTCACCGGAGCCGTCCAGCCCCGGGTCGTTGATCAGGCCCTTCCAGCCCACCGTGGAGCGCGGCTTCTCGAAGTAGACCCGCATCACCACCAGCAGGTCGTCGGCGACCCGATCGGCGGCGGCGCGTAGCCGGTGGGCGTATTCGATCGCGGCGGCCGGGTCGTGCACCGAGCACGGGCCGACCACCACCAGCAGGCGGTCGTCGGCGCGGTCCAGCACCCGACCGACGGCGCGTCGGCCGGCCAGCACGGCCGAGGCGAGCGTGTCGTCCAGGGGCAGCTCGTGGTGCAGCAGGGCCGGGGTGGTCAGCGGCACGACACGGTCGATCCGCTGATCGCTGACCCGATCGGTCTCCGGGGTCGTCACGGTGGGCATCCTTCCGCCGACCGTGCCCCGGGGCCGGTGCCCGGGTACGAGCCGGCTGCTCGTACGCAAAAGGGCAGGAACGAAAGCTCCTGCCCGGCCGGCTCGATGGCGGTGACGTCAGATCATGGTGAAGTCACCGGCGTGCGAGCCGGCTGCCTAAACCATCGATACGAACGCGTCACGCCGTCCAGCGTACCCGATGGTCCGGGAAGGTCCACCCGGTCGTCGGGAAACCCTCGCCGCACGTTTACCTCCATCGATGCGACCGGCGGTAGCTCCATCGACACCGGGCCGGCGTTCTCGCCGGACGGCACCCGCCTCTACTTCTCGTCGCAGCGCGGCACCTCCGGCTCCTCCTCCGGCGGCATCACCTACGAGGTGCGCGGCCCGTTCCGCTTCTGAAGGGCGGCCGGTTTCCGTTCCCGCGCGGCCCGCCCGCCGCCGCGCGACGGCCGCGCCCGCCCGGTGGTGACCCCGCGACGGGGGGAGGTCACCGCCGGGCGGCGCGCCGGGTGGGCGTGCCCGTCCACCCGGCGGGGTATGTGGGCGGGATGAGTCACGAGCAGAGCGACCAGGAACGGGTCGAGTCCCGCGCGCACCTGCTGCCCGAGGAAACGGCCGTCGGCAGCGAGGACCCGCAGGCGCAGGCCGAGGTCATCATCGAGGAGTCGGACATCCGGGAGGAGGACCGCAACGCCGCGCCGGACACCGTGCTGGAGCGGCGCACCTCCGATCAGACGGTGACCCCCGTCGAGCCCCCCGACTGAGGCACGGCGCCGCGCCGCCCGCTGCGAGGCCGGGTAGGTGTGCTCCCGGAGCCAGGCGACGGGGCCCGCCGCCCGCAGCCCCGGCGGCAGGTTGCCGACCGGGTCGAAGGCCAGCGCGGCGTCCTCCCGGGCGCCGAGCTGCTCGCCGAGGGCGACCTGCCCGAACGGCCGCCACGGCCCGACCGCGGACGCGACCGCCAGCACCAGGCGCGGCGCGTCCGCCCGGGCCGCGGCGGCCACCTCGGCCAGGCTGCGGCCCAGGTCGGGCGACTCCGGGTCGGCCAGCGCGGCCAGGAGAAGCCGCCGCCGGCCCGTCCGGAACGACACGACCGTGCTGTACGTCCCGGCGAAGCGCCGCCGCGGCAGCGGCAGGTGCCGCAGCACCGGCGCGGCCCCGCTGGAGCTGACCAGCAGGTCGAACGGCCGCCCCGGCGTACCCCAGACGGTCACCTCGCCGGCGAAGCAGCGGCCTGCCGGGTGCAGCAGGCGGCCCCGGCGGAGCCGGGTCAGGGCGGCGGTCGCGTGGTCGACCGCGACGGCGGCCCGGTCGGTCACGGAGGCGACAGCCGGCATCCTCCCCTGGTACCCGGCCGCCGGTGGTCGATACCCCGCCCCCCCGAGCGGCGGTCCCCTTCCGGCCCGCCCGATCGGATAGCGTCGTGCCATGCCCGACAGCGGTTACCCCTGGCCCATCGAGACGACCCGACTGGACAACGGCCTGCGCGTGGTGGTGAGCGAGGACCGCACCGCGCCCGCCGTCGCCGTGAACCTCTGGTACGACGTCGGTTCCCGCCACGAGCCCACGGGGCAGACGGGCTTCGCCCACCTCTTCGAGCACTTGATGTTCGAAGGCTCGGTCAACGTGGCGAAGACCGAGCACATGAGGCTGGTGCAGGGCTCGGGCGGCTCCCTCAACGCCACCACCAACCCGGACCGCACCAACTACTTCGAGACGGTCCCGGCCGAGCACCTCGAACTGGCGCTCTGGCTGGAGGCGGACCGGATGGGCGGCCTGGTCCCGGCGCTGACCCAGGAGACGCTGGACAACCAGCGTGACGTGGTGAAGAACGAGCGGCGCCAGCGCTACGAGAACGTGCCGTACGGCGACGCCTGGCTGCGGCTGCTGCCGCTGCTCTACCCGCCCGGGCACCCGTACCACCACGCCACGATCGGGTCGATGGCCGACCTGAACGCCGCCGACCTGGCCACCTTCCAGGCGTTCCACCGCACGTACTACGCGCCCAACAACGCCGTGCTGACCGTGGTGGGCGACGCCCCGGCCGCCGAGGTCTTCGCGCTGGCCGACAAGTACTTCGGCGCGATCCCGCCCCGCGAGGACATCCCGTCCGCGCCCGACGGCCGGACGGTCCCGGCCACCGGGCGGCCCGCCGTGGAGACGGTCACCGGGGACGTCCCGGCGCCGCGCGTCTACATCGCGCACCGCACCCACCCCTTCGGCAGCACCGGCTACGACGTGGTGACCGTGCTCGCCACGGTGTTGGGCAGCGGCCGGGGCAGCCGCCTCTACCAGCGCCTCGCCGACGGGGAGCGGATCGCCCAGCCGGACCTCGTCGGGGCGTACGGCGTGGACCTCGCGCACGCCCCCGCGCCGATGATCGCCACCGCCACGGCCCGCCCGGGGGTGAGCGGCGAGCGGCTGGCCGCCGGGCTGGCCGAGGTCGTCGACGAGCTGGCCACCGTGCCGGTCACCGCCAGCGAGCTGGACCGGGCCAAGTCCCTGCTCACCACCATGTGGTGGCGGCAGATGTCCACGGTGGAGGGCCGGGCGGACACGCTCGGGCGCTACGCCACCCAGTTCGGCGACCCGGCGAAGGCCGCCGAGCGGCTGCCGGCCTGGCTCGCGGTGACCGCCGAGCAGATCGCCGAGGCCGCCGCCGAGGTGCTCGCCGCCGCCGACCGGGTGACCCTGACCTACCTGCCCGAGGAGAAGCCCTGATGACGCTGATCACCGACCGTCCCGGGCCGGGCGTCGCCCGCCCCTACCGGTTCCCGCAGGTGGTCCGCCGCACGGTGGCCGGCGGCCAGGTCGTCGCCGCGCACCTGCCCGGGCAGAACCTGGCCGTGGCGCTGCTGCTGCTCGACGCGGGCGCCGGGCGCGAGCCGACCGGCAAGGAGGGGCTCGGCGGGGTGCTCGCCAAGGCCCTGGAGGAGGGGACCGCGCAGCGCGACGCGACCGCGTACGCCCTGGCGATCGAGGCGCTCGGCACCGAGCTGGTGACCGGGCTGGACTGGGACTCCTTCCAGGTCAGCGTGCAGGTGCCGGTGGGGCGGCTGAGCGCCGCCGTGGAGCTGCTCGCCGAGGCGGTCCGCACCCCGAAGCTGGACCCGGACGACGTCCGGCGCGTCCGCGACGACGAGGCGACCGCGCTGCGGATGGACTGGGCCAACCCCGGCCCCCGCGCCGACGCGGCGCTGCGCGCCGACCTGTTCGGCGTCCAGAACCGCTGGGGCCGCCCCATGTACGGCGACCCCGACTCGGTCGCCGGGCTGGACGTGGAGGACGTCACCGTCTTCCACTCCGAGTGGTTCATCCGCCCCGGCACCCTGGTCGTCGCCGGCGACCTGGACCGGCTCGACCTGGATGCCCTGGGCGCGGCGGCGTTCGCCGGCACGGCCGGCGGTCCGGTCGACCGGGGCGGCCCGATCGAGGTGGCGACCCGCCCCGCCCGGCGGATCATCCTGGTGGACCGCCCCGGCTCGGTGCAGTCCACGCTGCGGCTGGGCCACCCGTCGCCGCACCGCGCCCACCCCGACCACGTGCCGATGGCCCTCGCCGGCACGGTGCTCGGCGGGGCGTTCACCTCCCGGCTCAACCACCTGATCCGCGAGGTGCGCGGCTACACGTACGGCATCCGGGGCGACTTCGCCTCGTCCCGCCGGTTCGGCCGGTTCGCGGTCAGCTCCGGGGTGCAGACGGCCGTCACCGCGCCGGCGCTGGTCGAGGCGGTCGGCGAGATCACCCGTACGCAGGAGACCGGGGTGACCGAGGAGGAGCTGGTGGTGGCGCGCTTCTGGCGGGCCGGTCAGCTCTCGGTCGAGCTGCAGAGCCCCCGGGCCATCGCCTCCGCGCTGACCACCCTGGTCGTGCACGACCTGCCGGACGATTACCACGCCCGGCTGCGGGAGTCGCTGCTTGCCGCCGACGTGGCGCAGGTCTCCGCGGCGGCCGCCGCCCACCTGCGCCCGGAGGCGCTCACCCTGGTGGTGGAGGGCGACGCCGCGGTGATCCGCGACGAGCTGGTGGCCACCGGCCTGGGCGAGGTCGTCGACGCCGCCCCCTGACCGCCGCCCCGCCCGCCCCGGCGGTGACCTGGAATGTGATGTCGGTCGCGGTCGGGGCGGGGCGGGTGCTCCGGCACGGGCGGACCGGCCCGCGGCAATGCTCCGGCGGGGCGTGGCCGGGACCCCGGATCTTCTCGCCGCGAGCGCGATCGGGCGGTGACGTTCCGGGCGGGGTGGCCGCCCCGGCGCGCCTCGGCGGCCGCCCGGCCCGGCGTGACGTCCGCCCGCGCGGTGGGAAAGCGTTCCCGGCTCCGGGCCCGGGCTGGGTAGCCTCGCGGGCATGAGGATCGGCATTGTGGGGGCCACCGGCCAGGTCGGTGGCGTGATGCGGCAGGTGCTGGCGGAGCGGGAGTTCCCGGCGGAGCAGGTGCGGTTGTTCGCCTCGGCGCGGTCGGCCGGGCGCACCCTGCCCTTCCGGGGCGGCGAGGTGACGGTGGAGGACGCCGCCACCGCCGACTACTCCGGGCTCGACATCGTGCTCTTCTCGGCCGGCAAGGGCACCGCCAAGGAGCTGGCGCCCCGGGTCGCCGCGGCCGGCGCCGTCGTCATCGACAACTCCTCGGCGTTCCGGATGGACCCGGAGGTGCCGCTGGTCGTCGCCGAGGTCAACCCGCACGCCGCCGCCGTACGCCCCAAGGGGATCATCGCCAACCCCAACTGCACCACGATGGCCGCGATGCCGGTGCTGCGCCCGCTGCACGCCGAGGCGGAGCTGGTCGGCCTGGTCGTCTCGACCTACCAGGCGGTCTCCGGCGCCGGCCTCGCCGGCGTGGCCGAGCTGGACGAGCAGGTCCGCAAGGTCGCCGAACACGCCACCGGGCTCGCCTTCGACGGCGCGGCGGTCGAGTTCCCCGCCCCCCGATCGTTCTCGCGGCCGATCGCGTTCAACGTGCTCCCGCTCGCCGGCTCGATCGTCGACGACGGCTCCTTCGAGACCGACGAGGAGCAGAAGCTGCGCAACGAGAGCCGCAAGATCCTCGAGATTCCGGGGCTGAAGGTCTCCGGCACCTGCGTCCGGGTGCCCGTCTTCACCGGCCACTCGCTCCAGATCAACGCCCGGTTCGCCCGCCCGATCACCCCGCAGCGGGCCCGCGAGCTGCTCGACGGCGCGCCCGGCGTGGCGCTGAGCGACGTGCCGACCCCGCTTGAGGCGGCCGGCCAGGACCCGACCTACGTCGGCCGGATCCGCGCCGACGAGACCGTCGAGCACGGCCTCGCCCTGTTCTGCTCCAACGACAACCTGCGCAAGGGCGCCGCGCTCAACGCGGTGCAGATCGCCGAGCTGGTCGCCGCCGAGAGCCGCTGACCGACGCGCGTACGACGGGCCCCCGCCGATTTTCGGCAGGGGCCCGTCGTGTTGGAGCGCGTCGACCCGGCGCCCTGGCCGGGTCGGCCCCGGGCGGGCGGGCCTCCGGTCGGGCCGCTGGCCGACAGCCGGGCGGGCGCCACCGTGACGCCCGGCCAGGCCCGGCCGCCCGCAGCGTTACCCCGCTCGGCCGGCGGGTAGACGGCCCGTGCCGACACCGAGAGGGGAGCACCATGACAACGGTCGGAGAGTTCATGACGACCCGGTTGGTGACGATGGACGGCAACGACACGCTGACCGCCGCGGCGCAGGAGATGCGCGACAGCGCCATCGGCGACGTGGTGGTGACCGATGGTGACGACGTCGTCGGCATCGTGACGGACCGGGACATCACGGTCCGGGGTGTGGCGGAGAACATGGACCCGAACACGACCCCGCTCAACCGGATCACCAGCAAGGACGTGATCACGGTGAGCCAGTACGACGACGCGGTGGCCGCCGCCGATTTGATGCGGACCTACGCCGTGCGCCGGTTGCCGGTCATCGACAACGGGCGGCTGGTCGGCCTGGTCTCGATGGGTGACCTCGCCGTGGAGCGGGAACCGCAGTCGGTGCTCGCCGACATCAGCGCCGACGAACCGAACAACTGACTGTCCGCCGCGGCGCGCCGGCTCCCGTCCCGGGAGCTGGCGTCGCGTTCCGCGCGCGCCGTCGGGCGCGTCCGCAACCGGGTGCACCGTCGGGCGCGTCCGACCGGGGTCCGCCGTCGCGCGCGTCCGTACCGGGTGCGCCCAGGGCGCGTCCGCGCCGCGGCGCCGCCCGCCGGTCCTGACAGGGCCGGTTCGGCGGCCCCGGCTCGTGCCGGCCCGCCCCGGCGGTCAGGCGCCCTCGACCGTGACCCGGATGTCGGTGGCGCCACGCGCGGCGGCGACTGTCGCGGCCTCGGCGTCGACCTCCCGGCGCGCCCGGGCCGACAGCGCGCCCCACGGCGTGACGGTCACCTCCAGCACGCCCCGGCCGGCCTGCTTCGCGCGCCAGGTGCCGGCCACGTCGCCGTCCACGAGCAGCGCCCCGGGGTTGCCGATGATCCGCCAGAGCTGCGACTGGCGGGCCTTGTCGGGCACCAGCACGGGCCGGTCGCGGGCTTGGAGGAACGGGTCGCCGGGCGGCAGCAACCGGACGCCCGGCAGGGGCCGTGCGCCGCGCAGCGCGTCGAGCTGCTCCGGCGGCAGCCAGGCCCGCCGGCCGTCAACCCGCACCTCGGCGAGGCCCTCCGGCCACACGGGGCGCAGCGCGGTGGCGCTGGTGCCGAGGAAGCCCGCGATGTCGGCCGGCGTCGCCGGCCCGAGCAGCCGCAGGCAGGTGAGCACCAGGGAGGTGGTGCCCGCCGCCCGCCCGGGAGGCCCGGGCCAGCCCGGCAGCGGCGCGAGCGTGGTCGCCCGCCCCGACACCTCCAGGCGTACGCCTCCGGCGAGGCCGGCCTGCTGGAAGAGCGACCCGGAGACGTGCCGGGCGTCGCACGGGCCGCAGTCGAACGTCAGCTCGGCCGGCACCCGGTCGCTGACCGCGCGGCTCGCCTCGCCGCGGGCCGTCGGCGCCGTCACGACCTCGGCGAACGCGCGCGCCGCGGCCTCGAACGCGGCCAGCCCCAGCTTGGCGCCGTCGCGGATCTGGCCCGCGATCCGGCGGGCGGCGTCGGCGTCGCTCAGCGGCCACATCGCGGCGGCGAGCGCCGGCAGCCCGGCGCGGCGGTGCAGGTGCGGCGCGCCCCGCATCGACCAGACCAGCTCCAGCCGGTCGTCGTCGACATCGGTCACGCCACGGGCCGCGAGCGCCAGCCGGGCGGAGCCGTGCGGCGTGTCCTGCACGCCCAGCTCCGTCACGGCCAGGTCGGCCGGCCGCCGCGTCGGGCGGTGCAACTCCTGCGCCGCCGCCCGGTAGGCGAGGACCCGCTCCCGACCGACCTCCGGACCGCTGCCTCCCATGCCGACCTCCGCTCCCGACTCACCCTGACGGGAGGCTACTGCGCGGGTACGACCCCGCCGGTCGACCCGCCTCACCCGATCCGGGCGAGGTTGATCCGGCACGGGACGGGGACCCCGTTCGGGACATGACCGACGGGGAGGAGAGGACCCGATGGTGGACGCGACGACGAGGTTCTTCGAGGACCTCGACCGGCGGGAGTACGAGCCCCTGCTGGAGAAGTCCTCCGGGACCCTGCGCCTGGACCTGCACGAGGGGGCGCAGACGACGCACTGGCTGCTGCGGATGGACCGGGGCCGGGTCCAGGTGAGCCAGGAGGACCAGGACGCTGACACGGTGGTCGGCACCACGCCCGCGCTCTTCGAGGACCTCGCCACCGGGCGGGAGGACGGGATAGCGGCGCTGCTGCGGGGGGACCTGACGGTGTCGGGGCAACTCCGGCTGCTGGTGCAGTTGGAGCGGCTCTTCCCCGGCCACCCGGACGCCCGCGGCCCCCGCCGCCGCTTCCAGGGTCAGCGTGGGGAGGTGCGGTGATGACGCAGACCAACACGATCCGGATCCTGGACGGCAGCACCTTCGTCGTGTCGGAGGACACCGGGGACATCGAGGCCACGCCGAGTGAGCCGACCGGCTTCTTCTCCCTGGACACCCGGTTCCTGTCCAAATGGGTGCTGACGGTGAACGGGGAGCGGCTCACGCCGCTGTCGTACGACGACCTCCAGTACTACGAGGCGCGGTTCTTCCTGGTGCCGGGGATGGCGACGCACTACATCGACGCCAAGCTGTCGATCATCCGGGAGCGGTCGGTGGGGGGCAGCTTCCAGGAACAGCTCACCATCCTCAACCACGACGAGAAGCCGGTCGACCTGGAGATCAGGATGGAAGCGGCGTCCGACTTCGCCGACCTGTTCCAGGTCAAGGACGAGATCCTCAACAAGAAGGGCGAGATCTACACGGAGGTCGAGACCGACCGGCTGCGCCTGGGCTACCGGCGGGGCAACTTCAAGCGGGAGACGACCATCTCCTCGTCCCCGCCGGCCCGGTACGACCGTAACGGCTTCGCCTACACGATCCACCTCGAACCCAACCAGAGTTGGGAAGCCCAGATCGAGGTCGACACCTTCGCCGGCGCTCCCGGCGGCCGGGACCTGCGGATGGGGCTGGGGGCGCACGGCGCCGAGCGGCTCGCCCTCCAGCACGACCTGGAGGAGTGGATCGCCAAGGCGCCCAAGGTGAACAGCCAGCACGACCGGGTCGCCGCGACCTACCGGCGCAGCCTGATCGACCTGGCCGCGCTGCGCTTCTCGCCGCTCTCCCTCGGCGGGGCGTCACTGCCGGCCGCCGGCCTGCCCTGGTTCATGACGATGTTCGGCCGGGACAGCATTCTCACCTGCCTCCAGGCGCTGCCGTTCACGCCGGAGCTGTCGAAGACCACGCTGCGGATCCTGGCCCGCCTGCAGGGCACCCGGTTCGACGACTTCCGGGACGAGGACCCGGGCCGGATCCTGCACGAGATGCGGTACGGCGAGACCGCCGCCTTCGAGGAGCAGCCGCACTCGCCCTACTACGGGTCGGTGGACGCGACCCCGCTGTTCCTGGTGCTGCTCGACGAGTACGAGAAGTGGACCGGCGACGTCGAACTGGTCATGGAGCTGGAGCGGGAGTGCCGCGCCGCGCTGAAGTGGATCGACGACTACGCGGACCTGGTCGGCACCGGCTACATCTGGTACGAGCGGCGCAACACCGACACCGGCCTGGAGAACCAGTGCTGGAAGGACTCCTGGGACTCCATCTCCTACCGGGACGGCACGCTGCCGCCGTTTCCCCGGGCCACCTGCGAGGTGCAGGGGTACGCGTACGACGGGAAGCTGCGGGCCGCCCGGCTGGCCCGGGAGTTCTGGGGTGACCCGGAGTTCGCCGACCGGCTGGAGCAGGAGGCGGCGGCGCTGAAGGAGCGGTTCAACCGGGACTTCTGGGTGGAGGACGGCGAATACTACGCGCTGGCGCTCGACCCGGACGGCCGCCAGTGCGACGTGCTGAGCTCGAACATCGGCCACCTGCTGTGGAGCGGGATCGTCGACCACGACCGGGCCGAGAAGATCGCCCACCATCTGGTCGGGCCCCGGCTCTTCAGCGGCTGGGGGGTGCGGACGCTGGCCGAGGGGGAGGTCCGCTACAACCCGGTCGGCTACCACAACGGCACGATCTGGCCGTTCGACAACTCGTTCATCGCCTGGGGCCTGCGCCGGTACGACTTCGCCGAGGAGGCGGCGGTCATCGCCAGCGGCATCCTCGACGCGAGTACCTACTTCCAGGGCCGGTTGCCGGAGGCGTTCGGCGGCTATCCCCGCGAGTTGACCAAGTTCCCGGTCGAGTACCCGACGGCGTGCAGCCCGCAGGCATGGTCGACCGGCACGCCGCTGCTGCTGCTGCGGACGATGCTCGGCCTGGAGCCGCACGAGGGGCACCTCGCGGTGGACCCCCGGCTGCCGATCGGGATGGGGCGCATCGAGGTGTTGGACATCCCGGGCCGGTGGGGCCGGGTGGACGCGTTCGCCCGGGGCCGCCTCGACGTGCACCGGCTGACCGAGTGACGACGGGTCCCGCCGGGCCGCCCGCCCGCCGGGGCCCACCCCCGCCGACCGGCCGCACCGCGGCCGGTCGGCGGGCTGGCGTGCGGCTCAGGTCGGCAGGGTAAGTTCGCGCACATGCCGGAACTCGTGTACCCGCCCGTGATCGCCGCCGCCAAGACGCTGTTCCGGGTCCTGGACCTGAAGATCACCGTCGAGGGCGCCCACCACGTCCCGCGTACCGGCGGGGCGGTCATGGCCAGCAACCACGTCAGCTACCTGGACTTCATCTTCTGCGGGCTGGGGGCGAACCCGTCGCGGCGGCTGGTGCGGTTCATGGCCAAGAAGTCGGTGTTCACGCACAAGGTGTCCGGCCCGCTGATGCGCGGCATGCGGCACATCCCGGTGGACCGGCGGGCGGGCGCGGGGTCGTACGCGACGGCGGTCAGCGCGCTCAGGCGCGGCGAGGTGGTCGGCGTCTTCCCCGAGGCGACGATCAGCCGATCGTTCACGGTCAAGGACCTCAAGAGCGGCACCACCCGGATGGCGGTCGAGGCCGGCGTGCCGGTGCTGCCGGTGGCGCTCTGGGGCACCCAGCGGCTCTGGACCAAGGGCCGGCCGCGCACCCTGACCCGCCGGCACACCCCGATCACGATCCTGGTGGGTGAGCCGATGGATCCGGCCGCCTACCCGGACGGCAACGCGATGACCGTCGACCTGAAGACGCGGCTGAGCGCGCTGGTCGACCGGGCCCAGCGGGAGTACCCGGACCAGCCCGCCGGCCCCGACGACACCTGGTGGCTCCCGGCGCACCTGGGGGGCACCGCCCCCACCCCCGAGGAGGCCGCCGCCCTCGACGCCCCCCACCGCCGCACCCCCAAACCCTGACCGGCCCCCGCACCCCCGGGCCGCATCCCGCGCTCCTGCACGTCATGCCCCCACATGCCGGGCGAAGGCGCGAACCGCAGACCGAAAGTGCACGATCGCGGGGGCGCGGCGTCACGGTGGAGGCGACCCTCCGTACCGTCGCCTCACCGCCGCCCGGATGCGGCGCCCCCAGCCGCAGGGTGGCGGTGGCGCCCGGCGCGTGCCGGGCCACGTTGGACAGCGCGGCGTAGGCGCTCTCGGCGAGCGCCTCGGCGACCGGCGCCGGCACCGGCACCGGGGCCAGCTCGGCGGTCACCGGCAGCTCGGGCAGCCGCGCCCGCACCGCCCGTAGGCGCTCGTCCAGCGGCGCCGGCCCGTCGGCGGGCGCTGACCGCGCGTCGGACAGCGCGGTGAGGGTACGCAGGTCGGCGGCGCACCGCCCGCGCAGCGCGGCGGACGGGCCGGCGACCGCGCCCAGCCCGACCATGGTCAGCGTGGCCAGCACCGTGTCGTGCAGGTCCCGGTTCTGCCGCCGCTCCGCCTCCCGGGCGGTCCGGGCGACCAGCGCCTCCCGGGTGAGCCGCTGGTGGGCGACGAAGGCGGCATCCGCCCGGCCGATCCGCCGCCGCATGATCGCGGTCATCAGCGCCGCGCAGGCGGTCTGCACCAGCAGCGTGCCCGCGTGCGCGGTGGCCTCGTCGGGCTGGCCGGCGATGTGCGCGCCGGCCGCGTAGGCGGCGGTCACCAGCAGCCCCGCCGGCACCGACCAGCGCGCCGGGGCGGTGGCCTGCGCGTTGATCACCGTGGTGCTGGCCAGCACCGCGATCCAGCTTCCCTCGCCGGGGAGCACCTCGGGCGCCACCAGCACCGGGATCGCGAGGCACGCGGCGGTGGTCGCCGCCACGTCGCCGGCCACCAGCGGGCCGCCGATGCCGTGCCGCAGCGCCCGGTACGCGTACCACACCGACCAGGCCGTCAGCGCCGCGACGGCCGGCACCAGCAGCGCCGGCTCGACGGGCGGGGTACGCACCGACAGGGCCACCACCGCCCCGACCAGGCCGCACGTCAGGCGCAGCAGCGCCGGCAGCCGGGTGAAGATGAGGGCGAACGCGCCGCCGGCCGGGTTGTCCAGCGTGGTCGGCGACGTGCTCGGAAGGGCAACGGCCGGCATCGGGAAGAGGCGTCCTCTTGCGACAACGACCCGATCCGGGTCCGCGCGGCGGAGATCGACGCCGGAGAATAACACGAGGACGTCCCGAGATCACCCTCGGTGTGCGTCGTGTCGCCGGTCCGTCAGGCGCTCCTCCCCGCCTGGCTGCCGCCGCCTGTCACCCCGCCCCGGGCCGGGTCGGTCCGTGCCGAGCCGCGCCGCCGCCAACAGGTGCACGCTGGCGCCGATGACCTCCGGGTCGCGCTCGTAGAGCGTCGCGCAGTGCAGCACCTCCGCGAACAGCGGCCCGTCGCTCTCCGGCCCGCCCGTCACGCTCAGCAGCGGCCACAGCGGACCCTGTACGCCGTACAGGTCGGGCCGGGGGAGTCCGGCCGCCTCGAACTCGTCGAGCACCTCGCCGGTCCGGTGGAAGTAGGCGGTGGTGAAGCCGCTTCCCACGTCGTTGACGCCGGTGGCGTACGCGCGCAGGAGGGCGGGACGCGTCCGGTCGTCCACCCGCCCCTGACGGGTGAGGTCCATCAGCGGGGCGTGCCGGCTGATCGTCGCCGTGACCACCAGGCCGCCGGGCCGGGTCAGCCGGGCCGCCTCGCGCAGCGCCGCGACCCGGTCGGCGCGTTCGGTCAGGTGGTAGAGCGGCCCGAGCAGCAGAGTCGCGTCGGCGCAGGCGTCGGCGAGCGGCAGCCGCCGCGCGTCGCCGACGGTGGCGCTCACCGCCGGATGCGCGCGGCGGGCCGCCACCGCGTGCGCGGGAACCAGGTCCACCAGGTGCACCCGGTGGCCGGCCGCGGCGAGCCACCCCGCGTACGCTCCGGGACCGCCGCCGACGTCCAGCACCGTCGCCGGCGCCGTCGGCAGCAGCCGGGTCAGCACCTGACGGGTACGCAGCCTCTCCAGCCGCCCGAGCGGGGTGCGCTCCAGCCGGTCCGCCTCCACGAAGACGTCGGTGTAGTAGCGCACGATGTCCGGCTCCGCCGGTCGGGTCCCCGTCATCCGTCGATGTTGGCCACGGGCCGGCAGCGCTGTCATGTCTATTTGTCGGCCCGGGGCGCTCGGTTGATCGGCAGGGCGCTGGTGCCGCCGCCGTGGCCGTCCCGCTCGCAGGCGTCGGACCGTCCTGTTTCGACGACGGTGCTACGTTCACGCCATCGCCGCCTCACCAGCCAGGAGCCGACCGTGAAGAGGTACGTGGGCCTGTTGGGCGTCATCGTGGCGACGGCGGGCCTCGCCGTCGTCGGCACCCTTGGCGGCGCGTACCTGGCCGACCGCACCGCGACCCGGCAGGCCGGCCCCACCGGCGGTACCGACCGCCCGTCGACCGGATCCGGGCCCGCCGACCCCGGCCCGTCGGCGTCGTCGGGCCGGCCGGAGTCGCCGGGCGCGTCGGCGTCGCCGAGCGAGGCGCAGCCCACGCCCCGGACGTACCGGCTCGACCGGCCGATCTACGAACAGGCGTCGCTGAGCGTCACGCTGGTCAGCGCCGAGACCAGCGGCGGGAAGCTGCGGCTGAACATCACGTACCGCAACGACTCGCGGGTCGCGTGGCCGGTGAGCTGCCCCGACGTCGACGTCGACCTGGTCTCCTCACACATCGCCCTGTCGGACGGTCGGACCGTGCGTCCCGAGCGGACCTGGTGCGCCACGACGCGGGCCGGCCAGTCCTTCAGCATCGGGCCGGGCGAGCAGATCAACAGCTGGGCCGTCTACCCGGTGGCTCCGGCGCCCCCGTCGTCCTTCGAGCTGAGCTGGTACGACTTCCCCACCCTCGACGTCCGGCTCGGGTGACCGCCCCGACGCCGCGGTCGCGTGTCGTAGCCGTCGCCTAGCCTCCGCGCGTGCCCCACGTCGAGCATCCCGGGCCGCCCTTCCGCGAGCTGCCCGAGCGCCCCGCGCCGCTTCCGCCCGCTGCCTGGCGCCAGATCATCGCCGAGCCCGACGCGGTGGCCGGGCACCTCGCCCGCGCGGCGGTCGCCGAGGCGGGCGTGGTCGCCCGCGACTGGGTCGCCGGGGAACGGGCGAAGTACCCGGCGGCCCCTCCGGTCACCATGGCCTACGGGGCGCAGACCCACCTTCGCCACCAGCTGCTCTACACCGGGCCGGTGCGGGTGCGCTCGGCGCTCACCCCCGCCGACGCCGTCACCGCGTGGTCGGAGCTGGCGTGGTACCAGGCGGTGCTCGTGCTGCACGTCGCCGCGGCACTCGGGGCGGACCCGCAGGACCCGGGACGGGCACGGGACCTGCTGACGCTGTGGCGGGTGCGCGGCACCGTGCCGTCCGAGGTGGACGCCCCGGCGCCCACGGAGGACCGCCTGCGCGAGGTCACGCCGGGGCTGGCGGTGACGCTGGGCCGGCTGACCGGCCGACGCCGGAAAGACGTCGCCGAATTCGTGCCGGACCCCAGCTGGGGGTACGTCGCCAACGACGACGCCCGCACGCTGCGGCCGCTGGCCAACCGGGCGGTCCGGCTGTACCGCGCGGCCCCCTCCCAGCCGCTGCCGTCGAGCCCCGGCCCGTGACCGGTTGCATCATCACTCTCCTCGCCTCCGGTCCTGAGGTCATCGCCGAGCCCGCGTTGTCGTGGAGCGACTTCCACCCTATGTAGACATCCGCCTTAGGGGCTATGTAGAGTTCCGAGAATGGGAGTGAGGATCACGGTGCCGGTGGCCAAGGTGCTTGCCGTGCTGCTCAGTGAGCCGGACGGTGAGCACTACGGGTTGCGATTGATGCAGCAGACGGGGGTGGCCAGCGGCACGCTCTACCCGGTCCTTGCCCGGCTTCAGGACGCGGGCTGGCTCACCGCCCGGTGGGAAGACGAAGACCCGGCCGAGGCGGGCCGGCCAGTCCGGCGCTACTACCAACTCACAGCCGAAGGCATCACCCGGGCCCAGGCCGTGCTGGCCGAGTTGCGCGCCACCACCACGGTCGCGGACACCACCGCGTCAGCCCAGGCGAGGCCAGCGTGGTGACCGCGGCAAGGGCAGTGGCGCACTGGTTGCTACGCCTCGCTGCGCGACGATGGCCGACAGACCAACGCGCCGAGCTGATGCGCGAATGGTCCGCCGAGATCAGCACGATCGCCCGGGACGCGACCACCGGGCCCGTCGCCCGCCAATGGCACATGCTCACCTTCAGCGGAAGTCTCGCCGTCACGCCGGGTGTCGCGCAGTACGCGCCGTTCGGCGCGAAGAGGATCGTCACCGTCGTGGCCGCGTTGTCGGCGTACCTGCTCGGCCTCAGCCTGCTCCAGCATGGCTGGTACGGGGTCTATCAGACCCAAGGGGAAGGAGAGCGGCCGATCATCGACGACGCCAGCCTTGCCGCTCGACTTGTTGTCGGCGCAGTCGCACTGGCCCCCGTCGTCGTGGCCGCGCTCGCCGGGTGGCTGGTCGGCCGCCGGTCTGCGTCGACGGTACGGCCGATGTCGTTGGGCCTGTGTCTGATCGCCGTGGTCGCCGCATGGGTGGGCGTCGGCTTCGTGCTCGACGCCGTGGGTGGCGAATACGCGGTGCCCACCATGGGGTACCACTTCGGTAGCCAGCCGTACGGCATGGTGGCGAGTTGGGTCTTCTGGCTGCTCTGCTTCGCGGCCGTCGCCGGGTTGCTGCGCGGAGCCGTCCGCCATCGAATGGCCCGGGGGCTCCTTGCCGCGGTGACGATTGCCGCGGTGGCGGTCACTGCCGGCACATTCGTGCAGTTCGACTCGTCCACCGCTCCCCGGATCGAGGCGTGGAAGTGGTTCGCCCAGTGGTTGGTGCCGCCGAACCCGTTCGAAACCGCTGTCGACGAGGGGGCGGACAGCTTCCACTCCGCCCGCGGCCTGGTGTACTTCGTCAGCTCCTACCCGCACGTCCTGCTCGCGGTTGCCGCGTTCGGCGTGGCATTCCTCCTGGCCGCGAAGCCGCCGTCGACACACTCCGCTTGCATGAGTGGAACAGCACGAATTAGTTGAGAGTTGGAACTGCGGAAGGCGAGCCGCGGAAATTGGCGGCAGGCTCGACAGCCCCGATACCTGGGACGCCAATCCCAGGTATCGGGGCCGTCTGCCTTCCCCGGCGGGCTGGAGGCTGGCCGAAGTGGTGCGGCTACGGCTGCTGGATGGAGGGATCGGGTGCGGGGCGCGTACGAACGTGAACAGGCGACTTTCACGTTCAACCGCGATGAGGTCGGCCGCCTGGCGGCCATCTTGGCGGAGGCGACTACTGGTTCACCCCGCGCCAAGTCCTTCTAACGCCAGGATCGCCGTGGACCGGCGGCCCGAACTGACGCGGGTGCCTTTTGACTCGGTAGGTTGTCGATCATGACGGACGTACGGCTGGAGCCGATGGCCGAGGATCAGTACAAGCCGTGGCGGGCCGAGGCCGAGGCGCACTACGCGCAGAGCGTCGCCGCGTTGGGCCAGTCGGCGCAGGAGGCGGCCCGCGACGCCGCCGACACCTACGCGCAGCTGCTTCCCGACGAGTTCGCCACCCCTGACCACCATTTCTGGTACGCCTACGACGGCGACCGCCGGGTCGGTTTCCTCTGGGTCAAAGTCACCCGCGACACCGCGTTCGTCTACAACGTCGCCGTCGAACCCGACGTACGCCGTCAGGGCTACGGCCGCGCGATCATGCTGGCCGCCGAGCGCTGGTGCCGCGACAACGCGCTGACCAGAATCGGCCTGCGCGTCTTCGCCCACAACACCGGCGCCCGGGCCCTCTACGAGCAGTTGGGCTTCACCGAGACCGCCCGCAACATGGCCAAGGACCTGTGACCGCGATCCGCTCGACCGCCCGGCTTCTCGACCTCCTGCGACCCGTCGGAGGTGCTGATTCTCGGTAGTGGACTCGTGTAGCTCCGAGGCCGCGTCGTACTCCTCAAGCCCATCTCTGCGCCCGCACGACCTGCGGCACGCCTGCGCCACGTTCCTGCTCGCATCGGGTGCGTCGCCCCGGGCGGTGATGAAGGTGATCGGTCACAGCCAGATAGGGTTGACGGTGAACACCTACGACCACCTCCTGCCGGAGATCGAGCGGGCCGCCGTCGACGAAGCCGCCAAACGCCTCTTCGAATGACTTGGCTGTACGAATGGCCGTACGGAGGGCGTGATGATCGTTCCAGCGGGAAGCGGGAAGCGGGAAGCCGCCGAACTGGTGCGATGGTGGTGCGCCCGGCAGGATTCGAACCTGCGGCCTTGGGATTAGAAGTCCCCTGCTCTATCCGCTGAGCTACGGGCGCGCGCGTACGTGTCGCGCGTGAAGGGTACCGCCGACCACGGGGTGGCCGGTGGAACGGGTGGTCGCGTCCCACGTCGTCGATCAGGGTCGCACGCGTCCCCGGCGGAGGTCACCCGGGTTCCGCCGTCGGCGCGGCCCGGCGACTGGTGGGTCGTACCCTCGGCTGGTGCTGCTTGACCCGGACACCGAGAACGACGTCGCCTACGAGCTGTGCCAGCTCCTCGGCCGCGCCATCCTGCCCATCCGCCGGACCGACGCCGGGGCGGCGGACGGTGGCCGGGACGAGGGCACGGCGTTCTTCTTCACCGGGCGGGGGCGGGAGTACCTGCTGACCGCCGACGCCCTCACCCACGCTGCGTCCGGGGAGATCGGGCTGCGGGCGAGCGTGACCGAGCCGGCCGGAGTGTCGGCGGACGCCGTGGCCCTGCCGGACTACGCCGCGCGGTGGCACCATCGCGGGGACCTCGGCGTCGCGGTCATGCCCACCGGCGGCCTGCACGAGCACGCCGACGGCGAAGGCTGGCGGTGGCGTACCCAGCAGGTGCCGGACGGGATCGCGGCCGACGCGGACGCGATCGCCCGGATCGGCGCGGAGCCGGGCTCGGCCATCGTGCTCGCCCACGGGGCCGGCGCGGACGGCGCCCGGCCGCTGGAGGTGGCGATCGAGCGGGTGGCGCGCGTGGGCGACGCCGTCCGGATCACCGCGGAGCTGCCGTTCGGCTACGTCGGCGCGCCGGTGTTCGGTGTCCAGGCCGGCGACGGTGAGATGGGGCTGCGGTGCCTGGGGCTCGTCCTGCCGGCCCGCGACGGCGGTCACCCGCTGGCCACCTTCGACCGCATCCGCGAGGCCGTCACCGCCGTGTGAGGCCGTCGCCGCCGCGTGAGGCCGCGTCGGCGCAGTCCTGGCCGGGCACCGGCCTGGAACTGCGCGCCGGCTGAGCCGCCCTGCGCGGGCACGGGCCTGGAACTGGGCGTTGGCTGACCCGCCCCGCGCGGGCACGGGCCTGGAAATGGGTGCCGGCTCAGCCGCCCTGCGCGGGCGCGCCCGCCGGGTCGGCCTCGGCCGCCGGGTCGGTCTCGTCCGCGGGCCGCCGGCTCGCCGGTGGCCGATCCCCGTCGCGGACCGTCGGCCCGGCGTCGAAGAACGCGTCGGCCCAGCGCCCGACCTCCGCGAAGACCTTCTCGCGTACGGCGGGGCCGGAGAGCGTGAGGTCGTGCATGCCGCCGTCGAAGCGTGCCACGGTGACGTGCCGGCCGAGGCGGGGCGCCCAGCGGACCATGTGCTCGACGTCGAGGACGGCGTCGGCGAGCGCCGCCGACTCGTGCCACTTCGTGCCCTTGAACGAGCGGGTCGAGCAGGCGAGCAGCACCGGCACCCGGATGTCCAGCCCGGCGCGGAGCTGCCGCTGGGCGGTGCGGATGGCGTTCAGCCAACCGGCCCGGACGGGGAACCCGGCGAGCGGCTTCCACGCCAGGTCGTAGTTCCACTCGCCGTGGTGGTCGGCGTGGATGGTCTGGCTGTAGACGGTGCCCAGCCCGAACGGCAGGACGCGGCGCGGCGCGCGGCGGCCCAGCGGGGCGACGACGGCGGCGAGTGGCCGGCGTACCGCCCAGGGGGCGTTGATGTCGAAGAAGGGGCTGTTCAGGAAGAGCCCGTCGATGATCCCGGCGTCGCGGCGGGCGTGCGCCCAGAGCGGCATGATCAGGCCGCCGGTGGAGTGGCCCATCGCGAGCAGGGTGTCGTGCCCGTCGTCCTCGCGGATGATCGTCGCGGCGGCGTCCAGCTCGGGGAAGTAGTCGCTGACGTCGCGGCAGAAGTTCGGGGTCTGGTGGGGCAGCAGGCTGCGGCCGTGCTTGCGCAGGTCGACGGCGTAGAAGTCCCACCCCCGCTCGGCGAAGAAGTGGCCGAGGTGGGCCTGGAAGAAGTAGTCGGTGAAGCCGTGCGTGTAGAGCACGGCCCGCCTGGTCGGGCGGTCGGCCCGGCGACGGACCAGGGTGGCGACCACCGGCCCCTCGTCGTCGGTGCCCAGGTCGATCGTCTGCCGCTCGTACGGCGGGCCCAGCACGTCCGGTTCCACGAACGCGACGGTACGCCGGGAAGCTACCGGGCGGTAGCCCCGCCGTGCCGGCCCCGCCCGCCCGCACCCGCGGGCGGGGCCTCGGGCGTACGCCTCAGACCGTCTCGACCTCGGCGCGGGCCGGATCGGTGTCCGGGTCGCGCCCGGTCCCGGTCTCGGCGCCCGGCTGGCCGACGTCCCGCAGGTGCTTGTTGTGGCGCGGCTCCTGCTTGGTCTTCGCGTCGTTGAGCCGTCGCCGCAGGTCGTCCCGGACGTCGTTGAGCGCGGCGTGCAGGTCCTCCTCGGCGGAGGTGGTGACGATCTTCTGCCGGCCGGCGATCCAGCACTCCAGCGTGACCTTCTGGCCCTTCGCCTCCCGGTTCTTCACCGACACCTCCAGCTCGGTGGCGTCGGCGTGGAACCCGGCCAGCCGGGCGTCCAGCGTGGCGAACTGCTCCGCGATCCAGTTCCGGTCGCCCTGGGAGAACCCGGCGCCGACCCGCAGGCACTCGGCGACGGTGGCCGGGTTGGCGACGGCGCTCATCGCCGCACCTGGCCGGAGACGAAGGCGATTGCGGTGGTGGTCATCTTCATGATCGCTGACCCTCTCGTTCGTCGTGCTGTCGGCGGTGCGGTTGATCGAATCCATACCCCGCCGCCTTCCGTCCGGAACGTGATCTCTCCGGCGCCCCGATCATCAGCCGGACGCCGTGACCGCCCCCAGGGCCGCTCGGCCCTAGCACACCGGGACCTTGATCAGGTCCTTGTCCACAGGCGGTCCGGCTGTCCACAGGCCGGCGGGCGGCGGTGGCGCCGGTCGTGCCCGACGGCCCAGGCTCGATACCGAGTCGACTCGCGATGGCAAGCCCGATCTCCCCCTGGAGGGACGATGTTCGACACCTACGTCACGATCGTGGGCAACGTTTTGACGGCCCCGGAGTGGCGCCGCACCACCCAGAGCAACACCCTGGTGGCCAACTTCAAGGTCGCCTCCACCGCCCGCCGGCTCGACCGCGACAGCGGGCGCTGGGTCGACGGCAACAGCCTGCGCGTCCGCGTCAACTGCTGGCGCAAGCTCGCCGAGGGGGTGGCCGCCTCGGTGATGGTCGGCGACCCGGTGGTGGTCTGCGGGCGGCTCTACACCCGCGACTGGACCGACGACGCCGGCAACCACCGCACCCTCTACGAGCTGGAGGCGGTCGCCGTCGGTCACGACCTGTCCCGGGGCCGGGGCCGGTTCGTGCGCAACCGGCCGGGCATGACGACCAGCACCGTCGAGGACGCGGAGGCCGAGCACCGGGTGCACGGCGAGGCGACCGAGCCGGTGCCGGACGAGGACGCCCCCGCCCTGCCCGACGGCCGGCTGCTCGACGAGGAGTTCGAGCTGCCGGACTTCGCCGCGCCCTCGGCCAGCCGTGGCCTGCCGGCCGACGCCACCTTCGACGGCTCGCTCGACCCGTTCGACGACCCGGCGGACGGCAGCCGCGAGGAATCTGACGGCCCCGCGCCGGAGGCCGGCGACCCGACGCCGGTGCCCGAGGAGTCCGACGCGCCAGCGGGCCCGGGCCCCGAGGAGACCGACGCGGGCGTCGCGCCGAACGGGCGCGGCCGACGGGGTCGGGGGCGGGTGCCGCAGCCGGCGTGACCGGCCCGGGCCTGGGCGACACGACGGGGGCGGGGTGACGCCGGCCGCGCGCCGTCGTCACCCCGCGTGTCGCCCGCGCCCCGCCGCCGACCTCGGCCGGCGTCACTGGGTGTGTTCCCTCCCCGCAGCGGATGGGAGCGGCCCGTGGCGGCCGGGCGACTCCTGCCAGCGGACCTGGCCCTTGTCGGCGGTCTTGTCGGCGTGGCCTGGCCCCTGTCGCCGGGTCTTGTCGGCGTGGGCTTGGCCGTTGTCGGCGGGCTTGGCGGTGTTGCCTGACCCTTGTCGCCGGGTCTTGTCGGCGTGGCCTCGGCCGTTGCCGGCGGTCTTGTCGGCGGGGCCCGGCCCTGTTGCCGGGTCTTGCCGGCAGATGCGGCCCCTGTCGGCGGGCCTCCCGGTCGCTGGCCCGCGCGGACCGGTCGCTCCCGCCCGAGGGCGGAAAGGCGCTCGGCTAGGCTGGCCGGCCGGAGGTGATGGCGGGTGCGACAGGCGACGCCGGTGGCGACCGCGGCGGGACTGGTCGCGGGGTACGCACTCGACGCGCTCCTCGGCGACCCCCGCCGCTACCACCCCGTGGCCGGGTTCGGCCGCGCTGCCGGAGCCCTGGAGCGGCGGATCTACCGGCCGGACAGGGCCGCCGGCACGGCGTTCGCCGCGCTGGCGGTCGGCGCGCCGGTGCTGCTCGGCGTGGCCGCGACGGTTGCCACCCGGAACCGGCCGGTGGCGCGGGCGGCGCTGGTCGCCGCCGGGACCTGGACGGTGTTGGGCGGACGCACCCTCCGGCACGAGGCCACCGTGATGGGGCGGGCCCTGCGCGAGGGCGACCTGCTGGCGGCCCGGCAGCGGCTCGGTCACCTCTGCGGCCGGGACCCGTCGGCGCTCGACGAGCCCGAGCTGGCCCGCGCGACCGTGGAGTCGGTCGCCGAGAACACCTCGGACGCCGTCGTCGCCCCGCTGGTCTGGGGCGCGGTCGCGGGCCTGCCCGGCCTCCTCGGCTACCGGGCGGCGAACACCCTCGACGCGATGGTGGGGCACCGCTCGCCCCGCTACGCGCGGTTCGGCACGCCGGCCGCACGCCTCGACGACCTGCTCAACCTGCTGCCCGCGCGGCTGACCGGGCTGCTCACCATCGCCGTCGCGCCGACCGCCCACGGTGACCGGGAGCGTGCCTGGCGGGTGTGGCGCCGGGACCGCAACGACCACCCCAGCCCGAACGCCGGGCAGTGCGAGGCCGCGATGGCCGGTGCCCTCGGCGTACGGCTCGGCGGGCGCAACGTCTACTTCGGCCGTTCGGAGGTGCGCCCGTTTCTCGGCGACGGCCCCCGGCCCGAGGCTCGGCACCTCAAGCGGGCCGCCCGGATCTCGGGCGCGGTCGGGCTGGCCGCGCTCGGCCTGGCGGCCGCCTACCCGCTGACCGTCGGTCGCCTGGTGACCGCCGTCGGCCGCCGCGCCCTCGACCGGGGCGCTGTGGTGCGGCGCGCGCTGCGGCAGCCCGCCGCTGGGCAGGGCATCCTCGGGCGCGACGGAAACGGAAGCGCCGCCGGCCGGCTGCTCAGCGCCGCCGGTCCGCTGGTGGGCGCCGCCGGCTCACTGGTGGGCGCCGGTCGGCGTGCCGCGGTGACGGCGGGGCGGGGGATCGGCCGGTGAGCGGCGGGCTGCTGGTCGCCGGCACGACCTCCGACGCCGGCAAGAGCGTGCTCACCGCCGGCATCTGCCGGTGGTTGCACCGCCGGGGCGTGAAGGTGGCGCCGTTCAAGGCCCAGAACATGTCCAACAACTCGGCCGTCGTCGTCGGCGCGGACGGCCGGGGCGGCGAGATCGGCCGGGCCCAGGCGATGCAGGCGGCGGCCTGCGGGCTCGCCCCCGACCTGCGGTTCAACCCCGTCCTGCTCAAGCCGGGCAGCGACCTGGCCAGCCAGGTGGTGCTGCTCGGCGAGGCCGTCGACACGGTCACCGCCGGCAACTTCCGTCAACTGCGGCCCCGCCTCGCCGAGACGGCGTACGCGGCGCTCGCCGAGCTGCGGGAGGCGTACGACGTGGTGATCTGCGAGGGGGCGGGCAGCCCGGCGGAGATCAACCTGCGGGCCGGCGACTACGTCAACATGGGCCTGGCCCGGCACGCCCACCTGCCCACGATCGTGGTCGGTGACATCGACCGGGGCGGGGTGTTCGCCTCGATGTTCGGCACCGTCGCCCTGCTGGACCCGGCCGACCAGGCGCTGATCGCCGGGTTCGTGATCAACAAGTTCCGGGGCGACCTCGGGCTCCTCCAGCCGGGGCTGGACATGCTGCACCGGGTGACCGGGCGGCCCACGTACGGGGTGCTGCCCTGGGCGCTCGACCTTTGGCTCGACGCCGAGGACTCGCTCGCGTACGGCCGGGTGCTCGGCCGGCCGGCCGCTCCGCGCGGCACCGACTGGCTGGACGTCGCCGTGGTCCGGCTGCCCCGGATCAGCAACGCCACCGACGTGGAGGCGCTCGCCACCGAGCCCGGCGTACGGGTGCGGCTGACCGTCGAGCCGGCCGAACTGGCCGCCGCCGACCTGATCGTCCTGCCCGGCTCGAAGTCGACGGTGGCGGACCTGGGCTGGCTGCGGGAGACCGGGCTCGCCGACGCAGTGCTGGCGCACGCGGCGGCGGGCAGGCCGCTGCTCGGCATCTGCGGCGGCTTCCAGATGTTGGCCCGGGCCATCCACGATCCGGTGGAGAGCCGGCAGGGGAGCGTGCCGGGGCTGGGCCTGCTGCCGATCGAGGTCACCTTCGACCCCCGCAAGACCGTCCGGCAGTCGGTCGGGACCGCCGGCGGCGACGTCCCGGTCCGTGGCTACGAGATCCACCACGGCTACGTCTCGCATGCCGATCCCACGCTGACCCCGCTGCTGACCTGCGCTGACGGCAGCGGCGAGGGCGCGGTGGTGGGCACCGTGCACGGCACCCACTGGCACGGGGCCTTCGAGTCCGACGAATTCCGCCGCCGGTTCCTGACCGAGGTGGCCCGGCTGGCCGGCCGGTCCGGCTTCCGGGTCGCGCCGGACACGTCGTTCGCCGCCGCCCGCGAGCGCTCCCTGGATTTGCTCGGCGACCTGGTCGAGGAGCACCTGGACACCGACGCCCTCTGGCGCCTCGTCGAGTCCGGCCCGCCGGCCGACCTCCCCTTCATCCCACCCGGCGCCCCACCAACCCCCTGACCCCGCCCGCCCGCGCACCGCGCATCCCGGGCACTGCCGCTGTGCGTTGATCAAGAGGTTTGCGTCCCGGAGCGGGCTGTGTGGGACGCAAACCTCTTGGTCAACCGCGCTTGGCGCCGGACGCCGGGCGGTCCTGCGTCGGGGCGCCGGGCGGTCCTGTGTCGGGGCGCCGGGCGGTCCTGCGTCGGGGCGCCGGCGCCGGGGCGCCGGGCGGTCCTGCGCCGGGCGTCGTGCGGCCCTGCGCCGGGGCGCCGGGCGGTCCTGTGGGACGGATCGGGCCGCGTCAGTAGCGGATGTCGGCGGGGCGGTCGGACATGGGCAGCCCCGCCTCACGCCATGCCTGCACGCCCCCGATCATGTCGGTCGCGCGGTGCAGCCCGAGCGCCCGCAGGCTCGCCACCGCGAGGCTGGAGCTGTAGCCGTGCCGGCACACCACGACGATCCGCCGGTCGTAGCCGGTGGCCTCGGGGATTCGCCAGGCGCTGGCCGGGTCCAGCCGCCATTCCAGCACCGTCCGGTCGATCACGATGGCACCCGGGAGGTCGCCCTGCTCCCGGCGCTGCACGTCGGTGCGGGTGTCGACCAGCAACGCACCGGTGCGGACCGCCTCGACGGTCTGGTGCGGGGTCAGCCGGCGCACTCCGGCGCGGGCCTGTTCCAACAGGGCGTCGACGCCCGGACTCATCACGCTGTGGGACACCAGCCGATCATCCCGCCCGCTCCGCGGCGCCGCCGACCGAACGCCCCGGCCAGCCCGACGACCGCTCGTTCGGGCGACCCCCGATCGGTGTGCCCGCACGGCGGCCGCCCCGACGCCCCGCCGGAGCCGGCCCGCGCGCCGCCCCGACGCCCCGCCGGAGCCGGCCCACGCGCCGTCCGTTCCGCTCGCCCGTCGTCGGCCCGCTCCGGGCCTCCCGCTACCGTCGGCCACGTGGCGGTGGCGGTGGTCGAGGCGTACGACCGGTTGGCGCGGCGGGTGCTCGCCGGGCCGGCGCGGTTGGGGCGGACCCGGCTGGTGGTGGTGGACGGGCCGAGCGGCGCGGGCAAGAGCGTCTTCGCGGCGCGGCTCGCGGACGCCCTCGCCGGCCTGCCCGGCGCCGGGCGGCCGCCCGTGGTGCACACCGACGACCTGCTCGACGGGTGGGACGACCAGCTCACCTTCTGGCCCCGGCTCGAAGATTGCGTGCTGGCGCCGCTGCGCGCCGGTCGGCCGGGGGCGTACCGCCGGTACAGCTGGGTCCGCCGGGCCTTCCTGCCCCGTCCGGTGCCGGTGCCGGTCGCGCCGGTGCTGGTGGTGGAGGGGGTCAGCGCGGCGCGGGCGGCAACCGCGGCCGAGCGTACCCTCGCCGTCTTCGTCACCGCCCCGGCGCCGCTGCGGCTCACCCGGGCCGTGCGGCGGGACGGTTCCGGGATCCTGCCGGAGCTGCGCCGCTGGCATCTCGGGGAGCGGGCGCACTTCGCGGCGGACCGCACCGAGGCCCGGGCCGACCTCGTGGTCGACGGCGCGCCGAGCCTGCCGCACGACGCCGCCCGCTACTACGTGCGGCGGCCCTGACCAGGGTTGCCACGGCCGCGCCCGCCACTACACGCGGCGGCCCTGACCAGGGTTGCGGCGGACTGCCCGCTACTACGGGCGGCGGCCCTGGTTGCCGTGGCCTCGGGCGCTGCGACCGGTAAGGCCGGCATACGATGCCGGTCATGACCACACCGATCATGTCCGAGTCCGAGGTCCGGGCCGCCGTCGAGCGGGAGCTGCCCGGCGTCCGTGCCGACCTGGAACGCCTCGTCCGCATCCCCGGCATCGCGTTCGAGGGCTTCGACCACTCGCACGTGGAGCGCTCCGCCGAGGCGGTGGCCGAGCTGCTGCGCGGCTGCGACCTCGACGTCAAGATCGTGCGCTCCGGCGGCCAGCCGGCGGTCATCGGGAAGAAGCCCGCCCCGCCCGGTGCGCCGACGGTGCTGCTCTACGCCCACCACGACGTGCAGCCGGTCGGCGACCTGTCGCTGTGGGAGTCGGACCCGTTCGAGCCCGTGGAGCGGGACGGCCGGCTCTACGGCCGAGGCGCCGCCGACGACAAGGCCGGCATCATGGCGCACGTCGCGGCGCTGCGCGCGTTCGGCGACGCGCTGCCGGTGGGCGTGGTCCTCTTCATCGAGGGCGAGGAGGAGTACGGCTCCGACTCGCTGGAGCGGCTGCTCGCCGAGCACCGCGACGAGATCGCGTCGGACGTCATCGTCATCGCCGACTCCGGCAACTGGGACGTCGGCGTGCCGGCGCTGACCACCTCGCTGCGCGGCATCGTCAACTGCTTCGTCGAGGTCCGCACCCTCGACCACGCCGTGCACAGCGGCATGTTCGGCGGCGCGGTGCCGGACGCGCTGACCGCGCTGGTGCGGCTGCTGGCGACCCTGCACACCGACGCCGGCGACGTCGCCGTCGACGGCCTGATCGGCCGGGAGGGCGCGACCGTCGACTACCCGGAGGGCCGGTTCCGGGCCGAGGCCGGGCTGGCCGAGGGCGTGCAGTTCATCGGCACCGGGCGGATCACCGACCGGCTCTGGACCAAGCCGGCCCTGGCGGTGCTCGGCATCGACGCGCCGGCCACCGGCGAGGCGCCGAACGCCCTGGTGCCGGCCGCGAAGGCCAAGCTCAGCGTCCGGCTGGCGCCGGGTGACGACCCCGACCGGGCGTACGCGGCCCTGCGCGCCCACCTGCAGAAGCACGCCCCCTGGGGCGCGCAGGTGACCGTCACCTTCGAGCACGACGGCAATCCGTGCGTCATCGACGCGTCCGGCCCGATGTTCGACGCCGCCCGTTCGGCGTTCCGGACCGCCTGGGACGGCACCGACCCGGTGGACATCGGCGTCGGCGGCTCCATCCCGTTCATCGCCACCTTCCAGGAGATGTTCCCGCAGGCGGCGATCCTGGTGACCGGCGTCGAGGACCCGCACGCCCGGGCGCACGGCCCGAACGAGAGCCTGCACCTCGGCGAGTTCGCCCGGGTCTGCCTGGCCGAGGCGCTGCTGCTGAAGAAGGTCGCCGAGGCGGGCGCCTACGGGCGTTAGGTGTCGGAACCGTAACTTCCGGGTCGATGTGGGAGTTTGCGGTGTGTCGGGCGGGGGCTTGTTATAGCCTTTCGAACATGCGTACGAACGAGGTGATGAGCCGGCTCGAAGCCGCCGTCAGCGCTCTGGGGGACGTCGATGTCTCCGCGTGGCCTGAGGACACGCTGAAGGAACAGCTCGGTGAGCTCTCCGCGGCCCTGGTCGCGCTCGACACGGTGCTCTCCCGGGTCGCCGACGAGATCCGCGCCCGCGGGCTCCGCATCGAGGAGCCCGTCTCCGCCTGACCCCGCCCGGCCCGCGTGACGTCCGGCCGCGTTCGCGGTCGGTGCGGCGGCGGCGCTCTGGGCGTTGTGCCCGACCTGCGTACGGGCGTGACGGCCCGGGCACGGCAATGCCCGGGTGGTGTCGGGGGTGGCTGGCAGGATGGACCCGTGCGGTTCCTCGACCTGGCAGCCACCTCCGCCGCCGTCGGCGCCACCCGGGCCCGGCGGGCCAAGGTGGAGCTGCTCGCCGAGGCGCTGCGGTCGCTCGACCCTGACGAGGTTCCGGCCGGCTCGGGGTGGCTGGCCGGCGAGCTGCGCCAGCGGCAGACCGGGGTGGGCTGGGCGAGCCTGCGTGACCTGCCGCCCCCGGCGGTCGAGCCGACCCTGACCGTGGCCGCCGTCGACGCGGCCATCGACGAGATCGCGGCGGTGCGCGGGCCGGGCTCGCAGGCCCGCCGCCGGGCGCTGCTCGGCGCGCTCTACGCCGCCGCCACCGCCGACGAGCAGCGGCTGCTGACCGGCCTGTTCAGCGGCGAGCTGCGGCAGGGCGCCCAGGCGGGGCTGCTCGCCGACGCGGTGGCCCGGGCGGCCGACGTGCCGGTCGCCGCCGTACGCCGGGCTCTGCTGCTCGCCGGCGACCTGCGGGCGGTCGCGGTCGCCGCGCTCGACGGCGGCGCGCCGGCGCTGGCCGCCTTCGGCCTCCAGGTCGGCCGCCCGCTGGCGCCGATGCTGGCCCAGAGCGCGCCCTCGGTCGACGAGGCGCTCGCGGCCACCGGCACGCCCGCCGTGGTCGACGTCAAGCTCGACGGCATCCGGATCCAGGTGCACCGTTCCGGCCACGACATCGCCGTCTTCACCCGCAGCCTCGACGACATCACCGCCCGGGTGCCCGAGGTGGTCGCCGCCGTGCGGGCGCTGCCCGCCCGCGAGCTGGTGCTCGACGGCGAGGCGATCGGGCTCGACGCGACGGGCCGCCCGCTGCCCTTCCAGGAGACGTCGAGCCGCGCGGCGCGGCGCACCACGCCGAGCACCACCGGCCGGGCCCCGGTCGCCCCGGCCGTGCTCGCCGCCGCCGAGTCCACCGGCGAGACGGTGCTGACGCCGTACTTCTTCGACCTGCTGCACGTCGACGGCGACGACCTGATCGACCTGCCCGGCCGGGAGCGCTGGGCCGCGCTCGCCGCCGCGGTCGACTCCCCGCTGCTGGTCGGCCGGATGGAGGTCGACGGCCCGGAGCGGGCCGGCGAGGCGTTCGCCGCCGCGATCGACGCCGGCCAGGAGGGGGTCGTGGTGAAGGCGCCCGACGCTCCCTACGACGCCGGCCGCCGGGGCGCCGCCTGGATCAAGGTGAAGCCCCGGCACACCCTCGACCTGGTGGTGCTCGCGGTGGAGTGGGGCAGCGGCCGGCGCCAGGGCTGGCTGAGTAACCTGCACCTCGGCGCGCGGGACCCGCGCACCGGTGACTTCGTCATGCTCGGCAAGACGTTCAAGGGCCTCACCGACGAGGTGCTGCGCTGGCAGACCGAGCGCTTCCTCTCCCTCGCCGTCGAGCGCGGCGACTGGGTGGTGCGGGTCCGCCCCGAGCAGGTGGTCGAGATCGCCTTCGACGGGGTGCAGAGCAGCTCCCGCTACCCGGGCGGGGTGGCGCTGCGCTTCGCCCGGGTGGTGCGCTACCGCGACGACAAGACGGCCGCCGAGGCCGACACCATCGACGCCGTACGCGCCATCCACGCGGGCCGGGCCACCGGCTGACCGCCCGGCGGGGTGCGCCGGGCGGCGCGAGCCGACGGCGGGTCACATGTTCGACAGCGACCGGGCGTAGTTGACCTGGTTGTTGATGTGCTGCACCTGGACCTGGTTCGCGACGGGGATCCGGGCCACGTACTGCTGGGCGCCGTTCGTCACGGTGATCTGCACGGTGCCGTGGTGCCGGGTCTCCTTGATCAGCAGGAACAGCAGGCTGAAGAAGGTCAGGCAGAAGAAGCCGACGATGGCGCACACCACCGCCCAGGTGGCGGTCTTCTGCTCCTGCTGCCAGTGGTCGACGACGTGCCAGGAGGCGCCGGCGAGCGGCAGCACGCCGGCCGGCGTACGGATCACCGGCGGGCTCACCATGATCTCGCCGATCTGCACCGCCACCGCACCCTGCACGGGCGGCGGGTAGCCGGCCGGCAGCGCGCCGGGCTGCCCGGAGGCGGGCGCCATCACCGGCGGGTGCGGTCCCGGCCGGACCAGATCCGTACCGGGCGACGCCGCGTACGGCTCGGCCGGCGGGGCGGAGTAGGGCTGGGCCGGCGGTGCGGAGAACTGCGCGGTTACCGGCGGTGCGGAGTAGGGCGCGGCCGGCGGTGCGGAGAACTGCGCGGCTGCCGGCGGCGCGGAGTAGGGCTGGGCCGGCGGCGCGGAGTAGGGCTGGGCCGGCGGTGCGGAGTAGGGCTCGGCCGGTGGGGCGGAGTAGGGCTCGGCCGGTGGGGCGGAGTCCGGGCCCGGGACCGGCGGTGCGAGGTGGTGCGGCGTTGCCGGCGGCGCCTGGTGGCCGGTCGAGACCGGGGCGGACGCCCAGGGATCGATCGTCGGTTGCGGCTGGGTCGCCGGCTCCGAGGGTGGCAGCGGCATGGTGGGATCAGGGGTCACCGCGAACCCCCACGCAGGTTGATCATTAGCGGACCCTACAACGGGATCGGCGCGGCCGAGGAATCGCGGATCGTCCGTCCAGCACACCGGACCGGCGCGGCCGACCGTGCCGTTCGGGCGACGCTCAGGCGATGCCGTGCGACGCCGGTTCCGCGGCCCGGTCGGTGGGTCGCTCCGGCCCCACGCCCGCCAGCCGGCGGGCCTCCCGGCGGGCCACCCAGCCGTAGCCGAAGAGGGTCATCGCGGCGAAGATCCACCACTGCACGACGTAGCCGAAGTTCTGCCAGTTGTTGGTGTATCCGACCGGCACGTCCTTGAAGGTCGGGTCGGCCGCCGGGGTCTGCTCGTCCAGCAGTAGGTAAGCCCCGTACACCGGGTAGGGCAGCTCCTGGGCCAGCCGGGGCACGCCGATCCGCCGGGTCTCCAGCTTGCCGTCGCGCCGGGTGACGTTGACCGAGCCGCTCTCGCTCAGGTGCACCCGTCCCGTCACGGTGACCTCGCCGGTGGGGGCGGACGGCACCTCCGGCTGGACGGTCGCGTCGCCGCCCGGGGCCGGCGGGATCCAACCCCGGTCCACCAGCACGGCCGTGCCGTCGGCCAGCACGAGCGGGGTGACCACCTCGAAGCCGACCGTGCGCTCCACGGAGCGGCCCCGGACCAGGACGACGTTCGCGGAGTCGTACCGGCCGGTCACGGTGACCTTGGTCCAGGACCTGTCCTCGGCGGGTGCGGGGCCGGCCGTGCCGCTGCCGCCGGTCGGGGCGGGCAGCGCGTCGCGCAGCGGGACCGGGTCCATCCGCAGGCCGGCGTCGATCCGTTCGTTGATCGCCGTGCGCCCGTGGTAGCGGTCCAGTTGCCAGTTGCCGAGCAGCACCATCACGGCCGCGGCGACCAGGGTCAGCGCGAGGATGCCCAGCCAGCGCGGCGTCAGCAGGAACCGGTACACGACCACGAGGCTACCCCTGTGCTCCGGGCCACCCACCGCGGCGGGCCCGGTCCGCGCCGGGTCACCCGCCTCGGCGGACCCCGGCGCGCGCCGGATCACCCGCCTCGGCCGGCCCAGGCCCGCGCCGGATCGCCGGTCTCGACGGTCCCGGTCCGTCCCGGTCCGCCCCCGGCGCCGCGCGCCCGACAGGCCCGCTCGGTGGCGGCCACCCGCCGCCCGCGTCGGCTATCGTCACGCGGGCGGACCGCGCGGTCGGCCCGCCGCTGGGTTCCCCCGCCGCCCCGCAGGGAGTCGATGATGACCGTCGTGCCGCGCCTGGTGCTCAGCGCGCCGTCCTCCGGCCACGGCAAGAACGCACTGGCGATCGGGCTGCTCGCGGCGTTCGCCGACCGGGGCGTCGACGCCGCGGGGTTCAAGATCGGCACGGACCACGTCGACGCCGCGTACCCCGGGCTTGCCGCGGGCCACCCCGGCCGCACCCTCGACCCCCGGCTGGTCGGCGGCGCCGACCGGATCGCCCACGGGGCGTCGGGCGCCGGGCTCGCGCTGGTGCGGGGCAACATGAGGCTGTACGACAGCCTCGCCGGCCGTCCCGAGAGCGAGTCGACGGCCGCCGTGGCGACCTGGCGGGGTGTGCACGTCCCGCGGCTCACCGTGCACCGGGCGGCGTACCCGCGGCTCGCCGACCGGCTGGTCGACGCGGCGGTGGAGGCGGCGGCCGACCCCGCGACCGCCCGGCCCGGTGGGGTGCCCGCGTGATCGGCCAGGTGGCGGTGCGCCGATTCCCGGCGCTGACGGTCTCCACGCCCCGCACCGAGGTACGCGCGCTGACCGCCGCCGACGCGAAGGCCGCCGACGAGGTCTTCGCCGACCGGCAGACCCAGCGGTGGCTGCCGCTGGTCGACACGTCCGGCCAGATCGACGGCCTGGCCTGGTGCACCGACCTGGCGCGGCAGCGGCGCGACAGCGGCGACGGCGACCACTACGCGGTGGTGCGCCGGGAGGACGACCGGGTGGTCGGCTGCCTGTGGACCCGGCGCACCGACTGGGGCGCCCGGTGCACCGAGATCTCCTACGCGATGGCGGCGCACGCGCGGGGCTTCGGCCTGACCGCCGAGGCCGTCGACGCGCTCGCCATCGCGCTGATCCTCGAACACGGCTTCCAGCGGGTCGAGCTGCGCGTCGCCCCCCGGCAACCTGGCGTCCCGCCGGGTCGCCGAGAAGGCCGGCTTCAGCTACGAGGGCCTGCTGCGCAACGCCGGCTTCGTCCGGGGCGGCCGGGTCGACCTGGAGGTCTGGTCCTTCGTCGCCGCCGACCTCCGCTGACCCGCCCGCCCCCGCCCCGCGAGGGCGGGAGCGGCGGGCGGTGGTCAGCCGACGATGCGGTCCGAGGGCGGGGTGAACTGGCGGGTGGGTTGCCCCTTGAGCGCGTCGCGGAGGGTCTCCGCGACCGCGGCGATCGGGATCTGGGACTGGCCGTCGCCGACCGCGTTGAACGGGTTGTCCGGGTCGGAGATGAAGCTCGCCGCCGCCAGCTCCGGCGTGTAGCCGACGAACCAGGCCGACCGGGTGCTGTCGGTGGTGCCCGTCTTGCCCGCGACCGGCCGGCCGACCGTGCCCCGCACGCTGTCCGCCGTCGACCAGCCGCCGCAGCTTCCGCGGGCGGGGGTGTCGCCGGTCGGGCAGCGGGCGGCGTCGGTGGCGGCCCGGGCCGCGTCGGCGTTCACCACCTGCCGGCAGCGCGGCTTGGCGACCTCGCGCTCGATCCCGGAGGCGGTCTTCCAGGTGGTCGGCGTGCCGTCCCGGTTGTAGATCGCCTGCACGGGGATCGCTTCGCAGTACCGGCCGTCCGCGGCGATCGCGGCGTACGCGTTCGCCATCTCCAGCGGGGTGGCGTCGGAGACGCCCAGGGTGAACGCGCCCCACGTCTTCGCCTTGGCCGGGGACGCGTGCTCCCGGTCGACGTCGGTGCGCCACCGCAGCCCGAGCTGCTCGGCGAGGCGGACTCCCTTGTCGGCGCCGATCTGCTCCTCCAACCACACGAAGTACGTGTTCACCGACTTGCCGAAGCCGGACCACATGGTCTGGTTACCGGACATCGCGCCGCTGGCGTTCGACGGCGCCCAGCCGTTGTAGACCTCGGAGCGGTAGCGGTACGGGGCGTTGAACGAGGTGGACAGCGGCATGCCCTCGTTCAGCGCGGCCAGCATCGGGAACATCTTGAACGTCGACCCGGCCTGGTAGCCCGGCAGGTCGCCGCCGCCGAGCAGGGGCGCCACCGTGTTGGGGTAGTTCGCCTTGACGTTCGGCCCGGCCTCGGGGTTGGAGCTGGGCGGGTTCTCGTCCAGTTCCAGCGAGTACGTCCGGTTCACCGCCATCGCCTTCACCCGCCCGGTGCCGGGCTCGGCGACCACGATGCCGTTGGCGAACGGGCTCCCGGTGTTCTCCTTCGTGCCGACGTTCTTCTCGGCCGCCTCCTGGATCTTCGGGTCCATGCTGAGCACGATCCGGTAGCCGCCCCGGCGCAGCTTGTCCATCCGTTCCAGCCGGTTCTCCCCGAACGCGGGCTGCGCGCTCCACCAGTTCTTCAGGTAGTCGCAGGCGAAGCCCCAGCTGTTCCACTTCTCCGGCACCGACGCGCAGTCGTTCGGCGGGTAGGTCAGCTTCAGCCGGATCGGCTCGGTCTTGGTCCGCGCCACGTCGTTCGGCGAGAGGTAGCCGAGCTGGCCCATCCGGTCCAGCACGTAGTTGCGCCGGCCGGTGGCGTCCTTCTGGTCGGAGGTGGCCGGGTCGTACTCGGACGGGGACTTCACCAGCCCGGCGAGGGTCGCCGCCTCGACGGGCGTGAGGTCCTTCGGGGCCTTGGAGAAGAAGATCTCGCTGGCCGCGTAGATGCCGTACGCGCGGTGCCCGAAGTACGCGGAGTTGAGGTAGCGCTCGAGGATCTGCTCCTTGCTCAGCTCCTTCTCCAGGTCCAGCGCCATCCGCATCTCCCGGACCTTGCGCAGGCTGGTCTGCTGGGTGGCCTCCTGCACCTCCTTCGGCGTCTTCGCGCTGTCGCGCAGCGCCATCCGGACGTACTGCATGGTGAGGGTCGAGGCGCCCTGGGAGACGCCGTTGGAGCGGGCGTTTGCCACGAAGGCGCGGGCGACGCCCTTCGGGTCGACGCCCCGGTGCTGGTAGAAGCGGTTGTCCTCGGCGGCGACGATGGCCTGCTGCATGTTCGGCGAGATGTCCGCGAGCTTCGTGTACTGCCGGTACTCCTCGTAGAACATCGTCAGCACCGTCTTGCCGTCGGGCGCGTACAGGTACGACGTCTCGGCCGGCAGCGCGGTGGTGAGGATCTTCGTCTTGTGCTCCATGGCGTGCGCCGTGACCTTGGCGCCGATGCCGGTGGCGGCGGCCACCGGATACGCCACGGCGGCGACCACGATGCCGGCGATCAGCCCGGCGCGGAGGAGGGGAACGAGACGACCAGCGGCAGCAAGGGGTCGGTTGCTCACAGGGCCAAGTTATGACATTTCCGATTCGTACTTGAGAAATATTCATAAACGCCCGCGTGGTGACGCGTCCCACGCCGGGATCCGCTGTCCCGTGCGCCGCCTTCCCGGCAGGATCGCGGACATGCGTGGTCAGCCGACCGAGACCCTCCCCGCCGCCGGGCCCGAACGCGATCCTGCCGGGCCGGAACGCGATCCTGCCGGGCCGGAACGCGATCCTGCCGGGCCGGAACGCGATCCTGCCGGGCCCGAACGCGACCCGGCGGGGGTCGGGCCCGACTCCACGGGGGACGAGCCCGACCTCACCCACCACGGTGACGCCGAGGTGGGCGACGGGCTGGTCGACCTCGCCGTCAACGTGCGGCGGGACGCCATGCCGGACTGGCTGGCCGACCCGATCACCGCCGCGCTCGGCGACCTCGCCGCGTACCCCGATCCCGGGCCGGCGCGGGCCGCCGTCGCCGCCCGGCACGGCCGCCCGCCGGCCGAGGTGCTGCTGACCGCGGGCGCGGCCGAGGGCTTCGTGCTGCTGGCCCGGGCGCTGCACGGCGTACGCCGGCCGGTGGTGGTGCACCCGCAGTTCACCGAGCCGGAGGCGGCGCTGCGCGCGGCCGGGCACCAGGTGGAGCGGGTGCTGCTGCACGCGGACGACGACTTCCGGCTCGACCCGGCCCGGGTGCCCGCCGACGCCGACCTCGTCGTGATCGGCAACCCGACCAACCCCACCTCCGTGCTGCACCCCGCCGCCGACCTGGCCGCGCTGGCCCGACCCGGCCGGGTGCTGGTGGTCGACGAGGCGTTCGCCGACACGACCGTCGCGGCGGGGGTGGCCGGCGAACCGGAGTCCCTGGCCGCCCGGCGGGACCTGCCCGGCCTGGTGGTGGTCCGCAGCCTCACCAAGACCTGGGGACTGGCCGGCCTGCGGATCGGCTACCTGCTCGGCGAGGCCGCGCTGCTGGAGCGGCTGGCCGCGGCCCAGCCGCTGTGGGCCGTCTCCACGCCGGCCCTGGCCGCCGCGTCGGCCTGCGCCACGCCCGTCGCGGTCGAGGCCGAGCGCGCCATCGCCGCCCGGCTCGCCGCCGACCGCGATCACCTGGTCGCCCGCCTGTCGGCCCTGCCCGGCGTACGCGTCGCCGGCCGGCCCGCCAGCGCGTTCGTGCTCGTGCACCTGCCCGGGGCCGCCGAGGTGCGGACCGCCCTGCGGCAGCGCGGCTGGGCGGTGCGCCGGGGCGACACGTTCCCCGGTCTCGGGCCGGACTGGCTGCGGATCGCCGTGCGCGACCCGGCGACCACCGACGCGTTCACCGAGGTGTTGGCGGAGATCCTGGAGGCATGATGCTGGAGACCACGATCGCGGCGATCCGGCCGCCGGACGAGCCGGCGATGGCCGCCGCCCGTGAGTTGCAGGGGCGCCTGACCAAGCCGGCCGGCTCGCTCGGCGCCCTGGAGGAGCTCTCCGTACGCCTCGCCGGCCTGGCCGGGCACTGCCCGCCGCCGCTGCCGGAGCCGGCCGCGGTCGCGATCTTCGCCGGCGACCACGGCGTGCACGCCCAGGGGGTGACCCCCTGGCCGCAGGAGGTCACCGCGCAGATGATCGGGAACTTCCTGGCCGGCGGGGCGGTGGTCAACGCGTTCGCCCGGCAGGCCGGCGCCTCGGTCACCGTGGTCGACGTCGGCGTGGCCACCCCGCTGCCCGCCCCCGACGCACCGGCCGCGACGGACGCCGCCGGGACGGACGCCTCCGCGACGGGCGCCGCCGGCGCCGCACCGGCCCGTGACCTGCCCCGACTGGTCGCGGCGAACGTCCGAGCCGGCACCCGGGACCTGGCGGTCACGGCCGCGCTCACCCGGGACGAGGCCCGGGCGGCCGTGGAGACCGGCATCCGGGTGGCCGGCGAGCTGGTCGACGCGGGCGCGGGCATCCTGCTCACCGGGGACATGGGCATCGGCAACACGACGCCGGCCGCCGCCCTGATCGCCGCGTTCACCGGCATGGACCCGGCGGAGACGACCGGCCGGGGCACCGGGGTCGACGACCCGACGTACGCCCGCAAGGTGGACGTGGTGCGCGCCGCGCTGCGCCGACACGCCCCCGACCCGGCCGACCCGCTGGGCGTCCTGGCCGCCGTCGGCGGCCTGGAGCACGCCGCCCTGGCCGGGCTGATCCTGGGCGCCGCCGCCCGGCGGACCCCGGTCCTGCTGGACGGGGTCATCGCGGTCTCCGCGGCCCTCGCCGCGGCGGCCCTCGCCCCGCACGCCGTGGGCGCCATGGTGGCCGGGCACCGCTCCGCCGAGCCGGGCGCCACCGTCGCGCTGCGCCGGCTGGGGCTGGAGCCACTGATCGACCTCGGGCTGCGCCTCGGCGAGGGCACCGGCGCGCTGCTCGCGCTGCCGGTGGTCACCGGCGCGGTCCGGGTGCTGCACGAGGTCGCCACCTTCGACTCGGCCGGGGTGGCCGAGAAGTGAACGAGCGCAGCGAGCGAATCATCGGGCTCGGTAGCGTGGCGCCTCGCGCCGCCGGGAAGCGGAGCGAGGCGGCGGCGTGACCGGCAACCCGTACCCCCTCGGCCTGCGGCTCGCCGGCCGGCGGGTGGTCGTGGTGGGCGGGGGAGCGGTCGCGACCCGCCGGGTGCCCGCCCTGCTCGACGCCGGCGCGGACGTCTTCCTCGTCGCGCCGGAGCTGACCCCGGCGCTGCGGTCGCACGTCGACGCCGGACGGCTGCACTGGGCGCCACGCCGGTTCGCCCCCGACGACCTGGACGGCGCGTGGCTGGTCCAGGTCGCGGTCGACGACCCGCTCGCCGCCGCGTCGGTCAGCGCCGCCGCCGCCGAGCGCCGCATCTTCTGCGTACGCGCCGACGACCGGGCCGCCGCCACCGCCTGGACCCCGGCGGTGACCCGGCACGGGCCGGTGACCGTGGCCGTGCTCGGCGGTGGCGACCCGCGTCGGGCGATGGCCGTCCGCGACGCGATCCGCGACCTGCTGGATGTGAGGAAGGGCCCCCTATCAACGCCTGCGGTAGAGGAAGGGACCTTTTCTTACACCCGGGGCGGGCGGGTGGCGCTCGTCGGGGCCGGGCCCGGCGACCCGGAGCTGATCACCGTGAAGGGTTGGCGGCTGCTCACCGAGGCGGACGTGGTGGTCGCCGACCGGCTGGTGCCGGGGCTGCTCCTCGACGAGCTGCGCGCCGACGTGGAGCTCGTGGACGCCTCGAAGATCCCGTACGGGCCGTCCCGGGCCCAGGAGGAGATCAACCGGATCCTGGTGGACCGAGCCCTGGCCGGGAAGTTCGTGGTGCGGCTCAAGGGCGGCGACCCGTACGTCTTCGGCCGGGGCGGCGAGGAACTGCTGGCCTGCGCGGCGGCGGGCGTGCCGGTGACCGTGGTGCCCGGCGTGACCAGCTCCATCGCGGCGCCGGCCGCGGCTGGCATCCCGGTCACCCACCGGGCGGTGGCCCACGAGTTCACGGTGGTCTCCGGGCACGTCGCGCCCGACTCGCCGACCTCCCTGGTCCGCTGGGACGCGTTGGCCGGGCTGCGCGGCACGCTGGTCGTCCTGATGGGGCTGAAGAACCTCGCCGCGATCACCGCGACGCTGGTCGCCCACGGCCGCCCGGCCGAGACGCCGGCCGCGGTGGTGCAGGAGGCGACGACCGGCTCGCAGCGGGTGCTGCGCTCCACGCTCGGCGCGGTCGCCGCCGACGCGGTCGCCGCCGACCTGCGGCCGCCGGCCGTGGTGGTGGTGGGGGATGTGGTTCCGACCCTCGCCGGGGCTGGTCTTCAGGGATTTCCGGGGAGCCCGCTCGCTCCGGGCGGTCAGGCTTGATCCCTCCGCGAGCGGGCTCCCCGGAAATCCCCGGTGGGCGTCGTCCGTGGGGCGGGCTCGGGTCCGTTCGGGTCGAGTCTGATCTCGGCGGATGAGCGACGGCGGCCGGAGACTGGGTCTCCGGCCGCCGTCTTGGCTGGTCAGCTCACTGCTTGAGCATGTTGTCCAGCAGCAGGGCGCAGCGGATCAGGCCGAGGTGGCTGTACGCCTGCGGGTGGTTGCCCAGCCCCCGCTCGGCCAGCGGGTCGTACTGTTCGGGGAGCAGGCCGGTCGGGCCGGCGGTGTCCACCATCAGCGTGAACAGCTCCTCGGCGTCGGTACGCCGCCCGGTGCGCAGGTACGCCTCGATCAGCCACGCCGTGCAGATGTGGAAGCCGCCCTCGCGCCCCGGCAGGCCGTCGTCCCAGTGGTAGCGGTAGACGACCGGGCCGCTGCGCAGGTCCGCCTCGATCCGCAGCACCGTGGAGAGGAAGCGCGGGTCGTCGCCGGGGAGCAGGCCGGACAGCCCGATCCACAGCGAGGACGCGTCCATGTCCTCGTCCCCGTACGCGACGCTGTACGCCTCGACGGTCTCGTGCCAGCCGTACTCCAGCACGTTGGCGCCGATGCGGTCGCGCAGCTCCACCCACTCCGGCCGGTCCTCGCCGCCGTGCTGGCGTACGACGTGCAGCGCCCGGTCGACGGTCATCCAGCACATGACCTTGGAGAAGATGTGGTGCCGCGGGGGGAGGCGGGCCTCCCAGATGCCGTGGTCGGGCTCGTGCCAGCGGCGGCGGACCGCCTCGACCATGTTCTCCAGCACCCGCCACTCGTCCTCGCGGACCGAGCCCCGGGCGTCGGCGACGGCGGCGATCAGGTCCGCGATCGGGCCGAAGACGTCGAGCTGGAGCTGGTGGTTGGCGAGGTTGCCGACGCGGACCGGCCGGGAGCCGGCGTAGCCGGGCAACGTGTCGATGACCGCCTCGGCGCCCAGCTCGTAGCCGTCCACCGTGTAGAGCGGGTGCAGCCGCTCCGGGTGCCCGCCGGTGCGCTCCACGCAGCCGTCGACCCAGCGCAGCAGCGCCTCGGCCTCCTCCGTCGAGCCCAGGTCGACCAGCGCCCGCGCGGTCATCGCCGCGTCCCGCAGCCAGCAGTAGCGGTAGTCCCAGTTGCGGACGCCGCCCAGCTCCTCGGGCAGCGAGGTGGTCGCGGCGGCGAGGATCGAGCCGGTGGCCTCGTGGCAGAGCCCCCGCAGGGTCAGCGCGCTGCGGGCCACCATGTCCCGCGCGGTGCTGGGCAGCCGGAGCGAGGCGACCCAGTCCTTCCACGGCTGCTCGGCGAGGGCCTGCCGCTCGTGGACCGGCAGCCGGTGGTGTTCCAGGCTGTGCGTGCCGAAGCGCAGCTCCAGCACGACCTGCCCGCCGGCGGCGGAGAGGTCGACGACCGCCTTGGCCGTCTCGTAGTTGCCGCCGTCGCCGCTGACCTGCCACTCGACCCCGGGGGAGTAGAGCGCGACCGGCTCGTTGGAGCCGAGCACCAGCAGGCCGTCGCCGAGCGGCTGCAACTGCACCGCGACCTGGCCGAACTCGGGCCGGGGAGCGAACTCCAGCCGGACCCGGCCGGAGCCGGTGAGCACCCGGACGAGGGTCGAGTCGCCGGTGATGACGGCCGGGCCGTCCGGCGTGGTCTCGGTGGCCGGCTTGTCCAGCCAGTCGGTGACGGTCAGGCCCGACCACCGGGTCTCGACGGTCATCGTGCCCGAGCGGTAGCGCTGGCCGAGCGGGATGCCCCCGCGCTCCGGGGCGACGCTGAAGTGCCCGGCCGGGCTGCCGCCGACCAGGTCGGCGAAGATCGCCGCCGAGTCCGGCTTGGGGTGGCAGAGCCAGGTGACCTTGGCCTCGGGGGTGAGCAGGGCCACCGTGCGGCCGTTGGCCAGCATCGAGTGACGCTCGATCGGCACCGCCCGCTCGCCGAAGAGCCAGTGCCGGCGGGTCTCGAGCAGCAGGCCGAGGGCCCGGGCGGCCTCGATCGGGTCGGCCACCCGGTAGCCGGCCTGGGTGTCGCCGGGGCCGATCTTGATGCCGACGTCCGGCCCGTGCAGGTTGCCGAAGGCGTTCTCGTCGGTGACGTCGTCGCCGATGAACAGCACCGCGCTGGCGGAGAGCTGGGTGCGTAGCTGGTCGACGGCCGTGCCCTTGTGGGTGGCGACCACCGACAGCTCGATGACCTCCTTGCCCTGGGTGACGGTGACGTCGTCCCAGGTGGCGGGGCCGGTGCGGACCGCCTCGATGGCGGCGGCGGCGACCTGCGGGTCGACCCCGCGGGTGTGCACCGCGACGCTCGCCGGCTTGCGCTCCAGCCGGATGCCCGGGTGGGCCGTGGCGATCTCGCGCAGCGCGTCGCGCAGCCGGGTGCGCACGGCGATCAGCTCGGGGGAGAGCCGCTCGACGAAGCCGATGTCGAACTCGGAGCCGTGGCTGCCGACCAGGTGTACCTCGCTGGGCAGCCGGGAGAGCGCGGCCAGGTCGCGCAGGGCCCGCCCGGAGACCACCGCCACGGTGGTCTGGGGCAGGGCGGCCAGCGCCCGGACGGCGGCCACCGACTCCGGCAGTGGTACGGCCTTGCTCGGGTCCTCCACGATCGGCGCCAGGGTGCCGTCGTAGTCGCAGGCGATCAGGAGCTGCGGCACCCGGGCGATCCGGCCGATGGCGGCGCGCAGCTCCGGGTCCATCGTGCCCGCCGCGGGCGTGACGATGTCGCTCACGGCGTTCACGCTTCCTCCGCCTCGGGCACACCGAGCTCGGTGAGGAAGGACTTGGCCCAGTGCCCCACGTCGTGGGTGCGTAGATGGCGTTGCATAGTCCGCATTCTGCGGCGGGCCTCCGGCTTCTCGACATGCACGGCCCGCAGCAGGGCGTCCTTGACCGCGTCGGGGTCGTGCGGGTTGCACAGGAACGCCTGACGCAGCTCGGTGGCCGCGCCGGCGAACTCACTGAGCACGAGCGCACCGCCCTGGTCGGCGCGTGATGCGACGTACTCCTTGGCCACCAGATTCATTCCGTCTCGGAGCGGGGTCACCATCATCACGTCGGCAGCGGCGTACATCGCGGCCAGTTCAGTGCGACTGTACGACTGATGCAGATAATGCACCGCCGGCACGCCGACCCTGCCGAATTCGCCATTAATCCGACCAACTTCCCGCTCCACCTTGACGCGAAGCGCCTGGTAGTGCTCGACCCGCTCGCGGCTGGGCGTGGCCACCTGCACCATAACCGCGTCCGGGACTGTCAACTTTCCGTCAGCGAGCAACTCGCGGAAGGCCTTGAGCCGCAACTCGATGCCCTTGGTGTAGTCGAGCCGGTCGACGCCCAGGACGATCGTCTTCGGGTTGCCCAGCTCCTCGCGGATCTCCTTCGCGCGGGCCTGGATCGCCGGGTCGGCGGCCAGCCGCTCCATCTCCTTGGTGTCGATCGAGATGGGGAACGCGCCGGCCTTCACCTGGCGGTCGTCGACCTGGATCATCTGGCCCTCGTAGCGCAGCCCGAGCAGGTGCCGGGCCAGCCGGACGAAGTTCTGCGCGGCGAGCCGCTGCTGGAACCCGACCAGGTCCGCGCCGAGCAGGCCGCGCAGGATCTCGGTGCGGAACGGCATCTGCATGAACAGCTCGATCGGCGGGAACGGGATGTGCAGGAAGAAGCCGATCCGCAGGTCGGGCCGCAGCTCGCGGAGCATCGCCGGGACGAGCTGGAGCTGGTAGTCCTGTACCCAGACCGTCGCCCCCTCGGCCGCGACCTCCGCCGCGGCCTCCGCGAACCGGGCGTTGACCAGGCGGTACGCCTCCCGCCAGCGGCGCTTGTAGGCCGGCGTCTCCACCGCGTCGTGGTAGAGCGGCCAGATCGTCGCGTTGGACTGGCCCTCGTAGTAGCGCTCCAGCTCCTCCGCGCTCAGCGGCACCGGGTGCAGCCGGATCCCCTCCAGGTCGAACGGCTCGGGGGCGGCGCCGGTGCCGCCGGCCCAGCCGACCCAGGTGCCCTTGTGCTCGGCCAGCACGGGGTGCAGCGCGGTGACCAGCCCGCCGGGGCTGCGCCGCCACTGCCGTCCTTCGGGCGTGCTCACCTCGTCGACCGGCAGTCGGTTCGCCACTACGACAAAGGAGCTGCGGACGGTCACGTTCGGACACCTCCGGGTGCTGTCGGGTCAACCGCGAATGAGCGTACTGAGCCTAGCTGCGGCGTCTGGGCCCCCGTGCCGGAGTCACCTACCCGCGCCACGTCGACCCAACCCCGTACGTGATCTTGTCGACAGTGCCGGCCGCCGCGGCGGCGGCGACGCGGCGCGCCCGGCCGGCCGGGCGGGGTGATGTGGGCGCGGTGCCGCGTACCTGTCAGGATTGACGACGGCGTGCGTGCGGCCGGCCACCGGCCGGCGGCGGCGGGCGGAGGTCGCAGCCCGCGCCCGCGCCCGCCGACCCCAGTCGCAACCTACGGAGGTAGCCCGCACCGTGGCCCAGTACATCTACGTCCTGGAAAAGGCGCGCAAGGCGCACGGCGACAAGGTCGTGCTCGACAACGTGACGCTGAGCTTCCTCCCGGGGGCCAAGATCGGTGTGGTCGGTCCGAACGGCGCCGGTAAGTCCAGCCTCCTCAAGATCATGGCAGGGTGGGACCGGCCGAGCAACGGCGAGGCCCGGCTCATGCCCGGCTACACCGTGGGCATGCTGGCCCAGGAGCCGCCGCTGAACGACGCCAAGACCGTCCTGGGCAACGTCGAGGAGGCGGTCGCGGAGACCAAGGCCAAGCTCGAGCGGTTCAACGCCATCGCCGAGCAGATGGCGACCGACTACTCCGACGAGCTGATGGAGGAGATGGGCCGGCTCCAGGAGGAGCTGGACAACGCCGACGCGTGGGACATCGACTCCAAGCTCGAGCTGGCCATGGACGCGCTGCGCTGCCCGCCGCCGGACGCCGACGTCACCAAGCTCTCCGGTGGCGAGCGCCGGCGGGTCGCGCTCTGCAAGCTGTTGCTGGAGGCGCCCGACCTGCTGCTGCTCGACGAGCCCACCAACCACCTGGACGCGGAGAGCGTGCAGTGGCTGGAGCAGCACCTGGCCAAGTACGCCGGCACGGTCATCGCGATCACCCACGACCGGTACTTCCTCGACAACGTGGCCGGCTGGATCCTGGAACTGGACCGCGGTCGGGCCATCGGCTACCAGGGCAACTACTCCACCTACCTGGAGAAGAAGGCCGCCCGGATGGCCGTCGAGGGGCGCCGCGACGCCAAGATGAAGAAGCGCCTCGACGAGGAGCTGGAGTGGGTCCGCTCCAACGCCAAGGCCCGGCAGACCAAGTCCAAGGCCCGGCTCGAGCGGTACGAGGAGATGGCCACCGCGGCGGAGCAGACCCGCAAGCTGGACTTCGAGGAGATCCAGATCCCGCCGGGTCCCCGCCTGGGCAGCACGGTGATCGAGGTCAACGGCCTGGTCAAGGCGTTCGGCGACCGGGTGCTGATCGACGGCCTGTCGTTCTCGCTGCCGCGCAACGGCATCGTCGGCGTGATCGGCCCGAACGGCGTCGGCAAGACCACCCTGTTCAAGACCATCGTCGGGCTGGAGGAGCCGACCTCCGGCTCGGTCAAGGTCGGCGACACCGTCTCGCTGTCGTACGTCGACCAGAGCCGGGCCGGCCTGGCGGGGGACAGGACGGTCTGGGAGACGGTCTCCGACGGGCTGGACCACCTGCTGGTCGGCAAGGTCGAGATGCCGTCCCGCGCGTACATCGCGGCGTTCGGCTTCAAGGGCCCGGACCAGCAGAAGCCGACCAAGGTGCTCTCCGGCGGCGAGCGCAACCGGCTCAACCTGGCGCTGACGCTGAAGATCGGCGGCAACGTGATCCTGCTCGACGAGCCGACCAACGACCTCGACGTCGAGACGCTCGGCAGCCTGGAGAACGCGCTGCTGGAGTTCCCCGGCTGCGCCGTGGTCATCTCCCACGACCGGATGTTCCTCGACCGGGTCGCCACGCACATCCTGGCCTGGGAGGGCGACGACGAGAACCCGGCCAGGTGGTTCTGGTTCGAGGGCAACTTCGAGGCGTACGAGAAGAACAAGGTCGACCGGCTCGGCGCCGAGGCGGCCCGCCCGCACCGGGTGACCTACCGCAAGCTGACCCGCGACTGACGTGGCGGACCGATTCGTCTACCACTGCACCCTGCGGTGGTCGGACCTGGACGCGTACGGCCACGTCAACAACTCGCGCTTCCTCACCCTCTACGAGGAGGCGCGGGTGGCGTTGATGTTCGCCGGCGGCCGGGCGTGGGGGGTGGGCTCGTTCGCCGACGGGGTCGTGATCCGTCGGCACGAGGTCGACTACCTGCGCCCGGTCGACTACGCCCTCGGCCGGGCCACCGCCGAGACGGCGCCGACCGTGCGCATCGAGCTGTGGGTCGAGGAGATCCGGGCCGGGTCGTTCACGGTCGCCTACGAGCTGTACGACGGCGACGTGCTGGCCAGCCGCGCCCGCTCCGTGCTGGTGCCGTTCGACCTGAGCCGGCAGACGCCCCGGCGGGTCAGCCCGGAGGAGCGCGAGTTCCTGCTCTCGTACGCGCCGCAGGGCGGGCCGGCGTGACGGGGGCCGGGGGACCGGCCCCCGCCCCGGCGGGCGCGGCCGGCGGCGGGCACGGGATCGTGGACGTGGCCGACGCGGGGGCCTTCCTCGCCCGCCTGGTGCGGCTGGACCGGGACGCGCCGGTGCGACTGCGGCCGACGGGCGCGGCGGGGCGTACGGCCCTCTGGGGGCACCTGCCGTGGGGGGTGCTGGCCGTCCGCACCGTGGCCGGCGACGGCCCCGGCGACGTCACGGTCGCGGCCGGCGAGCTGCTCGCCGAGCTGGCGGCCGGCGGCGGGGCGCTGCCCCGCCGCCGGGACGAGCGGTGGCGCTGGCCGCTGCCGCCCCCGGCGAGCCGCCGGGTGGAGACGCTGCCGGCGGCGGAGCTGCGGCGGATCGCCGCGGCGGCGGCCGGCACCCTGCGCGACGCCGCCGCGCACGGCGTGGCCGGCCGCGCGGTCGGCCAGCGGGCGCTGCGCGATGCCCTGCTCGACCACGTGCCGGTGGTGGTCTCTCCGGACGACCCGCCCGGCGAGCCGGTCGAGGTGACCCAGCGGATGGTCCAGGGGTTGGTCCGGATGGGCTTCCTCGGCGCCGCCGGAGGGGCCGCCGGCGCGCCCGACGCGGGCGACGTCCAGGTGCGCGCGATCAGCCGTTGGGTCGGACTCGTGGGACCTTACGGAGCGATCTGGTCGCAGAAGGCTACGGATCTTGCCCTGCGGCCCCTCTGATGTCACCCGTTCGGACGACCCATGGTCATTCTTCTGTCCTGGTGCTGTCGTTGGGGGGGTGCCTCAACCCGGCTGTCCGGGTACCGTCCATGCTCGGATCCAACGCACCGTAGGCGGCTGGATCCGCTGGGGAGTGAGGTGCGCGAACGATGCCGTGGTGGTCATGGCGCCCTGGTCCCGCCAATGGCGGCGGTGATTCGGAAAGTCGGAGCGGGATCACAGTGGAGGGCACCGTCCGGGTCGGGCCACCGGCCCCCCGTCAACCAGGAGACGACTGTCCGGCGGCCGAGCGGGCCGTGATGGCGGACATGCCGGCCACCGTCGAGCCGGTCACTCTGCGCCGCGTCTGCGACGCGCTCGACCTGCTCGACGTGCGCTACCTGGCCGACGGCGACGGGAACCTGCTGGCCATGTGGGAACGGCACGCGGTGCTGGTCACCCTGGAGGGTCCCGAGGACGAGATCCTGGTGATGCGGGCCCGTCCACACGCGACGGTGCCGCCCGACTGGGCCGACCGGGCCTACCGGGTGGTCAACGAGTGGAACCACACCCGCCGATTCTGCAAGGCCTACATCGGTGACCCGACCGAGCGCGGGCAGTTGCCGATCTACGCGGAGTTGCAGGTGCCGTTCGGCGCCGGAGCGCACGACGCGCTCCTGGTCGAGATGCTCGACTGCGGCGCGGCGGTCGCCACCAGCTTCGTGGACTGGCTGCACGACGAGGGCGCCCTGCTCTGAGCCGAGGTCGTCCTGCCCGCCGCCGAGGCGGCCGTGCGCTGAGCGGAGGTCGCGGTGCGCCGAGCCGGGGCCGTACGCGCAGGCGGGCCTGCCCGTAGCCGGCCGCCGCTGCCGGCATGCGGTCAGGCGGGCCCGGCCGGGTCCTCCATCACGTTGACCATGAAGTAAGCGGCCCGCTCCAGGTAGTCCCAGAGCGCGGTGGCGATCTCCGGCGGCAGGTCGAGCCGGTCGACGGCGCGGCGCATGTGCAGCAGCCACGCGTCCCGCTCGGCGGCGCCGATCCGGTACGGCGCGTGGCGCATCCGCAGCCGGGGGTGCCCGCGCTGGGCGGAGTACGTGTTCGGGCCGCCCCAGTACTGCATGAGGAACAGGGTCAGCCGGTCCGCGGCGGGGCCGAGGTCCTCCTCGGGATACATGGGACGCAGCAGCGGGTCGGTGGCGACCCCGGCGTAGAACTCGTCCACCAGCTTGCGGAAGGTGGGCTCGCCGCCCACCGCCTCGAAGAGGGTCATCGACGCGCCGGGACGGTCGGACTCACCTGCGGCATTCACCGTTCCATCCTGCCAGGTGCCATCCGGGGCGTCGGGGGGTGGCGGCTGTGCGTCAGCTCACCGCGTGCCGCCGGTAGCCCGTCTCGCCCGGCCGGCCGCCCACCGGGTCGCCGTCGAGCTGCTCCGACGGGCCGCGCCGGTCGTCCCCCGACGGCCCGGTCTCCGCACCGGCCCGCGGGGCCGCCGTGCCCGCGCTCGCCCGGCCCGCCGCCTCGGCCGCCGCGACGGCCGCGTCGACGGTCGGCCGGCTCGGCCAGTGCAGGGCGGCGAGCACCATCAGCAGGACGCCGACCGCGCTCCACACCCCGACCACGATCGGGATCGGGTAGCGCTCGGACAGCAGCCCCGTGATCAGGACGGCCAGGCCCTGGATCACCTGAACGCCGGTGGCCATCACCCCGAAGGCGCGCGCCCGGAAGCCGGCGGGCAGGGCCCGGACGAAGAGGCCGTTGGCCACCGGGAGCATGCCGGCGACGGCGAACCCGGAGGCCGCGGCGAGCAGCGCCACCACCAGCGGTGGCGGGTCGAACAGGGCGGGCACCAGGGTCAGCGGGGAGAGCACGGCCAGCGGTCGCATCATGGTCAGTCGCCGGTCCGGCCCGAACGCCCGGCCGACCACCAGGCCGCCGACGATGAAGCCGACGGGGCTGGCCGTCATGATGATCGCCTGGGCGGCGCCGGCGTCCAGATGACCGGCGTGCTCGCTGGCCCAGGCGGCGGCCAGGCCCTCCGGCACCACCGAGAAGAGCATGGCGGCGAAGACCAGGACGGCGATCGCCCGCAGCACCGGGGTGCCGAACACGATCTGGAAGCCCTCCGCGGTCTCCCGCAACAGGTGGCTGCGGTGCGCCGCGGTCATCGCCGGCGGCCGGTCCGCCACGCCGAAGCGGACCAGCACGGCCGACAGGGCGAACGTCGCCGCGTTCACCAGGAGCGCGACCGTGGGGTTGAAGGCGGCGATGGCGGCGCCCGCGAGGTAGCCGACGACCTGGGCGGCCTGGCCGACGCTGCTGTTGATCGACAGGCCCACCACCAGCCGGTCCCCGGTGAGGATCAGGGGGATCAGCGCGGACTTGGCGGCCTGGCTGGGGGGATTGGCCAGGGTGGTGGCGAAGAGCAGGGCCAGGATCAGCGGGACGGGCATGCCGGGGATGGCGATGCCCACCATCAGCACCATCCGGACGACGTCGCAGACCACCATGACCTGCCGGTAGCGGTGCCGCTCCGCGAGGGTGGCGAGCAGGGGGCCGCCGACCAGCCAGGGCAGGTAGCTCACCGCGAACGCGGCCGCCGAGAGTGCGACCGACCGGGTCTCCTCGTAGACCAGCAGGGTGACCGCGGCCTTGGCGATGTAGTCGCCGATCCAGGAGAGAGCGCTCGCCGTGAAGACGGCGCGGTATTCGCGATTGGCGAACACCTCACGGAAGGTTGCCGGACCTTCCGGGGATGGTCGCTCGTCGGGCACCGTCGCCTCCATCGTTCCCTGGGCCGGCCACTCGTGATGGACGGTGCCCGGGAACCGTCGTCAGATTCACGGATAAGCGAGGACGTGAACACGCTCTTGGGAGCGCGTGCACCGGATTCTGCCCGATCGTCTGACAACTGGCTAGGGCGAACGGATTGATCGTCGCATCTCCGACTGAACGAACGGACGATACCCGAGGGGTCGCCCGGACCGCGACCCCCGCCGATGGCGGCCCGGCCCGCTCAGGTCGCGCCGCCCTGCCCGGTCTCGCCGGGGGCGGCGATCGGCACGCCGGGATAGAGCCGGGCGGCCGCGATCTTCGCGGTGATACCCGAGTTCTCCAGCGCCTCGGCCAGCCGGCGCCGCAGCTCCCGGCCGACCGCGAACTGCCCGTCGGCGGTCGTCTTGACCACCGTACGGATCACCGCGCCCTCGACCGTCATCTGTTCGACGCCCAGCACCTCCGGCGCCTCGACGATCTCCGGCGCCAGCTCCGGGTCCACCGCCACCGAGGCGGCCGCGGTCCGCAGCACCGCCGTCGCCTGCTCGGTGCCGGCGAAGCCGATCGGCAGGTCCACCACCACCAAGGCCCAGCCCTGGCTCTTGTTGCCCACCCGGATGATCTCGCCGTTGCGGATGTACCAGAGCACGCCCCGCGCGTCGCGGACGGTGGTGACCCGCAACCCGACCGACTCCACCACGCCGGTCGCCTCGCCGAGGTCCACCGTGTCGCCGACGCCGTACTGGTCCTCGATCAGCATGAACAGGCCGGCGATCAGGTCCTTGACCAGGCTCTGCGCGCCGAATCCGAGCGCCACGCCCGCGATGCCGGCGCTGGCCAGCAGCGGGGCCAGGTCGAAGCTGAACTCCTTGAGCACCATCAGCACCGCGATGCCGAAGATGAACGCCGTGCTGAGGCTGCGCAGCACCGACCCGATCGCCTCGGCCCGCTGGCGGCGCCGCTCCGGGACGAACTCGCCCGGCTCGACGGCGGCGGTGGGGATCCGCTCGCGCAGGGGCCGCAGCATGGTGGGCACGCCCGCGTCGCTGGTGGTGCGCACCAGCCGGCTGATGGTCCGGTGCACCAGCCACCGGGCGGCGACCGCCAGCAGCAGGATCATGACGATCCGCAGCGGCTTGAGCAGGATCCAGTAGCTGCCCTCGGCGAACCACACCGAGTTGGTGATGTCGTAGACGCTGCGGCAGAGCGCGTCGTTCAGGCAGGTCGGCGACGGGTCCGGCTCCGGCGCCTCGACGACGGGCAGGGCGAGCGGCGGCAGGCTGGCAGCGGTCACGCTGTCTTCGTACCGCACCCGCGGCCGTTCACTCCCGCCGACCCTCCGGGGCGTGACCGGGGCCCCGCCCGATGCCGGCTCGAGCCGGCCGTACGCGGGCGAACCGGTCATCGTGACAGACGGGGGAAACGCTTCCGGAGGGACCCCCGGATTAGTACGTGCAATCCGGGGGCCGATCAGGGACGATGGGCGCACGGACGTCGGTGATCCGGCCGGCGTCGGCCGTGGTGGGTCGCTGTGCCCGTTTCCGGTCGGCGGTGGTGAGTGCGGGGCCGCTGAACCGGGAGGGTGATCGCGATGCCTGACATACGACCCACGGTGGGCTCCGGTGCGCTGGTCCTCAACGCCACCTACGAGCCGCTGTGTGTCGTGTCCGTGCGTCGTGCCGCCATCCTCGTGCTCTCCGCCAAGGCGGTCTGCGTCGCCGACGGCGACGGCGTCCTGCACAGCGCCCGCAACGCGCTGCCGGTGCCGTCCGTCGTCCGGCTCACCCGCTTCGTCCGGGTCCCCTACCGCACCCACGTCGGGCTCTCCCGGCGGGCGATCTTCGCCCGGGACGGCTGGCGCTGCGCCTACTGCCGGGGTCCTGCCGAGACCATCGACCACGTCTTCCCGCGCAGCCGCGGGGGCCGGCACGCCTGGGAGAACGTCGTCGCGGCCTGCGCCCGGTGCAACCACACCAAAGGCGACAAGACCCCGGCCGAGCTGGGCTGGCGGCTGCACGCGCTGCCGGCCGCCCCGAAGGGCACCGCCTGGCGGGTCCTCGGCCACCGGGTGCCCGACCCCCGCTGGGCCGACTGGCTCGACCTGCGTGAGCCCGAGGCTGCCTGACCGGCCGAGCGGGGTCAGGCGGTGCGGGAGCGGACCAGGGACGCGAAGACCACCACGTTGTCGGCGTAGCCGGTCTCCCCGCCGACCCAGCGGCCGCCACAGGTGATCAGGCGCAGCCGGGGGCGGCTGAAGTCGTTGAAGACCTCGTCGACGGGCAGCCGCTCCTTGCCGAAGCGTTCGACCGTGTCCACCTCGAAGACCGCCACCGAGCGGTCGGCACGGGTGACCTCGACGGAGTCGCCCTCCCGCAGGTCCCGCAGCTTGTGGAAGACCGCCGGCCCGGTCGAGGTGTCGACGTGCCCGACGATGACGGCGGGGCCGTACTGCCCCGGGGTCGGGCCCTGGTCGTACCAGCCGGCCTCCTGCGCGCGGGCGGCGTCCGGCACCGCGATGCTGCCGTCGGGGGCGATGCCGACGTTGTGCACGGGCGCCCGGACGTCGATCGTGTCGATGGTGATGTCGACGGGGCGGCTGGCGGGCAGCACCGGGAACTTCTTCGGCGGTGGCCGCAGCCCCGCGATGAACCGGTCGGGCAGCATGCTCACGCCGGCGACCCGCTCCACGGCGAGCATCGCGATGATCAGCACCATCAGCGTCCCGATCACCAGGACCGGGAGCCCGGGGCCCCGGCCGGGCGCCAGCCGACGGCCGGCGGCGACCCAGCGGCGTCGGGGTCGGGCGGGTAGCGGCCCGGCCGCCGGGTCGGTGGTGGCGACGCTGGCCGACACCGTCTCCCCGGCCACCCGCCGCAGCCGGCGGGCGGTGGCGGCCGCGGCCCGGCGGGACGCCCGCAGCGCCCGCCGGGTGGCCGCCCGGACCCGGCCCGGATCGGATCGCCTGGTACGCCTTCGGGAGCGGGCCATGGCGGCGGCGGGTCAGGAACCGGCCCCGGTCCGACGACGGTTGCCGAAGAATCCGAAGCCCACGGCCAGGGCCACCGCGGCGAGGCCGCCCACCAGCAGCACGGAGCCGGTGCCCGTACCGCCGGCGGTGCCGCCGCCCCCGGTCGCCGGTCCCTTGGTGGGCTGCTCCATGTTCAGGACCGTGAGTGTGGTCGTCGCGGTGTTGCCGTTGTCGCAGCGCAGGTCCACCGGGTAGTCCCCCGGCTGCTTGTTGCCCGGGATGGTGGCCTTGGCGGTCAGGAAGCCGTTGTCGGGCCGGAGCACCACCGGCCCCCCGAACGCGTCGGAACGGACGGTGGCCTGGCGGTTGTTGGCGTTGTCGCAACTGGCCCGGATGGAGACCCGGGTGCCCGCCTGGGCGCTGTTGGGCACCACCTCGACGAAGACGTTCTCGCCCGCGCGCGCGGGCGCGACCGTCATCAGGACGAACGCCCCGACCAGGCCCAACACGGACAGGGCACTGGTCAGGGCACGTGTGAACGCTGTGAGCACCGGCATGATCCCCCCTTCCGGTGACGATCACCGGAATCCTCCCCGGGCAACAGCGCCTGCTTTCCCGTTGGCCCGGGGGCAAACCCGGATCGCGGTCAGCGGTGGCGGGGAGAGGAGGAGGGCAGCGGCGTGACGGGGTGCCACTCCAGCGGGGTGGACAGGACCATCGTGCTGGACGGCTGGCCGTACGGGGCGAGCCGGTCGATGACGGCCTCGAACTCCCCGATCGACCCGGCCGCCACCTTCAGCATGCTGCACGCGTCGCCCGTGATGCGGTGGATCTCCAGGATCTCCGGCCACCCCGCCACCTCGGGGTCGTGCAGGATGCACCGCGACCCGTAGCAGGACATCCGGATCAGCGCGACCACCGTGCGGCCGGCCCGGGTCAGGTCGACGTGGGCGTGGTAGCCGGTGATGATCCCCGACTCCTCCAGCCGGCGCACCCGCTCGGCCACGGCCGGCGGTGACAGGTGCACCCGCCGGGACAGCTCGCTGAAGGAGAGGCGTGCGTCGGCCTGCAGCTCCCGCAGCAGCGCCCAGTCCATGTCGTCCATGAGGCGACCTTACGTTCCCCAAGCCGAATCGCGCTCGCACCTTCCTCGCCACAGGTCCGACGGCGGTAGAGCCGTTGATCCGGCATTCCATCTGCCCGTTCCACCGCGAGACCATGTCGGTCATCCGGCCCGACCCGGCCGGCGCACCCCAGCGAGCAGAGGAGGACGGGTGGAGCAGACGGACCTGCGGGCGGCGCCCACCCGGGCGGCGGTACGCCCGGTCACCCCGCGGCAGCGCGCCGCCCGGGCGGCGCGCAACGGCGGGGAGCCGACCCTGGAGTTCGCCGAGCGGGTGCCGTACGACGCGTACGTGCAGGCCAGCACGCTGCACCGGTTGCAGCAGCCGCTGAGCGACGACCCCGGCGAGATGTCCTTCCTGATGGTCAGCCAGATCATGGAGCTGTACTTCGGGCTGACCTGCCACGAGCTGCGCGAGACCCAGCGGCTGCTGCGCGCCGACCGGGTGTGGGACGCGCTGGCCCCGCTGCGCCGTGCCGCCCTGCACCTGGAGGCGCTGAACGCCGCCTGGAAGGGGCTGCGCTGGATGACCCCGGCCGACTTCAACCGGTTCCGTAACCTGCTGGGCGAGGGCTCCGGCTTCCAGTCGGCGATGTACCGGCACCTGGAGTTCCTGCTCGGGCTCCGGGACGAGGCGCTGATCCGGCCGTTCCGGCGACAGGCCGACGTGTACGCCGAGCTGCGGGCCACCCTGGCCGCGCCGAGCCTCTGGGACGACGTGCTCGCGCTGCTCGCCCGGCACGGCCACGACCTCCCGGCCGACCTGCTCGACCGGGACGTCGCCGTCGAGCACGAGCCGCACGCCGCCGTCGAGGCGGCCTGGGTGCGGATCTACGCCGACGCCGGGCCGGACAACCACCTCCGCCTGCTGGGCGAGGCGCTGACCGAGGTCGCCGAGCAGTTCGGCGACTGGCGGCAGCACCACGTCAAGGCGGTGCAGCGCACAATGGGCGCCAAGGTCGGCAGCGGCGGCTCCGCCGGGCTGGCGTGGTTGCAGCGCAGCATGGCCCGGGTGGTCTTCCCCGAGCTGTGGTCGGCCCGGACCGCGATGTGACCCGAGAGCGAGACACTCCATGAGCACCCCCGCACCACGATCCTCCGGGTTCGCCGTCGGCGAGGCCGAGGCGCACCGCCGCGACGCCGCCGACCCCGGGCACCGCCACCTGTTCCACGTGCCGCCGGCCGACGGCGGGCGCTACCCCGAGGCCGCGTACCTGGCCGGCAACTCCCTCGGCCTGCAACCGCGGGCCACCCGTGGCGAGCTGCTCGCCGACCTGGACGCGTGGAGCCGGCTGGGCGTCGAGGGCCACCTGGAGGCGGAACGCCCCTGGCTGCCGTACCACGAGCTGCTGACGGCGCCCGCCGCGCGACTGGTCGGCGCGGCCCCGGCGGAGGTCGTGGTGATGAACTCCCTGACGGTCAACCTGCACCTGCTGATGGTCAGCTTCTACCGGCCGGCCGGGGCACGCACCCGGATCGTCATCGAGGACAGCGCCTTCCCCTCGGACAGCTACGCCGTGCGCAGCCAGGCCCGCTTCCACGGCCTGGACCCGGACGCGACCGTCGTCCGGTTGCGCCCGCGCGACGGCGAGGACACCCTGCGCACCGAGGACGTGACCGACTACCTGGCCGCCGAGGGCGACCGGGTGGCGCTGGTGCTGCTCGGCGGGGTCAACTACCTCACCGGCGAGCTCATGGACATCCCGGCGATCACGGCCGCCGGCCGGGCGGCGGGGGCCGTGGTCGGCTGGGACCTGGCGCACGCCGCCGGCAACGTCCCGTTGGCCCTGCACGACTGGGACGTCGACTTCGCCGCCTGGTGCTCCTACAAGTACCTCAACTCCGGTCCCGGCGCGCTGGCCGGCGTGTTCGTGCATGAGCGGCACCTGGGCGACCCCGGGCTGCCGCGCTTCGAGGGCTGGTGGAGCACCGACGCGGCGACCCGGTTCGAGATGACCCCGGTCTCCCGGCCGCCGGCCACCGTGGAGGCGTGGCAGGTCTCCAACCCGCCGATCTTCGCGATGGGCCCGGTGCGGACCTCGCTGGAGCTGTTCGACTCCGTCGGCATGCCGGCGCTGCGGGAGCGCAGCATCCGGCTCACCGGCTACCTCGCGGGGCTGCTCGACGAGGTGACCGCGGACCGCCCGCTGACCGTGGTCACCCCGCGTGAGCCGCAGCGGCGGGGCTGCCAGCTCTCGGTGCGCATCGGCGCGGGCAGCGCCGCCGGGCTGGCCAAGCGGCTGCGGCACGAGCACGGCGTGATCGCCGACGCCCGGGAACCGGACATCGTCCGGTTCGCGCCGGTGCCGCTCTACTCCACGTACCACGACTGCTGGCGGGTCGCCGACGCGCTGGCCGCCACGGTGGAGGTGACCCGATGACGGGCGAGCGCGACGAGATCGCGGTCGTCGGCGCCGGCCTGGCCGGCTGCCTGCTGGCCTGCTTCCTGGCCCGCCGCGGCTACCCGGTGGCGCTCTACGAGCGGCGGCCCGACCCGCGTACCGGCACCGTCGAGCGGGGACGCTCGATCAACCTGGCGCTCTCCGAGCGGGGCCTCGACGCGCTGCGCCGCATCGGCCTCGACGGGCAGGTGCTCGCCGACGCGCTGCCCATGCGCGGCCGGATGATCCACCCGGTCGACGGGGAGCCGCAGTTCCAGTCGTACAGCGCCTCCGGCGACCGGGCGATCAACTCGATCAGCCGGGGCGCGCTGAACAACGCCCTGCTGGACGCGGCCACCGCCCTGCCCGGGGTGCGGATCGCCTTCGACCACCGGCTGGTCGGGCTCGACCCGGCCACGGGCGAGATGACCTTCGAGACCCCGGCGGGCAAGGTCGCGGCCAGCGCGTCGGTCGTGCTCGGCGCCGACGGCGCCGGCTCGGCGGTGCGCGGGCAGTTGCTGGCGTACGGGCTGCTGACCGAGAGCCTGGACTTCCTCGACTACGGCTACAAGGAGCTGACGATCCCGCCGCTGGGCGGGGACTTCGCCCTCGACCCGGACGCGCTGCACATCTGGCCGCGCGGCACCTCGATGATGATCGCCCTGCCGAACCCGGACCGCTCGTTCACCTGCACGCTCTTCTGGCCCACCCACGGCACCGCCAGCTTCGCCTCGCTGGGCAGCCCGGCGGCGATCGAGCGGCACTTCGCCGAGCACTACCCGGACCTGCCGCCGCTCGCCCCGAACCTCGTCGACGACTACCAGCACAACCCGGTGGGCGTGCTCGGCACCGTGCGCTGCACGCCGTGGCAGGCGGACGGGAAGGTCGGCCTGCTCGGCGACGCGGCGCACGCCATCGTCCCGTTCTACGGCCAGGGCGCCAACTGCGCCTTCGAGGACGTGGTCGAGCTGGACCGCTGCCTGGACGAGTGCGCCGACGACTGGTCCGCGGCGCTGCCGCTGTTCCAGCAGCGGCGGCAGGCCAACGCCGAGGCCATCGCGCGGATGGCGCTGGCCAACTTCGTGGAGATGCGGGACAAGGTGGCCTCCCCGCTGTTCCAGGCCGGGCGGAAGGTCGAGCACGCGCTGGAACGGGCGCTGCCGGGCCGGTACGTTTCCCGGTACGAGCTGGTGTCCTTCTCGACCACCCCGTACGCCGAGGTGGTGCGGCGCGTCCGCCGTCAGCACCGGGTGCTCGGGGCGGTGGCCGCCGGCGCGGCGGCGCTGCTGGCCGGCGCGGTCGGCGTGGCGATCAACCGAGGGAGGCGTCGATGACCGTCACCTGGGATCCCCGGCTGATGACCGGGCGGGCCCCCGACGGCCCGGGCCTGCTGCGCAACTTCGTCGGCGGCGAGTTCGTCGACGCCGGGCGGCGGTTCACGAAGCGCAGCCCGGTCACCGGCGAGCCGGTCTTCGAGGTCGTGGAGGCCGAGCGTTCCACCGTGGACGACGCGGTGGCTGCCGCGCGGGCGGCGCTGCGCGGGCCGTGGGGCCGGATGGGGGAGCGGGAGCGCGCCGAGGTGCTCCGCCGGGTCGCCGACGAGCTGGAGCGCCGCTTCGACGACCTGGTCACCGCCGAGGTCGCCGACACGGGCAAGGCCATCTCGCAGGCCCGCACCCTGGACATCCCGCGCGGCGCGGCGAACTTCCGCGCCTTCGCCGAGATCGTGGCGACCGCGCCGACGGAGTCCTTCACCACGGTCACCCCGACCGGCGGCCGGGCGCTGAACTACGCGGTCCGCAAGCCGGTCGGCGTGGTCGCGGTGATCGTGCCGTGGAACCTGCCGCTGCTGCTGCTCACCTGGAAGGTCGCCCCGGCCCTGGCCTGCGGCAACGCGGTGGTGGTGAAGCCCAGCGAGGAGACGCCCGCGTCGGCGACCCTGCTCGCCGAGGTGATGGCCGCCGCCGGCGTGCCGGACGGGGTGTTCAACCTGGTGCACGGCTTCGGCCCGGACTCGGCCGGGGAGTTCCTCACCCGCCACCCGGGGGTCGACGCGATCACCTTCACCGGCGAGTCGGCCACCGGCGGCGCGATCATGCGGGCCGCGGCCGACGGCGTGAAGGCCGTCTCCTTCGAGCTGGGCGGCAAGAACGCCGGCCTGGTCTTCGCCGACGCCGACCTCGACGCGGCCGTGGCCGGATCGGTGCGCTCCAGCTTCACCAACGGCGGGCAGGTCTGCCTCTGCACCGAGCGGATCTACGTGCAGCGCCCGGTGTTCGAGGAGTTCACGGCCCGGCTCGCCAAGCGGGCCGAGGAGCTGCCGTACGGCTGGCCGGCCGACGAGGCCACCGTCAACATGCCGCTGATCTCGCACCAGCACCGCGCCAAGGTGCTCGGTCACTACGACCTCGCCCGCGCCGAGGGCGCCGAGGTGCTGGCCGGGGGCGGCACGCCCGCCTTCGGCGACGCCCGCGACGGCGGCGCGTACGTGCAGCCGACGGTGCTGACCGGGCTGGGCCCGGACGCCCGCACCAACACCGAGGAGATCTTCGGCCCGGTGGTGCACGTCGCCCCCTTCGACGACGAGGAGGAGGCGTACGCGCTGGCCAACGGCACCGAGTACGGCCTGGCGGCGACGGTCTGGACGCGGGACGTCGGGCGGGCGCACCGGGCCGGGGCCCGGCTCGACGCCGGCATCGTCTGGGTGAACACCTGGTTCCTGCGCGACCTGCGCACCCCGTTCGGCGGGGTGAAGGCGTCCGGGATCGGGCGCGAGGGCGGCGTGCACTCGCTCGACTTCTACTCCGAACTCACCAACGTCTGTGTGGACTTCTCATGAGCGAGCGCACCGAGCGAATCATCGGGCGCAGTGTTGTGGAGCCTCGTGGCGGCTCCGAGCGGAGCGAGGAGGCGACATGAGCGTTGATTACGAGGCCGCGGCCCGGGAACTGGTCGACGCGCGGGAGAGCGGCAAGCCCTGCCCGCCGCTGCGCGGGCGGCTGCTGCCCGAGGGGGACGTCACCTCGGCGTACCTCGTCCAGCAGCTCCAGGTGCGGCAGTGGTTGCAGCGGGGCCACCGCCGGGTCGGCGCGAAGATCGGGCTGACCTCGCGGGCGGTGCAGGAGAGCCTCGGCGTCTACCAGCCGGACTTCGGCGTGCTGACCGACGCGATGGCGGTGCCGGACGGGGTCGAGGTGGCGATCGACCGGCTGCTTCAACCCCGGGTGGAGGCGGAGGTCGCCTTCGTGCTGGGCGCCGACCTGCCCGACGAGCGGGTCACCACCGCGGACCTGGTCCGGGCGGTCGACCACGTGCTGCCGGCGATCGAGATCGTCGACTCGCGGGTCGCCGGCTGGGACATCTCCATCGTGGACACCGTCGCCGACAACGCGTCCAGCGGCCTGTTCGTGCTCGGCACCACGCCGCGCCGCCTCGCCGACGTGGACCTGCGGCTGTGCGGGATGGTCCTCGAACACGCCGGGGAGCCGGTGGCGGTCGGCGCGGGCGCGGCCTGCCTGGGCAATCCGCTGCACGCGCTGGAGTGGCTGGCGCAGACGATGGCCCGCTCCGGCGACCCGCTGCGCGCCGGCGACGTGGTGCTCTCCGGGGCGCTCGGCCCGATGGTGCCGGTGACCCCCGGCGCGGCGTACGAGGCGCGGATCTCCGGCCTCGGCTCGGTGCGGGCGTGTTTCTCGTCGTCGGAGGAGGCGGCATGACTGTCGGGGTGGCGGTGATCGGGTCGGGCAACATCGGCACCGATCTGATGATCAAGGTGCTCCGGTTGAGCGGTGATTCCGACGGGTCGCGCCTGCCGGACTCCGCCTCGCCGCGTTCCTCGCGCTCCCCGGCGAGCCTCCGGATGGTGGCGATGGCCGGCATCGACCCGGACTCCGACGGGCTGGCCCGGGCCCGGCGCCTCGGCGTGGCGACCACCGCCGAGGGCGTCGACGGGCTGGTCGCGATGCCCGAGTTCGCCGACGTCGAGCTGGTCTTCGACGCCACCTCGGCCGGCGCCCACCGGCACAACGACGCGGTGCTGCGGGCGCACGGCCGCACCGTGGTCGACCTGACCCCGGCCGCCATCGGCCCCTACGTCGTGCCCCCGGTCAACCTCGACGAGCACCTGCGCGAGCGCAACGTCAACATGGTGACCTGCGGCGGGCAGGCCACCGTCCCGATCGTCGCCGCCGTCGGCCGGGTCACCCCGGTGGCGTACGGGGAGATCGTCGCCTCGATCGCCTCGAAGTCGGCCGGGCCGGGCACCCGGGCGAACATCGACGAGTTCACCGAGACCACCGCCCGGGCGATCGAGGTGGTCGGCGGCGCCGAGCGCGGCAAGGCGATCATCGTGCTCAACCCGGCCGACCCGCCGCTGCTGATGCGGGACACGGTCTACTGCCTCTGCCCGGACGCCGACGCCGACCAGGCCGCGATCGCCGCCTCGGTGGCGCGGATGGTGGCGACCGTCCAGGAGTACGTCCCCGGTTATCGCCTCAAGCAGGACGTGCAGTTCGACCGGGTCGACACGTACGTGCCGTCGCTGGGTCGGCACCTGGCCGGGTTGCAGGTCTCCGTCTTCCTGGAGGTTGCCGGCGCCGGGCACTACCTGCCCGCGTACGCCGGGAACCTGGACATCATGACCTCGGCCGCGCTGCGCACCGCGGAGCGGCTGGTGGCCCTGCGCGCGGCGGCGACCGGCCGGGACGCCGTGGAGGTGACCGCATGACCGACCTGTACATCCAGGACGTGACGCTGCGCGACGGCATGCACGCCATCGCCCACCGCTACACCGTCGACCAGGTGCGCGCCATCGCCGCCGCGCTGGACGCGGCCGGGGTGGCCGCCATCGAGGTGGCGCACGGCGACGGGCTCGCCGGCTCCAGCGTCAACTACGGCCACGGCGCGGCCAGCGACGCCGAGTGGATCTCGGCCGCCGCCGAGGTGCTGACGACCGCGAAGCTGACCACCCTGCTGCTGCCCGGCATCGGCACCATCGCCGACCTGAGGGCGGCGAAGGCGCTCGGGGTGACCAGCGTGCGGATCGCCACCCACTGCACCGAGGCGGACATCTCCGCCCAGCACATCTCCTGGGCCCGCGAGAACGGCATGGACGTCTCCGGCTTCCTGATGATGTCGCACATGAACGACCCGGCCGGGCTCGCCGCCCAGGCCAAACTGATGGAGTCGTACGGGGCGCACTGCGTCTACGTCACCGACTCCGGCGGCCGGCTGCTGATGTCCGACGTGGCCGAGCGGGTCGACGCGTACCGGCAGGTGCTGGAGCCGACGACGCAGATCGGCATCCACGCCCACCACAACCTGTCGCTCGGGGTCGCCAACAGCGTGGTCGCGGTCGAGCACGGGCGGATCCTCGGCGACGGACCGCTCGGCTCGCCGCACGGCCGGACGGTGCGCGTGGACGCCTCGCTGGCCGGGCAGGGCGCCGGTGCCGGCAACGCGCCCCTGGAGGTCTTCGTCGCCGTCGCCGAGCTGCACGGCTGGAAGCACGGCTGCGACGTCTTCGCGCTGATGGACGCCGCCGACGACCTCGTCCGGCCGTTGCAGGACCGGCCCGTGCAGGTCGACCGGGAGACGCTCTCGCTGGGGTACGCCGGGGTCTACTCCAGCTTCCTTCGGCACGCCGAGCGGGCCTCCGCGAAGTACGGCGTGGACGTCCGGTCGATCCTGGTGGAGCTGGGCCGGCGCCGGATGGTCGGCGGGCAGGAGGACATGATCGTGGACGTGGCGCTGGACCTCGCCAGTGGCAAGGAGGAATCGCTGTGAGCGCGAGGAGTGAGCCGGTTTTGCGAGCCCCGCAGTCGCGAACGGAGGTGGCACGGTGATCGGTCCGGACACGGCGGGGATCGCCGAGCGGTTGGGCGTGGCGGCCGACACCGCCACCGCGATCCCGCAACTGGCGGCCGAGGCCGGCCTGGACGTCGACGCCGCGTACGCGGTGCAGACCGCGCTGCTGCAGCGCCGGCTGGACCGGGGCGAGCGGCTGGTCGGGCTGAAGATGGGGCTGACCAGCAGGGCGAAGATGGCCCAGGTCGGCGTGGACGAGGTGATCTGGGGCCGGCTCACCGACACGATGCGGGTGCCCGACGGTGGCGCGGTCGACGTCGGCGACTACATCCATCCCCGGGTCGAGCCGGAGGTGGCGTTCCTGCTGGACCGGCTCCCCGAGCCCGGCGAGCCCGTCGGCGACTTCGTCGACGCGGTCCGGGCGGTCGCCCCGGCGATCGAGCTGATCGACTCCCGCTACGCGAACTTCACCTTCTCGCTGCCGGACGTGATCGCCGACAACACGTCGGCCGCCGCGTTCGTGGTCGGGCCGTGGCGCCCGGTGCCGGACGGGCTGGACAACCTGGGCGTGCTGCTGGAGATCGACGGGCGGGTGGCGCAGGTCGGCTCGACCGCCGCGATCCTCGGCGACCCGCGCCGGGCGTTGGACGAGGGCCTCCGCCTCGCGGGTCGGCACGGGGTGCGGCTGCGCGAGGGCTGGGTGTTCCTGGCCGGCGCCGCCACCGCCGCGGTGCCGCTGCGTCCTGGTGCCCATGTCCGGGCCGTCGTCGAGAAGCTCGGCACCGCTTCGCTCCGGGCGGCCCCGTGAACGCGCTGCGCGTCGTGGTGGGGGTTCCGGGCAGCCCGACCGGCTCCGGGCGGTCAGGCTTGATCCCTCCGCCGGCCGGGCTGCCCGGAACCCCTGACGTGGTCGTTGTCCGCTTTGTGCTGTCGGATGGTCGTCATGGGTGACGGCGCGAAGGTGGTGGCGGGGAAGGCCGTGCCTCGGGGGGCGTTTCCGCACGTCAAGGTGGCGGGCGGGTTCGTCTTCGTGTCCGGTACGTCGTCGCGGCGGCCGGACAACACCTTCGCGGGCGTCGAGGTGGACGAGTTCGGCACCACCAACCTCGACATCCGGGTGCAGACCCGGGCGGTCGTCGAGAACGTCCGGGACCTGCTGCGCTCGGTCGGCGCGGACCTGTCCGACCTCGTGCAGGTCACCACCTACCTGGTCAACATGAACGACTTCGGTGGCTACAACGAGGTCTGGGCGGAGTTCTTCGACGCGACCGGCCCGACCCGTACGACGGTGGCGGTGCACCAGTTGCCCCACCCGCACCTGCTCATCGAGATTCAGGCCGTGGCCCTTCTTCCCTCGGGAGGTCAGTCATGAGTGACATCGCGGAGCCGTTCAGCTTTCCGGGCTGGATCGCCGAGAACCAGCACCTGCTCAAGCCGCCGGTGGGCAACAAGGAGATGCTGCCGGGCAGCGACGACTTCATCGTCATGGTGGTGGGCGGGCCCAACCAGCGCACCGACTTCCACGTCGACCCGTACGAGGAGTTCTTCTACCAGGTCAAGGGCAACATGCACGTCAACCTGATGACGCCGGAGGGGCCGCGGACGGTGCACATCCGCGAGGGTCAGATGTGGATGCTGCCGCGCAACACGCCGCACTCGCCGCAGCGGCCGGAGGCCGGCTCGATCGGGATGGTCATCGAGCGGGTCCGCGAGGAGGGCACGCTGGAGAGGTTCCAGTGGTACTGCCCGGAGTGCAGCCACAAGGTGCACGAGGTCGAGTTGCAGGTCCGCGACATCGCCGCCGACCTGCCCCCGGTCTTCCAGGCGTTCTACGCCGACGAGAAGGCGCGCACCTGCGACAACTGCGGCGCGCTGCACCCGGGGAAGGGCTGATGGCGGTGCCCGCCGACGGCCTGCCGGGGCAGGCGCGGTTCCCGGTGGTCGACGTGCACACGCACGTCGTACCGAAGGGATGGCCGGACCTCGCCGCGGCGTGCGGCGGGTCCGGCTGGCCCTGGCTGCGGGTCGACTCCGAGCGCGCCGCCATGATCATGGTGGGGGAGACGGAGTTCCGGCCGGTCGGCGCGGAGTGCTGGGACGCCCCGACGCGCCTCGGCGACATGACGGCGGACGGCGTCGACGTGCAGGTCGTCTCGCCCACCCCGGTCTTCTTCGGCTACGACCGCCCCGCCGACCAGGCCGCGAAGGTCGCGCGGATCTTCAACGACCTCACCCTGGAGGTCACCGCTGCCGGCGGCGACCGGCTGGTGCCGTTCTGTCAGGTGCCGTTGCAGGACCCGGACGCCGCCTGCGCCGAGCTGGACCGCTGCCTCGCGGCCGGGCACGCGGGCGTGGAGATCGGCAACCACGTCGGCGACCGCGACCTCGACGACGCCGGCATCGTGCAGTTCCTGACCCACTGCGCCGAGGTCGGCGCGCCGGTCTTCGTGCACCCGTGGGACATGCCGGGCGGCCCCCGGCTCGACCGCTGGATGGCCCGCTGGCTGACCGGGATGCCCGCCGAGACGCACCTGTCGGTGCTGGCGCTGATCCTCGGTGGCGTCTTCGACAGGGTGCCCGACACGCTGCGGATCTGCTTCGCCCACGGCGGCGGCAGCTTCCCCTTCTGGCTGGGCCGTGCCGACAACGCCTGGCACCGCCGCGGCGACCTGGTACGCGGATCCTCCGCCGCCCCGCCCAGCTCCTACGTCGACCGGTTCCGCGTCGACTCGGTCGTCTTCTCCGGGCCGGCGCTGCGGCTGCTGGTCGACACGATGGGCGCCGACCGGGTGCTGCTCGGCAGCGACTACCCGTACCCGCTGGGGGAGCGGCCGGTCGGTCGGGTGGTGCGCGAGGCGGACTTCCTCACCGACGACCAGCGCGCCAAGCTCCTCGGCGGCAACGCCCTGCACTTCCTCGGGACGATGAGTATATAAACCCTTCGGTCGCGTATATAGTGGATGCGTGAAGACCGTTATTGACCTTGATGATGAGCTGCTCGAGCGCGCCCGGCTCGAACTCGGCACCAAGAGCAAGAAGGACACCATCCACGCGGCGCTGCGTCTGGTGGCCGAGCGGAGCGAGCGGTTGGAGGCGGTCCGGGAACTGTTGTCGATTGACCGTGACTGGACGGGGATCGTGGACGACGACAAGACGCCGCCGGGCCAGCAGGATGCGGCGTGACCATCCCGGGCGGTCTCTACCTGATCGACACGTCGGCCTGGGCCCGGATGCGTCTTCCCGTCGTGCAGAAGCGCTTGTCCGCCGTCCTCGTGGAGGGACTGGCCGCCAGCTGTCTACCGCTGGATCTTGAAGATTGCAGAAGCGCGCGCGACTTCCGTGACGCCATGGCCATCCGTGCCCGCCGGGCCCAGCTCATGGTCGATCTTCCGGTGACTGCCGCGGTCGCCACCCGAGCGCGGGACCTGCAACTGGCGCTCACCGCTCGCGGGCACCACCGCGCGGCCAGTCCGGTGGACGTGACCGTGGCGGCCGTCGCTGCCGAGTACTCGGCCGTCGTGCTGCATTACCACCGTGACTTCGACCTTCTGGCCGAGGTCGGGGGGCCCCGGAGCGAGTGGGTGGCACCAGCGGGCACTTTGTCCTGACCGCTCGTGTCGGGCTGGCGATGGCCGGCAGAACCGGGAGGATGGGGGGATGGCCGAGCCGCACGACCTGACCGCGCTGGAGCAGGCCGCTGCGATCGCCCGCGGCGAGCTGTCCAGCGTCGAGCTGGTCGAGCACCACCTCACCAGGGTCGACGCGCTCGGCGACACGGTCGGCGCGTTCGTCACGGTCACCCCGGAGCTGGCCCGCGCGGCGGCCCGCGCCGCCGACGCCGCGCCCGCCGGGGAACGCGGCCCGCTGCACGGCGTGCCGACGGCGATCAAGGACCTCACCCTCACCGCCGGGGTGCGCACCACCTTCGGCTCGGCCGCGTTCGCCGACTTCGTGCCGCCCGTCGACGCCGACGTGGTCCGGTTCATGCGCGCGGCCGGGCTGGTCAGCCTGGGCAAGACGACCACCTCGGAGCTGGGTTGCTCACTCTACTCCGAGGGGCTGGTCGCCCCGCCCGCCCGCAATCCGTGGGACCTGGCGTACACGGCCGGGGGCTCCAGCGGCGGGGCGGCGGCGGCCGTCGCGGCCGGGCTGGTGCCCGCCGCCCAGGGCTCCGACGGCGGCGGCTCGCTGCGCATCCCGGCGTCGCTGTGCGGGTTGGTCGGCTACAAGCCGAGCCGGGGCCTGGTTCCAGGCGGCCCCGTCGGGTTCGGCGCCTACGGCCTGCCGACCAACGGGCCGGTCGGGCGGACGGTCGCCGACGTGGCGGCGCTGCTCGACGTGCTGGCCCAGCCGGTGCCCGGCGAGCCCTACCTCGCGCCCGCCCTGCCGGCCGGCGGCTTCCTCGCCGCGGCCCGGGCAGCGCAGCCCGGTCGGCTGCGGGTGGGGCGGTTCACCGCCCCGATGCTCGCCGACGAGCCGGTCCACCCCGACTGCGTCGCCGCCGTGGACCGGGCCGCCGCGCTGCTCACCGCCGCCGGCCACGAGGTGGTCGACGTCCCCGCGCCGCTAGGGCCGGCGGTGTGGCCGCTGTTCGAGATCGTCTGGTACGTGCTGGCGCTCGCGCCCGTGCCGCCGGAGCGGGAGGGCGACCTGCTGCCGCTGACCCGCCACCTGCGCGCCCGGGGCGCGGAGGTCTCCGCCGGCACCCTCACCGCCACGCTCGGCGAACTCCAGGCGCAGGTGCGCCTCGGTGTCCGGCGCACCGCCGGGTGCGACCTGCTGCTCTGCCCGACGCTCGCCGCGCCGCAGGCCCCGGTGGGCTGGTTCGCCGAGGGCGGCGACCCGGCGGAGGATTTCGACCGGCAACGTCGGTTCTCGCCCTACTGCGCGGTCTTCAACGTCACCGGCGATCCGTCGGTTTCGCTGCCGGTCGGCGTCACCGCCGAGGGGTTGCCCGTGGGCGTCCTGCTCACCGGCCGGTACGGCGACGACGCGAGGTTGGTCGCCACCGCTGCGCAACTGGAGAACGCCAGTGGCGGATGGGATCGCCACCCCGCAATCTGGCGGGCCGTCGGCTCCGCTAACGTGAATGGCAGCGGACTCGGGCGGTCGACACCATGATCGTCCACCCGACCCGGATGTTCGAGGTCTCTTCTTCCGCCTGGGGGCGTTGGGATTGTCTGTAACCGAGACGTTGCTGGTCTTCGTCGGCATCCCGGCGGCCGCGGTGCTGGTGATCGCCGGCCTGGCGTACGCCGGTAGCCGTGGCGGCGGCGGTGGCGGCGACAAGCGCTACCGGCCGGGCCGGCCCTTCGACTTCACTCCGGTCTGGTTCCTGGGCCGTCCGGAGCAGCTGGCCGACTCGGCCGGCACCGCCCTGGCAGCGGGCGCGCAGGCGCCGGCGCTGACCAGCCGCAAGCAGGAGCAGGCCGGCATCGAGGCGCCGGCCGGTGGAACCGGAGGCGCAAGTGACCGTTGGTGAGAAGCAGGTCGGGACGGGGACCCCGCCCGAGGTGCTGGACGGGCCGTTCTCGACCCGCCAGCTGCTGCGCATCGACGAGGCCCTGCGCCTGGCCGACCAGGGCACCGGCCTGGTCTTCTCGGTGTTCGTCGGCGGCCTCGACGAGCCGATCCGGGAGCACGCCGAGCGGCTGCACCGCCAGCTCGCCGAGCCGGACCGGTCCGTGCTGATCGCGGTGTCGCCCAACCAGCGCCAGCTGGAGATCGTCACCGGCCGGCACGCCCGCAAGCGCATCCCGGACACGTACGCCCGGCTCGCCGCGCTGTCCATGGTGGCGGCCTTCGGCGGCGGCGACCTGGCCGGCGGCATCATCAACGGCCTCGACCAGCTCGCCAGCCACGCCGGCAAGGGCTGAGCACCCCCGTTCACACCGAAGCCCGGTCCGCCTGTGCGGGCCGGGCTTCGTCGTGAGCGGACCCGGGCGGCCGGACGGTCGGCCAGGGCATCGTGCCGCGACCCGGCGTGCTGACGTCCCCCACCGCCTACCGGGACACCGCGACCGGCGGCGGCCCGGGCGGGACCCGCACGAAACGGGCCGGGGCCGGCGCGGGTCTCCCCACGCCGGCCCCGGCCCGTCGGACCTGCTCAGGCGCTCTGGGCGTCCTTGGCGCGGGCCTTGAGGGCCCGGACGACGCCGTCGCGCCCCTCGGCGACCAGCCGGCGCAGCGGGGCCGGGTGCCCGTCGGCGGCCAGCCACGCGTCGGTCGCCGCCACGGTCTCCTCCTCCACCAGGTACGTCGGGTACGCCAACTGCGCGAACTCCTGCGCCGGCTCGCTGTCCCGGCTGGCCCACACCTGGCCCACCGCGGCGAAGTACTTCTCCCGGTACGGCGCGACCAGCTCGACCTGCGCCGCGTGGGTGAAGCCCTGCAGCAGCGCCCGGTGCCGCCAGTTCGGCAGCGCCTCCGGCCCGGTCAGCTCCGCCCAGACCGCGGCCTTGTTCTCCGCCGTCGGCACCAGCGCGTGCGCGTGCGCCGCCTCCCGGTCGCCGCTGGCCGTCCGGTCGGTGGCCAGCTCGGCCTCGATCTCGGCGGGACCGGCCGCGCCGTTGGCGACCAGCGCCTGCAGCACCGTCCAGCGCAGCTCGGTGTCGACGGTCAGCCCGGCGGGGACGCCGCTGCCGGCCAGCCAGCCGCGCAGGGCGGCCAGGTCCTCCGCCGAGCGGGCCGCCGAGGCGTACGCCCGGGCCCAGGCGAGCTGGAAGCCGCTGCCCGGCTCGGCGGCGGCCAGCGCGGTGCGCGCGGTACGGGCCAGCTCGGCCCAGCCGGTCGGCGCCCAGGCCGGGTCGGCGTAGACGGTGAGCGTCGTGGTGGCCTGCCGCAGCGTCGCGGTGACCAAGTTGATGTCGGTCTCGGCGGGCAGCCCGGCCAGCACCAGCGCCACGTAGTCGCGGGCGGCCAGCTCGGCGTCCCGGGTCATGTCCCAGGCGGCCGTCCAGCAGAGCGCGCGGGCCAGCGACGACTCGAGCCCCGCGATGTGCTGCACCACGGTGGCCATCGACCGCTCGTCCAGCCGCAGCTTGGTGTAGGTGAGGTCGTCGTCGTTGAGCAGCAGCACGTCGGCGGCGCGCACGCCGCGCAGCTCGGCCAGCTCCGTCCGCTCACCGGTCACGTCCACCTCGACGCGCTCGCGGCGGACCAACCGGCCGTCGGTCAGGTCGTAGAGGCCGACCCCGATCCGGTGCGTGCGCAGCGTCGGGTGCCCGGCCGGCGCCTCCTGGCGCACCACGACGTTCTCGTAGGCGCCGTCCGCGCCTATGGTCACCTCCGGCCGCAGCGTGTTGACCTGCGCGGTCTCCAGCCACTGCGCGGCGAACTTGCGCAGCTCCCGGCCGGAGGCGGCCTCCAGTTCGGAGAGCAGGTCGTCGAAGGTGGCGTTGCCCCACGCGTGCTTGCCGAAGTACGCCCGCAGGCCGGCCAGGAACGGCTCCTCGCCCACGTACGCGACGAGCTGCTTGAGCACGCTGGCGCCCTTGGCGTAGGTGATCCCGTCGAAGTTGACCTCGACGGCCTCCAGGTCGGGCATCTCGCAGTAGACCGGGTGGGTGGAGGAGAGCTGGTCCTGCCGGTAGCCCCAGTTCTTCCGGATGGAGAGGAAGGTCGTCCACGCCTCGCGGAACCGGGTCGCGTGGGTGTTGCACCAGTGGCTGGCCCACTCGGCGAACGACTCGTTCAGCCACAGGTCGTTCCACCAGCGCATGGTGACCAGGTCGCCGAACCACATGTGGGCCAGCTCGTGCAGGATCGTGTTGGCCCGCTGCTCGTACTCGAAGTCGGTCACCTGTGAGCGGAAGATGTAGTGCGCCTCGGCGTGCGTGACGCAGCCGAAGTTCTCCATCGCGCCGGCGTTGAAGTCGGGCACCCAGAGCTGGTCGTACTTGGGCAGCGGGTAACGCACGCCGAACTGCTCGTGGAAGAAGTCGAAGCCCTGCTTGGTGATCAGGAAGAGGTCGTCCGAGTCCATGTACTGCGCCATGGAGGCGCGGCAGTAGGCGCCCAGGTCGATGCCGTCGTGGCTGTCCCGCACCTCGTGGTACGGCCCGGCACAGAGCGCGGTGATGTAGGTGCTCATCCGCGCGGAGGTGGTGAAGTGCACCGTCTTGAGGCCCTCGCCCGCCGGCTCCTCCCGCTCCACCGGCATGTTCGAGACCACCTTCCAGTGGTCCGGGACGGTGGCGTGCCAGGTGTAGACGCTCTTCAGGTCGGGCTGGTCGAAGCAGGCGAAGACCCGCTGCGCGTCCGCCGTCTCGAACTGGCTGTAGAGGTAGGTCTCGCCGTCGACCGGGTCGACCGAGCGGTGCAGGCCCTGCCCGCTGTTCGAGTACGCGAAGTCCGCGACGACGACCAGCGTGTTCTCGCTGGCGAGCCCGGACAGCGACAGACCCTTCTCCGCCGACCAGCCGTCGAGGTCGACGGGGGCGCCGTTCAGCGTCGCCGACCGCACCGAGTCGGCGGCCACCTCGATGAAGGTGCTCGACCCCGGCTCGGCGCACCGGAACCGGATCTCGGTGGTGGATCGGAAGGTGCGACCCTCGGCCGCCTGGACGGCGGTCGAGAGGTCCAGACTGATGTCGTACCCGGTCACGTCGAGCAGTCGGGCCCGCTCGGTGGCCTCGACCTGCGTCAGGTTGCGCACTCCCGGCACTGTTCGTCTCCATCCCGTCTCGCCGTACGCCCTCGTTGGCGCCCGTCACCGACCGCTCGTGACGGCCGGATTCGAGTCTTCCATGCACGAACACCCCGCGGTGGGCGAGGTCACGCTCTCATTCCGGTGCCGGTCGATGCCCGCCGGGGTGAAGATCGGGGCAGGCGCCGGAGGCCGGCGCCACCTGTCGCGAAGGGACCCACCGTGAGCGAGCGTGTCGCCGTAGACATGTGGTTCGACCCCATCTGCCCCTGGGCGTGGATCACCTCCCGCTGGCTGCTGGAGGTCGAGCAGGTCCGGGACGTGGACGTCCGCTTCCACGTGATGAGCCTGTCGGTGCTGAACGAGGGCCGGGAGGTACCCGAGAAGTACCAGGAGCTGATGCGCATGGGCTGGGGCCCGGTGCGGGTCTGCATCGCGGTGGAGCAGCGGTACGGCCAGGACGCCGTCCGGAAGCTCTACACCGCGCTGGGCACCCGGATCCACCTCGGGCAGGAGAAGCTTTCGCCGGAGCTGTTCGCGGCCGCGCTGGTCGACGCCGGGCTCGACCCGGAGCTGGCCGACGCCGCCGAGAGCGCCGGTTACGACGAGGCGCTGCGGGCCAGCCACGAGGCCGGCATGCGCCCGGTCGGCACCGACGTCGGCACCCCGGTGATCCACGCGCCCGGCCCGGACGGCGGCACGGTCGCCTTCTTCGGCCCGGTGGTCACCCCGCGCCCGAAGGGCGAGGCGGCGGGTCGGCTCTGGGACGGCGTCCTGCTGGTCGCCGGCACCCCGGGCTTCTACGAGCTCAAGCGCTCCCGCGAGCTCGGCCCCATCTTCGACTGACCGCCACGGCGGCCGCGAGCCGGGCGCCGGCCCCACCCGGCGTACCGCTCGCGGCCCCGGTCGGCGGGCCGGGGTCGCCGGCGTCACCGGGGGGCCGGCGGACTCGTTCTCTTCGGTGTCCGCCGCAGCGACCCGCAGGGCCGCACCCGCAGCTCGTGGAGGCAATGCCGATGGCCAAGCACCGTGCTTCCGGTGACGATCCGCTGACCGGGGAGGAGGTGACCGAGGGCCCGGAGGCGGCGTACTGGTCGGTCGACGACTCCCGCTGGCCGGCGGTCCGCCCCGACCTTCCCGCACACATGGTGGACCTGCTCGCCCCGCCGATCGTGGTCGGCGTCGCCCGCGTGCCGGCCACCTCCCGGCTCACCCCGCCGGTCGAGCACCGGCTCACCCCGCCGGTCGAGCACCGGCGGAACGCGCCGGTCGAGCACCGGCTCACGCCGTCGGCCGAGCAGCGCCGCAACGCGCCGGTCGAGCACCGGCCGGCGTCGACGGCCGGGCCGCGGACGATCCTGCCCGCCGCGCCGGGCGGTTCGGGCCGGCGACCGGCGGGCGCTCACGCGTCGGCCGGCCGGCACCGCCTGCCGGCGAAGTAGCCGCCGGTCGGGCGGGGGAGCGGCCGTCCGGCCACGGGCCGCCGCCGCGGCTGGCGGCGGCACCGCCTGCCGGCGGCGTGACCGCCGCGCCACCCGATCCGACGGACCGGGGACGGCCGCTCTTTCATCTGGTGGACGCCGCGCGGGTCCCGCCGCGCCGGTGGTGGCGTCGCCGGTAGCGTGGTCGCACATGACGGTCGTGCATCCGATCGCCCGGGCCTGGATCACCACTGGCGGCACCGGCGCGCAGAACTACGACGAGTTCGCCGACGACGCGGAGATCACCGCGATCATCGAGGCGAACCCGCACAGTGCCCTCGGCATCGAGATGCCGCACCGGGCGCCGGAGAGCCTGGGGAAGTCGTTCCTCGACGCCCTGCCGGACGCGGTGACCCGCCTCGCCGAGGCCAAGGCCGACGGCAGCTACACCCCGGCCGAGCAGGTGGTGGTCCTCTACCGGATCAGCGCGCCGGGGGAGGAGCCGGCGTACGGGCTCTGGGCCATGACCGACACCGACCAGATCTCCACCCGCGCCGACGAGCCCGGTCTGGTCATCCGCAACGAGGACGTCTTCATCGCCAAGGTGCGGGAGCGGGTGGCGCTGGCCGAGGCGCTGGGCCACCTCCTCTCGCCTGTACTGCTGCTGCAGACCGGGCGCGGCGACGAGCTGCACGCCGCGCTCGCGGCGGCGACCGACGCGGCCGGGGCGCCCGCGGCGACCGACACCGACCAGGCCGGGCGCACCCACGCCATCTGGCTGCTCGGCCCCGGCCCGCAGCAGGACGAGCTGACCGCCCTCGCGGGCGGCGGCGAGCTGGTCGTGGCCGACGGCAACCACCGCAGCCTGGCCGCGCAGACCGGCGGGCTGCCGCGCTTCCTGTCGGTGATCACCACGCCGGCGTCGGTGGCGATCCAGCCCTACAACCGGCTGGTCAGCGAGCTGACCACCACCGCCGACGAGCTGCTCGACCGGCTCCGCGCGGCCGGCGCGGAGGTCACCCCGATCGACGGCCCGGTCGAGGTCCCGGCGGCCGGCGGCACCGTCCACCTCCGTCTCGCCGGCCGGGGGTACGCCGTCACCCTGCCGCACGTCGGCGGCGGCCGGCTGGAGAACCTGGACCACGCGCTCGTCGAGCGGTTGCTGCTGCGCGACGCCCTCGGGTTCGACCCGGGCGACAAGCGGATCACCTACGTCGGCGGCGACTACCCGGCGAGCTGGCTGACCGGCGAGGTCGACGCGGGCCGGGCCGAGCTGGCCGTCCTGATCGCCCCGGTGACCGTGGACGACTTCGTGGCCGTCAACCTGGCGCGGGAGAAGATGCCGCGCAAGAGCACCTGGTTCACCCCGAAGGCACGCGGCGGCCTGGTGGTCGCCGAGCTGTCCCGCTGAGTTGTGACGAATCCGCCCCGGGGCGCCGCCCGCGCGGCGTCCCGGGCGCGCGCCCTGACAGACTGCGCGGTATGCGCGTCTACCTGGGATCCGACCACGCCGGTTTCGAGCTGAAGGTGCACCTGGTCAACCACCTGACCAAGGAGGGGTACGACGTCGTCGACGTCGGCCCGCACGCCTACGACCCGGACGACGACTACCCGGCCTTCTGCCTGCACACCGGTGACCGGGTGGTGGCGGACGCCGGCAGCCTCGGGGTGGTCATCGGCGGCTCCGGCAACGGCGAGCAGATCGCCGCGAACAAGGTGACCGGGGTCCGGGCGGCACTCGCCTGGAGCATCGAGACCGCCCAGCTCGGCCGCGAGCACAACGACGCGAACATCGTCGCGGTCGGCGCGCGCCAGCACACCCTGGACGAGGCGACCGCCATCGTCGAGGCGTTCCTGACCACCCCGTTCTCGGGAAACGAGCGGCACGCCCGCCGGATCGGCCAGATGGCCGACTACGAGCGCACCCGCCAGCTCCCCGCCCTTCCTGGGTCCAACAGCCCGACGCACTCCGCCTGACGACTCCCGCACTCCGATAGCCGGGGAGCCCCGGAGGGTGACGGCTGAGGCGGATCTTGGCAGGAAGAGGCCCTTACCGGGGCACCTTCCTGCCACGATCCCTCGGGCGGTCCGGGTTCGGCTGGGCGGCACGCGGGCGGGGCCGAGGTCAGCGGCGGGGGAGGTCCTCGCGGGGCGTCCAGTTCCGGCGGATGACCACCACGCGTTCCTCGGCCGCGGCCAGGTCCTCGGCGGTCGGCTGGGCGGCGTCGCGGGCCCGCATCGCGGCCGTCACGCCCACCTGGGACGAGCCGGAGCCGACCAGGCCGCGCAGGCCGCGCTCGCCCTCGTCGCCCGGGCCGCCCCGGCGACCACGCGGGGGCTCGGCGCCGTCGTGCACGTCGGAGGTCGTGGCCTGTGGCCCCTCGGGCGTGCCCGAGGGGCCGCCCGGGTGCCGTAGCCGGCGTCGCCGTCGTTCCACGTCCCCCATCAGCCGACCGTACCGCCCGAGGCCCGCCGCCGCCGCCCGCCCGGCCCACCCCGCCCGGCCGCCCCGCCCGGCCGCCGCCCACCCCGCCCGGCCGCCCACCCCACCCGGCGCCGGCCCGCCCGCTGCGGGCGGTGACGGACGGCCACCGGACCGACCGACGACGGCGCCGGCAGCGGGCGGTCGGGTGCAGGGGGGAGGTCAGAACACCTCCATGCCGGCGGGGAGCCGGTGCCAGCCGAAGGCCGGACCCGCGGCGGCCAACGCGCCGGGGCGCAGCTCGCGTACCCGGCCGGCGGCGGCGAGCGCGGCCAGCCCCGCGCCACCCAGGTACAGCTCGCCGAGGCAGCGCACGTCGCAGGCCAGCTCGGCCGGCCGGTCCGTCGGCGCGCACCCGGCCCGCTCCGGCCCGCCGGTCAGGTGCCAGCGGCCGGCGTTCTCCGGGAGCAACTCGTCGGTGACCTCGATCACCACGTCGACACCGGTCGCGTACCGGCGGGCGGCGAGCGCTGCGGGCACGTCCACCACCCGCAGCCAGAGCGCGTCGATCAGTTGGGCGCCGAGCCGGCGCGGCTCGTTGACCAGCCGCAGCAGCGGCTCGTCCACCGCGCCCGCCCCGAAGGAGAGCTGCCCGGTCAGGTCGAGCGAGAGCAGCATCCGCCACATCGCCGCGTACGCCGCCGGGGTGGCGGCCACCACCTCGTCGACCGTGGTGATCCCGTTCGGCCCGGTGCTCTCCCAGTTCGCCCGGGTGCGGAAGAGCCCGTACCCGTCCACGCCGTCCGGCCCCTCGTGCAGCACCGCCCGGCGCTCGGTGGCGCCGCCCCGTCGGTCGGCCGGGTCGCCCAGCAGGTACCGCCACCACGCCTCGTCACGGCTGGACCAGCCGGGGCGCTCGGGCCGCACCCGGTCGTACACCCGGGCCAGCTCGGCCCGGCAGTCGGCCGGCGCGGCCAGGCGCAGCCGGCCCTCGGCGGGTGTCGGGTCCGGCATCCGCAGCGCGACGGTGGCGCACTGGACGGAGAGCCGCTGGGCGGCCAGGCCGTAGCCGAAGCGGGGGTAGATGCCGCCCTCGCTGGCCCACAGCACCGCCACCGGTTCCCGGCCCTCGTCGCGCACCTGCCGCAGTTGCCGCACCATGAGCCGGGTGAGCAGCCCCCGGCGGCGGTGGGTGGGTGCGACGCCCACCCCGCTGACGTGGGCGGCCGGCACCCGCGCGCCCGGCACGGTGAGTTCCCGGGTGAACGCCCGCGCGGTGGCCACCGCCTCGCCGCCGTCCCGGACGAGCAGCGTGCGCTCCGGTTCGAAGAGCGCCCGCTCGACCTCGTGCGTCCCGGGGTCGGACGGTGCGTGGAAGAGGTGGCCCAGCAGCCGGGCCAACTCGTCGAAGTCCTCGGCTCGGGCGGTCCCGACCGGAAGTGGGGGATTCGTCACGCCGCCGTGTCTAGTCGATCGGTCCGGACTCGGCGACCGATTTGCCGGCTGGCTACCCTCGAAGCCGGACGGTGGCCGGTGGGCGCCGTCGGTCCAGGGGAGGGGACGAGATGGCCGACCAGACACAGCCGTGGGCCGAGCGGACCGTCGAGGTGCCGCCGCAGCCGGGTGTCGGGGTGCCGCCGCAGCGGGACGCGTACCGACGGGGGGTGGCCTCGGTCGGGCAGCCCCGGACTCCGCGCACCGAACCGTTCCCCGTCGTCGGTCAGGAGCCGGCCGACACGGGCTGGCCCGGCGGGTCGGCGCCGCGGCGTCCGCTGAGCTGGCACGTCGCGCAGCTCAAGCGCGGCGGCGAGTGGAGCGCCGCCGGGGCGCTCTTCGCGTTCGTCTGCTGGGGGATCTGGGCGATCTCGGGCGGGGGCGACCTGGCCGGGCCGCTGCTGATCTTCGTGCTGAGCCTGCTGGTGGCGGCCGGTCTCTTCGCGCTGGCCCGGCTGCTCGGCCGGGTGGTGCTGGAGCGGCAGTTGGGCCGGGTGCGGCGCAGCGCGCGCGGGGCGCACCTGGTCACGGCGGTCTTCCTGGCCGGCCTCGGCATCGCCTACCTGCAGCAGACCGAGTGGGTCATGTCGGCCTGGAACTGGATCACCGGGAACTGACCGGACAGGGGACCTCACCCCAACTGGCCGGAGAGAACCGTGTCACCCGCCGCACGCCCGGGCGGGTCGGCGTCCGCCGCCCGCCCGCGCGCCCGGTCGCGGGGTGTCGCGACCCCGGTCGTTCTCCACTCCACCAGATCGGCCGCTGCTTACCCGGCCGGTCGCGGTTCATCCGCCCCCGGGTCGGCCTGACCCGGCGGTCAGTGCTTGCCGCCGTGGCCCTCCGCGTCCGCCTTCGGGGACGCCACCCGGGCGGCGGGGTCCTCGACACCGGGCTGCCCGCCGTCCGGCGCGACCATCCCGTCGTAGTTGTAGATCGTGCCGTGCTCGCCGTGCTGCTTGGTGGTGCGGATGTAGCGGTGCATCATGCCGTCGATCTCCACCTCCACGAGGGCGTCGCCGCCCGCGTCGATGGTGCTGCCGTCCCGGGGGCCGCCGACCAGGTGTGCCTTCGTGTTCGTGTCCATGGGGCTGCGGTACCCGGGCGGTCCCGGCGCAAAACGGACGGTCGCCTCGGCGGCTAGTCGCGGAAACGGTGTGCGGGAACCCGGCCGGCCCGCCCCGGCCGGGTTCCCGCGCGTGTCCGCCCCCGCTACGCCCACCGTGCCGGCGACTACCGGACGTGATCCGCCCTGCTCGACCGGGTGACGATAGCGTGCGGCGCGGCCCCGTCCCGGCCCCCGGCCGCCCGGCGGCGCCGGGTGCGGGAACTCCGTGCCCGGTCGGCGGGGTCCGGAGGGTCGGCTGGTCGCGGGCCGGTTTCCGGGCGGTCCGAGCGTCCGGGGGTGGGGCCGACCGACGCCGGCGCATTTCAGTGATGGATATCGATGTAGCAGAAAGTTGCATATTCCATACCGTCGATCAGCCCTCTAGTGTCCATGACCAGCGGCCGGCCATCGACCGATGCCGATCATTGTCGGCGTGTGTCGGGCCGACGCAGCTCCGTCCGCGGCTGTGACCGACAGCCGCACGGGCTCGGGACAGGAGGCGTGATGAGGTCGGGCGACAGCGGGTCCGCGGCACCGGTTCCCGTCTCGGACGGATCGACGTACCGGTACACCGCCACCCGCCCGGCGGCCGTCGGGCCGCACCCCGCGGCCGACCCGGGCAGCGAAGCCGACGGCGACCGGGACCGGGTGGCCACCGCCGCCCTGGCCGCGGTGGAACTGCTCGACCGCCTGGGCCGCCAGGCGCCGGTCCGGGTCCGGGCCGGCGTGGAGGTGCTGGATCTGCCGGCCTGGCCGGCAGACCTGCACCGGATGCCCGGCGACCGGGCCCGCGCCGCGGTCCGCGCGTGCGCCGACGCGCCCGACCACGAGGGCGGCGACCACGTCCTCGTGGTCCTCGACGGCGGGGCGCCGACGCCGCCCGCCGACGCCCCGCCCGTGCTGCTCGCCGCCGACGTCACCGACACGGCGGTCACGGTCGTGCTCCGCTGCGCCGCCGACGACCCGTGGTCGGCCGGCGCCGCCGCCGTGGCGGAGATGTACGCCGAACTGCTGGCCGCCCTGCTCGCCGACCCGACGACGCCCACGTCGGAGGCGCCGGCCCTCGGGCCCGCCTCCCGGGCGCTGGTCGAGCGGGCCGCCGGCCGCCGGCACGACGACGGGCCCTTCGTGGCGGTGCCCCGCATGATCGAACACCGCGTCGACCTGCATCCGCACCGCCGGGCGGTGTCGTTCCGGGGGCGCTCGCTGACCTACCGCGAACTGGACGACCTGGCCAACGGTGTCGCCGCCGCCCTCGCCGCGCGGGGGGTCGGACGGGGCGACGTGGTGCCCGTCCTCCTCGCCGACGGCCTCGAACTCCCCGTCGTCGACCTGGCCCTGATGAAGCTCGGCGCGGCCTTCGTGCCCGTCGACCCCGGCTGGCCGGCGGACCGGCTGCGCGCGTCCCTGGCGGTGATCCGGCCCCGGCTCGCGGTCGTCCGGGGCGGCGACCCGCGTCCCGACACCGGGGAGGTTCCCTGCCTGCCCGTGGACCTCGACGACGTCACCCCGACCCGCCGCCGGCCCGGGGTGCCCGTCGGCCCGGGCGACCTGATCTACGGCATCTTCACCTCCGGCACCACCGGCGCCCCGAAGTGCGCGGTCAACCGGCACGACGGCATCGCCAACCGGTTCCGGTTCATGACCCGCTACTTCGCGGCCAGCGGCGCGGAGGTGGTGCTGCAGAACAGCCGGCACACCTTCGACTCGTCGGTGTGGCAGATGTTCTGGCCGCTGACCACCGGCGGCCGGGTGGTGGTGCCCGTCGAGGGCGGCTTCCTCGACGTCGAACGGACCGTCCGGACCATCGCCGACGAGGCCGTCACGATGACCGACTTCGTGCCGAGCGTGCTCGGCGCGCTGGTGTCGGTCCTGGACCGGGACCCGGCCGCCCGCCGCGCCGTCGCCACGCTGCGGCACGTGATCGTCGGCGGCGAGGAGATCGACCCGTGGGCGGTGCACCGCCTGGCCGACCTGGTGCCGGGGGTGTCGGCCACCAACGGGTACGGCCCGACCGAAGCCTCCATCGGCATGGTCTTCCACACCGTCACCCGGTCCGACGGCGACGTCATCCCCATCGGCCGGCCCATCGACAACTGCTACGCGACGGTGGTGGACGCCGAACTGCGCCCCCTGCCGCCCGGCGCGACCGGCGAGATCGTCATCGGCGGGGTCTGCCTCGGCGAGGGATACCTCGACGACCCGGCCCGCACCGCCGAGGTGTTCGTCCCAAACCCGCTGCCCGGAATCCCCGGCACCCGGCTCTACCGCACCGGGGACCTGGGCCGGCTCGCCGCCGACGGCCGGCTGCACTTCGTCGGCCGGCGCGACTTCCAGCTCAAGGTCAACGGCGTCCGGATCGAGGCCGGCGAGATCGAGACCGCCGCCACCCGGCTGCCCGGGGTGCGGCAGGCGAAGGTGCTTCTCGCCCGGGAGGGCCGGGGGAAGTCGCTGGCCCTCTTCGTCGCCGCCGACCCGGAGGTGACCGAGCCGGCGGTGCGGGCGCACCTGCGCCGGCTGCTGCCCCGGCCCCACGTGCCCCGGCACGTCGTGGTGCGGGACGCGCTGCCGCTGACCGGCAACGGCAAGGTCGACCGGCGGGCCCTGGAGACCTGGCTCGACCGTACGCTCGCCGAGCGGGCGCGCGCGGCCGCCGCGCGCGCCGAGGCGCGTACGCTCCCGGACCGGGTGCTGGCCGTGTTCCGGACCGTCCTCGGCCGGCCGGACCTCGACGCGGACACCGACTTCCTCGACGCCGGCGGCGACTCGCTCCAGGCCCTCGACGTGGTGACCGCGCTCGGCGCCGACCACCGCGTCCGGGTGGGCGTCCAGGACCTCTTCACCCACCCCACCGCCGCCCGGCTCGCCCGGGTGGTCGCGGCGCGGCTGCGCGCGGCCGACCCCGCCGAGACCGAGACCGAGCTGGTGGAACGCGACGCGGCCGTCCCGGCCGACCTGCCGGTGCGCCCCGTCGCCCGGCGTCGGTCGCCGCGCACCGTCCTGGTCACCGGCGCCACCGGTTTCGTCGGCGCGCGGCTGGTCCACGAACTGCTCGCCACCACCGACGTCCGGGTGCTGTGCCTCGCGCGGGCCGCCGACGACGCCGAGGCCACCGCCCGCGTCGTCCGGGCGCTGGCCGAGCGGGGCCTGTGGCGGCCCGGCCACGGGCTGCGCCTGCACGGGTACGCGGCGGACCTGGCCCGACCCGCCCTCGGCCTGGACCCGGAGACCTGGGCCCGGTTGGCCCACGACTGCGACCTCGTGCTGCACGCCGGGGCGCTGGTCAACTTCCTGTTCGACTACCGGGCCCACCGTCAGGCGAACGTCCTCGGCACCGCCGAGCTGCTCCGGCTGGCGCTGACCGGCCGGCCGAAGCCGCTGCACCACGTCTCCACCCTCGGCGTCCTCGACACCGAGGCCGCCCGCCGCCCCGACCCGCTGCCGGAGGGGTGCGACCCGGCCCACGTCGTCCCGCCCACCAGTGGCTACAGCCGGTCGAAGTGGGTGGCGGAGCGGTATCTCGCCGAGGCCCGGCGGCGCGGCGCGACCGTCACCGTGCTGCGTCTCGGCGAGGTGATGCCCGCCGCAGACGACGGGCAGCCCAACCCCCGGGCGCTGACCCACCTGCTGCTGGCCGCCTGCCACCGGCTGCGGATGCGCCCCGACGCGCCGGTCCGCTCCGACTGGACACCCGTGGACTGGGCCGCGCGGCGGATCGTCGCCACCGTCGTCGACCCGCGGGTGTGGGGCAGCACGCTGCACGTCCTGCACCCCGTGAGTGTCGACTTCACCGACCTGCCGCTGGCCGGCGCGGACGCCCTGCCCCGGGTGAGCTGCGTGCGCTTCGTGGCGGCGCTGCGCGAGGCGGCGACCGACGGCGACCGGGCCGCCGCCGTGCTGCTCGCGCTCTTCCCGCCCGGGGCCGGCACCGACGAGGAGCGGCTGCGGGCGGTCTTCGCGACGCTGCTCACCGACAACCCCCGGCTGTTCCGCCGCGACGGCTGCGCCGAGCTGGAACGGCGCCGGGGCTTCACCGACCACCGGCTCGGGCCGTCCGTCGGCGCCTACCGCGCCTGGCTGGGCGAGCACGAGCGACGGGCGACCGACCGGCTGCTGCTGCCGGCGGGACCAGGGTGACCAGCCGCGTACGGCGCGGCGATCGGCACGGACGAGGGAGTGGAATGCGATACCGCAGGATGGGTCGGCTCGGCTGGCAGGTCAGCGAGGTCGGGTACGGGATGTGGGGCATCGGCGGGGGACCGGGCGGCTTCACCGGCTGGGACTACGACACCGCGCCGGCCTGCCTGGACGAGGCGGTGGAACGGGGCTGCAACTTCTTCGACACCGCCTGGGTCTACGGGCGGGGCGTCAGCGAGCGGCTGCTCGGCGCCCTCGTGCGCCGGCACCCCGAGCGCCGGCTCTACCTGGCCACCAAGATCCCGCCGAAGAACCGGGAGTGGCCGCCCGGCCCGCAGGACACCCTGGACGACGTCTTCCCGCCCGACCACATCCGCGAGTACACCCACCACAGCCTGGAGAACCTCGGCGTGGACCGGATCGACCTGCTCCAGTTCCACGTCTGGGAGGACCGCTGGGCGGCCGACGGCCGCTGGCAGGAGACCATCGCGGACCTCAAGCGGGAGGGCCTCGTCGACGGCGTCGGGATCAGCGTCAACCGGTGGGAGCCGACGAACTGCCACGCCGCCCTCGACACCGGGCTGATCGACGTAGTCCAGGTCATCTACAACATCTTCGACCAGGCGCCCGAGGACGAGCTGTTCCCCCGGGCGCAGCGCGACGACATCGGGATCATCGCCCGGGTGCCGTTCGACGAGGGGACGCTGACCGGCACGCTGACCGCCGACAGCACGTGGCCGGAGGAGGACTGGCGCAGCACGTACTTCGGCCCGGAGAACCTGCTGCCCAGCGTGGAGCGCGCCGAGCGGCTGGCCGGCGACGTGCCGCCGGGGATGACCATGCCGGAGCTGGCGCTGCGGTTCATCCTGCACCACCCGGCGGTCAGCACGGTGATCCCCGGCATGCGCCGCGTCGAGCACGTCCGCGCCAACCTGGCCGTCAGCGACGGCGCGCCGCTGGACGCCGGGCTGCTGGACCGGCTGCGCGGCCACCGCTGGGACCGCAAGCCGACCTGGTGGTCCCAGTGAGGCCCGTCCGCCACCCCGGCGACGCGCGGGTCCGGCGGGCGACGCGGTACGGGGGGCCCGCATGCCGGTGATCGCCATGTGGGCGCATCCGCGGGCGCTCTCCACCGCGTTCCTGCGCATGATGATCGCCCGTGGTGACGTGACGGTCGTGCACGAGCCGCTGGTCACCCTCGTCGACGAGGGGCACGTCGACCTGCCCACCGCCGACGGCGGCAGCGTCACCGTGACCGACCCGGCCGACGTCGTCGCCCACCTGACCCGGCTGGGCCGGGACCGGACGGTCTTCGTCAAGGACACCCTGGAGTACCGGTACGGGCACCTGTTCGACGATCCCGAGGCGATCGCCGACGTCACGCACACCTTCATCGTCCGGGAACCGGCCCGCACGATCAGCTCGCACTACGCCATCAAGCCCACGGTGACCTGCCCGGAGATCGGCTTCGAGCACCAGTGGGAGCTGTTCGACCTGGTCCGCCGGACCGCGCGCCGGCCGCCGGTGGTGATCCGGGCCGAGGACCTGCTGCGCCGGCCCGCCGACACGGTGGCGGCCTGGTGCGCCGCCGTGGGGCTGCCGTTCCGGCCGGAGGCGCTGAACTGGGCGCCGGGGGAGCGCGCCGAGTGGCGGCGCACCCGCAAGTGGCACCTCGACGTCGAGCGCACCTCGGGCTTCTCGCCGGTCGCCAAGTCCTTCGAGGTGACCGTCGACAACGACGACACCCTGCGCTCGTACCACGACCACCACCAGCCCTTCTACCAGCGGCTGATCCGGCACGCCATCGCCATCGGGGAGGATTCATGACCACCATCGCCGCGCCGCCCGTGACCGCGTCGTCGACCCTGTCGCCCGGCGAGGTGTTCGCCCGCGCGTACGCCGCCGACCCGGCCGGTGCCGAGGTGCGCTTCGACTACACCATCACGGACGCCTTCCAGCCGACCAAGGAACGCCCCCGGGTGACCGTCCGCAACCTGTTCCGCAAGCGGTCCGTGGGGATGGACCCGGTCCGGTTCTGGTGCGAGGGGCGGCCCGACGCCGGGGAGGCCGCCGCGGTGCACGAGTCCGGCCTGCGCCGCGAGGCGGCCTTCCGGTTCGGCACCGCCTCGGCCGGCGTGCACCCGATCCGCGCCTGGGTACGCGTCCCCGAGGAACTCGCCGACGACCCGGAGGGGCTGGCCGTCTTCGTCGACTACCGGCTGCTGGTCCGCCTCGCCACGGCGGAGAACCAGGCGCTGACCATCGGGGAGCACGGCCTGTTGCGGCACCCGGAGATCGGGCGGCTGCCGTACCGGCACGACTGGCTGACCGGCCTGCTCGCCGCCTGCGACGAGATCGAGCAGACCGGCGCCACCCCGCACGCGATGATCGTCAACCCGAGGGACTACTACACCCACCTGCTCGGGCGCGACGCGCTGCTGGCGGACCTGCACCGCAACGGCGTCCTGATCAGCCGTACCCGGATGGTGGCGCCGGGCGAGGCGGTGGTGGGCGACTTCGCGATGGCGGCGCGCCTGCTCGACGCCGGGCGCTCCGCGATCCGCGTGGCGACCCCGCCGCCGGGCACCTTCGCCATCGACGGCCCGGCCGTCTGCGCCGAGATCCACGAGGGCCTGGCCGTGCACCTGCCGACCCACTTCTTCCACGTCGTACCGGCCTAGGAGCGTCACCGGATGACCACGACCGGCGGGAAACTCTCGTTCTACCGGCCCATCGTGCCGCTGTTCGGCGCCATCTTCCTGTGCCTGCTCGGCGTCGGCGCGTCCCTGGCGGTGCTGCCCTTCTACGTCCTCGACGAACTCGACGGCAACCGGGTCGAGGTGGGCGTGGTGATCGCCGCGATCGCGGTCTCCGCCGTGATCGCCCGGCCCATCGCCGGCCGGCTCGGCGACCGGCACGGGTACCGGACGGTGATGCTGGCCGGGGCGGTGGTGTGCGCGGCCGCCGCCGCGGCCTACCTGGTGGCCGGCAACGTCGGCGTGCTGGTCGGCGTCCGTGTGCTGCACGGCGTGGGCGAGGCGGCCGTCTACACCGCCGGCGCCGCCTGGCTGGTGGCGCTCGCGCCGGCCGACCGGCGGGGCCGCGTCGTCGGCCTGTACGGCATCCACATGTGGCTGGGCATCACGCTCGGCGCGCTGCTCGGCGCGGTGCTGCTGCGCACCTCGGGCGGCTATCCGGCCGTGTGGCTGTTCGCGATCGTGGCGGCGCTGGCCGGCGCCGCGCTCGTCGCCGTCCGCCCCGGGCCGGAGCAGCCGGAGCCGAAGGGGCCGGCCGGCATCCTGCCGCGCAGCGCGGTCGCCCCGGGCGTCGCGCTCTCCCTGGCCGGCTTCGGGTACGCCGCGCTGGCCGCGTTCGTCGCCCTGCACCTGGCCGACCGGGGCATCGAGAACGGCATCGCCGCGTTCAACGCGTTCGGCTTCACCTACGTCGGGGTCCGGCTGTTCGTGGGCGGGCTGCCCGACCGGCTCGGCGCCGGCCGGGTGGCGGTCGCGTCGGCGCTGGTGGAGGCGGTGGGGCTGCTCCTGGTCGCCGTCGCGCCGAACCTCGTGGTCGCGGTCGTCGGCGGGTTGGTGATCGGCGCCGGGCTCTCGCTGCTCTTCCCGGCGCTGGCCCTGCTCGTGATCAACCGGACCGACCCGGCGCACCAGGGGGCGGCGCTCGGCGCGTTCACGTCGTTCTGGGACATCGGCCTGGTGGCCGGGGCGCCGCTGGCCGGTCTGGTCGCCAGCGTGGCCGGCTACCCGGCGGTCTTCCAGGTGATGCTGCTGGCGGCACTGGTGTCGGCGGGCATCTCGGCGTGGACGATGCTGCCCCGTCGCTCCCTGGTGGGCCAACGCCCCACCTGACCCACCCGACCCCGCCACGCTCCTGAACGCCCGCGAGGTGGAAGGAAGGGCACCTTCCTAACGCCTGGGCATAGGAAGGGGCCCTTCCTTTCAGCTGACCGGGAGGGGGCGGGCGGGTGAGTAGGGGGCGGGATCGACGGGTGGCGGGGCGTCGACCGCCAGCGCGGCGAGCAGCGCGCCGGCCGCGGGCGCCGTCTGGACGCCGTAGCCGCTCAGCCCCGCCAGCCAGAGGAAGTCCGGCGCGTCGGGTGCCGGGCCGATCACCGGCACGTCGTCCGGGGCGGTGGTCCGCAGGCCGGCCCAGGCCCGGTGGACCCGGCGGAAGCTCAGCGTGGTCGCCTCCTGCACCCGCTCGGCGCCGATCGCCACGTCGAGGTCGTCGGGGCGGACGTCCCCGGGCGGCGCCGGGGTGGCGTCGGACGGGGAGACCAGCAGGCGCCCCGACTCCGGCTTGAAGTAGAAGGTGCCGGCCACGTCGGCGACCATCGGCCAGTCCGCCGCCGGGACGCCGGCCGGCGCGTCCACGAGGAAGGCGGTGCGCCGCAGCGGGGTCAGCCCCACCGGTCGTACGCCGGCCGCCGCGGCGACCTCGTCGGCCCAGGCGCCCGCCGCGTTGACGACGACCCGCGCGGCGAACTCGCCGGCGTCGGTGGTGACCCGCCAGGCCCCGCCCGCCCGCCGCAGCCGACGGACCCGGGCGCCGCACACCACCCGGCCGCCGGCTCCGCGGATTCCGCGCAGGTATCCCTGGTGCAGCGCGGCGACGTCGAGGTCCCGGGCGGCCGGCTTCACCATCGCCCGCCGGCACCACCCCGGACGCACCACCGGGCAGTACGACGCCACGTCGGCCAGGTCGATCTCGCGGGCCGGCGGGTCCACGTCGGCCCCGTCGCGCAGCGCCGCGTCGAACTCGTCCTCGGCGCCCGGCGGGCAGAGGGTGAGCACGCCGCGCGGGGTGAGCAGCGGATGGTCGGCGAACCCCGGCGGCGGGGCGGCGAGGAAGCCCCGGCTGGCCCGGGTCAGCGCGCGCACCACCGGCCCCCCGTAGTACTCGGAGAACAGGGCGGCCGAGCGGCCGGTGGAGTGCTGGCCGGGGACCTGTTCCATCTCGGCCAGCAGCACGCTGCCGTACGCGGCGAGGTGGTGTCCGGCGCTGGCGCCCGCGATGCCCGCGCCGATGACCATATAGTCGATCGTCACTGGATTCGACGGTAGTCGCAGACGTCCCCGGCGACAACCGTTGATGGGCGTCGATGTTGTGAGGGCGGCCCGCCGCCGTGCCGGAGGTGCGACCGTCCTCGTGCCGGTACCGCGCCGCATCCGGCCCGATCGCCTGTGACGACCGTTCGCCGCGCACGATCCGCCCGCGCGGCCCGCCGGGTCGACGGGCCGCGCGGGCGGACGCCGAGATGTCCGGTGCCGACGGCCCCGGCGTTTCCGGTCAGGCGCCGCAGTAGAGCAGGCGGTTCGGCGTGCCGGCGACCACGCCGCTGACCACCCCGGTGGTCGCCCTGCCGTTCAGGTAGGCCGCCACCTGGGCGGGAGTCCAGGTGGGATTGGCCGAGAGGGCGAGCGCGGCGCACCCGGCGACGTGCGCGGCGGCCATCGACCCGCCGCTGAGGGTGGCCACCGCCGTGTCGGTGGTGTGCCAGGTGGAGGTGATGTTCGCGCCGGGGGCGTACAGGTCGAGGCAGCTACCGTAGTTGCCGCTCGGCATCCGGCCGTCGGTGCTGGTGGTACCGGCCACGGTGAGTGCCGCCGGCACCCGGGCGGGGGAGTAGTTGCAGGCGTTGGCGTTCGAGCTGCCGGCCGTGACGACGTAGGTGACGCCGGACGAGATCGACCGGGTCACGGCCGAGTCGAGGGCCGTGCTGGCCCCGCCGCCGAGCGCCAGCAGCGCCACCGCCGGCCGGACCGCGTTCGCGGTGACCCAGTCCACCCCGGCGATGACCTGGGAGAAGGTGCCGCTGCCGGCGCAGTTCAGCACCCGCACCGGGCGTAGCTGGATCTCCTTGGCCACCCCGTGCCGCGTGCCGCCGACGGTGCCGGCCACGTGGGTGCCGTGGCCGTTGCAGTCGTCCGCCGGGCCGCCGTCGACGAGGTCCACCCCCACGCCGGCCCGCCCGCCGAAGTCCGTGTGGGTGCGCCGCAGGCCCGTGTCGATGACGTACGCGTGCACGTTGTGGGCGGTGTTCGGGTAGGCGTACCGGCCGTCGAGCGGGAGGCTGCGCTGGTCGATCCGGTCCAGGCCCCAGGACGGCGGGTTGAGTTGGACGCCCGGCCCGACGAGGGTGACCACCCGGTCCCGCTCCACGTACGCCACGGCCGGGTCGGCGGCGAGCCGGCGGGCCGCGCGCTCCGGCAGCCGCGCCTCGAAGCCGGTGAGCGCGTGGCCGTAGACGTGGCCGAGGGTGGCGCCGTAGCGGTCGGCCAGCCGGTCCGCCACGCTCCTGACCGCGGCCTGCCGGTCGCCGGCGTGCCGGCCGACGCTGTCGCCCCGGAGCACCACGACGTACGCGTCGGTCACGGCGTTCGGGTCGCCGGCGTGCCGGATCTCGCCGCCGGGGGCCGCGGCGGCGGGGGCGGGGGTGCCCACGGTGGCGACGACCGTGGCGGCGAGGGCGAGTACGCCCACCGCGCGGGCCCGCCACCGCCGGGTACGGGGAAGTGTCATGCCGGTCCTCCTCCTGTCGGCCCCGCGCCGGCTCGTGGCCGGACGCGGGGCGGCCTGGCCGTTGAGAGGAGGCTATCGGTTATATAGATCGATATAAATGACTGTCGGGATTCGGCTAACGGTCGGCGAACCGGTAGAGCACGAAGTCCTCCTTCGCGCCGCAGGCGATCACGCTGGTGTTCCACGAGCACGTCTCGCTGCGTACGTCCGCCAACTCGCCCATCTCGCTCACGGCGCCCGTGCCGGCCGCCACCCCGGCGACGCTGCGGTCGTCCTCGACCGAGCTCGGCGGGTCGGCGAAGACCAGCAGGTTGCCCGCGTCGAGCCGGACCGCCACCCCGGGCCGGTCCCGCAGCACCGCCCGACCGTCCGGGTCGAACAGGGTGCTGACCGACTCAGAGGAGGTCCGCCGGACCAGCAGGTGCTCGCCGAGCGGCACCAGCCTGGTCGCCTCCGGTGCCGGCCAGTGGGCCACCTTCTTCTCGGTCGCCGCCACCACCTCGGTGCTCTCGTCCTCGCCGCCCGTGGTCTCCAGCAGGCATGCCCGGTGCTCGCCGCAGGGCACCAGCGCCTCCGGCCGCTTGCGGTCGTCCGTGGCGGTGTACAGCACCTTCGGCTGGGCGTCGGTCGTCAGGTCGTACGCGAGCAACTGGTAGCCGGCCTCGTCGCGGGCCACGTAGAGGCGGTCCTCGTGCGCCACCACCAGGTCGTCGTGGTCGGCCACGCCGGCGCGGCTGCGGACCACGTCGCCGGTGCCCATGTCGATCAGCCGGACGGAGCGGTCCGCGCCCACCTGCACGAGCCGGCGGACCTCGCCGAGCCAGGGGTTACGCGGGGAACCGTCGAGGAAGGCCGGGCCGCCCAGCGCCTCGTCGGTGGTGACGGGGTGGACGTTGGTGCGGGCGCTGTCGTACTCGTCCTGCGGGCTGTCCTGCGCCCACGTCTCCCCGCCGTCGCTCAGGCGCAGCCCGACCAGCCGCTTACCGGCCCGGTCGACCAGCACCGCGACGCCCTCGCCGAAGAAGACGTCGTCGTTGCCCAGGATCGGCCGGCGCCACCGCTGGTCGCCGGAGGCGCCGTCGAGCAGCACCAGGTCCCGGGGGGTGTCGTCGCCGATCGCGTCGGCGAAGGCCACCACCGCGCCGGGCAGGGCGACGATCCGCTCCCACCGCTCGGCCGACGCCTCAATCTGCTTCCGCCACTCGACCCCGCCGCTGTCGGCGTCGACCGCCACCACCTCCAGCCGCCCGTCGTCGAGCGGGTACGCGAGATACGCCCGGTCGCCGAGCACCGCGGTGAACATCTCCGAAGGCCGGTCGTCCCCGGCGGCCACCCGCTCCACCACGGCGACGGAGGTCCGGAACTCCAGGGCGGGGTAGCGGTCCCGGGTCAGGTACAGCATCGCCGCGGTCACCACCCCGGCGAGGGCGACGACGGCCCCGACCGTGATCCACAACGCCCGGCGGCGCGGGAACGCCGGCGCGGTCCGGCCGGCGCCGGGCGGCGGCGACACCGGCGCGCCGGAGACGGGTGCGCCCGGCCACGCCGCCGGTGGCCCGCCCGGCCCGACGGACACACCCGCCGGGGGTACGCCGGGCGCCCATCCACCCGCCTGGGGCGGCGCGGGTACGCCCGCCGGCTGACCGCCGGGACCGCCATACCCGTAACCGCCGTGGCCGCCGGGCGGGGCGGCCGGTGGCGCGCCCGGCACCGGGCTCCCGGGCGGTGCGGCGGCCGGCGGTCCGTACGGTGTCGGTGCGCCGGGCATGGTCGGCGTGGCCGCCGCGCCCGCGACCAGGGTGGGCGCCACCCCGGCGGGGAGAGCCGGCGTGACGCCCTCCGGCCCGGCGACAACGGTCGGCGTGGGGCCCACGGGCCCGGCGGGCGCGGGCTGCGCCACCCCGTTCGCCTGCTGCGCCGGTCCGTCCGCCTGCTGCGGTACGGAGCCGGCCTGCGTCGGTACGCCGGACCCGGCCTGCGCCGGCCCGGCCGGTCCTGGCTGCTGTGCTGGCGTTGGTCCTGGCTGTGGGGGCGCGGCGGGTCCGGCCTGCGCGGGCGCGGCGAAGGCGGCGGCGCCGCGGGGGCGCCGTGGCAGGGGCAGGTCGGTGAGCGCCCCCTCGGCGACCGGCAGTTCCGGCTGCTCCAGCACGGTCGGGGCGACGCCCAGCTCGGCGTGCAGGAGCCGGGCCACCATCGGCATCCGGGTGGCGCCGCCGACCAGGAACAGGCCGGCGAGCTGCTGCGGGTCGAGGCCGGCCGCGCCGACCACCTCCCGGGTCACCGCCACCGCCCGGCCCAGCAGCGGCGCGGCCACCCGCTCCAGGTCGGCCCGGGTGAGGGTGACGGCCGCCTCCACCCCCGGCACGGCCACCGGCGCGGCCGTCGTGCGGGACAGCATCTCCTTCGCGCCCCGGGCGTTCTCCCAGAGTTCGTGCTGCTCCCGTCGCTGCGTCGCCGACTGCGGGTGGAGCAGCCGCTGCCACTGCGCCGGGTGGTCGCCCGCGACCAGCTCGCCGAGCCGGCTCAGCAGGGCCGCGTCGACGTCCAGGCCGCCGAGGTCGTCCGCGCCGCCCGCGGCGACCACGCTGAATCCCGAGTCGCCCCACGGGTCGGCGCCCTCGTTGCGGAGTACGGCGACGTCCAGGGTGCCGGCGCCGAAGTCGAACACGGCGATCGTCCCGCCGACCGGCACCGGCCGGCGCAGCACCTGCGTGTAGTAGCGGGCGGCGGCGACCGGCTCCCGCAGCAGCCGGGTGCCCGGTGGGGTGGGGCCGGAAAGCGTGTGCTCGGCCGCCGACGGCCACCCGGCCACGGCCAGGGCGTCGGCGAGCACCTGCCGCCGGGCCGCGTCCCAGGTCGCCGGGCAGGTGAGCACCGCCGGAGGCAGGAAACCGACCGCTTCGACGGCCGCCCGGGCCACCGCGTGCAGCGTCGCGGCCAGCAGTTCGGCCGGCGGGTACCGGCGGTCGCCCAGCGACACCGCGGGCTCGTCGATGCGCCGCTTCGGGTTGGGCTCGTACCGGCCCGGATCGGTGCGGGCCAGCCGCTGGGCGTCCCGGCCGGCGTGCAGCAGCCCGTCCGCGTCGGCGTACACGCCGGAGGGGATGACCGGCTGTCCGTCCACCAGCAGCGGGCGCGTGTGCCCGTCCGGCCGGCGCAGCACGGCGACGGTGTGGGACGTGCCGAGGTCGACGCCGAGGGCGTACCCCTCGTGCTGGCCTGCCATCTGCCGATACCTCCGCGGGACGAGGGGATGCCCGGCCCCGCATCGTACGCAGCACCCGCACCGACGCCGATCGCGCCCGGGGGTTGCCCCGACCGGTGGTGCGCCTCGCTGCGCACAGGTGTCCTCGCCCCGAACGGCAGGGGCAGCCGGAGGAGACGCAGGGCAGTATGCTGCGCAGCGACCGGAAGCGGGGAGCGATGGCTGCGGTTGATCGGATGCGCGGAGGACCGCTCATCGCGAGCGTGCTGGTGGTGGCGGGACTTGCCGGCTGCGTGGAACAAACTGCTCCGCCGCCACCACCACCACCACCACCGCCGTCGGTGAGCCCCGCGTCGTCGGCGCTGCCACGTGAGCCACAGGCCGTGATGGCGACCGTTCGCGGGCTGGTCGAGCGGGCCGGTGTCGGCGACGACATCCGGCCGGGCGAGATCGAGACCGGCGAGGTGCGGTATGAACCCTGCGACCTGCTCGTCGCCGAGTCGAACCGGGCGGAGGGGAGCGGGTTGCGGCTCGACGCCGTGTGGTCCGCCGGTCTCGAGATCAACCCCATGCCGTCTTTCCAGAACGTCCAGTCCCCGACGACCCTCCTGGACGTCAGGGTGGTCCGTCTGCCCGATGCCTCTGCGGCCGTCGCCGCCGCAACCAAGGTGCACGCCGCAAGGTGCCCGAGTGACAAGTTCCGGCTCACTATCGGCCAAGCGAGTGCCCGGCGGGGCGCACGCGCGGTGACCGTCGACTCGACGAGCGCGCGGCTGACCACGGCGACGGTCGAACGAGTCGACCCGGAAATCGAAGCCGGCGTGGCGTATCTGCCCGGTGACGCGCGACTGATCTTCGCGCACGGGCCACTGCTGATCAGCGTCGAGGCGCTCACGCTGTGGCCGCGCAAGCTGAACTCCCCTGCCGAGATCACCGCCATGGCGCAAGAGAAGGCGACGGCCCTGGCGGCGGAGATCGTGCGGAGCCTCCCGACGTCAGGTGACGGTTGACGCTGCCCATCGCGACGAGGCCGCGGTGGGATGCGGCGGCCGCACTCCGGGCAGGGCGCCCGAAACGCCTGTGGGTCGTGGCGCTCCGGTTGCGTCTCGTGTCACGGGTGCTCAGGTCCAGCCGGGGCGTTCGCGGAGAGGTTTCCGAGGCTCATCGGGAAACCCCACCCAGCTTGATCGCGGCGGCTCCCGACCTTGCTGCACGGTGTCTCCGGCTCCGGTTGATACCTCACACGGCGGCTTCACTTGATGCGCGACGTTCCGCCGAGTGCTGGTGGAGATGAGCGTGGCGGAACAGCGTTGTCGCGCCGTGTTGGGAATCGAGGCCGGAGCCGGCCACCGTGACCGAGCTGACGGGTCACACCGGTTCGTACGTGAGCATGAGTACGCCAGTGGTGGTCGGCGCGCAGTCGACGAGCCGCAGCCGTCGCGGCCGGTCCATCTCCCGGAACAACCGCTTGCCGGTGCCGAGAAGCAGAGGATGCACAAACAAGCGGTAGCCGTCGACGAGGTCGTTCGCGATGAGGTCCTGGACGAGCATCCCGCTGCCCAGCACGGCGATGTTGCCGTCGCCCTGTGTCTTCAGATCACGAACGGCCGACCCGGGATCTCCGGCTAGCACCTGGGAGTTTGACCAGGTGAGGCTGGTCAGGGTCCGCGTGGTGACGTACTTCGGCGTCACGTTGAGGTGCGCGGCCATCGGGTTCTGGTCGGGCTGGCTCGGCCAGAACTCGGCCATCTTCTCGTAGGTCCTGCGCCCGAAGAGATACGCCGTCGTCGACTTCAGCCCTTCGACCGCTGCGGCTCCCTGCACCTCGTCGAAGTACGGCCCGGCCCAGCCGCCGTGCTCGAAACCGCCGTCGCGATCCTCGTCCGGCGACCCCAGCCCCTGCATGACCCCGTCGAGGGTCACGAACTCGATGACTATCAGCTTCCGCATGGCCTCGCCCTCACGCCTTGCGGTCGGCACCGCGCCGACCGGTCACCGTCCATACGAACGGGCCGCGGCCACATCGACAGCACAGCGAGAACGTGAGCCCACGGGGCTCCGCTTGATGGTCATGACCGCCTGCGGCGGTGCGCACCTGCCGCTGGCACGCCGCGGGACCCGGGAACACCCTCGCCCGCCAGCACCGGTGCCGGCCTGGCCGGCCTCATGGCGCGCATGGGACACGGCTCGGCCCGAGCTGCGCTGATCTACCAGCACGCGACAGTCGAGCGCGACAAGTCCATCGCCGGAGCGCTCAGCGCCAGCATCGCAAGGAACGGGATGGGGCACGTAGCGGGCACGCCCGCGAGAAGGAGCGACAGATACGGATGTGGCCCAGGTCGGAAACGGCGTCTGACCTGGGCCACCATCGGTGAGCGGGCGACGGGAATCGAACCCGCACCGTCAGTTTGGAAGGACGAAGATCATCGTCAGGAAGCACCTGGTGGCCCAGGTCAAGGCGAGAGACGTGTGACCGCTCGTGCCTTCTGGTGACCGTCCGGGGTACCGGCTACTGGCACGTGGATGGCACGGCGACCTACGTCCGGCCGGACCCCTGCCTTGCAAAGATCAAGACCACTGTCGGCCCGCGTCGGTCACTGCCGCTGACCTGCTCGCCGTGTCGCCTACCGTCGACTCCCGGCCGTATCTGTCGGCTGGCTTGGCTGTACGGATGGCTGTACAGCCGGACAGTGCCTATCCTCCGCCTAGGAGCTCACGGACGTCGGCCGCCAGTCTGGTCATCTCCTCGCCGGCCTCCACCACGAAGACCGTCCGGGCCGACCAAGCATCGTCGGCATACGCCTGCCGGGCACGCCTCAACGTCACGCCGATGGTTACGTGGCCTCGCCCGTCGTGGTGCGCATCGATCTCCATCTCACCTTCGAGCGAGCGCCACTCTCGTCCGCCTTCCCAGCCCCGCCAGTCATCTGCCAGAGCCTGAAAGAACCACCCAAGACCCTCGTTCTCGGGTGCCCAGCGACCCGCTAGCCTGGCGCTCGTCTCCGCCGTCACGCCTTCGTCCGAGATCTCTGACCGCACAGCCCAGATATAGCCGTCGCCGTACGGGTCGGTTGGAGGGTGCAGTACCCAGCGGCAGCTCGTTCCAAGCGGTTGAAGCACGAAGGGCTCTTCCATGGTCAACATGATGGTCGAAAGCTGCGGGGTGTCGACGGCAATACTGCACCGTCAGTTTGGAAGAGCGCGCTCAACCGGTCGTGATGCCCGAAACGCCTGTTGGCGGTGGCGAAGGAACCTGCGCCTCGTGCCCGTTCGTGACCGGTCAGTCTCGTAGTTACTGGCCCGGGGATGGCCCGGCGGCTCGTATCGCAGCGGTCCTGAGCCGGTGTGCCACCCTTGGCGCGTCGTGGGCATCCATTCCGGGTGGGCAGGGGGCATTGGTGCTAGTCGGGGCTGCTGACATCTACGCGAACCACCCGTTTGTCTTCATCGGCTCTGCGGCTCCGCCTGAGCTGGACTGGGATGACGCCCCAGCCTCCGGAGATGGCAAGCACGTCGTCGTGCGGACCCGAGGACAGATAAAGCTCACCCGGGTGTCGATCTGGAATGGTGCGATGCCGCTCATTGGTGAGTCCGTCTTCGACGGTGTTCTGAACCTAGTTGATCACCAGGTGTGTGTAGCCGACCTGGAGAACCTCACGCGGTGGGTCACGAAGCTGGTCGGATCCGGTCCTCAGCGGGTTGTGGTGTGTGCCGACGATCCCGGCTATGCCTCCCGCGTACATGTCGGCTTCGGCCTCGGCGGCCAGGCGCGCGCGTTGACAACGGTCACCGGTCATCCACTACCACCCGTGCTCACCGCTCCAGGCGTCGATGTGTCCCGGCCGGACGAACTCGGGCTGATACTGGATGGCCATGACTCACCTCTGGCGCGGCTGGCTGCTGCGGTCAAGCTCCTGGCGGTGCCCCTCCCAGGCAAACCGTGGCCGTATCGCTACGAGATATCCCTCGTGGTGGAGTGGCTACGCGGGCTAGCCAGTAGCGCCACCTTCGCCCAGGCCGACGCACTCGGCGAGGTGATAGTCGACCAGATGAAAGCCAGGTACGGCAGCAGCGGCGCCGCCACCGCCGAGATGGCTCCCGAGGACGTGCCGTTGGCAATCGCGACCAACGTGCTGCGCCAGCTCGCTACCCAGTGCCCAACGGGTCAATAACCTGCTGGTCACCTGAGAGCGGATCTCCTCGTCGGGCAGTCGTAGACCGTCCAGCCTCCTCGGACGGGTCGCCGCCCTCTCCGGTCTCCGGTGGGGCGAGCTGGCTGCCCTGCGCCGTTGCGACGTCGACCTCGACGGCGCGACCGTGCGGGTGCCCCGCAAGCTCGCTGCGCTGAAGGATCGCCTGGAGTTCGGGCCGCCGAAGTCTGCCGCCGGTGTTCGTGTCGTCGCGCTGCCGGCGGCTGCGGTTGAGTCCCTGCGCGAGCATCTGGCCGAGTACGTCGAGGACGGTCCCGATGCGCTGATCTTCACCGGGGCGAAGGGGGCACCTCTGCGTTCCGGCAACTTCGCACGGGCCGTCAAATGGACCAAGACGGTCGCCTCGGTTGGGCTGGCTGGCTTCCACTTCCACGACCTGCGCCATACCGGCAACACCCTCGCCGCCGCGTCCGGGGCAAGCACTCGGGAGCTTATGCACCGCATGGGTCACGCCACCATGCGCGCCGCCCTGATCTACCAGCACGCCACGAGCGAGCGGGACCGCGAGATCGCCTCCGCGATGGACCGCCGCATCGCCGGTGAGGGCCGGCGTCGCCGCTAAATGGCACGCGGATGGCACGCAAGATCGAAGATGGGGGAGAAGCAGAAGGCCCAGGTGCCGCGATCATGCGGTCTACCTGGGCCTTCGTCGGTGGAGCGGGCGACGGGAATCGAACCCGCACCGTCAGTTTGGAAGACTGAAGCTCTGCCATTGAGCTACGCCCGCGTGCGTCCCGACGCTGCGGGACGCGCCGACAGCGTACCCAATGCCCCGCCCCGCCCGCTCAGCCGTATCCCGGCGCGGCGCGCGCCACCGCCCGGCGCAGGGGGTGGCCCGCGTGCCCGGTGTCCGGTTGGTCCCCGTTCGGCGCGTTGGGTGACGCCCCGGCACGTCACGCCGGCCGCGACCGCATAGACTGCTCGTCGCCACGGGGTGTGGCGCAGCTTGGTAGCGCACTCGCTTTGGGAGCGAGGGGCCGTGGGTTCAAATCCCGCCACCCCGACTGTCGTCCGCGGCCGGTCGCCGGGGTCGCCCTCCGCGCGGTCCCCGGGCGCTGCCGGTGCGCCCGGCCGGCTCGCCTACACTCGATGGGCTTGTCACGCCCAGACTAAAACCGAGATCCGTCAAGGAGTACGCCTGTGAAGAGCACCGTCGAGACTCTGAGCCCGACGCGCGTGCGGCTCGCCATCGAGGTGCCGTTCGTCGAGCTCGAGCCGAGCCTCAAGAAGGCGTACCGGGAGATCGGGCAGCAGGTCCAGGTTCCCGGCTTCCGCAAGGGCAAGGTTCCGGCGGCCGTGATCGACCAGCGGGTCGGTCGGGGCACCGTCCTCAACGAGGCGGTCCAGGAGGCCATCCCGCAGAACATCCTCGCCGCCGTCCGCGAGCACGACCTGAAGACGCTCGGCCGCCCCGAGGTCGAGATCACCGAGTTCAACGACGGTGACTCGCTGAACTTCACCGCCGAGGTCGACGTCCGCCCGGAGATCACCCTGCCGGACCCGGCCACCATCGAGGTGACCGTCGACGAGCTGCAGATCGACGACAGCGAGATCGACGAGCAGGTGAAGAACCTGCGCGAGCGGTTCGCCACGCTGAAGACCGTCGAGCGGGCCGCCCAGGAGGGCGACTACGTCCAGATCGACCTGAACGCGACCGTCGACGGTGAGGACGTGCCGGGCGGCCAGGCGAGCAACATCTCCCACGAGGTCGGCAGCAAGCAGCTCCTCCCGGGCCTGGACGAGGCCGTCGTCGGCCTGTCCGCCGGCGAGAGCACCACCTTCACCACCGAGCTCGTCGGCGGCGACTTCGCCGGCCGCGAGGCCGAGGTGGCCGTGACCGTCCGCACGGTCAAGGAGAAGGAGCTGCCGGAGCTCAACGACGAGTTCGCCCAGATGGCGAGCGAGTTCGACAGCATCGAGGAGCTGCGTGGGGACCTGCGGGAGCGGGTCACCCGGGGCAAGCGGGTCGAGCAGATCTACGCCGCGCGTGACAAGGCCCTGGAGCAGCTCGTCGCCGCCGCCGAGGTGCCGGCGCCGGAGGGGGTCGTCCGCGAGGAGGTCGAGAGCCGCAAGCAGGCGATGGTCGACCAGCTCGAGCGCATCGGCGCCTCCCTCGAGGAATACCTGGCGGCCGAGGAGAAGACCGAGGAGCAGATCGACGCCGAGCTGACCGAGGCGGCGACCGAGGGCGTCAAGATCCAGCTGCTGCTGGACACCCTCGCCGACGCCGAGGACGTCCAGGTCACGGACGACGAGTTCGGCCACGAGATCGTGCACCGCGCCCAGCGCGCCGGGATGGCTCCGCAGCAGTACTACGACCAGTTGGTCCGCTCCGGCGCGGCCGGCGCCGTCTTCGGTGACGTGCGGCGCGGCAAGGCCCTGGCCTCGGTCATGGAGCGCATCAAGATCAAGGACTCGGCCGGCAACGAGGTGACGCTCGACGCCCTCCGCGCCGAGAGCGAGGCCGAGCACAACCACGAGCACTGATCGTCGGGTGAGGCCGCCGTCCGCCGCTTGCGGTGGGCGGCGGCCCGATCCCTTTTCCGGGTACATCTTCAGGGCTGCGCTGTCAGCGAACACTGCCCGGACCGGGACTCTGCCACCCGGCTGAGCGGTTAGTGTCGGGTAGGACGGTACGGAGAGCGAAGGGCTGCCATGACCGACATGCACATGCAAGCGATGCCGCTCCGGGCGATCGAGGCCCGCGGTGGCGACAACATTGGCAACCTCGATGACTCGGTCTACAACCGGTTGCTCAAGGAGCGGATCATCTTCCTGGGCAGCGAGGTGACCGACCAGGTCGCCAACCGCATCTGCGCGCAGCTCCTGCTGCTCGCCGCGGAGGACCCGGACCGCGACATCAACCTGTGGATCAACTCGCCGGGTGGCTCGGTCTACTCGGGCATGGCGATCTACGACACGATGCAGTTCATCGACAACGACGTGTCGACCGTGGCGATGGGCATGGCGGCCTCGATGGGCCAGCTGCTGCTCTGCGCCGGCACGAAGGGCAAGCGCTACGCCCTGCCGCACGCGCGGATCATGATGCACCAGCCGTCCGGCGGCATGGGCGGCACGGCGTCGGACATCGCCATCCAGGCGGAGCAGATGCTCTACACCAAGCGGATGTTCCAGGAGCGGGTCGCCTTCCACACCGGGCAGAGCCAGGCGCAGATCGAGGCGGATTCCGACCGTGACCGCTGGTTCACCGCCCAGGAGGCCACGGACTACGGCTTCATCGACAAGGTGATCACCGGAGCCACGCAGGTTCCGGAAGGCGCCGGGACCCTGAGCTGAGGAGCTGACGATGACCGACCTGAGCCTGCCGCCGCAGTTCGCGGCCGTGCACAACCGCTACGTCCTGCCGTCGTTCGTCGAGCGCACGTCGTACGGGGTCAAGGAGTCGAACCCGTACAACAAGCTCTTCGAGGACCGGATCATCTTCCTCGGCGTCCAGGTCGACGACGCGTCGGCCAACGACGTGATGGCGCAGCTGCTGACGCTCGAGGGCACCGACCCGGACCGCGACATCATCATGTACATCAACTCGCCGGGTGGCTCGTTCACCGCCATGACGGCGATCTACGACACCATGCAGTACGTCCGGCCGGACATCCAGACGGTCTGCCTCGGCCAGGCCGCGAGCGCCGCGGCCGTGCTGCTGGCCGCCGGCACCCCGGGCAAGCGCATGGCGCTGCCGAACTCGCGGATCATCATCCACCAGCCCGCCACCGAGGGCGGCTACGGGCAGGGCTCGGACATCGAGATCCAGGCCCGGGAGATCCTGCGGATGCGGACCCAGCTCGAGGAGATGCTCTCCCGGCACTGCAACCAGCCGATCGACAAGGTCCGCAAGGACATCGACCGTGACAAGATCATGACGGCCGAGGAGTCCCGCGAGTACGGGCTGGTGGACACCATCCTCACCAGCCGCAAGAAGGGCCTGCTGGCGGCCAACGCCGCCAGCTGAAACAGTTTCGCGTCAAGGTCGGCCGGGAGTCCGCTCCCGGCCGACCGTCTGACACACCCGATTTGGGGGTCGGAGAAACCTCCGCCAGCGGGTAACGTCGGGTCTGTACCGCTCCGCCGGTCCTCCGGCTGGGTGAACGAGGCGGGCGGCGCACCGTCCGCAGGTCAGGGCCGGGTCTCCGGCCGATGAGTGCAGGGAGAACGTAGGTGGCACGGATCGGTGACGGCGGCGACCTACTGAAATGCTCTTTCTGCGGCAAGTCGCAGAAGCAGGTCAAGAAGCTCATCGCGGGCCCAGGGGTCTACATCTGCGACGAGTGCATCGATCTCTGTAACGAGATCATCGAGGAGGAACTGGCCGAGTCCGGCGAGGTGAAGTGGGAAGAGCTTCCCAAGCCGATGGAGATCTGCCAGTTCCTCGACAACTACGTGGTCGGGCAGGACCAGGCCAAGAAGGCGCTCGCCGTCGCGGTCTACAACCACTACAAGCGGATCCAGGCCGAGGCGGCCGGCGCGCCGGGTTCCGGCAGCGACGCCGTCGAGCTGGCCAAGTCCAACATCCTGCTGCTCGGCCCGACGGGGTGCGGCAAGACCCACCTGGCGCAGACGCTGGCGCGGATGCTGAACGTGCCGTTCGCCATCGCCGACGCCACCGCCCTGACCGAGGCCGGCTACGTGGGCGAGGACGTGGAGAACATCCTCCTCAAGCTGATCCAGGCGGCGGACTACGACATCAAGCGCGCCGAGACCGGCATCATCTACATCGACGAGGTCGACAAGATCGCCCGCAAGTCGGAGAACCCGTCTATCACGCGGGACGTCTCGGGTGAGGGCGTCCAGCAGGCGCTGCTCAAGATGCTGGAAGGCACGGTGGCCAACGTGCCGCCGCAGGGCGGGCGCAAGCACCCGCACCAGGAGTTCATCCAGATCGACACCACCAACGTGCTGTTCATCTGCGGTGGCGCCTTCGCCGGCCTCGACCAGATCATCGAGGCCCGCACCGGCCACGGCGGCACGGGCTTCGGCGCCCGGCTCCGGTCGGTCAGCGAGCGGTCGACCGACGACATCTTCAGCCAGGTCATGCCGGAGGACATGCTGAAGTTCGGGCTGATCCCCGAGTTCATCGGCCGGCTCCCGGTGATCACCAACGTGCGCAGCCTGGACCGCACGGCGCTGGTGCGCATCCTCACCGAGCCGCGCAACGCCCTCGTCCGGCAGTACCAGCGCCTCTTCGAGCTCGACGGCGTCGAGCTGGAGTTCGAGGAGCCGGCGCTGGAGGCGATCGCCGACCAGGCGATGCTGCGCGGCACCGGCGCCCGCGGCCTGCGCGCGATCATGGAAGAGGTCCTGCTCTCCGTGATGTACGAGGTGCCGAGCAACCCCGACGCCGCGCGGGTGCTGATCACCCGCGAGGTGGTCCTGGAGAACGTCAACCCGACGATCGTGCCCCGCGAGTTCACCGGCCGCCGCGCCCGGCGGGACCGCGAGGAGAAGTCGGCCTGAGTCGCCGCCACCGCGCCCGTCCGTCGAGGTCGGGCGCGGTTGGCGTGTCCGGGGGCGGTGAGCGCCGGCGCCCGGTGAGGTGCCACGGGGCGGACGGTCCGACGGTTGCGGCTGTCGCCGTTGCCCGGTCCGGTCGTACGCTGATCCCCATGCGCGTCGCCGTCTGCCAGCTCAACGCCCGGGACGACCGTAAGGCCAATCTCGCGGCCGCCGAGGCCCTGCTGGAGCGCGCGGCCGCGGCCGGCGCGGACCTCGCTCTCCTGCCGGAGTACGTCGACTACCTCGGCCACGCCGCCGGCCTGCCCGAGCCGGAGCCGGTGGACGGCGAGGTGGGCCAGTTCTTCGCTGGCGTGGCGCGCCGGCTGGGCATCTGGGTGATCGCCGGCTCGATCCACGAGCGCGGGCCGGACCCGGCCCGCACCTGGAACACCAGCCTGGTCTTCGACCGCTCGGGAGCGCTCGCGGCCACCTACCGCAAGATCCACCTGTACGACGTGGAGATCCCCGGCCGGGTCTCGTACCTGGAGTCCGCCACCGTCGCCCCCGGTGACCAGCCGGTGGTGGTCGACGTCGAAGGGCTCCGCGTCGGGCTGTCGATCTGCTACGACCTCCGTTTCCCGGAGCTGTACCGGCAGCTCGCCACGGACGGCGGCGCCCAGTTGCTGGTGGTGCCGGCGGCCTTCATGCTGCACACCGGGCGGGACCACTGGGAGGTGCTGCTGCGCGCGCGGGCGATCGAGAACCAGTGTTTCGTCGCGGCGGCAGGGCAGACCGGTGACCACGACCCGGGCCGGACCTGCTTCGGGCGCAGCATGGTGGTCGACCCGTGGGGGACGGTGCTCACCCAGGTGCCCGACGGCCCGGGTCTCGCCGTCGCCGACCTCGACCTCGACCGGCTGCGGACCATCCGTGCCGAGCTGCCCAGCCTGGCCAACCGGCGCCTGTAGGCCCTCAGCCCTGCAGCAGTACGCCCACCACGGTGAAGCCGGCGATCGCCGCGGCCGTGACGAGGAGGGCCGTCGTCATGCGGGACCGCCCCCGCCGGGCCAGCCGTGCCACCGACACCACGAGGACGAAGAGCACGAAGGCGCCGATGACCAACTGCCAGAACGGCAGCAGAAGCCCGAGCAGCGCGTCCTCGGCGAGCACCGCCGGCCGAGGGCGGGGGAGGTCGTCCATGACGAACACTCTGGCACGGCGGAGCCCCGGACGGACCCTGTGCCGCCATCACGAATGCCGGCCCGCCATCCGCCGGCGAGAGCCGGGCAGTGACGAACGCTGATTTGCCTTCCCGGGGCGGCCAGCGTAACTTTCTCCCTGCACGCGGGAGGCCGGACAAACCGGCTGACAGCGGGCACCAGGCTCGTGGCGGATACGCCGAGCGAGACTGAGGATCGGGCGGTGCGAAGACACTCCGACACGGGGTTGCGATCGCGAGACTGACCGGGTAGAGTTCTGAAGCCGGCAGGAGCCGGGCGGATAGCCGCGAAGCGGCGATCGGCCGGTCTGCGGTTTCCCACGACAGAAGCGACCGCCGTGATACGGCGTGCGTCATCGTGGATACGGAACACCAAGCGTTGATCACCTCGGACACGAGGTTGACAGCGAGGGGTGAGCCGAGTAAGGTAGAGGAGTTGCCCCAAGTGGGCTCCCAGGATGTGGGACGCCTGAGTGGTGTGTGGTTGTTCTTTGAGAACTCAACAGGGTGCTTGATAAGCCAGTGCCAAATTGATTTATACCCCGGACTGGCAGGCCACTTGTGGTTTGT
>NZ_JBIAZP010000014.1:0-163552 GCF_042899165.1 Micromonospora sp. NPDC000121
GGCCTGCACACGCCAGCCACCAGGGCGGGGGCATGTCCTGCTCGGCCGTACGCATGGTGTAACGACCCCGCCCCCGCCACGATTCCACGCCTGCGATGCCCCCGGTCACACCCCGAAACCGGACACCCGGGACGCCACCACACCCGGCCCCTGTCGAACCGCCTCACAAATGGGGCACACGGTGCCGTCGCAAGCCACCGAGCCTGCCGTGACACGCGGTCTCACAGACGGGTCAGCTCGACGCCAAACGGACACTCAGGCACGGACGGCGCGCGACCGCCCACGGGGGGTGTGGCCCGCCGTGCCCGGCGCAGGGATCAAGCCTGACCGCCCGGAGCCGGGCACGGCGGGCCACACCCCCACCACGACGCACAGCAACAAACGACCGCAGCACAGCAACCCAACACGCCCAGACAACGCAGCCAGCCGAGAGACGAGACGAGCTCAGACCCCGAGATACCGAAGCACCGCGAGCACCCGCCGGCTGTAACCCCCCGCCCGCGGCAGCTCCAACTTGTCGAAGATCGTGTTGACGTGCTTCTCCACCGCGCTCTGCGACACGTGCAGCCGCCCGGCGATCGTGGCGTTGGTGTGGCCCTGCGCCATGTGGTGCAGCACGTCCCGTTCGCGGGGTGTCAGCCGCGCCAGCGGGTCGGTGCGGTCGGTGCCGGCCAGGACCTGCCGCACCACCTCGGGGTCCAGCGCCGTCGCGCCCTCGGCCACCCGGTCCAGGGCGTCGAGGAAGTCGTCCACCTGGGCGACCCGGTCCTTGAGCACGTAACCGACGCCCTCGGGGCGGTCGGCGAGCAGCCGGGTGGCGTACCGCTTCTCGACGTACTGGGAGAGGACCAGGACTCCGGTGTCGGGCCAGCGCCGCCTGATCTCCAGCGCGGCCCGCAGCCCGTCGTCGGTGTGGGTGGGCGGCATCCGTACGTCCGTGACGACGACGTCGGGCCGGTGTCGGGCGACGGCGTCGACCACGTCGTCGGCGGAGGCGACGGCGGCGGCGACCTCGTGGCCCTCCTCGGCCAGCAGCCGGGCCAGGCCCTCGCGCAGCAGCGTGGAGTCCTCGGCGAGCACTATCCGCACGGCAGTTCCACCGACACCGTGGTGGGCCCGCCGGGCGGGCTGTCGACCCGCAGCCGCCCGTCCTGTGCCGCGACCCGGCGGGCCAGGCCGGACAGGCCGCGCCCGGCGGGGTCGGCGCCGCCGGCGCCGTCGTCGTGCACCGTCATCCGAACGAACCTCTCCCCGGCCCCGATCTCGACGGTGATCAGGGTAGCGGCGGCGTGCTTCGCCGCGTTGGTCAGCGCCTCGCAGGCGACGAAGTACAGGGCCGTCTCGACCTGCCGCTGCGGGCGTACGGGCAGGTCGCAGCGGACGCGGACGGGAACGTCGGAGCGCTGCGCGACCATCTCCAACACCTGCCCGAGGTCGGCGTCGTCGAGCGCGGACGGGTACACCCGCCAGGCCACCTCGCGCAGCTCCCCGATGGCCTGCTGCGCGTCGGCGTGGGCCTGGGCGAGCAGCGCGGCGGTGCGCTCGGCGTCCCGGCTGCGGCGGGCCCGGCCGAGCAGCATGCCGAGGGCGACCAGGCGCTGCTGGAGTCCGTCGTGCAGGTCCCGCTCGATGCGCTGCCGCTCGGCGTCCACGGCGGCGATGACGCCGGCGCGGCTGGCGGCCAACTCCCGGACCCGGTTCTCCAGCAGGGTGCGGGCGTTCGGGCCGAGCAGGCGCCGGGCGAGCCGGACGTCCAGCGCGGCCACGCTCACCACGGCCTGCAGGTTGACCAGGAGCAGTGCCGCGCCGATGACGGTCTGCACCAGAGCGTCCGTCACGCCGAGGTCGCCGCGGATCACGGCCCGCACCACGATCGAGGCCAGCACCACGCCGACGGCCAGCATCCCGTACGCGAGCAGGCCGAGCGCCCCGGGCAGCAGACGGGCGGCCAGGTAACCGACCTCCCGCCGGCCCGCCGCGCCGGGCGGGACCTCGACCCCGTGGAACCGGGCCAGCCGGTCCCGCTCGTACCGCGCCAACGTCGCGACGTACCGGCGGATGGTGGCGCGGACGCGGCGGCGGGCCGGCGGCACGGCCGCGGCGCCGGTCACGGCGACGGCCGTACCGAGGAGGAACAGCGCCTCGACGGCGGCCGTGAGGATCCCGAGGGCGACCCCGACGGGGATCCGGGCCGGGCGTGGCGTCACCGACCGGGGTGCCTCCACCGGCTCAGCGCACCCCGTCGTGGTCCCACGGGGCGGGCTGCCCCTCGGAGTAGGCGCTGCGGTAGATGGTGCCCCGCCCGGCCGGGTCGGGCGCGTGGTGCAGCGGGGCGGGTCCGGGGGTCGGCTCCGGCTCGACGGCCGCCGCCGCGCCCCGCCGCGCCCGGATCACCCGCGAGACCACGAACCAGCCGACGGCCGCCACGGAGGCGAGGATGACCACGTTCTGAAGGACGCCGACGTACCCCTCGACCAGATGCCAGTTGTCGCCGAGCAGGTAACCGGCCATCACGAAGGTGGTGTTCCAGATCAGGCTGCCGAGGGTCGTGTAGACCGCGAACGTCCACACCGGCATGCGCTCCACGCCGGCCGGGATGGAGATCAGGCTGCGGAAGATCGGGATCATCCGGCCGAAGAAGACGGCCTTGACCCCGTGCCGCAGGAACCACTCCTCGGTGCGGTCCACGTCGCTGAGCTTGACCAGCGGCAGCCGCTCCGCGATCGCCCGGATCCGCTCCCGACCGAGCGCGGCGCCGATGTAGTACAGCGCGAGGGCGCCGAGCAGCGAACCGAGGGTGGTCCAGAAGATCGCGCTGACCACGCTCATCCGCCCCTGACCGGCGACGAAGCCGGCGAGCGGCAGGATCACCTCGCTGGGGATCGGCGGGAAGAGGTTCTCCAGGGCGACGGCCAGGCCCGCGCCGGGGCCACCGAGTCGTTCCACCAGGCCGGTGACGTAGCCGACCAGGCCGTCCTCCGGTGGCGCGGCCTCCCCCGTGGCGGTTCCGGTGGCGAGCAGGGCGTGCGCGGTACGAATCATGGCCTCCACGCTACGAACTCATCCTGAGAGCCGACCATGGGGCCGGCCGTCCGGTTCGGCCGGGGCGACCGCACCGGGCGGGGTGTGGAAAACCACAGGGGTCGCACCGGCGACCGCTGTCGTCCTACCCGGCCGCCCGCGCCGCGACCGCGCGGGCGGTCCTCCGGTGCGCGGCGGCCTCGTCGGGGCGGCCCAGCGCGGCGGCGAGGTCGCCGAGGTGGTCGGCCACCGGGCCGAGGGTGAGGATGCCGCTGCCGGCCCCGGCCAACTCGTCGGCGGCGGGGGCCAGTTCGGCGTACGCCCACCGCATCGTCGCGCGGTCGCCGAGGGCCAGGGCGGCGCGGGCGGCGAGGCAGATCCGGGCCTCGCGGAGCAGGTCGTGCGGTGACTCCGGGAGGGCGCGCAGCGCGGCGGCGGCCTCGCCCCGGTGACCGGTGGCGAGCAGCACCAGGGGTCGCGCCCAGGGCTCGTACGGCCCGAAGTCCCCCTCCGTCAGGTCGTGCTCCCCCGGCCCGCTCGCCCCGGCGGCGCCCCGCTCCCGGGGTGCGGGTGCCAGGCGCAGGCACAGCAGCGCGAGGGCGAGCAGGCCGTGTTCCATGCCGGGCATCCCGCTGCCGGTGAGGGTGGCCTGCGCGGACCGGTACGCGGCCGCCGCCCCTTCCGGGTCGCCGCCGACCGCCAGCCGCAGGGCGGCGTACCACCGGGTGAACACGCCCACCAGCGGCAGGTCGTACCGCTCGGCGAGGCGGTCCGCGGCGTCCGCGTGCGCGTCGGCGACCGTGAGGTCGGCGAGGGCGCAGTGCGCCTGCAGGAGGACGAGGTGGCCGAGGACCTCGAAGCTCACCAGCTCGTGCCGGGCGGCCAGGTCGACCAGTTCCGCGCCGATGCGGGCGCGCTCGGCGGCGAGGCCGGCCCGGCCGAAGGAGTGCAGGAAGCGGGCGTTGAGCGCGTGCGCGAGCAGCGCCGGGTGCGACAGCCGCCGGGCGATGGACTCCGCCTCGCACGCCGCCTGGTGACCGCGGTCGGTGGTGGTGCCGCGCAGCTCCAGGGCGAGGGTGCTCAGCAGCCGGCTGCGCCGTTCCGGCTCGTCGTCGCCGAGCGCGGCCAGCGTCCGCTCGGCGGCCCGGACGACCTGCCGGGAGAGGTGCTCGTCGTCGTTGCGGGTCCAGATCGCCGGGACGTCGAACGCGGTCAGCACGTTCGTGGCCAGGCCCGGATCGTCGAGCCCGACAGCCGTGGTGATCGCCGCCGACCGCAGCCGCCGCGCCTCGTCGAGGTGGCCGGTGACGGCGAGCGCCCGGCCCAGTCCCATGGCCGCGGCCAGCCGCCCGCGTACGTCGTCGCCGCCCGCGCGGTCGTGGGCGGCGACCGCCTGCCGCCACAGGCGGGCCGCCTCGTGCGGGTGGAAGCGACGTTCGGCCTGCTCGGCCGCCGCCCCGGCGTAGCGGGCGGCGCGGGGCGCGGTGGCGCGGCTCGCCGCGCGGGCGAAGTGGTGGGCGAGGGCGGCGACGTCGTGGGGGTACAGCCGCTCGATGGCGTCCCCGACGGCGGCGTGCCAGCGGGCCCGGCGCGGCGCGGACAGATCGCCGTAGAGCGTGTCCCGCACCAGGATGTGGGTGAACCGCAGCCGCCCGTCGGCGCCCTCCTCGCCGAGGAAGCCGGCCGCCAGGGCGCGGTCCAGGGCGTCGAGCACCGGCGCGGCGTCACCGGCCAGCGCGGCCAGCACGTCCGGGTCCACGTCGCGGCCGAGCACCGCCGCCTGCCGCAGCACGGTCTGCGCCGCCTCCGGCAACCGGGCCAGGCGGTGGCGGATCACGTCCCGCACCCCCGGCGGGACCTGGTGCAGCGCCGACTCGCCCTCGGCCGCGAGCAGCCGCGCCAACTCCCGGACGAAGAACGGGTTCCCGCCGCTGCGCCGGTGGATCAGGCGCACCACCGCCGCGTCCAGCGCCTGCCCGGCGACGGCACGGGCCAGGTCGCCCGTCGCCGGCTCGGGCAGGCCGCCGAGATAGACCCGGACCGGTTCGGCGCGGGCCACCCGGGCCAGGGCGGCGGTCAGCTCCGGGGTGATCTCGGCGGCGCGGTACGTCCCCACGACCAGCACCGGGCCGGCGACCGGCTCCGGCTCGCCGACCAGGGCGGTCAGCAGGTCCAGCGTGTCGGCGTCGGCGCGGTGCAGGTCGTCGACGACCAGCAGCACGGGCGTGCGGCCGGCCGCCGCCGACACCAGGGCAACGGTGGCGCGGTGCACCCGGAACCGGGCCGCCGCCGGGTCCTCTCCCGGGCCGGCGGCGCGCGAAGCCGGGCCGACGGCGTGCGGCCCGGGGTCGGTGGCGTGCGGCCCCGGGCCTGGGCCGCCGGGCGGCGGCGCCTCCCGCCGGGCGGCGGCAGGCGGCTCCGGGTCGGCCGGCCCGGTGAGCGCGTCGGTGATCTGGTTCCACGGCCAGGAGACGGGGGCGCCCTCGTACTCGGGGCTGCGGCCCCACGCCGTCGTCCAGCCGCCGGCGGCCAGCTCCCGGGCCAGCGCGTGGGCGAGGGCGGTCTTGCCCGCGCCCGCCTCGCCCGAGACGAGGGCCAGCGCGGGGCTGCCCTGCCGGGCGACGTGCCCGGCGGCCTGCCGCAGCATGGCCAGCTCCTCGTCGCGGCCGACGAACGGGCGGCGGTCGTCGCGCGCCCGGGCACTGGTGGGCGCGGTCGCGCGCGGCGGCGCCGGGCGGTCGCGTCTCTGCTCGGTGCCGCCGGGAACGGGCGGCGCGGCGTCGACCCGTCCCGGCAGGTGCGCCTCCGGCGGGATGAGTTCCGGCGCCTGGGCGAGGATGTCGGCCTCCAGCTGCCGCAGCCGTGGGCCCGGGTCGACGCCGAGTTCCGCCACCAGGGTGTCGCGGGCCTGCCGCAGCGCGGCCAGTGCCTCGCCCTGCCGACCCGACCGGTACAGGGCCGTGGCCAGCAGTTGCCAGGCGTCCTCCCGCAGCGGGTGGCCGGTGGCGTGGGCCCGCAGCCCGGTGGCCGCCTCGGCGGCCCGGCCCAGGGCCAGCAGCGACTCGGCCCGCCGCTCGACGGCCAGCATCCGCAGCTCGTCGAGCCGGTCGATCTCGGCCCGGGCCCAGGGCTGTCCGGCGAACTCGGCGTACGCGGGGCCGCGCCACAGGGCGAGCGCGCCGTCCAGGCAGGCCAGCGCCGGGCCGGGCCGGCCCGCCACCAGCAGTTCGCCCGCCTCGCCGACCGCCGCCTCGAACCGCCAGGCGTCCACCGCGTCGGGCGCGGCACGCAGCGCGTACCCGGGCGGATCGGTCACCAGCAGGCGGGCCGGCTGCCGGGGCGGCCGGTCCGGTTCGAGAGCCCGGCGCAGGTCGGCGACGAACGTGCGGATCGCCCCCACCGCGCCGTCCGAGGGCTCCTCCCACAGGTCACCGACGAGCCGGTCGACCGGCACCACCCGGCCCCGGGCGACGAGCAGGCGGGCCAGCACCGCCCGCTGGCGGGGACCCTTCAGCGCGACGGGACCGAGATCGTTCACCGCCTCCACCGGCCCCAGTACGCCGAAGGCCACCGGAGGTGCCGTCGCCTGCGTGGTCATGGGACCAATTTAGGCAGGTCCGACCGCCGGCTCCCCACGGTGGGGGCCGGGGGCCGCTCATCCGTTGCTGACCGGTCGCTGACGACCACCGGGCACGCTCGACGCCGGACGACGTGGTCCCCACGGACCACCGCTCCCGCCACTTCACCGGCACCGCATGAAGGGACCACCATGAACCCGACCATCAGGGGATTCGACTACCGGCGCGTCACCGTCGCCGACGGCGTCACGCTCACCGCGGCCGTCGCCGGCTCCGGCAGCCCGGTCGTGCTGCTGCACGGCTTCCCGCAGACCCATCTCATGTGGCGGCACGTCGCCGCCGACCTCGCCGCCGACCACACCGTGATCTGCCCGGACCTGCGCGGCTACGGCGACAGCGACAAGCCCGCCGATCCCGACGGCACCGCGTACGCGAAACGGACCATGGCCGCCGACGTCGTCGCGCTGGCCCGCGCGCTGGGACACGACCAGTTCGCCCTGGCCGGGCACGACCGCGGCGCGCTGGTCGCCGTCCGCGCGGGCCTGGACCATCCGCGGGCGGTCACCCACCTCGCCGCGCTCGACGTGCTGCCGACCCTCGACATGTGGGACGTCCTGCACGGCACCACCGCGGCCGTCGGCTTCCACCTCTACCTGATGGCCCAGCCGCCCGGCCTGCCCGAGCAGCTCATCGGCGCCAGCCCGGACGCCTTCTTCGGCCACTTCCTGGACGCCTGGGTCCGGGACCCGGACGCCATCCCGGCCGACGTGCGGGCCGCGTACCTGCGGGCGTCCCGGGAGGCCGTCGCCTCGATCGTCGCCGACTACCGCGCCTCGGCCGGCGTCGACGTCGACCACGACCGGGCCGACCGCGCGGCCGGCAACACGCTGCGCATGCCGGTGACGGTGCTGCAGCAGGACTGGGGCGCGGCCCTCGGCTACGACGCGGTCGCGCTGTGGCGGGCCTGGGCACCGGACCTGGAGCACCGGACCGTCTCCTGCGGTCACTTCATGGCCGAGGAGGCGCCCGCCGAGGTCGTCAAGGCCCTGCGCGCCCTCCTGGCCAGGTAGCCGACCGAGCGGCCGTAACGGCCTAGGGTGATCCGATGACCCAGGACACCCCCCGAGTCGGCGGTCGACCTGCCGGGGCGGGCACGATGAGCGGGCGGCTGGCCCAGCTCTGGCGGTACCCGGTGAAGTCGATGCTGGGCGAGCGGCTGCCGGCCGCCGAGGTGGGCGCGGCGGGGGTGGCGGGCGACCGGCGGCTGGCCCTGCGGCACCGGGACACCGGGCGGGTGGCCAGCGCGAAGCACCCCCGGCTCTGGCGTGACCTGCTCACCCTCCGCGCGGCCGGCGCCGCACCCGATCCGGTAAGCGTCACCCTGCCCGACGGACGCGAGGTGTCCAGCGCGGACGCCGACGTCGACGACGTGCTCTCCGGGGTGCTCGGCGCCCCGGTGACGCTGATCGACCGGCCACCCGCCGGGGCGACGCTGGACCGGGCCGATCCGGAATCGGTGCTCGCCGCCGGGCTGGCCGCCGAGGTGCCGGTGGACGCCAGCCCTCTCGGTGCGGCGGCGCCGGGCACCTTCTTCGACTTCGCCCCCGTGCACCTGGTCACCACGGCGACCCTGGCCCGGCTGGCCGCCGAGCTGCCCGGGGGCACCCTCGACGCGGCCCGCTACCGGCCCAACCTCGTCCTCGAGGTCGACGCGGACGCCTTCGCGGAGAACGACTGGGTCGGCCGCGAGCTGCGAATCGGCCCGGCGCTCGTGCTGCGGGTGCTCGCCCCCACCCCGCGCTGCGCCGTTCCGACCCTGGCGCACGGACCGCTCCCCCGGCGGACCGAGGCGCTGCGCGTCCCCGCCCGCCTCAACCGGGTCGCGCCGCTGCCGCAGCTCGGCCCGCAACCGTGCGTGGGCGCGTACGCGCAGGTGCTGCGCGGGGGCCGGGTGGAGCAGGAGTCGGTGGTGCGGGTCGGCTGAGCGCGGCTCAGTCGTCGTCCTCGTCGTCGCCCGACGACCCGGTGTCCACGCGGTCGAGCAGGGCGTCGAGGCGGGCCGCCGTGTCGGGCGAAATCTTCTCCTCCTCGACCGCCTCGGCGAGCCGCTCCCGCAGGTCCTCGACCCGCTTGGCCCGGTCCTTCGGCCTGCCGCGGGTCAGGTCGGCGAGCTCGTCCCGCAGTTGCTCGACCGTCTTCCGGTCGATCTCGCCCCGGGCCTGGGCCTGCGCGAGCGCGGCGGCGAACTCGGCGGCCAGCTGGCGAAGGCCGATCGGGGCCGACTGAGCGGTGGACGGCGGGGCGGACGGGGTGGCTTCCGGCGTCGGCGACGTCGTGGTCGGCTCCTCGGCCGGCGTGACCACGGACGGGGCGGCGGACGGCGGCGGGTTTTCGCCGTCGCCGAGGGCCAGCACCCCGACGAGCCCGAGGAGCAGCGCGACGCCGGCGGCGACCAGCACCGCGATCGCCCGGCTCCCCCGGGGCCCGGCGACCGGGGCGGGACGCGGGCCGCCGGCGGCCACGGTTCGACCATCGGCCGCCGGCACGCCGGCCCGGCCGCCCGCCACCGGCACGCCGGCCCGGCCAGCGATCGCCGGGGATCCCGGCCGGCCGGTGGAGACCGCCGCCGAGGTGGGCAGCGAGCGGTCGACCAGCGTGGGCGGGTGCGCCGGCGGGACCGCGCCCGCCGGCGCGGGCAGGGTCGGCAGGACCGCGGTGTGCGGCTCGGCGGGCACCGCGCCGGCGAAGCGGGCGGCCAGTTGGGCCGCGGTCGGCCGACGGGTCGGGTCGGCGGCGAGGCAGGCCAGGGTCAGGTCGGCGACGTCGGCGGGCAGGCCGGGAGTCCGCAGGGGCGGCACGGGCATGTGCCCGCCGTGCACCTCCAGCGCGTCCTCCCAGGTCCGCACGGGCAGCGGGGCCCGGCCGGTGAGGGTGCGGTAGAGCAGCGCGCCGAGGGCGTAGACGTCGCTGGCCGGGTTCGGCGGCCCGGGCCGCATGCGCTCCGGCGCGAAGTAGGCGGGCGTGCCCATCAGCAGCTCGCCGGTCTGCCCGGCCAGCGGGTGGTCCGGGCCGGCGAGCGCGGCGATGCCGAAGTCGAGCACCTTGGCGCCGGTCTCGGTGAGCATGACGTTGCCCGGCTTGATGTCGCGGTGCACCACGCCGATGCGGTGGGCGGCGGCGAGCGCGGCGGCGACCTGACCGGCCAGCCGGACGCCGTCCGGCCAGGCGAGCGGCCCGTCGGCGAGCCGGTCGGCGAGGTTGCGCCCCTCCACCAGCTCCATCACCAGGTACGGCACGACCGTCCCGCCGGTGAGGGTCGCCTCGCCGTAGTCGTACACCTGGGTCACGTGGGGGTGGGTGAGCCGGGCGGCGGCGCGGGCCTCGCGCTGGATGGTGGCCCGCAGCTGCGGGTCGGTGCCGAACTCCCCGGCGAGGGCCTTGATCGCGACGGGGCGGTGCAGCACCTCGTCGTCGGCGCGCCACACCTCGGACATCCCGCCGAGGCCGATGCGCCGGCGCAGGACGTACCGGTCGTGCAACCGAAGGGTGGGCGAGAACGGCGACATAGCCGTTCAGTCTGCCTGGCCCGGCGGGGCGGCCACCACCCGCCATGCCCGGTTGCGCGCCGGCCGTCCCGATGGTGCCGCAACGACCGGCCGCGCGGGTGGCGCACGCCACCCGCGCGGCGGGCGGCGGGTCAGGAGCAGCGCTGCGGCGCGGGCAGCGGCGGTGGCTGGATCCGGTCGGCGAGCCGGCGCAGGGCGCCGGCGGCGGCCAGCCGGGTGGGGGCGAGCCGCGGCGCTCGGGGGCGCTCCGCGTGGACCGGCGCGTCCGGCCGGGCGGAGTTGACGTGTCGGGTCACCGCGTCGACGGCGACGACGAAGCCGGTGGAATGTTCCATGGTCAGCTCCTCGGGACGGGTCCGGTGGAGGTCCGGACGACGAGTGCGGTGGGCAGCAGGACGTGACCGGCCGCCGGGTCGGCGGGCGGATCGAGCAGGAGTCGGGCGGCGATGCGCCCCTTCTCCTCGGCGGGTTGCCGCACGGTGGTGAGGCCCGCCGCGGCGGCCTCGGCGATGTCGTCGAAGCCGGTGACCGAGACCGGTGGCGAGCCGGCCTCGGCGAGCGCGTCGAGGACGCCGAGGGCGAGCACGTCCGAGCCGGCCAGCACCGCCGTGGGCGGCGCCGGCGCGGCGAGCGCGGCGGCGACGGCGGCGGCGCCCGCCGACCGGCTGTTGCCGGTGGCGGCGAGCAGGGTCAGCTCGGACCAGGCGACGCCGACCTCGGCGAAGGCGTCGGCGAACCCGGCGAACCGCCCCCGGGTGGTGGGATGGGCGACGTCGGCCACGTCGGCGAGCCGTACCTCGCCCGGGGCGGCGCCGGGCCGGACGGCGTCGCCGAGCAGGGCGACGCGGCGGTGTCCGAGCCCGGTCACGTGCGCGGCGACGGCGCGGGCGGCGGCGCGCTCGTCGATGCCGACGTAGCGGTCGTCGGGGCCCGCGTCGTCGCGGGGCGCGGTGGTGACGACGGGCAGGCCCCGGTCGCGGAGCACGTCGACGATCCAGCCCTCGTCGCCGACACAGTAGACGCAGAAGCCGTCGACGGAGGCGTCCTCCACCGCCCGCCGCGCGGCCGCCTCATCGGCGGGCAGGGGCACGAGCAGCAGGCTGGTGCCGTGCCGCTCGGCCGCCTCGGCGACGCCGGCCAGGAAGCGGACCGCGAAGGGGTCGGTGAAGGCGTACGACAGTTGCGACTCGAAAAGCACCCCGATGGCGCCGACCCAGCCGCGCCGCAGCGACCGGGCCGTGGGGTTGGGCCCGGGGTAGCCGAGCTGCCGGGCGGCGTCCAGGATCCGCTGGCGCAGCGCGGCGGAGAGCTGGTCGGGGCGGCTGTAGGCGTTGGAGACGGTGCTGCGGGACACGCCGACGGCGTCCGCGACGGCCTGCAGGGTCGGCTTCACCGCGCGCTCCTCTGTATCGATTCAGTCTGGATCGATACAGAGACTAGTGGCGGCAATCGACGGCGTCAATACGCCGCGACCGGCGGACACGAGCACGCCCCACCCGGTCCGGCCGGATGGGGCGTCGGGGCAGCGGCCGTCAGGGCTTGCGGGCGACCGCGCCGTACATGCTGACCTCGGCAGCGGTGGGCCGGGGCAGCGGGGCGTCCTCGGCGCGCCACCGTGCGACCGAGGTGACCCCGGGCTCCACCACCTCGAGCCCCTCGAAGAACCGGGTGAACTCCGCCAGGCTCCGCAGGCTGAGCACGCCGTGCGGGCCGTCGCCCCGGCCGGCGGCCTTCGCCTCCCGCGCGACCTCCGGGGGCAGGTGGTCGTGGGTGGCGTGGGAGGCCGCCAGGTAGCTGCCGGACGGCAGCGCCTCGAGCAGCCGGGCGACCACGCCGTACGGGTCGTCGCCGTCGGGGACGAAGTGCAGGATCGCCACCAGCATCAGCGCCACCGGCCGGGACAGGTCGATGGTGCGCAGCAGGTCGGGGTGCTGGAGGATCTTCTCCGGGTCGCGCAGGTCGGCGTCGATGTAGGCGGTGGCGCCCTCCGGCGAGCTGCTGAGCAGCGCCCGGGCGTGCGCGAGCACGATCGGATCGTTGTCGACGTAGACCACCCGCGACTCGGGGGCGATCGCCTGGGCGACCTCGTGGGTGTTGTCGGCGGTCGGGATGCCGGTGCCGATGTCGAGGAACTGGCGGATGCCCGCCTCCCGGGCCAGGTGGCGTACGGCCCGCTGGAGGAAGCGACGGTTCTCCAGGGCGGCGGTGCGGATGGTCGGGAAGGCCGCCGCCACCGCGTCGCCGGAGTCCCGGTCGGCCTGGAAGTTGTCCTTGCCGCCCAGCCAGTAGTTGTACCGGCGTGCCGGGTGGGCCACGGAGGTGTCGATGCGGTCGCTCGGGTGGGTGGGGCCGGTGGTCACGCCCGGAGCGTCGGTGGTCAAGGCTGCCTCCACGACTCTGCGCCAACCGCCACCGGTGGCGTCCGTCCACTGTCGCCGGTCGGCGACCATGGTAACCGCACCGCCGCCCGGGGCCGGGCCCCGCGGGCGGTCACCCCGGGTAGAGGTCGTCCAGGATCCGGCCGAGGATCTCCGGCGTACGCTCCGGCGGCTCGGCCTCGACGCAGAGCCGCTCCATCGCCGCCGCGTAGAAGTCGAGGTCGTCGCGCTTGTCGAGATAGAGCGCGCTGGTGAGCTGTTCGATGTAGACGATGTCCGGCAGGTCCTGGTCGCCGAAGCGCAGGATCGTGAACGCGCCGCCCGCCGCGGCGTGCCCGCCGGCCGCGAACGGGATGACCTGGAGCCGGATGTGCGGCGACTTGGTCGCCTCGATGAGCGCCGCCACCTGGCCGCGCATCACCTCCCGGCCGCCGATGGGCCGGCGCAGCGCGGCCTCGTCCACCACCGCCCAGAGCAGCGGCGGGCTCTCGCGGCGCAGCAACCGCTGGCGTTGCATGCGCAGGGCGACCCGGCGCTCGATCTCGGCCGGCGCGGCTCGCCCGTGGCCGAGCAGCACCACCGCCCGGGCGTACTCCCGGGTCTGGAGCAGGCCGGGAACGAACTGGACCTCGTAGGAGCGGATCAGCGCCGCGGCGGCCTCCAGGCCGAGGTACGACTGGAACCAGCTCGGCAGCACGTCGCCGTAGCGGTGCCACCAGCCCGGGCTGTTGGCGTCCCGGGCGAGCTTGAGCAGCGCCTCGCGCTCCTCGGACGCGGTGACGCCGTAGAGGGTGAGCAGGTCGGCGACGTCGCGCTCCTTGAAGCCGACCCGGCCCAGCTCCATCCGGCTGATCTTCGACTCGGAGGCCCGGATCTCCCAGCCGGCGCCCTCCCGCGTCACCCCGCTGGACTCGCGGAGACGGCGCAGCTGGGCGCCGAGCAGCATGCGCAGCACGGTGGGCCCGGTAGCCGGGCCGCCCTCGGCGGGCACCATCGTCACCGGATTACCGCCAGGATGCCCCGTCCTTCAGCGCGGGGAGGAATGGCGGACGCGTTGTCAGCCATGTCTGTCCTTTCTGGTATGACTGGTTCTGTGCGGACGGCGTACAGGTGTCGGGCGTATCCGACCCCGGAGCAGGCGGCGGTGCTGAACCGCACGTTCGGGTGTGTACGCGTCGTCTGGAATCGCACTCTCGCCGTCCGTCACGCCCGCTGGCACACCGAACGGAGATCCACCTCCTATGCCGAGACGGATCGGGCGTTGACGGAGATGAAGCGGCAGCCTGATCTGGCGTTCCTGGGTGAGGTGTCGTCGGTGCCGTTGCAGCAGACCCTGCGGCACCAGCACGTGCGCCGGGATTTCCTGCATCAGCAGTCCACCGCCCTGGTGCGCCGGTTCGCCGCCATCGCCGTGGAGGACCTGGCGGTGGCGAACATGGTCCGCAACCGGTCCCTCGCCAAGGCGATCTGCCGTACGGGCTGGGCCGAGTTCCGCACCCTGCTCGCCTACAAGACGCACCGCGACGGCCGCACCCTTGCGGTCTTGGACCGCTGGTACCCGTCGTCGAAGACGTGTTCGGCGTGCGGGCACCTGCTCGCCCAGCTTTCCCTCGGCACACGGCATTGGGCGTGTCCGGGGTGCGGCACCCGGCATCACCGGGACGTCAACGCCGCCACGAACATCGCCGTCGCGGCCGGGCTGGTCGAGACGAAAACCGCCTGCGGAGCGGACGTCAGACACGAAGGGCAACCTTCCGTGCGGTCTGCGGTGAACCAGGAACCCCAACCCGTGAGGGTGGGACTCCCCCACCATTAGGCGGGGAAGGAGATGCCAATGCCAACCTCCGCATGCCGCGCGCTAGCCGGGAGCGCCAGCCCGACCGACGTGTAATCATGCCATGGACCGTGAGTGAGGAGAACTCCCCGCGCGACGGGGCGCCGACCCTGCCGGGGGGCGGGGCGCTCAGCCGATGAGGTGATCGAAGTCGCCGTCGCGGGCCCCGAGCACGAAGGCGGCGATCTCGTCCATCGTGTAGATCAGGGCGGGCCCCTCCGGGTGTCGTGAGTTCCGCAGGGCGATGCCAGCGCCGCCGGGCAGTTGGGCCAACTCGACGCAGTTGCCGCTCGGGTTGCTCCGGCGGCTCTTCTGCCAGTTGAGCGGGGGCAACTGGTTGGCGGGAACGCCGTTCGGTGGCTGCTGCATGGGGCGTCTTTCTCTCCGCGGGCCGCCGCTGCCGGGCGGGCGGGGCTGCTGAGCGGCGCACGGCATCGACGAGAGGGGTTGGCTGCACGTGCATCTGCTCTTGCATCTGCATCGGCCAGCGAGCATGATAACGCAGGTGCGCGGTACCCATCCGCTCACTCTGAGTCACCGACAGCTGGGCTGCCACCAGCGACGACAGGGCCCCGCGACGGGCGCGGCACGCCGGGGCGACGGGGCATCGTGGCGATGGGAGGTCTCGTGCCGGATCCGGTCACCATCGCGTCCGGCATCTGCGCCGCGGGGGCCCTCGTCACCACCTGGCAGCTACGCAGCCGCGCGCTGCGGGCCGAGGCCGAGATCAGGCACCTCCAGGCCGAGCTGGCCGCCGAGCGGCACGCCGCCAGCCACGACCCCCTCACCGGCCTGCCCAACCGGCGCGCGTTCTACCGGATCGCGGCCACGCTGCTCACCGACGCGGCCGGGCAGCCACTGATCGCCGTGGTGCTCGACCTCGACGACTTCAAACAGATCAACGACCGCTACGGGCACGCCGCCGGCGACCAGGTGCTGATCAGCGTGGCCCAGCGGCTCGCCGCGTTCGCCGGGGACAACCTGGTCGCCCGGCTCGGCGGCGACGAGTTCGCCGGGCTGCTCACCAGCCCGACGGTGGACCGGCGGTGGATCGAGCACGCCACCCGCCGGCTCTGCGAGAGCCTGGCCGCGCCGATCCCCCTCGGCGGGCTCAGCGTCCGGGTGACCGCGTCCGTCGGGCTGGCGCCGGTCACCGGGCCGGCGCAGCTCACCGAGGCGCTCGACCGCGCCGACGCCGCCATGTACCGGGCCAAGAGCCTCGGGTCGGCCCGCTCGCGCCGGCAGCTCGTCGACACCGCCCACCTGGCGGAGTGCTGACCCGGCGGCGCCCGTCCCGCTCGCTCCACAGACGCCGTCCCTCGCAGGACGAGTTTCGACGTGTCTCGCGCCGTCTGCCGGGTATTCGGAGGAAACAGCGCGGCGTCGGCGAGAGGAACGATCGTGGCCACCATCCGGGCCCTGATCCTGAACTGCACCCTGAAGCGGTCACCCGCCCCGTCGAGCGCCGAGATGCTCGGACGCGAGGTGCTCGACGCCCTCGCCGAGCAGGGCGTCGAGGGCGAGCTGGTCCGGGTCGTTGACCACAACGTGCGGTTCGGGGTCTCCACCGACGAGGGCGACGGGGACGGATGGCCGGCCATCCGGGCCAAACTGCTGGCCGCGCAGATCCTCGTCGTCGCCACACCGATCTGGCTCGGCCAGCCGTCGGCAGTGTGCAAGATGGTCCTCGAACGCCTCGACGCCGAGCTGTCCGAGACCGACGCCGAGGGTCGGCTGCTCACCTACGGCAGGGTGGCCGGCGTCGCCGTCGTCGGCAACGAGGACGGTGCGCACCACACCATCGGCCAGGTGCAGCAGGCCCTCAACGAGGTCGGCTTCACCTGCCCCGCGGCCGGCGCCACCTACTGGGTGGGCGAGGCGCTGCACAAGGTCGACTACATCGACGCCCGGCCGAAGCCGGACACCACGGGCCGCACCACGAAAGCCCTGGCGCTCAACGCCGCGCACCTCGCCCGGCTGCTGGCCGAGCAGCCGTACCCGCCGCCGGACGCGAAGGCCGCCGGGGTCGGGCCCAGCCGGGAGCCGGCCTGACCGTCGGCGCCGAGCCGTCGTCGACACCGGCGGGCCCGAGCGGTCAGCGCCAGCCGTAGCCGGCGCGCAGGGCCTGCCCGACCCGGTCGAAGCGGGCCCGGTCCAGCACCGCGCCCTCCCGGCGGATGCTGTCCTCCCGCATGGTCAGCACGCGGTCCAGGCGTACCCAGCTCGGCCGGTTGTCCCGGTCCCACTCGCCCGGGCCGAGCGCGAGCCAGTGCCGCTGGCCGTCGCGCTCGCTCTGGCTGGAGAGCATCAGCCCGAACAGGGTGCGGCTGTGCCGGCCCACCACCAGCACCGGGCGGTCCTTGCCCTGGCGCGGGTCGTCCTCGTACGGCACCCAGGTCCAGACGATCTCGCCCGGGTCGGCGTGCCCGTCGAGCTCCGGCGCGTACGCGAGCACGCGGCGTTGCAGCGCGGCGACCTGGCGACGCCGGGCGACCTGCGCCGGGGCGGGGCCCGGACGCCGGGGCGACGGGATGACACCGCCGATGCGCGCCGCCACACTCCTGAGAAGACCTGCCACGGTCGGCAGCCTATCTTCCGTCGCGCCGCCCGGCCGGGCCGGGAACAATCGGGTGGACCCGGGGCCGACCCTCGATCAGGATCGGCGGCATGACGGTCCCCGCCCACCAGATCCGCGCCGACTTCACCGCCGACACCGTGACCGTGTACCAGGCGTACCCGCCGGAGATCGCCCGCGCGGCGCTGGCCGCCGGCCGCTTCGTGCCGCCGTTCAAGCGGGAACGGATGACCTGGATCAAGCCGTCGTTCCGCTGGATGATGTACCGCTGCGGCTGGGCCACGAAGCCCGGCCAGGAGCGGGTGCTGGCCGTCCGGATCACCCGGTCGGGCTTCGAGTGGGCCCTGGCCAACTCCTGCCTGAGCAGCTTCGACCGCGACCGCTACCCCGACCGGGAGACCTGGTCGCGGCGGCTGCGCGCCAGCCCGGTGCGGGTGCAGTGGGACCCGGAGCGGTCGCTGCGGCTGGCCCCGCTGCCGCACCGGTCGCTCCAGGTCGGGCTCTCCGGCGAGGCGGTGCGCCGGTACGTGGACGAATGGCTGGTCGCCCTCACCGACGTGACCCCGACGGCCCACGCGGTGCGCGCGGCGCTCGACGCCGGCGACGACCGAACCGCCGAGGCCCTGCTGCCGCCGGAGCGCCCGTACCCGCTGCCACCGGACGTGGCCGCCGTCGTCGGCGCGGTGATCCCGTGACGGGGTTTCGCCCCTGGTCGAGGCGTGGCGCCGCCGGTGCCGTGCGACCGGCCGCCGCGCGGCACGTGCCGATCCTCCAGCCGGTGCTGGAGGTGGATCCCCTCGACGGCTTCACGCTCTGGCCGGTGGCCGAGGTCGGGCCGTGGCTGGCGCTTTCCGGTGCGTTGACCGCCGCCGAGGTGGGCACCGCCGTGGCGCCGATCGCGGCGTACCACCACGTCGACGACCGCACGGTGTGGCCCGAGGACGACGATCCGCTGACCGCCGTGCTGCCGGTGGCGGCGGCCGGGCCGGAGCCGGGCGCCCTCGTGGTGCCCGGCGGCCTGCGTCTCACCGACCCGGGCACGGGGGCGCGGGTCGACCCGGGCTGCTGCAGCGGCCTTGAGGACTGGCGCGCGTGGTACGAGATTCCGTCGGGGGCGTCGCCGGACCAGGGCCACGACCCCGACCCGTGGGTGGAGCACCGCAGGGACGGCACGATCCGGGTCTGGGCGGACGAGGAGCGCGGTGCGCATGTGGACGTCCGGGTCGACGAGCTGATGCGGCTCGTCGACGGCGTCAGTGCGGACCTCGCCGGGTTCCTGCGGGTGCTGCGGACGTGGGCCGACGGGGTCGTACCCGCCGCCGCCGACGGCTTGGTGGAAAGCCTGGACCGGCATCTCCAGGTCTCGGAACCGGGGGCCCGGGCGGCGACGCCGTGAGCCGGCCGGCGGGTGGGCGGCGTCGGCCCGTCCGCTGGCGCGGCACGTGTTTGACTGGGTGCCGGGGCCGGAGCGAGGAGGCGGTGGCAGGTGACCTTCGAGGTGCGGGGCCTGCCCGACGCCCGCCGGCGTGATCCGCGCCGCCCACGCGGTCCGCGGCCGGCTCGTCCCACGCGGAGCGTCGCGGTCGCGACGGCCCTCGCCCTGGCTCTGCTGGCCGGCGCGGCCGGTTGCGCCGGGGCCGAGCGCCCGGAGTCCCCGCCGACCGGCGGCCCGTCGGTCACCGCCGCCACCCCCGCGTCGCCCACGCCGGCCGCGCCGGCCGCGCCGGCCGTCGAGACCCGCGACGACCTGGCGAGCCTGTTTTGGCAGGCCGGCCTGCGGGGCACCTTCGTCCTGTACGACGTGACGGCCGCGCGAGTCGTCATGGTGGACCGCGCCCGGGCCGAGCGCCGGTTCATCCCGGCCTCGACGTTCAAGATCCCGCACAGCCTGGTCGCCCTGGAGACCGGCGTGGTGCGCGACGAGCACGAGAAGGTCCCGTACGGCGGCCGGCCGCAGCGCGTCGCGGCCTGGGAGCGGGACATGGGGCTACGCGACGCGGTCCGGGTGTCCAACGTGCCGGTGTTCCAGGAGCTGGCCCGGCGGATCGGGCCGGAGCGGGAGCGGGAGTGGCTGCGCCGGCTCGGCTACGGCAACGGCGAGGTCGGCGCCGAGGTGGACGGGTTCTGGCTGCGCGGGCCGCTGGCGGTCTCGGCCGACGAGCAGGCGCGGTGGCTCGCCCGGCTGGCCCGGGGCGAACTGCCGGCCGACCGGGGGCACCAGGCGACCGTCCGGGACATCCTGCGCCTGGAACGCGGCGCCACCCACACGCTGTACGCCAAGACCGGACAGACGGACGCCACCGAGCCGGGCATCGGGTGGTGGGTCGGCTGGGTCGAACGCGGCGACCGGTTGTACTGCTTCGCGCTGAACGTGGACATCCGCGCCGACGCCGACGCGGACAAGCGGCTGCCGCTCGGCCGGCAACTGCTGCGCCGCCTCGGCGCCCTGCCCGCCGCCTGACCGCCCCCTCAGCAGGGTGCGCCGGTTCGTCGGTCCGTGGCGGCGCCAGCGGCGTCGGCTCGTGGCCGGCTCGTCCGAGCGACCGACCTTCACCGGATCGTCAAGCGGAGTCAACGCTCGCTACGCTCAGCGCGACTGGTCGGGCCCTAGCTTCGGCGATCATGAACCGATCCCCCCTCAACCAGGCCGTACGCGTCGCAACCGCGCTCTCCCTTGTCGCTGCCGGCGCTGTCGCCGGAGCAGCGCTCACGACCGGCTGGCAGGCACCTGCCGCCCTCGCCGTCACAACCAGCGGCGTAGGCACTCCTCCCCCGGCGCTGCTCTACGGCGGGCCGGGTCGGGGTGGCGGCACGCCGGCCGAGCGCGCCTACCATGACATCCTCGACCACAGTCCGAAGGCCAAGATCCTCACCGCCGCGCACCGCGGCCAGTGGCGCGTCGCCCCGGAAAACTCCCTGCCCGCGGTCGCGGCCGCCTACGAGGACGGCGCCGAGATCGTCGAGATCGACGTGCGGCTGACCAAGGACGGTGTCCCCGTGCTCATGCACGACACCACCGTCGACCGCACGACGAACGGAACCGGCGCCGTCGCCGACCTCACCCTCGCCCAGGTCAAGGCGCTCCGCCTGAAGCAGGGCCTCGGCGGCGCTCAGGCGGCGGTCACCGACGAGCAGGTCCCGACTCTCGCCGAGGCCATGGAGGTCGCGAAGACGCGTGGTCTCGTCAATCTCGACAAGGGCTGGCCGTTCCGCGAGGAGATCTGGAGGGTGCTCGTCGAGACCGGGACGGTCCGCAACGGGCTCTACAAGAGCGCCGCGCCGGTGGCTGAGGTCCAGCGGTTCCTGGCCGGGCACGAGGGCGCGCTCTACCTGCACATGATCGGCGACGGCAATCTCGCCGACGTCGCGGCGTTCGGCGGCGACCAGCCGGTCGGCTACGAGGTCAACTTCGACAGCCAGTACGACGTCGTGGCACGCAAGCCGTTCCTGGACCGGCTGGCGGCGAGCAGCAGGGTCTGGGTCAACTCGATGTGGAACGGTCTGGCGGACCGCTTCACCGACGAGGCCTCGCTGACCGATCCTCGTCGAGGCTGGGAGGGGCTGGTCACCAGCTTCGGCGCCACCGTCATCCAGACCGACGACGTCGAGAAGCTCGAGCGGTGGCTGCAGACCGGCGACGGCGACCCGGTGCCGACGGGTAGCGTCCGGGTCCAGGCCGAGGACTTCCTTCCGGGCGCGGGCGTGGGCTACCACGACCTCGACGCCGGTAACCGCGGCGGGCTGCCGATGCGCCCCGGCGAGGACGTGGACATCAGTGACGCCGACGGCAACGTGCGGATCTCGTGGATGCGCGGCGGCGAGTGGCTGACCTACGACATCGAGGTGCCTCGCAGCGGCAGGTACGCCGTGTCGGCACGGGTGTCCTCGCCGTACTCCCCCGCCGGCGCGTACACGCTGTCGTTCGACGGAGGCCCGGAGAGCGGGCGGGTGGCGGTCCTGAACACCACAAGCCACAACAAGCAGGTGCTCCAGCCCAGTGGCGTCGTCCAGGAACTCTCGGCCGGTCACCACACCGTGCGCGTGAGCCTGCCGGCCGACGCCTACCAGAACTGGAACCTCGACTACCTCCAGTTCGATCCGGTCCGCTCCTGAATCGGCGGGTGACGTGCGCCGCGCGGAGGGCTGTGGCGAGGGATGACCAGCCCGCCCTCCGCCAGCGCGCGTCACCGGCGCGATGGACGAGTGATCGAACGGACGCCACCGAGCCGGGCACGAGTGGTGGCTGCTGCGCCGAGACGCTCGGCTGCGCCCTCGGACCAGCCGCGCGGGCGCCGGCCGCCCGCCCCGCGCCGGGCCTGCGACCGGCGGCCGGTGTCACGGGTGCGTCGGCCAGATCCGGCGGAAGAGCCGCTCCGGTGCCGCGTGCCCGCCGTGCCGCGCGCGCAGGACGAGGCGGCCGGCACGCCAGGTCCCGCTCGTCTCGACGTCGCCCTCGCCGAAGTGGCCGGGCGTGGTGAACGAGATCCGGCCGCCGGAGGCGACGTACCGCGCGGTATGGACGCCGTTCAGGGGCGACTCGCGGCGCAGCCACCGGGCGATGGCCGGCCCGTGGGAGGCGTCGGGTAGTCCGGACGCCAGCCGGCCGGATCCGTTCACCTGGCCGATGCGGCCAACCTTCGGTGCGCCCCGAGGGTGTTGCGAGGGATGATGGGCGAATGACCGAACTGCCGCGGGATCTGCCGGTCGTGGAGCGCAGCGCGGTGCGGGTGGTGGTGCTCGACGCCGACGACCGGGTGCTGCTGTTCCACACCCGCGACCCGGACCACCCCCGCCTGGGCACCTGGTGGGAGGTGCCCGGCGGGGGCGCCGACCCCGGCGAGACCTACCTGGACACGGCGGTACGGGAGCTGCGCGAGGAGACCGGCATCGTCGCCACCGCCGCGCAGATCGGCCCGCCGACGTGGCGGCGGCGGGCCAGCTTCGTCCACCGGCAGCGGCGGCACCTCCAGGACGAGGTGGTCGTCCCGGTCCGGCTCGCCGGCCCCGGCCCGGACGTGGACGAGGCGCACCGGCTCGACTACGAGCGGGAGGACTACTTCGGCTTCCGCTGGTGGGCGGCGCCGGAGGTCGTGGCGAGCCGGGAGCGGTTCTACCCGGGCCGGCTGCCCGAGTTGCTGACCCCGTTCCTCGCCGGCGAGGAGATCGACGAGCCTTTCGAGCTGTGGTCGTGACGGCGTGGCGGCGGCACGGCACAGTGGTGCGATGACTGACATCAACGGCCCGCTGATCCGCTACGCCGAACGGCTGCACGCGACCGCCGGGGCAGGACACCACGTGGCCTCTCCCCTCGGCGCTTGGCTGCTGCTCGCGCTCGCCGGCCCGGCCACCGCCGGCCCGGACCGCGCGGAACTGGAGGACGTGCTCGGCACCGACGTGGCCGGCGCCGCGGCGGCGGTCCGCGCGCTGCTGGAGGCGCCGCATCCGTTGGTGGCGGCGGCGAGCGCCGTGTGGCAGCGCGCCGGACTCGACGCCGGTGCGCTGGACCGCTGGCGTGCGACCCTGCCCGCATCGACCGCGACGGGCCCGCTGCCCGACCAGCCGGCCCTCAACGACTGGGCCCGGGAGCACACGCTGGGCCTGATCGACCAGTTTCCGGTGGCCGTGACGCCGCAGACGCTGCTGGTCCTGGCCAGCGCCCTGGCAACCCGGATCTCCTGGGAGGATCCGTTCGAGGTGACGCCGGCCGACGGGCTCGGCCCGGCGAGCCCGTGGGCGAATCGGCTGCGGCGGGTCCTGCGCAGCCCGGAACGCGGCCACAAGTGCTGGATCGCGACCAGTAGCCGGGCCGGCGACGTGGCGGTACACGCCGCGCCCTCGACGCGGGTGTCCACCGCCGACGGCGATGCCGGCCTGCTCGTCGTCTCGGTGGCCGCCGCCCCCGAGGTCGCCCCCGTCGACGTCCTCGCAGCGGCGCACGAGCTGGCGACCGCCGCCGTCACCGCACCGGACGGGGATGAGCCCCACGGAAAGCGCCGGCGTCTGGCGGCCAACCCGACGGGACGGCGGTCCCTGTTCGACCTGTCGTTGGGCGACACCGCGATGTGGACGCTGCGCGAGGAACCGACCTGGACGTACGCGCCCGACGGCCGGGAGGAGAAGGTGACGGCGTTCCTGCCCTGCTGGTCGGCCGAGAGCCGCCACAACCTGAATGTGGAGCGCCTCGGCTTCCCCGTCGCCACCTGGGCGTTCGGCGCGCTGCTGAACGCCCCTGATCTGACGGCCGCGGTGGTGCAGACGGCGGTGGCCCGGTACGGCCGGTACGGCTTCGAGGCCGCTGCGGTGACCGGGTGGGGCATGGCGACCAGCCTGCCGCCCGAGGGGATCGCGCGGATCGCGGAGCTGCGCTTCGGCCACCCGTACGCCGTGGTGGCGGTCGCCACCGACACCCGGCGCGGCGGCGCGACCGGGCCGTGGCACGGGGTCCCGGTCTTCTCGGCGTGGGTCGCCGAGCCCGAGGAAGTGCCCGAGGCGGACCTCGCCGACCACGAAGACTGACGGAGGGCGGGGGCCTCCGGCGGGCGCGCCGGAGGCCCCCGCATCTCACGCCGCGACCGGCACCTTCTCGCCCTCCCGTTCGGCGGCGCGGGCAGCCAGGCGCTTCTCCCGCTCCTGCGCACCGATCAGGTCGTCGGGCAGCGAGTCCTCCACCTCGATGTCGAACCGGCGCAGCAGCCGGATCGCGAAGCCGCCGAGGGTGATCAGCACCAGCGCCGCGCCGAAGCAGACGTACGCGAAGCCGATGCCGCGGCCCGGACCGGTACCGATCACCGCGCCCACCGACCCGGCGAGCGACCCGCCCGGGGCGAGCATCGGCTCGAACAGGGCGGACGCGCCGGGGGCGAGCAGCGCGAACCCGATCGGCAGGGTCGACCAGGAGATGGTCTGGTTCAGGCTGAACACCCGGCCGTGGAAGCGCTGCGGCACCTTCACCTGGACGATGGTGGCGTAGATCGACTGCGCCGTGGTCATCGCCATCGCCAGCCAGAACGCGCCGACGCAGATCATCGCCACCGAGGCGTCCAGGCCGATCAGCATGCAGCCGACGGCCGTGCCGAGGTTGCCGATCAGCACACCGATCATGCGCCGGTGCCGGGGGCCGCCCCAGATCGACATGAGCACGCCGCCGGCGACCGCGCCGAGCGCCTCGGCGAGGGCCACCTGGGCCACCTGCGTCGCGGTGCCGAAGGAGAGCACCAGCGGCGTGGTGAGCACCAGCGCGGGCGCCAGGAAGATGTTGCCCAGCGCGAAGTAGCCGAGCATCAACCGGAAGCCCCGGTGCTGCCAGGAGTAGCGCATGCCGTTGGCGATGGCCACCAGCAGCCGCTCCCTGGGCCGCCACCCGAGCAGGTCGGGGAAGCGGACCACGGCCAGGGTCAGCACCGCCACCACGTAGCTCGCCACGTCGATCAGCAGGATGCCCTTGAGTTCGATGGCGGCCAGCAGGCCGGCGGCGAAGACCGGCATCAGCAGCATGGCGAAGCCGTTGGTGAGCTGGGTGATGCCCATCGCGTGGCCGAGGTAGCGCTTCGGCACGAGCTGCGGCACCGCCGACTGGAACGCGATGCGTTGGAACGACCCGGCGACCTGGCTCAGCGCCACCAGCAGGTAGATGTTCCACAGCTGGAGGTTGTCGGTCCAGAGCAGCGCGGCCAGCACCAGCTGGATCGAGCCGGCGCTGCTGCTGGCGATCATCATGATCTTCCGACGGCTGACCCGGTCGGTGATCGCCCCGGCGATCGGCAGCATCAGCACGCCGCAGATCAGGGCGAGCGCCCAGAGCAGCCCGAGGTTGGCCACCGATCCGGTCTGCGTGAACAGCCAGATCGGCAGGGCGAACGCGGTCAGCGCCGACCCGGTCGTGGAGACGAGCTGCCCGGCGGTGACCGCCACGAACCTGGCCATGGACGGCTTGACCACCGTCTTCTCCGGCCGGTCGTCGAGGCCGACGCGCTGCTGGTCGGCGACCACCCAGCCGGCGTCCTCGCCCCGGGCGGCCGGGGTGAGGGCCGAGACGTCCCCGGCCACGACCGCCGGGTGGACCCGGGTGACGATCTCGGCCAGCTCCTCGGCCCGGTACTTCAGGAAGAAGTGCCCGGCCTGGTCGAGCACCACCAGGCCGAGGGTGTCGCTGAGGAACTGCCACTCGGCGTACCGCTCGGTGTGGTAGTCGGTGACCGGGTCCTCCGAGCCGACCACCGAGATGATCGGCGTGCGCAGCTTGGGCGCCCCCCGGTCCAGCAGCCCGGTGAAGTACTCCTCGGAGGCCCGGGAGTCGGCCCGCATGTTGCTGATGATCCGGTCCGCCTGCTCCGGGTCCAGCTCGTCGGTGTCCACGCCCATCGACTTGAGCCAGCTCGCGTAGTGCCGGTTGCTGCGCAGCCGCTCCAGCCGGTTGCGCAGGGCGGCGAACGCGCCCTTCGGGCGGGCGAACGGGAACATCGCCCCGATGTAGAGCGCCTCCAGGTCCCGCCCGGCCGCCTCGACCTTGCGGGCCACCTCGGCGACGATCGCGCTGCCGACGCCGCAGTGGCCGTACAGGACGATCGGCCCCTCGACGCGTTCCAGGATCTCCTCGGCGACCCGGCTGGTCAGCTCGTCGAAGGGCAGGCCGTCCTCGCTGAGGCCGACGTCGTGGCCGGGGATGGCGAGGGACCAGAGCGCGTGCCCGGCCGGCAGCGCGTCGGCGAGCGGCTGGTAGACGATGGCGCTGCCGCCGCCGTAGGGGACGCAGACGTACGAGAGCACGCGCTTGCCCGCCGGGATCGGCTTGGTCAGCTCGTAGAGCAGCCGGCGCGGCCCGTCGGCCTCGCCGCTGCCGGACATGAAGGCGGCCAGCTCGCGGATGGTCCGCTGCTGGAACAGGTCCATCACGCCGACCGGGCGGCCGCCGTGCTCCGCCTTGCGGATCTTCGCCACGACCTGGGTGGCGAGCATCGAGTGCCCGCCGAGGTCGAAGAAGTCGTCGTCGATGCCGAGCGTGTCCACGCCGAGCACCTCCGACCAGATCCCGGCCAGCAGCCGCTCGGTGTCGTCGCGCGGCTCCACCAGCGCCACGGACGCCTCGCGGGTGACCACCGGCGCGGGCAGCGCCTTGCGGTCGAGCTTGCCGTTCGGCGACAGCGGCAGCGCGTCCAGGGTGACGAACGCGCCCGGCACCATGTACTCGGGCAGCGTCTCCTTCAGCGCCGACTTCAGCGCGGTGTGTTCCGCCGCGCCGACCACGTACGCGGTGAGCCGCTTGTCGCCGGGGCTGTCCTCGCGGACGATCACCGCCGCCTCGGCCACCTCCGGCTGCTCGCGCAGCGCGCTCTCGATCTCGCCCAGCTCGATCCGCAGGCCGCGCAGCTTGACCTGGTGGTCGATGCGGCCGAGGAACTCGATGACCCCGCCCGTGCCGCCCGGGGCGGTGCGCCAGCGGGCGAGGTCGCCGGTGCGGTACAGCCGCGCGCCCGGCTCACCGGAGAACGGGTCCGGCACGAACCGCTCGGCGGTCAGCGCCGGCCGGCGGTGGTAGCCGCGGGCCAGCCCGACCCCGCCGATGTGCAGCTCGCCGGCCACCCCGACCGGGCACTCCTCGCCGCGCTCGTCGAGCACGTGCAGCCGCAGGTTGGCGATCGGCGCGCCGATCGGGACGCTGGTCAGCCCGGCCAGCAGGGCCGGATCGCAGTGCCAGGAGCTGACGTCGATGGCCGCCTCGGTCGGGCCGTACAGGTTGTGCAGCCCGCACCACGGCAGCCGGGCGGTGAAGTCCAGCGCCGAGGCCAGCGGCAGCTCCTCGCCCGAGCAGATCACCCGGCGCAGCGCCGTCGCCGCCTCGACGCCGTCCTCGGCGAGGAAGACGGTCAGCATCGACGGGACGAAGTGGGCGGTGGTCACCCGCTCGGCGACCAGCAGGTCGCGCAGGTAGCCGGCGTCCTTGTGCCCGCCGGGCTTGGCGACCACCAGCCGGGCGCCCTCGCGCAGCGGCCAGAAGAACTCCCACACCGACACGTCGAAGCTGGCCGGGGTCTTCTGCAGCACGGCGTCGTCGGCGCCGAGCCCGTAGGTCTTCTGCATCCAGTCGAGCCGGTTGACGATGCCCCGGTGGGTGTTCGGCACCCCCTTCGGCCGCCCGGTGGAGCCCGAGGTGTAGATGACGTACGCCAGGTGCCCGGGGCCGACGACCGGCGCGGGGTCGTCCGCCGGCTGGTCGGCCCACACCCGCTCGTCGTCGAGGGCGAGGACCGTGGCGCCGGTGTCCGGCAGCACGTCGCGCAGGTGCTCCTGGACCAGCACCACCGGCGCGGCCGCGTCGGTGACCATGAAGGACAGCCGGTCGGCCGGGTACTCCGGGTCCAGCGGGAGATAGGCCCCGCCGGCCTTGAGCACACCGAGCAGCCCGGCGACCAGCTCCACCGAGCGCTCCGCGCAGACCCCGACCAGGGTCTCCGGGCCCACTCCGGCGGCGCGCAGCCGGTGCGCGATCCGGTTGGCGGCGGCGTTCAGCTCGGCGTACGTGACGGCGCGGCCCTCGAAGGTGACCGCCACCGCGTCGGGGGTGCGGGCGGCCCGCTCCTCGATCGGCCCGTGCAGCGTCTGGGTGGCCGGGAAGTCGGCGGCGGTGGCGTTCCACCCCGCCAGCAGGTTCCGCTCGTCGGCGGGGAGCAGGTCCAGCGCGGAGATCGGGGTGTCGGGGGCGGCCACCACCGCGCGCAGCAGCGTGCTGAGCCGCTGCGCCATCCGCTCCACCGTGTCGCGGGTGAACAGGTCGGTGTTGAAGACGAGCTTGCCGTAGAGCCCGTCGATGACCTCCACCGCGTGGAACTCGAAGTCGAACCGGGTGGCCCGCAGCTCCATCGGCGTCCAGTCGAAGGTGACGTCGGTGGCGTCGGAGACCTGGGTGAACCGGCCGATCTCGTAGTTCTGCAACACGAACATCGCCTGGAACACCGGGGAGCGACTCACGTCGCGGGGCAGGCCCAGCTCGTGCACCACCCTGGCGAACGGCACCTCGCCGTGCTCCAGCCCGTCCAGCACGGCACGCCGGGTGCGTTCCAGCAGCTCGGCGAAGGTGGGGTCGCCGGCCAGTTCGGCCCGCATCGGCAGCATGTTGATGAACATGCCGACCACGTTCTCCAGCTCCGGCGCGGAACGGCCGGCCACCGACGCCCCGACGGCGAAGTCGTCCTGACCGGCGTGCCGGGCCAGCAGCACCTGGTACGCCGCGAGCAGCGTCATGAACAGGGTGCCGCCGTAGGAGCGGGTGAGCGCGGCGAGCCCGTCCATGGCGGCCCGGTCCAGCCGGAACTCGACGAAATCGCCAGCGTAGGTCTGGGTGGCGGGCCGGGGCAGGTCCAGCGGGAGTTCCAGCGGGGTGATCCCGGTCAGCCGCTGCTTCCACCACTCCACGTGCCCCTGCGCGGCCGGCCCGTCGAGCTCCCGGGCCTCCCAGTGGGCGAAGTCGCCGTACTGGATCGGCAGGGCCGGCGGCTCCCCACCGCGGTAGAGGGTGATCAGGTCGCGCAACAGCACGTCGACCGACCAGCCGTCGCCGACGATGTGGTGCTTGCCGAGGAACAGCACGTGGTCCTCGGCGGCCAGCCGGATCAGCAGGGCGCGCAGCAGCGGGCCCCGCGCCAGGTCGAACGGTTCGGCGGCGGCGGCGTCCACCAGCGCCTGCGCCGCCGCCTCGTCGGGGGCGTCCACGATGGTCAGCGGCACCTCGACGGAGTCGGCGACCACCGCCGTGGGCCGGCCGTCGGCGTCGGCCGGGAACCGGGTGCGCAGCGACTCGTGTCGCCGGGTCAGCCCGGCCAGCGCGGCGCGCAGCGCCGCGACGTCGAGCGGCCCGCGCACCCGCAGCGGCACCGCGATGTGGTACGCCGCCGCGCCCGGAGCGATCTGGTCCATGAACCAGACCCGCTCCTGGGCGTACGACAGCGGCACCTCGGCGTCGGGCGGACGCGGGGTGATCCGGGCGGTGGGCGTGGCGGCCTGCCGCTTGCGCAGGCGCTGCGCGATGAGCGCCTGGCGGGCCGCGTCCCGCGCCGGGTCCTTCACGTCGGTCATCAGGGAGTGTCCTTCTCCGCCGCGAGCAGCGCGGCGACCTCGGCTTCGGAGAGCTCGTCGAGTTCGGCGGCGATCCGCTGCTCGATCTGGGCGGCCAGGTCGGCCACCACCGGGGTGCTGAACAGCGCCCGCATCGGCAGGTCCACGTCCACCTCGGCCCGGATCCGGGCCATCGCCCGCATGCCGCGCAGCGAGTTGCCGCCCAGGGCGAAGAAGTCGTCCAGCGCGCCGACCTTGTCCACTTGGAGGATCTCGGCGTACACCTCGGCGACCAGCGCCTCGGCATCGGTGCGCGGGGCGACGAACGCGTCGGCGGCCGGGGCGGCGGCCGGGGCGGGCAGCGCCGCGGCGTCCAGCTTGCCGTTCGGGGTCAGCGGCAGCGCGTCGACCCGGACGAACGCCGCCGGCACCAGGTGCGCCGGCAGCTCCCGGGCCAGGTCGGCGGCGAGCGCCGCCTCGTCGGCCGCGCCGACGAGGTAGCCGACCAGGGTCGGCTCGCCGGTGTCGGTGCGCACCACGACGGCCGCCTCGCGGACGTCCGGCCGGGCCAGCAGGGCCGACTCGATCTCGCCCAGCTCGATCCGCATGCCGCGGATCTTGACCTGGTTGTCGCGGCGGCCGAGGTAGTCCAGCGTGCCGTCGGCCCGCCAGCGGGCCAGGTCGCCGGTGCGGTACATCCGCTCCCCCGGCGGCCCGTACGGGCAGGGCAGGAAGCGCTCCGCGGTGAGGCCGGGCCGGCGCAGGTAGCCCCGGGCCAGCTGGTCACCGGCGACGTACAGCTCGCCGGCCACGCCCGGCGGGACCGGATTCAGCGCGGCGTCGAGCAGGTACACCCGGGTGTTCCAGGTGGGCCGGCCGATCGACACCGCGCCGGCCGGCAGCTCCTCCCCCGGCGCGACCCGGGCGGCCACGCAGCCGACGGTCGCCTCGGTCGGGCCGTACTCGTTGATCACGGCGACGCCCGGGTGGGCGGCCCGCCAGTCGGCGAGCTGCTCCGCCGTCAACGCCTCGCCGCCGATCACCAGGTCGGTCGTCGGCGACAGCTCGGCGTCGAGCAGCGGCAGGTGGCTCGGCGTGACCTTGAGGAACGCCGGCCGGTCGCCGACGCGGGCCGCGGCCTCGTCGATGGCGGCGAGCCGGACGGTGCCGCCGGCGGTGAGCGGGCCGAGCAGCCCGGTGACGGTCAGGTCAAACGACACCGGCGAGTGCAGCAGCGCCGTGCCGGCCAGCCCCGGGTAGGTGTCCCGGGCCCAGGCCAGGTAGGCCGTGACCGCCCGGTGCTCCACCACCACGCCCTTCGGCCGGCCGGTGGAGCCGGAGGTGTAGAGCACGTACGCCGGGTGCCCGGGGCGCAGCGGGGCGATCCGGTCGGCGTCGGTGAGGTCGCCGTCGTCGCCGTCGACCGGGCCGTCGAGCACCAGCGCGCCCGCCGGCACCAGCCCGGCGGTCTCGCCGGTGGCCAGCACCAGGGCCGGCTCGGAGTCCTCCAGCAGATAGGCGATCCGCCCGGCCGGGTAGCCGGTGTCCACCGGCACGTACGCGGCACCGGACTTGAGCACCGCGAGGATCGCCACCACCAGCTCCACGGAGCGCGGCAGGGCCAGCGCGACCCGGGCGTCCGGCCCGGCGCCCCGCGCCACGAGCGTCCGGGCGAGCCGGTTCGCGGCGGCGTTCAGCTCGGCGTACGTCAGTGTGACGCCGTCGCGGACCAGGGCGGGCGCGGTCGGGGTGGCCGCCGCCTGCCGCTCGAACTCGGCGACCAGGGTGGACGCCGGCACCTCGTGCGCGGTGTCGTTCCAGCCCGACAGCACCTGGGTCCGCTCGGCGTCGTCGAGCAGCGGCAGGGCGGAGATCCGCTGGGCCGGGTCGGCGACGGCCGCGGCGAGCAGCCGGACGTACCGGGCGACGACCGCCTCGGCGGTGGCCCGGTCGAACAGCGCGGTGCGGTAGACCAGCCGACTGGGGCCGGTGGTGATGTCGAACGCCAGGTCGTCCTTGGTGGTGCCGAGCTCCACCGCGTCGAGCCCCGAGTCCGGGATGAAGTTCAGCGCGGTCTGGAAGATCGGCTGCACCGACGGGTCCCGCTGCGGGGCGATCGTCTCGACGATCTTCTGGAACGGGGTCGAGCCGTGCTCCATCGCGTCGACCAGCCCGCCGCGCACCCGGCCCAGCAGCTCGGCGAAGGTGGGGTCGCCGGTCAGGTCGCAGCGCAGCGCGACCGGGTTGACGAACATGCCGATCAACGGGGTCAGCTCGGCGGTGTCCCGGCCGGCGGTGGAGACGCCCACCACCACGTCGTCGTCGCCGGAGATCCGGGACAGCAGCGCGGTGAACGCGGCCAGCAGCACCATGTACGGGGTGGCTGCGGAGCCGGTGGCGAGCTGACCGACCCGGTCGAGCAGGCCGTCGGGCAGGTCGAAGCGCACCTCGTCACCGGCGAAGCCGAGCTGCGCCGGGCGCGGCCGGCCCAGCGGCAGGGCGGTCACCGGCGGCGCGCCCGCCAGGTGGCCCCGCCAGAAGGCGAGCTGCCGGTCCAGTTCCGCGCCGGTGAGCTGGTCACGCTGCCAGACCGCGAAGTCGGCGTACTGGATGGGCAGCTCGGGCACGTCGGCGGGCGCGCCGGTCAGCGCGGCCCGGCTGAACGCGGCCAGCTCGTCGGTGAACACCACCGCCGACTGGCTGTCGAAGAACGCGTGGTGCACCACGAACAGCAGCGCGACCTCGTCGTCGGCGAGCCGGACCAGCCGGGCCCGCCACGGCGGCGGCGCGTCCAGCGGGATCGGCGTGCGGGCCAGCCCGCTCAGCAGTGCCGTCACCCTCTCGTCGCGCTCCGGCGCGGCGAGGCCGCGCAGGTCGTCGACCGGCAGCGCGACCGGCTCGGCCGCGCGGACCACCTGGGTGAGGGTGCCGTCGTCCATCCGCAGGTGGGTACGAAGGGACTCGTGCCGGGCGACGACCCGGCCGAACACGTCGTTGGCCTGCTCCGGGGTGATCCCGGTAGCGAAGCGCCACGGGTTGGAGACGTTGTAGACGGGCGAGTCGGTGTCGAGCTGGTTGGCCATCCACACCCGCTCCTGGGCGTAGGAGGCCGGGAAGGTCCACTCCCGCGCGGCACTCATCGTTGCCCCCCTTCGTTCGCGACTGCGGGGCTCCGCTCCGCTGCACTCCTCGCGCTCACCGTTGCCATCCTTCGTTCGCGACTGCGGGGCTCCGCTCCGCTGCACTCCTCGCGCTCACCGGCTGGCCTCCCGCACGGAACGCGGACGCATGTCCGTCCACACGGTGTCGATGTGTGCGAGGCACTCCTCGCGGGTGCCGGCGAAGCCGGCCTCGTGCCAGCCCGCCGGGAGGTCGCGGTCGGCCGACCAGATCGAGTACTGCTCCTCGTCGTTGCGGACGACCAGGAATCGGGTTTCGGCCATCACTTCTCTCCAGCGCTCTCGGGGGTGTGCGGTTCGGCCATCGCGACGGCGATCTTGCGGGGGCCGGTGAACGGCTCCCGCCCGTGCGCGGCGGTCATGTTGTCCACCACCAGCACGTCGTCGCGCTGGTAGTCGAAGCGGACGCTGGCCGCCCGGTACGCGGCCCGCAGGTGGTCCATCACGTCGGCGGGGATCTCGCCGCCGTCGCCGTAGTAGGTGTTCGACGGCAGCCCCTCGGGGCCGAACATGGCCAGCAGCCCCTCCTGGTAGTCCTTCGGCAGGGTGCTGAGGTGGAAGAACGTGGCGTGGTTGAACCAGCGGGGGGTGTCCGAGCCGGGGCGGTAATGCACGACGTCCCGCACCGCCCGGGTGCGCAGCCCGTCCTTGCCCTGCCACTCCAGCTCGATCCGGTTCGCCGCCGCGTACGCCTCGACCTCGGCGCGGTCCTCGGTGTTGAACACGTGCTGCCAGGGGGTGCCGAAGTCGCCGTGGAAGTTGCGCACCAGCATCCAGCGGCGGCGGACGAACTCCTCGCGGACCGCCGGGTCGATCTCGGCGTACACGCGGCGGACGTCGGCGAGCGGCGTCGCGCCCTGCGTCAGCGGCGGGGTGATGCAGTAGAAGAACAGCGTCAGCGGCCAGCGGGCCTGGTACGAGTTCTCGTTGTGCAGGAAGATCTCCTCGTCCGGCGGGTAGTCGGTCGAGGTGTAGACCCGGCCGGCGATGGCGTGCCGGGGCGACGAGCGCTCGGTGTAGACCAGCGGCTCGCCGGACAGCGCCCGGACCACCCGGTCGAAGCCCTCGACGCCGCCGACGTCGAACCCGCGGAACAGCAGCCCGCCGTGCTCCACGAGGCTCGCGCGCAGTTCCGCGCGGCGGGCGGCGATCAGCTCGGTCAACTCCCGGCCGTCGTTCTCGACGACCACCGGCAGCGTGGCGATCGTGTCGCTCATTGCTTCCTCACTCCTGTTTGTCGCTCGTCGTCACGCGCGGGGCAGCCGCGGGATGGTGGGGCTGGTCGGCGCGGCCGGTTCGTCGGCGGGGGCGGCGGCCCGCATCTCCTCGATCCGCGCCGCGATGCCGGCCACGGTGGGCGTCTCGAAGAGGCTGCGCATCGGCAGCCGCACCCCGGTCGCCTTGCGCATCGCGGCGATCAGCTGCACCGCCACCAGCGAGTTGCCGCCGAGGGCGAAGAAGTCGTCGTCGACGCCGACCTCGGCCACGCCGAGCCCGTCCTGCCAGACCCGGGCGATGGTCATCTCCAACTCGGTGCGGGGCGCGGCCGAGCCGCCGCCGGTGCCGGACGGCGCCGAGGAGGTCGCCTCCGGCTCGTTCTCCAGGCTCTCCGTGGTCACCCGACCGGCGCGGCTGCGGATGTCCGCCACCGTCCGGGTGGTGATGACGACCTGGGCACCCAGCCCGGCGGTGAGGCTGCGCCGGAACGCCTCCACCCCGTCCACCGGCCGGATGTCCTCGGTCGGTCCGGCGGAGGTCGCCGCCGGGTCCGCCTCCGGCGCGGCGGCCAGCCCGCCGGTCACCGCGCCCTGGTCGACCCGCCGCAGCACGAAGTCGCTGATGGCGACGAGCTCCCGGCCGTCGGCGTCACGCAGCGACAGGTCGGCGGCGACCACCTCGGCGGTGGCGCTGTCCCGGTGCCGCAGGTGGCTGTGGAACCGCGCCGGCAGCGACCCGCGCACGACGATCCGCCCGTAGGACAGCGGCAGGTAGGTGCCGGCGCCCTGGCCGCGGCCGAACGCGGTCGCCACGTCCAGCAGCGCCGGGTGCAGGCCCCACGACGGCAGGTCCCCGAGCGCCTCGGCGGGGGCCTCGATGCGGGCCAGTTCCTCGCCGTCGCCGAGGTGGTGCTCGCGCAGCGCGGCCCAGCGCGGCCCGAAGGTCAGCATGCTGGTGCGCCCGCGGCCGAACGACGAGTCGTCGTCGACCCGGCGGCCCGTCACGGCCGGCTGCCCCGCGGGCGGGGCCGGCTCGACCGTCCAGCCCGCCGACCCGCGCACGTGGGTGCGGGACTGGCCGGCGGCGAGGCTGGACACGGCGAAGTCGACGCCGTCCTCGGCGGGCGTCAGCTCCACCCGGTACTGGGCGACGGTGCCGTCCGGCACCGAGAACGGCTCCAGGAACACCACGTCGCGCAGCTCCACGGCGGCGTCCCCGGCCGGGGCGGGCAGCGCGGCCGTCACCGCCGCGCGGACGGACTCCAGGTGGGCCGTGCCCGGCACCACGGGCACCCCGCCGATGCGGTGCTCGTCGAGGAGCCAGTGGCTGGTGGCGGAGACCAGGCCGTGCAGCACGGTGCCGTCCGGGCCGGTGACCTTCGTGGTGAGCACCGGGTGGTCCACCGGGGAGGCGACCGTGTCCCGCCCGGCGGCCCGGAAGCCGGCGGGGACGTTGGTCTCCACGGCCATGCCCACCTCGGCCCAGCCGCCCCAGTTCTGCGACACCACGGGCGCGGCGAAGCCGGCGCCGGCCCGGGCGTACGCGTCGAGGAAGTTGTTCGCCGCGCAGTAGTCGACCTGGCCGAAGCCGCCGATCACCGCGGTGACCGAGGAGCAGAGCACCACGAAGTCCAGCGGCAGGTCGCCGAAGACCCGCGCCAGGGCGAGGGTGCCGGCGAGCTTCGGCGCGAGCACCCGCTCCGCCTCGGCCCGCTCCTTGATCTCGGCCATGCCGCCGCCGGCCAGGCCGGCCGCGTGCACGATGCCGTCGATCCCCCCGTACGCCCGCTCGGCCTCGGCCCGCACGCGGGCCAGGTCGGCGGGGTCGGTGACGTCGGCGGCGAGCACCAGCACCTCGGCGCCGGCGGCCTCCATCCGGCGGATCGCGGCGATCGCCCGGCCGGCCCGGTCGCCGCCGTGCACGGCCAGGTGGTCGTCCCACTCCTCGCGGGCGGGCAGCCCGGAGCGGGCCAGCAGCACCAGCTTCGCCCGGGCCCGGGTGGCGAAGTCCTCGGCCAGGGTGATGCCGATGCCGCCGAGGCCGCCGGTGATGACGTACCGGCCGCCCTCGCGCAGCGCCCCCGGCTCGCCCTCGGCGTCGACGGTGACCTGCTCGTAGCCGGTCACCCAGCGGCGTCCGCCGCGCAGCGTCACCTCGGGCCGCTCCGGGTCGACCGGGCGGCGCAGCTCGGCCACGAGGGCCCGCTCGCCCGCGTCGGCGGGGCCGGCGTCGAGCAGCCGGACGGTCAGGCCGGGGACCTCGGCGGGCAGCACCCGGGCCAGGCCGGCCAGGGTGGCGTGCTCCGGCCGGGTCAGGTCGGCGCCGGTCACGTCGCCGATGCCGGCGGTGACAAGGTCCAGGGTGTACGCGCCCTCCTCGGCGGTCAGGCCGGCGCCCGCCAGGGCCTGCACCAGGTGCAGCGCGCTGAAGAAGCCCCGGTCCTGGGCGGCCCAGGTGGCTGCGATGTCGGCGCCGGCCGGCTCGCCGTCGAGGGCGAACGCGTGCACCAGCCGGGCCGGCACGCCGTCCGCGGCGAGGGCGGCGACCAGCGCGTCGTAGTCGTCCCGGACGCCCGGGCGCAGCCGCCAGCCGTCGGTCTCGGCGGCGAAGCCGTCGCCGGGGCGTACCGTCAGCGGCTGCTCCCCGGCGGCCCGCAGCGCCTCGACCAGCGCGTCGCCGCGCGGGCCGTCGACGAGGACCAGGCAGCGGCCCAGCGGCGTGGCCCGCGGCTCGGGGGCCGCCTGCCGCCACACCGGCACCGCGAACCACTCGGGCAGCGGCCGGGGCCCGGTCTCGACCGGCGCGGCGGCGCCGGCCTGCACCGTGTCCGGGTCGACCCAGTAGCGGCGGCGCTCGAACGGGTACGTCGGCAGCGGCACCCGCCGCGCGTCCGGGTCGGAGCCCAGCCGCACCGGCGTGCCGGCGCACCACAGCGCCGCGGCCGTGCCGAGCAGGGTGGCCAGGTCGCCGGTGGGCTCGCCGGGGCCGGGCAGGCTGCCCAGCGGGACGAGCTTGCGCTGCGCCTCGGACGCCTTGGCCACCTGCATCCGGGCCAGGTTCGCCAGCTGGCGGCCCGGGCCGCACTCCACCAGCGACCACGTGCCCTCGGCGAGCAGGGTGGCCACGCAGGCGCCGAAGCGCACCGGCTGGCGCAGGTGCGCCGCCCAGTACGCCGGGTCGGTGGCCTGCTGCTCGGTGATCCAGGTGCCGGTCACGTTGGACAGGAACGGGACGGCCGGCGGCCGCAGCGTCACCGTCGACATCAGGGCGGTGAACTCGGCGAGGACGGGGTCCATCATCGGCGAGTGGAAGGCGTGCGAGGTCCGCAGCGCCTTGGTCTTGGCGCCGACCGTGTCGGCGAAGGCGGCGACCGCGTCGCTCGGGCCCGCCACCACGCAGGTGCCCGGGCCGTTGACGGTGGCGATGGCCACCCCCTCGGGCAGCCGCTCGGCGACCACCGACTCGTCCAGCGGCACGGCGAGCATCGACCCCGGCGCGACGGACTGCATCAGCCGGCCCCGGGCGGCGACCACCCGCAGCGCGTCGGGCAGGCTCAGCACCCCGGCCACCGTCGCGGCGACGTACTCGCCGATCGAGTGGCCGATCATCGCGGCCGGCCGCACGCCGGCGGACTGCCAGAGCACGGCCAGGGCGTACTCGACGACGAACAGGGCGGGCTGGGTGTAGCGGGTCTCGGTGAGCTTCTCCCCCGCCTCGGGGTCGCGGCCGAGGATCAGGTCGCGGATGTCCAGGCCCAGCTCGGGGCGGAGCAGCTCGGCGCACTCGTCCACGACCGCCGCGAAGCCAGGCTCCTCGGCGTAGAGCTGCGCGCCCATCCCGGCGTACTGCGAGCCCTGGCCGGAGAAGAGGAACGCCGTCCGGGGCGCCGGGCCCTCGACCACGCCGGCCTGCCGGCGGCGCTTGGTGCGCAGCGCGGCGACCGCGTCGGCCAGGTCGGTGGCGACCACGGCGACGCGGTGCGGGTACTGCTGGCGGCCGACGCGCAGGGTGTGCGCGACGTCGGCGAGGTGCTCCGGCCCCCGGTCGGTGGCGGACTCCAGGTGCTCGGCGAGCCGCTGCACCGCCGTCTCCAGCGCGCCGGCCGTCTTCGCCGAGACGTGCAGCAGCTGCGCCGGGCGGACCCGCCGCTCCCGGTACGCGGCCGGCGCCTGCTCCAGCACCACGTGCGCGTTGGTGCCGCCGATGCCGAACGAGCTGACCCCGGCGCGGCGGGGCGTGCCGTCGGTGTCCCACTTGGTCAGCGTGTTCGCCACGTAGAACGGGGTGTCGGCGAACTCGATCGCCGGGTTCGGCGTCTCGTAGTTGATGGTCGGCGGGATGAGCCCGTGCTCCATGGCGAGCACCGTCTTGATCACGCTGACGATGCCGGAGGGCTGGCTGAGGTGGCCGATGTTGGACTTCACCGAGCCGATGCCGCACCAGCCCCGCTCGTCGGTGTCCTTCGTGTAGACGGCGGAGAGCGCGGCGATCTCGATCGGGTCGCCCATCGCGGTGCCGGTGCCGTGCGCCTCGACGTAGCTGATGGTGCGCGGGTCCACGTCGGCCATCGCGACGGCCTGGGCGATCGCCTCCATCTGCCCGTCGACGCTCGGGGCGGTGAAGCCGACCTTGCCGGCGCCGTCGTTGTTGATCGCGTTGCCGAGGACCACGGCGCGGATCGCGTCGCCGTCGGCGATCGCGTCGGAGAGCCGCTTGAGCAGGGTCACCCCCGCGCCGCTGCCCCAGACCGTGCCGTTCGCGTCCGCGTCGAACGGGCGGCACCGGCCGTCGGGCGAGGTGAACCCGTCCATGCCCAGGTAGCCGACGTGCGGCAGCTCGATGTTGACGCCGCCCGCGAGGGCCATGTCGCACTCGCCGTTGCGCAGCGCCTCGCAGGCCAGGTGGAACGCGACCAGCGAGGTGGAGCAGGCCGTGTGCACGGTCATGCTCGGCCCGCGCAGGTCCAGCCGGTACGACACGTTGGTGGCCACGTAGTTCGGGGAGTTGCCGGTGGCCAGCGAGACGGTGCCGTGGAGGTTGCCGCCGACCCGCTTGTTGCGCAGCACGAAGCGGTGCAGGTAGGTGTTGCCGCCGGTGCCGGCGTACACGCCGATCGAGCCGTCGTAGCGGGTCGGGTCGTAGCCGGCGTCCTGCAACGCGGTGTAGCAGGACTCCAGGAACAGCCGGTGCTGCGGGTCGGTGATCTCCGCCTCGCGGGCGGTCATGCCGAACAGCCCGGCGTCGAACTCGTCGTACCCGTCGACGAGCGGGGCGCGGTTGACCCAGCCCGGGTCGTCGACCTCGTCGGCGGTGGCGCCGCGGGCGATCTGCTCCTCCCGGGTCAGCTCGGTGGCCGACTCGACCCCGTCGACCAGGTTGCGCCAGAACTCGTTCACGTCGGCCGCGCCGGGCAGGCGGGCGGCCAGCCCGACGATGGCGATCGGCTCGATGCCGTCGCCCTCGGGGAGGTCGGTTGCGGTCGGGTTGCTCATCAGGCTGTCCTTCGTCACGCGGTGCCGCCGGGGCGGCGGGGTGGGTTGCGGCGGGTACGACTGCGTCGGGCGGCGGCGCGCAGCGCGGCGCGGGCCAGCTCCGGCCGGTCGGCGGCGCCGTCGAGGCTGGCGGCGAGCGCCCGGATGGTGGGGTGGCGGAAGAGGTCGAGCATCTTGATCGAGCGGCCGGTGGCGGCGGTGAGCCGGGCGTGCACGGCGGCCAGCGCCATCGAGTGCCCGCCGATGTCGAAGAAGTTGTCGGTGACCCCGACCTGGTCGCGTTCGAGGACCTCGCGCCAGATCCCGGCGATCAGCTCCTCGGTGTCGGTCAGCCCGTCCGGGCCGGCCGGCAGCACGCCGCGCGGCGCCTCGCCGGCGGCGACGGTCATCGCGCCGAGCTGGGGCGTGGCCACCGTCGGGCGGGGCAGCTCGGTGGCCACCCGGTCGGCCGGCGTGTCCGGCGCGGCGACCAGCGCGCCGACGAGGGCGGCCAGGTCCGCCAGCAGGTCGTCGATCCGGCCGGCGTCGAAGAGGTCCGGGTTGTAGACCACCTCGACGCCGTACCGGCCGGCCCGCTCCACGACGTAGACGGTGATGTCGAAGGGCGAGCCGGGCTTGGGCACCGCGACCGGCTCGGTGTCCAGGCCCGTCAGCGCCAGCCGGGGCGGGGCGAAGTTGAGCACGTTGAACAGCACCTGCACCAGCGGCGCGCGGGAGGTGTCCCGGCCCACGGCGAGCGCCTCGACGATCCGCTCCAGCGGGGCGCCGGGGTGGGCGGTCGCCTCGTGCAGCTCGCCGGCGCACCGGTCGACCAGCTCGGCGAAGCTGGCCGCGCCGCCGCGCACCCGCACGGGCACGGTGTCGATGAAGAAGCCCACCACGTCGTCGAACGCGGCCAGCCGGCGGTCGGCGACGACGGCGCCGACCACGTGGTCGTCGCGGCCGGTGAGCCGGCGCAGCAGCTCGCCGAAGCCGGCCAGCAGCACCGCCGCCACGGTGTTGCCGCGCCGCTCGGCCAGCTCCCGCACCCCGCGGTCGCACGCCTCGGGCAGCCACGCCGCCGCCTCGGCGCCGGCGTAGGTGGCCACCGCCGGCCGGGGCCGGTCGCGGGGCAGGTCCAGCACGGTGGGCACGTCGCGCAGGTGCGCCACCCACCAGTCCAGGTCTGTGGCGCCGCGATGCCGGTCCCGCTCCGCCCGCCAGACGGCGTAGTCGGCGTACGTGGCGGGCAGCGCGGGCAGCGTCGGGCTGCCGCCCACCAGCGCCCGGTCGTACGCCGCCGCGAGGTCGTCGTAGAGCGGCTTCTCGGACCAGCCGTCGAAGACCGCGTGGTGCAGGGTGATCGCCAGGACGTGCTCGTCCGGCCCGAGCCGGTAGACGGTCACCTGCCAGGGTGGCCCGGTGGCCAGGTCGAAGGAGTGCGCCGCCCCGGCGGCGAGCATCCCGGCCAGCTCCGCCTCGGCGTCGGCGCTGCCGGTCAGGTCGACCACCGGGACGGCCACGTCGGTCGGTTCCTCGCGGACCGCGTACGGCACGCCGGCGGTCTGCGGGATGCGCCAGCGCAGCACGTCGTGCCGTTCGGCGACCGCCCGCAGCGCCGCCCCGAGGGCGGCGGTGTCCAGCGGGCCGCGCAGCCGGTGCGCCACCGCGATGTTGTAGGGGGCGCTGGTGGGGGCGAGCTGGTCGACGAACCAGAGCCGGCGCTGCGGCGCGGAGAGGGTGGGCGGGTTGCCGGTGGTCAGCCCGTCGCCGTCGGTCGGGACGGCGGCGGTGACCCGCTCCACCAGGCCGGCCAGGGTGCGCCCGGTGAACACGTCCCGGGTCTCGACGTGCCGGCCCAGCTCGGCCCGGAGCGCGGCGACCAGGCGCATCGCGGCGATGGAGTTGCCGCCGGCGGCGAGGAAGTCGGTCTCCGGGGTGGGCGTCCCGCCGAGCAGCCGGCCCCAGATCCGGGCCACCGCCGCCGCGAGCGGCTCGTCGGCGTCGACGGGCCCGGCCGGGGCCGGGACCTCGGCGGTGGCGGCCAGCGCACGCAGCGCCGGCCGGTCCAGCTTGCCGGTGGTCGGGCTGACCGGCAGGGCGTCGCGGCGCAGCACCCGGGTCGGCAGCATCGCGGCGGTCAGCCGGGGCAGGGCGTACGCCCGGAGCCGCTCGTCGTCGGGCGCGTCGGCCGGGGTGAGGAAGGCGACCAGCTCGGTGCCGGCCGGGCCGGGGACGGCCTCCACGGCGACCTGCCGCACGCCGGGCAGGCCGGCCAGCACGGCCTCCACCTCGCCCAGCTCGATCCGCTGGCCCCGGATCTTGACCTGCCGGTCGATGCGGCCGAGGTAGACCAGCCGGCCGTCGGGCTCCTGCCGGGCCAGGTCGCCGGTGCGGTAGAGCCGCTGCCCCGGGTGCTCGCCGAACGGGTCGGGGACGAACCGCTCGGCGGTCAGGCCGGGCCGGCCGAGATAGCCGTCGGCCAGCCCGGGACCGCCGATCAGCAGCTCGCCGGCCTCCCCCGGCGGCACCGGGCGCAGCCCGGCGTCGACCACGTACACGCGGTGGTTGGGGACCGGGCGGCCGATCGGCACCGGGTCGGTCTCGGCACCGGTCAGCTCGCCGCTGACCGCCATCACCGTGGCCTCGGTCGGGCCGTAGGCGTTGACGAAGAGCCGGCCGGGGGCCCAGCGGGCGGCCAGCTCGGCCGGCACCGCCTCGGCGCCGCAGAGCACCACCCGCCAGGCGGGCAGCTCCGCCGGGTCCAGCATGGACAGCACGGTCGGGGTGAGGAGTCCCCAGTTCACCTCGTGCGCGGCGATGAACCGGGCCAGCCGCACCGGGTCGGCCCGGTCGTCGGCGCCGACGAGCTGGACGGCGCCGCCGAGCAGCAGCGGCACGAAGAGGTCGATGATCGCCGCGTCGAAGCTGAGCGAGGCGTAGCCGAGGCTGCGTACGCCGGCGTCGGCGCCGGTCACCGCGGCGCAGCCGGTGACGAACTCGACCACGCTCCGGTGGGTGACGACCACCCCCTTGGGGCGGCCGGTGGAGCCTGAGGTGAACAGCACGTACGCGGGGTCGCCGGGGCGGGCCGGGCAGGCGGCCAGCGGCGCCGGCCCGGGCAGCCCGAGCGCCTCGACGCCCGGCACGTCGCCGAACTCGGCCACGGCGGCGTCGCCGACCACCACGGACACCCCCGCGTCGGCGACCATCTCCCGCAGCCGCCGGCGGGGGCCGCCCGGCTCCAGCGGCACGAAGCAGCCGCCGGCGAAGAGCACCCCGAGCACGGTGGCGACGAGGTCGGGGTTGCGGGCTCCGCAGACGCCGACCCGCGTCTGCCGGCCGACACCGCGCCCGCGCAGCGCGGCGGCCACCCCGGCCGCCCGGCCGACCAGCTCGGCGTAGGTGAGCCGGGTGTCCCACTGGCGCACGGCGACCGCGTCCGGGGTCCGGGCGGCCTGGGCGGCGATCAGCTCGGCCAGCGTCGCGTCCGGCCACGGCAGGGTCTCCCCGTGGACGGCGCTGGTGGACAGGATGTCGGTCACCCGTTCTCTCCCCGGTAGCTCACTGGATCGGTGATCTGCAACCGCAGCTCGCTGACGTAGCCGCGTCCCCGCGCGTCGGTCACCCAGGCGTCCGCCGGGTCCGGCAGCAGCTCGCCGACCGTCACGGTGACGTCGGGGCCGCTCTTCGCGGCGGCGTCGACCATGGCGCAGAGGGACTGCGCGTGCAGCGGGGCGGTGAGGTCGACGTAGCAGGGCTTGATCTCGGTGCCCACCTTGACGAACACCCGCTCGGGCAGCCCGAGACCCGCCCGCCACCGGCGTACGGCGAGGAACCGCTCGGCCTCGCCGGTGATGCCGGCCAGGCCGGTCTCCGCCGCCGTCGTCCGCCAGGTCCGCCGCGCCACGACCAGCCGGTCGATGGTGATCCGAGGCGTGTGCGGGGCCGGCGCGAGGAGCTTGAAGGTGTCCAGCAGCAACGCGCCGAGCAGGTTGGCGAAGATCTCCATCAGCGGCCAGCGGGTGCCGTCCGGCAGCACCGCGAGCCACTCGCCGCCGTCGTTCTCCACCCGTGCCTCGGTGGCTCGGACCAGCCGGTCGACGTCGGCGCCCCGGGCCGTGTCGATGCCGAACTGGCGGTCCCGGGGACCGTTGAGGGCGTACGTGATGCGGGTCGTCATCCGCGGGAAGCTCTCCGGGTAGAGCACCCGCGCCCGGGCCGGCCCGAGTTCGGCGTCCAGCGCGGCCCGCAGCGACGGCTGGTCGGGGTGGAACGGGGTCAGCACCGCGCTGTCGAACGGGACGTAGGCCGGGTGCAGCTCGCCGAGGACGAGCAGGAAGTCGCCCCGGTTGAGGGCGTCCAGCCCGGCGGCGGCGATCTGCACGTCCGGGCTGTGGATCCGGGCGGACGGCCAGCCGGGACGGTCGGCGGCGAACAGGGCGCGGGCCCGCTCGGTCAGGTCGGCGCTGCGCAGCCGCAGCTCGGCCTGCCCCGGGGCCACCGCGTCCAGGCCGATGAGCTCCGCCCAGCGGGCCGTCAGCCCGGCGCCGGCCTGGGCGATCGGGCCGTCCGGGGCCAGCAGCAGCCCCTGGGCCAGGGCCCAGATGTCGGCCAGCCGCACCGGCCCGTCGCCGCGCAGCTCGGCGTGCAGCTCCGCGAAGAGCCGTTCGCAGGCGGCACCGACCTCGGCGGTCAGCCAGCGCGCGGCCGTCAGCACGATCGCCAGCGGCTCGGCCAGCGTGTCCAGCACCCGGGAGCCGACCGTGAAGTCCAGGTCGCGGGCGGTCTCCTCGTAGAGCACCGTGCGACCGGCGTACATCTGCCCGGCCTGGCGGGTGGCGGGCCGGCCGGTGACGGCGGTGAACTCGGCGTTCAGCGCGGCCAGCGCGGCGCCGAGCCGGTCCGGGTCCCCGGCCGCCGCGGCCACCGCGTCGCGCGCCGCGCGCAACCGGTCGAACCCGGCCGCCACCTCGGCGCGGACGGACGCGTCGCCGATGGCCTCGATCCGCTCCCCCAGCACGCGCTCGGCGTCCGGGCTGACCGGCAGGCCGGCGTCCCAGGTCAGCAGGCTCCGGTCCACCAGCCGGTCGAGCAGCAGGTAGCCGTCGTCGGCGCTGCGCAGCCCGGCCTCCCCGCCGGCGAGCAGGCGCTCCACCAGGGTGACCGCCGGGGTGCGCCCGTCGCAGGCGGCGAGCAGCCGCGCCTCCGCGCCGGTCAGCTCGGTCGGCGGGAGCAGCGGGCGGGTGACCTGCCGGTCGGAGAGGCTCAGGTGCGGCGGCAGCGTCGGCGCCCACCAGCGCCGCACGGCCAGGTCGTCGGCGAGCCGGTCGGCGTACGCGATCAGCGCCCACGCCTCGAAGTGGACCTCGCGCCGGGACACCAGCGCCGGCCCCGGCCGCAGCCGGGTGGCCGGCTCGTCGGGGTCGAGGCGGCCCCAGCAGACCGGGCCGAAGAACCCGATCGTCTCCGCCTTGCCGCAGTAGCGCTGCCAGTAGCGCAGCAGGCTCAGCTCGCGCTTGCGGCGGCGGACGTTGCGGACGGCCGGGTCGGTGCGCAGCAGGCCGTCCAGCGCGATCAGCATCTCCGCGTTCTGCCAGGTGACCGCCTCGCGCAGCAGCGGGTCGGCGGCGATCTGGTTGGCCACCTCGGAGCCGTCCGCCAGCGCCGCCGCGAACGCCTTGTCGAACGTGTCCGCCTCGCCCTCGCCGGAGAGCAGGGCGTCGGCGGCGGCAGCCGCCTCGGGCGCGGCGAAGGCGGCCAGCCCGGCCGCCGGGAAGCCGGCGGTACGCAGGACGACGTCGCGGAACACCGACCAGCCGGTGTCGCCGAGCGGGATCCGGTGGCTCATGACAGCACTCCGCTTCGCTCCGCGCCGCCATGAGGCACCAACGCGCTGCACCAACAATTCACTCGCTGACGCTCGTTCATCGGGCGTCCTCCCCGTCGGCGTCCACGATGTGCAGCCGCAGCTCGCTGAAGTAGCGCCGGCCGGCCGCGTCGGGCACCCAGGCGTCCCCGACCGTGGGCAGCATCTCGCTGACCATCAGCGAGACGTCGTCGCCGCCGTCGGTGCGGGCGGCCCGCACCATCGCGCAGAACATGGCGCTGAACGCCGGGCTGCTGAGGTCCACGAAGCAGGGCTTGGTCTCGGTGCCGAGCTTCACGTAGACCTGCTCGGGCAGCCCGAGGCGGCGGCGCCACTCCCGGACCGCGAGGAACCGTTCCCGTTCGCCGGTGACGGCGGCGAGCCCGCTCGCGCCGACCGTGGTACGCCAGGTCTGCCGCGCCAGCACCAGCTCGCCGACCGTGATCCGGGGCGTGTACGGCGCTGGGCTGACCAGCTTGAACCCGTCGACGGCGTGCGCGCTGAGCAGCGGGGAGAAGATCTCGGGCAGCGTCCAGCGCTCCCCGTCCGGGGCGGTGGCGACCAGCCGGCCGCCCTCCTCGGCGACGGTCAGGTCGACCGTGGGCAGCACCCGGTCGGGGTCGGCGCCGGGCGCGGGCGCGAAGGCCAGCTGCCGGTCGGTCGGCCCGGTGAGCGCCTCGGCGACCCGGCTGGTGCGCCGGGGCCAGTCGGTCGGGACGAGCAGCCGGATCCGCCGCTCGCCGAGGTCCTCGGTCAGCGCGTCGCGCAGCCGGCCCACGTCCGGGTGTGACGGCGTGAAGACCTGGCAGTCGAAGGACGCCCAGGCGGCGTGCAGCTCGCCGAGGACCACGGTGAAGTCGCCGCGCGCCAGCGCCTCCGCGTCGGCGGCGCAGATCTGCAGGTCGGGGCTGTGCAGCCGGGCGTTGGGCCAGGCCGGCCGCACGGCGGGGAAGACCTCGGCGACCCGGGCGGCCAGATCGGCCACCGGCAGCCGGATCTCGGTCGTCCCGGGCGGCAGCGCGGCGAGGCCGAACAGTCCGGCCCAGCGGTCGGCGAACTCGGCGGCGACCGCGTCGACCGGCCGCGCACCGTCGCCCCAGAACAGGCCCTGCGCCAGGAACCACAGGTCGGCCAGGGCGACCGTTCCGCCGCCCGCCTCGACGCGCAGCTCGTCGTACAGTTCGCGGAACGCCTCGTCGTACGCCCGCTCCAGCGCGTCGACCAGCCAGCGGGCCGCCTGGAGCAGCACCGCGAGCGGGGCGGCGATCCGGTCCAGCAGCGGCTTGCCGAAGACCACGTCGAGGTCGCGGCTGGTGTCCTCGTAGCAGAGGGTGCGGCCGGCGTACATCTGACCGGCGCGACGGCGCGGGGGCTGGCCGGTCAGCTCGGTGAAGGTCGCGTCGAGCGCGTCCAGGGCGGTGCGCAGCCGCTCCGGGTCGCCGGCCGCGGCGGCCACCGCGTCCCGGGCGGCGCACAGCTGGTCGAAGCCGGCGCGGGCACCCAGCCGGGCGGCCTCGTCGCCGATCGCCTCGATCCGCCGCCGCAGCACGTCCTCGGCGTCCGGGCTCACCGGCAGCGCCGCGTCCCAGGTGATCAGCTCGCGCTCAACGAGCCGGTCCAGCAGCGCGTAGCCGTCCTCCGGCCGGCGCAACCCGATCGCCGGGTCGGCGACCAGCTCGCGGGCCGGGCGCCGGCCGTCGGCGGCGGCCAGCAGCGCCGCCTCCACCGGGGTGAGCGACACCGGCGGCCGGCCCGGCCGGCGGACCGTGCGGTCGGCGAGGCTCAGCTGCGGGCAGAGCATCGGCGCCCACCAGCTGCGCACCGCCACGTCCCGGCCGATCCGCTCGGCGTAGGCGCTGAGCGCCCAGGACTCGAACCACACCCAGCGGCGCCGGGTCAGGCCCGGGCCGGGGCGCACGTCGGCGGTCTCCGGGCGCGCCGGGTCGAGGGTGACCCAGCAGCTCGGGCCGAAGAAGCCGACCGTCTCGTTCTTGCCGCAGTACCGCTGCCAGTACTTCAGCAGGGCGCGCTCGCGGTCCCGCCGCCGCACGTTGCGGGCCGGGTCGGGGCCGCCGCCCGCCAGGCCGTCCAGCGCGACCACGGCACCCCGGTTCTGCCAGGTGACCGCCTCCCGCAGCAGCGGTTCGGCGGCCAGCTCGGTGAGCCGGCGCCCGGTCGCCGTCACCGCCTCGGCGAACTCCTTGTCGAACCGCTCCGCGCCGTCGCCGGTGGCCAGCAGCTCGTCGGCGGCCGCCGCGGCCTGCGGGGCGGACAGCATGGTCAGGCCGTCGGCGGGGAAGCCGGTGGTACGCAGGATGGCGTCCCGCCACACCGACCACCCGGTGTCGCCGAGCGGCACCCGGTGCCCACCCGCCGCCGAGCCGGTCCCGATCGTCGCCGCCGACTCGACGGCAGCTGCCGGCACCGGGCCGGCCGCCACGGCCCCGGCGAGGTCGGCGCGGATCGCGGCGAGCAGCTCGGGGAGCCGGTCGTTGAGGAAGAAGTGGCCGCCGTCGATCTCGTGCAGGGTGAAGCCGGCGGCGGTGTGCTCGCGCCAGGCGTCGCTGTGCTCCCGGGCGACGGCGCGGTCGTGCCGGCCGCTGAACGCCACGATCGGCACCGGCAGCGGCTCGCCCGGGGTGTAGCGGTAGCTGTCGACCCGGCCGAAGTCGGCGCGCAGCAGCGGCAGCAGCAGCTCGACCAGCTCGGGGTGCGCCAGCAGCTCGGCCGGCAGGCCGCCGCCGGCGCCGAGGCGGCGCAGCAGCTCGTCGTCGTCCACACCGGACAGCCCGTCGAAGAGGCTGGCCGCGGTCACGTGCGGGGCGCGGGCACCGCCGACGTAGAGCCGCAGCGGCAGCGGACGGCCGGCACGGCGCAGCTCGCGGACCACCTCGAAGCCGACCCGGCCGCCCATGGAGTGGCCGTAGATCGCGTACGGGCCGCGGACCCGGTCGGCGATGGCGGACGCGACGTCGGCCACCCGGAACTCCGGGTCCTCGCTGATCCGGTTCTCCCGGCCCGGCAGCTGCACCGGCAGCACCTCGACGTCCGTGCCGAGCCCGTCCTGCCAGCGGCGGAAGACGCTCGCGCCGCCGCCGGCGTAGGGAAGGCAGAACAGTTGCACCGGTGCCGGGTCACGGCGGCCGGCGGAGACGAACCAGTTCACCGCGCGCCTTTCTGAGGAGGGTCGATCCAGTACCGCTGGCGCTGGAACGGGTAGGTGGGCAGCCCGGTGCGCCGGACCGAGCCCTCGGGGTGCAGCGCCGCCCAGTCCACGTCCCGGCCGGCGACCCAGGCCGCCGCCAGCTCGCGCAGCTCGCCGGGCTCGCCGGCCAGCCGGGCGTCGGTGGCGAGCAACTCCTCCAGGGCGGTGACGGCATCGGCGGGGTCGACCGCCACCACCGCCGCCCGGCAGCCGAAGGCGCGCCGGCCCAGCGCGAGGGTGGCGGCCACCTCGGCCAGCGCCGGAGCGGCCCCCGCGAGGTGCTGGCGCAGCCGGGTCAGCGCCGCCCGCAGCGCCGCCGGGGTCCGCGCCGACACCGGCAGCAGGTACGCGGGCGCGTCCGCGCTCTCGACCGGCTCGGCCGGGGGCGGCTGCTCGACCACCACGTGCGCGTTCGTGCCGCCCAGCCCGAACGAGCTGACCCCGGCGACGCGACGGGTCGCCTCGGGCCAGTCCCGCGCCTTGGTCGGCACGTAGAACGGGCCGCCGGCCAGGTCGATCTCCGGGTGCGGGCGGGTGAAGTGCAGGTTCGGCGGGATGACGCCGTGCTGCACGGCGAGCACGGCCTTGATCAGCCCGGCGATGCCGGCGCCCGCGTCGAGGTGGCCGATGTTGGTCTTCACCGAGCCGAGCGCGCACGTCTCGGCGGGTCCGGCGCCGGCGTACACCTCGTGCAGCGCGGCGACCTCGATGGCGTCGCCGAGCGGCGTGCCGCTGCCGTGGGCCTCGATGAGGCGGACCTCGCCGGGGGCGACCTCCGCCGCGGCGAGCGCGCCGGCGACGGCGGCGGCCTGCCCGGCGGGCCCGGGGACGGCGAACCCGGCGCGGTCGGCGCCGTCGTTGGTGACGGCCCAGCCGGGCAGGATCGCGTAGATCCGGTCGCCGTCGGCCTGGGCGTCGGCGAGCCGGCGCAGCGCGACCACGCCGGCCCCGGAGCCGAAGCCGGCGCCGGCGGCGGCCTCGTCGAAGGCGCGGCAGCGACCGTCCGGGGAGGCCAGACCGCCGGGGGTGTGCCGGTAGCGCGGCCAGGTCACGTTCACCCCGCCGGCCAGGGCGATGTCGCACTGGTAGTCGGCGAGGCTCTGCGCGGCGAGGCAGACCGCGACCAGCGAGCTGGAGCAGGCGCTCTGCACGGCGACCGCCGGCCCGGTCAGGCCCAGCCGGTAGGCCACCTGCCCGGGCAGGTGGTCGGTGAACTGCCGGCCGACGAGCCGGGCCTCCCAGTCGTCGGGGTCGACGTCGCCCACCACGGCCGGGTTGTCCATGAGGTGGAACAGGAAGTACCGGTTGGCGGAGGTGGCGGCGTAGACGCCGACCAGCCCGGGGAACCGGGCCGGGTCGTGCCCTGCGTCCTCCAGGGCCTCCCAGGCCGTCTCGAGGAAGAGCCGGTGCTGCGGGTCGGTGCGGGCCGCCTCGTCGGCGCCGAAGGAGAAGAACTCGGCGTCGAAGTCGGCCACCCCGTCGAGCCGGCCGGCCGCCTTGACGTGCCGGGGGTCGGCGCGCAGGCCGGGGCCGATGCCGAGGGCGGCCAACTCCTCGTCGCTGTGGTCGTGGATGGAGTCCACGCCAGCGCAGAGGTTCCACCAGAAGGTGCCGACGTCGGGTGCGCCCGGGAACCGGCCGGCGAGGCCGACCACGGCGATCTCGTCGCCCGTGTACTCCCGGGCGGCGGTCGCCGGGGCGGCCGGGGCGGGCACGACCGGCGCGCGGACCGGCTCCGGCGGGGTGTCGACCAGCCGGGCCTGGGCGGCCACGGTCGGGTGCTCGAAGAGCCGCAGCATCGGCAGCCGCACCCCGAACCGCTCGGCGAGCCGCTGCTGCACCCGACCGAGCAGCAGCGACTGGCCGCCGACGTCGAAGAAGCTGTCGGAGCGGCCGACGGCCGGGCGGCCGAGCACCTCGCACCAGATCTCGTGCACGATCCGCTCGGTGGGCGTGGCCGGCGCCTCCCCGGCGGGCACGTCCCGGGCCGGGTCGGGCAGCGCCCGCTCGTCGATCTTGCCGGTGACGGTGAGCGGGAACTCGTCGACCACCACCACCGCGCGCGGCAGCGCGTACTCCGGCAGCCGTCGGGCGAGGGCGTCGCGCAGGGCCGCCGGGTCCAGCGCGTCGCCGCCCGGCCGGGCGTACGCGAGCAGCTCGCCGTCGCGGGCGATGGCGCGGACCGCGGCGACGCCCGGCTGGTCGGCGAGGACGGCCTCGATCTCGGTCAGCTCGACGCGGAACCCGCGCACCTTGACCTGCCGGTCCAGCCGGCCGAGGCAGACGAGGTCCCCGCCGGGCAGCCGCGCGCCGAGGTCCCCCGTCCGGTACGTCGGCACGCCGTCGGGGTCGACGGAGAACCGGTCGCTGTCCTGGCCGAGGTAGCCGGGGGCGAGGTGCGGGCTGCGCACCACGATCTCGTCGCCCTCGCCCAGGCGCAGCTCGTACCCGGGCAGCGCCGTGCCGATCGGCAGCGGCCCGGTGGCGGCGGGGTCGGCGTCGGCGAGCGGCAGCGCGTACCGGGCGGCGAAGGTCAGCTCGGTGGCGCCGTAGCCGTTGACCAGCACGCAGTCGGGGGCGAAGTGGTCCCGCCCGCGGGCCGCGTCGGCGTGGGTGGCCTGCTCGCCGCCGAGCAGCACGACCCGCACCCGGTCCAGGCGCGGGCCGGGGGTGTCGAGCAGGAAGCGGTAGACGGTCGGGGTGGAGTGGTAGACGGTGACCCCGTGCCGGGCGAGCTGCTCGACGGCGTGGGCGAGACCGTGCCGGCGCAGCTCCACCGGGACGACGGCGGCCCCGGCGAGCAGCGCCGGGTAGAGGTCGGGGATCGCCGCGTCGAAGCTGAACGAGGCGAGCAGGCTGAGCCGGTCGTCCGGGCCGATGTGGAGGGCGGCGATCTGGTTGTCCACCACGTGCAGCAGGTTGCGGTGGGTCTGACCGACCGCCTTCGGCACGCCGGTGGAGCCGGAGGTGAACAGCACGTACGCCAGCGCGTCCGGGTCGACGGGCACGGGCCGCAGCGGCGCGGCCGGGAGGTCGTCGACGGTCAGCACCCGGACGGCCGGCCGGTCGGCGATGAGCCGGCGGGCCAGTCCGGCGTGCTCGACTCCACACAGGACGATGCCGACCTCCGCGGCGGTGAGCATGTGCCGCAGCCGCTGCTCCGGGAAGCCCGGGTCCAGCGGCACGTACGCGCACCCGGCGGCGAGCGTGCCGAGGATGGCGGCGATGGTCGCGGGCCCGTGCCCGGTGAGCAGGGCGACCCGGTCGCCGGGTCGGCACCCGGCCGCGGCGAGCGCGACGGCGTGCCCGCCGGCGGCCCCGGCGAGCGCGGCGTAGCTGATCGGGGCGGCCTCGCCGAGGATTGCCGGCTGATCGGGGCGACGGGCGGCGACCGCGCCGAAGCGATGGACTACCGTCGGTTCTGCCATGTCAGCGCGCGGCGGCGGACCCGCTCATGGGCAGCGTGCAGCGTTTGACAAACGCAATCATGATCCCCCCCAGGACTTCACAATGGAAGCAGCATAAGGCTCGATACCTGGCTCGAAAGATCATCGATTAGAGTCAGACCGAACAGTCGACGGGACCCTCGCACAACGGGCGGCGAAGTCCGTCCGATCATCCCTCTAGCGCCTAGAGGAGCTTTCGTCTAATTGCGTACCGCCCGGCGATTTTGCGGCGAGACGACCCCGGGGCCATCAGTCTTCCTGTGACCGGGGTCGATGTCCACAGCCGATTTGTGAACGTCTGATGACGGGGTGGCCCGTCAGCTGTCATACGGCGGCCTGGGGATCGGCTGGGTCATGCCGTCGAGTTCCCGGGGTAGCCGGGCGACCATGTCGCGGAACTCGTCGACGGTGACCGCCTCCCGCAGGGTGGCGAAGACGGCGCCGGTCCCGGCGCGGGCGGTGGCCTCGTCTACTCCGGCCCGCTCCGCCACACGACGCAGGAACTCCGCCGGCCCGAGGGGGGCCGGCGGGCCGTCGGCGGGGTCGGGCCCGGCCAGGTAGCCGTCCAACTCGTCGGGGAGGTGCCCGGCCGGGTCGCCGGACCGGCCGCCGGTCATCCGCTCCACCATCGTCTGCAGCACGGCGCGGGCGATCGCGGCGGACTGGGCGGCCGACAGCCCGGCCCGGCGGGACACCGCGTCGACGAATAGGGGAAACCGCACGGCGCCCTCCTGTCGTCACCGGCCCCGCGCTTACCCGTGCCCGCCACCGGCAAACGGGTGCCCCCGCCCCGGGCCCGACGGCGGACTCACCCGGCGGGGTCGTCGGCGAGGACGTCGAGCAGCAGCGCGGCGGTCCAGCCGAAGGCGGGCGAGCCGAGCCCGGCGCCGGTGTCCGGGTGGAAGTACTCGTGGCAGCCGGACAGGGCCACCAGCTCGATCATCGAGTCCCGCAGGCCGGCGGCCAGATCGGGACGGCCGTGGGTGAGCAGCCCCCGGCGCACCAGCCAGTTGACGTTCATCCAGCTCGGCCCGCGCCAGTAGCGCAGCGGCTCGAAGTCCGGCGCCGTGCGGTCGTGGCTGGGCAGCGGCCGGTCCATCCGGGCGGCCAGCCCGAACCGCGGCGAGCACGCCTCGGCGACCAGCGCCGTGGCCTGCCGGGCGGGCAGGTCGGGCAGGATCAGCGGGACGAGGCCGAGCACCGTCCGGGCCGGCACGAGGCGGTCGGCGCGCAGGTCCCGGGGCTGGAAGGTGCCGGTCGCGGGGTCGTACAGCCGGCGCACCAGGGCCTCGGTGATCCGGGCGGCGCGTTCCCGGTGCGGGCCGGGGTCGGCCCCGACCACCGGCGCGATCCGGGCGAGCGCGTGCTCGGCGGCGCCCATCGCCGCGTTGAGCAGCGGACACTCCACCAGGAACGGGTGGTGGGCGGCCAGCTCCCCGTCGCGGTAGCGGTGTTCCCGGTAGGACGCCACGATCGCGACGTAGCGCGCGTAGTCGAGGTCGGTGGGGCGGTGCGCGGCGTCGGCGTGCGCGGTGTCGTGCCGGCGGTACGCGCGCATGACGGCGGCGTCGGCGGGCACCGCCGCCATCGGCGCGTCCCAGGCGGGGCTGTTGTCCAGCCCGGACTCCCACGGGTGGACGATGCAGGCCAGCCCGCCCCCGCCGACGTCCCGACGGGTGGCCAGGTAGCGCTGCTGCGCCACCAGCCGGGGATAGAGCCGGCGCAGCGCGGCCCGCCCGTCCTCGGAGGGGCACCGGCGGTACGCCAGCCAGGCGGCGGGCGCGTGCACCGGCGGCTGGATCAGCCCGGACGTGGCGACGGCCGGGGCGCCCTCGGCGGCGGCCGAGAGCCAGAACTCCGGCCCGGGGAAGTACGAGCCGACCCGCAGCGCCGGGTTGAACACGATGTGCGGCACCCGCCCGTCGGCCCACTGGGCCCGGAACAGGCTCGCCAGCTCCCGCCAGGCGCGGTCGGGGCGGACGTGGGCCCAGCCGAGCGCGATGAACGCCGAGTCCCAGCTCCACTGGTGCGGGTAGAGGGTGCGCGAGGGCACGGTGTGGTCGTGCTCCCAGTTGCCGTCGAGGGTGGCGACGGCGAGCCGGCGCAGCGCCCCGACGTCCCGGGCCGCGACGTCCCGGGCCCCGGCGTCGGTGGTCGTTCCGGTGTCCGGGCCGCCGTCCGCGGTGTCCGTGCTCATGCCGCCGCCTGCCCGGGCTGCGCGTGCCGGAGCACGGCGGCGGCCTGGTGCAGGGCGCGGACCGGATCGCCCCGCAGCCGGCACTCCAGCGCCAGCCAACCCCGGTAGCCGATCTCCAGCAGGGTGCGCACCAGGGCCGGCCAGTCGAGGTGGCCGGCCCCCGGCTGGTAGCGGTTGGAGTCGCTGACCTGCACGTGCCCGAGGTAGGGCGCGGCGGCGCGCAGCGCCCGGTGCACGTCGTCCTCCTCGATGTTCATGTGGAAGGTGTCCGCCACCACCCGCACCGAGGGCAGCCCGACGGCCGCGCAGAGGGCCACCGCGTCGTCGAGCCGGTTGACCATGTGGTCCTCGTACCGGTTCAGCGGTTCCAGGAAGAGCGTCACCCCCTCGGCGCGGGCGTGCTCGCCCAGCTCGCCGAGGGCGTCGAGGAGCACCTGCCGGTCGCCGGCGGGCGAGCGGGGCGGCTCGAACGGCGGCAGCCGCCGGGAGAACATCCCCCACGCCGCCGGGGTCATCGCGCCGACGCCGCCGAGCTCGGCGATCACCGAGAGCTGCGAGCGCAGGTTGCGCACCGCGTCGCGGGACCGCCCCGGGTCGAAGTCGCCGATGAAGTGGTCCATCTCGACACAGACGGTGGGCATGACCACGCCGGCCGCCCGGGCGCGGCGCAGCTCGGGCAGCCGACGGGCGAGGCCGAGGTCGCCCCGGCCGCGCAGCTCGATCGCGTCGTAACCGAGCGCGGTGGCGAGCGCGTACTTCTGGATCAGGTCGGTGCCCGGCAGGAGTTGCTCCTGACAGGCCAGGGGAATCGTCATGGGAACCTCAGCACCACTTGGAGGGCGTCACCGTCACCGCGGTCGAGCAGCGCCAGCGCGTCGGCCACCGCGCTGGCGTCCACGACGTGGCTCACCAGCGGCAGCGGGTCGACGCTGCCCTCGGCCACCAGGTCCATGAAGGTGTGTGCGACGCGGGCTCCGGTCCACCGGCCGGCCATGCCGGGCGCCGGGGTCGACCCGGAAACCTGGGCCGCCACCAGCTGGATCCGGTTGTGGTGGAACTCCTCACCCAGGCCGAGCCCGTCGGCCTGCCCCTGGTAGAAGCCGGCGGCCACGACGCGGCCGGCGTGGGTGGTGGAGCGGATCGCCTCGTGCAGCGCCGGGTAGGCGCCCGACAGCTCCAGGCAGACGTCCGCGCCCCGGCCGCCGGTGGCCCGGCGCAGCACGGCCGCGGCCGACTCGGCGCCCGCGTCGACCGCGATGCGCGCGCCGAGGCGGGTGGCGTGCGCCAGCCGGGCGGGCACCCGGTCGACGGCGACCACCCGGGCGCCGGAGAGGGCGGCGAGGCGGGTGGCGAGCAGCCCGATGACGCCCTGCCCGAAGATGCCGACCCAGTCGCCGAGGTGCAGGTCGCCGGCGAGCACGGCGGTGAGGGCGATCGCCCCGGGACGGGCGAAGACGGCGGCGAGCGGATCCATCCCGGCGGGCAGCGGGTGCACCGCCTCGGCGGCCACGACCGCCTCGGCGCGGTGCCCCCAGATGCCCCAGACCACCTCCCCCGCCCGCCGGTCGGCCACGTCGGGCGCGACCTCGACGACCTCGCCGACCTCCTCGTAGCCGAAGCCCACCAGCGGGTACGGCACGGAGGTCTGCCGGGGCACGAACATCCGGCTGACGTCGTCCCAGTCCTTGCTCAGCCGGGGGTTGCTGCCCCGGTAGAGGGTGAGCTCGGTGCCCGCCGAGATGCCGGAGTAGCAGGTGCGGACGCGGACCTGACCGGGTCCGAGCGGATCCGGGGGGCAGGGCTCGAGGCTGATCCGTCGAGGCCCGGCCAGAGAGACAACCCAGTTGACCATGAGTCACATCCCGGTAGCACTGGGTTCCATCGTAGGCAAAAAATCGGTATATGTCTTGTAATTGATCAATCGAAGGCGTTGAATCCCTTGTATACCCTTCGAGAGGAGTGCCACCGATGTCAGCACCTCCGATGCGGATACTCGCCGCGACCCTGATCATGGCAGTCACCGGGGCCAGTCTGCTGGCCTGTGGGGACGGCGAATCCGGCAGCGACAGCAAGAAGATCACCGTGTGGAGCCTGGAGGACGTGGCCGACCGGGTCACCGCCACGAAGGCGATCATCGCGGACTTCACCGCCAGGACCGGGATCACGGTGGACCTGGTCACCGTGAACGAGGACCAGTTCCCCTCGCTGATCGCCTCCAGCGCCGCCGCCGGCGAGCTGCCCGACGTGGTCGGCTCGGTGTCGCTGGCCGGGATACGCACCCTCGCCGGCAACGAACTGCTGCACCCCTCGGCGAACGCGGAGGTCGTCGAGGCTCTCGGCCGGCAGACGTTCTCGCCGCGCGCGCTCGAGCTGACCGCCGACGACGGCAAGCAGCTCTCCGTGCCCAGCGACGGGTGGGGCCAGCTGCTCGTCTACCGCAAGGACCTGTTCGACGCCGCCGGGCTGCCCGCCCCCGACACGTACGAAAAGATCGCCGCCGCCGCGACGAAGCTGAACACCGGCGGCGTCGCCGGCATCACCGCCGCCACCGCCCCCGGCGACGTGTTCACCCAGCAGACCTTCGAGCACCTGGCGCTGGCCAACAACTGCCAGCTCACCGACGACTCCGGGGCCGTGAAGCTGGACTCCCCCGAGTGCGTCGAGGCGTTCCGGTTCTACGGCGACCTGATGCGCACCAGCTCCGTGAAGGGCGCGCAGGACGTGGACACCACGCGGGCCACCTACTTCGCCGGCAAGGCGGCCATGCTGATCTGGTCGCCGTTCATCCTCGACGAGCTGGCCGGGCTGCGCAACGACGCCAAGCCGACCTGCCCGCAGTGCCAGGCCGACCCGACGTACCTGGCGAAGAACAGCGGCTTCGTCACCGCGATCAAGGGCCCGAACGGCGCCGAGCCGGCCCAGTACGGCGAGATCAGCTCGTGGGCGGTGCTCGACGGCGCCGCCGCCGACCCGGCGAAGTCGTTCGTGGAGCACATGCTGGGCGACGCCTACCCCCGCTGGTTCGGCATGTCCCCCGAGGGGCGCTTCCCCGTCCGCAAGGGCACCGCGCAGGAGCCGGAGAAGTTCCTCACCGCCTGGAACGCCAGCCAGGCCGGGGTGGACGCCAAGAAGCCGCTCGCCGAGGTCTACGGCGAGGAGGTGCTCGCCGGCCTGCGGCGCAGCCCGGACACCTTCCAGCGGTGGGGCCTCGCCCAGGGCCAGGGCAAGCTGGTCGGCGCGATCCTCGGCGAGCTGCCCGTGCCCAAGGCGCTGAGCGACGTGGTCGCCGGCAAGTCCGACGCCGCCGCCGCGGCCGGCCGGGCGAAGAAGGACGTGGAGGCGATCAAGGCGGGCGTCAATTGACCACCGCCGCTCCGGGCACCGGCCGCTCCCCCACCCGGGAGCGGCCGGCCCCGGCCGCCCGACGGCGGCCGCTGACGCTGCGGCGCCGCGAGGGCCGCGCCGGGCTCGCCCTGGTCGCCCCGACCCTGCTCGTCGTGGTCGCGGTCATCGGCATCCCCATCGTCTGGACCGTCGTGCTGGCCTTCCAGCGGGTACGCCTGGCCACGCTGCGCCGCACCGGGCTCTTCGGCGAGTTCACGATGGACAACGTCGAGCGGGTCCTCAACACCCCCGGCTTCGCCGACACCCTCTGGACCACGCTGGTCTACAGCGTGGCCAGCACCGCCGGCTCGATCGTGCTCGGCCTGGTGGCGGCGCTCGTCGTACGCCGGCCGTTCCGGGGCCGCACCCTCGTACGCGCGTCGATGCTGCTGCCGTACGTGGCGCCGGTGGTCGCGGTCACCTTCGTCTGGCAGGTGATGCTCGACCCCCAGCTCGGCATCGTCAACGACTGGGGCCAGCGGTTCCTCGGCTGGGACACCCCGGTGCCGTTCCTGTCCCAGGAGTCGACGGCCCTCGCCACGGTCATCGCGTTCGAGGCGTGGCGCTACTTCCCGTTCGCGTTCCTGTTCCTGCTCGCCCGGCTCCAGGCGGTGCCCGGCGAGCTGGAGGAGGCGGCCCGGGTGGACGGGGCCACCCCCACCCAGCGGTTCCGGCACATCCTGCTGCCGCAACTGTTGCCGGTGATCGGCCTGCTGGGCGTGCTGCGGTTCATCATGACGTTCAACAAGTTCGACGACGTCTACCTGCTCACCGGCGGGGCGGCCGGCACCGAGGTGGTCAGCGTCCGGGTCTACGAGTTCCTGACCGCGCGGACGGACATCGGCGCGGCGGCGGCGCAGGCGGTCGTGCTCGCGGTGGTGCTGATCGTGTTCGTGCTGGTGTACCTGCGCTTCTTCGGTGGACGGAGGGTCGACTGATGGACCGGGACCGGATCGAGACGGTGGGGCTTCGCTGGCTGCGCCGGCTGGTGATCGCCACGTTCCTGCTGGTCACCGTCTTCCCCTTCTACTACATGCTGGTGCTCTCGGTGCGCCCCATCGAGCGGCTCCTGCTCGACCCCGGCTCGTTGGTCGTGGGCCTGGGCGAGTTGACCTTCGACACGTACGCCGAGGTGGTCAGGGCCGCCGACGAGGGCGGCCAGGGCTTCCTCACCTTCATGCGCAACAGCGGCCTGGTCGCCGTCGCGGCGACGCTGCTGACGCTGGCCGTGGCGATCCCCGGCGCGTACGCCGTCGCCCGGCTGCGGTTCTTCGGCCGGCGGCAGGTCGACTTCCTCTTCCTGGCGGTCTACCTGTTCCCGTCGATCGTCATCGCGATCCCGCTCTTCGTGGTGTTCACCCGGGCCGGGCTGCGCGGCTCGCTGCTGGGCCTGGTGCTGGTCTACATCTCGCAGACCCTGCCGGTCTCGGTCTACATGCTGCGCAACTACTTCGAGACCATCCCCGTCAGCCTCGAGGAGTCGGCGGCCATCGACGGGGCGGGACGGCTCGGCATCATCCGCCGGGTCAGCCTGCCCCTGGCGGCGCCGTCCATCATGGCGGTCGCCCTGTACGACTTCATGATCGCCTGGAACGAGTTCCTCTTCGCCCTGCTCTTCCTGGTCGACAAGCCGAACCGGTGGACGGTGTCGCTGGGGCTGGCGCAACTGGCGGACGGGGTCGAGGTGCCGAAGACCGTGCTGATGGCGGGCTCGGTGATCCTCACCCTGCCCATCGTGATCCTCTTCTTCGCCAGCGAGCGGCTGCTCACGGAGGGGCTCACCAGCGGCGCCGAGAAGGGCTGAGGCGGGGCGGGGTTGCCGCGCGCCGGCCGCTGGCCAAGGATGTCCGGGGTGGAAGCCTCCCCCGACACCGACGCCGGCCTCCCGCCCGCGGTGGCCCCGCCGGCCGTGGCCCCGCCCGGCGCCGCTCCGCTGGGCGCCCACCTGGGCGGCGCCGGGCCGGTCGGGGTAGAGCCGGTCGGGGTCGAGTCGGTCGGGGCGGAGCCGGTCGACCGGAGCCCCGGCCGCCGGTTGGCCCGGCTGGTCACGGAGGTCCTCGCGCCCAGCGTGCTGGTCACCGTCATGCCGCTGGTGGTGGCGGCCCGGGCCACCGGCAGCCCCGGCGGCGTGCTGCGCTGGGGCGGCGCCGCCCTGGTCTTCGGCGCTGCCGTCCCGGTCGGCGTGGTGCTGTACGGCGTACGCCGGGGCTGGCTGACCGACCGGCACATCGGCGACCACACGCAACGGCTGCGCCCCCTGGCCCTCGGGCTGGCCTCGGTCGCGGTCGGCATCGCGCTGCTGGCCGCCCTCGACGCGCCCCGGCTGCTGGTCGCCCTGATGGTCGCCACCCTCGTCAACGGGGCGGTCGTCACGGCGGTGAACCACTGGTGGAAGCTCAGCGTGCACGCCGCCACCGCCGCCGGTTCGGTGGCCGTCCTCGTCCTGGTTTTCGGCCCCGCGCTGCACGCGCTCTGGCCGCTGGTCGTCGCGGTGGCCTGGTCGCGGGTGCGCCTGCGCGACCACACGGTGGCCCAGGTGGTCGCCGGGGCGGCCGCCGGCGCCCCGCTCACCGCCGCGACCTTCCTCGCGCTCGCCTGACCCGCGCCGACCCACGCCACGACCCGGGCGCCGGCCCGCGCCGTGCACCCGCCGCCCCGGCCGCTCGGCGGCTGGCGGACCCGCCGGCTCCTGGACGCCTGCGCGGCGCACCCGCCCGTCGGTATCCGCCGCGCGCTGGCCCGCCCCTCGGCATCCGCCGCGCGGTGGGCCCGCATTCGGCACCCGGGAGCGTCGTCACGTCGGCGCAGGTGTGCCCGTCGGCGGAGGGCGGACCGGGACCCGGCTACGGTGGCGGCATGGGAAAGCCGACCCGATGGGTGACCGAGACCGGTCCGGAGCACTCGCAGTGGTACATCGACCGGTTCCGCCGGCTGGCCGCCGAGGGGGCGGACCTGGCCGGTGAGGCCCGGCTGGTGGACGCCCTCGTCGCGCCGGGGTCACGAATCCTCGACGCCGGCTCCGGCACGGGCCGGGTGGGCGCGGCGCTGGCCGCCCGCGGGCACGCGGTCGTCGGCGTGGACGCCGACCCGGCGCTGGTCGAGGCCGCCAGCGTCGACCACCCGGGCCCCCGCTGGCTGCTGGCCGACCTGGCCGAGCTGGACCTGGCGGCGGCCGGGGAGCCGGAGCCGTTCGACGCGGCGGTCGTCGCCGGCAACGTGCTGGCCTTCGTGGCCCCCGGCACCGAACGGGAGGTGCTTCGTCGGATCGCCGCTCACCTGCGACCCGACGGCGTGATCGCGGTGGGCTTCGGGACCGACCGGGGCTACCCGCTCGCCGACTTCGACGCCGACGCCGTCGCCGCCGGGCTGCGGCTGGAGCACCGCTTCGCCACCTGGGACCTGCGCCCCTGGCGCGACGACGCCGACTTCGCCGTCACCGTGCTGCGCCGCCCCGCCGCCTGAGCCACGGCGTCACCCGACCGCCCGCCGCCCGACCGCCCGCCGCCTTGACCCGCGACGTCGCCGGCCGGGTCAGGCGGGGGTGGCGACGACCCGTGCGGCGGCGGGGTCGAGCGTGGCGCCGGCGGGCACCAGGCTGACCAGGCCGGCCGGCAGCCGCAGCGGCCGGACGTCGCGGTAGCCGAGCATCCCGCGCACCTCGCCGCCGGCGAGCACGTACCGCCGGCCCAGGTCGGTGACCACGGAGACCGCGCCGCCGGACGCGCCCGGCGCGGCGACCGACTCGACCACCGCGCCCCGGCCCGGCTCCACCACGACGTGGTCCGCGCGCACCCCGTCGCCGGACGCCGGCGGCGGGGTGCGCGGCGCGGCGGCGAGGTCGGGCAGCCCCACGCCGAGCCTGACCTCGGTCGCGCCGCCGTCGTCACCGACCCGGACGCAGAGCGCGGACCCGTCGGGCGCGGCCAGTCGGGGCGGCGCGGTCGGCGGCGCGGTCGGCCCGGTCGGCGCGAGATCGGGCAGCTTCGGCAGCGCGGCGAAGCGCCCGAGGGTGATCGGTTCCGGTTCGCCCTGCCCGGTGCGGGCGAGCAGCAGGCCGGCCTGCAACTCGGTGATGCCCGCCAGGCCGTCCCGCAACGCGACGGCGTACTGCCGGCCCCCGCCGGAGTTGCGTACCAGGTAGACGTCCCCGATCCGCGCCCCGGACACCCGTGCCGAGCGCTCCCCCTCCTCGGGCAGGGCCAGTGGGGCCAGGTCGGCGCCCGCGGGCAGGCTGTTGAGCAGCGCCGGCGCCGCCGGGACCGCCCGGGCCCGGGTGGCCGCCAGGGCAGCCAGCACCCGGTCGGGGTCGCGCAGCAGGTAGCGACGCTGGTGCCAGACCAGGTGCAGCGCGCCGTCGGGGTGGCGCAGCAGCAGCGCGTCCTCGCCGAGCGCCCGGCCGCCGTCGCCGGCCGCGCCGATCAGCAGCGCCGACCGCGGCGCCGACCGGCTGTCCTCGGGGGCGGCCAGGGAGCAGACCGTCCACGGCGCGGTCGACAGCCGTCCCGGGGCGGGCAGCGAGTCGGGGGCGTCGGCGATGCCCAGCGGCAGCCCGCGCGGCACCCCGTCGATGGCGCGGCGGGAGACGAGCACGGTCTTCGGCCGGTCCGCGCCGATGATCAGCAGTGCCGACGCGTAGTTGAGCACCGGGTGCAGCTTCTGCTCCCGGTAGACGAAGCGGGCCCCGGACTCCTTCTCGACGATCACCGCGCCCGGGTCGCGCCAGGTGTCGCCCCCGCCGGCGAAGAGGCCGTAGAGGGCGAAGCCGCCCAGCCCGATGGCCGCGACCAGGACGCTGGCCAGGGCCGCGCCGGCCAGCCGCCGGAACGGCGACTGCGCCGGGTCGGTCTCCCGCATCACGAGGGCGGCGACCGCCCGCTGGACGGTGAACTGGTACGAGTGCAGCTGGTCCTGCCGCGACGGCATGGGATCCCTTCCGGTGGTGCGGTCGGGGCACAGGATAAGCGTTCCGTCGATGTCCCGAGGACCCTGCGTCGCGGCGGTGCGGGCGTCCCCCGTCAGGCGACGGCCTCGGTCCCGGCGTCCGCACCGGCCGGGGCGGGACCGCCGGCCGTGGACCACGCGGCGGCGGTGGGCGGGCGGCGCCGCCGGATCACGCGACGACCGGCTGGCGCACCGCTCGCGAGAAGGCCCGCCGGTACTCGCGCGGCGACACGCCGATCTGCTTGAGGAAGTGGTGGCGCAGGTTGTTGGCCGTGCCGAGCCCGCTCAACTCCCCGACCTTCTCCATCGGCAGGTCGGTCATCTCCAGCAGGCCCTGCGCCCGGGCCAGGCGTTGGTGGAGCAGCCACTGCAACGGGGTCGAGCCGGTGGCCGCCTGGAGGCGGCGGTAGAGCGTGCGGGGGCTCATCGCCGCCCGGCGCGCCAGGTCCTCGACCGTCAGCGGGCGGTCGAGGTGGGCGCGGGCCCACTCGAGCACCGGCGCCAGGCTCGCGTCGTCCTCGACCGGCACCGAGAGGTCGATGAACTGTGCCTGGCCGCCCGGCCGGTGAGCGGGCACCACCATCCGCCGGGCGAGCTGGTTGGCGACGTGCGCGCCCAGGTCCCGGCGGACCAGGTGGAGACACAGGTCGAGCCCGGCGGTCAGCCCCGCGCTGGTCAGCACGTCGCCCTCGTCGACGTAGAGCACCGAGTCGTCGACCTGGACCTTGGGGTACCGCTCGGCGAGCTGCGCGGTGTGCATCCAGTGCGCGGTGGCGCGGCGACCGTCGAGCAGCCCCGCCTCGGCGAGGGCGAAGGCGCCGGTGCACAGCGACACCATCCGGGCGCCCGCGTCGTACGCCCGGCGCAGCGCCGCGATGAGATCCTCCGGCAGCGGCTCGCCGTCCTCGACGCAGGAGTCCGGCACGGACGGCACGATCACCGTGTCGGCCCCGACCAGGTCGTCGAGCCCGTACGGGCTCCGCAACACGAACCCGGGCTCCACCGGACGGTCGGCCCGCTCGGCACCCGTCCCGCACAGCCGCAGCTCGTACCAGGGGTCGGCGAGGTCGGGCTGCGGCTGGCCGAAGACCGTGCAGGGGATGGCGAGCTCGTAGAGGTCCCACGAGGGGAGCCCGATCGGCTCGGCGACCACCACGGCGACAGATCGGACGCTCACGCCGTCGATCCTATGGCAGGAATTTGGCGATAGCCGTCCCCACTGTCACTGTCGGGTCGCGTCCGGCGCTGCGAGGGTTGCCGCGTACCTGATCAACGCAGTCACCGACGACAAGGAGATGTGGCATGGATGCCGGACGCACACCGGTGACCGTCATCGGGCTGGGCCAGATGGGCTCCGCGCTGGCCGGCGCGCTCGTGGAACGCGGTTACCCGGTCACGGTCTGGAACCGTTCCGCCGAGAAGGCCCGGGCGGTGGTGGACCGGGGAGCCCGCCTGGCGGACACACCCCAGGAGGCGGTCGCGGCGAGCCCACTCGTCATCGCCTGCGTGCGGGACTACCCCGGTCTGCGCGCCGTCCTCGACCCGGTCGTCGACCACCTCGCCGGCAGGACGCTGGTCAACCTCACCTCCGGCTCGCCCGAGCAGGCCCGGGACACGGCCGCCTGGGCCGGCAGGCACGGCGTCGACTACCTCGACGGCGCGATCATGACCACGCCGCCGGGGGTCGGCAGCCCCGAGGTGATGTTCCTGTTCGGCGGCGCGGAGGAGGTCTTCACGACCCACCGGTCGGCCCTGGCGGCGATGGGTGACCCGCTGCACCTGGGCACCGACCCGGGACTGGCCTCGCTCTACGACGTCGCGCTGCTCGGCCTGATGTGGTCGACGATGACCGGCTGGCTGCACGGCACGGCCCTGGTCGGCGCGGAGCGAACGCCGGCCACCGACTTCACGCCGGTCGCGCTCCGCTGGCTGGGCACGGTGGGGACCTTCCTCACCCGGTACGCCGCACAGGTGGACGCCGGGCGGTACCCGGGCGACGACGCGACCGTCGACATCCAGATCGCGGCCATCGACCACCTCATCCACGCCGCCGCCGACCGGGGCGTCGACAACGCGCTGCCCGAGCTGTTGCAGGCCATGATGCGGAAGGCCGAGGCCGGCGGTCACGGCTCGGACAGCTACGCGAGCCTGGTCACGGTCCTGCGTCCGTCAGCCGGGACGAGGTGACCATGACCCCGTCCTCCACACCTGCGGCGGCCGCGGGCACGACACCGGCGCTCCCCGGCGACACCCGGGCCTGGGCCGAGCTGGTCTCGGCCACGGCCGACGAGTGCCGGGCGGTCCTGGCCACCGGCGCCGACCGGGACTGGTCGGTCCGCGCCGCCGGTCTCGACTGGAGCTGCCGCGAGACCCTGGACCACCTGGCCCTGGGCGTGGTCGGGTACGCGGGCCTGCTCATCGCCCGCCCCACCAACCGCTACATCACCCTGTTCGCCGCTCTCGATCCGCAGGCGGAGATCCCGGCCTGCCTCGAGGGCATCGGGATCGCCGCGACGCTGCTGTCCACCACGGTCGGCCACAGCGATGAGCAGGTGCGGGCCTGGCACGCGTGGGGCCACTCCGACCCGGCCGGATTCGCCGCGATGGGGATCGTCGAGCTGACCGCGCACACGTACGACATCACCCGCGCCCTCGGCCTCACCTGGGCGTTGCCGGAGGAGGCCAGTGCCGCCGCGGTGGCCCGGCTGTTCCCCGACGCGCCGGCCGGGCAGCGCCCGTCGGACACCCTGCTCTGGTGCACCGGCCGGAGCGCGTTGCCCGGGCGTCCCCGGCGAACGGCCTGGCGGTGGGACGGGACGGTGCGCTGACCCGGCCGCCCACGTCGCGTGACCGCGGCGTGGGCGGGTAAGGGGCAAGCACCCGCAGACGTGTGCGCGTCGTGACCGCCCGGGGTACGGAGACTCCGAAGGAGCAGGACATGGCAGTCGAGGTCCTCGTCGTCGCGACGTCCTCGCTCGGCGACCGCAGCTACCTGGCCTCCGACGGCACGGTCTCGATCGTGGTCGACCCGCAGCGCGACATCGACCGGATCATGTGTCTCGCGGGCGCGAAGGGCGTGCGCATCACCCACGTGGTCGAGACCCACCTCCACAACGACTACGTCTCCGGGGGCCTGGAACTGGCCCGGCTGACCGGTGCCCGCTACCTGGTCGCCGCGGACGACGAGGTCGAATTCGACCGCGCACCGGCCGTCGACGGCGACACGGTGCCCGTCTCCGCCTCGATGCGGTTGCGGGTGATCGCCACGCCGGGGCACACCTTCCACCACCTGTCGTACGTGCTCGACGAGGCCGGCGACGGCGGCTGGCAGCCGGTCGGGGTGTTCACCGGCGGCTCGCTGCTCTTCGGCACCACCGGCCGCACCGACCTGCTCGGCGAGCAGCACGCCCACGAGCTCGCCCACCAACAGCACGCGTCGGCGCGGCGGCTGGCGGACCTGCTGCCCGACGGTGCCGAGGTGTGGCCGACTCACGGATTCGGCAGCTTCTGCACCGCCAGCCAGTCCGACGCGCCCGAGTCGACCATCGGCCGGGAGAAACGGGCCAACCCCGTGTTGCGGCTGGCCGCCGACGAGTTCGTCACCGAGACCCTGGCCGGGCTCGACGCCTACCCGGCGTACTACGCCCACATGGGCGTGGCGAACCTCGCCGGGCCGGCGCCGGTCGACCTCACCCCGGTGACCCGGGCCGACGCCGCCGAGCTGCGCCGCCGGATCGCCGCCGGCCAGTGGGTCGTCGACCTGCGGCACCGCAAGGCGTACGCCGCCTCGCACCTGGCCGGCACGGTCGGCCTCGGCCTCGACGGGCCGATGTCCACGTGGCTCGGCTGGCTGATCGACTGGGGTGCGCCGATCACCCTGCTGGCGGAGACGGCGGAGCAGGTCGCCGACGCCCAGCGGGAGCTGGTGCGCGTCGGCATCGACCGGCCGGCCGCCCAGGCCACCGGGGACGCCGAGCAGTGGGCCGCCGAGCCGGGGCAGCTGCGGGTGCTGCGGAGGACCGACTTCCCCGCGCTGGCCGCCGCCCGCGCCGGGAACACCCCGGAGGGGTTGCCCGCCCCGGACGTCGTGCTCGACGTCCGGATGACCAACGAGTGGCGCGCGGGTCACGTCGAGGGCGCCGTGCACGTTCCCCTGCCGGACCTGCCGAAGCGGCTCGCCGACGTGCCCGAGGGCGCGGTCTGGGTGCACTGCGGCTCCGGCTACCGGGCCACCGTCGCGGCGTCGCTGCTGGCCAACGCGGGCCGAGAGGTCGTCGTGATCGACGACCGGTTCGGCCGGGCCGGTGCAGCCGGCGTCACGATGAGCGGAAACGCCTGACCGGTCCGGGTCGTCGTGGCGGCGGTGACGGCCGTCGCGGCGGTCGCCGCGCCGGGCAATGCCGGTCAGGGACGCAGGATCAGCCGGATGGGGTTGCCCTCCTTGGTGTGCACGCGCCGCACCGCCTCCTCCGCCTCCGCCAGCGGCAGCACGTCGCTGATCGACGCGCTCAGGTCGAGCCGTTTCTGCCGGGCCAGGGACACCAGTTGCTCGACGTGCTCGGACTCCGAGCCGTAGTGGCCGAGCAGCGCCTGCTGGAGGTAGTTGAACGGGCTGTCCGACGCGATCGTGACCGGCTTGTTGGCGATCCCGGCGAGCACGAGCCGGCCCCGGCGTCCGAGCACGGTCAGCGCCTGCTCGCGGACGGGGGTCACCCCGGCGAAGTCGAACGCGACGTCCAGCCCCCGCCCGCCGGTCAACTCCAGCACGGCGTCGCGGAACCCGGGGTCGGCCGGGTCGAGCGCCGCGTCGGCGCCCAGCGCCGTCGCCCGGTCCCGCGCCGCCGCCAGCGGCTCGACCGCGATCACCGGGGCCGCGCCCACCAGGCGCAGCAACTGGACGGCGTGCGCGCCCAGGCCGCCCACGCCCCACACCGCGACCGCCTCCCCGGGCCGGGTGCGCCCGGTGTCCGTCACCGCCGCCCAAGGGGTGGAGACCGCGTCCGGGATGATGCAGGCCTGCTCGAACGGCAGGTCGTCCGGGATCGGCACCACCGTGTCCTCGCGGGCCACCGCATACTCGGCCCAGCCGCCGTCGTAGTCCACGCCCCGGGTGAACACCGTGCCACTCCGGTCCCGCTCCCCCGCCTGGAGCAGCACCCGCTGGCCCGGCTCCCACCCCACGACGTCGTCACCGAACGCGTCGACCACCCCGGCGACCTCGTGGCCCAGCGTCACCACGTCGCCGGGCAGGTAGAGCGGCGTCAGGGTGCCGTCGATCAGGTGCACGTCCGACAGGCAGACCCCCGCCGCCTCGACCCTGATCCGCACCTGCCCGCGCTCCGGCTCCGGCACCGGAACCGACTCCATCCGCAGCACCCGGTCCGCCACGTGCAGCCGGCCGGCCAGCATGTCCGCCACTCTGCGCGCTCCCTGTCCGGCCCCCGGTCGGCGGCCTCGGCGAGCACGCATACCCGGCCGGGCGGAAGAAATGCGCACCGGCGGCCCGCCCCCGGGTCGCCGCCCGGTAGCATCCCGGCCCGTGGGCGTGCGATTCGAGGAACTGGCCTGGCGCGAGACGCCGATCGGCCTCATCAGCCTGCGCCGGCGCCGCGACCCGTCGCTCGACGTCGAGGTGTACGAGGTCAAGCTCGACGACGAGTTCCTGATGTCCAGCCTCTTCCCCGTCGCGGAGATCGAGCTGGCCCGGCTGGGGCTGGCCCCACTGGCCGGGCGCGACCTCGACGTGGTCGTCGGCGGCCTCGGCCTCGGCTACACCGCCCGCACGGCGCTCTCCGACGACCGGGTCGGCTCGCTGCTGGTGGTGGAGGCGATCGAGGACGTCATCGACTGGCACCGCCGGGAGTTGCTGCCGTTCGCCGCCGGGCTGGCCGCCGACCCGCGTACCCGCTTCGTGCGGGCCGACTTCTTCGCCGCCGTCGCCGACGGCACCGGCTTCGACCCGCAGGCGCCGGGACGGCGGTTCCACGCCGTGCTCCTCGACGTCGACCACTCGCCGCGCAACGTGCTGCACCCCACCCACGCCGCCTTCTACACCCCGGACGGCCTGCGCCGGCTCGCCGCCCATCTGCACCCGGACGGGGTGTTCGCGCTCTGGTCGGACGACCCGCCCGACGCCGCGTTCGAGGAGGCGCTCGCCGCGGTGTTCCGCACCGCGCGGGCACACGTCGTCCCGTTCGCCAACCCGCTGACCGGCGGGGAGTCGAGCAACACCGTGTACGTCGCGCAGCGCTGAAAGGGCCCCTGACCAGGCGTTTTTCGGCGGCCCGCGACCGCATGGCGCGGGCCGTACCGGGAAGGCGGACGGGGCCGCGCGAGCGGCCGGAGTCACGGGAGGTGGACATGCGGGCCATGCTCTGGGTCGTCGCCGTCATCGCCGGCGCGCTCGTCCTGCTCGGGCTGCTCCTCGAGGCGGCGCGCTGGCTGGTGATCATCGGCGCGGTGGCGCTGCTCGCGGTCGTCGTGCTGGCGGCAGTCAGGGGGCGGCAGGCGATGCACCACTCCGCCGGGCGCCGGTGACGTCGAGCGCGGCGGCCAGTTCCTCGTCGTAGGTCGCGATCGGCCGCCCGTCGGCGGCGTAGGCGACGAGCCGGCCGTGGGCCATGGTCGCCGACCGGAACGAGAACGTCCGGGGTCCCGGGTGGGCCGCCAGCAGCGGGATGACCCGGGGCGCGCCGCCGGGGGCGGAGTGGTATTCCAGGCGGGCGACCGCCGGCGACACCACCCCGTTGACCCGGACCTTGGTCTTCTCCCGACGGGTGCCGAAGGTCACCGGGGCGTCGGTGCCGTACGCGGCGCACTGGACGGGGCCCCGGCAGACGAAGAAGTAGCGCGGGTTGTCCACGTCGGACAGCGTGTACGCCTTGAACGTCGGGTCGGCGCCCGCCGGCAGCGGCTGCACGGCGAAGAACGCCACGGCCAGCGCGGCGGTGGTGCCCACCCGCAGCCAGCCACGGGCCGCCGGCGTCCGCCGGCCCGCCCCGGCCACCGCCAGCGCCGCGCCGCCGAAGCCGGCCAGGCAGAGCACCACGACGCCGAGCGCCCGGGCGTTCTCGAAGAGGAACTGGATCCCGGGGGTCGTCGAGACCGGGGCGAGCACCACCCCCAGCGAGACCACCATCGTCACCAGCAGCGCGCCGCCGGCCACCCGCCGGGCGATCCCCTCGGCGCCGATCAGCAGCATCGCCGCCAGCACCGGCCAGATCTGGTGGTGGGTCCAGGACACCGGCGAGGCAGCGACGGTGGCGCAACCGACGAGCACGGCGGCGTGCCCCGGCCGCCCCTGCGCGGCCAGGTGCCGCGCCCGCAGCAGGGCCACCCCGCAGAGGACGGCCACCAGGGCCGCCCAGAGCAGCGGCAGGGACGCCTCGTCGAGCCCGACCCGCAGCAGCATGCCGTGCACCGACTGGTTGCCGAGCGAGGCGAGGTTGCCGATCCGCGACGTGTCGCGCATCGCCTCGGTCCAGTACGTCCAGCTCGCCGCCGGCAGGACCGCCGCGCCCAGCGCGGCGCAGGCCAGGAAGGTGACCAGGGCCCGCCCGGCGTCCCGGTAGCGGCCGGTGGCGAGGAAGTAGACGACGAAGAGCAGCGGGGTCAGTTTGACCGCGGCGGCCACCCCGACGAGCACGCCCCGCAGCCGGGCCGGGACGACGCCCATGCCGTCCAGCAGCGCGAGCAGCACGATGAAGATGCTGACCTGGCCGAAGCGGAGGTTGCTCTGCACCGGCGCGGAGAGCATCAGGGCGCAGGCGACGGCCGGCACGACGAGGGACCGCCGGGGCCCGGGGCCGGCGAGCAGGCGGCCCACCGGCACCGCGATGGCGACCACCGCGAGGCAGGTCAGCGCCAGCCAGACGCCCTGCGCGACCCCCTCGGGAACCGCGGCGACCGGCCAGAGCACGAGGGCCGCGAACGGCGGATAGGTGAAGGGCCCGCCGTTCTCGGCGGCGAAGTCGTAGAGCGGTCGGCCGGCGTGCAGGTGCAGCAGCGCGCCCCGGTAGATGTGCAGGTCGGAGAGGCGGTCCGGGCGGAGCGTCACGAGCGCGGACGACACCGCGGCGGCAGCGACGAAGACCGACCAGAGCGCCGCCACCCGCCGATTCCGCATCGTCGGAGTCTACGGCCGGCGCCCGTCCGCCGGGGACCCCGACGGACCCCTACGCGACGGTGGGTCACCGAGGCCCGCGACCGGCGGTTCGCCGACGGCTGAGACGGGCGCGCCCGGTCAGGCGGGCCACCCGCACCGCCACGCGCGGGCCGGCCCCGGCGGGCGGTGGCGCCGCCCGGTCAGAACCAGTCGTCGCGCATCTCCAGCGTGGTGCGGTCGAGGCTGTCCAACAGGTCGAACTGCGGCCCGGTGCGGGGCAGCTCGTAGCGGAAGTAGTACCGGGCGGCCTGCCGCTTGCCGGCGTGCAGGTCGGCGTCCGGACCGTCGCCCGGGCCACCGGCCGCCTCGACGACGAGCAGCTGCTCCAGCCACATCCAGGCGATCACCACGTGGCCGACCGCCTCCAGGTAGACGGTCGCGTTGGCCAGCGCCACCTCCGGGTCGCCGGCGCTCCACAACCGCCGGGTGACCAGGGTGATCCGGTCCAGGGCCGCGCCGAGCGGGGCGGCCAGCTCGGCGGCCTCGCCCTCGGCCTTCCACGCCCGGGTGACCGTGGCGCGGGCCGTCTCGACCAGCAGCGCCAGCCCGGCCCCGCCGCGCATGGTCACCTTGCGGCCCAGCAGGTCCAGCGCCTGGATGCCGTGGGTGCCCTCGTGGATGGGGTTGAGCCGGTTGTCGCGCCAGTGCTGCTCGACGCGCGCGTCGTAGTCGCGGGTTTGACGTTCTCCCGGTCCTAAAGGACGGGGATTCCCTCCGCGCTGCGCGCAGAACAGCGCGCAGCGCCCGGGTGGATTCCTGCTTCTCGGCGCGGTGCCGGCACGGGTGCCGGTCTTACCTGCGCTCCACAGGCGTTTGAGTTGTCCCAGCGTCCCTGGGCCAACACGTTGATGGCTGCGTTGACGTCCCGGTCGTGGACCGTCCCGCACGGGCAGGTCCACGACCGGACCGACAGCGGCTTCGGTCCGTCGAGCCGGCCGCACTGCGAGCATGTCTGGCTCGTGGGCGCAAACCGGTTGATCTTGCCGAAGATGCGCCCGGCGCGGGCGGCCTTGTACTCCAGCATCCCGACGAAGGACGCCCAGCCCGCATCGTGCACGGACTTCGCCAGCCGGGTCCGGCCGAGACCGACGACGCACAGGTCCTCGACGTACACCGCTTGGTTCTCGCGGACGATCCGAGTCGAGAGCTTGTGCTGCCAGTCCCGGCGCGTGTCGGCCACCCTCGCGTGCGCGCGGGCGACCTTGACCACGGCCTTCTTGCGGTTGGCCGAGCCCTTAGCCTTGCGGGAAAGGTCTTGCTGCAACCGGCGCAGCTTGCGGGCCGCGCGGCGCAGGAACCTCGGCGCGGCGACCTTCGTGCCGTCGGACAGCACGGCGAAATGCGTCAGCCCGAGGTCGATACCCACCTCGGATGCGACCGGCGGCAACGGCGAGTCGTCCACCCGCACGACGAACGAGGCGAAATACCGGCCTGCCGCGTCCTGGATGATCGCCACCGACGACGGTGCGGCCGGCAGCTGACGCGACCACCGCACGTGCAGGTCACCGATCTTCGGCAGCCGCAACCGGCCGTTGTCCAGCACACAGAAGCGGGCGTTGCTGGTGAAACGAATCGCCTGCCGGTTGTCCTTGCGCGACCGCAACCGCGGCGGCGCCACCCTGCGGCCGGTGCGCTTGCCCGTGACCGAGGCTAAGAAGTTGCGGTAGGCGGCGTTCAGGTCCGCAAGAGCCTGCTGCAACACCACCGCCGAAACCTCACCCAGCCACGCCCGTTGCGGGGTGCGCTTGGCCTCGGTGATGACCCGCCTGGACAACTCGGCGTCCGACACGTACGGCAAGCCCCGCTCACGGGCCTGCTCACGTGCGCGCAGCCCGTCATTGAACACCACCCGCGCGCACCCGAACGCCCGCGCCAACGCTTCCCGCTGGACCGGCGTCGGATAGACGCGGTAGTTGTACCGCAACTGCACACCGGACAACCTAGCAATGGCCTATGACCAACTCCGGAAACATCCGCACCGGCAGACACTGCGTTCACCCTGCACGCAAACTTGGTCTTCGTGACCACCCGCCGGGATGCGTCAACAGTTTCCCGACCTGTGTCCGCCACTACTACCAAGTAAGGTCGGCGGCCCGGGTGTGCGGGGCGAACCGCTCCGTGGCCACCCGCTCCGCGAGGTCCAGCACGGCGTCGAAGGTCTCCCGGGAGTGCTCCGCGTAGCGGGGCCGCTCGGTCAGCCGGGTCACCTCCAGCCAGTCGTGCAGCAGGAACCGCAGGTCGCGACGGGAGAGCAGAGCGGACGACGACACGGGTCTCCTTCCGTCGGCGGGCGCGCCGCTGGCCGCGTGCCCCGGCGATGTCCTCGCGCAGGTCATCCTGACCGATCCGGCCGGTAGGCGCACCATCCCGCGCCCTGCGGCATGTCGTGACGGGGTCGCACCGGCCCGACACCTCCCGCTGGTCGAGCCGGGCGCCGGGCCGCGCGACCGGAGGCGGGCTGAAACGTGGCGGCGCGCCGCGGCGGGCTCCACTACGGTGGACCGGTCGGATCGCCGAGCCACCGGAGGACGCTTCCTTGTCCGACGCGCCGTCCGCCGAGCCGTACCTGCCCAGCTTCAATCCGATGATCGTGCCCTGGCATCTGACCTGGACGGAGGTGGACCCTGCCCGGCAGCCGTTCGATCCGGACACCGCCCCGGCCGTCGTCCGCTCGCTGCCGCCGGCCGCCACTGTCCCTACCCGTCCACGCGGCCGGTCGGGCCGGCCCGAGGTCCACGAATGGGGGCAGCGGCAGGGCATGCGGTGGGCCGACGAGATGAGCTTCGCGATCGTCGGTCACTACGGGCACTGGACATCGGGCTGGCGGTGGGGCGTCGGCGAGTCGGACTTCGGCGGGGGCCCCGTCCACGCCTGGTGCTGCCCCGCCGACAGCATGGGTGACCCCGAGCAGACGCTCGGCGTGGTCACCGAGGCGCTGGTCGAGTGGCGGGGGTGGCTGGAGGAGCTGGCCGAGCGCTTCGAACGGTTCCTGCCACTGATCGCCGCCGACCGCGCGGACCCGGCCGCCTGGGAACGGGCGGTGGCGCACCTGGTCACCGTGGTGGTCGACCGGACCTGCGCCGACGGCCCCTGGGAGTGGCACTGCCGGCAGGTGCTCGGCTGGTTCCTCGGCTTGGCGGGCCTACCGTCCGAGCGGCACAAACCACTGCTCGACCGATCGATCGGCGGTCGATTCGACGACTTCCGCACCCCGTCGAACCGGCTGATCCAGGACGTCGCCGAACGATTCGGCCGGGCGGTGACCGGCCGGGGAGCAAGCCCACCGCCGCGACCGGAAGATGTCCGGAGGGGTGATCGTGGGCGCGGACGCTGAGATCTTCGTGTTCGACTACGGGCGCTACCGCGGCGACGTCGTGCCGGCGCTGCTGGAGCTGCTGCGCACCGGTGAGGTCGTGCCGTGGCTCGACGGCGTGTTCCGGGCCGCGACACCGATGGGCGGGCAGGGCTACGACGTACTGTGGCCGCGGTTGGCCGCGCGACTGCGGGAGCGGCCCACGGATCTCGCCCGGTACTGCACGTGGCTCGGCCCCGACCTGCGGTACGTCGGGGAGGACCGGGTGAACCGCGCGACCGGCGAGCAGCTCACCTGCCCGTCGCGCACGTGCCCGGAGCGCGTGCGGTGCCCGTTCCATCGGGATAATGACCCGCACGCCGTCGAGGAACTGAACGCGCTGCACGAGGCGCTGGTCGCGGTGTGCTGCCTGGGGCCGTCACAGTTCGTCGGCCGCTCCGTCACCCCGGACTACTACCTGCCGGTGCTGGAACGTCAGGGCGTGTCCGCCGACGATCCGCTGCGGGCGCTGCTCGCCGCGCTTGCCACGCGCGGTGCGGCGCTGGGCTTCCAGTTCGGCGGCACGGAGGGCATCCACGGCTGGCTGACGGTCGCCGAGACCGCCGAACTGTCGGCGCGTCTCGCCCGACTGGACCTGCCCCGGTACGAGCCCACGTTCGCCGCCATGGCGTACCTGTGGAGACGTGCCCGGTCGACGAGGTGCGAGTGGCAGGACGTGAGCCTGTCGTTCGTACGCACTGTGGCCACGATCGCCGCCGGTGCCGGGCGGGCAGTGCTGTGGGGTAACGACGTGGTCCCGGATCTCTGGCGCGACATCCACGGCATCCAGGCATGACGGCACGGTGATCCACCCGGACACCGGGCGTCTGCGCCGCAGGGGGTGACGCGACGGCATCCATGCGCCGGCACCGGTCTCGTCCCGGGCGGATCCGTCAGCGGGCGGCGGTCAGCTCGGCCAGCCGTCGGTCGGCGAGTTCCTGGATGCGGTCCTTGTCGCTGACGATCACCGTGCCCGGGTCGGCGTCCGGCAGCTCGTCCTCCAGCCGCCGGATCGGCCGGTACGCCCACCCGGCGGCGGCGAGCGCCAGGGTGCACAGCCCGGCGACGACGGCGGTGAGCGCGATCCCCCGCCCGGGCCCGTGCCCGATCACCGCGCCGAGCGTCCCGGCGACGCCGTCGCCGGAGGCCATCAGCGGCTCGAAGACCCCCTCGGCGAGCGGGGCGGCGGTGAGGAACCCGGCGGGCACCATCAGCCAGGAGAGCATCAGCGTGGTGGAGAGCACCCGGCCCTGCAACTCCAGCCCCACCTTGGCCTGCACGATGGCCAGCCAGTGCGTGTTGACCAGCGCCGAGGCGAGCCCCAGCCCGAACAGGCCCACCGCCGGGAAGACCGGGTCCGGCCGCAGCCCGACGGTGACCATCGCGACGCCGAGCAGCACGACGGCGGTCAGGATGCCCGTGGTCCGCCGCGCCGTACCGCCCCACACGCCCATCAGGATGCTGCCCAGCAGCAGCCCGGCGCCGCTGGCGGCGAGCACCACGCCGAGCACGGAGGGATCGCCGAAGGAGAGGGTCAGCGGGGTGGCCAGCACCTCGACGACGGCGAAGAAGTAGTTGAGCAGCGCGGTCAGGACGATCATCGCGAGCAGGCCGTGCCGGCGGGCGATGAACCGCCAGCCCCCGAGGACCTCCTGCCCGAACGACTCCTCCCGCTTCTTGAACAGGGTGTCGGGGAAGCGTACGGCGAGGGTGATGCCGACCGCGACGGCGAAGCTGACCAGGTCGATCAGGACGATGCCGCGGAGGCCGATCGCGACGACGAGCGCGCCGCCGACCAGTGGGGCGAGCACGGTGCTGGTCGCGGTGCCCAGCGAGACGAGGCCGTTGGCCCGGCCGTAGTACCGCTTGGGCACGAGCTGGGTCACCGCCGCGAGGTACGCCGGTTGCTGGAACGCGGTGGCCAGCGCGCTGGCCGTGAGCGCGGCGAAGACGTGCCAGAGCTGCGCCCGGCCGGTCCAGAGCAGCACCGCGAGGACGACCGTGCCGCAGGCGGCGAAGGAGTCGGCGCACACCATGATCAGACGGCGGTCCCACCGGTCGGCCAGCGCGCCGGCGATCGGCGAGAGGACGACCGCCGGCAGCAGCGCCAGCACGGAGGCCAGCGCGAACCAGGAGATCGAGCCGGTGCGCTGGTAGACCCACAGCGACAGGGCGAACCCGGTCAGCCCCGTGCCGACCAGCGACACGAGCTGCCCGAACGCGACCAGGAAGAACGTGGTCAGCCCGGAGCGGGCCGGCGGAGTCGGCGCGGGGGCGGCCGTCCGGGGCACGCGCCGGCCGGGCGGCGCGGCGGACGACCCGGCCACCGGGCCGGCCGTTCGGGGCGGCGGCGCACCGCCCGACGCCCCAGACGGTTCGGCCGAGGCCGCCACCTCGCCGGAGACCCCCTCCCCGACGGCCGGCCCGACAATGGCCGGCTCGGCGTCGGCCGGCTCGGCGACGACCGCCGCGTCCGGCGGGTCGGCCAGGATGATGTCGGCCAGCTCCGTGGCCTGGTGTTTCTGGAAGTAGTGCCCCGCGCCCTCGATCGTGCGCAGGCAGACCGAGTCGGAGAAGTACCCCCACTCCAGGTAGCGCTCCTCGTACAGCTCTGTGGCGCGGTCGCCGGTGCCCACCACGCAGACGATCGGGGCCGCCAGCCGCCGGGGCAGCCCCTGGGCGTAGACGTCGGTGTAGTAGTCCTCGCCGATCCGGGTGTCCGCCAGGAAGACCCCCATCAGGAACTCCTTCTCCCGCTCGTCGAGCACGTCGGTGAAGAAGCCCATGGCGCGCAGGAAGTCCAGCGCGTGCCGCTTCGACGTCCAGCGCTCCATGGGGAAGGCACGGCGGAACCAGCGGGCGAACCGGCCCGGCAGCCGGGGCGCCGGGAAGTGTCCGCCGACGACCACCCGGCGTACGTCCACCCCGGCCGCCTCCAGCCGCCGGCCCAGCTCGACGGCGGTGGCGCCGCCCATGCAGTGGCCGTAGACCAGCACCGGCCCGGAGATGCCGGCGGTCACCTCGGCCACGCACCGCTCGATCAGCTCGGCCATGCCCAGGGCCGGCTCGTCCGGCCGGTTGAGGTCGTGCCCGGGGCGTTGCAGGGCGTAGAGCGCGACGTGTGCGGGCATCGCGGCGGCCAGGGACTGGTAGGTCACCGCGCCGGCCCCGGCGAACGGGACGCAGAGCACCGTCACCGCCGGCGCGGCCGCCCGGGGCGGGGTCAGCTCGTGCAGCAGCCGGTCCGGCTCGCCCGCCGCGGCATCGGCGTGCCCGGTCAGGCCGCGGATCGTCGGGTGGCGGAACAGGTCCAGCACGCTGATCGGCGGCGCGATGCCGCTGAGCGCCCGGATCGCCGTGAACGAGTCCCCGCCGAGGTCGAAGAAGTCGTCGTCGATGCCGACCCGGTCGTAGCCGAGCACCTGCGCCCAGCGCTCGGCGAGGGCGGCCTGCAGCGGGGTGGTTGGCGCCGCGCCGCCGTCGACGTCGCGCGGCCCACCGCGCTCGGGCGCCGGCAGGGCCCGACGGTCGACCTTGCCGTTGTCGGTCAGCGGCAGGGCGTCGAGCGGCACGTACGTCGTCGGGACCATGTAGTCGGGCAGCCAGTCGCGCAGGAACGCCCGCCACCGGCCGGCCCCCTCGTCGGGCTGCTCGGGGGGCGGCGCGAGGTACGCGACCAGCGCCGGCTCGCCGTCGAGGTCGCGCACCACGACGGCCGCCTCCCGCACCGCCGGGTGCCGTTGCAGCGCCGCCTCGATCTCGCCCAGCTCGATGCGGTGGCCGCGCACCTTCACCTGGGAGTCGTTGCGGCCGAGGCACTCGATCGTGCCGTCGGGACGCCACCGGGCGAGGTCGCCGGTGCGGTAGAGCCGGGCTCCCGGCCGGTCGGCGTACGGGTCGGGCCGGAACCGGTCGGCGGTCAGGCCCGGCTGGTCGAGGTAGTCGCGGGCCACCCCGGCGCCGCCGAGCCAGAGTTCCCCGACCACCCCGACGGGCACCGGCCGCAGCGCCTCGTCGAGCACGTACGCCCGCAGGTTGGCGATCGGCCGGCCGATGGTGACCTCGGGCGCGTCCGGCGCGATCCGGGCGGCGGTGGCCCAGATGGTGGCCTCCGTCGGGCCGTACATGTTCCACAGCTCGCCGACCCGGGCGGCCAGGTCCCGGGCCAGCGGCGGGGGCAGCGCCTCCCCGCCGCAGAGCGCCTTCAGCCCCGGCATCCCGGCCCAGCCGGAGGCGAGCAGCAGCCGCCAGGTGGCCGGGGTGGCCTGCACGACGGTGGCCCCCTCGGCGCGCAGCAGCGCGGCCAGCCCGGCGCCGTCGTAGCCGACGTCCCGGCCGGCGACCACCACCCGGGCGCCGACCACCAGCGGCAGGAACAGCTCCAGCACGGAGATGTCGAAGGCGAAGGTGGTCAGCGCGACCAGGGTGTCGTCGGCGGTCAGGCCCGGCGCGTGCCGCATCGCGGTGAGCAGGTTGACCACCGAGGCGTGGCTGACCCGCACGCCCTTCGGCCGGCCGGTGGAGCCGGAGGTGTAGAGCACGTACGCCAGATGCCCGGGCATGGTGACCGGCTCGGGGTCGGCGGCGCACTCGACGGCCAGCGAGGGATCGTCGACGCGCAGCACCGGGCCGGCGAAGTCCGCGAACCGGTCGGCCAGCCCCGGCTCGGTGACCAGCACCGCCGCGCGGCTGTGGTCCAGCACCCAGCGCTGCCGGTCGAGCGGGTACGACGGGTCCAGCGGCACGTACGCGCCACCGGACTTGAGCACGCCGAGCAGCGCCACCAGCAGGTCGGCCGAGCGTTCCATCGACACGGCGACCGTCACGTCCGGCCCGACGCCGACCCGGCGCAGCCGCCGGGCCAGGCGGTTGGCGCGCACGTTCAGTTCGGCGTAGCTGAGGGTGCGGCCCGCGAAGGTGACCGCGGGGCGGTCCGGGGTGCGGGCGACCTGCTCCTCGACCAGCCGGGCCAGCCCGACCGCCGGCACCGGCGTGGCGGTGGCGTTCCACTCCCCCAGCTGCCGGTGCCGCTCGGCGGGGGTCAGGATCTCGACGTCGGCGAGCCGGCCGTCCGGGTCCGCCACGAACGCGGTCAGCAGCGTCTCCAGGTGGGCCAGCATCCGCTCGGCGGTGCCCGGGTCGAACAGCGCCGTGTTGTACTCCAGGCAGCAGAGCAGCCCGTCCGGCCGGTCGTACGCGTACAGGGCGAGGTCGACCTGGGCGGTGCCGGGTTCGACGGTGAGCTGCTCGACCCGCAGGCCGGTCATCGCCAGGTCCTGTTCGGGCAGGTTGAGCAGGTTCACCATCACCTGGAACAGGGCGTTGCGGCTGAGGTCGCGGGGCACGTCGAGGGCGTCCACCACCCGCTCGAAGGGCGTCTCCTGGTGGTCGTACGCGGCCAGGGCGGTGCGGCGGGTCTCGTCGAGCAGCCGGGCGACGCTCCAGTCGCCGTCGAGGGTGGTGCGCAGCACGATGCTGTTGAGGAAGAAGCCGACCATCGGCTCCAGCTCGGCGCGGACCCGGCCGGCGACCGGGGAGCCGACGCAGATGTCGCGCTGCCCGGTGTAGCGGAACAGCAGCGCCTGCACGGCGGCGAGCACCGTCATGTAGAGGGTGGCGCCGTGCCGCTGGCCGAGGTCGCGGACCCGCTCGGTCAGCGCGGGCGGCAGGGTCAGCCGGGCCACCGCCCCGTCGAAGGTCTGCACCGGCGGCCGGGGCCGGTCGGTGGGCAGTTCCAGGGCACCCGTCGCGCCGGCCAGCCGCTCGGTCCAGTACGCCAGGTCGGCGGAGTCGGCGGCGGCCCGCTCCCGCTGCCAGCGGGCGTAGTCGGCGTACTGGACCGGCAGCTCGGGCAGGGGCGAGGGCAGGCCGGCGGCGAAGGCGTCGTAGAGGGCGCCCAGGTCGGCCCGGATCACGCCGAGCGACCAGCCGTCGGAGACGATGTGGTGCATCGCGAGGCAGAGCACGTGCCGCCCCGGCCCGGAGCGGAACAGCACCGGCCGGAACAGCGGCCCCCGTTGCAGGTCGTACGGGCGGCGGGCCTCGGCGACCAGCGCCGCGCGTTCCCGCTCGGCGAGGTCCGCGTCGTCGGCGCCCCCGGCGGCCAGGTCGACCACCGGCAGGTCGACCGGCGCGGCGGGCAGCACCACCTGCACCGGGTCGCCGTCGTCGGGGCCCGGGCGGACGACGGTGCGCAGCACCTCGTGCCGGCGCACCAGCTCGGTCAGCGCGTCGGCGAGCACGTCGACCCGCAGGTCGCCGTGCAGCCGCAGGGCGGTGAGCACCGCGTACGCGACCTGGTCGTGCACCTGCTCCAGGAACCACAGCCGGCGCTGCCCGGAGGAGACCGGGGCGGGCCCGGGGTCGGTGCCGCGCGGGATCGGCGGCACCACCGGCTCCGGCGCGGCCGGCAGGGCGGCGGCGACCCCGGCGACGGTCGGCCGGGCGAACACCGCCTCGATCGGCAGCGCCACGCCGAGCCGGGCGCGCACCCGGGCGACGACCTGGGTGGCGAGCAGCGAGTGGCCGCCGAGGGCGAAGAAGTCGTCGTGCGCGCCGACCGGAGCGACGCCGAGCAGCTCGGACCAGATCTCCGCCACCGCCCGCTCCGCCTCGGTGCGGGGGGCTAGGTAGGCGGTGGTCAGCGGCGGTCGGTTCCCCCGGTCCGGCGAGTCCACGCCGCCGTACGGGGCGCCGCCGTCCCCGAGGGACGCGGGTTCCGCGCCGGGCGGCCCGGCGGGCACGCCGGGCGGCGGAGCCGGGCGCGGGGCGGGGACGCCGCGGTCGACCCAGTGCCGTTGCCGCTCGAACGGGTAGGTGGGCAGTTCCACCCGGCGGTGCGGCCCCGTGTGGAAGGGGGACCAGTCGACGCGTACGCCGGCGAGCCAGAGCCGGCCCACGGCGTCGAGCGCGACGCGGTGGTCGTCGGCGTCGGCGCGGACGTGGCGCATGACCTGCACCACCCGCTCGGGCCGCGCGCCGCTCTGGCGCAGCAGCCCGCCGAGGGTGTGCCCGGGGCCGACCTCGGCGACGACGAGGCCCCGGTCGGCCAGCAGCGCCGCGCAGTCGGCGAAGCGGACCGTGCCGCGCAGGTGCCGCACCCAGTACTCCGGGTCGGTGACCTGCCCGGGCCCCACGACGGCGCCGGTGACGTTCGACAGGAACGTCGTCGTCGGCTCGGCGTAGCGGACCTGCCGCGCCTCGGCGCGGAAGTCGTCGAGCACCGGGTCGAGCAGCGCGGAGTGGAAGGCTCGATCGGCGGGCAGCGGGCGGGTCTCGACCCCGTCGCGGTCGAGCCGCCGGCGCAGGGCGGCGACGGCGTCGGGCGGGCCGGACACGACGCACAGGCCGGGCGCGTTGACGGCGGCGAGGTCCAGGTCGTCGCCGAGCAGCGCGCCCACCTCGGCCTCCGGCAGGGACACGGCGAGCATCGCGCCCGGCTCGGTGGTCTGGGCGAGCCGGCTGCGGGCGCACACCAGCCGCAGCGCGTCCGCGACGGAGAACACCCCGGCGAGGCAGGCGGCGACGTACTCGCCGAGGCTGTGCCCGGCCACCGCCTCGGGGCGCAGGCCCCGGTCGACCAGCAGCCGGGCCAGCGCGTACTCGGTGACGAAGAGCGCCGGCTGGTTGATCCGGGGCTCGGCGATCAGGCGCTCCGCCTCGGCCCGGCCGGCGGGCGTGGGGTCGAGCACCGTGCGCAGGTCCAGCCCGAGCGGCTCGCGCAGCAGGTCGGCGCAGTGGTCCACGACGGCCCGGTAGCCGGGCTCGGCCCGGTACAGGCCGGCGCCCATGCCGACGTGCTGCGCGCCGTGGCCGGGGAAGACGAAGGCCAGGCCGGCGTCGCCGTCGGTCGCGGCGGTGAGCAGCCGCGCCGGGTCGCCGAGCGCGTCGAGGGCGTCGGCGCGGTCGGCGCAGACGACGGCCCGCCGGTGCGCCATCTGCCGCCGCCGGCCCAGGCCCGCGGCCACGTCCGCCAGCCGCAGCGCGGGGTACGCGTCGAGGTGCGCGCGCAGCGCGTCGGTGGCCCGGTCCAGCGCGGCGGGCGTACGCGCGGACAGCACCAGCAGGTGCGGGCCGGCCGGCGGCGCGGCGGCCTGCGGCACGGCGGCGGCCGGCGGGGCCTCCTCCAGCACGACGTGGGCGTTCGTGCCGCCCATCCCGAAGGAGCTGACCCCGGCCCGGCGCGGCCCCCCGTCGCCCGGCCACGGCCGGGCCCGGGTCGGCAGGTGGAACGGGCTGGCGGCGAAGTCGATGGCGGGATTGGGCCGGCGCAGGTTGACCACCGGCGGCAGGGTACGGTGCCGCAGCGCCAGCACGGTCTTGATCAGCCCGGCGACCCCGGCCGCCGCGTCGGTGTGCCCGATGGCGGCCTTGACGGAGCCGAGCGCGCAGAACCCGGTGTCGGCGGTGCCGCGGCGGAACGCCTCGGTGAGCGCGGCGACCTCGATCGGGTCGCCGAGGCTGGTGCCGGTGCCGTGCGCCTCGACGTAGCCGACCGTGCGGGGGTCCACCCCGGCCACGGCGAGGGCCCGGCTGACCACCTCGGCCTGGCCGGCGACGCCGGGGGCCGAGTAGCCGGCCCGGCGGGCGCCGTCGTTGTTCACCGCCGAGCCGCGGATGACCGCGTGCACCAGGTCGCCGTCGGCGAGGGCGTCGGCGAGCCGGCGCAGCACCACGATGCCGACGCCGCTGGAGGCGATGGTGCCGCGGGCGTCGGCGTCGAACGGGCGGCAGTGCCCGTCCGGGGAGAAGAGCCCGCCGTCGTGGTACAGGTAGCCCTGCCGCGGGGCGGGGAAGACGCTCACCCCGCCGGCCAGCGCCAGGTCGCACTCGCCGGCGAGCAGGCTCTGCCGGGCCAGGTGCACCGCGACCAGGGAGGTGGAGCAGGCGGTGCCGACGCTGACGCTCGGCCCGGTCAGGTTCAGCTTGTACGACGCCCGGGTCGCCAGGAAGTCCTTGTCGTTGCTCAGGGCGAGCTGGTACTCCCCGAGCGCCCGGATCTCCTCCGGCGCGTCGCGCAGGTGCTCCGACAGGTAGTCGGCCCGGCCGGAGCCGGCGAACAGCCCGATCTGCCCCGCGTACGCCTCGGGGTCGTGGCCGGCGCGTTCGAGGGCCTCCCAGGCGCACTCGAGCAGCAGCCGGTGCTGCGGGTCGAGCACCTGCGCCTCGCGGGGCGTGAAGCCGAAGAACTCGGCGTCGAAGCGGTCCACGTCCGGCAGCTCGGTGCCCCACCGCACGTACGCCGGGTCGCCGATCAGCGTCGGGTCGGCTCCGTCGGCGAGCAGTTCCTCGGTGCGGAACTCGCGGACGGCCTCCACGCCGTCGCGGACCAGCCGCCAGAACTCCTCCGGGGTGCGGGCGCCCGGGAAGCGGCAGGCCATGCCGACGACCGCGATCGCGTCCCCGGGCACGCCCGTGCGCGCGGACGCCGGCGCCGCGCGCGGCGCCGGGACGGACGGCGGCGCGGTGACGCCGGCGAGGAACCCGGCCAGCGCGGCGACGGTGGTGTGGCGGAACAGGTCGGTCACGGTGAGCACCGGGCCGAGCCGCTCGACCAGCAGCCGGTGCACGGCCAGCAGCCGCAGCGAGTGCCCGCCCAGGTCGAAGAAGTTGTCCCGGGCGCCGACCCGGTCGACGCCGAGCACCTCCCGCCACACCTCGGCGACAAGGCGCTCGGCGGCGGCGAGGTCGCCGACCGGCGGCACCGGCACGTCCCCGGCCGGCCGCTCCGTGGCCGGCACGCCGCCCGGGACCGCCGCGCGCCCGGCCACCGCCGACGGCTCCATCGGCGGCCCGGCCGGGCCCGCGCGCCCCGCCACGGTCGCCGGGTCGACACCCTCCGCCTCGACCGCCGGCTCCGGCCCGCCGCCGGGGGGCGGCGGGAGGGCGGCCGGGTCGAGCTTGCCGTTGCCGGTCAGCGGCAGCGCGTCGACGCCGACGAACGCGGCCGGCACCAGGTGTCCGGGCAGCTCCGCCCGCAGCCCGGCGCGCAGCGCGGCCGGGTCCGGGTCGCCGGTGAGGTAGGCGACCAGCCGGGGGTCGTCGGGGTCGTCGCGGCGCAGCACGACGGCGACGTCGGCGTCCGGCCGAAGCCGGCGCAACGCCGCCTCCACCTCGCCGGGCTCGATGCGGTAGCCGCGCAGCTTGACCTGCCTGTCGGCGCGGCCGAGGAACTCCAGGACGCCGTCGGGGCGCCACCGGGCCAGGTCACCGGTGCGGTAGAGCCGCCGCCCGCCCTCGGCGGCGAACGGGTCGGGCAGGAACCGCTCGGCGGTCAGCCCTGGCCGGTTCAGGTAGCCGCGGGCCACGCCCGCACCGCCGACGTACAGCTCGCCGGTGACGCCGACGGGGACCGGGTCGAGCCGGTCGTCCAGCACGTACAGGGTCGTGTTGGCGATCGGCCGGCCGATCGGCACGGAGCCGGTCCGCGCGGTGCCGGGGCCGACCTCGTACACCGCGCAGCCGACGACGGTCTCGGTCGGGCCGTACTCGTTGACGAGGCGGGTGCCGGGGGCGTGGTCCCGCCACAGCGCCACCTGGTCGGCGCGCAGGTTCTCCCCGCCGATGACGAACGCCCGGGTCCGGCCCGCCGCCCCGGTCGCCCCGATCTGCCGGTTGGCGATCTCCAACTGGGCGGGGGTGATCTTGACCAGCCCGTACGGCGTGCGTCGCGCGCGCAGCGCCTCGCCGAGCCCCGCCGGCCCGAGGTCGTCGGGGAGCAGCTGGACGGTCGCGCCGGCCGCCAGCGGCACCAGCAGGCTGGTCACCGTCAGGTCGAAGCCGATCGAGGAGTGCACCGGCACCTCGTCGCCCGGGCCCAGCCGGTACGCGGCGCCCGCCCAGCGCAGGTAGTTCACCACGCCCCGGTGGGTCACCATCACGCCCTTGGGGCGGCCGGTCGAGCCGGAGGTGTGGATGACGTAGGCGAGGTCGTCCGGGCCGGTCGGCACGGACACCGGAGCCGCCCCGGTCGGCGGCGTCGGGTCGCGGTCGACCTCGACCGGGCGGGCCGCCCCCGCGGGGAGCCGGTGCCGCAGCCGGGCGGAGGTGAGCACCACCGGTGCGCCGCTGTCGGCCAGGAGGTGCCCGAGCCGGGCCGGTGGGTGGGTGGGGTCGAGCGGCACGTACGCGGCCCCGGCCTTCAGCACCGCGAGCAGCGCCACCGGCAGCGCGGCGGACCGCTCCAGCAGGACGCCCACGAGGTCGCCGACGCCGATCCCCTCGGCGCGCAGGCTCGCGGCGAGCGCGTCGGCGCGGGCGTCGAGTTCCCCGTAGCTCAGGGTGCGCACGTCGTCGGCGACCGCCGGGGCGTCGGGCGACTCCCGGGCCCACCGGCCGACCAGCGCGTGGACGCTGTCGTCCGGCCGGGCGGCGGCGGTGTCGTTCCAGTCCACCAGCATCCGCCGGCGGTCCCCGGCGGCGAGCAGCCGGGCGTCGCGGATCCGGACGTCGGGGTCGGCCAGCAGGTCGGCCAGCAGGGTCCGGAAGTGTCCGGCGAGCCGCGCCACGGTCGCCGCGTCGAACACGTCGGTGCGGTACTCGACCACGGCGTCGAGCCCGTCGGCGCCGGGGCGGACGGCCACGGTCAGGTCGAACTTGGCGGTGCGGGTCGGCACCTCGACGCAGGTCGCGTCGATCCCGGGCAGCCGCAGCGGCGCGGGCGCGTCGGCGTGCACGAACATCACCTGGAACAGGGGGCTGTGCCCGGCGTGCCGGGCCGGACGCACCGCCTCGACCACGCTTCCGAAAGGCAGCTCCTGCCGCTCCTGCGCGGCCAGCACCTCGGCCCTGACCCGGGCGACGCAGGTGGCGAAGGTCGGGTCGTCGGTCAGGTCGGTCCGGATCACCACGGTGTTGACGAACAGGCCGACCAGCGGCTCCGTCTCCGGGCGGCCGCGGTTGGCCACCGGGGTGCCGACGGGCACGTCGTACCGGCCGGTCCACCGGGCCAGCAGCACCTGGAACGCGGCGAGCAGCAGCAGGTACGGGGTGACGTTGAGCCGCAGGCACAGCGCACGCAGCACGTCGGGCGGGACGTCCAGCGGGAACGTGGCCGTGGCGCCGGCGTGCGACGGCGCGGCGGGCCGCGGGCCGGGGGTGGGCAGCTCCAGCACCGGCGGCGCGCCCGCGAGCCGCTCCCGCCACCAGCGCCGCTGCGCCTCGGCCTCCGGGCCGGCCAGCCACCGGCGCTGCCACTGCGCGTAGTCGCCGTACGTGACGGGCAGCGCCGGCAGCTCGGCGGACCGGCCGGCCAGCCGGGCGGCGTACGCCTCGGAGAGTTCGTCGGCGACGATCCGCAGCGACCACTCGTCCACCGCCGCGTGGTGCGCGGTCAGCACCAGCACGTGGTCGGTGTCGGCGAGGCGCAGCAGGCGGGCCCGCAGCACCGGGCCACCACCCAGGTCGATCGGGGTGGCCGCCTCGGCGGCGAGGCGGGCGGCCAGCTCGTCCTCCCGCGCGGACGCGGCCAGCCCGGTCAGGTCCAGCACGGCCAGCAGGCCGGTCGGCGGTTCGGCGACCACCGGCACCACCCGGTCGCCGTCGACGCTCAGCGTCGTGCGCAGCGGCTCGTGCCGGGCGACCACCGCGTCGAGCGCCGCGCTCAGGGCGGACAGGTCCAGTGGGCCGCGCAGCCGCCACGCCACCGGCGCCAGGTACGCCGGATCGCCCGGATCGGCCTGCGCCAGATACCACATCTGCCGCTGCCCGGCCGACGCGACGCGGCCGGCGTCCCCGCCGCCGGGGGTGATCGCGTCCGCGCCGGGGACGGCCGCGTCCCCGGCGGCGGCAGCGGCGCGTCGGGCGCGCAGGGCGGCGAGCAGCGCGGCCTGGCGCGGGGAGAGCACCTCAGTCATCGAGGCGCCCGAGCATCGTCTCGGCCTCGGCGTCCGAGCAGGCCAGCACGCTGAGGTAGAGCGCGGCGGCCTCGTCCACGGCGGGACCGTGCTCGGCGCGCAGCGCGGCGATGAACTCGCCCAGCGTGGGATGCTCGAAGACGGCGCCCAGCGGCACCCGCACGTCGAGGGCGGCGCGCAGCCGGGCCGCCATCCGGGCGGCCACCAGGGAGTCGCCGCCGAGCACGAAGAAGTTGTCCTCCGCCGTCACGTGGTCAGCCCGCAGCGCGGCGCGCCAGGCGTCCGCCACGACCTCCGCGACCCCGTCCCGCGATCCGTCCGTCGTCATCGTGTCCCCCCGTTGTCCGCGCCGGCGCCGGTGGCGCCGGCGTCGACTTCCAGCTCGAAGATCCGCGCCCGCAGCAGGTCGATGGCCTCCTCGTCGTCGGCGGCCTCGGCCAACGGCGCCGGGACCGGGCCGCTGCGGGCGGCGTCCAGCAGGAACCAGAGCCAGGCCAGGTACCGTCCAGCGATCTCGTCGGCCGCGGTCGCCGCCTCGGCCGGGTCGAACCCGTTCGTGGTGACGAAGGCGCGGGCGAGCCGGGTCAGCTCGTCCCGCAGCCCGTCCACGGTGGCCGCCGGGTCGGCGAGCAGCGGCGTCGGGTCGGCCGGCGCGGGCTCGCCGGTGAGCTTGCGGTGCAGCAGCGCGTACTCGCGGCGGACCGTCTCCTCGTCCGGCACGGTCGCGGCGACCAGGACCAGGTCGACCGGTGGCCCGTCGGCGTCGGCGAGGGCGCGGACCAGGTGGTGGGCGAAGACCGCCGCGCTGCAGTAGCCGACGACCGTCACCGCGCCGGCGTCGGCGGGTCGCAGCCGGAGGAACTCCGCCGCGCAGGCGTCCGCCAGGGCGCGGTGGCCGGGCAGCCCCGGGTGCAGCTCCAGGGTCGTCACCGGGTCGAGCCGCCAGATCTCGTGCTGGACGTCCGGCCCTGTGACGACCGGGCCGGGCAGGTCGCCGCCCGAGCCCGCCGCCCCGGCGGCCTCGGCCGCCGCGAGCGCCGCGGCGAGGCCGGGGCCGGCGGAGTCCCCGGCGAACTCAACCGTCAGCAGGCACCCGAACCGTCCCTCGCTCACCTGGCGCAACGCGATCGTCCGTGCCATCGGGGTCTCCTTGTGCGTACGCGTCGAGCTGGTCGGTGACGGCGGCGGCGAGCGTGGCCGCGGCGTCCGGGGTGAGCGCCCGCCCGTCGGCCTCGACGAGGACGGACAGCGCCCCGCCCGGGTGCTGCCGCAGGGTCAGGCAGATCGGGAAGCGGTTGGCGGAGCGGGGCAGCTCCCGCCGCCGCCAGGTGACCGGGCCGGTGACCAGCTCCGGCTCCTCCACGGAGTCGAGATAGCAGGTCGGGTACGCGCCCGGCGGCGCGCCGGTGCCGCGCTGCACCTCGCCGGCCACCTCCCGGAACGGGGCCTGCTCGGCCACCGCCCGACGCAGCTCCGTCCGGACCCGGCCGAGGATGTCGGCCCAAGGCTTGCGCAGGTCCGTGCAGGGCAGCAGCACGGTGTTGACCGCGTACCCGGCGACGTCGAACTCGTCGGCGGCCCGGCGGGTGGTGGTGGCGCAGCCGACGACCACCGCGTCCCGCTCGAGCAGCGCGCCGAGCGCCCGCGCGTACGCGGCGGCGGCCAGCTCGGTCGCGGTGCCGTCGCCCGCCCGGGTCAGCGCCCGGGCCGTGGCGCGCACCGGACGGGTCACCACGGTCCGGCCGGTGCCGCCGGGCACCGGGGGCGGCTCGGCGATCCCGCGCACCCGGGCGGCGGTGGCGCGGACGGCCTCCCGGACGGCGGCGTCGGCGACCCGGGCCGACCGGCGCAGGTTCAGGTCGCACAGCGTGGTGGCGGGCGGTGGGGGCGACCAGGCCGGGTCGTCGTGGCAGCGGGCCAGGTCGGTCAGGAACAGCCGCAGGGACCACGCGTCGACCGCCAGGTGGTGCCAGACCAGCAGCAGGTCGGTGCGGTCGCCGGAACCGAGCACGGCGCAGCGCAACAGCGGCTCGGCCGCCGTGTCGAACGGGCGGCGGGCGCGGGCCCGCACGGCCGCGTCGAGCGCCGGGCCGTCGGCGACCTCGACCAGTTCCACGGTCGGCGGGTGCCGGTCGAGCACCAGCTCGGGCAGGCCGTCGACGAGCCGCAGCCCGGCGCCGAACGCGGGGTGGGCGGCGACCGCCCGGCGCAGCGCGGCGGCCAGCCGGCTCCGGTCCACCCGGGACGTGGTGCTGAACCAGACCGGCTCCACGTAGAGGTCGGTGCCCGGGTTCAGCTCGTCGTGCAGCCACAGCCCGAGCTGCTCGGGGGTGAGCGGCGCGCGCCGCACCCCCACCTCCGGCGGGGTCGCGGCCCTCGGCGCGGCCCGCCCGGCGGCGTCGGGCGGGCGCTCGGTCGACGCCGCCCGGAGCCGGGCGGCGAGGGCCGCCGCGTCGGGGGCACGCAGCACGTCGGCGGGGGTCACCCGCATGCCGGTGCGCTCGGTGAGCCGGGCAGCCACCCGGGCCGCGGCGAGCGAGGTGCCGCCGAGCGGCAGGAAGGCGTCGCCGGGCCGGATCTCCCCGGCCGGCAGCACCCGCCGCCAGGCGTCGAGCACCACACCGACCGGGCCAGCGGCATCGGCCGGATCGGGCGCGTCGGCCGGGCCGGGCACGTCGGCCGGTTCCCCGGGATCGGTCGAGCCGGCGGCGGGCAGGGGCAGCGCGGCGAGCCGGTCGTGGTCGTACTTGCCGTGCGGGGTGAGCGGCAGCCGGGGCAGCAGGGCCACCACCGCCGGCACGGCGTACCCGGGGAGCCGGTCGCGGGCGTGGTCCCGTACCGCCCGCTCCGTCAGCCCGGCACCCGGCTCCGCCGCCACGTACGCCACCAGCACGTCCCCGAGCCCGTCCCACCGCCGGGCCGCCACCACCACGTCGCGGACCCCGGTCAGCAGGCGCAGCACCGACTCCACCTCGGCCGGCTCGATCCGGTAGCCGCGGAGCTTGACCTGCCGGTCGACCCGGCCGAGGAAGAGCAGGTTGCCGTCGGGCAGGGTGCGCGCCAGGTCGCCGGTCCGGTAGCGGCGGGTGCCGTCGGCCGCCGGGTCGAACGCCGGCTCCCCGTCCGGGTCCCGCAGGTAGCCGCGGGCCACCGCCGCGCCGGCGACGACCAGCTCGCCGGTGCCGGTCGGGCGGCACGACCCGTCCGGCTGGCGCAGCAGCAGCCGGGTGCCCCGCACGGCGGTGCCGATCGGCGTGCGCTCGCCGGCCACGGCGCCGTCGCGGGGCACCACGTACAGGGCGCAGCAGACGGTCGCCTCGGCCGGTCCGTACCCGTTGACGACGGTCAGGGCCGGCCGGCTGCGGGCGATGTCCTGCAACAGCGGGCGCGGGATCGGCTCGACGCCGACCAGCAGCCGGCGCAGCCCGGACAGCGCCCCCGGCTCGGCGCGCAGCAACGCCCGCAGCTCGGGCAGGAACGCCGGCGGCACGTACGCGCTGCCCGCCCCCGCCTCGTCCAGGAACCCGGCGAGCGCGGCGCCGTCGTGCCGGGCCCCGTCCGGCACGACCCGCACCGTCCCGCCCCGCACGAGCGGGGCGAAGCACTCCCACACCGCCACGTCGAAGGAGGGGCGGGTCCACCACGTGCCGGTGTGCCCGTCCGGCGCCGGCGCCCGGTCGTCGAGGTCGGCGAGGAGGTTGAGCAGGCTGCCGTGTTCCACCTGCACGGCCTTGGGCGTGCCCGTCGAGCCGGAGGTGTGCACCACGTACGCGACGTCGGACGGCTCGCCGACGTCGGCGAGGGGCGCGGCCGGCCGGGCCCCGACGGCGGCCGGCGTGAGGGCGGGCCACCCGGGCGGGGCGGACCCGGCCACCACGAGCGCCGGTTCGGCGGCGTCGAGCAGCGCGGCGACGCGGGCCGGCGGCTGGCGCGGGTCCAGCGGCACGTACGCCGCCCGCACCGCGAACGCGCCGACGGCGGCGGCGACTGCGTGCGCGCCCGGCTCCAGCAGCAGCGCGACCCGGTCGCCGGCGCCGACGCCGCGCGCGGCGTACCCGGCGGCGTAACGGCCGGCCAGCTCACGCAGCCCGGCCCAGGTGACGACGGCGTCCTCGGCGTGCACGGCGACCGCGTCCGGTCTCCGGTCGGCGGCGGCGAGCAGGTGGGTGAGCAGGGTGCCGGTCACCGGGCCGCCCCGACCCCGTCGGGCGCGACCGGCCCGCCGGCCCGCAGCGCCTCGACGGCCGCGAGGTAGTCGGCGAAGCGCCGGTGCTCGTAGAGCAGCGCGGCGCGCACGTCGACCCGTAGGCCCTGCCGGACCTGGGCGGTCAGCCGCACCGCGAGCAACGAGTCCCCGCCGACGGTGAAGAAGTCGTCGTCGGGGCGGGGCGGCGCGCCGAGCACGGCCCGCCACGCCTCGGCGACCGCCGTCCCGGCCTCCCCCGCCGGGACGGGCGGGTCCCCCAGCACGTCGGCCTCCTCCGGCGCGGCGGGGCCGGACCCCGGCACGTCGTCGCGGCGCTCGCCGGCCAGCCGCTGGGCGGTGCCGGCGCGCAGCGCGGCCCGGTCGAGCTTGCCGGTGGTGGTCAGCGGCAGGGCGTCGCACCGCTCCACGAGGTGCGGCACCATCGCGGCGGGTAGCCGGGAGCGCAGCCAGTCCCGTACGGCGTCGGCGTCGACCGCGCCGACCACCCAGGCCACCAGCAGCGTCTGCCCGTCCCGGTCCAGCGTGCCGGCGGCGGCCTGGCCAACCCCCGGCATGGCGAGCAGGGCGAACTCCACCTCCCGCGGCTCGATCCGGTGGCCGCGGACCTTGACCTGGTCGTCGGTGCGGCCGACGAAGTGCAGCTCGCCCTCGCGGTCGCGCCGGCAGACGTCCCCGGTGCGGTAGTGCCGCTCCCCGTCGGCGACGCCGAAGGCGGCGGCGGTCTCGGCGGGCGCGGACCGGTAGCCGCGCGCCAGCACCGGCCCGGCGACGACCAGCTCGCCCTGCTCGCCGTCGTCCTCCGGGCCGGTCGGAGCCAGGGTCAGCCGGGCGCCGGCGACCGGCCGTCCGATCGGCGGCGGACCGGTCCGGTCGGTGTGCCGGCGCAGGTCCGACGTGGCGGTGACCAGGATGGTCGCCTCGGTGGGTCCGTAGAGGTTGTGCACGGCGGCGCCGAAGTCGGCCGGCGGCCAGGTGCGCAGCCGGTCGCCGCCCGTGGCCAGGCTGCGCAGCCGGCCGGTGTCGGCCCCGGCGCGCAGCAGGTGCTCGGCGAGCGGGGTGGTGAGGAAGCAGTGGTCGACCTCGCGTACCGTCGCCGCCACCCGCTCCGGGTCGCGGGCCACCGACTCGTCGGCGAGCAGCACGGTGGCGCCGCGCATCAGTGGCGCCCAGAGGTCGAGCAGGGCGGCGTCGAAGGCCAGCCCGGCGAAGGCGGCGGTCCGCACGCCCGGCCCGAGGCGGAAGGCTGTCGCGTACCAGTCGAGGACCGTCCACAGGCTGCGGTGGGCGACCTCGACCTGCTTGGGCCGGCCGGTGGAGCCGGAGGTGGAGATGAGGTACGCGAGGTCCTCGGCGTCGGGCAGCCGCAGGTGTTCCTCCCGGCCCGCGCGTACCGGGGTGACCCCGGCGGGCAGCCGGTCGCCGCACTCCTCGGCGGTGACGGCGACGCGGCAGCCGGCGTCGGTGAGGATCCGGGCGACCCGGGCCGCCGGCAGCGCCGGGTCCAGCGGGAGGAACGCGGCGCCGCAGAACCAGGCGGCGAGCTGCCCGACGACGGCGTCCGCGGTGCGGGGCCGCAGCACCGCGACGACTCGCCCCTCGGCGCCGCCGGCGTCCAGCGTCGGGGCCAGCGCCCCGGCCAGCGTCGCGGCGGCGGTGACGAGGTCCCGGTAGCGCAGCGTGCCGTGGCTGTCGACGACCGCCGGTCGATCGGGGTGCGTCCGGGCGGCGCGCAGCACCTGGGCGGGGACCGTGGCGGGGCGGTGCTGACCGGCACGCGCGGCGGTCACGGCTTCCCGCAGGGTCGGGTCACGACAGCGCCTCCAGGTCGCGGCGGAAAGGGTGCGTAACAGCGCGTCAACGGTTGTTACGCGAGCCATCCTGGCACCACGGCACGTGTCACGACCATCATCGACGGTGACGGGCCGGAACGGCGTTCGCCTCCATTTTCATGCACGTAGGTCTATTGACGCGCGGATACCGACTTCGCTAAATGGAGCCGGCGGGAAACCCACGGTGACCCGGCGACCGTGCCCGGCCGGGGACCGGGGCCGGCCGGCTCATCCCACCTCGCTCAGCAGGCCGTCGACCAGGTCGCGCGGCAGCCCGTGGGTGTCGTGCAGGTCGCGGTAGTCCTCGTCGGTCAGCGGCCCCCTGGACCGGCGGCGCCGGACCACCGGGCGTCCGCGCCGCAGCAGCTCCCGGAACCGCCGCTCCTCGCCGGAGAGCACCTCGCGCACCTCGTCCACGGTGACGCCCTGCCGGAACCCGTCGAGGGTGTGCCGCACCGGCCCGGTGGGCAGGTCGGACAGGCTCCGGGACGGCTCGTCGCGCCACAGGGTGGTGAGTACGCGGCGCAGCAGCCGGCGCAGCACGTAGCCGCGACCCGTGTTCGACGGCCGGACGCCGTCACCGACCACCACCACGCTCGACCGCAGGTGGTCGCCGACCAGGCGCAGCGGCCCGTCCCGCAGGTCCCACACGTCGCGGACGCCGCGGACCCACGGCACCAGCCCCTCGGTCTCGAAGACCGAGCGGTGACCCCGCAGCACCATCTCCAGGCGTTCGAGGCCCATCCCGGTGTCCACGTCGGGCTGGCGCAGCGGCGTCAGGCTGCCGTCCGGGTGCCGGCGGTAGCGCATCCGCACGTGGTTCCAGACCTCCATCCACCGGTCGTCGGTGCCGGGGGTGCCTCGGGGTGGCCCGTCCCCCGTCCAGACGAAGATCTCCGTGTCGGGTCCGCACGGCCCGGTGGGGCCGTTGGACCACCAGTTCTCCTCCCCGGTCAGCTCCACGGGCAGGCCCAGCTCACCCCAGGTGCGCAACGAGGACTCGTCCGGGCCGACCTGGTCGTCGCCGCCGAAGACCGTCACGTGCAGCCGGTCGTGGTCGACGCCGAAGCCGTCGCGCAGCAGCTCGTAGCCCCAGCGCAGGCTCTGCGGAAGGTCGTAGTCGCCGAGCGACCAGGAACCCAGCATCCGGAACACGGTCAGGTGGGTGGAGTCGCCGACCTCGTCCAGGTCGGTGGTGCGCAGGCAGCGCTGCACGCCGACCAGGCGTCGGCCCAACGGGTGGGGCCGGCCCTCCAGGTAGGGCGTCAGGGGGTGCATGCCGGAGGTGGTGAACAGCACGGGGTCGCCCGGCGGCGGGACCAGCGAGCTGTCCGGCACGAGTTCGTGCCCGCGCTCACGGAAGAAGTCGACGAAGGTGCGGCTGATCGGGTCGTACGTCATGGCGGACGGCCTTTCCGGGTGGGGCGACCGGAGAGGGTCCACCGCCGAAAACCGGCGGGCCGGGGCGACGGAGCGGAACGCCGGCGGACCGTTTCCGGTCGCCGGCGGGAGGTGGTGAGGTCAGGCGGCGGCGACCGACGAGCGCGAAGCTCGCGCGGCCGCGGCGGCGAAGGGACACCTGATCTCCATGCCCCCGACTGTACGGGGACGACGACGCCGCCGCCCAGCGCGTTTCGCGCCCCGGCGGCGGCGTCGGGAAGAGTCAGGCACCCACGGAGGCGAGGGTCGGGGCGGGACGGTCGTCGACCGGGTCCGGGGTCTTCCGGTTGGGCAGGGACAGCCGGAAGACCTTCTTCCACGCGGAGAACACCTGCCGGGGCAGCGAGCCGGTGGTGTACTTCAGCCCGTACCGGTCGAACAGGGCCCGCACCTCGGGGGCGATCTCCTGGTAGCGGTTGCTGGGCAGGTCGGGGAAGAGGTGGTGCTCGATCTGGTACGACAGGTTGCCGGTCATGATGTGCATCAGACGGCTGCCGCTGATGTTGGCCGAGCCGAGCATCTGCCGCAGGTACCACTCGCCGCGCGTCTCCCCCACGATCGAGCGCCGGGAGAAGGTCTCCACGCCCTCCGGGAAGTGCCCGCACATGATCACCGAGTGGCTCCACAGGTTGCGCAGGAGGTTGGCGGTGAACGTGGCGGCCAGCGTGTGCAGGAACGACGGCCCCGACAGCAGGGGGTGCAGGACGTAGTCCTTGAGCACCTGCCGGCGGATCTTCCGCCCCACCGCGCGGGCCCGGGCCCGGAACCCCGGGTCCTTGTGCCGGCCCTTGCGCAGGTTGCGCCCCAGCTCCAGGTCGTACGCGGCGATGCCGTACTCGAAGAAGCAGGCGTTGATGAAGTTCCACAGCGGCTGGCCCAGGTGGAACGGCTGCCACCGCTGGTCCTCGTCGACGCGCATGATGCCGTAGCCGAGGTCGTTGTCCTTGCCGATCACGTTCGTGTACCGGTGGTGCAGCTCGTTGTGCGAGTGCTTCCACTGGTCGGCCGGCGAGACGTGGTCCCACTCCCAGGTGGTGGAGTGGATCTTCGGGTCCCGCATCCAGTCCCACTGGCCGTGCAGGACGTTGTGGCCGATCTCCATGTTCTCCAGGATCTTGGCCACGGTCAGGCCGGCGGTGCCCACGATCCAGGCCGGCGGGAAGAGCGAGAACAGCAGCACCACCCGGCTGCCCAGCTCCAGCTTGCGCTGCGTCGAGATGACCCGGCGGATGTACGCGGCGTCCCGCTCGCCCCGGTCAGCGATCACCCGGTCGCGGATCGCGTCGAGTTCCTTGCCGAGGGTCTCGATGTCCTCGGCGGTCAGGTGGGCGATCGGGTTGACGGGCTTCTTCTCAATCACGGTCACGTCGGGTACTCCGGTCAGTGGTCGATGTCGCAGGGGCCGGCCGCGGCCGACACGCAGGTCTGGATGAGGACGCCGTCGCCGGGGACCGCCGTGGTGACGTCCCCGTTGCGCAGGTCGCGGACCGCGCCCTGGCGCAGCGGCAGGACGCAGCCGAAGCAGATGCCCATCCGGCAGCCGGAGGGCATCAGCACCCCGGCGTTCTCGCCGGCGTCGAGCAGCGGGGTGGCGCCGTCGGCCGCCACGGTCACCCCCGAGCGGGCGAAGGTGACGGTGCCGCCCTCCCCGGGCGAGACGACGGTGGGCCGGAACCGCTCGGTGTGCAGCCGCTCGCCGCACCCCCGGGCCGTCCAGTGCTCCGCCAGCGCGTCGAGCAGGCCGACCGGGCCGCAGGCCCAGGTCTCCCGGTCGAGGTGGTCGGGCACGAGGCCGGCGAGGTCGTCCACGGTGAGCAGCCCGTCGGCCTCGGTGTGCCGCTCCACCAGCCGGATCGCGCCCCGGGCGGCGAGGTCCCGCAGGTCGGCGGCGAAGATCATGTCGGCCGGGGTCGGCGCGGAGTGCACGACGACGACGTCGGCGCCGGCCAGCACGTCCGAGCGCAGCATCCCCATCACCGGGGTGACGCCGCTGCCGGCGGTCACGAAGAGCACCCGGGCGGGTGGCCGTCCCGGCAGCACGAAGTCGCCCTGGGCCTGGTCGAGCTGGACCAGCGTCCCGGGGCGCGCCCGGCGGACGAGGTGGTTGCTGACCACGCCGTCCGGGATCGCCTTCACGGTGATCGAGATGGGCCCACGAACGGTCGGGGCCGACGTGACCGAGTACGCCCGCCACAGACGCACGCCGTCGACGTCGACGCCGAGACGGACGTACTGGCCGGGGGTGTGCCCCCGCCAGTCGCGGCCCGGCTGGATCACCAGCGTCGCCGCGTCGGCGGTCTCGGGGTGGACGGCGACGATCCGGCCGCGCAGGTCCGCCCCGGAGCGCAGCGGGGCCACCATGTCGAGGTAGTCGTCGGGCAGCAGCGGGGTGGTGACCGACGCGGCCAGCCGCAGGATGCGGCCCCGCAGGGTCGCCTTCGCGGGTGGGCGCGGAGCGGTGGTGGTCATGATTCGATGGTCGCGGCAGCCTGGCATAAAGTCTTGGCCTGCGAAGGTGAACCGATCCAGGCTTTTTGTGCGGAGGGAACAAACGTGTCGGAACGATCCGAGGCCACCCGGCGCGCGGCCCGCCTCGAACTGGACGCGCGGGTGGCCGGCGCGCTGCGCGACCGGCTGCCGCTGCTCGCCGAGCGTACGGTCACCGCGATCACCGCCGAGGTCCCGAGCTACTCCGGCGCCCTCACCGGCCAGATGCGCGAGAAGATCGAGACCGCGGTGCAGATCGCGCTCGGCACGTTCCTCCAGCTCGTCGAGCACTCCCAGTCCGCCGACCCGAGCACGCCGCTGGTCGGCGCCCTGGAGGCCGCGTACGCCCTCGGCAGCGGCGAGGCGCGCTCCGGCCGGAGCGCGGACGCGCTGCTGGCCGCGTACCGGGTGGGCGCCCGCGTGTCGTGGCGGGAGATGTCGACCACCACCGTGCAGGGCGGGCTCTCCGCGGCCACCGTCGCGGAGTTCGCCGAGCTGATGTTCGCGTACATCGACGAGCTCTCCGCCGCCAGCGTGGCCGGGCACGCCGACGAGCTGGCCAGCGCCGGGCGGGCCCGGCGCCGGAACCTGGAGCGGCTCACCCAGCGACTGCTCGCCGGCGAGCCCGAGGAGGCACTGCTGCGCAGCGCCGACCGGGCCGACTGGCCGCCGCCGCAGACCCTCACCGTCGTCCTGCTGCCGCGGGCCAACCTCCGGGCGGCGCTGGCGCTGCTGCCCTCGCAGACCCTGGAGAGTGGCGACGACCTGCCGGCGGCCGGGGCGGGCGAGGACCTCGCGGTGCTGCTGGTGCCCGACACGCACGGCGAGCGGCGGCGGCAGCTCGCCCGGGTGCTGCGCGGGCGGCGCGCGGTGCTGGGCCCCGCGCGCCCGTGGACCCGGGTCGCCGCCTCCTACCAGCGCGCGATCCGGGCCCTGACACTCGGCCTCCGCCCCGCCGACGACGGCGCGGCGCTGGACACCGAGGAGCACCTCGCCGAGCTGGTGCTGAGCACCGACCCGGAGGGGCTCGCCGACCTGCGCGCCCGGGTTCTGGCGCCGCTGGCGTCGCTGCCGTCCGGCACCGCCGACCGCCTCGCCGAGACACTGCGCTCCTGGCTGCTGCACCACGGCCGGCGCGACGACGTCGCCGCCGACCTCTTCGTGCACCCGCAGACCGTGCGCTACCGGATGGGCAAGCTCCGCGAGCTGTACGGCGACCGGCTGGCCGATCCGGCGACCGTCCTCGACCTCACCCTCGCGCTGGCCTTCCCGCCCCGGGACGCGGCCGAGGAGCCGCCGTCCTGATCGGACCTTCGGGTCCGCGTGGACGCGGCACCGACCCCGCCCAGGTCGGTGCCGGCACGCGCGTCAAGCTCGGCGCGCCGCGCGGGAACGATCAGGTCAGATACCGGACATACCCGTACCGCCGGTCGATTCCGTCTGGCACGCTGGTCCCTCCTCGCCCGCGATCATCACGTCGGCCGCCGGCAAGTCCGGTGGTCGCCGCGCGGCGGGGCGGAACGGGGCCGATTGCGACACCGCGACGCCCGCACCAGGAGGGCCGTCGGGCGAGGCCCCGGCGAGCGAGAGGACGTGCATGGCGCCGCACACGGGGGACGGACACGCGGCCGACCGGTCGGCCCCGGCCACCCGACGGAGGCGTCGTGGCCGCGCGGGCCGGCTCCGCGACGCGCTGCGGACGACCCCGGCGCTGATCGTGGTCGGTGGTGCCGTGCTGGTCGCCGCCCTCGCCGCGACCGCCGCCGTCGCCGTGCAGTCCCGGGCGTCCGCCACCACGCTGGGCGAGCGGTCCGCCGAGACCGCCGTGCGCACCAGCACGACCGCCCGGGAGATCTACCAGGGCCTCGCCGACGCCGACGTCGCCGCCAGCGCCGTCTTCCTGCTCCCGCCCACCGAGGAGCGGCGCGCCTCACTGGTCGGCGCGTACGACGCGGCGGTGCACGAGGTGGAGCGCACGCTGACCGACTCGATGGGCAACGCCGCCGCCGACCCGGACCGGCTGACCAGGCTGGCGACGATCGCCGCGCGGCTGAAGGTCTACCGGGACGTGGTGTGCGCCGCGCTGCGGGTGGCCGGCCCCCTCCCCGCGCCCCCCGGCGCCGAACAGCGCCGTCCCTGCGCGCCGGCGGAGACGACGACGGAGGAGACCGGGGCGGACGACGCGGCGGCCCGCGCCGTGCTCGCCTCGGCCTACGCCCGCGAGGCGTCGCACTACATGTCCACCGAGCTGCTCACCGCGGCGCAGGGCCTGTGGAACTACGACACCCGGCGCCTGCTCGACGCCCGCGCCGACGCGCGGCCGTGGCTCGCCGCGTCCGTACTGGTGCCGCTGGGCACCCTCGCCGCCCTGGTGGTGGTGCAGGTGTGGCTGCGCCGGCGGACCCGGCGCCGGCTGAACGCCGGCCTCCTGCTGGCCTCGCTGGGCACCGCCGCCGTGCTGGCCATGCTGGTCTCGTCGTGGTGGCACTGGCCGGACGCCGACCGGAGGTTCCCCGAGCTGGAACGGGCGATCGACGCGCAGAGCGCCACCCAGCAGCGGCTCGGCACCCTGCTGGCCGGCCGCGCCGACGTCTACCTCGGGCTCGGGGCGAGCGTCGACCCGGCGGGACACAAGGCCGACTTCGACCGCCGGGACCTCTGCCTCGGCCCCGCCGGCACGCCCGCCGGGCAGGAGCCCCCGAAGGACCGGATCGACTGCACCGCCCTGACGGAGACGGTCTGGCCGGCCCGGCAGAGCCGGACGCCCAACGCGTTCCGCAACGCGGTCGACACCGTGCTCAGCGAGGGTTCGGCGGGCCGGGCGTTCGTCGCCGCGGAGGGCCATCTCCTCGCCGACCTGACCGCCCGCAACGAGGAGGTCTCCCGGATGGTGACGGACCTGCCCGAGGCGCCACGCCATCTCGGCGGCACGGCCGCCTGGGTCACGCTGCTCGCCGCCGCCGGGGTGGTCGCCGGGCTGCGCCAGCGCTACCTGGAGTACCAGTGAACGCGACCCGGAGGGCTCCGACGACGCGACGCGGTGGTCGCACGGCGACGCTCGCCGCGCTCCTGACCGTCCTGGCCGGGTGCGCCGCGCCGGCGACGCCGCCCCCCGCGCCCCCGGCGCGGCCGCCGGGAGTGGCGACCGTCCCGACGACCGACGATGCGGACGTGATCTGCCCGGTGCGCCGCAGCCTCCCCCCGGACCCGACCCCGCCGTCCCGGATCCTCGACCGGGGCGAGCTGGTGGTGGGCGTCGACCCGTCCGACGCCACGATGAGCCACTGGGACGCCCGCAGCCAGCGGTTCGAGGGCTTCAACATCGAGCTGATGCTGGCGGTCGCCCGGGCCATCTGGCCGACGGAGGACCCGCGCGAGCGGCTCACCTTCAAGGTGGTGCCGCCCGGCCAGGGCGCCTTCACCATGCTGGAGAACGGCGACATCGACGTCGTCGCCACCTCGCTCACGGCGACGTGCCAACGCGCGCGGCGGGTCGTCTTCTCCAACGACTACCTCGACTCCGGTCAGAGCGTGCTGGTCCGCGAACGCGCCGAGGGGGTGCCGGAGTACGCCGGCATGGAGCAGCTCGGGGGCAAGCGGGTCTGCGCCGGCGCGAACACGACCTCGCTCGCGATGATCTCCAGCTACCGCACCCTGACGGGCGAGCGGCCCGTGCCGGTGCAGGCCCTCCACTCCGTCGACTGCCTCGTCATGCTGCGCCAGGGCCAGGTCGAGGGCGTCAGCACCGACGAGAACATCCTGCTGGGCTTCGCCCAGATGGCCCCGGACACGATGCTGGTGACCGAGCCGCCGCGCCGCGACCGGCAGTTCTGCGCGTACCACCGGGACGAGAACTGCACCTGGTTCACCGACGAGCCGCACGCCTTCGCGTTCCACCTCGACGACGGCCGGGAGCTGGCCGCGTACGTGAACCACGTGCTGGCGTCGCCGCGCACCGCGACGGTGTGGCGGCAGGCCCACGACCGGTGGCTCGCCGGGCACCGGGACAGGGGCATGCCGTCACCCGAGCCGCCGACCACCGTGTGGCCGCCCCCCGACCCGCCGCCGGTCACGCCGCGGCCGACCGACTGACGGGCGGCACCTGATGTCCCACCGGGAACGCCTCGACGCCACCCTGGCCGCGCACGCCTGGGTGTGCGAGAGCCTGCTCGAGGTGCAGCAGCTCGTCACCGACGCCTTCCGGCAGCCGACCGGCCCCGCCGAGGCGTCCGCGCGCGAGGCCCGCGACCTGCTGCACCGGCTCGGCTGCCTCTCGCTGGCCCTGGACCGCCTGGTCGACGACCTCGACGGCGTCGACCGGTCCACGCCCGCCGGCGACGACGCGCTGGCCCGGCTGCTGGCCGGCCCCTGCCAGGTCCGGTTCACCGCGGCGACCGGCGAGCCGGTCCGGCTGGAGGAGATGACCGTCGAGCAGGTCGTGGCGGCGGCCCGCGAGCACGTGGCCCGGATCCGCCGGATCGTCGACGCGCACGGCCGCGACCGCCTGGCGGTCCGGGTGCAGCGGCTGCGCTCCTCGGTGGACCGGCTCCGGCGGCTGGCCGCGGACGCCGCCGCCGAGGGACTGGGCGACGGGACCGACCCCGTGGCCGCGCTCGCGGTCGACAGGCTGCTGGAGCAGGTCGCCGCCGCCGAGGCGGCGGGCCGGGGGCGGTGGCTGCGCGGCGACGCCGGGCCGGACGGGGACGACGGGACGCTGTCCGAAGCCGTGGACCGGGCGGTCGAGCTGACCGACGCCGCGCGGCGCCGGCTCCGCCGCCGGTGCCACCTGGAGCTCGCAGGGCGGCTGGAGGCGTACCGGCAGAAGGCCGCCGACGTGGGCCGGGCCGAGCATCCCGACGTCGAGGAGAGCTACCGGGACGCCCGGGCCGCGCTGCGCCCCGACGTCTTCGTCGTGACCGACGCCAGCCGGGCGGTCCGGGCCTACCAGCAGGCCGTGAACGGGGGTACGCGATGACGGCGGTCAGCCGCGGCTGCGCGGAGCGCAACTGTCCCGGCAGCGTGGACCCCGACGGGTTCTGCCGGCTGTGGGGTCACGAGTGCGCCGGGGCCGGCGCCGCCACGGGCGCGGTGCCGAGCCCGGGCCCCGACCTCGACCGGCGTCCGCTGCGGACGGCGTCCCGGCCGTGGGAGCAGCCGGCCGTGCTGCCCACCGCCCGGCCCCACGACCCGCTGTCGGCGGTGGTGTCGCAGCCGGTCGTCCCCGAGCACTCCCGCTACTGCGCCAAGACGACCTGCCGGCGGCGGCTGCCCCGGGTCGCCGGGTACTGCCCGGACTGCGGCACCCGGTACTCCTTCACCCCGCCGCTGGCCGACGGCGACCTGCGCGCCGGGCGCTACCGGATCGAGGGCTGCCTGGGCAACGGCGGGGTCGGCTGGGTGTTCCTCGCCCGCGACGAGGACATGGACGGCGCGTGGCGGGTGCTGAAGGGGCAGCGCAACCCGGAGGACCGGGAGGCCGTCGCGGCGTTCGTCGCCGAACGGCAGGCGCTGATCGCGCTGAACCACCCGCGCATCGTCACGATCACCCACGCGCTGCGGCCCGAGTCCGACCGGGACGGCGGCTACCTGGTGATGGAGTACGTCAACGGGGGCACCCTCGAGGAGGCGCGCAGCACCGCCGGGCCGGGCGGCGGCTCCAGCGCCGTCGACGTGGCGCAGGCGCTCGGGTACGGCGTGCAGATCCTCGACGCCTTCGAGTACCTGCACGACCAGGGCTGGCTGTACTGCGACCTGAAGCCCGAGAACGTGATGCGGGTCGGCGGCCAGGGCGCCAACGATCCGATCAAGCTCGTCGACTTCGGCGCCGCCCGCCGGATCGACAACACGGTGAGCCCGGCCTGGGGCACCGCCGGCTTCACCGCCCCGGAGGTGGAACGCCTCGGGCCGGCCGGCCCGAGCGTGCGGTCGGACCTCTACACCGTCGGCCGGACCCTGGCGGCGCTGACCCTGGTGCCCCGCTCCATCGACGTGGCCCGGATCCCGCCCGGGCAGGACCTGCTGCGGCTGCCCGTGCCGGCGCGGCTCGACCCGTTCCTGCGGTTGCTGGCCCGCGCCACCGCCGCCGAGCCGGACGACCGGTTCGCCTCCGCCGCCGAGATGCGCGAGCAGGTCCGGGGGGTGCGGCGGCAGGTCAGCTCGGCGGGCGACGGCGTGCCCCGGCCGACCCGGTCCACCCTGTTCAGCCCCTCCGCGTGCGCGTTCGGCCTGCACACGGACGCGGACGCGCTCGACGTCGTGGAGATCGGGCTCGGTCTGCCCGCGCCCCTGGTCGACGGGGCCGACCCGGCCGCCGGTTTCCTCGCCTCGCTCGGCCCGGCCGACCCGGCGGAGCTCATCGAGCTGCTGAAGACCGCCCCGCAGCGGACGGCGCAGGTCACCTACCGCGCCGTCCGAGCCCACCTCGCCGTCGGCCGGGCGGACGAGGCGGAGCCGCTGCTCGCCGGCTTCCCGGAGGGGCTGCGGGACTGGTCGCTGTGGTGGCACCGCGGCCTGGTCGCCCTGGTCAGCCGGGACTTCGGCACCGCCCGCCGCCGCTTCGACCAGGTCTACGGGTGGCTGCCGGGCGAGGTCTCGACCCGGCTCGCGTACGCGGTGGCCTGCGAACTCGACGGCGACCCGCGCACCGCCGCCGACCACTACCGGGGGGTGTGGGACACCGACCCGGGCGTGGTGGGCGCGGCCTTCGGGCTGGCCCGCTGCCTGCTGGCGACGGCCGACGCGCGCAGCGCCGCCGACGCCCTGCTGAAGGTGCCGGAGTCGTCCCGGGCCTCGACGGTGGCGGTGACCTGCGCGGTGCGGATCCTGCTCGACGCGCCGGACGACGGGCGCCGGCTCGACGCCGCGCTCGACGCCGCCGGGATCGTCGACAAGCTGCCCCCGTTCGACGAACGCGAGCAGGTGGAGGCGCACATCCTGCGGATCGCGCTGGACTGCGACCTCGCCGCCGGGCGCCACGGCGGCCGGCGACTGTTCGGCCACCCGCTCGAGGAGGACGCCCTGCGCGGCGCGTTCGAGCGGCGGTGCCGGTCCCGCGCCCGGCGCACCGCCGACCGGCGCGAGCGGATCGCGCTCGTCGACCTTGCCAACGCGTACCGGCCGGTGACGTGGTGGTGAGCCCGGCCGCCGGCCCCGACGGAAAGAGGTCACCCGTGCCCCCCGCCAACGGTCTGCCGCTGCGCCTGAGCGTGCACCACACCGAGTACGTGCCCGCCGACGGGGCGGTCGTCGACGTCGTCGCCACCGTACGGGGCGTCGAGCCGGACGACGGGGACGTCCGCCACGACGGCCTGGCCGAGGTGATCCTGCTCGACTCCTCGGGCTCGATGGGGGCGCCGCAGGCCAAGATGCGCGCGGCCCGGCAGGCGACCGCGGCGGCCATCGACGCCCTGCCGGACGGGGTCGCGTTCGCGGTGGTGGCCGGCACCGCCATCGCCACGATGGTCTACCCGGGCGACCGGCGGCTGGCGGTCGCCGACGAGAGCACCCGCGCCGCCGCCCGCAACGCGCTGCGGCACGTGACGCCGCACGGCGGCACCGCCATCGGCACGTGGCTGCTGCTGGCCCGCAGGCTGCTCGCCACGCGGCCCGACGCGATCGGGCACGTCATCCTGCTCACCGACGGCCGCAACGAGTCCCAGCGCCCGGCCGACCTGCGGGCGGCGGTGGACGACTGCGTGGGGCGCTTCACCGTCGACTGCCGCGCCATCGGCTCCGCCGACGGCGTGCACGACTGGGACGCGGCGGAGCTGCTGGGCATCGCGGAGGCGTTGGGGGCCAACCCCGTCGTGCCGGTGGAGGACCTCGCCGGGCTCGCCGACGACTTCCGGGCCGTGCTGACGCGCGCGATGTCCCGCCGGGTCGCCGACGTGCGCCTCCGGGTGCGCACCACCGGGCTGACCCGGGTCCGTTTCGTCAAGCAGGTGCACCCGGCGATCGCCGACCTCACCGGGCGCGGCGAGCCGGCCGGCGAGCTGACCACCGACTACCCGGTCGGCGCGTGGAGCCCGCACGACCAGCGGGACTACCACGTCGCCCTGGAGGTCGACCCGATGGCGCCGGGGGCGCGGCGGCGGATCGGCTGGGTGAGCGTCCACGCCGACGCGGACGGCGAGCCGGTCGAGGCGCCGCTCACCGTGGAGTGGACCGAGGACGCCCTGCGGTACTCGGAGGTCAACGAGAGCGTCGCCCACTACACCCGGCAGCAGGAATACGCGGCGGCGGTGCAGCGCGGGCTGACGGCCGCCCGGGCGGGCCGGGCCGCCGAGGCGGAGGAGCACCTGGGACACGCGGTGGCGCTCGCCCACGCCGCGGGCCGCGACGACGACGTGGTCCTGCTGGCCCGGGTGGTGGACGTCCTGGACGCCGCCGGCGGCCGGGTCCGTCTCAAGCCCGACCTGGACGCCCGGCTGACCCAGTCCTCCCTGGTCGTGTCCCACCACACCTCCCGCTGGGGGCCGCAGGAGCCGCCGGCGCAGCGGGCCGCGCCGGCCGGCCCGCCCGCGCCGTGGCGGCACTGCGGCGAGGAGCAGACGGGCGCGTACTGCGAGGGGTGCGGGGCCCACCACCTGGCGGCGGACCGGCCCGGCGCCGGCCGGCCCTGACGCCGATGGACCTGGAGATCCCCAACCAGGTCGCCGGCGTCGTCAGCGGCATGCTGGCGCTCGCCGGCGCGGTCGTCGCCGCCCGCCGGTACACCCGGGAGCGGGACCGGCGCGGCTGGTGGTCCGCGCTGAGCCCGGTCTGGAAGCGGGAGGCGGACGCCGGCATCGTGCACCCGCACCGGTTCGGCGGGTACGTGAAGCCGCTGTCCGAGGTGTACGTGCCGCGCCGGGTGGTGCCCCGACTCGCCCCGGCCGGCGACGGCGTCGACGTGGCGGACCTGCTCACCGGCGCCGGCGACGTGCTGCTGATCGGGGAGCCGGGCAGCGGCAAGACGGCGCTGATCCGTTACGAGAGCGCCCGGTCGGCGCGGCGCTGGCTCGCCGGACGCGGCCGGCGGCGGCGCTCCCCGCCCGGTCCGGTGCTGGTGAGCCTGCCGGCCGCCGCCCTGGTGCACCAGCCGTTGCCCGCCGCGCTCGCCGAGGCGTACCCGCGCGACGGCGACCCGCTGGACGTGGAGCAGCCGCCCGCGCCGGGGCGGCAGTGGCTGATCTGCGTCGACGGCGTCGACGCCGTCGCCGACCCGGACGAGCGGGCCGTCGTGCTCAACCGCCTCGCCACCCTGGCCCGCTCCCCCGGCCCGGCCGCGGCGTCGAGGCCGTGGCGGATCCTGGTGACCACGCGGCACCTGGCCGAGGACGAGCTGGCCGTGCTGAGCGACGGCTATGCGGCGTACCACCTGGCGCACTTCACGGACGCCGACGTCGCGCTGCTGGCCGCCCGGTGGTTCGCGGACGACGCGACGGCCCGCCGGTTCCTGGACTGGGCCCACGCCCAGCGCATCACCGGCCCGGTGCACAACCCGCTCACGGCCACCATCGCCGTGCTGGTGTGGGAGGGCGGGCAGTCGGGAGCCGCTCCGCCGACCGGCCCGGCGGCCCTGCTCGACGAGTTCGTCCGCGCCCTGCTGCGCGGCGGCCGGGACAGCCTCGACGCCGCCTGCGAGGCGCTGCTGCGCTGCCCGCCCGAGGGCGAGTCGATCGCCGCCTGGCTGGTGGCGCGGCACACCGAACTCGTCGAGGTGGCGGCGACCGCCGCGGTCGCCGGGGGCGATCCGGTGGCGGCGGTCGTCGACTGGTCGGCGGCCCACGCGCCGGCGCCCCCGGCCCGGGTGATGCCCGACTGGCCCGCCCACGTACGGCAGATCCTGCTCGCCACGAACCTCTTCCGGGCCGACCGGCACACCCTGGCCTCGGTCTGGCCCAGCCTGGTGGAATACCTCGCGGCGGGGCCCCTCGCCCGGGACTGGCGGCCCGACGAGTGGGTGACGCTGATGAACACCCGCTCGACGCGGTTCGTCGCGTTGCAGGCGATCAGCCGGGCCGCCGTCGCGCCGGCCTTCCTGCGGGACCGCCTGGCGGAGCCGGACGGCGCGATCGCCGCCGGTCACCTGCTCGCCGGCCGCGCCGGCACGGGCGGGGCCGGCGCGCTCTCGTTCCGGGCTGACGTGCTCGCGGCGCTGCTGACGCACTGGGCCGGCAACGCGGACCGCCCCGCCGGCCGGGACGCCGCGCGGGAGTGCTTCGCGCTGCTCATGACGTTGGCCGCGGACCGGGCCGACCGGGACCTGCTGCACGACGTCGCCACGGATCCGCGACGACCGGGCGACGTCCGCCGGGCCGCGGCGCTCTTCTTCGCCGTACGCAAGCGCAACGCCCGCCCCCGATGAGCGCCGCTCCCGGCTGGCCGGGGCGCAAGGGCGACATCCCTCGACAGCCGTACCACCACAGGGGCCCGCGCTCGGACGAGCGCGGGCCCCTGTCACGTCGCCCGACGGGCGGCGGTGTTCGCTACGCCGGCCGCCGCGGCCCGACGACCGTCCAGCACAGGCCGGCGGGATCGCGCAGCGTCGGCTGGTGTGACGGACCCGCCGACGGCTCGACGCGGGCACCGGCGGCCAACGCCCGCCGCAGCACCGCCTCGGGGTCGGTCCGCTCGATGGTCAGCACGTCGTCCCGGCCCTCGGCCGCGGCCGACGCCCCCGCCTCGTGCCACTCGCTGACGGTCAGCCGGTGCCCGCCGACGGCCAGTTCCGCGTGCAGGACGCGACCGTCGAGCAGGCACTCCCGCTGGAGCGGGACGGCGTCGAAGACGTCCGTGTAGAAGGCGATGGCCTCGGCCGTGTCGCCGACCGTGAGGTGTGGCCCCGACCCGTCGTTCCCTGGCGTCATGAGACTCGTGCCGCCCTTCCGCTACTCGGCGATCCGGGTCCGACCGGTCCAGCGGAAGACCACGGGCACGTCGGCCGTCTCCGGGGAGGAGCCCCGTTCGAAGTGCTCGTACCCTCCGTGGTGCCGGACCTTGATCTTCTCCTCCGCGCGCGCCACCCGGTGGCTGCGCAGGTCGGTCGGCAGATCGGCCGGGCCGCCCTCCAGGACGGCATCGATGATGCCGGCGACGTCCCGGGTGACCGGATCAGCTTGCGAAAAGTCCTTCATGGCACGACCTCCGTCGCATTCCGCACACCTCGGACGGGCCCACCGCTTGCCGGCGGACGCGTCCACACAGGCCTGACGACACCCGTTGCCGGGGTGAACGGACGCTCCGGGTCGAACGTCGTTGTTCCGGTGACCGACCGCCCGTTCCGCAGCGAACGTAATCCAGCTCACATCCGCCCGGACACCCTTAGCGGACCCCTAGGACCCGCCCTGGGCAGCGACGATGCCCCCGCACGGCCGGCCGGCCACCGGTCGGCTCACTCCCAGCGGAAGAACCGGGTGGCCGCCACGGCGCCGACCACGGCCGTCACGGCCAGGGCGAGCAGCTGTCCCCACTCGGGGCTGGCACCCGCCCACGTCGCGCCGATGGTGTCCACCGTGGCGCCCAGCGGCGAGTAGTCGCCGATGAGGGCCAGGAAGCTCGGCATCCGGTCGCGGGGCAGCCAGGCACCGGCCAGGAAGAGCAGCGGGAAGAACAGCGTGGGGCCGATCGACTGCGCCGCCCGGGCGGACGGCGCCAGCGCCGCGATCAGCAGCCCCACGGCGAAGAGGCAGGCCACCCCGAGCAGGAACGCCAGCACGAAGCCGGGAACGTTGGCCGGCGCCGGCTGGTCCAGCAGGAACCGTACGGCGATGGCGGTGACCACGGCGCCGAGGACGCCCATCACGAGGTTGACCACGACCTGCGCCACCAGCAGGAGGGCGGGCTGCACCGGGGTGGTCGCCAGGCGTCGCAGGACCCGGCGCTCGCGGTAGATGCCGAGCGCCATCGGCAGGGTGAAGAGCGCGAGCATCCCGATGGTCAGGGAGAGCGCGAGCGACGGCAGGAAGGTCTGCTCGGCGTGCTGCCCGGTGGCGGCGGCGGTGCCACCGCGCTGCGGCAGCCCGAAGACGAGCATCAGGCCGATCGGCAGGGCGAAGACGAAGAACAGCGACACCGGCTCCCGGAGGAACAGCTTCGTCTCGACGGCGATCAGCTTCGTCAGGGCGCTCACGATGACCTCTCGTCGGTCGGGGACTGCGTGGCGGTCCGGCCGGCACGGCCGGTGATGGACACGAACGCGTCGTCGAGGCTGGGCTGCTCGACCCGGAGCGCGGTGTAGCGGATGCCGGCCCCGTTGAGCGCGGACAGGACCGACTGGAGCACGTCCGTCGTGCCGGTCACCGTCACCTCCGCGCCGTCGCGGGACACCCCCGTCACGTCGGGCAACCCGAGCAGCAGCGCGTCCTCGACCGGCCCGTCGGGCCGGAAGTGCACCCGGTGCTCGGTGCCCACCCGGGTGAGCAGACCGGCCGGGCTGTCGATCGCCACCACCCGCCCCTGGTCGATGATCGCGAGCCGGTCGCAGAGGCGTTCCGCCTCCTCCATGAAGTGGGTGACCAGCACGACGGTGACGCCCCGGTCGCGGATCCGCTCGACCAGGTCCCAGGTGTCCCGGCGGCCCTGCGGGTCGAGCCCCGTGGTCAGCTCGTCGAGGATGGCGACCTCGGGCCGCCCGATCAGGGCCAACGCCACCGACAGCCGCTGCTTCTGCCCGCCGGAGAGCTTCTGGAAGTAGGTGTTGCGCTGCTCGACCAGGCCGAGGTCGGTCAGCAGCTCGTCGATGTCGGCCTGGTTGCGGTAGAAGGACCGGTAGAGGTCCAGCGCCTCCCACACCCGCACCTTGTCGGGCAGTTGGCTCTCCTGGAGCTGAGCGCCGACGCGCTGCCGGACCTCGGTGCGGTCGCGGACCGGGTCGAGCCCGAGCACCCGGATGGTGCCGCCGTCGGGCCGACGCAGCCCCTGCACACACTCGACGGTGGTGGTCTTACCCGCCCCGTTGGGGCCCAGCACGCCGAAGATCTCGCCCTGTTCGACGGTGAAGGAGACGTCCGCGACGGCGACCTTCTCCCCGTACCGTTTCTGCAGATGATCGACTTCGATGACCGGCATGGGCGTGGTCCTCCTTCGTGCGGGCGGCCGTCGGAAAGGGCGGGCCCCCCGGCTGATCGCGGCGTCGGCTGCGGTGACGTGCCGGCGCGGGCACGCCCGCGAGGTCGACCGACGCCCGACATCATCCGTCCAACGGAGGTACGAATCAATCGATCAGTTGACGAATCGGGGGTATCTCACGGCAGAACGCGCGGGGACAGGGGTGTCGACCGGCAGCCGGGCCCTGAACAGGGGTGTCGGTCGGTCACCGCGCGTGTCCGCCGGCGCGGGTCGGCGGTCCGGGTGCCGGGCAGAGCCGCAGCAACTCGTCCAGCCGAGTCAGTACGACGTCGGGGCCGGCGGCGCGCAGGGCCTCCTCGTCGGACTCACCCCACAGCGCGGCCACCGCGACCACCCCGGCCGCCCGCGCGCTGAGCAGGTCGCTCGGCGCGTCACCGACCATGAGCGCCTCCGCCGGCCCGGCCCCGAGCAGCCGCAGCGCCCGTCGCACGATGTCCGGTGCGGGCTTGGGCCGGGGCACCTCGTCCGAGCCCACCACGTGGTCGACGAGCGGCAGCAGGTCGAGCCGGCCCAGCAGGTCCCGGGCCCGTACGCCGCTGCGGCCGGTCGCCACGGCCAGCCCGATCCCCCGCCGCCGCAGCGTGCCGAGCAGCTCCGCCACCCCGTCCACCGGGGTGACCCGGTGCGCGAGGCGGTTGCTCTCCCGGACGAACGGTTCGGCCAGCGCCGCCGGCAGGCCCATCAGCTCCAGCACCTCCGGCAGGTACCGGCCCGGATGGCGGCAGTACTCGTCGACCGGGGCGACGCCGTCGCCGACCACCTCGGCGTACGCGAGGGCGAACGCCTCCCGGGCCACGGCGAGGCTGTCGACCAGCACCCCGTCGAGGTCCAGCACCACGGCCCGGACGCTCGCGGGCGCCGGCGCCCGTCCCGTCGTCTCCCCCGCCACCGACGCCACCTCCCACCCGTCCGCCCCTCGCCGGCCGGTAGGGGTGGCAGGCCGGGGGACGCCCCGACTACGGTCGGCATCGTCGTCCCGGGCCTGCCGGCCGGGCGCACGCCCGCCTGGATCACCGGCGCACCGCCGACCCTACCGGCGCCCGGGCGCCCCGGGCCGCCGCCGGGTCACGCCCGGCCGCTCCGGCCCGGGTCACGCCCGGCCGGTTCGACACCGGGTCACGGCCCGGCCGCTCGGACGCCGGGCCCGAGCCGCTGGAGAAGGGTCGCACCATGTCGCTGCTGAGCTGGCTCTCGGAAGGCGCCGACGAGCGTCCGGACGCGATCCGCGTCGACGACCGGGCGGTGTCCTGGGTGGAGCTGCGCCGCCTGGCCGCGGCGGTCGCGGACGAGCTGCGCGGCGTCGACCGGGTGGCGATCGAGGCGACCGCGACCCTGGAGACGGTGGTCGGCGTGGTCGGCGCGCTGACCACCGGGGCGGCGGTCGTGCCGGTGCCGCCGGACGCCGGGCCCATGGAACGCGACCACATCCTGCGCGACTCGGGGTCGACGGCGCTGCTGGTGCCCGCCGGCGCGCAGCGGCCGGCCGACGGCGCGGGCCGGGCCGTCGTCCCGATCGACCTGGCCCGGCGCTCGAACGCCACGCACCCCGAGCCGGACCCGTCCCGCACCGCGCTGATCCTCTACACCAGCGGCACCACCGGCGCGCCGAAGGGCGCGGTGATCTCCCGCCGCGCGGTCGCCGCGTGCCTGGACGGCCTGGCCGACGCCTGGGCGTGGACGCCGGACGACCTGCTGGTGCACGGCCTGCCGCTGTTCCACGTGCACGGGCTGGTGCTCGGTGTGCTCGGGCCGCTGCGGCTGGGCAGCCGGCTGCACCACGTCGGCCGGCCGCGTCCGGAGCGGTACGCGGCCGCCGGGGGCTCGATGTACTTCGGCGTACCCACGGTGTGGTCCCGGGTCGCCGCGGACCCCGACGCGGCGCGGGCGCTGCGCCCGGCGCGGCTGCTCGTCTCGGGTAGCGCCGCGCTGCCGGCGGCCGTCTTCGCGGACCTCGCCGCGCTCACCGGTCACCGGGTCGTCGAGCGGTACGGGATGACCGAGACCCTGATCACGGTGAGCGCCCGGGCGGACGGTCCGCGCCGGCCCGGCACGGTCGGGCTGCCGCTGCCCGGGGTGCGCACGCGGCTGGTCGACGAGCACGGCGCGCCGCTGCCGGCCGACGGGGCGGCGATGGGCGAGCTCCAGGTCAGCGGCCCCACCCTGTTCGACGGGTACCTCAACCGTCCGGACGCCGACGCGGCGAGCAGCACCCCGGACGGCTGGTTCCGCACGGGGGACGTCGCCACCGTCGACCCGGACGGCTGGCACCGGATCGTCGGCCGGGCCTCCACCGACCTGATCAAGAGCGGCGGCTACCGGATCGGCGCCGGCGAGGTGGAGGACGCCCTGCTGGCGCATCCGGGAGTCCGGGAGGCCGCCGTGGTGGGCATCCCGCACCCGGACCTCGGCCAGCAGGTCACCGCGTACGTGGTGGGCGACGGGGTGGACGGGCCGGAGCTGGTGGACTTCGTGGCCCGGCACCTGTCCGCGCACAAGCGGCCGCGCGAGGTGCGCCTGGTCGACGCGCTGCCCCGCAACGCTCTCGGGAAGGTGCAGAAGAACAGGCTGCTGACGGACTGACCGGCCGTGCGAGCCCGGTGGGGCGAGCGGGTCAGGTGGCTGCCGGGATGCTGATCGCGGTGACCACCAGGTTCCGGTCGACCAGGAACCGGCCGGCGAACGCGGTCAGCGGCACCCCGCCGAGCACCGGGCCGGGCACCAGCAGGTGGGCGGTGAACGTCCCGGCCGGGTCGAACACGATGTCCGCCTCGGCGAAGTCCAGCCACCGGCCGGTGAGCGGGAACCATGCCTTGTAGACCGACTCCTTCGCGCTGAACAGCAGGCGGTCCCAGCAGACCGACGGGCTGGCGGCGCTGAGCGCCGCCGTGCGGGCCTGCTCGCCGGGCAGCGCGATCGCGTCGAGCACCCCGTCGGGCAGCGGCGCGTGCGGCTCGGCGTCCACGCCGAGGGTGGCGAACGCCGCCGCACGGCCGAGGACGGCCGCCCGGTAGCCCTCGCAGTGCGTCATGCTGCCGACCACGCCGTCCGGCCAGACCGGGGCGCCCCGCACGCCGGACAGGATCGGCACCGGGGCGAAGCCCAGCTCGCCGAGCGCCCGGCGGGCGCAGTGTCGCACGGTGGTGAATTCCCGACGACGCTTCTCCACCGACGCGGCGACCACGGCCTGCTCCTCGGGGAACAGGGCCAGGCCGGCGGGGTCGGTGAACGACTCGGCCACCGCCACGGTGGAGGGCAGGATCTGCTCGATCACGATCGCCGATGTTAGGTGCTGCGGGGGCCCGCACCGCCCCGACGCGGGCCGTAGGGTGCACCATAGGGGTCGGGTACGGGTGCCGGGCCGCGCGGGCGGCTGCCAGTCTGGGGGGTGCCCCGACCCACGGGTGGGGTACGCGGACAGGTCGGATGGATGCGGGAAAGCAATGCTCACTGGCAAGGTGGTGCGGTTCGACGAGGTGCGGGGCTACGGGTTCATCGCCCCGGACGACGGTAGCGACGACGTGTTCGTGCACGCGAACATGCTGGATGGTGACAAGTGGGCGTTGGCGCCCGGTGTCCCGGTGGAGTATGACGCGGTGGAGACCGACCGCGGCCCCAAGGCCGTGCTGGTGCGGGTGGTCGGCGCCGCAGCGGGAGTGGAGCGGCCCGGGGCGGCCCGGGGCGGCGTGGCGGTTGCCGGCGGGCGGAGTCGGGAGAGCGGGCAGGTCGCGGGCGGCGCGGACGACGAGGAGGGCCTCTGCGACGTGCTCTCCGAGCGGGCGTTCGCCGCGGAGACCACCGAGGCGCTGGTGACCTCCGTGCCGGACCTGACCGGGGCGCAGATCGTGGCGGTGCGGGCCCGGATGCTGGCCCTGGCCCGACGGCACGGCTGGGTGGAGGGCTGACCGCCGGCAATCGGCGACCTCACGCAACGACCGGCGCCCCGTGGCGGAGCGGCCGGCGTACGCGGAGCGACCGGTCACGGCGATGCGGACCGGTCTGCACGAGGTGCGGCCGTGGTACGTGGGGCGGCGGGGTCAGCCGGCGTCGACCAGCAGGGACTTCCTGATCCGGCCGAGCGCGGTGCGGGGCAGCTCGTCGACGAAGTGCACCCGCCGGGGGCGTTGGGCCGCCGAGAGGTGCCGTCCGACGTGGTCGATCAGCACCTGCGCGGTCAGGCCCTCGGCGGCGACGACGTAGGCCGTGACCTGTTCGCCGAGCGTGGGGTGCGGCGTGCCGACGACGGCGGCGTCCCGGACGCCGGGAAGGCTCATCAGCGTCTCCTCGACCTGGCCGGCGTGCACCCGCCGGCCCCGGCTGTGCACCACGTCGAACCGCCGCCGGCCGATGATCCGGTGTGATCCGTCGGCGGCCACGGTTGCCAGGTCACCGGTCGCGTGCCAGGGATCGGCCGCGCTGCGCCCGCGGCCACCGACGTAACCGCTGAACAGCGTCGGCCCGCAGACGCTCAGCTCGCCCACCGATTCGCCGTCGGCCGGCACGGGCCGGTGCTCGCGGTCCAGCACCCGGGTCTCCACGCCGGGCAGGGGGGTGCCGACGGCGCCGTCGGCCGGTGTGCCGTCGGCGCGACCGGTCACCGCGATGAGGGTCTCGGTCGTGCCGTACGCCTGGACCGGCGCGTGCGAGGTGAACAGCCGGAGCCGCTCGGCCACGGCGGTGGCCAGCGGGGCGTCCGCGGAGATCAGGATCCGCGCCGCGGCCAGCGACCGGGCCCACGGGCCGTTCCGCGCGATCCTCGCCCACTGCGCGGGCAGCGCCAGGTACATGGTGCCGGTCGGCCCCGCACAGGCGTTCCGGTCGAGCTGGATGAACCGACTGCCGACCCGCAGCGCGCCGAGCAGACCGACGACCAGCCCGTACGCCCGGAACAGCGGTGCGCCCTGGACCACGACGTCCTCCGCGCTCCAGCGCCAGGCGTCGGCCAGCAGGTCGAGGTCGGCGGCGATGGCGCGACGCGAGATGCGCACCCCGCGCGACGGCCCGCCGGCTCCTCCGGTGTAGAGGATGACCGCGTCGGCGCCCGGCTCGGGCTCGGGATGGTGCGTCGAGGAGCGCTGGCGCAGGTCGACGGGAACCGTGGGCAGCCGGTCGCTGCCGGGCGGGCCCGCTCCGAGGACCACCGTCGTCCCGGACTGCCGCAGGATGCGGTTCCGCTCGCCCTGCTCGGCGCCGGGCGGCAGTGGCACGAGCGGCACGCCCGCGTGGACGGCGCCGAGCATGCCCACGACCGTCTCGAGGGTCGGCGTGGCGTCGACCGCGACCACCCCCGCGCCCCTGATCCGGTCGGCGACCGCGGTGACGCAGCCGAGCAGGGCCTCACTGGAAAGCGCGCCGCCGGCCACCCTGACCGCATCGGCCCGGTCCGCGCCCGATCCCCGCAGCGCCGGCAGCAGCGTCATCCCCGTTATCCCCTGCCAGGGACGTGGACGAGTCGCGGCAGCAACTGGGACATCACGACGGCCACTGGACCCTTCACGTCATGGGGTACGGGCAGCCCCATATCCGGCCATCCCGCCATAGACGCGGGGTGTCCCGAAATTAGGCCGCGCAATGGTCCGACCACAACCCCTAGCCACCCGGCCCGGTCCCCTGCCCGACGACGACGGGCCAGGTAGGATGTGATGTGGCCTCCCCCTTGGCGACAGCCGGTGGGACCCTTGTTGTTCCCGCGCGGCACTGTGGAGAGAATACCGTCCGGCAGGAGCGGTGAACAATGGAGCACCAGCGACGGCGGAATTGGCGGCCGACCATCGGGCGGAGCGCCGGTAAATCAATTCCACAAGCCTATTTATTTCATTCTTCAATGGGTCTGACACCCACCGCGACGCCCACCCCCGATAGAACCTGGGAACATAATTCATTTTTAACAACATAATCGCTTAATGCTCCCAAAGGTCCGAATCGGGCGCGCGCCGGGGACGGCGCCGCGAGTACGCCCCGTTGCATCCGGCCGGCGCGCCCGACGGAGGAGTCACGCCTTCGAGGCGGAACGCATTACCGCCCCAGCAAACAGAGGATCTCTCACAAATTCCCGGGCCAACCCGCGCATCGGGCAGCTCCCGGAACCGATCCGGGGGCGGTCGCACCGCCCGCCGACGGCGCGACCGGGCAGGCCCCGGAACGACCTGACGAACGGTCAGCCGGACCGGGGCCGGGAGGACCCTCGCCCGCGGTCCCGGCGGGCAGCTCGCGAACTTCTAGCACGCGAGGACGCGACAACCAATAGCCGAGATCGGCATAAAAAGTGACCTCGACGACCGACGCAACGGTTGGTCACGTTACGGGACCAGGCGACGACTTTCTGTTGTCGGTCATGCGCCCGACGCGCGGCAGCGACGGCGCGGACGCCGGATCCGATGTTTGCCCATCCTTTACAAACCTCGGCTTGCCGCCCAATTGCCGAACTGCCATACTCCCACCATCACGGCGGTCGATAGGGGGAGACCGGCCAAGAGGGACTGGGGAATTATCGCCGGCACTGGTGCGCTGCAACACGAAGCCACCAGTCGGTCAAGTCGGTCGATGGCTGCCCGCCACTCCCTCGACGGCGATCTATATAACCAAAACTGGAATGGGTCGAGAATTTTGCCGGTCTTCGATTTCGTCGAGCGCCAGGGCCGCGCAGGGCAGGTGGCGTGTCCGGTGACCGCGGGCCGCCCGCTCCCCCGGAGGCCGCGTCGATGGAGCTGACCGAGCGGTCGTGTCAGCTCGACCTGCTGGAGCGCCGGCTCGCGGACCTGATCGCCACCGGCGGCACCCCCACCGGCCGGACGGTGACCGTGCTGACCGGCCCGGTCGGTTCCGGCAAGACCGCACTGTTGCAGACCTTCGCCCGGCGGGCCGGCGACGCCGGGGCACGCGTCCTCGGCGCGAGCGCGTCCCGCGCCGAACGCACCGTCCCGCTGGAGGTCGTCCGCCAACTCGTCCGGGCCGCGTCGCTGGGTCCGGACGACCGGGCCCGTGTCGGGCGGCTGCTGGACGCCGGCTCCCTCGCCTGGGCCGACATCGACGGCGCCGACCACGAGGACACGGCCCGCAGCACCGCCGCGATCGGCGGATCCCTGCTCGAGCTGACCACCCAGGGCCCGCTCGTCATCACGGTCGACGACGTCCACCACGCCGACGTGGCGTCGCTGCGGTGCCTCGACTACGTGGCCCGGCGGATCGCCGACCTGCCCGTCATGGTCCTGCTGACCGAGGCGCCGCGCACCAGGCCGTGGCGCCCCGAGGTCTACGCCGAGCTGCTGCAACCGGCAAGGGTGCACCGCATCCGGCTCCCGCTGCTCAGCGTCGAGGGGACGTTCCAGGTGCTCGCCCACCGCCTCGGCGTCCCGGTCGCCCGGACCATCGCCGAGGAGAGCCACCGGATCAGCGGCGGCAGCCCGCTGCTGGTGCACGCGCTCGCCGACGACCAGGCCGCCGCGCCCCGCCCCGCGGACCACCCCGTCGCCGGCGAATCGTTCCGGGAAGCCGTGCTGAGCTGCCTGTACCGCTGCGACCATCTGGTGCTCGATGCCGCCCGGGTGCTGGCCGTGACCGGTGAACCCCTGCACGGCAACCTGCTGTCCCAGCTCGTCGGCGCCCGGTCGCGGTCCGCGCTGGACGCCATCGACGGCTCGACCAGCGCCGGGCTGGTCACCGAGGCGGGGCTGCGGCATCCGGTGGTGGGCCAGGCGGTGCTCGACGGGATGACCGCCGAGGAACGCGCCCGGCTGCACCTGGAGGCGGCCTGCCTGTTGCACGACGAGGGCGCGCCGCCGGCACGGACGGCGCCGCATCTGGTCAAGGTCGATGAGCTGACCGAGCCCTGGATGGCGCAGAGCCTGCTGGACGCCAGCGAGCAGGCGTTGGTCGACGGCGAGGTGGAGACCGCCCTGCGGTACCTGCGCCGGGCGAACCGGAACGCCGTCGACGACTGCCTGCGGGCGCGGATCCGTTCCGCGTTGGCCCGCGCCGAGTGGCAGCTCGACCCGCAGGCGGCGGTCCCCCACCTGAACGGCGTCGCCACCGCCGTACGCGCCGGGCACCTGGGCAGCCAGCAGGCGGCGGGGCCGATCCAGTACCTGCTCTGGCACGGTGAGGTCGACAAGGCCGTCGAGCTCGTCCAGCACCTGAGCGACCGGGCCGACAGCGCGGATCCGCGCTCCGCGGCCGAGCTGCTCGTCACCACCGGCTGGATGTCCACCCTCTACCCCGGGGTGACGGTCGGCCGACCCAAGCCCACCGCCGTCGCCCGGGACCCGCTCACCCTGGCCAAGGTCAAGCGTGGGCTCGGGGGAGCCTGCCTGCTGTCCGCCGTGCTCGAACGCGGTGACGTCACGGCGGTCGAGCACGCCGAGCGGACGCTGTCCACGGGCGGGCCGGACGATGAGGCGAGCATGTGGACCAGCGTCTGCGCCATCATCGCCATGATCTACGCCGACCGGCTGGACCTGGCCGGCGACTGGTGCGACCGGTTGGGCCGCAGTCCGGCAGCCCGACGCTATCCCTCGCCCTCCGCGACGCTCGCGGCCCTCCGGGCCTCCGTCAGCGGACGGCTCGGCGACCTGCCCCGCGCCGTACGGCTGGCCGACGAGGCGCTGAACCAGCTCTCGCCGAAGGGCTGGGGAGTGGTGATCGGGATGCCGCTCGCCGTCCGCCTGCGGGCCCTCACCTTCATGGACCAGCTCGACGCCGCGGCCGCCTGCCTCCAGGTGCCGGTCCCGTCGGCGATGTTCGAGACCCCCTTCGGCCTGCACTACCTGCACGCCCGCGGGACGCACGCTCTCGCCGTGGAGAACCCCGAGGGCGCGCTGGCCGACTTCCAGCTCTGCGGGCAGCTGATGACCTCGTGGCGGCTGGACTTCTCGAATCTCGTCCCATGGCGGACGGAGTCGGCCCGGGCGCTGCTCCGGATGGGCCGTCGCCAGCAGGCCAGGAAGTTGGTCCGGGAGGAGTTGGCCCGGCTGCGGCCGGTCCAGGTGCGGTACCGGGCCGCCGCGCTGCGGGTGCTGGCCGCCACGGAGGACGGGCCGGACCGGATCGCCCACCTGCGCAGCGCCGTCCGGCTGCTGCGGCAGTGCGGCGACCGGGTGGAGCTGGCGCACAACCTGACCGACCTCGGCCACGCCTACCAGCAGGCCGGCGACCGGCGGGAGGCCCGCGTCGCGGTGCGGGCGGCCCGGGCCCTCGCCGAGGAGTGCGGCATCCCGCTGCTGCGGGCCAGCACGGCCACCGCCGGCTCCGGTTCGGCCGGGAGCCCCGCCGACATGGTGGTGGTCGACGGGCTCAACGACGCGGAGTCCCAGGTGGCCACCCTGGCCGCCCAGGGCCACACCAACCGCGAGATCGCCGAGAAGCTCTTCCTGACGGTCAGCGCCATCGAACAGCGGTTGACCCGGATCTACCGGAAGCTGGACGTCAACTCGCGCAACGAGCTGGCCGCCCGACTGCGGCTGCACCGCCCCGGCGCGACCCTGCTGCACCCGCCGTCGCCGGGCCAGGGTGAACCGGGGAGACGTCCCCCCGGGCCGCGGTTCCGCTGACCGTCACCCGCCGTCCACCCGGGCGGCGAAGAGGCCGGCGGGGACGGCGCCGCCGCCGTCCCGGCCCGCGCATCTCCCACCGCCCCGGCCGGCGGACGGCCGCTGCCCACCGACCGGGACAGGTGTTCGTCGGGTCACACTCCCTCCGACGGGCATGCGCGCGGGAACCGCGTATGGCACCGTCGAGGCGTACTGCGGAAATCCGTCGTTCACGGTGTCGTCATCTCCGGCCGTCCGGCCAACTTCGACACCCCTTGTGGCGCATCGCGCAACCCCTAATGACGGACAAGATCCGCAGGTTTGCCCGCGAAACGATGGGGTCTCGCGCCCGTTGTCGCACAACCCCCCCGGTGCCAGACTCGCCTGAGCACCCGGACCGTCTGGTGAACGGCGCGGTGCGGCCAAGAATTTCCAGGTCCACCCGGCACGGCGGCCCGGTGCGCTCCACCCCTACCCGTAGCGGGGTGGAGGGGCGGCTGTCCGGCAAGGGGGGAGGCGGTGTCGGGCAGCGCCGGGGTTCCGGCTCCGCACCGCGTACGAGAAGGGCTGACACGCTGGTGTTGGTGCAGCAGGAGGAGCAGACGACCCGCCTCCAACGGGCGTTCCGCGCGTGCGAGGAGCAGCAGCGAGGACACGTCGCGCTGGTCACCGGTGCGGTGGGGAGCGGCAAGACCAGTCTGCTGGAGGCGTTCAGCGAGTGGGCGGCCGCCAACGGCGGGCAGGTGATGAGCGCTGCGGGTTCCCGGGCGGAGCGCGGGCTCCACCTGGGAGTGGTCGGGCAGTTGTTCCACAGTGCACGGCTCGCACCCGACGCGGCGGCCCGGGTCGAGAAGCTGATGGGCGACGCCACCTTCGCCACGTCCCTGCCCGAGCCCGGCGGTGAGGCCGCCGAGGGCGACCGGGCCTGGGCTCCCCTGCTGCACGGTCTCTTCGCCACCCTGCTCGACCTGACCGGCACCGGGCCCCTGGTCCTCGTCGTCGACGACGTGCACCACGCGGACCCGGCCTCGCTGCACTGCCTTCTCTACGTGACCCGCCGGCTGCGCCACACCCGGATCATGGTCGTGCTCGCCGAGGCGTCGACGCTGCGCCCGCCGCACCCGTTGTTCCGGGCCGAGTTGCTCAGCCAGCCGCACTTCGCCCGGATCGCCCTGCCGCCGCTGACCGTGGACGCCATCGCCCGGCTCGTCGGCGGCGACAGCGAGACCGCCGAGGCCCGGGAGACGGCGGAGCGCTGCGTGGAGTTGACCGGCGGCAATCCGCTGCTCACCCGGGCGCTGCTCGAGGAGCGGGCCAGCGGCGGGACGGGCGACGACTCCGGCCCGGCCGTCGGCGACGCGTTCGAACAGGCCGTGCTCGGCTGCCTCTACCGGCACGAGCCCGGGGTACGCCGGGTGGCGCAGGCGCTGGCGGTGCTCAACCGGCCCGCCCCGACCGAGCTGCTCGGTCACCTCCTCGACGTGGCGCCCGAATCCACGGTCCCGGCGGTGCGGGTGCTGCGCACCTCCGGCCTGATGGAGGCCGACCAGCTGCGCCACCCGCGCATCCTGCACTCGATCCTCGGCGACATGTCGCCCGACGAGCGGATCGGCCTGCACCAGCGGGCCGCCGAGGTGCTGCACGACCACGGCGCCGAGCCGAGCGTGGTCGCCGAGCACCTGGTGGCCGCCGGCTGGGCGGACGCGCCGTGGGTGGTGCCGGTGCTCCAGGACGCCGCCGGTCACGCCCTCGCCTCGGGCCGCCCCGACGTGGCCGCCGCCTGCCTGCGCCTGGTCTCCCGCGTGTGCGTGGACGAGCGGCAGCGGAGCGCCACCACCGAGATGCTGGTGAGCGCCCGCTGGCAGGTCAACCCGCTGACCGTGAACGGGCAGCTCACCGAGTTGGTCGAGACGGCGCGGGCCGGCGGAGGGTCCGGCGACGTCGGCCTGTCCGCCGTGCCGTACCTGCTGTGGCAGGGGCGCGTCGAGGAGGCCACCGAGGCAGTCAGCGGTTTCTCCACCGAGGACGAGCAGGGACCGGGCGGGACGGCCGCGCGGCTGCGGATGATGCAGCTGCTGGTCGCCCTGTCCCACCCGGACCACCTGGCCACGGTGCGGGAGGCCCCGAACACCTGGACCCGGGCGGCGAGCGCGCCGACCACGGTCAGCCCGCTGCTGCAGGCGGTGACGGTGCTGCACAGCGCGCTCACGCCGACCGCCGAGAACGACACCGTGGCGACCGCCGAGCAGCTCCTCCAGCGCCACCACACGGACGACGGCTCGTTGGGCATGCTGACCGCTCCCCTGCTGGCGCTGCTGTGGGCGGGCCGGTCCGACCGGGCCGCCGCCTGGGGAGACGTCCTGCTCGGCCGGCCGGCCGCCCGGCACGCCCCGGTGTGGCGGGCCGTCATCCGGGCGGTCCGGGCCGAGGCGGCGCTGCGCGTCGGTGACCTGCCCGGCGCCGAGCACCACGCCCGTACGGCACTGGAGGACATCCCCGCCGCGGCGTGGGGCGTGGCGGTCGCGGGCCCGCTGGCCACGCTGATCGCCTGCGCGACCGAGGCGGCCCGGCTGTCCGAGGCCGACCGGTGGCTCGCCCACCCGGTGCCGCCCGGCATGTTCCGCACCCCGCTGGGCCTGCACTACCTGGCCGCCCGCGCCCGGCACCACCTGGCCGTACGGCGTCCCCACGCCGCGATCACCGACCTGCGGCGCTGCGGTGAACTGATGCGCACCTGGGGCATCGACGCGGCCGGGCTGGTGCCGTGGCGGCTGGAGCTGGCCCGGGTGCAGCTCAGCGTCGGCAACAAGGCGCAGGCCACGCAGCTCCTCCAGGAGCAGTTGCGGGTGCCGCACGGGGTCGACGACCGGACCCGGGGTCGGACGCTGCGGCTGCTCGCCACCACCGCCGCCCCGGACCACCGGCGGAAGCTGCTCTCCGAGGCGGTCAACCTGTTGCAGGCGTGCGGCGACCGGCTGGAGCTGGTACGGGCCCTCGGCGACACCGGCCAGACGTTGCAGCGGGCCGGTGACTCGGCGCGGGCCCGGCTGCTGGTCCGCCGGGCGTACCAGTTGGCCCAGGACTGCGGGGCGTCGGTGCTGGCCCAGCGGCTCATCCGGCGGGAGCCGGGCGAGGTGGTGCCGGCGTACCCGGCCGGCGCCGACACGCCGGAGCCGGACGACGGGCTGAGCGAGGCCGAGCGCCGGGTGGCCGCGCTGGCGGCCCAGGGCCACACCAACCGCCAGATCTCCAGCAAGCTGTTCATCACGGTGAGCACCGTCGAGCAGCATCTGACGAGGGTGTACCGCAAGCTCGACGTGAAGCGACGCACGGACCTGCCGGCCCGGCTCGTGGCGCACGCCGATCCGCTGACGGAGGACGCGCGGGTCGAGGCGTCCTGACGGCGCGGGCGGCACGGGCACGACGTGCCGCCCACCGCCGTGGACACGCCGACGCGCCCCTCGGCGTGTCCACGGCACTCGCGCCCGAAGTGCTGCATTTACGCTTGTCGAACAAATGCCAGCATTTGGGCAGGTCGGAAGCCGGGGAAGGGTGATCTCGGTGCTGGACTTAACCCTTCGCAATCGGTAGGTTCAAGCTCGACGGCGAGCTTCAACGCATCGAGCCGACCGGCCGTCGAACCGGCGGCACGGGAAGCGGGGCGGCAATGACGCTAACCTTCATCGTCGGGACCGGACGCTGCGGATCCACACTCCTGTCAAGGATCCTGCACACCCATCCGGCAATATCGAGCCTCAGTGAATTCTTCGCCACGGTTCGACTTCGCGCGTTCCCTCCGCGGCCGATCAACGGCCTCCAGTTCTGGCAACTCCTGGCAAATCCCGACCCGAACCTCGACGGAATGGTGCGCAGCGGGCTGCGCGTCCCGGAGCACCTCTACCCCTACGGCTCCGGTCGCTTCCGCCCGCAGACCGGGGTACCGGCGATCTGCCACATGACCCTGCCGATGCTGACGGACGACCCCGACGCGCTGCACGACGAACTCGCCGGGGAGGTGCGGCGCTGGCCGCGCCGGCCGGTGGCCGAGCACTACCGGCACCTGTTCGCGTGGTTCCGCGACCGATTCGGCCGGTCGGTGACCGTGGAACGCTCCGGTCTCTCACTGCCCCTGGTGGGCCAGCTTCGGGCGACATTCCCGGAAGCACGATTCATCCACATGTACCGCGACGGGCCGGACTGTGCGTTGTCGATGAGCCGTCACGCCGGCTTCCGCATGATCATGCTTGCCATCGAGGCCGCGCGGCTCGCCGGCGTGCCCCCGAAGGAATTCAACGGAGAGTACGTTCCGCTGCCACCCCGGCAACTCCGACTGCTGCCTCCGGATTTCGCCAGGATGTTCATGGGGCAACTGGACCCGGATTTCATCATGGGCGCCGATCTCCCGTTACCGGAATTCGGTCGGCTGTGGTCGTCGCTGGTTGAGAAAGGGGTGGAAAGTCTGTCGCACGTTCCGCCCCAGTCGCGGATGTCACTGCGCTACGAGACGCTGCTGGCCGATCCGGTGCCACAGCTGACCATGCTGGCGGAGTTCATCGGCGTGGAGGCCGAGCAGAGCTGGTTGGACGAGGCGTGCCGCCGCCTCGACCTGTCCCGCGCCGGGAGTGCCACGAGGCTCGACCCGACGGTCCTGGCCGATCTGCTCACCGCCTGCTCGCCGGGCGAGCAGGCGGTGAGCGCGGCGGCGGCGCCCCTTCTCGTGCCGGCTAGTCCATCGCCCGGCGCATGAAGCCGCGGATGCCGATCGCCGTGAACACCACGAACACCCCGGCGAGAACGAGCAGGTCGAGCCAGAGCGGCACCGACTCCACCCCGGGCGGTGCCACCAGCGACCGGGTGGCCTCGCTGACGTAGGTGAGCGGGTTGAGCGAGCAGATCACCTGGTACCAGCGCAGCGAGTCCAGACCGAGCAGCGGGAACTGGGTCGCGCCGGTGAACATCAGCGGGGTCATCACCACGGTGAACATGATCTGGATGTGCTGCGTCGGGACCAGGGTGCCGAAGGTCAGGCCCACCGCCGCGCCCACCAGCGCGCCGACCACCAGCACCCCGACCACCTTGAGCACCACCGCCCAGGGCCAGGTGACGTCGAGCATGAGCATGCCGACCGGGATCAGCACCACGCCGGCGATCAACCCACGGATGCCGCCGAAGACGATCTTCTCCAGGGCCACCAGCGGGATCGCCATCGGCGACAGGAGGCGGTCCTCGATCTCCCGCGTGAAGGAGAAGTCCATCACCATCGGCAGCGCGGTGTTCTCCAGCCCGATCAGGAAGGCGTTCAACGCGATCACGCCGGGCAGCAGGACGTTGGTGAAGTCGTCGCTGGCGTACCCCAGGTCGCCGAGCACCTTGCCGAAGATCAGCAGCATGAACAGCGGCTGGATGAAGACCTGGAGCAGGAAGCCCACCAGTTCCCGGCCGGTGACGAACAGGTCCCGCGAGAGCACCGCGCGGAACGTGGCGAACTGGTCCATCGCGCGCACCGGCGGCGGCGCCGCCGACGGGGTGGCGGGGGCGGTGACACTCACCGAAGTTCCCTTCCGGTCAGGTGGATGAAGACGTCTTCCAGGCTGGGCTGGCCGATGTTGAGGTCGCGGACCTCGCAACCCAGGTCGGCGAGGATCTTCAGCGCCATCGGGATGGCGTTGGCCGGCTGGGTGCCGGTGTAGACCCGGAAGGAGAGCGTGCCGGCGGAGTCGGCGGGCGCCTCCGGTGCCGGCGCGGGCGTCGGCATCGGCGGCATGCCGGGGAACGCCGGAACTGCGACGGGGGCTGCCGGGCTCGCCTTGAAGTGCTCCACCCGCTCCACGTCGGGGATGGCGCCGAGCGCGGCCCGCACCTCCTCGGCGGGGGCGCCGGCGGCCACCACGAGGGTCAGCGTGCTGCTGCCGGGCAGGGTACGGGTCAGCGCGGCGGGGGTGTCCAGCGTGAGGAGCTTGCCGTGGTCGACGATGCCGATCCGGTCGCAGAGCTTCTCCGCCTCGTCCATGTCGTGGGTGGTCACCACGACCGTGACGCCGGCCTGCTTCAGCTCGGCGACCCGGTCGTGCACGAAGAGCCGGGACTGCGGGTCGAGGCCGCTGGACGGCTCGTCGAGGAAGAGCACCCGGGGCGAGTGCATCAGCGCCCGCGCGATCATGGTGCGCTGGGCGAGGCCGCCGGAGAGGAAGTCCGTCCGGGCGTTGGCGAACTCCTTGAGCCCCATCTGCTCCAGCAGTTCGTCGGCGCGGCGGATGCGCTCCGCCCGGGGCACCCGGTGGTAGGCCGCGTGGAACAGCAGGTTCTGCCGGACGGTCAGCGCCCGATCCAGGTTCACCCGCTGCGGCACGACCGCCAGCAGCTGCCGGGCCACGGCCGGCGCGCGCGCGACGTCCGCCCCGCAGACGGTGGCCCGCCCGGAGGTGGCGCGCACCCGCGTCGTCAGCACGCCGATCGTCGTGGTCTTGCCCGCGCCGTTTGGCCCGAGCAGACCGAAGACCTCGCCCGCGGCGACGCTGAAGCTCAGCCCGTCCACCGCCGCCGGCATGTTGGGCTGGTACCGCTTGACCAGCTCCTCGACCACCACTGCCTCGTCCACGTCGCCATGCTCCCGTTCTGGTCACCGCTGCGACAGATATCGATCGTCGGGTTAGGGGGTGTTAGGGGCTGCCCCGGGGCCGCTCCTAGAGGCCCCGCCCGGCCAGCCACTCCTGCACGCTGGCCGCCAGCTCCGGGCCCCGCTCGCCGACCATCGTGAAGTGGTCGCCGGCCGCGTCCACCGCCTCGTGCGGGTACGGCCACACCGACCGCCAGCCGTCGGGCTCCCCGGTCCACTCCCCCAGCGGTTCGCTGGCCCGGACCAACAGGGTCGCCGACGCCGTCGGGGCCGGTTTCCAGTCCATGAACAGGGGCAGGTACCCGGCCCAGGCCGTGGTCCGGTAGTCGTCCATCGGCGTGTACGCGCTGTCCCGCTCGACCATCCCGTCGAGCAGCTGCGGCACCCAGCCTCCGAGCACCTCGCTGTCGGCCGGGTAGGTGTCCATCAGCACCACCGCGGCCGGCGGCCGGCCCTGGCGTTCCAACTCGCGGGCGAGCACGTTGGCCACCATCGCCCCGCCGGAGTGTCCGGCCAGCACGTACGGGCCGCCGCCGACGGTCCGCAGCACGGTGTCGGCGTGCACCCGCAGCAGCGCGTCCAGGTCGGCGGGCAGCTCCTCGCCCACCCCGAAGCCGGGGTTGGGCAGCGCCCAGACGTCCCGCAGGCCGCGGAAGCCGGCGGCGATGCGGGCGTACTCGTGCGCCCCGGACAGCAGCGACATCGTGCAGCAGCAGACGAGCGGGGCGCCCGGGCCGCCCTCGGCCAGCCGGAGGATCCCGGCCGGGCGGGTGAGCTGCGCCGGCTCGGTGAAACTGGGCCGGAACTGGGCCAGCTTGACCAGCAGTTCGGCGTACCCGGCGGCGTCGGCACGCGCCTTCGGCTGGCGGAACAGCCCGCCGAGGATCCCGCCCGCGCCCTCCGGGGTGCCCGCGCCCTCGCCGGCGGGCGCCTCGCCGGCCGCGTCCGCCCCGAGGACCTGGCCGAGCAGGTGACGGGCCAGCGCCGTCGGAGTGGAGTGGTCGAACAGCAGGGTGGCGGACAGCTCCGCCCCCGTTTCCTGGCGCAGCGCGTCCCGCAGCTCCAGCGCCGTCAGCGAGTCGAAGCCCAGCTCCAGGAAGTCCCGGTCGGCCTCGATCGCCCCGGGCGAGGCGTGCCCGAGCACCGTGGCCACGTGCGCGCGGACCAGGTCCAGCAGGATCCGGTGCCGGTCGGCGGCGGAGGCGGCGCTCAGCCGGTCGCGCAGTGCCCCCGCCGGGTCGACGACGGCGCCGCCGGCCGGCGCGTCCGCGCCGAGGACGGCGGCGGCCTCCGGCACGCCGCGCAGCAGCGGGCTGGGGCGCACCGCGGTGAACGCCGGCACGAACACGGGCCAGTCGACGTCCGCCACGGCGAGCAGGTCGTCGCCGCGTCCGACGGCCTGCTGCAGGGCGGCCAGGGCCAGCTCGGCGGGAAGCGGCCGGACGCCCCGGCGGCGCAGTTGCCCCGGGTCGGCGACCTCGTCGGCCCACGGCACCCAGGCCAGGACCGTGGCCGGCCGGCCGGCGGACCGGCGGCGGGCGGCCAGCGCCTCCAGGCCGGCGCCGGTGGCGGCGGTGACGGCGGCCCCGCCGCTGCCCCAGGTGGCGGCGGTGGAGCAGAAGACGACGAACTCGTCAACCGGCCGGCCCGCGACGGCGGCGTCGAGCAGTTCCACGGCGGCGGTGCCGGCGGCGACGGCGGCGGCCAGCCCGGTCGGGTCGAGGGCGGTGACCGGCTCGCCGGCCCCGCCGGAGTCGGCGACGTGGATGACGGTGCGCACCGGCGTACCGGCGGCGGCGAGCCGGTCCAGCTCCGGCGGCAGCGCGGTCGGGTCGGCGACCGTCGTGACGTGGACACCGGCCGGCGCGGCGGGCGTCGCCGCGCCGGCGAGGACGACGTGGGTCGCGCCGCGGTCGGCCAGCCAGCGCAGCACGTGCGCCTGCCGTACGCCCGCCGCGCCGTGGACCAGCACCGCGCCCCGGGGCCGCCAGTCCTCGTCTCCGGCGGCCGGGCCGGTCGGGGCGTGTTCCAGCCGCCGCGCGTACACCCCGGCGGCACGGACCGCCAACTGGTCCTCCGCGCCGCCGGCGGCAACGAGGCGGGCCAGCGCGGCGAGGGCCGCGTCGTCGGGGTCGGCCGGCAGGTCCACCAGCCCGCCCCACAGCCGCGGCTGTTCCAGCGCGAGCACCCGGCCCAGGCCCCACACGTACGCCCCGGCGACGGCCGGCGCGGGGTCGTCGCCGTCCACGGCGACCGCCCCCCGGGTCACGCACCACACCCGGGGGCTGCCCGCGTCGGCGAGGGCCCGGACCAGCGCGACCGTGCCGGCCAGCGGGCCGGTCCCGACGACATCGTCCGGATCCCCTGCCGCGAGCAGCGAGACCACCACCGACGGGGCGTCCCCGGCGGGCAGGGCGAGGTCGCCCAGGTCGTCGCCCACGGTGACGAGTACGGGCGACAGTCCCTCGGCGCGGAGTACGGCCAGCACCGGCCCGGCCGAATCCCCGGCGCGGGCGACCACCAGGCAGGGGCCGGTCGGCGGGGTGCCGCCGGGCGGCGGGTCGAGGCGCACCCAGCCGGTGCGGTACCGCAGCCCGTCCAACTCGGACCGCCGGCGCTGCCGCCCCCGGTAGGCGGCGAGAGCGGGCAGGAGCTCGGTCAGCGCGTCGCGCCGGTCGGCGTCGAGGCCGAGGACGGCGGCGAGCGCGGCCGGCTGGTCCTCCTCGACGGCGGCCCAGAACTCCCGGTCCGCGGCGGCGGCCCGCGCCCGCCGGGCGCCGAGGTCGAGGACGACGGGGTCGGGCCAGTACCGCTCGTGGTGGAAGGCGTAGGTGGGCAGCTCGACCCGGGCGGCTTCGGTGCCGGCGAACAGGGCCGCCCAGTCGACCCCGGCCCCGCGCAGGTCCACGGCGGCGAGCGCGGCGAGCAGGCCGGCGGCCTCGGCCTGGTCCCGGCGGCTCACCGGCACGAAGGCGGCGGCGTCCAGGTCGGGCAGGCACTCCCGGGCCAGCGCGGTGAGCGCGGCGTCCGGGCCCAGCTCCAGGAACGTCCCGGTCCCGGCGGCGGCGAGCGTGGCGATCCCGTCGCGGAAGCGCACGGTGTCCCGCACGTGGTCGACCCAGTACCCGGGGTCGGTGGCCTGTGCGGCGGTGAGCAGGGCGCCGGTGCGGTCGGAGACCACCGGCAGGGTCGGCGGGTGCCAGGTGACCTTCTCGGCGACCACCCGGAAGTCGGCCAGCACGGCCTCCATGCGCGCGGAGTGGAAGGCGTGGCTGACGTGCAGCCGGCGGGTCTGTCGGCCCTCGGCGGCGAGCCGTTCGCCGGCGGCGAGCACGGCGTCGGCGTCGCCGGAGAGCACCACGGACGCGGGGCCGTTCACGGCGGCCAGGGAGACCCGCTCGTCGAGCAGCGGGGCCACCTCGGCCTCGGTCGCCCGTACGGCGAGCATGGCCCCGCCGTCGGGCAGCGCCTGCATGAGCCGGCCCCGGGCGGCGACCAGGGCCGCCGCGTCCGCCAGCGACAGCACCCCGGCGACGTGCGCGGCGGCCAGCTCGCCGACCGAGTGGCCGAGCAGGTGGTGCGGGCGCAGCCCCCACGAGGTGACGAGCCGGTACGCGGCCACCTCGTACGCGAACAGCGCCGGCTGGGTGAACTCGGTGCGGTCCAGCAGCGCCGCCTCGGGTGAGCCCGGGGCGGCGAACACCACCTCGCGCAGCGGGCGGCTCAGGTGCCGGTCGAGTTCGGCGGCGACCTCGTCGAAGGCGGCGGCGAAGGCGGGGAACCGGCGGTGCAGCTCGGCGCCCATGCCGGCGCGCTGGGCGCCCTGGCCGGTGAAGAGGAAGGCGAGCTTGCCGGCGGGACGGGCCACGCCGCGCACCACCCCGGGCGCGGGGCGATCCTCGGCGACCGCGCGCAGGCCGGCCAGCAGGTCGTCGCGGTCGGCGCCGGTCACGGCGGCCCGGTGCGGCAGCGCCGCCCGGGTGGTGACCAGGGAGTACGCCACGTCGGCCGGGGTCAGGTCGGGGTGCGCGGCCAGGTGCTCCAGCAGCCGGCGGGCCTGCCCGGCCAGGGCCGGCCCGGAGCGGGCGGACACGATCCACGGGGCCGGCGGAGCGGGCGCCCCGGCGGGCCGGGCGACCGCGGTGTCCTCGGGGGCGGCCTGCTCGATGATCGTGTGGGCGTTGGTGCCGCTGACCCCGAACGCCGAGATCCCGGCCCGGCGCGGCCGACCGGTCTCCGGCCACGGCGTCGTCTCCGTGAGCAGGGTGACCGCCCCGGCGGACCAGTCGACGTGCGGGGTCGGCTCGTCGACGTGCAGCGTGGGCGGCAGCACGCCGTGCCGCATGGCAAGGACCATCTTGATGATCCCGGCGACGCCGGCGGCGGCCTGGGTGTGGCCGATGTTCGACTTCACCGAGCCCAGCAGCAGCGGACGGTCCGCCGGCCGCTCCTTCCCGTACGTGGCGAGCAGCGCCTGCGCCTCGATCGGGTCGCCCAGCGTGGTGCCGGTACCGTGCGCCTCGACCACGTCGATCTGGTCGGCGGTCAGGCCGGAGCCGGCGAGGGCCTGCCGGATGACCCGGCGCTGGGAGGGGCCGTTCGGGGCGGTCAGCCCGCTGCTCGCCCCGTCCTGGTTGACCGCGCTGCCGCGCACCACGGCGAGGATCGGGTGGCCGTTGCGCCGGGCGTCGGAGAGCCGCTCGACGAGCAGCATGCCGACCCCCTCGGACCAGCCCGTGCCGTCGGCGGCGGCCGCGAACGCCTTGCACCGGCCGTCGGTGGACAGGCCCCGCTGGCGGGAGAACTCGACGAAGACGGTGGGGGTGGCCATCACCGACACCCCGCCGGCCAGCGCCAGCGTGCACTCGCCGAGCCGCAGGGCCTGGCAGGCCAGGTGCAGCGCGACCAGCGACGACGAGCACGCCGTGTCGACGGTGACGGCCGGCCCCTCCAGCCCCAGGGCGTACGAGATGCGTCCGCTGGCCACGGCGGCGGCGCTGCCGGTGCCGAGGTACCCCTCGACGCCGCCGCCGACCCCGGACAGCAGGGCGGCGTAGTCGCCCTGGCTGCTGATCGACGCGTACACGCCGGTGGGCGCGCCGCGCAGCGTGGTCGGGTCGATGCCCGCCCGCTCGAACGCCTCCCACGCCGTCTCCAGCAGCAGCCGCTGCTGCGGGTCCATGGCCAGGGCCTCCCGCGGGCTGATGCCGAAGAAGGCGGCGTCGAACCTTCCGGCGTCGTAGAGGAAGCCGCCCTCCCGCACGTACGAGGTGCCCCGGCTGTCCGGGTCGGTGTCGTAGAGCGCGTCCAGGTCCCAGCCCCGGTCGTCGGGGAACGCCGACATCGCGTCGGTGCCCGCCGCGACCAGGTCCCACAGCTGCTCGGGGGAGGAGACGCCGCCGGGAAAGCGGCAGCTCATCCCGATGATCGCTACGGGTTCGCTCAGCGCGGCGGTGAGCTGCTGGTTCTGCTGCTTGAGCTTCTGGTTGTCGAGCAGGGACGCGCGCAGCGCGCTGACGACCTCGTCCAGTGAGACGCTCATCGGGGGCTCCTTGCAGCCAGCCGGGTCACGAGTCGGAGCCTTCCAGGGCCATCCGGACCAGACCGGCGACGTCGAGTTCGCGGATCTCCGCCTCCGGTGCGGACGGCGCGGCGGGGGTGGTGGCCAGCGGGCCGGCCGGCGCCGGGCCGGTGACCGTGCGGGCCAGGTGGAGCAGCTGGTCCAGCAGGCCGGCCTGGCGCAGCTCGTCCAGCGGGATCGCGGCGAGGGCCCGGCGCACCGACTCCTCGTCGCCGCCGTCGCCGGCCTCCGCGTCGCCGTCGGGGAACAGCTCCTCGTAGAGGTGGTCGGCCAGACCGGCCGGCGTCGGGTAGTCGAAGACGACCGTGGTGGGCAACTCGTGCCCGGTCGCCGCGGTGAGCAGGTTGCGCAGCTCCACGGCGGTGAGCGAGTCGAGGCCGAGGTCGAGGAAGCCCCGGTCGGCGTCGATCGCGTCCCCGGACGGGTGGCCGAGCACCTTCGCCGCGTCGACCCGCACCATCTCCAGCAGCGCGGCCCGCCGCTCCTCGGCCGGCAGCCCGCGCAGCTCGGTCAGCAGGTCCCGGCCCGCCGGCGCGGCCGGGTCGGGCGCGGCGGCGGGGGCGGCGGCCAGCGCCCGTACGGCCGGCAGGTCGGCCAGCAGCGGGCTGGGCCGCAGCGCGGTGAACAGCGGGTGGAACGTGGCCCAGTCGACGTCGACGACGGTGACGGCGGCGTCCCCGGCGGCCAGCGCGTGCCGCAGCCCCGCCATCGCCAGGCCGGGCGGCATGACCCGCAGTCCCCGGCGGCGCAGCTGCTCCGGCGCGCCGTCGGTGAACATGCCCGACTCGGTCCACGGCCCCCAGGCGACGGAGGTGGCCGGCAGGCCCCGGCCGCGCCGCACCTCGGCGAGCGCGTCCAGGTACGCGTTGCCGGCCGCGTACGCGCCCTGCCCGCCGCTGCCCCACACGGCCGCGATGGACGAGAACAGCACGAACGCGTCCAGCTCGACGCCGTCGAGCAGCTCGTCGAGCAGCTCGGCGCCGGCCAGCTTCGGGGCGATGACGTACGCCAGGTCCTCCAGCGTGCTGTCGGCCAGCGGCACCACCTCGCTGACCCCGGCGGCGTGCACCACCGCGCGCAGCGGCGGGCCCTCGCGGCGCAGCTCGGCCAGCAGGCCGGTCATCGCCGCCCGGTCAGCGGCGTCGCACCGGGCGACCCGGCAGTCGACGCCGAGGCCCGCCAGCTCGGCCAGCAGCTCGGCGGCGCCGGGGGTGTCGGTGCCGCGGCGGCTGGTCAGCACGATCCGCTCGGCGCCGGCGCCAGCCACCCAGCGGGCGACGTGCCCGCCGAGCGCCCCGGTGCCGCCGGTGATCAGGACCGTGCCGCGCGGCCGCCACGGGGCGGGGTCGGCGGCGGTGACCGCCGGCGCCAGCCGGCGGACGAACACGCCGGACTCGCGGACGGCGACCTGGTCCTCCGCGCCGCCCCCGGTGAGCACCGCCCCGAGGCGGGCCGCCGTCCAGCTGTCGATGTCGGTGGGCAGGTCGACCAGCCCGGCCCAGCGGCCGGTCTGCTCCAGGGCGGCGACCCGGCCCAGCCCCCACAGCATGGCCTGCCGCGGGTTCGCCGGCGCGTCGCCGTCGCCGACACCGACCGCGCCCTGGGTGACGCACCACAGCCGGGCCGGGGCGTCGGCGTCGGCCAACTCCTGGAGCAGCTGCACGGTGGCCGCGAGCCCCCGGGGCAGCGCCGAATGCTCGGCGTGCGGGGCCTCGTCCAGGCCGAGGAAGGACAGGATCGACACCGGCCCGTCGCCGACCGCCCCGGCGACCGTCTCGGCCAGCCGCGCGGCCAGGTCGTCGGGGTCGAGGGCGGTGTCCACCGGCACCGACGTGACGTCCGCGCCGAGGCTCCAGGTGCAGGACTCCAGGGCGAGGTCGTCGGCCCGGTCGGCGGGCAGCAGCACCAGCCAGCGGCCGGTGGCCTCGGGCGCGGGCGGCTCGGCCGCCGGCTCCCACACCACCCGGTACCGGCTGCCCTCCACCAGCGACCGTTCGCGGCCGCGCCGCCGCCACGCGGACAACGCCGGCAGCACCGCCCCGAACGGCTGGTCCCGGTCCACGTCCAGCTCGCGGACCAGCGAGTCGACGTCCTCGGCCTCGACCGCCGCCCAGAACCGGCGCTCGACCTCGCCGGTGGCGTCGGGCGCGCCCGCGGTGAGCCACGGGGGCGGCTCCGGCCAGTAGCGCTGCCGTTCGAAGGCGTACGTCGGCAGGTCGGCGCGCTGGGCGCCGACGCCCCCGTACAGGGCGGCCCAGTCCGGGGAGACGCCGTGGGTGTGCAGCGCGGCGACGGCCCGCAACAGGGCGGCCGGCTCGGGGCGGTCCTTGCGCAGGGTGGGCACGACGAGCGGGGCCCGGCCGCCCGCCGGGGCGCCGTCGGCGAGGACGGCGTGGGCGAGGGCGGTGAGCACCCCGTCCGGGCCGATCTCGACGTACGCGGTGACGCCCTGCTCCCGCAGCGCCGCGACGGCGTCGGCGAAACGCACCGCGTCGCGGGCGTGCCGCACCCAGTACGTGGGGGCGCCGATCCGGGCCGCGTCGACCGGCGCGCCGGTGACGGTGGAGACCATCGGCACGGCGGGCGTCCCGGGGGTCAGCCGGGCGGCGACGGCGGCGAGGTCGTCGAGGACCGGGTCCATCAGCGGGCTGTGGAACGCGTGGCTGACCGTCAGTCGCTTGACCCGTACGCCCCGGGCGGACCACTCGGCGGCCAACTCGTCGACGGCGTCGCCGGCGCCGGAGACCACCACGGCGGTCGGGCCGTTGACGGCGGCGATGCCCACCCGGCCGGCGCGCTCGCCGATGGAGGCGGCCACGTCGGCCTCGGCTGCGGCGATGGCGAGCATGGCCCCGCCGTCCGGCAGCGCCTGCATCAGCCGACCCCGGGCGGCGACCAGCTCGGCGGCGTCGGCCAGGGACAGCACGCCGGCGGCGTGCGCGGCGGCGAACTCGCCGATGGAGTGCCCGGCGACCACGTCGGGGCGTACGCCCCACGCCTCGAGGAGCCGGAACAGCGCCACCTCGACGGCGAACAGGGCCGGCTGGGTGAACTCGGTGCGGTCCAGCAGCTCCGCGTCGGGCGTACCGGGCTCGGCGAACAACACCGGCTTCAGCGGGCCGGGCAGGTGCTCGTCGAGGGCGGCGCAGGCCTCGTCGAGCGCGGCCGCGAAGACGGGGTACGCCTCGGCCAGCCCGCGGCCCATCCCGGCCCGCTGCGCCCCCTGCCCGGAGAACAGGTACGCCACCTTCGGCCGGGCCGCCACCACGCCGGTGACCAGCAGCGGCGATTCCTCGCCGGAGCCGAGGGCGCGCAGCCCGGCGCGCAGCTCGAGCGGGTCGGTGGCGAGCACGACGGCCCGGTGCTCCAGGGCGGCCCGGGACACCGCCGACGACCAGCCGACGTCGACCAGCGGCGGGGCCTCCGGTCCGGTGAGCCGGTCGGCCCACGGGGCGGCCTGGGCGGCCAGGGCGGACGGGGTACGCGCCGACAGCAGCACCGGCACCACGGGCAGCCGGCCCGGCTCGCCCGTCGGCACGGGCTCCTCCGGGGCCTGCTCGATGATGGTGTGCGCGTTGGTGCCGCTGATGCCGAAGGAGGACACGGCGGCCCGGCGGGGGCGGTCGGTCAGCGGCCAGGGCCGGCCCTCGGTGAGCAGTTCGACCGCGCCGACGCCCCAGTCCACCTGGTTGGTCGGCTCGTCGACGTGCAGGGTCTGCGGCAGGTAGCCGTGCCGGAGGGCCAGGACCATCTTGATGATGCCGGCGACGCCGGCGGCGGCCTGGGTGTGCCCGATGTTCGACTTGATCGAGCCCAGCCACAGCGGCTGGTCGGCGGCGCGGTCCTGCCCGTACGTGGCGAGCAGCGCCTGCGCCTCGATCGGGTCGCCGAGCCTCGTGCCGGTGCCGTGGGCCTCGACGGCGTCCACCTCGGCGGCGGTGAGGCCGGCGTTGGCCAGGGCCGCCCGGATCACCCGCTGCTGCGACGGGCCGTTCGGGGCGGTGAGCCCGTTGCTGGCGCCGTCCTGGTTGACGGCGCTGCCGCGGATCACGGCCAGCACGGGGTGGCCGTTGCGCCGGGCGTCGCTGAGCCGCTCGACCAGCAGCACGCCCAGGCCCTCGCCCCAGCTGGTGCCGTCGGCGGCGGACGCGAACGCCTTGACGCGGCTGTCCGGGGCCAGCCCGCGCTGCCGGCTGAAGCCGACGAACACCCCGGGGGTGGCCATCACGGTGACGCCGCTGACGAGGGCGAGGGAGCACTCCGCCTGGCGCAGCGCCTGGCAGGCCCAGTGCAGCGCGACCAGCGACGACGAGCAGGCGGTGTCCACGGAGACGGCCGGCCCCTCCAGCCCGAGGGTGTACGACACCCGGCCGGAGAGCACGCTCCCGGCATTGCCGGTCATCAGGTGTCCCTCGGCGCCCTCGGCGTTGAACATGAGGTTGCGGTAGTCCTGGTAGTTGGTGCCGACGAAGACACCGGTGGCGCTGCCGCGCAGCGTCTGCGGGTCGATCCCGGCCCGCTCGATCGCCTCCCAGGACGCTTCCAGCAGCAGCCGCTGCTGCGGGTCCATGGCCAGGGCCTCGCGCGGGCTGATGCCGAAGAACCCGGGGTCGAAGTCGGCCACGCCGGTGACGAAGCCGCCCTCGCGGGCGTAGCTGGTGCCCTCGTTGTCCGGGTCGGAGTCGAAGAGCCGGTCGAGGTCCCAGCCCCGGTCCGTGGGGAACTCACCGATCGCGTCCCCGCCGGCGGCGAGCAACTGCCACAGCTGCTCCGGGCTGTCCGCCCCGCCGGGGAGGCGGCAGCTCATCGCCACGATGGCAATCGGCTCGTCGTCGACGCGCGCGACGGCGGGGGCCGGGGCGGCCGCGTCCGGGGCGGCACCGGTGAGCAGCTCGTCGAGGTGCGCGGCGAGGGCGGTCGGGTTGGGGTAGTCGAAGGCGAGCGTGGCGGGCAGCCGCAGGTCGGTGGCGGTGGCCAGGAAGTTCCGCATGTCCACCGCGGTCAGCGAGTCCAGGCCGAGGTCCCGGAACGGCTGGGTGGCCGGGACGTCGTCGGGCGAGCCGTAGCCCAGGGCGGTCGCGGCGCACTGGCGTACCAGGTCGAGCAGCGCCGCGGCGCGCTCGGCCGGGGACAGCCCGGCGAGCCGGCGGGCCAGCGCCGACGGCGCGTCCGCGGCCCCCTCCTCGGCGTTCTCCGGCTCTGCCGGGCGGGCCGCCTCGGCCACCTCGGGCAGGTCCCCGAGCAGCGGGCTGCGCCGGACCAGGGTGAACGCGGGGGCGAACCGGGGCCAGTCGATGTCGGCGATGACGGCGGTGGCGTCGCCGCGGCGCAGCGCCCGGGCCAGGGCCTCGACGGCCAGCTCGGGATCCATGCCGACCATGCCGCCCCTGCGCAGCCGCTGCTGGGCGCGCTCGTTGTCGGCGGGCAGGCCAGCGCCGCTCCACGCGCCCCAGGCCACCGAGAGCGCCGGCAGGCCGGCGGCCCGGCGGCGCTCGGCGAGGGCGTCGAGGAACGCGTTCGCCGCCCCGTACGCGCCCTGCCCCGCGTTGCCGGTGGTGCCGGCGACCGAGGAGAACAACACGAACGCGTCCAGGTCGAGGTCGCGGGTCAGCTCGTCCAGGTGGACGGCGGCGGCGGACTTGGGCGCGGCGACGGTGTGCAGGCGCTGCGGGGTCGCGGTGTCCACGATGCCGTCGTCGAGCACGGCGGCGGTGTGCAGCACGGCGGTGACCGGGGTGTCCTGCGGCACGTCGGCGAGCAGGGCGGCCACCTGGTCCCGCTCGGCGACGTCGCAGGCCGCGACGGTGACCCGTACGCCGAGGCCGGTCAGCTCCGCCTCCAGCTCGGCGGCGCCCGGCGCGTCGGCGCCGCGCCGGCTGGCCAGCAGGACGTGCTCGGCGCCGGAACGGGCTGCCCAGCGGGCCAGGTGCCCGCCGAGGCCGCCGGTGCCGCCGGTGATCAGCACGGTGCCGCGCATCCGCCAACCGCCGTCGGCCGTCCCGTCGGGGGCCGTGGCCGGCTCGGGCCCGGTGATCCGCGTGAGCCGGCGGGCGAACACGCCGTCGGCGCGGACGGCGAGCTGGTCCTCACCACCGGCGTCGCCGAGCAGCCCGCAGAGCCGGGCGCCGGCCGTGGCGTCGAGTTCGTCGGGCAAGTCGATCAGCCCGCCCCAGCGGGCGGGGTGTTCCAGTGCGACGGCGCGGCCGAGGCCCCACACCGAGGCGGCGACCGGGTGCGGCGGCCCGTCGGCCGGACCCACGGCGACGGCCCCGCGGGTGGCGCACCACAACGGCGCCTCGACGCCGAGCGTCCCGAGCGCCTGCACGAGCAGGACGGTCCCGGCGGCCGCGAGGGAGGTGGCGGGGTGCTCGGGGTGCGCGCGCTCGTCGAGGGCCAGCAGCGAGAGCACGCCGGCGGGCACGTCGCCGGCGGGGAGCGCCGCGCGCAGCCGGTCCGCGAGGGCCTGCTGGTCGCCGGCGTCGTCCACCTCGACGGGTACGACGTCCGCGCCGAAGTTGGCGAGCGCACCGAGCACCCCGGCGACGAGCGGGTCCTCGCCCAGCCCTGCCGGCACGGGGACCAGCCAGGCGCCGGCGAGCCAGGTCAGCGGCAGGTCGGACAGTGCCTGCCAGCTGACCCGGTACCGCCACCGGTCGATGTCCGGCGCGGCGTTGGGGTCGACGGGGAAGACCGGCGCCGCGGGCCAGTACCGGCGATGGTCGAAGGCGTAGGTGGGCAGGTCGACGGTCGGGGTCCGGGCGAGGACCTTCGTCAGGTCGACGGGCAGGCCGATCGCGTGGGCGGTGGCCAGGTTGGTCAGCAGGCGGGTCGGGTCGTCGTCGCCCCGACGCAGGCTGCCCAGCGTGTGCCCGGTAGTGCCCGTGTCGTCCAGGATCGCCGTCACCGGCATCGTCAACACCGGATGCGGGGAGATCTCCACGAACATCGTGTGACCCGCCGCGACCGCCACCCGCACCGCCGCGTCGAACTGCACCGTCTGCCGCAGGTTGTCGTACCAGTAGTCCGCCGTCATGCTCTCCGGCTGCACCCAATCGCCGGTCAGCGTGGACACGAGCCGGACATCACCCGCCCGAGGGGTGACCTCCGCGAGGTCGGCGCGCAACCGCTCGGCGACCTCCTGCACCGCCGGCGAGTGCGACGCGTAGTCCACCGGAATCAACCGCGCCCGCACACCCTCGGCCTGGCAGGACTCCACCAGATCCGCCACCGGCTGCGGCGGCCCCGACACCACCACCGTCGACGGACCGTTCACCGCCGCCACACCCACACCCGGGAACGCGGCCAGACGCTCGGCGACCGCCTCGGCGGACAGATCCACCGACGCCATCGTGCCCGTGCCTCGCAGCACCGCGAGTGCGCGCGACCGCAACGCCACCGTCTTCGCCGCATCATCCAGGGACAGAATCCCCGCCACACAGGCCGCGCCGATCTCACCCTGCGAGTGACCGATCACCGCCTGAGGAACCACACCCACGTGCCGCCACACCGCCGCCAGAGCGATACCCACCGCCCACAGCACCGGCTGCACGACCTCGACCCGCTCCAGCCACGACTCGTCGTCACCGGTCAGCACCGACACCAGATCGACGTCCAGGTACGGGGCAAGCGCCGCCTGACACTCGGCCAGCCTCGCGTCGAACACCGGCGTACGACCCACCAGACCGGCCGCCATCCGCGCCGACTGCGCCCCCTGACCCGGGAACACGAACACCGGCCCGGCACCGGAGCCGGTGGCCGTACCGGTGACGACATTGCCGGCCGGAGACCCGGCAGCCAACGCGTCCAGACCGGCCAGCAACTCCTCCACGCCCGCACCGACCACCACGGCCCGCTGGTCGAACGTCGACCGGGTCGCCGCCAGGGACCAGCCGACCGCCGCCGGGTCGAGCCCTCCGCGCTCGCGGACGAACCGCGCCAGCCGGGACGCCTGACCCGCCAGGGCACCCTTCGACCGCGCCGCCGACACCGGCCAGACGAGGACGTCGGAGTCGACCAGGCCGGGGGCCCGGTCGGTACCCGCGTCGGCGGCATCCGGCTCGTCGGGCAGCTCGACGATGACGTGGGCGTTGGTGCCGGAGATGCCGAAGGAGGAAACCCCGGCCCGGCGGGCCCGACCGGTCTCCGGCCAGGGCCGCGCCTCGGTCGTCAGCTCCACCGCCCCGGCGGTCCAGTCGATGTGCGGGGACGGGGAGTCGACGTGCAGGGTCGCGGGCACCACGCCGTGCCGCATCGCGAGGACCATTTTGATCACCCCGGCGACCCCTGCGGCTGCCTGGGTGTGCCCGATGTTCGACTTCACCGATCCGAGCAGCAGCGGCGCGGCGTCGCCCCGGTCCTGCCCGTACGTGGCGATGAGCGCCTGCGCCTCGATCGGGTCGCCGAGGGTGGTGCCGGTGCCGTGCGCCTCCACCACGTCCACGTCGGCGGTGGCCAGCCGGGCCGACGCGAGGGCCTGGCTGATGACGCGCTGCTGGGCGGGTCCGTTGGGTGCGCTGAGGCCGTTGGACGCCCCGTCCTGGTTGACGGCGGAGCCGCGTACCACCGCGAGCACCTGGTGGCCGTTGCGGCGGGCGTCGCTCAGCCGCTCGACGAGCAGCCAGGCGACGCCCTCGGAGAACCCGGCGCCGTCGGCGGAGGCGGCGAAGGACTTGCAGCGCCCGTCCGGCGACAGGGCTCGCTGCCGGCTCGATCCGATGTAGAGGCCGGGGGTGGCCATGATCGTGACGCCGCCGGCGAGCGCCAGCTCGCACTCCCCCGCCCGCAGCGCCTGCACGGCGAGGTGCAGCGCCACCAGGGAGGACGAGCAGGCGGTGTCGATGGAGACGGCCGGCCCCTCCAGCCCGAGGGTGTACGACACCCGGCCCGACGCGACCGCCGCCGCGCCGCCGGTCATCGAGTGCCCCTCGTCGCCGTCCGGCGACATCATGAGCAGGGTGCCGTAGTCCTGCCCGTTGGTGCCCACGAACACCCCGGTCCGGCTCCCCCGCAGCGAGGCCGGGTCGATCCCGGCGGCCTCGATGGCCTCCCAGGACGTCTCCAGCAGCAGCCGCTGCTGCGGGTCCATCGTCAGCGCCTCGCGGGGCGAGATGCCGAAGAAGGCCGAGTCGAAGTCGCCGGCCCCGTCGACGAACCCGCCCTCGCGGGCGTACGAGGTGCCCGGGTGGTCCGGGTCGGGATGGTAGAGCCGCTCCAGGTTCCAGCCCCGGTCGTCGGGGAACGGGGCGACCGCGTCCCGGCCCTCCCGCAGCAACTCCCACAGGTCGTCGGGGTTGCGCACCCCGCCGGGCAGGCGGCAGCTCATCGCCACGATCGCCACCGGCTCCAGTTCCTGGGACTGCACCTCACTGAGCCGGCGGCGGGTGTCGTGGAGATCAGCCATTACCCGCTTGAGGTAGTCGCGGAGCTTGTCTTCATTGGCCATCGGAGTGCCGCTTCCTGGGGAGGGACGAAAGAGAGCCGGGGGGCGGTGTCAGGAGATGCCGAGGTCCCTGTCCACCATCGCGAAGAGTTCGTCGTCGGAGGCCCCGTCCAGGTGCCGGCCGATGTCGGAGCCGCCGCCGCTGTCCTGGCCGAGCCGGGACAGCATCGCCTGGAGCCGGACGGCGGCCCGCATCCGCGCCGCCTCGTCCCGCGCCACCACGTCGAGGCTGTCGGCGATCCGGTCGAGGTCGTCGAGCAGTGCGGTGGGGGTGACCACGTCGTCCTGGGCGACCTCGGCGAACAGGTACTCGGCGAGGGTCGTCGGCGTCGGGTAGTCGAACACCAGGGTGACCGGCAGGGCCACGCCGGTGGCCGCGCCGAGCCGGTTGCGCAGCTCGACGGCGGTGACCGAGTCGAAGCCCAGCTCCCGGAACGCCCGGTGCTCGTCCACGGACTCGGCGGACGGGTAGTTCAGCACGGCGGCGACCTGGCTGCGGACGACGGCGAGCAGCACGGCGAGCCGGTCGGCCGCGGGGAGCCCGGCAAGGTGCTCCTGCAACGAGTCGGGGCTGCCGCCGGTCTCCAGGGTGGCGGTCCGCTCGGCCGCCTGGAGCCGGCGCACGTCCGGCAGGTCGCTGATCAGCGGGCCGGGCCGGGTGGCGGTGAAGGCCACGGAGAACCGTTCCCAGGCGATGTCGGCGATGGTGAGGAACGCCTCGCCGTGGTCGACGGCCTGGTGCAGGGCGGCGATCGCCGCCTCGGGCGCCATCTCCGGTACGCCGTGGCGGTGCAGCAGCTCGCCGAACGGCCCCTCGGCCATGCCCCCGCCGGCCCAGGCGCCCCACGCGATGGAGGTGCCGGACAGTCCGAGGCCGCGTCGGTGCTGGGCGAGCGCGTCGAGGAACGCGTTGCTCGGCGCGTAGTTGCCGACGCCCGAGCTGGACACGCTTCCGGCGAAGGAGGAGAACATGATGAAGGCGGACAGGTCCAGGTCCAGCGTCAGCTCGTGCAGGTTGTACGCGACGTCGACCTTGGCCTGGAGCACCCGTTCGATCTGCTCCAACCGGATGTCGTTGATCATGGCGTCGTCGAGCACGGCGGAGGCGTGCACGACCGTGGTGAGCGGGTGCTCCGCCGGGATCGCGTCGATCAGCGCGGCGAGCGCGTCCCGGTCCGAGGCGTCGCACTCGGCCACGGTGACCTGGACGCCCAGCCCGGTGATGTCGTCGACGAGCTGCTGGGCGCCGGGCGCGGCCATGCCCCGCCGGCTGGCGACGACGATGTTCTGTGCGCCGCAGCGGGCCAGCCAGCGGGCGGCGTGCCCGCCCAGCGCGCCGGTGCCGCCGGTGACCAGCGCCGTGCCGGACGGCTTCCACGGGTTGGCCGGCTGGGTGTCGCCGAGCGGGACCCGGGTGAGCCGGCGGGCCAGCAGGCCGCCCGGGCGTACCGCGAGCTGGTCCTCCTCGCCGGCGGCGGTGAGGGCCGCGATCAGCAGGTCCGCGGACCGGTCCTCGACCGCCTCGGGCAGGTCCACGAGGCCGCCCCAGCGCTCCGGGTGCTCCAGCGCGGCGACCCGGCCGAAGCCCCAGACCAGCGACTGGACCGGGGAGCGCAGCAGGTCGGTCAGGCCGACCGAGGCCGCGCCGGAGGTGACGCTCCACATGGGCGCGCGCAGGCCGATGTCGCCGAGGGCCTGGAAGAGCGCGACGGTGGCCGCGAAGCCGCCCGGCACGGACGGATGCAGCGGGTGGGCCAGCTCGTCGAAGGCGAGCAGCGACACCACGCCGGCGACGTCGGCCGTCCCGTCGCCCTGCCCGGGCACGGTGGCGAGCGCCTCCCGCACCAGCTTGGCGAGCAGGTCGCGGCCGGCGTCGGCGGTGGAGACCGGGACGGGGACCAGGGTCGCCCCCGCGGCTTCGAACGCCTCGACGCAGGCGTCCTGCCACGGCTCGACGATGTCGCCGGTCGGCAGCACCACGACCCAGGTGCCGGCCATGCCCCGGTTGTGCACGCCGGTCAGCGGCTTCCAGGTGTCCTGGTAGCGCCAGCTGTCGATGTCGGACTGGCGGCGGCGCTTGCGCCGCCACGAGGTGAGCAGGGGCAGGGCGGGGCGCAGCGCGTCGAGGGCCTCGTCCGGGAGGGTGTCCTCCGTGGCGACGGTCTCGGCGAGCGCGGTCAGGTCCCCACGTTCCACGGCCGCCCAGAAGCTGGCGTCGCCCGGGTCGGCCGCCCCCTGGAGCAGGCTCTCCAGGTCGGGGCCGCCGCTGCCGTCCAGCCACAACCGCTGGTGGTCGAACGCGTACGTGGGCAGCGCCGTCACGTCCGTCTCGGCGAGTACCGCCGTCAGGTCGACGGGCAGGCCGATCGCGTGGGCGGTGGCCAGGTTCGTGAGCAGGCGGGTCGGGTCGTCGTCGCCCCGACGCAGGCTGCCCAGCGTGTGCCCGGTAGTGCCCGTGTCGTCGAGGATCGCCGTGACCGGCATCGTCAACACCGGATGCGGGCTGATCTCCACGAACGTGCTGTGCCCGGCCGCGACCGCCACCCGGACGGCTGCGTCGAACTGGACCGTCTGCCGCAGGTTGTCGTACCAGTAGTCGGCGGTCATCGTGGCTGGGTCGACCCAGTCGCCGGTCAGCGTGGAGACCAGTCGGGTGTGACCGGGCTGCGGGGCGATGTCGGCCAGGTCCGTGCGCAACTGCTCGGCGACCTCCTGCACCGCCGGGGAGTGCGACGCGTAGTCCACGGGGATGAGCCGCGCCCGGATTTCCTCGGCCTGGCACGCCTCCACCAGATCGGCCACCGGCTGCGGCGGCCCCGACACGACCACGGTGGACGGGCCGTTCACCGCCGCGACACCCACGCCGGGGAAGGCGTCGAGTCGGGCGGCGACCGCCTCGGCGGACAGGTCGATCGACGCCATCGTGCCCGTGCCGCGCAGCACGGCGAGTGCGCGGGACCGCAAGGCGACGGTCTTCGCCGCGTCCTCGAGGGTCAGGATCCCCGCCACGCAGGCGGCGCCGATCTCACCCTGCGAGTGACCGATCGCCACGTCCGGGACCACACCGGCCGCGCGCCAGACGGCGGCCAGGGCCATGCCCACGGCCCACAGCACCGGCTGCACGACCTCGACCCGCTCCAGCCACGACTCGTCCTCCCCGGTGAGGACGGCGACGAGATCCACGTCCAGGTACGGGGCAAGCGCCGCCTGACACTCGGCCAGCCTCGCGTCGAACACCGGCGTACGACCCACCAGACCGGCCGCCATCCGCGCCGACTGCGCCCCCTGACCCGGGAACACGAACACCGGCCCGGCACCGGAGCCGGTGGCCGTACCGGTGACGACGTTGCCGGCCGGAGACCCGGCAGCCAACGCGTCCAGACCGGCCAGCAACTCCTCCACGCCCGCACCGACCACCACGGCCCGCTGGTCCAACGTCGACCGGGTCGTGACCAGCGACCAGCCGACCGCCGCCGCATCGACGTCGCCGTGCTCGCGGACGTGCGCGGCGAGGCGGGCCGCCTGACCCGCCAGGGCAGCCTTCGACCGCGCCGACACCGGCCAGACGGTGACGTCCGAGGCGATCAGGCCGGGCCGGCGCGCCGGCTCGACGGCCGCCTCCCCGTCCGCGTCCTCGGGGCCGGCGACGCCGGGCCGGTACTCCTCCACGATCACGTGGGCGTTCGTGCCGCTCACGCCGAACGAGGACACCCCGCCGCGGCGCGGCCGGCCCAGCTCCGGCCACGGCCGGGTCTCGGTGAGCAGGGACACCGCGCCCGCGGACCAGTCCACGTGCGGAGACGGCTCGTCGATGTGCAGGGTCTCCGGCATGACGCCGTTGCGCACCGCCATCACCATCTTGACCATGCCGGCGACGCCGGCGGCGCTCTGGGTGTGGCCGATGTTCGACTTCACCGACCCGAGCCACAGCGGCCGGTCGGCGGGGCGGTCCTGCCCGTACGTGGCGATGAGCGCCTGCGCCTCGATGGGGTCGCCGAGGGTGGTGCCGGTGCCGTGCGCCTCGACCATGTCGACGTCGGCGCTGCCGAGCCGGGCGTTGGCGAGGGCCTGCCGGATGACCCGCTGTTGGGACGGGCCGTTCGGGGCGGTAAGGCCGTTGGACGCGCCGTCCTGGTTGAGGGCGCTGCCCCGGATGACGGCGAGGATCGGGTGGCCGTTGCGCTCGGCGTCGGAGAGGCGCTCCACGACGAGCACGCCGCCGCCCTCGCCCCAGCCGGTGCCGTCCGCGCCGGCCGCGAACGCCCTGCACCGGCCGTCGACGGACATGCCGCGCTGCCGGGAGAAGACGATGAAGACGCCGGGGGTGGCCATCACGGTGACGCCGCCGGCGATGGCCAGGTCGCACTCGCCGCGGCGCAGCGCGTTCGCCGCCAGGTGCAGCGCCACCAGCGAGGAGGAGCAGGCGGTGTCGACGGTGACGGCCGGCCCGTTGAGGCCGAGCGTGAACGAGATCCGGCCGGACGCGACGCTGGTGGTGTTGCCGGTGCCGAGGTACATGTCGACGCCCTCGGGCACGTACGGCAGGCCCATCCCGTAGTTGGACGTGCTCAGCCCGACGAAGACGCCGGTCTGGCTGCCGCGCAGCGACAGCGGGTCGATGCCGGCCCGCTCGATGGCCTCCCAGGACGTCTCCAGCAGCAGCCGCTGCTGCGGGTCCATCGCCAGCGCCTCACGGGGGGAGATGCCGAACAGGGTCGGGTCGAACGCCCCGGCGTCGTCGAGGAACCCGCCGACGCGGGTGTAGCTCTTGCCCGGCTTGTTGGGGTCGGGGTCGTACAGCCCCTCCAGGTCCCAGCCGCGGTCGTCGGGGAACTCGGTGAGGGCGTCCCGGCCGTCGACGAGCAACTCCCAGAGGTCCTCCGGCGACCGGACGCCGCCGGGGAAGCGGCAGCTCATCGAGACGATGGCCAGGGGCTCCTGGTCGCGCGCCTCGACGGTCTGCAGCTTCCGCTTGGTGTCGTGCAGGTCGGCGGTCACCCGCTTGAGGAAGTACCGCAGCTTGTCGTCGCTCATCGGGTGACACCTTCCTCGATCCGGAAGTCGGTCATCTCAGGAGATTCCAAACTCTTTGCTGATGAAGTCGAAGATCTCGTCGTCGCTGGCCGACTCGAGGTCGGGCCGGTCCTCCTCGGCGGCGGGCCCGGCGGCCACGTCGGACGCCTTGGCCAGCAGGTCCCGCATCCGGGCGGTGAACCGGTCCCGGGCCGCCGCGTCGAGCGGGATCGTGGTGAGCAGGCTCTCCACCGCGTCGATGCCCTGGAAGATGGGCTGGGTGGAGGGCGCCGCGTCGGCGGCGATCTCGCTGGTCAGCTTCTCGGCGAGCGCCGTCGGTGTCGGGTAGTCGAAGACCAGCGTCGCCGGCAGCCGCAGCCCGGAGAGACCGTTGAGCCGGTTACGCAGGTCGACGGCGGTGAGCGAGTCGAAACCCAGGTCGGTGAAGAGGCGGCCGGGGTCGATCGCGTCGGCGCCGGCGTGACCGAGGACGGCCGCGATGTTCGCCCGGACCGCGTCGAGGACCACCTTGAGCCGTTCCGGCCCGGCGAGACCGGCCAGCCGCTGGCTGAGCGGCACCCCGCCGGTGCGGCCACCGGCCGCGTCGACGGAGCGCCGCAGCGGCACCCGGACGAGAGCCCGGAGCATCGGGGCGAGCGACCCGGCCTCGGCCTGCGTCCGCAGCGTCCCGACGTCCAGGCGCATCGGCACGACCGCCGCCGCGTCCAGCCGCCACGCCGCGTCGAAGAGGTCCAGCGCCTGCTCGGTGGACAGGCCCGCGGCGCCCTGCTCGGCCATCCGCCGCACGTCCGCGTCGCCCAGGTGACCGGTCATGCCGCTGGCCTGCTCCCACAGGCCCCACGCCAGGGAGATGCCCGCGAGCCCCCGGGCCCGCCGGTGTGCGGCGAGGGCGTCGAGGAAGGCGTTCGCCGCCGCGTAGTTCGACTGGCCGGCGCTGCCCAGGGTGGCCGCCGCCGAGGAGAAGAGCACGAACGCCGCGAGGTCCATGCCCTCGGTGAGCCGGTGCAGGTGCCACGCCGCGTCGATCTTCGGCACGGCGACGGCGTCGAGGCGGTCGGGGGTCATCGACTCCAGCACCCCGTCGTCGAGGACGCCCGCGGCGTGCACGACGGCGGTGAGCGGGCGTTCGACGGGCACCCCGGCGAGCAGCGCCGCCAGGGCGTCCGGGTCGGCGGCGTCGCAGGCGGCGACGGTCACCGCCGTGCCCACGGCGGCCAGCTCGGCGACGAGGTCGGCGATGCCCTCGGCCGCCGCGCCGCGCCGGCCGGCCAGCAGCAGGTGTTTCACGCCGTGGGTGGTGGCGAGGTGCCGGGCCAGCAGGCGGCCCAGCACGCCGGTGCCGCCGGTGATCAGCACGGTGCCGTCCGGGTCGATGCCGCCGGGCCGCAGCTCCACCCCGGCCGGGACGCGCCCGAGGCGCGGCGTGCGGACCTGCCCGGTCCGCACGGCGAGCTGCGGCTCACCCGAGGCGATCGCGGCGGCCAGCACCGCCGCGCTGTCCTGGTCGTCGTCGAGGTCCACCAGTTGCAGCCGGCCCGGGTGTTCGAGCTGGGCGGTGCGCAGCAGACCCCACACCGGGGCCTGGCGCAGGTTCACCGCGTCCTGCTCCCCCGCCGCGACCGCGTCGCGGGTGACCAGCACGAGGCGGGACTCGGCGAACCGGTCGTCGGCGAGCCAGGTCCGCAGCCCCGCGAGCGTACGGTGCGTGGTGGCGCGCGCCTGCCCGGCCAGCGCCGGGTCGGCGGGGTCGCCGGCCCCACCGACGGGGACGATCACCGCCTCGGGCGCGGGCTCGCCGCCGGCGAGCAGGTCCCCGAGCGAGTCCAGGTCCACGTCGGTACGCACCCGCGCGCCGGCCGACTCGCAGGCGGCGCTGAGGGCGAGGTCGTCGCCGCCGAGCACCGCCCACCGGGCGGCCGCCGGCACCGGGCCGGTGGGCAGCGGCAGCGCCGGCCAGTCCACCTGGAACAGCGACTCGTGCCGGCCGGAGCGGGCCGCGCCGAGCGAGTCGCCGGAGACCCGACGCATGATCAGCGAGTCGACGTGCATGACCGGGGCGCCGGTGGCGTCCGCCACCTGGAAGGACACCCCGACCTCGCCGGCCGCGGCGACGCGTACCCGAAGGGCGGTCGCCCCGGCGGCCAGCAGCGTGACCCCGGTCCAGGCGAACGGGAGCCGGGGGACGCTGGCGTCGGCGCCGTCGCCCATCCGGCCCAGGAAGCCGCCGATCGACATGGCCTGCAACGCGCCGTCGAGCAGCGCGGGGTGCACGCCGAAGCGGCCCGCCTCGGTGTGGTGGTCGGCCGGCAGCTCCACCTCCGCGAAGACCTCGTCACCGCGCGTCCACGCGGCGCGCAGGCCGCGGAACGCCGGGCCGTAGCCGAAGACCGTCGCCTCGATGCCGGCGTAGAAACTGCCGGAGTCGACAGGGGTCGCGCCGGATGGCGGCCACACCCCCAGGTCGAAGGCGGGCGCACCGCCGTCGGCCGGACGGGGGCCGAGCAGGCCGGTGGCGTGGCAGGTCCAGGCGACGTCGGCCAGGATCTCGTCCGAGCCGTCCCGGTACGGCCGGGAGTAGAGCTGGACGCCGCGCCGGCCGTCGTCGTCCCGGTCGCCGACCAGGAGCTGGACCTGGAGCGCGCCGAGCTCGGGCAGGACGAGCGGGGCGAGCAGGGTCAGTTCCTCCAGCCTCGGGCAGCCCGCCTGCTCCCCGGCGTACGTGGCCAGTTCGACGAAGGCGGTGCCGGGCAGCAGGATGTTGTCCATCACCCGGTGCTCGCCCAGCCACGGGTGGGTACGCACCGACAGCCGCCCGGTGAAGACCATCCGCTCGTTGTCCGGGAAGGTCAACGCGGCGCTGAGCAGCGGGTGTCCGGCGTCCTGAAGGCCGGCGGAGGCGACGTCCTGCACCCGGTGCGCGGGCGCGTCGAGCCAGTACCGCTGGTGGTCGAAGGCGTACGTCGGCAGCGGCACGGTGTCGGTCCCTGCCAGGACCTTCGTGAGGTCGACGGGCAGGCCGATCGCGTGCGCGGTGGCAAGGTTGGTCAGCAGGCGGGTCGGGTCGTCGTCGCCCCGACGCAGGCTGCCCAGCGTGTGCCCGGCAGTGCCCGTGTCGTCCAGGATCGCCGTCACCGGCATCGTCAACACCGGATGCGGGGAGATCTCCACGAACATCGTGTGACCCGCCGCGACCGCCACCCGCACCGCCGCGTCGAACTGCACCGTCTGCCGCAGGTTGTCGTACCAGTAGTCCGCCGTCATGCTCTCCGGCTGCACCCAATCGCCGGTCAGCGTGGACACGAGCCGGACATCACCCGCCCGAGGGGTGACCTCCGCGAGGTCGGCGCGCAACCGCTCGGCGACCTCCTGCACCGCCGGCGAGTGCGACGCGTAGTCCACCGGAATCAACCGCGCCCGCACACCCTCGGCCTGGCAGGACTCCACCAGATCCGCCACCGGCTGCGGCGGCCCCGACACCACCACCGTCGACGGACCATTCACCGCCGCCACACCCACACCCGGGAACGCGTCGAGACGGGCAGCGACCGCCTCGGCGGACAGATCCACCGACGCCATCGTCCCCGTACCCCGCAGCACCGCCAGAGCCCGCGACCGCAACGCCACCGTCTTCGCCGCATCATCCAGAGACAGAATCCCCGCCACACACGCGGCACCGATCTCACCCTGCGAGTGACCGATCACCACCTGCGGCACCACACCCACGTGCCGCCACACCGCCGCCAGAGCGATACCCACCGCCCACAGCACCGGCTGCACGACCTCCACCCGCTCCAGCCACGACTCGTCCTCCCCCGTGAGGACGGCGACGAGATCCACGTCCAGGTACGGCGCCAGAGCCCGCTGACACTCCGCGAGACGGTCGTCGAACACCGGCGTACGACCCACCAGACCGGCCGCCATCCGCGCCGACTGCGCCCCCTGACCCGGGAACACGAACACCGGCCCCGCACCGTGACCCGACGCCGTGCCCGTGACCGCGTTGCCGGCCGGGGAACCCGCCGCGACGGCCTCCAGGCCGGCGAGCAGTTCCTCGACGCTCGCGCCGACCACAGCGGCCCGGTGGTCGAGGATCGCGCGGGTCGTCGCCAGGGACCAGCCGACGGCCGCCGGGTCGAGGTCGCCGTGCTCCCGCGCGTACGCGGCGAGGCGGTCGGCCTGCCCGGCGAGGGCAGCCCTGGACCGGGCCGACACCGGCCACACCACCACGTCCGAGGCGACCAGCCCCGGGGCGGCGTCCACGGGCGGCTCGGTCTCGTCGGCCTGCTCGACGATCACGTGCGCGTTCGTGCCGGAGATGCCGAACGACGACACCGCCGCCCGGCGCGGCCGGTCCACCGCCGGCCACGGCGTGGCCTCGGTGACGAGCGAGACCGCGCCCGCCGACCAGTCGATGTGCGGCGACGGCTCGTCCACGTGCAGGCTCGCGGGCACGACCCCGTGCCGCATGGCCTGCACCATCTTGATCACACCCGCGACGCCCGCCGCGGCCTGCGCGTGGCCGATGTTCGACTTGATCGACCCCAGCAGCAGCGGCCGCTCGGCGGGCCGGTCCTGCCCGTACGTCGCCAGCAGAGCCTGCGCCTCGATCGGGTCGCCGAGCGTCGTGCCGGTGCCGTGCGCCTCCACCACGTCCACGTCGGCCGTGGAGAGCCGGGCGCTGGCGAGGGCCTGCCGGATGACCCGCTGCTGCGAGGGGCCGTTCGGTGCGGTCAGCCCGTTCGACGCCCCGTCCTGGTTGATCGCGGAGCCGCGTACCACGGCGTAGACCTTGCGGCCCTGCCGGCGGGCGTCGGAGAGCCGCTGCACGAGCAGCATGCCGACGCCCTCTGACCAGCCGGTGCCGTCGGCGGAGGCGGCGAACGACTTGCACCGCCCGTCGGCGGCCAGCCCCCGCTGCCGGGAGAACTCGATGAAGGCGGTCGGGGTGGCCATCACCATCACGCCGCCGGCGAGGGCCATGTCGCACTCGCCGCGCCGCAGCGCCTGCCCGGCCCAGTGCAGGGCCACCAGGGACGACGAGCAGGCGGTGTCCAGCGACACGGCCGGCCCCTCCAGCCCGAACGTGTACGCCACCCGGCCGGAGATGACGCTGCTGGTGAGCCCGGTCAGCGCGTAGCCCTCGGTGCCCTCCGGCGCGTAGGCGAGCAGGTTGGCGTAGTCCTGGCCGCTGGTGCCGACGAACACGCCGGTGCTGCTGCCCCGCGCGGCGGCGGGATCGATGCCGGCGGACTCGAAGGTCTCCCAGGTGGTCTCCAGCAGCAGCCGCTGCTGGGGGTCCATGGCCAGGGCCTCACGCGGACTGATGCCGAAGAAGTCGGAGTCGAACCGGTCGACGCCGCTGAGGAAGCCGCCGCCGCGGGCGTAGAACGTCCCGCTGGCGTCGGGGTCGGGGCTGTACAGCCCGTCCAGGTCCCAGCCCCGGTCGGTGGGCAGGTCGGTGATGGCGTCGACGCCGTCGGCGACGAGGCGCCACAGGTCGTCCGGGGACCACACCCCGCCGGGCAGCCGGCAGGCCATGCCGATGATCGCGAGGGGCTCGTCGTCACCGACCGCGACGGTGGTGGTCGCGGGCCGGACCGGGACCGGGGTGCCGGCGATCTCCGTGCCCAGGAAGGCGGCCAGGTCGTGCGGGGTCGGGTAGTCGAAGACGAGGGTGGCCGGCAGCCGCATGCCGAAGGCGTTGTTGAGCCGGTTGCGCATCTCGACGGCGGTGAGCGAGTCGAAGCCGAACTCGCTGAACGCCCGGCGTGGCTCGATCGCGGTCGGGTCGGGGTAGCCGAGCACTGCGGCGGCCTGGCCCCGGACGATCTCGACCAGCGCGGCGAGCCGGTCGGCGTCGCCGAGGGCGGCGAGCTGCTGGACGAGGGACGCGCCCGTGGTCACCGCGGCGGCGCGGGCGGGGTTGCGGATCAGCGCGCGGTACAGCGGCGGGACGGTGCCACCGGCGAACTGCACCTTCATGGCGGCGAGGTCGAGCCGGGCCGGGACGAGCGCGGCGTCGGTGGTGCGGCAGGCGGCGTCGAAGAGGGCGAGCCCCTCCTCGGCCTCCATCGCGGCGACGCCGGAGCGGGAGATCCGGCTGAGGTGGACGTCGTCCAGCTCGGTGGTCATGCCGCTGCGGTCGGCCCAGAGGCCCCAGGCGAGGGTGAGCGCGGCGAGGCCGTGCGCCTTGCGGTGCTGGGCCAGCCCGTCGAGGAACGCGTTGGCGGCGGCGTAGTTGCCCTGGCCGGGACCGCCGGCGGTGGCGGCGAGCGACGAGTACGAGATGAACGCCTTCAGGTCGAGGTGGGCGGTCAGCTCGTGCAGGTTCCAGGCGGCGTCGACCTTGGGCCGCAGCACGCCGTCCATCCGCTCCGGGGTGAGCGAGGGGATGGTGCCGTCGTCGCGGACGCCGGCGGCGTGGATGACGGCGGTGAGCGGGTGCTCCGCCGGGATGGCGGCCAGCAGCTCCGCCACGGCGGCCCGGTCGGCGACGTCGCAGGCGGCGACGGTGACGGTCGCACCGAGCGCCTCCAGGTCGGCGCAGAGTTCGGCGACGCCCCCGGCCGCCCGGCCGCGCCGGCTGGTCAGGATGAGGTGCCGGACGCCGTACGTGGTCACCAGGTGCCGGCTCATGAGCTGGCCGAGGGTGCCGGTGGCGCCGGTGATCAGGACGGTCCCCTCCCCGTCGAACGGGGCGGCCGGCGGCTCGGCCACGGCGGGAACCCGGGTGAGGCGGGCGCCGGCGGCGACGCCGGACCGGATGACGACCTGCGGCTCGTCGGTGGCGAGCGCCGGCACCAGGGCGGCGGCGGAGCCGGCCACGTCGTCGACGTCGACCAGCACGAACCGGTCGGGGTTCTCCGACTGGGCGGAGCGGAGCAGGCCGATCACGGCGGCGCCGGCCAGGTCGGTCAGGTCGGTGTCGTGGGCGGTGGCGACCGCGCCCCGGGTGAGCACCACGAGGCGGGAGTCCGTGTACCGGTCGTCGGCGAGGAACCGCTGGAGCACGTCGAGCACCCGGTGGGTGGTCGCGGCGACCGCGCGGGGCAGGTCGTCCCGCCCGGGCGGTTCGAGGAAGGGCACGACGAGCACGCCGGGGACGTCCGCGCCGTCGTCCAGCGCCGCGGCCAGGGCCTCCAGGTCGGGGTACGCCGCCGCGGCCGTCCCGCCGGCCACGAGCGCGTCGGTGAGGCCGGCGTCGGCGCCGACCACCGCCCAGCCGGCGGTCGCCGGGGTGGCGGCCGGGGCGAGCGGCGCCCACTCGATCCGGAACAGCGACTCGGTGCCGCCGCCCCCGGCCACCCGGAGCTGGTCGGCGGAGACGGGACGCAGGACGAGGGAGCCGACGGAGATGATCGGGGCACCGGTGACGTCGGCCAGCAGCAGGGAGATGCTGTCGGTGCCGGTGTGCGTGACGCGGACCCGGGCCGCCGCCGCGCCGGCGGCGTGCAGGGCGACGTCGTTCCAGGAGAACGGCAGCCGGCCGTAGCCGGGCGGGATGTCCGCCCTCGACGGCTGGCCGGCGGCGGTGGTGAGCCCGAGGGTGTGCAGGGCCGCGTCGAGCAGGGCCGGGTGCAGGCCGTACCCGCCGGCCTCGGCGGCGGGGGTCTCGGGCAGCGCCAGCTCGGCGAACAGGTCCTCGCCGCGCCGCCAGGCGGAGCGCAGCGCGATGAAGGACGGGCCGTAGTCGTAGCCCTGGGCGGCGAGGTTCAGGTACAGGTCGTCGGTGGCGACCTCGGTCGCGCCGGGGGGCGGCCAGGCGGTGAGGTCGGACCAGCCGAGCGGCCCACCGGGTGCCGCCGGACCGCTGGCCAGCACGCCGCTGGCGTTGCGGGTCCAGGCGCGCTCGCCGGGGTTGTCGGCCGGCTCGCCGTCCGGGGCGGAGTGCAGCGACACCGAGCGGCAGCCGGTCTCGTCGGCCGGTCCGATCCAGAGCTGGATGTCGACGCCGCCCGTCTCGGGCAGGATCAGCGGCGACTCCAGGGTGAGTTCCCGGACGTGGTCCGCCCCGACGTGGGCGCCGGCCTGGAGGGCGAGTTCGACGAAGCCGGTGCCGGGCAGCAGCACGGTGTCGAACACGACGTGGTCGGAGATCCACGGGTGGGTACGCCGGGCCAGCCGGCCGGTGAACAGGAAACCCTCGGCGTGCGCGACCCCGACGGCCGCGCCGAGCAGGGGGTGCTGGGCGGGGCGCAGGCCGACCGCGGTGACGTCCCCGGTCCACCCGACGCCGGCCTCCGGCCAGTACCGCTGCCGCTGGAACGCGTACGTGGGCAGGTCCACCCGGGCCGCGCCGGTGTCGGCGAACCACCGCGCCCAGGTGACCGGGACGCCGTGGACGTGCAACTCGGCCAGGGCCGCCAGCAGCGCGTGCCCCTCCGGCCGATCCTTGCGCTGGGCGGCAACGGCGAGCACGCCCTCGTCGCCGGGCAGGATGTCCGCGGCCATCGCCGTGAGGACGCTCTGCGGACCGACCTCCAGGAACGTGCCCACCCCGGCGTCCCGCAGCGCGGCCACCCCGTCGGCGTAGCGGACGGCCTCCCGGACGTGCCGCACCCAGTAGTCGACGCTACGGATCTCCTCGGCGTCGGCCAGCGCGCCGGTCACGTTCGACACCACCGGCAGCACCGGCTCGGCGAAGGTCAGCCCGGCGAGGACCGTGCGGAACTCGGCGAGCATCGGCTCCATCAGCGGGCTGTGGAACGCGTGGCTGACGGTCAGCCGGCGGGTGCGCGCCCCCCGGTCCTTCCAGGTCTGCTCCACCTCGTCGAGGGTGTCGACCGCGCCGGAGACGACGACGGACGTCGGCCCGTTGACGGCGGCGATCCCGACCCGGTCGGTCAGCCCGTCCAGGGTGGACAGCACGTCGGCCTCGGGCGCGTTGACGGCCAGCATCCCGCCGCCGGCCGGCAGCGCCTGCATCAGCCGGCCCCGCGCCGCGACCAGCGCGCACGCGTCGCTCAGGGACAGCACCCCGGCCACGTGCGCGGCGGTGATCTCCCCGATCGAGTGGCCGCCCACGAAGTCGGGAACGACGCCGAACGACTCGACGAGCCGGAACAGGGCCACCTCGACGGCGAACAGGCCGGCCTGGGTGAACACGGTCTGGTCCAGCAGCTCCGCCTCGGCCGAGCCCGCCTCGGCGAAGAGCACGGTCTTCAGCGGCCGGGGCAGCAGCCCGTCGAGCTGCCCGCACACCTCGTCGAGGGCGGACGCGAACACCGGGAACGCCGCGTACAGCTCCCGGCCCATGCCGGCGCGCTGCGCGCCCTGACCGGAGAACAGCACCGCGAGCGAGCCCCGGTCCCCGGCCTGGCCGGCGACCACCGCGCCGGACGGCTCCCCGGCCGCCAGGGCGCGCAGGCCGGCCAGCAGGTCGTCCCGGCTCGCGGCGGCGACCACGGCCCGGTGGTCCAGGGCGGACCGGGAGGCCACCGACGAGTACGCCACGTCGAGGGGGCGCAGGGTCTCGTCGGCGGCGATCCGGGCGGCCCAGTTGCCCGCCTGGGCGGCGAGCCCGGCGGCGTCGCGGGCCGACACCGTCACCGGCACGACGGGACGCTCCACCGCCGGGGCGGCGGCGTCGGCCTCGACGGGGGCCGGGGCCTGCTCCAGGATGGTGTGCGCGTTGGTGCCGGACACGCCGAACGACGACACCGCGGACCGGCGCGGCCGGTCCACGGCCGGCCACGGCGTCGCCTCGGTGACCAGCTCGACGGCGCCGGCCGTCCAGTCGACCTGCGGGGTGGGCTCGTCGACGTGCAGGGTGGGCGGCACGACGCCGTGCCGCATCGCCATCACCATCTTGATCACACCGGCGACGCCGGCAGCCGCCTGCGCGTGCCCGATGTTCGACTTGACCGAGCCGAGCAGCAGCGGGGCGGAGCCCGCGCCCCGGTCCTGCCCGTACGTGGCGAGCAGCGCCTGCGCCTCGATGGGGTCGCCGAGCCGGGTGCCGGTGCCGTGCGCCTCGACCACGTCCACGCCGCCGGCGGCGAGGCCGGCGTTGGCGAGGGCCTGCTGGATGACGCGCTGCTGCGAGGGCCCGTTCGGGGCGCTCAGGCCGTTGGACGCGCCGTCCTGGTTGACCGCGCTGCCCCGCACGACGGCGAGGATCGGGTGGCCGTTGCGCTGGGCGTCGGACAGCCGCTCCAGCAGCAGGACGCCGACGCCCTCGGACCAGCCGGTACCGTCGGCCGCGGCGGCGAACGCCTTGCACCGGCCGTCGGCGGCGAGGCCGCGCTGGCGGGAGAACTCGACGAACGCGGCGGGGGTGCACATCGCGGTGACCCCGGCGACGATGGCCAGGGTGCACTCCTGCTGGCGCAGCGCCTGGGCGGCGAGGTGCAGGGCGACCAGGGAGGACGAGCAGGCGGTGTCGATGGTGACCGCCGGGCCCTCCAGGCCGAACGTGTAGGCGATCCGGCCGGAGACGACGCTGCCGGCGTTGCCGGTCATCAGGTGCCCCTCGAGGCCCTGTGCGGCGCCCATCAGCACGCTGCCGTAGTCCTGGCCGGTGCTGCCGGCGAAGACGCCGGTGCGGCTGCCCTTCAGCGAGTGCGGGTCGATGCCGGCCCGTTCCAGGACCTCCCAGGAGGTCTCCAGCAGCCACCGCTGCTGCGGGTCCATGGCCAGGGCCTCGCGGGGGGAGATCGCGAAGAAGCCCGGGTCGAAGTCGGCCAGGTCGTGGACGAAGCCGCCCTGCGCCGTGTACGACGTGCCGAGCCCGCCCTGCTCCTGGTCGGCGTCGTACAGCGACGCGAGGTCCCAGCCCCGGTCCTGCGGGAAGTCGGAGATCACGTCCCGCCCGGACGCGACCACCTCCCACAGGTCCTCCGGCGACCGCACCCCGCCGGGGAAGCGGCAGCTCATGGAGACGATGGCGACCGGTTCCTGTTCGCCGGCCTCCACCTCGCGCAGGCGCTGCCGCACCTGGTGCAGGTCGGCGGTGACCCGCTTGAGGTAGTCGAGAAGCTTCGCCTCGTCAGCCATGGACCGCGCTCTCCTTGTGTTGAGCCGTGCACGCAGCAGCGATCACGTCAGGACACCCCCAGCTCACGGTCGATGAAGTCGAAGACCTCGTCCGGCGTGGCGTCCTGGAGCTTCTCGGCGACGGTGTCCCCGCCGCCCGCCGGGGCGTCGGCCTCGTTGAGGGAGGCCAGCAGTGCCCGCAGCCGCTCCGTGATCCGAATCCGGGCGCTGCGGTCCGGCACCGAGCCGGCCAGCGCCGCTTCCAACCTGTCCAGTTCCCCGAAGACCGGCGCGACGCCGACCACGCCGCCGTCGACGATCGCCGCCCGGACGTACTCGGCGAGGCCGGCGGCGGTCGGGTAGTCGAAGACGACCGTGGCGGGCAGCCGTACGCCGGTCGCCGCCGTCAGCCGGTTGCGCAGCTCGACCGCGGTGAGCGAGTCGAAGCCGAGTTCCCGGAACGCCCGGTCCGGTTCGACGGCGTCCGCCGAGGCGTGTCCGAGCACGGCGGCGGCCTGGCCGCGTACCAGTTCGAGGAGGGTCTTGCGCCGCTCGGCGTCGGTCTGCCCGGCGAGCAGGGCGGCGAGGGACTCCGCCGACGCCCCGGCGTCGTCGGCCCGCTCGGCGGCGGCCCGCTGCGCCTCCGCGACGCCCGTCAGCAGCGGGCTGGGCCGCACGGCGACGAACCCCGGCACGTACCGCGCCCAGTCGATGCCGGCCACCAGCGTCGCCGGCTCCCGTCGCGCCACGCACCGGGCGAGCGCGGCGAACGCCGTCGCGGTGTCGAGGCGGGCGACGCCGCTGCGGCGGCGGCGCTCCTCCACGGCCTGGTCGGTGGCGGCCATCCCGCCGGCCGCCCAGGGGCCCCAGGCGATCGAGGTGGCCGGGAGGCCCTGCTGGTGCCGCTGCTCGGCGAGCGCGTCGAGGTACGTGTTCGCGGCGGCGTAGCTGCCCTGCCCGGCGGCGCCGAGCTGGCCGGCCATCGCGGAGAACAGCACGAACGCGCGCAGCGGCAGAGCGGCGGTCAGCTCGTGCAGGTGCAGCGCGCCGAGCACCTTGGGCCGCAGGACGGCGGCGAGCCGGTCGGCGGTGAGACCGTCGAGGACGCCGTCGTCCAGCACCCCGGCCGCGTGCACCACCCCGGTCAGGGGCGCGTCGGCCGGCACCTCGCCGAGCAGCTTCGCCAGCGCCGACCGGTCGGCCACGTCGCAGGCCGCGACGGTCACCCGCGCGCCGGCGGCGGTCAGCTCCCGGACGAGGTCGGCCGCGCCGGGGGCGTCGGCGCCCCGGCGGCTGACCAGCAGCAGGTGCTCGGCGCCCCGGGCGGCCAGCCAGCGGGCCACCTCCGCGCCGAGGGCGCCGGTGCCGCCGGTGACCAGCGTCGTGCCGGAGTGGTCGGGCTCGTCGGGCACGGCGTCGCCGCCGGGCGCCCGGACCAGCCGACGTACGAGGACCGTGGCGCCGTCGACGGCGAGCTGGTCCTCGCCGTCGAGGCCGGCCAGCGCGGCGCAGAGCAGGTCCCAGCCGTGGTCGTCCAGGGTGGCCGGCACGTCGACCAGCCCGCCCCAGCGCTCGGGGTGTTCGAGGGCGGCGACCCGGCCGAGTCCCCAGAGCAGCGACTGCTCCGGTCGGGCCGGGGTCGCGCCCCGCGTGGTGCCGGCGGCGCCCCGGGTGACGCACCAGAGCGGGGCGGCCACGTCGAGGTCGCCGAGGGCCTGCACCAGGGCCAGGGATCGGGCCAGGAAGGGCGGCACCGGCTGGGTGTCGTCGACGGGGCCGTCGGCGAGGGCGAGCAGCGACAGCACGCCGTCCACCGGCGCGCGTTCGCCGTCGCCGGTGCGGGTGGCGGCGGCCAGGTGCGCGGCGACGGCCGCCCGTTCGGTCAGCGCCTCCGGCAGCAGCACCAGCCGGGCGTCGGCGCCGCGGCGGGCCAGCTCGGCCACGGCGGTCTCGCCCTCGTCCGCGCGGTGCTCGTCGGTGACGACCCACCAGGCGCCGGGGAGGAAGCTGACGGGCGTGCCCGGGTACGGCTGCCAGACGCTGCGGTAGCGCAGGTCGTCGAGGGCGGACCGGTCCCGCTGCTGGCGTCGCCAGGAGGCGAGCACCGGCAGGGCGGCGCCCAGCCGTTCGAGGGACTCGGTGGCGCTCTGCGCGGTGAGTTCCGCGAGCGCGGCCAGGTCCTCCCGTTCGACGGCCGCCCAGAACGCGGAATCCGTTCCGCTGGGTGCCTCGCCCGGCTCCGCCGCCCTGCTCGGCCAGAACCGGGCACGGTCGAAGGCGTACGTGGGCAGGTCGACGGTCGGGGTCTTCGCCAGGACCTTCGTGAGGTCGACGGGCAGGCCGATCGCGTGCGCGGTGGCCAGGTTGGTCAGCAGGCGGGTCGGGTCGTCGTCGCCCCGACGCAGGCTGCCCAGCGTGTGCCCGGCAGTGCCCGTGTCGTCCAGGATCGCCGTCACCGGCATCGTCAACACCGGATGCGGGCTGATCTCCACGAACGTGCTGTGCCCGGCCGCGACCGCCACCCGCACGGCGGCGTCGAACTGGACCGTCTGCCGCAGGTTGTCGTACCAGTAGTCCGCCGTCATCGTGGCCGGGTCGACCCAGTCGCCGGTCAGCGTGGAGACCAGTCGGGTGTGACCGGGCTGCGGGGCGATGTCGGCCAGGTCCGTGCGCAACTGCTCGGCGACCTCCTGCACCGCCAGCGAGTGCGACGCGTAGTCCACCGGAATCAACCGCGCCCGCACACCCTCGGCCTGGCAGGACTCCACCAGATCCGCCACCGGCTGCGGCGGCCCCGACACCACCACCGTCGACGGACCGTTCACCGCCGCCACACCCACACCCGGGAACGCGGCCAGACGCTCGGCGACCGCCTCGGCGGACAGATCCACCGACGCCATCGTCCCCGTACCCCGCAGCACCGCCAGAGCCCGCGACCGCAACGCCACCGTCTTCGCCGCATCATCCAGAGACAGAATCCCCGCCACACACGCGGCACCGATCTCACCCTGCGAGTGACCGATCACCGCCTGAGGAACCACACCCACGTGCCGCCACACCGCCGCCAGAGCGATACCCACCGCCCACAGCACCGGCTGCACGACCTCCACCCGCTCCAGCCACGACTCGTCGTCACCGGTCAGCACCGACACCAGATCGACGTCCAGGTACGGGGCAAGCGCCGCCTGACACTCGGCCAGCCTCGCGTCGAACACCGGCGTACGACCCACCAGACCGGCCGCCATCCGCGCCGACTGCGCCCCCTGACCCGGGAACACGAACACCGGCCCCGCACCGTGACCCGACGCCGTGCCCGTCACCAGGCTGCCCGACGGGGAACCTGCCGCCAGCGCGTCGAGCCCGGTAAGCAGTTCCTCGACGCTCGCACCGACGACGGCGGCCCGGTGGTCGAACGTCGACCGGATCGCCGCCAGGGACCAGCCGACCGCCGCCGGGTCGAGCCCGCCGTGCTCACGGACGTGCCGCGCCAGCCGGGACGCCTGACCCGCCAGGGCCGCCTTCGACCGCGCCGACACCGGCCACACCACCACGTCCGAGGCGACCAGTCCCGGAGCCGCCTCCACGGCAGGCCCGGCCACCTCGTCCGCCTGCTCGATGATGACGTGCGCGTTGGTGCCGGAGATGCCGAACGACGACACCGCCGCCCGGCGCGGCCGGTCCACCGCCGGCCACGGCGTCGCCTCCGTCGCCAGCTCCACCGCACCGGCCGTCCAGTCGATGTGCGGCGACGGGGCGTCCACGTGCAGCGTGGCCGGGACGACGCCCTCCCGCATGGCGAGGACCATCTTGATCACGCCCGCGACGCCGGCGGCGGCCTGCGTGTGCCCGATGTTGGACTTGACCGACCCGAGCAGCAGCGGCACGTCCCGGTCCTGCCCGTACGTGGCCAGCAGCGCCTGCGCCTCGATCGGGTCGCCGAGCGTGGTGCCGGTGCCGTGCGCCTCCACCACGTCCACCTCGGCGGCGGCGAGGCCCGCCGAGGCCAGGGCCTGCCGGATCACCCGCTGCTGCGAGGGGCCGTTCGGGGCGGTGAGTCCGTTCGACGCCCCGTCCTGGTTCACCGCGGATCCGCGCACCACCGCCAGCACCCTGTGGCCGTTGCGCCGCGCATCCGACAACCGCTCCACCAGCAGCATGCCGGCGCCCTCGCCCCAGCCGGTGCCGTCGGCCGCCGCCGCGAACGCCTTGCACCGGCCGTCGGCCGCCAACCCGCGCTGCCGCGAGAACTCCACGAACAGGCCCGGCGTCGCCATCACCGTCACGCCGCCGGCCAGGGCGAGGTCACACTCCCCGCGCCGCAGCGCCTGCACCGCCAGGTGCAACGCCACCAGCGATGACGAACACGCCGTGTCCACCGACACCGCCGGCCCCTCCAACCCCAACGCGTACGCCACCCGACCAGACAAGACACTCGCGGCGTTCCCCGTAGCGCCGAACCCCTCCGCCTCGTCCCCGGCCGACAACAACAGGGCCCCATAGTCCTGGCCGTTCGTGCCCACGAACACCCCTGTTCGCGAACCCCGCAACACCCCTGGAACAACCCCTGCCCGCTCGATCGCCTCCCACGACGTCTCCAACAGCAACCGCTGCTGCGGATCCATCGCCAACGCCTCACGCGGGCTGATCCCGAAGAACCCCGGGTCGAAGTCCGCCCCGTCGTACAGGAAGGCGCCGCTGCGGACGTAGGAGGTGCCGGTGGAATAGGGGTCGGGGTCGTACAGCCGGTCGATGTCCCAGCCCCGGTCGCCGGGCAGGCCGGAGACGGCGTCCCGGCCGGCGTGCAGCATCTGCCAGAACCCCTCGGGGTCGTTGGCGCCTCCGGGGAACCGGCACGACATGGCGACGATGGCGACGGGTTCGTCGTCGGCCAGCGCCACGGGTGCGGCGGCGACGGCCGCCTCAGCCCCGCCGCCCAGCTCCTCGTGCAGGTGCCGGGCGAGCACGGTCGGGGTCGGGTAGTCGAAGACGAGGGTCACCGGCAGCCGCAGCCCGGTGGCGGTGGCGAGCCGGTTGCGCAGCTCGACGGCGGTCACCGAGTCGAAGCCGAGGTCCCGGAACGCGTGGTGCGGGTCGACGGCCTGACCGCCGTCGTACTTGAGGACGGTGGCCGCCTGCTCGCGGACCAGGTCGAGCAGCGCCTGCTGGCGCTCGGCGGCGCCCATCCGGGCGAAGGACGCGCCGGGGCCGGCCTCGTCGGCCTCCCTGGCCTCGGCGAGGCCCTTGGTGGCCGCGAGGGCCTGCGCCTCGGGGATCTCGGCGATCAGCGGCGCGGGCCGGGTCGCGGTGAACGCGACGTAGAACCGGTCCCAGGCGATGTTCGAGATGGTCAGGAACGTCTCGTCGTGCTCGACGGCCTGGTGCAGCGCGGCCACGGCGAGCCTCGGGTGCATCTCGGGCGCGCCGTGGCGGTGCAGCATCCTGCCGAACTCGCCCTCGGCCATGCCGCCGCCGCCCCACGCGCCCCACGCGATCGAGGTGGCGGGCAGGCCGAGGCCGCGCCGGTGCTCGGCGAGCGCGTTGAGGAACGCGTTGCCGGGGGCGTAGTTGCCCACGCCGGAGCTGCCGACGGTGCCCGCCATGGCGGAGAACAGGATGAACGCGTCGAGGTGCCGGTCGCGGGTCAGTTCGTGCAGGTTGACCGCGGCGGCGACCTTGGCGCTCAGCGCGTAGTCGACCTGGTCGAGGGTGAGCGAGCTGATCACCGAGTCGTCGAGCACGGCGGCGGTGTGCACGACGGTGGTCAGCGGGTGCTCGGCCGGCAGGTCGTCGATGACGGCGGCGAGGGCGGCCCGGTCGGCGGCGTCGCAGGCGGCGACGGTGACCCGGGTGCCGAGGGCGGTCAGCTCGGCCTCCAGCTCGGCGATGCCCTCGGCCTGCCGGCCGCGGCGGCTGAGCAGCACCAGGTGGGGCACGCCGTTGGCGGCGAGCCAGCGGGCCATGTGCCCGCCGAGGGCACCGGTGCCGCCGGTGACCAGGGCGGTGCCGGTGGGCCGCCAGTCGCGGGTGGCGGGGGCGTCGCCCAGCGGGGCGCGCAGCAGCCGGCGGCCGAACGCGCCGACGCGCCGCAGCGCCACCTGGTCCTCCCCGTCGGTGCCGGCGAGGACGTGGGCGAGCCGCCGGCCGGCCGCGTCGTCGAGGTCGTCGGGCAGGTCGACGAGGCCGCCCCAGCGGTCGGGGTGTTCGAGGGCGGCGATCCGCCCGAAGCCCCAGGCGAGCTGCTGCACGGGGTGCGGCAGCGGGTCGGCGGGGTCGGTGGAGACGGCGCCCCGGGTGAGGCACCACAGCGGCGCGCGGACGCCGGCGTCGCCGAGGGCCTGCGTCAGCGTGACGGTGCCGGCGAAACCGACGGGCACGAACGGATGCGCGGGGGCCGGCGTCTCGTCGAGCGCGAGCAGGGAGACGATCCCGGCGACGGGGCCGGCCCCGGCGAGGTCGCGCGCCCGGGCCGCGAGGGCGGCGCGGTCGGTCCGCTCGGCGTCGAGAACCACGGGTACGACCGTGGCGCCGTGCCGCTCCAGGGCGTCCCGGCAGAACGCGGCCTGCTCCGCCTCGGTGTCGTCGGGGCCGGTGACGAGCCACCAGGTGTCCGCGAGGGCGGGCTTCCCGGCGGCCTCGGCGACCGGGAGCCAGGCGTCGCGGTACCGCCACGAGTCGACGGTGGCCTGGTCGCGGTGACGCCGCCGCCAGGCGGCGAGCACGGGCAGCACGTCGGCGAAGGCCGCCTCGGGCACCGCGTCGGCGTCGGTCGCCTCGGCCAGCTCGGCGGTGAGGGCGGTCAGGTCCTCCGCCTCGACGGCGGCCCAGAACCGGGCGTCGACCTCGTCGACCTCGATCGCCCCCGACGCCGCCGTGGCGGGGCCGGACGGGGCGGACGGCTGCGGCCAGTAGTGCTGTCGTTGGAACGGGTAGGTGGGCAGGTCGACCAGACGCCCCGGCCGACCGGCGAACGCGGGCCGCCAGTCCACCGACGCACCACCGGCATAAACCTCCGCCAACGCCCGATGGAACCGGCC
>NZ_JBIAZP010000015.1:0-149447 GCF_042899165.1 Micromonospora sp. NPDC000121
GACGAAGCCGCCGACGTGGTCGTACCCGTCTCCCAGATCCACCGCACCCCCACCCCACACACACTCGCCCACTGGCTCACCACCGCACCCCGCCGGCCCAGGGCGGAGCCGGAACCGTCCGTCACCGGACGGACCGGCCCGTCCAAGCCCGTCCCGCTGCCCCTCTCGGTCGCCAAGTTCGTCATGCTCCCCTTCGACCTGGTCTGCCCGGTCACCTGGTGGATCGAGGGTGACCTGAACCTCCGCGCACTGATGGCAGCCCTGGCCGACGTCCACAAACGACACGAGGCACTCCACGCCCACTACCGACGGGTCAACCCCCCGGTCGCGATCATCCCCGCGAACCCCGGCACCCCCCAGCTGCGCCTGCTCACCGACGCCACCACCGAACAGGACGCCCTCGACCAACTCGCCGAAGCCGTCCAACAACCACTCGACTACACCCAGGGCCGCAACTGGCGCGCCGCCCTCATCCGCGAAAAAACCACCAACCGCATCCTCCTCGGCATCGGCATCCACCACATCGCCTTCGACGGATGGTCACACGCCCTCCTCGTCCGCGACCTCACCCACGCCTACACCGCACGCCTGACCGGCCAGACACCCGAGTGGGACCGGCCCGCCCCCACCCTGCGCCAGTTCCACGACGAGTACAGCCGCCTGCGCGCCGCCACCGACCTGGAAGCGCAACGGGCCTACTGGCGCGAACAACTCCGCGGCCTGCCCCGCCAGGGGGCCGGCTCGGCGCCTCAACAGCCGGCGGCCTGGGGCCCCAGGGCCGGACACACCGTCACCGTCGTCCCCGAGGTGATGGAACGCTGGGACCGGGCCGCCCGCGAACACCGGTTCAGCCGCTCCGCCTACTTCGCCGCCGCCTACGCCACCGCGCTGCACGCCATCCACCAACAGGACGACATCGGCCTGCTGATGATCGTGGCCCAACGCGGCAGCCGCGTCCTCGACTCCGCCTTCACGAGCAGGATCAACTCCAACTGCCTCCGCGTCCGGTTCGACGGGCAGGAGCGGAACCTGATCCCGACCGTGCAGCGGACCGTGGACGAGCTGATGGCCGCCCAGGACGTTTCCTTCCTGGAGATGACCGCCGACCCGACCTTCGGCCTCGGGGGCGAGGTGGTCACCAGCCTGTCCAGCTTCGCCTACCAGGACAACGTGGTGCGCCCGCTGGAGCTGCCCGGCTGCCGGACCGAGGAGGTCGTCGAGCCTTACGCCCGGGAATGGTCGGGCGGCCTCCTCGTCGAGGTGCTGCCCGGCAACGGGGAGGTCATCCTGCGCGTCACCATCCGCACCGACCTGTTCCCGTACGCCCTCGCGGAGGAAGTGGGCGCCCACATGCTGCGCTTCCTGGAAGCCGGACCCCAGGTCGACGACGACCCGACGCACTGACCGGGCCGTCAGGGCGAGGCGGCTGTCCACGGCTGGCGGCCCCTACCGTGGCCCGGCCGGCGGGACGTGGTGGCACATCTTCCACTCGAACTACTCGGAACTGCGGGCCGCCGGCTTCTCTCCCTCTGGGCGCAGCCTGGTCATCGCCACCAGCAGCGACGTCACACTGATCACGCGCCCCGACCAAGGGAAGTAGCCGACCGCCGCCGCCAGCGGTGGCGGGGTCGCGCCCTGGCGGAACCCCGCCACCGGCAACTGTTCACCGAGTCGAAAGACGACGGTAGAACCGTCGCATGCCTTCCCCCTCACAGCCCTTCACCTCCGCCCGGAGGCGGCTGGTCGCCGCTGCGGCGGCGGCCGGACTGGTCGCGGCCGGAGCCGCCGCGTACCCACCACCCGCCACGGCGGCCGGCCCGACCCCGACCGCGCCGGCCGAGACCAGAGACGTCCACACGGTCACCCTGATCACCGGTGACGTGGTCACGGTGACCACCCTCGCCGACGGCAAGGCCACGGCCGAGGTCGACCGGCCCGACGACGCCACCGGCGGCGTGCAGATCCAGGAGAGCGGCGGCGACCTGTACGTCCTGCCCGAGGAGGCGCTGCCGCTGCTGGGCAGCGACACCCTCGACCGGCGGTTGTTCAACGTCACCGACCTCATCGAGATGGGGTACGACGACGCCCGGACCACCGACCTGCCCCTGATCGCCACCTACTCTCCCACGAAGAACCGCGCGAGCCGCCCGGCGACGCCGCGCGGCGCGAAGCTCGTCCGCGACCTGCCCAGCGTCACGGGCGCGGCGCTGGCCGCCGACAAGAAGCAGGCCCGCGCCTTCTGGTCCACCGTCGCCCCGGCGCCGACGGCCCCGTCCCGCACCGCGCTCGGCGGCGGGGTCGCGAAGCTCTGGCTCGACGGCCGCGTGACGGTCGACCTGAAGGAGAGCGTGCCGCAGGTCGGCGCACCCGAGGCGTGGGCGGCCGGCTACGACGGCAAGGGGGTGACGGTCGCGGTGCTCGACACCGGCGTCGATCCCAGCCACCCGGACCTGGCCACCCAGATCGACGACAAGGCCAGCTTCGTGCCGGGCGAGGACACCTCCGACGTCGACGGCCACGGCACCCACGTCGCCTCGACGATCGCGGGCACCGGCGCGGCCTCTGGCGGCGCGTACCGGGGGGTGGCTCCGGGAGCCGACCTGATCGTCGGCAAGGTGCTCAACAACGCGGGTTACGGCCTCGACTCCTGGATCATCGCGGGCATGCAGTGGGCCGCCGAGTCCGGGGCGGACGTCGTCAACATGAGCCTCGGCGACCGCTCGCTGACCGACGGCACCGACCCGATGGCGCTCGCGGTGGACGCCCTGACCGCCCAGCACGGGACCCTCTTCGTCGTGGCCGCCGGCAACGCCGGGCCGGAGACCATCGGTTCCCCCGGCACCGCCGCCAGCGCGTTGACCGTCGGCGCCGTCGACAAGCAGGACCGACTGGCGTGGTTCTCCAGCACCGGCCCGCTGGCGCGCACCGGCGCGCTCAAGCCCGACATCAGCGCACCCGGCGTCGGCATCACCGCCGCCCGCTCCCAGCAGATGACCAGCGGCTCCGGCATGTACCAGAGCATGGACGGCACCTCGATGGCCACGCCGCACGTGTCGGGAGCCGCGGCGATCCTGGCTCAGCGGCACCCGGAGTGGACCGGCCCGCAGCTCAAGGAGGCGCTGATGAGCAGCGCCAAGGGCCTCGCCGACGACCACCGGCCGTACCAGGTCGGCACCGGCCGGCTGGACGTGGCGGCGGCGACGCGCGCCACCGTACGGGCCACCGGCTCGGCGTTCTTCGGCAACTTCGACTGGCCGCACGAGCCCACCGACGCCCCGGTCACCCGGAAAGTGACCTTCACCAACTCCGGCACCACTGCGATGACCCTGAACCTGGCCCTCACCGGCGGTGGGCCGTTCGCCCTGGGCGCCTCCTCGGTGACCGTGCCCGCGGGCGGCAGCGCCGACGTCACGGTGACCGGTGACCCCCGGGAAGTGTCGCCGGGCCAGCTCACCGGATACCTGGTCGGCACCGACGCCGCCACCGGCGCCGCGGTCACCCGTACGGCGCTGGGCCTGCTCAAGGAGGACGAGCGGTACGACCTCACGGTCAAGCTGCGCGGCCGGGACGGCAAGCCCGCCAGCGCGACCGTCGTGGTGAACAAGGCCGGCGAGCCGCGCGCCTCGTCGTACCCGGTCAGCGGCGAGCAGACGCTGCGCCTGCCGCCGGGGACGTACACGGTCGCGGCGGCGCTGGACGTCCCGGGCGAACGGCCCGACTCCCAGGGCTTCGCCCTGCTGGTCGACCCGGAGACCGTGCTCGACCGTTCGACCGAGGTGGTGCTCGACGCCAGCCGGACCCGCCTGCTCGACACCGCCACGCCGCAGCGCACCGAGGACCGGCAGCGCCGGCTCGACTACACCGTCCGGTACGCCGGCGGCAGCACCTTCCGGCAGGCGTTCCAGCTCCCGGTCCGGTACGACGACCTCTATCTGCTGCCGACGGAGCCGGTCACGCAGGGCTCGTTCACCATGGCGACCCGGTGGCGCAAGGGCGAGCCGAACCTGAGCCTGAGCGCCTCCGGCCTGCTGCCGGTCGACTCCCTCGTCCAGCCGGGCAGCACGCTCACCGGGGGTACGGAGACCCTGCGGCCGGTCTACGCCGGCAACGGCGCGCCCGCCGACTACGCCGGCCTCGACGCCGAGGGCGCGATCGCCGTGGTGACCCGCAGCGACGCGGTCGGCCCGGCGGAGCGCGCCGCCGCCGCGGCGGCGGCCGGGGCGAAGCTGCTGCTGGTCGTCCACGACGGCGTCGGCACCCTGAACGAGTACGTCGGCGAGTCCCCGATCCCGGTGGCCACCGTGCACCGGGACGCCGGGGGGAAGCTCGTCGAGGCGGCCCGGGCCGGGGCGCCGAAGCTGACCGTGACCAAGGTGCCGTACGCCGGCTACATCTACGACCTGGCCCGCGTCTACACCGGCCACGTGCCGGACCAGCCGCTCACCTACCACCCCGGTCAGAACGACCTGGCCCGGATCGACGCCCGCTACCACGCGGTCCGTGACACCGAGGGCGAGGGCTACCGGTACGACATGACCTTCAGCCCCGCCCTCGGGTTCCGCGAGCGGGAGTGGCACCCGGGCATTCGCACCGAGTGGGTCACGCCGGACGTGGTCTGGCACGAGGTCCACGTTCAGGGCACCTGGACCGACACGGCGTACCACAACGCGTACGGCAAGGGCACCACGACCCGGCTGGACTGGTTCGCACCGGCCGTCCGGCCGGCCTTCAGCCGGACGTTCGCCCTGCGCAACGCCCGCTACCAGGACTACCTGCAGGTCAACGTGCAGACCTGGAGCCCGTCGGGCGGCACGCTGGAGCACGGCGGCCACCTGGAGTGGGGTTCGGTGCCGACCAACCTCAAGCTCTACCAGGGCGAGAAACTGCTGCACGAGAACCGCTTCGGCGCCGACCTGCAGTGGAAGGCGGTTCCCGCCGGCACGCTGCCGTACCGACTGGTGCTGGACGCCTCACGGCCGGCCGAGCAGTGGGGGCTGTCGACCCGTACCCACACCGAGTGGGACTTCGTCTCCAGCTCCAACCAGGCGGACAACTGGGTCCCGTTCGCGCTGCTCCAGCTCGACTACGCGCTGGAGACCGACCTGCGCGGCACGGTCAAGGCCGGCACCGCCCAGGAGATCAGCGTCAAGGCCGGGCCCCAGCCGGGCGGCACCGGCACCGGCACGGTCACCTCGGTCGGCCTGGAGGTTTCGTACGACGACGGCGCCACCTGGCAGAGGGTCACCCTCAGTAAGGGCGCCGACGACCGGTGGACCGGCTCGCTCAAGCTCCCGAAGCAGCCGGGCGGCTTCGTCTCGGTCCGGGCCGACGCCCGCACCGACGCCGGTTTCGGCATCCGGCAGGAACTCATCCGGGCGTACGGCCTGCGGTGATGTGGTTGGCGGGGCTCCGGGACGCGGCTCGTCCCGGGGCCCCTCCCGTCCACCGGACAGGCGACGGGGACTGTTCAAGATCCATGAGCGTGGCCCATACTCTCGGCGTCGTCGCACGCGGAGGGAGGCAGCCACCGTTGCTGGGCGCATTGGGTCTGAGCCCCGAGGACGAGGCGGTCTACGGTCTGCTGGTCCGGCGTGCGCAGGCCGGCCCGGACGAGCTGGCCGCCGTCCTGCGGATGCCCACCGCGGCGGTCGAGGCGGCGCTGTCCCACCTGTTGGCCTACGGCCTGGTGAAATCCGGACCGGACGGCGCGTTCTCGGTGGCGCCGCCCGCGGTCGCGCTCGGCGCCCTCATCAGCGAGCAACGCAACGCGCTCCGCAGCGCCGAACTGGCCCTCGTCACGCTCGCCGAGGAGTACCGAGGGGCGGTCGCGGGGCGCACCATCGACGAACTGATCGAGGTGGTCACCGGCGTCGACGCGGTCCGCCACCGGTTCGCCCAGGTGCAGCAGGCCGCCCGTACCGAGGTGCGCAGCTTCGTCACGCTGCCCTTCATCGCCGTGCCGCCGGGCAGCAACGCGGTGGAGTCGGTGGCGGTGGACCAGGGCGTACGTTTCCGGGTCGTGGTGGACCGCCCGGCGCTCGCCGAACCCGGGGTGGTCGCGGAGACCCTCGAGTCCCTGCGCAGCGGCGTCCGGGTGCGGGTGGTCGAGTCGTTGCCGATCAAGCTCATCATCGCCGACACGCAACTGGCCCTGGTGCCGTTGACCGCCACGCCAGGCGGTGAGCCCGCGGCGGTGCTGCTGCACCGCACCGGGCTGCTGGCCGCGATGGACGCGCTCTTCGAGGTCGTCTGGCGGCACGCCCACCCACTCGAACTGACCAACCTCGGGGGCGTGACCGAGGCCGCCGGAGACGGCACCGACGGTCCGACCGACCTGGACCGCAGGATCCTGGCGCTGCTGCTCGCCGGGCTCACCGACCAGGTCGTCGCCGCCCAGCTCGACCTGTCGCTGCGTACCCTGCAACGACGCCTGCGCCACCTGATGGACCTCGCGGGAGTGGAGACCCGGATGCAGCTCGGCTGGCACGCCGCCCGCCACGGCTGGACGTAAGGAAGGGCGCCTTCGTCTCGGGGCCGCCGGCGTGGTCATCTGACCGGCGGAGACGCCGTGAAGGCCGCCGGCGACGTTTCCGGCGGCCTTCACGCTCAGCTCCGTGGATGGTGCTGTGCCGATGCTCAGCCGAGCAGCGACAGGATCCGGTTGAGCAGGGCGGCGACGCCGTTCAGGGCGCCACCGCCGTTGTTGTCGAGCAGGCCGGCGACCGCGCAGAGCAGGTTGCCGAGGAGGTTGCCCGGGGCCTGCTGGGCGGTGATGTCCAGCACGATCTCGTCGAGGTGGACCTGAAGGCCGAGCAGGTCGAGATCCAGCGGCCCAAGGTTCAGGTGCAGGATGTCGCAGGTGCCGCTGACCTGCAGCGGCACGGTGGCCTGCTCCGTAACGGTGCCGAGCGTGGTCCCCGCCGAGTCCGTCAGGGTGCCGGTGACCGTCCCCACGGCGGCAAGCTGGCCGTCCTGGTTGACGAACCGGGTGGGCGTGAACGCGCCGGCGAAGCTGCCGGTACCGCCGAGGGCGTCGGTGAAGCTACCCGTGACCGGGGTGGTCACGGTGGACGCGGCAGGTGCGACGGCCGGAGCCTGCTGCGCCGCCGGCGCGGCCTGAGCCACTCCGGCACCGCCGAGGACGAGGCCGAACCCAGCGGTGAGCGCAGCGACAGTGGTACCGATGCGTGCTACGCGCATCAGATGATTCCTCTCTCTCGATTGCCCTTGCGTCGTAGCTCATACCCTCGCCCGACAGGACAAACATCTGGAAAGTCGTTCACATTGGAGGCCGCTCCGACCCGTGTTCGTGAGCGCGCCCGGCCTGGTTAAACGCCTTGTCGTCCTGCTGGCCCGTGTCTACGGTCTGGTGATGATCTCGCGACTGTTGACGGTGACCTTCGATGCCCACGACGCGGCCCGCCTGGCGCAGTTCTGGGCCGGCATGCTCGGCCGGGAGGTCGTCGAGGACGCCGACGGTGCGCTCCTGCCCGGCAAAGACGGCCAGCTCGGCCTCCGGTTCGTCCCGAGCCGCGCGGAGAAGGTGGGGCCGAACCGCCGCATGCACCTTCACCTGACCAGCGCCAGCCTCGACGACCAGCAGCACACCGTGGCCACGGCGCTGGGGCTCGGCGCCAGCCACCTCGACGTCGGGCAGCGCCCCGAGGAGGGGCACATCGTCCTTGCCGACCCCGAGGGCAACGAGTTCTGCGTGATCGGGCCGGGCAGCGCCTTCCTCGCCGGGTGCGGCCTTCTCGGGGAACTCGCCTGCGACGGCACCCGGGAGGTCGGCCTCTTCTGGAGCGAAGCGCTGGGCTGGCCGCTGGTGTGGGACCAGGACCAGGAAACCGCGATCCAGTCACCGCACGGCGGCACGAAGGTCGCCTGGAGAGGCCCGCCCGTGGCCCCGAAAGAGGTACGGAACCCGCAGCGCTTCGAACTAGCCCCGGCCGGTGGCGACCAGCAGGCGGAGGTCGACCGGCTGGTCTCCCTCGGGGCCACCCGACTCGAGGTCGGCGCGGACGGCACCGTCGTGCTGGCCGACCCCGACGGCAACGAGTTCTGCGTGAGAGGGAACTGACCACAGTGCCCGATGGTCCCGAGGATCTTCGGGGCCTCTCGGAGGTCCAGCCGGAAGGGGTGACATGGGCGGGGTCGACCACGTCGACAGGATGCGCGACCACTGGTGGTGGCGCCCCGGCTGGCGATCAGGGCGGCACTTCTACGCCTGCCACTTCAGCATGGCTCGTCATGCCGCGCTCGTGCGGATGGTGGAGAGCTATCAGGCCGGTATCCGTGACTTTTCGACGCTCGACCTGATCCCAGCTCGGTGGCTCCACCTGACGATGCAGGGGGTCGGCTTCGTGGACGAGGTGAGCGACAGCGAGTTGGTCGAGTTGGAGGACCGGGTCCGTGCCCGTCTCGCCGGACTGGCGCCGCCGACGGTGACGTTTCACCGGCCCGTCGTCCGACCGGAAGCGGTCTTCTTGCCGGCCGACCCGCCCGAGCCCATCAGGGCCCTGCGCGCCATCGTCCACGGAGTCGTCGTCGAGGTCCTTGGCAAGGACCGGGCGGAGCCCCTACCACGGGACCCGGCCTTGTACCGGCCGCATGTCAGCATCGCCTACTCCAACTCCGATCAGGAGGCCCGGCCGATGGCTGAGGTGCTCGACAAGGTCGATCCGGAGCCGGTCCTACTCACGCTTGACCATCTCCACCTGTTGCGTTTCCACCGCGATCACCGGATGTACGAGTGGACGCAGGCCGTCCCGCTCCGCATTGGCGCCTAACTCGTCTGGCCAGTAGATCGCGAAGGGTGCCGTCTGGCGGCCTGCAGATCGGCCGGCCACCCTGCCACGAGCCGATCGTGCGGCCGTGACCTAGACAGCCGGGTATGCGCCTGGGGTGTGGCCGAAGGTGTGGCGGAACACGTCGATGAAGGCGCTCGCCGACGACCAGCCGCAGCGGTGGGCCACGACGGTGACCGGCGTCTTGTCGGCCAACAGGATCAGTGCGTGGTGCAGGCGTAGCTGGGTGCGCCACTGCGGGAAGGTCATGCTGAGGTCGCGGCGGAACATCCGGGACAGGGTGCGGTCGCTGGCGCCCACCTCACGGCCGAGTTCCGCGAGCGTACGGTTGTCGCCCGGGTCGGCCTGCAGGATGGCGCACACGGTGCGCAGCACAGGCTCGGTGGGGGCAGGCACGTGCAGCGGTTGCTGGGGAGAGGCCCGGAGTTGGTCGAGCAGCACGGCGCGCAGGCGGGCCCGTTCGGGGCTGTCTCCGCTCCCGTCGCGGGTGTAGGCGACGATCAGTTCGCGCAGCAGCGGGCCGACGGTGAGCACGGCCGGAGTGTCCAGGCCGAGCGGGTTGTCCGTTGCCGGCAACCCGACCAGGTGCAGGTCCAGCTCGCCGTAGGCCCGGTGGGCGTGCACCGTTCCGGCCGGCACCCAGATGGCGCGCGTGCTGGGGGCGACCCAGGATCCTCCGCTGGTCGTGACGGCGAGGACCCCGCGAGCGGCGTAGACGATCTGGTGATCGTCGTGGCGGTGCGCGTCGATCTCGCCCCCGGACGCGAGCCGCTGAGCACGTGTGGGGGCCACCGGGTCGTGGCGGATTTCCGTCATTAGTTGGCAGCTTATCGGAAGCCCGACAGGGTGCTGAGTTGGAACCATCGCCCAGTGCGAAGGAGAACCTCCATCACCCTGCTCTCCGTTGGCCATGCCTGCGTCGACATCTACCAGGGCACCGTCGCGGCGCTGGTGGCGTTGTTCGTCGCCGAACGGGCGTACAGCTACGCGACGGTGTCTGGCATCGTGCTCGCTGCCTCACTGCTGTCTTCGGTCGCGCAGCCGCTGTTCGGCGCGCTCACCGACCGCTGGGCAATGCCCTGGCTGCTGCCCGTCGGCACCATGCTGGGCGGGGTGGGCATCGCGCTGAGCGGACTGAGCGGCGACTACCCACTCACTCTCTTCTTCGTGGCGATCTCCGGCATCGGCGTGGCCGCCTACCATCCCGAATCCGCGCGCATCGCCCGCGAAGCCAGTGCCGGCAGCCACACCGCCATGGCGTACTTCTCCACCGGCGGCAACGTCGGCTTCGCGCTGGCGCCGCTGATGGTCGCCGCCGTCGCGGCCATCGGTGGCCTGGGCTGGACGCCGCTGATGGTGGTGCCGGCTCTCGCTGGCACTGCGATGTCCTTGCCCGTCCTGCGCGCCCTGGCCAAGCGCAGGAGCGCCGAGAGCCGAGCATCGGCGCCGGTCGGGCGCGACGACACCGCCTCGTTCGTGCGGTTGACGCTGGCCGTGGTGTTCCGGTCGATCGCCTTCGTCGGCCTGAGCACGTTCATCTCCCTGTACGCGCAGCAGCGCATGAGCGGCAGCGCTGCGGCGGGCACCGCCGCCCTGTTCGTGCTCTACCTCGGCGGTGTGATCGGCTCGGTGCTGGGCGGTTCCGCGGCAGCCCGATGGGGCCGGGTGGCGGTCTCCCGCTGGTCCTACGCGATCACCGTCATCGCGATCGCGGGCGTGGTGTGGGTGCCTGGACCGGCCATCTACCTGTTCGTGGCCCTGACCTCGGCCGGCCTCTACGTGCCCTTCTCGCTCCAGGTCACCCTCGGGCAGGACTACCTACCCACCAAGGTCGGCACCGCCAGCGGCATCACCCTCGGCCTGACCGTCAGCATCGGCGGCCTCGCCAGCCCTGCCCTCGGCGCGGTGGCCGATGCGACGTCGCTGCGAACCGCGCTGACGCCGCTCATCCTCATGCCGGTGCTCAGCTGGCTGTTGTTCCGAACCCTACGTGACCCGGAAGCGCCGAAGCCCGATCTCGATGAGCGCGCGGAACGGAGGCAGCCGGTCCCGCCCTCTGCGGCATCCGTTGACTAAGCAGCTTCGACCGGGTGGCGGGTCGCCCTGGACGAGGCGGTGGCGCGTGTCGCTGACCGGTTCGTGCGCCGTCCAGTGCCAGGTCAGGGAACCAGCGCCGCCGGGCAGTGTTCGAGCAGATCCCCCGGCGCGTGCGCGACCAGATCCGGCCCGGCGGCCAGCAGCGCACCGACATCCCCGCCGTGCCACGTCGTGGCCACGGTCGTCGCCCCCGCCTCGCGCCCGCTCAGCAGGTCGATCACCGCGTCCCCGACCATCATGGCCTGCGACGGCGGCACGCCCATCAGCCCCAGCGCCTGGAGCACGATGTCCGGCGCCGGCTTCGGCCGGGCCACCTCGTCGGAGCCGATCACGTGGTCGAACAGCCCCAGCACCCCGAGCGTGTCGAGCAACGAGCGCGCCCGCGGGCCGCTCTTGCCTGTCGCGATCGCCATCCGGATGCCCCGGGCGTGCAGCGTCTCCAGCGTCTCCCGTACGCCGGGGAACAGCGGCACGAGGTGCGCCATCCGGTAGCTCTCCCGGACGAAGGGCTCTTCCATCTCCAGCGGCAGCCCCATCAGCCGCATGATGTCCGGGAAGTACCGGCCCATGTGCCGGTTGTACTCCTCGAACGGCGCCGGCCCGTCCCCCACCACCTCGGCGTACGCGATGCTGAACGCCTCGCGCATCACGGCCGAACTGTCGACCACGACGCCGTCGAGGTCGAAGACCACCGCGCGGATCGGCCCCCGGGCCGGTGCCGGGCGGGCCACATCGACAAGAGACGGTGTCGCGTCGACCGTGGACGGTGATTGGCTCATGGCTGCTCCCCGGGGCGAGTGAGGTCGCCGGTGGTTCTCACCGGCCGCTGTCGCCCGCGAGGGCGTGTTGCCGCTCCGGCGTGGTGGGCCGGGCGGAGTCGTAGATCCGTTCGATGATGTCGATGGTGCGGCGCGCCTCGGCGACGGCCGCGCCCCGGCTGGCGGGGTCGGCGAGCAGTCCGGGGAGGGCGTCGAGCTGGTGGACGTACTCGGTGCCGATCGGCTCGGCGGGCAGCGGCAGCCGCTCGGTCCCGCCGTCGCGGGTGCGGGTCAGCACCGGTTCCGGGTCGCGGTTCGGGCTGAATCCGAACGTGCAGCGCAGCGTCGCCGAGCCGGCCGCGCCGTGCACCGTGATGGTGGTGCGGTCCAGCGACTCGTGCGAGGCCCAGCAGGCGTGCAGGGCGACGGACGCGCCGGTGTCGGTGAGCAGGAAGCCCCGGGCGGTGTCCTCGACGTCGCCGGGGGCGCGGCCGGCGGTGTCGGCCTCGCTGCGCCAGGCGGCGTGGGCCGCGCTGTCGTTGACGAAGTCGTCGGAGACGCTGCCGATGGCGTGGGTGACCCGGGCCGGGCCGAGCATCGGCAGCACCGTGTCGAGCAGGTGCCAGCCGAGGTCGACCAGCGCGCCCCCGCCGGAGAGGTCGCGCCGGGTGAACCAGCCGCCGACGTCGGGCACGCCCCGCGCGCGGACCCAGGCCACGTCGACGTGCCGGATCGGGCCCAGTGCGCCGGCCGCCTCGGCCAGCGCGCGGACGTCGGCCCGGTAGCGGGCGGCGCTGCCGGCGAGCAGCACCGCGCCGCCGTCGCGCTCCGCGTCCGCGAGCAGGGTCGCCTCGGCGGAGGTCAGGCAGACCGGCTTCTCCAGGAACACCGGTACGCCCCGGCGCAGCAGCCGGGCGGCGACGGCGGCGTGCAGGTGGTTGGGCACGGCGACGACCACCAGGTCGGCCGCGCCGGCCGGCAGCTCGTCGACGTCGGCGTACGCGGCGGGGACGTCGTGGCTGTCGCGGGCCCGGTCGCGGACGCCGGGCACCGGGTCGACCACGGCGGTCACCGTGAAAGCCGGGTGCGCGGCGAGCCGGGGCAGCCAGATCTCCCGCCCGGCCCACCCGAGGCCGGCCACCGCGACCCGCACCGGGCGGGCGGTCGCGGCGGCCGGGGGCAGGCCGGTCATCCGGCGAGGACGTCGGCGAGCACGGCGGCGATCTCGTGCATCTGCTGCTCGGTGCCGAGCAGGGTGCGGTGGTGCAGCCAGATGCAGTCGGCGTGGATCTGCTCGACGTTGGGGCAGCGGGCGGCGATCGCCTCGACCGACTCGTCGGGGGCGCCGGCCTTCCAGAAGCCCTCGCAGCGGTAGATCGCCCGGAACGCCACGAACGCCGGGACGCCCCGGGCGATCAGCGCGTCCACGACGGCGCGGCGGCGCTCGATGGTGATCCCGGGGACACGGAACATCGCCATGTAGTGCGGGTTGCGGTCGGTGCGCGGGTCGATGGTCTGCGGGACGACGCCGGGGATCTCGGCGAGCAGGCTCGCCAGCAGCGGCCAGCGCTGCTCGCGCACCGCGATCTGCTCGTCGAGGCGGGAAAGCTGGGCGCGCAGCACGGCGGCGGTGAACTCGCCCATCCGGTAGTTGGAACCGGTGGTGCTGTGCAGGTAGTCGCGGTCGGTGCGGGGCCGGCCGCAGCTGTGCACCAGGAAGGCCCGCTCGCGCAGCTCCTCGTCGGGGAAGAGCACGGCGCCGCCCTCGCCGGCGGTCATCAGCTTGCCGTTCTGGAAGCTGAACGCGGCCACCGAGCCCAGCTCGCCGACCCGCTTGCCCTGCCACTGCGCGCCGTGCGCGTGCGCGGCGTCCTGGAGCAGCGCCACCCCGGAGTCGGCGGCAAGCTTGCTCAGCGCGTCCATGTCGGCGAACTGGCCGGCCATGTGCACCGGCATGATCACCTTGGTGCGCGGCGTGATGGCGGCCTCGACCGCGGCCGGGTCGATGTTGTAGGTGTCCAGGTCGACGTCGACCGGCACCGCGACCGCGCCGAGGCGCTGCGCGGCCAGCGAGGACGAGATGAACGTGAAGGCGGGGACGATCACCTCGGTGCCGGGGCCGACGCCGAGCACCTCCAGGGCGACCTCGAGGGCGTGGGTGCCGTTGGTGACGGCGAGCGCGTGCGGCGTGCCGTGGTAGGCGCCGAACTCCTGCTCGAAGGAGTCGACCTCGCTACCGCCGATCCGCCACCACTGGCCCTGTTCGAGGGCGCGGATCAGTCCGGCGCGCTCCTCGTCACCGAACTGCGGCCACTCGGGGAACTCCGACACCGTCGAGGGCTGACCACTCATGACTTCCCACTTCCCAACTCGGGCAGACCAGGGGCTTCGGCCGGACATCGGCGGGACGACCCGGGACCGCCGGTACGCGGTCCGGGCACACCGGGGCGCCGGATGGCCGGTTCGAGGTAGGTGACGCCCCCGTGGAGCCGGCGGCATCGCTTCAGCAGGCAGGACGGTAACCGACCCGAACGCTCGGTCACCGCCCCTAGCAGCCCCTATGCACCCCTTAGTCCACCCGCGCGGGGGTCGTCGCCGGGTCGCCCTCCGCCGGCCGCGCAGTAAGACTGCGGAGGACCACTCATCGGGCCTGTCGGGACAGGACCGCACCCCCGCGAGGTGAAGCGTGTCGGACGTGCTGCTGCTGAACGGCCCGAACCTGGGCATCCTCGGCAGGCGGGAGCCGGAGATCTACGGCACCGACACCCTCGACGACATCGAGCGGGCGGTCGGCGAGGAGGTCGCCGCGCGGGGCTGGCGGGTGGTGGCCGAGCAGCACGACTGCGAGGGCGCCCTCATCCGCGCGATCCAGGACCGCTACGACACCGTCGGCGCCATCGTCAACCCGGGCGCGCTGATGATCGCCGGCTGGAGCCTGCGCGACGCCCTGGCCAACTATCCGCGGCCCTTCATCGAGGTGCACCTGTCCAACGTCTGGGCCCGGGAGAGCTTCCGACACGACTCCGTCATCGCCCCGTTGGCCAGCGGCGTCATCGTCGGGCTGGGCTCGCTGGGCTACCGGCTGGCCGCCCGCGCCCTCGTCGCGACCGTCCGCTGAGGACGGGGCGCGCCGCCGTCCGCCACCGGCCGCGCCGATCCGGCACCGGTACGGTCGTCCGCATCGATCCACCTCACCCGAAGGAACTCACGTGCGCATTCCCGTCGTCGCCCTGACCGTCATCCTCGCCGCGGTCTTCCTCAGTACCGCCCTGCCCAAGCTGACCGGGCAGGCGCAGATGCGCGAGCGGATGGAGCACCTGGGCGTCTCCCCCGGCCTGACCCGCGTGCTCGGGGTGCTGGAGATCGCCGCGGTCGTCGGTCTGCTGCTCGGGCTGCTCTGGGCGCCGCTGGGCATCGCGGCGGCCGTCGGCCTCGCCCTGCAGATGGTCGGCGCGGTGGTCTACCACGCCCGCGCGAAGGACCCGGCCCCCATGACCCTGACGCCGGTGGTCTTCGCCGTCGCCGCGGTGGCGCTGGTGGTTCTCCACGTGCTCGAGGGCTGAGACGTCGTGCGCGACCCGCAGCGTCCCGCCGCCGGTCCCGAGCCGCAGCATCCCGCCGCCGGCCCGGACCGGTGGGGCGCCGTCGGGGTACTCGGCGTCGATGTCGGCGGCACCAAGGTGGCGCTGCGCGCCGAGGCGGCCGGCCGGCCGGCGTACGACCGGACCTTCCGCTGGCCGCACGGCGCGGACGCGGCGGCGGACCTGGCGGCGCTGGCCGCCGAGGTGACCCGGCTGCGCGACGCGTGGGGTCCGGTCGACGCGGTCGGGGTGGCGATGCCGGCGACCACCGACGCGGCGGGCACCGTCACGACGTGGCCCGGCCGGCCGAGCTGGGCCGGCCTGGACCTCGCCGGCGCGCTGCGTCGGCTCTTCCCCGGCGCGGCGACGGCCCTCGCCGACGACGGCGACCTCGCCGCCTTGGCGGAGGCCCGGCACGCCGGCCGCGACGACGTGGTCTACCTGGGGGTCGGCACCGGCATCGGCGGCGGCGTGGTGCTGGCGGGCCGGCTGGTGCCCGGCCGGTCCTCGGCGGAGGTGGGGCACATGGTCGTCGCCCTCGACGGCGAGCGCTGTGACTGCGGGCGGCGTGGCTGCCTCCAGTCGGTGGCGTCCGGGCCGGCCACCCTGCGCCGGGCCACGGCCGCCCGGGGCGCCGAGGTGAGCTTCGACGACCTGCGCGACGGGCTTCGCGAGGGCCGCGCCTGGGCGGTGACGGCGGTCGACGCGAGCTGCCGCGCCCTGGCGGCGGCGGTGGTCAGCCTCGGCGAGCTGCTGGACCCGGCGGCGGCGATCGTCGGCGGCGGGTTCGCCGCCGGGCTGCCCGGCTTCGTCCCGCTCGTCGCCGAGCACGCCCGGTCGGCGGGCCGGCCCGGCCGTCCGGCGCCGCAGGTGCTGCCCGCCGCCCTCGGTGCCCTGTCGTCCCTGCACGGCGCGGTGGAGCTGGCCCGGGGCCTGCACGCCGCGCCGGCCACCGTCCATTCCGTCCCCACCCCGTAGAGGAGATCAACCATGGTCAGGATCGGTGTCGTCGTCGGCAGTACGCGGCCCGGGCGCAAGGCCGACGTCGTGGCCCGCTGGGTGCGGGACCTCGCCGCCAAGCGGAGCGACCTCACCGTCGAGCTGGTCGACATCGCCGAGTACCGCCTGCCGCACTTCGACGAGGTGCTGCCCCCGTCGATGGCGCCGTCGACGCGGCCGGCCGTGCGCCGGTGGGCGGCGACCGTGGCGGGGTTCGACGGCTTCGTCTTCGTCACCCCGGAGTACAACCACTCGATCCCGGGCGCGCTGAAGGACGCCGTCGACTTCCTCTTCCAGGAGTGGCAGCACAAGTCCGCCGGCCTCGTCAGCTACGGCGTGCACGGCGGCACCCGCGCGGCGGAGCACCTGCGGCTGGTGCTCGGGCAGCTCGGGGTGGCCGACGTCCGGTCGCAGGTCGCGCTCTCCCTGACGACCGACTTCGTGAACTTCCGCGACTTCCGGCCGGCGGCCCACCACGAGGAGGCCGTCAGCACCATGCTGGACCAGGTCGTCGCCTGGGCCGGCGCGCTCCGGACGCTCCGCCGGCCCTGACGCCGCCGTCGGGCGTGGCGGCGTCGGCGCGGTCGGCTGGAGGACGCGGGCTCAGCCGGCGCGCTCGGCCCGGCGCAGCAGCGCGGCGGCGACGCAGCCGCCGGCGAAGACGGCGACCGCGCCGACCGTCTGGCCGGTCTCCAGGGCGGAGCGGAACGCGTCGGCGACGAGCCCGCGTTCCGCCTCGGTCCCGGCGGCCGCCAGGGCGGCGGGGAACGACCCGGCGCCGGCCAGCGCGGCGGGCAGCAGGGCGGCGAACCGGGCGTTCAGGATCGCACCGAGCACGGCGATGCCGAGGCTGCTGCCGACCTCCGTCATGGTGCCGTCCACGCCCGCCCCGGCCCCGGCCTTCTCCGGCGGGATGGCGCTCATCACCGCCTCGACGATGGCCGGGTTCGCCACGGCGCAGCCGGCGCCCATCACGAGCAGCCCCGGCAGCAGCACGCCGTAGCCGTCCGACGGGGCGTGGGTGATGAGGGCGAGTCCGCCGGCGAGCAGCGTCATCCCGAGCGCGATCGACCGGGGCAGCCCGAGCCGGCGGATCACCCGGGCGGCGACGCCGGCCACGTTGAGCAGGACGATGGACAGTGCGAACGGCACCATCCGCAGCCCCGCCTCCCAGGCCGGGTAGCCGCGCACGAACTGGAGGTGCTGGGTCAGCAGGAACAGCGCGCCGGTGGCGCCGAAGGTGATCAGGACGACCCCGGAGACCGCGCCCACGAAGCGCCGGCTGCGGAAGAAGTGCATGTCCAACATCGGGTCGGCGACCCGCCGCTCCCAGGCCACGAAGGCGGCGAGGAGGAGCGCCCCCGCCCCGGCCACGCCCAGCACCGGGACGGCCGTCCAGCCGCGCTCCGGCCCCGCGATGATCGCGTAGACCAGCGCGGTCAGGCCCCCCGTGGACAGCACCACCCCGCCCAGGTCGAGGCGCCCACCGGTCGGGCGGCGCGACTCCGGCACCAGCACCCACGCCGCCACCAGGCAGACCAGCACGATCGGGACGTTGACCAGGAAGATCGCCCCCCAGGGGAGGTGGGCGAGGACGAGCCCGCCGAACGGCGGCCCGGCCGCGAAGCCCAGTGCGCTCGCCGCCGCCCACAGCCCGATCGCCCGGGACCGCTCGGCGTCGTCGAAGACCTGCATCGCCACCGCGAGGGTGGCGGTGACCAGGAGGGCGCCGCCGATGCCCATCCCGGCCCGGGCGGCGATCAGTTGGCCGCCGGACTGGGCGAGCCCGGCCGCGAGGGACCCGAGCCCGAACAGTACGAGGCCGGCCAGCAGCATCCGGCGGCGGCCGTACCGGTCGGCGGCGCTGCCCGCGGTGAGCAGCAGGCCGCACTGGACCAGGGCGTACGCGTTGATCATCCACTGGACGTCCGCGGTGCTGGCGGACAGTTCGGTCGTGAGCACCGGGATGGCCACGGTCAGCACCGTGTTGTCGAGCACCACGGTGACCTGGGCGAGGCAGAGCACGGCGAGGATCAGCCACCGGCCCCGCACCCGGCCGTCCGCGCCGCCGACCGCTGTCCCGGCGGCGGGCGCGGCAGTCGGGGCGGTCATCGGGGCGGCGCGAAGCGGGCGATGGGGTTGGTCAGGGTGCCGACCAGTTGCAGCGCGGCCGACGGGTCGGCGAGGTCGACCATCTGCCGGTTGTTGCGCAGTTGGAGCCGGTTGAGGCAGGACAGCGCGAACTCCGGGGCGAACAGGTCGTAGCGCCGCAGCCGCTCGGCCAGGTGGGGGACGCTGTCGGCGTAGTCGGCCGCGCACTCGGCGACCGTGCGCCAGAAGTCGTCCTCGTCCAGCACGCCCTCGGTGACCAGGATCGCGCTCAGGTAGCGCAGGAAGCAGTCGAAGACATCGGTGAAGATCGACAGCAGCTTCATGTCCTCGGGCACGTCGGCCCGGACCCGCCCCACCTGCGGGGGCAGGTCGGCGTCCGGGTCCATCACGACGATCTCCTCGGCGATGTCCTTGAAGACCGCCCGCTCGACCGCGCCGCCGTTCAGCACGAGGATGACGTTCTCGCCGTGCGGCATGAAGGCCAGGTCGTGGGCGTAGAAGCTGTGCAGCAGCGGGGTGAGGTAGGCGTCGAGGTAGCGGCGCAGCCACACCCTCGGCGCCAGCCCGGACTGCGCGATCAGCGCGGCGGCGAACGACCGGCCGTCGCGGTCGGTGTGCAGCAGGGACGCCATGGTGGCCAGTCGCCGGCCCGGCTCCAGGCCGGGCACCGGGCTCTCCCGCCACAGCGCGGCCAGCATCTTGCGGTACGGGGAGTACCGGTCGGTCGCCGCCTCGTACTCCAGGTGCCGGTACCCGACGGCGGCCCGCTCCCGGATGATCGTCAGCCCGGTGCGCTTGAGGACCTCGTCGGCCTCGATCAGGTCGGCGAGCCAGTCGTTGATGGCCGGGGTGGCCTCCATGTACGCGGCGGACAGCCCCCGCATGAAGCCCATGTTCAGCACGGACAGCGCGGTCTTGACGTAGTGCCGGGTCGGGTCGGTGACGTTGAAGAAGGTGCGGATGGACTGCTGGGCGAGGTACTCGTCCGGGCCGGGGCCGAGGCACACCAGCCGGCGCTGCGCCACCTCGGCGGCGAACGTGACGGAGATCCGGTTCCACCACTGCCACGGGTGCACGGGGATGAGCAGGTAGTCGGCCGGGTCGAGGCCGAGCCCGGTCAGGGTGCCCGCGAAGGCGGCGAGGGTGTCGTCGCCGAGTTCGGCGCGGACCAGGGTGTCGTAGTCGAGGTCGGCGGCGCAGGTGAAGGTCGTCCGGTCCCGGTGCGCGGCCAGCCAGACCAGCCGGACGGGGCGGGCGGCCTCCGGCGCGTACGCGCGGTATTCGTCGATGCCGAAGCCGATGCGGCCGTTGTTCGCCACGAAGCCCGGGTGGCCCTCGGTCATCTCGGTCTCGATGACCTGGAAGTCCGCGCGGGCGAGGTCGGCGGCGCTCACCGCCGGCTTGTCGAGCTTGTACGCGGTGCTGGCGAGGGTGGAGCTGATCTCCTCCAGGTAGACGGGGAGGATCTCGTCGCTGAGGCCCAGCGCGCCGCGCAGGTCGAGGCAGAACTCGAGGGCGTCGAGCGGCAGCTCGGTGCCGCCGCGGTGGCGGGTGACGCTGTCGGCATCGATCCGCCAGTGGTCCAGGGCCAGCAGGCTCGCGGTGAACCGGTAGACCACGTCGCCGTCGTCGCCGCGCACCTCGTACCGGCGCTCCCCCGTGGCCGGGCCGTCGGTGTCGGCGGGGACCGGCTCGGGTGCGAGCAGCCGTTCGTGGGCGAACTCGGCCAGCGCCTTGCGGACCAGCAGCCGGTTGGCGCGGGCCCAGCTCTCCGGCGTCAGGTGGGCCACGGATGCGGAGGGGTTCACGCGGGCAGCTCTCCTCGGGTTGCGGCGGGGTGGGTGCCGGCCGCACCGGTCGCGGCCTCGAACTGGGCGCGGGTGCAGACGCTGAGCAGCGCGTCCTTCTCCGGCTTGGCGATCCGGCCGACGACGGTGAAGCCGACGGCCGCGTTGAGCGCGTGCACGGCCGTGTTGCGCACGTCGGGCTCCACGACGACCCGCCGGGTGGCCGGGTCGGCGAACAGCCACGCCATCACGGTGGTGATCACCGCGCGGGTGAAGCCGTGCACGGGCGCGTCGGTGGGCGCGCAGAGGAAGTGCATGCCGACGTCGCCGTCGGCCGCGTCGTACAGGCCGACCAGTTCGACGTGGGCGGGGTCGTACCGCTCGGCGAGGAAGGCGGGTCGCCCGTCGTGCAGACCGAGGAACGCGTCGTGGTGCGGGTGGGCGGCGATCTGCCGGTACTCCTGCGCGACCCGGGCCACGTCGGCGTCCTGCATGAGCCAGAACGCCGCCTTCGGGTGGGTCACCCAGTGGTGCAGCAGCGCGGCGTCGGCGTCCGGGTCGAGGGTACGCAGCGCGAACTCGCCGAGCCGGTCGTCGACGCGGCGGTGCACGACCTCGGTCACGACGCGGCCCCGGCCGGCACGCCGAACTCCTGGAAGGCGATGCTCTTCTCGATCGGGTAGTGCTCGCGGCCGAGCAGCTCCCGGATGATCCACGAGTTGCGGTACGGGCCCATGCCCAGGTCGGGCGAGGTGATGCTGTGCGTGTGGGTGCCGGCGTTCTGCAGGAAGATGCCCCGGCCGGTGTGGTCGATGCTGTAGTTGCGGGCCACGTCGAAGCGGCCGTGCCCGTCCCAGCGGATGCGGTCGCGCACCGGCTCGAGGAACTCCGGGACCCGGTAGTGGTAGCCGGTGGCGAGCACCAGACCCTCGGTGTCCAGGGTGAAGTCGCGGTCCTGCTCGACGTTGCGCAGCCCCAGCGCGTACGTCCCGCTCGGCTCGTCGTACGCGGCGGTGGTCAGCGCGGTGTTGGTCAGCAGCCGGGTCCGCACCGGGCCGCCGATGCTCTTGGCGTAGAGCAGGTCGTAGATGTCGTTGATCAGGTCGGCGTTGATGCCCTTGAACAGGCCCTTCTGCGCGGACTCCAGCCGGTAGCGGGTCGCCTCGGGCAGGGCGTGGAAGTGGTCCACGTAGTCCGGCGAGGTCATCTCCAGGGTCAGCTTGGTGTATTCGAGCGGGAAGAACCGGGGCGACCGGGTGACCCAGTTCAGCTGGTAGCCGCAGGAGTCGATGTCGCCGAGCAGGTCGTGGTAGATCTCGGCCGCGCTCTGCCCGCTGCCGACGACGGTGATGCTGCGCTTGGCGCGCAGCGCCGCCCGGTGCTCCAGGTACTGCGAGTTGTGGATCGCGTCGCCGCCGAGCCCCCGGCAGGCGTCGGGCACGTGCGGCGGGGTGCCGGTGCCGAGCACGAGGTGCCGGGCGCGGTGGGTGACCTGCTCCCCCGTGGCGGTGACCGTGGCGCGCACGACGTAGTGCTCGTCGGACGGGTCGAACTCGACGGAGGTGACCCGCCGTCCGAAGCGGACGTTGCGGAGCTTGCCGGCGGCCCAGCGGCAGTAGTCGTCGTACTCGCTGCGCAGCGGGAAGAAGCTCTCCCGGATGTAGAACGGATAGAGCCGCCCCGACTCCTTCAGGTAGGCCAGGAAGGAGTACGGGGAGGTCGGGTCGGCGAACGTGACCAGGTCGGCGATGAACGGCGTCTGGAGGCGGGTCGACTCCAGCAGCATCCCGGGATGCCAGCTGAAGGTGTCGCGCGCCTCCAGGAAGAGGCCGTCGAGATCCTCGATCGGTTCGGTCAGGCAGGCCAGGCCCAGGTTGTACGGGCCCAGCCCGACGGCGATGAAGTCGTGCGTCGACATGCTGTTATCTCCAGAGCGGGGACGGGTCGTCAGCCGACGGGGCAGGTCAGCTCGGCGGTCGCCCTGGTGTTCGCGTACCAGCCGGCGTGTTCGGCGACGAGGTCGAGGACGTGGGCGATGTCGTCGAGCGTGGTCTCGGGGTTGAGCAGGGTGAACTTGAGGTAGTGCGCGCCGTCGACCGTGGTCCCGGCGACCAGCCCGGCGCCGGAGGCCGCCAGCGCCTCGCGGGCGTACAGGTTGGCGTCGTCGACGAGGTCGCGGCCGGGGCCGGTCGGCAGGTAGCGGAAGACCACGGTGCTGAGCTGGGAGCGGGTGACCACCTCGAAGCGGGGGTCCTCGGTGAGCATCTGCCACGCCTCGGCGGCGCGGTCGACCACCTCGTCGAAGAGCGCGCCGACGGCGTCCGGTCCCATGATCCGCAGGGTCAGCCAGAGCTTCAGCGCGTCGAAGCGGCGGGTGGTCTGGATGCTCTTGTCGACCTGGTTGGGGATGCGCTGCTCGACCATGCGGGCGGGGTTGAGGTAGTCGGCGTGCCAGGTGGCGTGCCGCAGCACCCGCCGGTCGCGTACCAGCAGAGCGCTGGAGCTGACCGGCTGGAAGAACGACTTGTGGTAGTCGACGGTGACCGAGTCGGCCCGTTCGATGCCGGCGAGCAGGTGCCGCCGGGTCGGCGACACCAGCAGCCCGCAGCCGTACGCGGCGTCGACGTGCAGCCAGACGCCGGCCGCCGCGCAGACGTCGGCGACCTGCGGCAGCGGGTCGATGGTGCCGAAGTCGGTGGTGCCGGCGGTGGCCACCACCGCCATCACCACCAGCCCCTCGCCTCGGCAGCGGTCGATCTGGCGGGCCAGCTCGTCCGTACGCATCCGCCGGTCGGTGTCGGTGGGCACGGTGACCACCGCGTCCGCGCCGAGGCCGAGCAGCTTGGCCGCCTTCTGCACGCTGAAGTGGCCGGCCGCCGAGGTGATGACGCGCAGTCGGGACAGCAGCTCCGGCCGGGACGGCTGCCCGGTCGCGCGGCCGGTCAACCGGGCGCAGGTCTCCTCGCGGGCCAGCAGCATCGCCTGGAGGTTGGACTGCGTCCCGCCGCTGGTGAAGACGCCGTCGGCGGCCGGCCCCAGACCGATGCGGTCGGCCGTCCAGTCGACCAGCCGGCGCTCGATCAGGGTGCCGCCGGCGCTCTGGTCCCAGGTGTCCAGGGAGGAGTTGACGGCGCTGAGCACGGCCTCGGCGAGCAGCGCGGGGATCACCACGGGGCAGTTGAGGTGCGCCAGGTAGCGGGGGTGGTGGAAGAAGACGGCGTCGCGCAGGTAGACGTCTTGAAGCTCGTCGAGCGCGGCGCCGGTGTCGCCCAGCGGCCGGTCCAGGTCGATGCCGGCGATCCGGGGCGCCAGCTCGTCCGGTGTCACGCCCGTGAACGGCCGGTCCGCGCCGGACACCCGGGTCGCCACCCGGTCGATGCCGGCGGCCAGCACGCGCCGGTAGTCCTCGACCGAACCGGCGGTGAACAGGTGGGCGCGGGCGCCGTTCGCCCCGGGGGTCATCCCGGTCGACGGGGCCTGGACGGTGGATCCGGGCAGGCTCATGCGGGTCCTCAGCGGTCGGGAGTGGATGCGGTGCGGGGGACGTGGACGTCGCCTTCCGCCGTATCCGATGATCGAGCGAACTTAGGTTACCCTAACCTAAGTTCATGTCAACGATGTTGCCGCGTCGCATCGATTTCGCTCAGTTCGGCGCCGCCGCCAACACCCGCTCCCCGGGTGCCGCGCCGGCGGAGCGCCGGAACCGCCGCTGGTGCGCCACGCCCACCGCGACGCCGAGTCCCACCAGGACGATGGCGGCCACCGCGACCGCGGGATAACCGACCTGATCGGCCGCGGCCAGCGCGACGGAGGCCGCCACGAACGAGCAGACCAGCCCGAACGACGACAGCACGGTGAAGTCCGTGCCGCCCGTGCCGGGGCGGGAGTAGTCCATGTTGACCGTGTAGAGCACGACGTTGGCGACCGTGTAGGCGGCCATGAAGCAGCACAGGGCGGCGACCGTCCCGCCGAGCGGGGCGCGGCCGTTCATCAGCGGCAGCAGCATCGCCGTGGACGCCGCCAGCGCCACTCCTCCGGCGACGAGCACGCCGGCGCGCCCGAACCGGCCGATCCCGACCCCGGCGACCAGTCCGGCCGCGACGGCCGGGACGCTGGTCACCACGCCGGTCACCACGCCGATGCGTTCCAGCGACCAGTCCGCGTCGACCAGGGCCGGGGTGACGAGGGCGTACGCCGCGCCGGCTCCGGTGTAGACCAGGGGCACCACGCCGAAGGTCCACCACCGGCAGCCGGGCTGGCCGAACACGGACAGCAACGCCCGGTAGGCCTGGCCGGTGCGGACGCGGTCGGCGCGGGCGGGCTCCCGGAACCGCCACACCACCAACAGTCCGACGGCGGTCAGCACGGCCAGCAGCAGGATCGCGGGCACCCAGCCGAACCGGTCGTAGACGATCACGCAGGCGCCGCCCCCGAGCAGGTTGCCGACGTAGCTCGCGGCGACCTGGATCCCGTTGCCGGCGCCCCGCGCCCGCTCCGAGAGCAGCCGGACGGCGACCGCGTCGACGGCGATGTCCTGCGTCGCGGAGAGGAAGACGTACGCGACGCAGATCGCGACGACCGGACCGAGCTGCTCGGCCGGGCGGTCGAACGGCAGCAGCGCCAGCAGGGCCAGCACCAGGCCGCCCTGGAGCACCAGCAGCCAGGACCGGTAGTGGCCGCGGCGGCGGGAGCCGTACCGGTCGAGGATCGGCGCCCAGAGGAACTTGACCGGCCAGACCAGGCCGACGAACTGCAGCAGCGCCAGCGTGTCGAGGGAGGTGCCGCCGTCGCGCAGGATGGCGGTCAGCCCGACGGTGATGAAGCCGATGCCGAGGTACTGGGTGACGTAGAGCGCGGTGAGGGTGCCGAGCCGGTCCTTCACCGGGCGCTCCAGTAGCCCAGCGAGGTGACCTGGTGTTTGCCGACGCCCAGCGTCCGCCGCACGTGCCTGGTGATGCCGCGCGTGCTGGCCGCCTCGCAGGCCACCCAGTAGTGCGCGTCGGCGGCGGCGGGCAGCGCGGCGCAGACGGTGTCGACCAGGTGCTGCCCGCCGTCGCGGCGCGGCACCCACGTGACCTCGTGCCCCGCCCGGGCGCGCGGCGTCAGGGCCTTCTCGCCGTCGTCGGCGTACTCCAGCCAGACCGTGGCCGGGACGTCGGGGGCCGCGTCGAGCAGGCTGTTCACCGCCGGGAGCGAGGCGGCGTCGCCGACCAGGTAGAGGTGCCGCGGTGCGGGGTCCGGCAGGCTGAACGCGCTGCCCTGCATGGTGGCGTCGATGGTGTCGCCGGGCTTGGCGTTCGCGGCCCAGCGGGCGGCGCACCCGTCGTGGATGGCGAACTCCAGGTCGAACCGGCCCGTCGCCGGGTCCGGGTCGACGAGGGTGTACGCGCGCTGGTGCGGGCGGCCGTCGTTGTCGAACCACAGCCGGATCCACATGGTGGGGTGCACGCCGCACGCCTCCAGCAGCCCGCCGCCGTCCATGTGCAGGCGGCGGTAGTTCCCGCCCACCGATTCGGCGCCGAGCACGGTCAGCCGGAAGTCACGGCCGCCCATCGCCTTCAGCACCAGGGCTTCCCAGTTTCGCTTCACGCACCCCTCCAGGTAAGGTCTGCCTCAGTTAGGGGAGGGTAACCTAAGTTGACGTTCCTGTGGCAGGCGGCACGGCCGCCCATCCGACCCGCGTCGCGATGACCGGCGTCTATCGCGACCGGTGGGGCGTCCCCCACCTGCGCGCCGACACGGTCGACGACCTCGCCCGGCTCCAGGGGCGGGTGGCCGCGCTCGACCGGGCCTGGCAGATCGAGGTCGAGCGGTGGCGCTCGGAGGGTCGCCTCGCCGAGCACGTCGGCCCCGCGGAGCTGGGCTGGGACAGGTTCGCCCGCCGCGCCCGCCTCGACGACACCGCGCGGCGCTGCTTCGACCGGCTCGCCCCCGCCACCCGGCGGTGGGTCACCGCCTATGTGGACGGGGTCAACGAGGGGCTCGCCGAGGGCGCCGCGGCGGCGCCCGAGTTCGCGGCGGTCGGCTGCGCCCCGGGCCCGTGGCGGCCGTGGTCGCCGCTGGGCGTCTTCCTCGTCCAGCACGTGCTCTTCTCCACCTTTCCCAACAAGCTGTGGCACGCCCACGTCGCCGGCGCCCTCGGCCCGGCGGCGACCGGCCTGTTCGCCGTCGAGGGCCCCGGCGGGTCGGGCAGCAACGCCTGGGCGGTGCCCGGTGACCCGGTCACCGGCCGGGCGCCGGTCGTCGCCGGCGATCCCCACCGCGTCCTCGAACTGCCCGGCATCTACCAGCAGGTGCGCCTCGCCTGCCCCGAGTTCGACGTGCTCGGCTTCGCGTTCCCCGGCGTCCCGGGCCTGCCCCACTTCGGACACGCGGGCGAGGTGGCCTGGGCGGTCACCAACGCGATGGCCGACTACCAGGACCTCTACCGGGAACAGGTGCGCCGCGACGGCGACCGGGTGCTGGTCCGCGAGGCGGACGGCTGGGCGCCGGCGCACCGCCACGTCGAGCGGATCGAGGTACGCGGCGGCGAGCCGGAGTCCGTCGAGGTGGTCGAGACGCCCCGCGGGCCGGTCGTCGACCACGACCGGGACACCGGCGAGGCGATCAGCCTGCGCACCCCGAGCCGGGTCGAGGGGCGCCTCGGCTTCGACGCGCTGCTGCCGCTGCTGCGGGCGAGAAGCGCCGACGACGTCGCCGACGCGCTGCGGGACTGGGTCGAGCCGGTCAACAGCGTCCTCGTCGCGGACCGGCACGGGGCCGTGGTCCACCTGGTCGCGGGCCTCGTCCCGATCCGCGACGACCGGTGCCGGCGGGAGCCGGTGCCCGGCTGGGATCCGCGGTACCGGTGGCACGGCGGCTACGCGCCGCCGCGCCGCACCGCCGTCGACGGGGTGGCGGTCTGCGCCAACGACCGGCGCCCCGACACCGCCGACCTCGGCGTCGACTTCGCCCCGCCGCACCGCGCGCGCCGCATCCGCGCCCTGCTCGCCGAGGGCGCCGGCGCGGCGGCCGTACACATGGACACCCGGCTGGAGGCCGCGGCCCTGCGCGGCGTGCTCGACCGCCTGGACCCCGCCGGCCTCGGCGAGCCGGCGCGGCGCCTGCGGGAGCGCCTGCTCGCGTGGGACGGGCGGATGGGGGCCGACAGCACGGACGCCGGCGCCTTCGCCGCCTGGCGCGCCGCCCTGGTCCGCCGGCTGCACGACGAGCCGTGCCTGCGCCCGCTGCGCGCCCCGAGCGCGTTCGACCCGCTGTTCGCGCCGTGGACAGATTCGCTGTCGCGCATCGGCCACGCCCTCGACGGGGTCGTCGCCGGGCTGCACCGCCTCGGCGGGGACGTCGGCCCGGTGGCGGCCGGGGCGCTGGCGGACGTCGCGGCGGGCGACCCGCCCGGGCCGTGGGGCCGGCGGCACGTGCTGCACCCGGTCCACCTCGGCGTGGAGCCGGCGGTCGACGCGGCGGTACGCGCGATGCGGGAACGGGTCGCGCTGGCCGGCGACACCGACTGCGTGCTGGCCACCTCCAGCGTCCCGGGCGTGTCCGACGCGTGCTGGCGCGGCCCGGTGGCCCGCTACGTGTGGGACCTGACCGACCGCGCGGACAGCCGCTGGGTCGTGCCGTTCGGCGCCTCCGGACGGCCCGGTGACCCGCACTTCGACGACCAACTCCCACTGTGGGCCGGCGGCGAACTGGTCCCGGTGGTCACCGACTGGCGAGAACTCACCCCGGAAGCAGGAGAGACACCGTGACCTATCAGGAGAAGATCCCCGGATTCGGCGAGCTGTCGCTCGTCGTGCTGGACCCGAAGCGCCACGCGGAACTGGTGCACGGCTGGGTGACCGAGCCGCGGGCGTCGTTCTGGGGCATGGGTTCGCACTCGGTGGACGACGTGCGGAAGATCTACGAGTTCGTCGACGGGCTCGCCACCCACCACGCGTACCTGATCATGCTCGACGACACGCCGATCGGCCTGTTCCAGACCTACCAGCCGGAGGCGGACCCGGTCGGCGAGCGCTACACCGTCCGGCCCGGCGACGTCGGGATGCACCTGCTGCTCGCGCCCGGCAACCGTCCGCCGCGCGGCCTCACCACCGCCATCGGCCCCGCCCTCGCCCGCTACCTGTTCAGCGACCCCACCCGGCAGCGGATCGTGGTCGAGCCGGACGTGCGCAACCAGCGCGCGCTGGACCGGCTGGAGCGGGAGGGCTTCACCTTCGGCGACGAGGTCGACATGCCCGACAAGCGGGCCCGGTTGGCGTTCCTGACCCGGGCCCGGTTCGAGGCGGATCACCCCGTACCGGCCTGACGGTCGGCGGGTCCGGGCCGCCCTCGGCGCCAGGCCCGGACCCGCCGGCCGTTCCCGTCCGCCCGCAGGTCGAACGGGAGCAGCTCCGCCCGGGCCGGGCGCAGCCGGCCGCGGGCGGCGAGTTCGACGGTGAGGACGACCGCGACCGCCTCCACCGCGAGGAGTCCGACCAGCACGACCAGCTGCGTGATCCCGGCCGTGAGCGGACTGGCGCCGCCCAGCAGCACCCCGACGAAGGCGCCGGGCAGCGTCACCAGGCCCACCGTGCGGGTCTGGTCCAGCGCCGGCACCAGCGCCTGGCCGGCCACCGGACGGCACACCAACAGGACGGCGTCCCGTGCCGGCAGCCCCAACGCAAGGGCGGCCTCCACCTCTCCCCCGCGGGCGGTGAGTTCGTCCAGAACCCGCCGGCCCGCCAGCGACGTCGCGGTCATCGCCCCGCCGATGAGGATTCCCGCCACCGGGATCACGGCGATCCCCCGCAGCGGCACGAGCCCCGCCGACAGCAGCCCCGCCACCACCGCCATGCTCCCCGCCGCGATCGGCACGCCCGCCCACCAGTTCCACCCGCCGGTGATCCGCCGGCCGGAGGTGGCGGCCGCCACCGCGCACATCAGCACGACGAAGGCCGCCGTCGCCCACAGCGACGCCACGATGGCGGTGATCAGCAGCGACACGGCCGCCAACTGGATCGCGGCGCGGCCCGCGGCGACCAGCACCTGCCGACCGTGCCCGAGCCCACCGGCCCGGACCACGACGGCCGCCACCACGGCCAGGGCGACCAGGGCGACGGCCAGCTCCGGGCCGGCCACCAGCATCGTCGAGGACATCCGGCAAGTCTGCCGGCGCGCGGGCGACCGCAGGACGGCGGCCCCGCACCGACCGGCGCCCGGGCTCGGCGGACACCGCCGGGGAGGCGGCGAGGGATCGGCCCGGACGCGGGCCGGCCCCGGGGCGGGACGCCTCGGGGCCGGTGCGACGCGGACGGTCAGAAGGTCGGGGCGAGGTAGAGCAGCCGGTTCGGCGAGCCGCTGCCCGGGTTGGTGATCACGTTGAGCGTGGCCTGGCTGACCAGGTACGAGTGGACCTGGGCGGGCGTCCAGGTCGGGTTGACGCTGAGCACCCGGGCGGCTGCGCCGGCGACGTGCGGCGAGGCCATCGAGGTGCCGCTGATGGACGAGGTGGCGGTGTCGCTGGTGGACCAGGCCGACAGGACGCCCACGCCGGGGGCGAACATGTCGGTGCAGGTGCCCCAGTTGGAGAACGAGGCCCGCGCGTCGTTGCTCTGCGAGGCGTTGACGGTGAGGGCCGTCGGGACCGAGGCCGGCGAGTAGTTGCAGGCGTTGGCGTTCGAGTTGCCGGAGGCCACGGCGTAGCTGATGCCGTCGGCGATGGAGTTCGCCACGGCGCTGTTCAGCGAGCCGTTGTAGGAGCCGCCGAGGCTCATGTTGGCCACCGCCGGCTGGCCCGCCTGGTGGTTCGAGGTCACCCAGTTGATGCCGGCGATGACCTGCGCCCAGGTGCCGCTGCCGGAGCAGTTCAGCACCCGTACGGCCACCAGCCGGACGTTCTTCGCGACGCCGTAGGTGTTGCCGCCGACGGTGCCCGCCACGTGCGTGCCGTGGCCGTTGCAGTCGGTGGCCGGCAGCGCGTTGTCGACCGCGTCGTAGCCGTGCACGGCCTGGCCGGCGAAGTCGACGTGGGTGGTCCGGATGCCGGTGTCGATGATGTACGCGGTGACGCCGGTGCCGCTGCTGTTGTAGGTGTACGTGCGGCTGAGCGGCAGGGCCCGCTGGTCGATGCGGTCCAGGCCCCACGGCGGGTTGGTCTGGGTGGCCGTCGTCGTCACGGTGTGGTTCTGCTCGACGTAGTCGACGGCGGGGTGCGCGGCGAGCCGCTTGGCGGCCTGCTCCGACAGCCGCACCTCGAAGCCGTTGAGCGCGTCGCCGTAGACGTGCCCGACCGTCCCGCCGAAGCGCGCGGCCAGCGAGTCGGCGCTGCTGCGCACCTCGGCCTGCCGGGTGCCGGCCCGACCGCCGACGCTGCTGTCCTTGAGTACCACGATGTAGCTGTCGGCCACGGCCGTCGCGCCGCCGGCGCTGCGGATCTCGCCGGTCGCCGAGGCGGCTGCCGCCGGGGCGCCGATCATGGTGGTGACCATGGCGGCGCTGGCGAGCACGCCGACCGCGCCGGCGAGGGTACGCCGTCGAGTGCGAGGGAGTGTCATCTCCCGGTCCTCCTACTGTCGTGGCCTTCGGGTGGCTCGTGGCGCACCCGGCAGGCGGTGGACGATGAGGAAACCTTAGCCACCATATTCATCGCCGTATATTTCCTTGGTGTTCACGATGTGAGGACGATGTTGAAGAGACCGCACGTGAAGGCCTTGCGCAAACTGGCATCACATTGAGATACGTCGACATCTTGGCCTGACCGTCGGGACGGGATGGCGACGGCGGCGGCACCACCGCGCCCGACAGCGGGCCACAGCGCGCCCCGGCCGAGGCCCGCCCGGCCGTGCGACCCCGTCCACATCGCGGACCGGCGGCATGGGTGATCCTCGCCACGGGAAGGCGCGCCTGACGCGGTGTCCGCATCCGAGCGGCGCGAGGAGCGAAAGCCCGCGCGGTTGCACGGATCCACGTCTCCGACGACCCCCGGGCCGCCGCCGGGGCCCTCGACGTACGGCAGTCACCTTCTATACAAAGAGTGATGGCGGTTTCGCGGCGGCTATGACCTGGACCTCGGCCGGATCGCCGGCAACTGTCGCGATTTGGAGCGCTCACTACCCTGTTGCTTGATCCCCGTGCCTGGGCACACGTCGACAGCGATAAGGGCTTCAGATGACCGACAGTCACCCTCCGTACGGAGGGCAGCCGGATCCGAACGTCACCCCGTGGAGCGGGCCGCCGGCCCCGCAGGGCGGGTACCCCGGATACGGCCAGCCAGGGCAGCCACCGCAGCTCGGGGCCCCCGTCCCCCCGCCGCAGAAGTCGAACAAGGGCCTGATCATCGGCCTGTCCGCCGCCGCCGTGGTGGTCCTGCTCGTGCTCTGCGGCGCCGGCATCGGGTTCGTCCTCGTCAACAACGACGACGATCCCACCCCGGTCGCGTCCGCCACCCCGACCGGACCCGGCACCGAGCCCAGCACCGACGCCACCCCCACCCCCGGGGAGTCCGAGTCGCAGGATCCCGGCAACAGCAACAACGCGGTGACCGCCCGCTACTCCAGCGACCTGGCCGACGTCTGCGAGGGCAGCCAGATCCTCAACGCGGCGCCCTACTCCGGCGCGGCCGGCGCCAAGGCGTACGTCTTCTCGAACAACCCCGACCGGCTGACGTACTGGTCGTCGAAGTCGATCGCCTCGAACAAGCCGTACTACGCCAAGAGCGCCGACTTCGAGACGGTCTCCGTGGTCGGCTGCCTGAAGTTCGTGGAGGGCAGCGAGGGCACGCCCCGCAAGTGCCAGTACAAGGACAGCTCAGACAAGCAGGTCACGATCGACTACATCTCGTCGCGCTACGAGCTGACCTTCTACGCGGCGAAGACCGGCGAGAAGATCGGCGACGGCGGCACCGTCAGCGCCCCGGCGAACCGGTGCCCGAGCTTCATCTCGTACAACAAGACCACCATGAAGTCGTACGCGTCGCCGGACACCGGCACCATCGAGGCGGCCCTGGACAAGTTCCTGTCCTGAGGCGGCTCGGACATCGGGGAGGGACGGTCACCGTCCCTCCCCGACGTGTTTCCGGCGTCCGCCCGCACCCGTGGCGGGAGAGGGCGCGGCGCCTTCGGCCGCGCCGCCGTCGGGCGGGTGCGCCGACCCGACGCCGGCTCCACGCTCCCCCGCCGACGAACGGGGCCGCCGCCGTCATCCGACGGCGGCGGCCCGGCGTGCGTGGGCCGGACCTCAGCGGCGGGCCGGCGCCTCCTTCGCCACGGCGTCCACGTCCACCTGGTCGAAGGCGGGAGCACCGTCGACGGCGTCGGCGGCGACGGCCGCCGAGGTGGCGGCGTCCGGCAGGTCCAGGCTGGTGCGCAGGGTGACCGGCTTGAGCAGGGCCGCCGCGACCACGCCGACGACGGCGATGGCCGCGGAGATCAGGAAGATGTGGCCGGTGGCGTCGCCGTACGCGGCCCGGACGATCTGCTGGACCACGGCCGGCATGGCGTCGATGTTGAGGCTGCCGGTCCCCCCGCCGGAGGTGGGGATGCCCGCGGCGGCGAGGTCCGTGGTGATCTGCTCGGTGACCCGGCGGGCGAGGACCGCGCCGAGCACCGACACCCCGATGGTGCCGCCGAGGGAGCGGAAGAACGCCACGGTGGAGCTGGCCGCGCCGATGTCCTTGAGGGAGACGGTGTTCTGCACGGCGAGGACGAGGTTCTGCATGGTCATGCCGACCCCGACGCCCACGATGAACATGGCCGCGCCGACCAGCACCAGCGACGTCTCGTGGTCGATGGTGCCGAGCAGGGCGAACCCGACGACGAGCACGACCGCCCCGACGAGGATGTAGGGCTTGATCTTCCCGGTCCTGGTGATCAGTCGCCCGGCGACGATCGACGAGCCGAGGACGCCGGCCATCATCGGGATGGTGAGCAGCCCGGCCTCCGTCGGGCTGTAGCCGCGGCCGATCTGGAAGTACTGGCCGAGGAAGACGGCGCCGCCGAACATGGCCATGCCGACCGCCAGGCTGCCGAGGATGGCCAGGGCGGTGGTGCGCTGGCGGACCAGGTCGAGCGGGACCACCGGCTCGTCCGCCCGCGTCTCGACCAGGACGGCCAGGGCGAGCAGCAGGACCGCGCCGCCCACCATGGCCGCGCTCTGCCAGGAGACCCAGGCGAACGAGTCGTCGACGAAGGAGATCCAGACGAGGAGCAGGCTGACCCCGGCGGCGATCAGGGTGGCGCCCAGGTAGTCGATCTTCACGTTGTCGCGGCGGACCGTGGGTAGGTGCAGGGTGAACTGGAGCAGGATGAGCGCGATGACGGCCACGGGGACCCCGACGAAGAAGCACCAGCGCCAGCCGAGCCAGGACGTGTCGACGATGAGCCCGCCCAGCAGCGGGCCGCCGACCGTCGCCACGGCCATGACGCCACCGAGGTAGCCGTTGTACCGGCCGCGCTCCCGCGGCGGGATCATCGCCGCGATGGCGACCTGGACGAGGGCCTGGAGGCCGCCGACGCCGATGCCCTGGAACGCGCGGGCGGCGATGAGCTGGCCGGCGGTCTGGGCGAGGCCGGCGACCACCGAGCCGACCAGGAAGAGGACGATGGCGACCTGCACCAGGAGCTTCTTGTTGAACAGGTCGGCGAGCTTGCCCCAGATCGGGGTGGTCGCGGTCGCGGTGAGCAGGGTGGCGGTGACCACCCACGTGTACTGGGTCTGCGACCCGTTCAGCGCGCCGATGATCTTCGGCAGCGCCGTCGAGACGACGGTGCCGCTGAGCATGGCGACGAAGAGCACCAGCAGCAGGCCGCTGAGCGCCTCCAGCGTCTGCCGATGCGTCATCGGCGCGTCGCCGGTCGTCGTGGTGGGTGCGCTCATCGCGCGGCCTCCAGGTTGTCGTGGTGTCCGAGGGCGGTCTCGACGTCGCGGGTGAACCGGCCGAGCGCCTCGCTCAGCGCCGCGATCTCGTCGGGCGTCCAGTCGGCGAGCGCCCGGTCGAGCACTCCGCCGTACCAGTCGAAGATCTCGGCGAGGGCGGCCCGGCCGTCGGGGGTGACGGTCAGAACCCTGGCCCGCATGTCGGTGGGGTCGGCGCCCCGCTCGACCAGGCCGAGCCCGACGAGCGAGGCGATGGCGCGGCTCACGGTCGACGGGTCCAGCCCGGTGCGGGCGGCGAGCTCCCGCGCGTGGCAGCCGGTAGGAAGCCGGTCGATCTGCATGAGCATGCCGACCAGGCCGAGCGGCACGAGCGGCCGCACGTCGGCCCGGCGCCGCCGGATCAGCCGTACGGTCCTGACCAGTTCGTGCAGCCTGGTGCCGAGTTGACGAGCGGTGCCGTCCACCGTTCCCCCCACATCGCAGATGGTTGCCACACACAAGCATCTGCCGATCTTGCCCATTGGGCAAGTTTGCGCGATGAGAAACGAGTCACGTCGGCACTAGGCTGTCGGCATGGACGAGTCCACCGGGCTACGGGAGCGCAAGAAGGCGGCGACCCGCCTCGCCCTGCACGAGGCGGCCCTGCGCCTGGCCTCCGAGCACGGGCTCGACCGCGTCACCGTCGAGGCGATCGCCGACGCCGCGAACGTGTCCCGCCGGACGTTCTCCAACTACTTCTCGAGCAAGGAGGAGGCGATCTTCCACGGCGACGCCGTACGGCTGCGCCGACTGCTGGAGCTGGTCCGCCAGCAGCCGCCCGACGCGTCGCCGTGGAGCGCGCTGAGCCGGGCCGCCGAACACCTCGCCGAGGAGGCGTACGGCAACACGCCGCCCTCCTGGCTGGTCCGCCGCCGCCAACTGCGGGGGCACCCGGGACTCGTCGCCCAGCAGATCGCGGCGTACACCACCATCGAGCGCGAACTCGCCGACGAGTTCGTCCACCGGCTGGCCGGCCCCGACCCGGAGCTACGGGCCCGGGTCCTGGCGGCGACCTTCCTGGCCACCCTGCGCGTCGCCGTCCAGCACTGGATCGAGCACCCCGGCGGGCCGCTGCGCGACACCCTCCGGGCCGCGCTCGCGGAGGCGGCGACCGCGCCGGCCGTCGAGGCCGCCGCTCCCCCACCTGGCACCACCTGAGCCCACAGCGGCCGCCCACGCCGCGTCCGCCGCCGCGGGCCCGGCATCGGAACTCGCCACCCTCGTCATCGACTTCCTCGACGCGGCGACTCCCGACCGCGCCGCCGCGGTCGGCAGCGGACGGTACGCACGCATCCGTGGATCTCGCCGCACCACCGCTGCCCGGTCCCGCCTCGCTCCCGCCGGGCGCTGCCGGCCCGGCGGGAGCCCCGCGTCAGGGCAGGTCGGGCGCGCCCAGGAAGGACCAGGTATTCCCGTCGGCGGACCACCACGTGCCCGGGGTGTGCGGCCAGCCGCCCTGCGCGTATCCGCCCGGTACCGGTACGGCCGCCGCGCCGGGCGCGGGCTCCATCGGGGACAGGCGCTGCCCCCCGTCGCCGCTGCTGAACATCAGCGGCCTGTCGTCGGCGACGAGACCGGCCTGGATGACCAGCGTTCCGTCGGACCGGACGGAGGCGCGAAGCTGCCGGTCACCGACGGCTGCGCTGCCGGCGGTGCGTTGCCAGGTCCGGCCGCCGTCACCACTGCGATGGACGACCAGTGTGCCGTCGGTGCTGCCGACGGCGTAGACGGTGCGGCCGTCCCAGGTGGCCACGTCGAGCGCGACGTCGTCGCCGGCGGTGAGCGACCCGGCGAAGACGTGTCGCTGCCAGGTACGGCCTCCGTCGCGGCTCACCGTGATCGCGCTGCCCCGGCCGACGAGCCGGCCGTCGATCGTGTCCACGGCCGTGTAGCCGCTGCCCCAGATGCCCGCCTCGGGCGGCACGTCTTCCGCGAGCGCGGGCAACTCCAGCCCCGCGGTCTGCGCCACCTGCACGACGTCACCCGTGGCCGGGTCCGCCGCCACGATCCGGTCGGCGCGCGGGCCGAGCATGTGGTTGAGCACGCGCCATCCGGCGGGCACCTGGACGGCCGTTTCCGCCGTCACCTCCCGCCACCGTTCCCCGCCGTCGACGCTCGCGAGCCAGCCCTGCCGGCTTCCGGCCCCGGCGGCGACCTGGTACGACGCGATCAGCGTGCGCTGCCCGGCCGCGGCGAGGGCGACCAGCGCGTTGCCGGACAGTGGAAGCTCGTGGCTGCGCCAGGTCGCCCCACGGTCGGCGGTGCCCGCCACCATCAGCACGCAGTCGTCCTCCCGGCAGTTCTTCCAGCGGAAGTAGAAGTGGTCGAGGTCTCCCGCGACCACCGGACCCGGACGAGGGGTCCGGGCCTCACCGGGGGCAGGGCTGGTGGACGGCGCTGGCGTCGGGATGAAGCCGGGCGTCGGGGTCCCGCCGAGGCCGGGAACGGACACCTGGGGCTCCGCGCGGTGCAGACTGGCGGAGGCGACCCCGGCGACAGCGACCAGCGCAAGCGTGGTCAGCGAGGCCGCGGCCACGCGGGTGTGCCGTCTACGGCGTGCCGCCCGGCGCCGCACCTCGGTGAAGTCCGGTCTGAAGGCCGCCTGGGCGGCCCGGTCGAGCCCGGCAAAGTCCAGGTCAGGCATGGAGAGAACCTCTCTTGTTCACGACCGCTGGCCGAACAGTGGCGATGTCAGCGGTGTCGTCGAGGCCGACGGCCAGGGCACGACGGGCCCGGACGAGGCGGGTCTTGACCGCCTCCACGGAACAGCCCAAGGCCTCCGCCACGTCGGCCACCGTCATGTCCGCGATGTGGTACAGCACGACGGCCTCACGGGCCGGGCGCGGCAGCCGCTGGAGTGCGGTGACGAGGGCGACGTGGTCGGGCGACATGCCCGCGATCCCCCGCTGTCCACCGTCGAGCTGGCCGGAGTGCGCCAGCCGGGCGAAGACCATCCGGCGTCGGTATCGGCTCCGGGCGATGTTGAGGGCCACCGTACGCAGCCACGCCTCCGGATGCTCCACCTGGCCGAACCGACCCGGCCGGGCCAGCGCCCGTACGAAGGCGTCCTGCACTACGTCCTGAGCCTCCGCGTAGTCACCGGTGATCGCGAACAACTGCGACACCAGGCGCGACGCCGCGGCGGCGTACAACTCCCGGATCTGCTCCTGGATGTCCGACACATCGTCTCCTCCTGCTCAGCCTCTGCATCCCTTGAGACCAACCAGCAGCCGCCCCGGTGACACCTCCGCTCGGCGAATCGCCGCCCGCTCGCGCACCGCGGCGACCGGCGAAGCGTCGCGGGGCAACGACGGGTCACCGGTGCCGCCCACGCCGAGGGTGGGCGGGCCGAAGGATATGCGGCATGACGCCGCTCCTGGCGCTGACTCAACATCAGCGCCAACAGACGGGTCGGGGAAATTTTGCCGCACGGCAATCGAAGGACAGCGTCAGACCCTGAATACGCTGAAGAATCCCGACGACCGAGAATGGCATAGGAAAGATAATCGGGTCAAGGGTCGCCGAGCCCGATAATCGACATCCGTCTGACTGCCCCGCCGGCAGGCACCCCCCTCGAAACAATCCCGAACCACGTCTCCGCTTCAGCCACGCCGCACACGCCAACCACACGCACATCAGTGATCTCCGCTCCGACCAGCGGTGATCGATTTCTCTGCGACGCCGATGCCCCCGACGGGCCACCCGAGACGTGGGATTTCCTGCGCGCCCATTTCTCGTTGCCGCACCTTCGTCACCCGCCCCGGCGAACGCCCACGGGAAATTCGCCCGGCACCACGCATCAACGCGAGCCGGCGCCACACCGGCCGAGTTCGCCGTCGGTCCGACCGGCCGGGCGAGGAACCCACCAGTGCTTCGAAGCCGATCCGCAGCCACCCGAGCAGTGGCAGCTACCAGGAACTACATGGCTCCCGACGCACCGACCTGCCCTGCCGCGCCTCCACCCGTCTCCGGGTACGGTCCACGTCGCCAGCGGCCAGATACTCTCCACGATTGCTGAACCAAGCGATGAATCGTTGACGTATCCGCTTGCACAACACGATTATCTGACGCAGTCGCGTCGTCGGCGAACCGTCGCCCCGAAAGGACGACAGATGAAGCCAGAGGACTTCCGCGACCTGATGCGTAAACTCTCCCGGGGTTGCCATTCTCGCCCCGGCGGGTCACGCTGGTCGGCCACGGACAACGACCTGCTCGCCGGTGGAAATGCGCGCCTGCCGCCGCCACTTCTCAGCGGTGCGCGAACGGCCGACACGACGTCCGGCGCCGCGCCGAGTTACGCCAATTTCTCGCTCGACCTGCCGCACGACGACGGCGCGACGCGCGCGTCCACATTCCGGCAGCACGAGTTCTCGCGCGTACGGCCGCGAACATCCCCGCCGGGAGGCCGTCCTGGCCGACCGACGGCGCGCGCGCCACCGCGGACCTCGATGTGGTGCCCACCGATCCGGCCGGCGATCACCTCGTGGTCATCGGCGAACTGCGCGGCTCCCCGCCGGTACCGGCATCGGCCACTGCGGTACGGCATGCGTCAGTTCTTCCTGCCCGCACCCCAAGCCTGCGACCGCCGAGGTGATGATGCCGTCAAATCTCGCCCTGTCCCTGCACTTCTTCCTCCAACTCGCGGTGGTGCTGTTCACGTGCTGGTCGGTCGGACTCCTGCTCCGCCGACTGGGTCAGCCACAGGTCGTCGCCGACATGGTCGCGGGCTTCCTGCTGGGGCCCACCCTGCTCGGTCTCGTGCTGCCCGCCCTGCAAGGCTGGCTGTTCCCGACCACGCTGCATCTGGAAGGCGACGCCGGTAGCCGGATCGCCCATCCTTCGCTGATCGTGCTCTACGTGGCCGGTCAGCTCGGTCTGGTCCTGTACATGTTCGTCGTCGGGATGTCGTTCCGTACCGACGTGCTGACCGGACACCTCCGTTCGGCGCTCGGCTCGTCCGTCGCCGGCGTCATCGCACCGATCGTCACCGGCGCGGTGCTGGGCTGGGTGCTGGCCAGCAACCCGACGTTCTTCGACGGGAAGGTGGCCGCCTGGCAGGCCGCCCTCTTCGTCGGCACGGCGATGGCGATCACCGCCTTTCCGATGTTGGCGCGCATCATCCACGAGAACAATCTCGGCGGCAGCCCCACCGGGACCGTGGCCCTGGCATGCGCCGCCGTCGACGACACCGTCGCCTGGGTCCTGCTCGCCGTGGTGGTCTCCTCGGCCCAGGGCGACGCGTCGGTCGCGCTGCTCGCCCTCGGCGGCGGCGTGGTCTACGTCCTCGTGGTCCTGACCGCGGGTCGCGCCCTGTTCGCCAGGCTCGCCCGGTGGGCCATGGACGACAACGGGCTGCGCCCCGCCGGCCTCGTCACCACGATGATCATTCTGCTGCTCTGTGCCGCGTACACCGAGGCGGTCGGGATCTACGCGGTGGTGGGGGCTTTCCTGTTCGGCGCCGCCATACCTCGTGGCCGCTTCACCGAGGCCCTGCGGGCGTCCATCGAGCCGGTCACGGTCCGGCTGCTGCTACCGATGTTCTTCGTCTACTCCGGCCTGGCCACGCAGTTCAGCGTGTTGACGGATCCCGCGGTGTTGCTGGTCCTGGTGATCATGGTCGTGGTGGCCTTCCTGAGCAAGGGCGTGGCGTGCACCGTGGGTGCCCGCACGGCCGGCCTGCCGTGGGGCGCTGCGGCCTCGGTCGGCGCCCTGATGAACGCGCGCGGACTGATGGAACTCGTCCTGCTGAACATCGGCCTGGAGAAGGGACTGGTGACGCCGGCGCTGTACACGGTCCTGGCCCTGATGACCGTCATCACCACGCTGGCGGCCACACCGCTGTACCACTTCATTGAACGTCGGTACGGATCACCGGCCCCACCGGCCGCCGGTGGCGACGTCGCGGCGAAGGCGGAAGCCGGTCATGCGACCGGGGCGCCACGGGAGCCGTCCGCTCAACCTCGTTGAGTCGGCTCAGGACACGGACGCTGGGCGAGATCCTGCCCTCGATCGGAGTGTCGGCGCGCCAACCACAGACGGTGGGCGAACAGCATCCCGTAGCCGGCGAGAACCGCGCCGAGCACGGCCAGCGCCCCACCGTCCGCGGAGCGGCGCGCCGCATCCAGGATCACGCCCAGCATCGCCGCCGCGACGATCAGGGACACGTGGTTCGAGGCCCAGAACACCACCGGTGTCATGCGCCGGGGGTCGAGGTCCCGCATCGCGGCGCCCCGGAGCTGCCCGACGAGCCAGGCCGACAGCGGTGCGGTGGCGGCCATCGCGGCCCAGACCAGCCACGGCACCCAGCCGAGCACCGCGAAGACGGTGAGCGTCGCGTACCCGACCAGTTGCGCCCCGACGATCACCCGCACCGCCGGTCGGTAACCGATGATGACGGGCAGCGTGCGCTTGCCGACCATCGCGTCCGATCGGCGGTCGCCCAGGTTCATCACCATCATCCGCGCCACCTGCAGCACCGCGGTGGGTGCCAGCACGGCCAGCAGCAGCATCGGTACGGTGCCGCTCTGGAGCACCACCGCGACGGCCGGCCACAGGCCGTTGAGGATCGCGGCGACCGTCATCTCTCCCGCGCCCCGGTAGTTCAGCCGCAACGGTGGTGCCGTGTAGAACCAGGCCAGCACCACGGCCGCGGTGGCGAGCACGCGCGCCTGCCAGGACGGCATGGCAGCCACCATCAGCGCCGACACGCCGAGCAGGACGATTCCGGCGCGCAGTGACACCACGGGTGCGACCACCCCGTCCACGAGCGCCCGGCTGCCACCCGTCCACGGCGTGAAGTAGACGTTCGCGCGGTCGGCCGCCAGGTCGAAGTACTCGTTGCAGTAGTGCGTCATCACGTGGACCGTCCAGGCGAACAGTTGCGCGACGGCGTACCACGTGAGATCGAGCGGATGGCCCTGGTGTACCGACACCGCCACGGCAAGACCCACCGGCAGGAGGTTGTACAGCAGGAACCGGAGTCGGGCCAGCCGGACGAAACCCTTCCACGGGGCTTCGCCCCGCCCGGCCACGGGCCCGGCCACGGGCCCGGCGGCAGGGCGGCGAGGTTCTGCCACCGACTGGGATTCCGACAACGCGTTCATCGTGCAGCGCCTCCCCCGTGCTCGGACCGTGACACCCACCTTGGTCGCTGAGAACGGCGACGGACAGCATCTGTCGGGTAATCGTCGGGCGACCGGGCGACGGGCCACCGCTCGGGCAGGGTGCCGTCGGTGTCGCGGGCCACGTGGACCCCGCCCGGCGTACCCCCGTGCGTTCTAGGCGCTGCGGCGCCGACCTCGCCGCCATCGGCGAATGTCCTGGCCGGCGTCGACACAGGCCCTGGATTCACGGCCCCGCTTCCGGTGGAGCAGCCCGACGCGGACGTGGGTGGGGTTCGACGGCTGACGCGTGGGCCGCCAGCCACTCGGCAGCCCGCTCGAGGTGGGCGCGGATGGTCGCCTCCGCCTCGGTCGGCGTGCCGTGCGTGATGGCGGTGACCAGCTCGTTGTGCTCCCGGGCGAGCTGCCGGACGCTGGGGTACCTGATCGCGAGTTGGGCCAACAGCAGGAGGATCTCCGCCCGTAGGCCGTCGTGTACGCGGATGAGCCGAGCATTCCGGGTGCCGTGCACGATCGCGGAGTGGAAGGCGAGATCAGCCTCGACGAAATCGCGTTGCGGCGAACGAGAACTGATCCGGTTCAGTGCGGTGATCGCCTCTGTCGCCGCCGGCGGCACGTGCCGGCGTTGCGCCAGAACGCGGAACGCCTGGGCTTCCACGGCGGCGCGGAGCGGCAGCCACGCGCCCCGCCCGTGCCCGACCCGCTCGACCACGCACGGTTCGCCTGTCGCTGTTGCACAATGACATCGAACTCGCCCCGCAGACGGCACCCGAAGTGTGGAAGCGGAGGCGCCGCGCCGCAGGTGGCGGGCGGGATCGAGCGGACCGACCGGACGGGTACGCGCACCGCGACGCCGGGCGGGCCAACCTCCTCCAAGGATTCTCGACCGCACTCGGCCCGCCGACCGGGACAGGGCGACCTGCCCGCACAACCGAAGCCGACACCAGGAAGGATCTATCCATGATCTTCATCACCGCCAAGTTCCAGGTCCGCCCCGAGGACGCGGACCGCTGGCCAGAGATCAGCCGCGCCTTCACCGAGGCGACGCGGGCCGAGCCTGGCTGCCTGTGGTTCGACTGGTCGCGCAGCGTCGACGACCCGACGGAGTACGTCCTCGTCGAGGCGTTCCGCGACAACGAGGCCGGCGCGGCACATGTCCAGTCCGACCACTTCAAGACAGCCCAGCGCGAGCTGCCGCCGCACCTCGTCGCCACCCCGCGCATCGTCAACACGGTGATCCCACAGGACGACTGGTCCGAGCTCGGCGAGATGTCCGTCGACAGCGGGGCACGCCCGTAACGGAAGCGCCGGCCCGGTGGCGCCAGCCCGGCGCGGGGTGCTGTCGTGCGTGACCTGCGACGTCGCCGGCCGCCGGGCCGGTTCCGCCTGCCTACGCCGGACGCGGTCGATGACCAGGCGTCGTAGCGCGGCGGTCAGCCGACGGGCCGCGTCCGGGTCGAAGGCCGGGCCGGTGACGTCGGTCGTCCGGCCGCACACCGCACCCCGGCCGGGCTGCGCGCGTCGACTACTCCCTCAGCGGCCCGGGTCGATCGTTGCCGCTCGTCATCGCGGTGTCCGCTGGGCGGAGAGCCACGAGCACGAGACCCGTGACGCTCGCGCCCGTGACGATGCCGACGACGGAGCTCACCGACACAGGCATCCGCGTACCGGCACGGCCAAAGTCACGAACGGCGCGTGGCCCGGGCGACGGGGCCGTCGGCCGTGGCCGTGCGGACCCACCCCGCGGCGACGGCCGCCCCGGTGCGGTCAGTACGTCGGGAGCGTGATCGCGGTGGCAGCCCTGTGGATGTTCTCCGTGATGCGGCCCGCGATGCGGTCCCTGCCGGGCAGGTGGGGCAGCAACCGGAGCATGAGCAACTGGAACCGGATCAGCCCCTGGCTGCGCATCACCATGCCCTTGAGGTTGCTCGGCCCGAGCCGCTGGTTCTGCTCGACGAACCCGCGCATCCGCTCCTCGTAGCGACCGAACGCGGCCCGATGGTCGCCGTCCGCCGCCGCCAACTCACCGGCCAGCACGTACGCGCCGACCAACGCAAGGCTGGTGCCCTGCCCGGACGCGGGCGAGGCGCAGTACGCCGCGTCCCCGACCAGCGTCACCCGCCCGTTCGACCAGCGGTTCAGGTGGACCTGGCTGATCGAGTCGAAGTAGAAATCGGGTGCGTCCCGCATCGCGTCCAGCAGGCGTGGCACCTCCCATCCGGCGTCGTGGAAGGCCTCGGCCAGCAACGCCTGCTGGGCTCGGACGTCACGCCGGTCGTACGCCTGTCGGGGGTCGGCGAACAGGAACATCGCCTTCGCGGCGGTGTCCTGACGCGTGCTGTAGACCAGCGCGGTCCGCCCGGGCAGTGGATAGGTCACCTCCTCGCGGTCCAGGCCGAGGTGATTGGGGACGGAGAAGATCGACACGTGGTGGCCGAGGTGGCGGATGAACCGCGACTCGTCCCCGAACGCCAGGTTGCGGGTCACGGAGTGCAGGCCGTCGGCTCCCACGACGAGGTCGAAGGCCCGCGGCGCCGCGTGCCGGAAGCTGACGCGCACCCCGTCGGGACCGTCGGTGAGGCCGGTGACGGTGTCGCCGAGGATGTACTCGACGTCGCCCTGCGTGCGCCCGTAGATCATCCGGCTGAGGTCACCGCGCATCACCTCGATGTCCTCACCGGCACGGCCGCCGAACAGGTCGCCGTCCATGCTGGCCCGTACCGAGCCGGCGGCGTCGACGAACGAGGCGCGGCGGATCTCCGTACGTGCCTTCTGCATGTCGGCCAGGAGCCCCATCCGGTCGATCACGTCGAGGGCCACGCCGCGGACGTCGACCTTGTAGCCGCCGTCCCGGAGCAGGGCTGCCCGCTCGACCACGGTGGGGATGAAGCCGTGCCGGCGCAGCCAGTACGCCAACGTCGTCCCGGCGATGCCGGCGCCGGAGATGAGGACCGTCCGGTTTCCACCCATGTGAGGGCTCCCTTCCGATTGAGTTGCCGCCCACGGTGGGGCAGAGCCCGGCGGCACCGAGGACCATACAGCGTCTGAGACGCAGCGTCTAGGACGGTTCGTTCTAGACGCTGTGTCTGAGGAATCCGGTAGGGTGCTCGGCGTGGGAAATCGTGAGGATCTGCTCGCCGGGGCCAAGCGCTGCCTCTTCGAGAAGGGGTACACGCGGACCAGCGCGCGCGACATAGCGGGCGCCGCCGGCACCAGCCTGGCCGCGATCGGCTACCACTTCGGGTCGAAGGAGGCATTGCTGAACGCAGCGCTCATCGAGACCAGCCAGGAGTGGGGCGACGAACTGGAACGCACCCTCGCCGCCGACACCGATCCGGACACCCCCTGGCTGGAGCGCTTCGAGACGATGTGGACCCGGGTGATCGAGTCGTTCGAGACCCACCGGGAGATGTGGGCGACGCAGTTCCGGATCCTCGCCGAGGTGAAGGAGCTACCCGACGGCGGGCGGCCGCTCATCGAGGCCCTCCGGCTCGGACGGCGCGAGCTCGGGTCCATGCTCCGGCCCGGCGACGAGCCGGTCGACGAGCGGCAGGCCTGGATCGTCGGCTCCCTCTACCAGGCCCTGCTCACCGGCCTGCTGGCGCAGTGGCTCGTCGATCCCGAACACGGCCTGACCGGCCACGACATCGCCGACGCCCTGCGCGCCATCCTGAACCAGGCGGCACCCGGCACCGACGCCGACCGGTAAGGTGCCCTACCGCCACGCCCGGAGCAATCCGCACCCCTACGGCGACGGGCACGCCGGCCTCGTGGCCGACATTCCGACGGTCAGCAGCACCGCCCTCGTACGGCGAGCCCAGGAGATCTTCGGGGTGTACACCGTCGAGGCGGGTGGTCTTGGAGGACGACCGGATCTCCTCGCGGGCAGTCGTAGACAGTCGAACCCCTGTGGTGCCGGGCAAGGGGACTCGCGGCGATCACCGAGGACGGTCGGGTTTGGGCGGAGCCGGTCTCGTGTCCGTCGGTGCGGCGCGACCCGGTTCTACACCAAGCTGATCTCGGACGTCGGCTTCGAACGGGTGCCGGTGCTGCCCGGCACCTGGAAGTTGGTCGTCGCGTACAAGCCGAACCCGGCTGGCTGACCGGCTCCCGCCCCGGCGGCGCCCTCGGCGTCGCACGTCCCGCCAGACGCCCGGATGCTCCGCCGGCGTCGCCCCCGCCACGCCCGCACCGCGTCGACGATCCGCCAGCCGTGGCACCTCCGTCCATTTCGGAGCGTCAGGGGCGACGGCGCCTGGCCCGGGCCCTGTACCGTGTGACGCACACTGGCAGAACCGCCCGGCGCCCTCGGCCCGGGCACAGGACATCTGACGTGAGGGCGCGCATGACGGCCGCCGACTTCGGCGTCGATCCGACCACCGCGACCAGTCCCGAGCAGTACGTCATGCTGCTACGTCGCGTCCGCGACCAGTCCGGCCTCGCCTATCGCGAGATCGCCCGCCGCGCGCAGCGCAACGGGGACGTGCTGCCGGCGAGCACCCTGGCGACGATGCTGGGCCGGCCGACGCTGCCCCGCCGTGATCTGGTGTCGGCGCTGCTGCGGGCCTGCGACGTGCCGGACGACCGCGCGACGGCGTGGCTGGCCGTCTGGGGCCGGCTGGCCGCCGCCCGTACGGCGGCGACGCCCCCGACGGCCACGCGCTCCTCGGGCCGGCCCGGTCACTCCCCGGTCGGCCCGGCCGCGCGCGTCACCGGTCCGAGCGGCCCAAGCGGCGGGCCGGACACCGAGGGTGTCGGGCCGACGTCCCCCACGCAGCGCTCCGCCGCCCTACGCCTGATCCCCGCAGGTGGCGGGATCGGGTCGGCCGGCCCGGAACGGGGCCGGGTCGCCACGTCCGGCGGCGGCCGGGACCGGGCCGTGTTACGGGGGCTGCCGTGGCCGGCCGCAAACGAGCCGCCGCCGGTGGGCAGCGGGTCGGGGACACCGGTCCCCTATCAACTGCCACCGGCGCCCCCGTTGATGACGGGCCGCTCGGCGGAGGTCGGCCAACTGCTCACGGCCACGGAGACCGACGCCGCGGTGTGCCTCGTCGAAGGTGCCGGCGGGGTCGGCAAGTCCGCGCTCGCCCTGCACGTCGCGCACCGGATCGTCGGACGTTACGACGGCGGTTGCCTCTACGCGGACCTTCGCGGGGCCACCGACGGCGTCGCGGCGGCCGAGCCCGCGGACGTGTTGGGCCGGTTCCTGCGGGCGCTGGGCCTGCCCACCGTCCCCGCCTCGCTCGACGAGGCCTCGGCGCTGCTGCGCACGTGGACCGCCGGACGGGGCGTGCTCGTGGTGCTGGACAACGCCGCATCGGCGGCGCAGGTCCGACCGCTGCTGGCCAGCGGGCCCGGATGCACCACGATCGTCACGAGCCGGTGGATGCTCCCCGACCTCGACACGACGGCGCGGATCCGCCTCGACCCGTTACCCGACGACGCGGCGCTCGCCCTGCTCACCGGGCTCACCGGCGCCCACCGCGTGCAGGCGGAGCCCGCCGCGGCCGCGACGGTGGTCCGCCGGTGCGGCGGGTTGCCGCTGGCGTTGCGAATCGTCGGCGCCCGCGCCGCGGCCCGGCCAGACGCCTCGCTGAACGGCCTTGCCGAGCGGATGGACGACGAGGGCATGCGGTTGGACGTCCTGGCGGTCGGTGACCTGTCCGTACGGGCCAGCCTCCACCTGGGCTACCAGGTGTTCGAGGACGCGCGGCAGGGCGAACGTCGGCAGGCGGCCCGGCTCTTCCGGCTCGCCGCGCTGCCGGACTGGACGCACCTCACGCCGTACGGCTGCGCGGCACTGGCCGACCTGCCGGTGACCGTCGCCGAGCAGGCCCTGGACGCGTTGGCCGACGCGCACCTGATCGAGTCGGCCGGTGGCGGCGGATACCGGTTCCACGACATCGTCCGGCTCTACGCCCGGGAGCGGGCGCGAGCGGTGGACGACCCGCACCACCGGGAGGCAGCCCTCGGCCGTCTGACCGCGTGGTTGCTCGCGGCCACCATCCGCGCGGCGCGACTGCTCTACCCGGACGAACGGTTCGGCATCGACACGCCGACGGGCCCGGCTCGCCCCGGCCCACCACTGGGGGACACCGCCGACGCGTGGACCTGGTTCGAGCGGGAGCACACCGACCTGTTGCTGGTGGCCCACCAGCAGGCGGCGGCGGGACGGGCCCTCACCGAGGTCCGCGACCTGGCCCTCGTGGCGGCCAAGTTCCTCGACTACGCCGGACACATCGCCGAGCAGCAGCAGTTCGGCCATCTCGCCACCTCGGCGGCGAGCCGATGTGGCGACCGCTCGGGCGAGGCAGCCGGGCTCAACATCGTCGCCGTCGCGCTGCTGCGCCAGGGCCGGCTCGACGAGGCGATCCCCATTCTCGAGCGGTGCCTGGCCGTCCAGCGCGAACTCGGCGACCGGAGCCGGGAGGCCGCCATCCTGAACAACCTCGGGAACGCCCTGCGCGACAGCGGCGACCTGACCGGCGCCCTGCACCACCTGCGGGCCGCCCTGGTCATCCGGCGGCAACTCGGCCACCGGCACAAGGAGGGATCGGTGCTTGACAACCTGGCGCTGGTATACCAGCGCCTTGGCGACCACTCCCGGGCCATCGCCTGCCACGAGGCGGGACGCGCCGTCGCCGACGGCGGCACCGATCCGTTACGCGAGGCCCAGGCGCTGGTCAACTTCGCCGAGACGCTGCACGCCTGCGGTGACCACCGGGAGGCGATCGCTCGCGCGACCGAGTCGCTGGAGATCTGCCGACGCTACGCACACCGGCGGGGCATCGGCTTGGCGCTCCAGGTGCTCGGCGACGCCCACGCGGGCCTCGGACACCGCGCCGTGGCACGCCGGCACTGGCGGGAGGCCCTGGGCCGGCTCGACGGGTTGGACCCGCAGGCGTGCGCCCGCCTCCGCGCCGCCCTGGCGTCGGACACGACCCCCTGACCGCCGCTGACGCCAGCCGTTCCCGGGTGCCGAAGCCACCCCAGGACGCCCCCGCCGCGACCTCGCGCCGCACGTCGGAGGAGTGCCGGGCGGCCGCTCGCCCTGTTCAGCAGCGTATCCGTGGTGCCAGCCGGACGTCGCCGGGGCCGTCGCGGTCCAGGTAGGTCGACTCGGCGAAGGTGAGGAAGCGTTCCGCGTCGGCCGCGGTCGAGGCCAGACCGAAGGAGACGCGTACCGCCCCGCCGGTCGGCAGCCGCAGCGCGGCGAGATGATGGTCGATCGTTCCGGCGTGGGCGAGGTTCGTACGGCGCAGCGAGCGGCGGCTGATCCCGAAGGCGGCCTCGGCCGCGCCCGGGTTGCAGAAGCAGCCCGTACGCAGGGCGAAGCCGGCCGCCGATGATTCGAGCGCGACGAGCCGCTCGTCGACCAGCGAGCCGTCCGGGTAGCGGAAGTTGAACGCCACGGTGCCGCCCCGGGCGTCACCCGTCGACGGCCCGTAGACATCGACGAGCGGCCGGCCGTTGCGGTGTCGCAGCTCGGTCAGCCGCTCCAGTAGCCACCCGGTGAGCAGGCCGACCCGGGTGTGGACCAGGTCGACGCCGATCGAGTCGAGCCAGCGCAGCCCGAACTCCACGTCGGGGAGGCTGAGGAAGTTCAGCGTGCCGTCCTCGAACCCCGACTCGTCCCCCATCGGCTGGTGCCAGTCGCCCTGGACGCTGACCGCCCGGATGGTGCCGCCGGCGAACCAGGGTCGGCGCAGCCGGGCCAGCGCCTCGCGGCGGGCCAGCAGCGCCCCCACGCCCGTGGGGTAGCCGAAGAGCTTGTACCAGCTCAGGCAGACAAAGTCCGGCCGCACGACGCTCAGGTCCAGCCGGTTCGTCGGGGCGAAGGCGGCGGCGTCGAGCAGCACGTCGTACCCGCGCTCCCGGGCCAGCTCCACCCACCGCAGCGGATGCTGCACGCCGGTGAAGTTGCTCTGAGCCGGGTAGGCGAAGAGCCCGGCGGGGTCGGACCTGCGCCACGGGCTACGGCCGCCCGGCCCGCCTCGGCCGGCGGCCAGCGCGGCGATCACGTCGGACTCGGCCACCCGCAGGTCGGGCCCGGCCAGCGGCACGTAGCGGACCGGCGCGCGAGCCGCGCGGGCGTACTCCCGGATGCCGTTGACGGAGTTGTGGTTGTCCCAGGTCAGCACGAGCGGGCGGCCGCGGCCGAAGACGTACGCCTCGCCCACCAGGCGGCAGGCGCCACTGGCGTTCGGGGTGAAGACGACCACGTACTCGCGGGGGTCGGCACGGAAGAAGTCGAGCACCGCGCGTCGGGCCGAGGCGACCAGTGCGCCGGTCGTCTCGGAGGTGGGGTTCTCCGAGTGCGGATTGCCGTACGGGCCGGCGAGCAACCGGTCGTGGTGCGCGGCGACCTGTGCCCGTGCGGCCACCCCGGCCCCCGTGTAGTCGAGGTAGACGCGGTCGTCGCGGTCGAGGTGCTGGTACTCGGTGGCGCGCAGGTCGTCGATCCGGGCGGTGCTCGCGTAGGTGGCGATCGCGGCGACGCGCACATCGGCCGGTGCCGCGTGTCCCTCAGCCATGAGGTGGAGTGTGGTCGGAGCGGCCCAGCGCGCGTCGGTCGAGTTTGCCGTTGGGCAGGGTGGGCAGCCGCTCCACCCGCTCAAAGGCGATGGGTACGGCCACGGCGGGCAACCGGTCGAGCAGGTGGGCGCGCAGGGTCCGCTGGGCCACCGGTTCGGCGCAGACCACGTACGCGACTCGCTGGTAGGGGACGGCGACGCCGGCGAGGAGCACCGCCGGGTGGGACATCAGGGCGTGTTCGATCTCGGCCGGTTCGATGCGCATGCCGCCGACCTTGAGCTGCTCGTCGACGCGCCCGTGGTAGCGGAGCAGGCCGTCGGCGCCCAGGCTGACCCGGTCGCCGGTGCGGTGGACCGGTCCCCCGGACACCACCCCGGGCGAGGAGATGCACAGTTCGCCGTCGTCGATGGAGATCGTGGTGCCGGGGATCGGGCGGCCGATGGGGACGGGGTCCTCGCCCGGCGCGCACCTGTGCACCGTGCTCCAGACGGTGCACTCGGTGGGACCGTACTCGTTGTAGAGCGTCGCGTGGGGCATCCGCTCGTGATGCAGGTCGACCAGGTCGGGCGGGCAGCTCTCCCCCGCCACGATCGCGGTGGTCAGGCTGGGCACCGGCGAGCGCAGCACCAGCCGGTACAGGGACGGCACCATCAGGGTGTGGGTGGGCCGGTGTTCGGCGCCGGCCCGGACCAGCGCCCGCACGTCGAACGGCCGGTCGCTCGGGATGACCAGTGTGCCCCCGGTGCAGAGCGTCCAGTAGATGCCCGCCACGGAGCTGTCGAACGAGATGGACGAGCACAGCAGGAACCGCTGCGGTGCAGGACCGTAGTACTCCAGCCGGGCGCCGGTCGAGTAGCTCAGCGCCGCCCGCGACACCGTGACCGCCTTTGGCACGCCGGTCGAGCCGCTGGTGAACAGCGTGTACGCGTCGGGCCCGTCCCGCCAGCCGGAGCGGGCCGGGCGCAGGGACGCCAGCAGGCTCTCGGTGAGTGTCACCCGGGCACCGCTGCCCGCGGCCATCAGCTCGCGGCGCGCCGCCGGGAAGGCCGCGTCGACGGGGACGTAGCGCGCTCCCGCCCGCAGTACGCCGAGCATGGCCACGACGGCCCAGCACGACAGCCGGGTGTGCACGATCACCGGCTCCCCGACGGCCACGCCCCGCTGCTGGAGATGGAGGGCGACCGCGGCGGACAAGCCGTCCAGGTCCGCGTACGTCAGGGCCTGCTCGGGATCCAGCACGGCCGGCGTCTTGCGGCGGGAGCGCAGCTGAGCGGCCAGCTCCTCGGTGATCATCGTCGCCCGGCCACGACCGGCATCCGCTTGATCCCGCCCAGCCAGGTCGACCGTACGCGCTCGACCTCGCCGGCCGGCTCGAAGGACGCGAAGGTGGCGAAGAGTTCCTCGAAGAAGACGCGCAACGTCAGCCTGGCGACAGCCGCTCCCAGGCAGTAGTGCCGCCCGTCCCCGAAGGCCAGATGCCGGTTCGGGTGGCGGTCCAGGTCCAGCGTGTCGGGGTCGGGGAAGACGGTCTCGTCGCGGTTCGCCGACCCGAGCCACACCACGACGGCGTCGCCCGCCGCGACGCGTACGCCGCCGACGGTGGTGTCCCGGGTCGCCAACCGCATGAAGTGCCCGGCCGGGGAGGTGAACCGCAGCGCCTCCTCCACCGCGCGGCCGACCCGCTCGGGTCGCCGGGCCCACTGCTCGTAGCGGTCGGTGCGGATCAGCTCGGCCAGGGCCGCGCTGGGCACGTGCGGGATGGCGGCGCTACCGCCGAGGAGCAGGCTGTAGCAGTTGGCGACGATCGCTCCGGGGCGCAGCGGCATGGCCCCCAGCAGGTCCACCAGGTCTCCGCGTGGGCGTCGACGGTGTTCGAGCACCAGGTGGAGCAGGTAGGCGAAAAGTTCCCGGTGCCCGCGGTCGAGGGTCGCCGACGGGCCGTCGGGCAGCGCGACATCCGGGTCGTGCTCGGCCACCGACATGGACACCCACCGGGCCAGGGCGGGCCAGTCCGCGGCCGGGATGCCCATCAGCGGCCCCAGGAAGGCCAGCGGCAGGGCGGAGGTGAGCTCGGCGAAGTCCAGGGCCCCGTCGGCGGGGCGGAGCATCTGCCGGACGAAGGAACGGATGGCCGGCGCGTGCCGTGCCACGGCACGCGCGGTCATCTGCCGTTGCAGCGGCCCCCGGATGAGGCCGTGCCGCGGCGGGTCGGTGGCCGCGAACTGCTGGTTCTGCGCCGGCTCCGGCCGGCCGAGCATGGTGAGCATCACCCCGCCGGTCGAGGTGAACCTGGCGTGGTCGGCCAGGACGGTCCTGGCGTCGGCGTGGCGGGTGACCGCCCAGAAGCCCGGCCTGTCCTCGACCGGCTGCCAGCCGACGGGATCCCACCGGCGCAGCGTCCGCCAGGCGGCGTGCGGGTCGCCGGCGCCGTGCAGGGCGGGGTCGGCGAGGTCGATCCGGCCCGGTGGCCGGGTCTGGACGCAGGGCGGGGTCCTCATGCGGCCAGCACCTCGTCGACCAGCTCGGCGATGGTCGGCTTGAGGAACAGCACCGCGGCGTCGACCTCGACGCCGAACTGCTCGTAGAGGTCCATCAGCAGGTCGGCGGCGAGCAGCGAGTCGCCGCCGAGGGCGAAGAAGTCGTCCTCGACACCGACCGGCGTGACGTTCAGCTTCTCGCTCCAGAGCCGGGTCAGCATCGACTCAAGCTCGCTCCGCGTCGGCACGGACATCCTCCCAACTGTCGATGAATCGTCGGGTCAGGGCCCGCATCTCGGGCTCCCGGTAGGAGCGGCGGTACCGCAGGCAGGCGGTGTAGGCGCCGCCCGCGCCCGGCTCGAGCCAGAACGTCAGCCCGTTGACGGGCAGCACCGGCCCGCCCAGCCCGAGCCCGGCCGGGATCGTCAGCGGCTCGATCCCGGCGCCGTCGGGCACCTGGATGACCTCGAACTGGGCCAGAGCCGGTCCGCCCTCGGCGAACAGCGCGTCGGCCTGCGGCACCGCGTCCAGCAGCATCGGAAGCGGAATCTCGTGGGCGTACGCCTCGGCGAACGCGCGGTGCACCGCGCCCACCGTCGGCGTGCCGAGCCGCACCGGCAGCACGTTCATGTACAGCCCCACGGTGTCCCAGTCGGACCGCTGCCGGCCGTGGGTCAGCACCGGGACGACCGCCTCGCCCGGGCACAGCGGGCCGAGGGCCCGCGCGAACGCGGTGAGCAGGACGACGAACGGCGTACTGCGCACGGTCCGGGCGACCGCTGCCGCCTGCTGCTGGGTGATGCCGCTCGGCGTCCTGATCTCGGCCGTGCCGGTGTCGCCGCCCGGGCCCGGGGTCAGGGTCGGCACGTCGGCCAGCATCCGGCGCCAGAACGGCAGGGATCGGTTCACCCGCCTGGGCGCGGGGGTGGACGCGCCGCCGTGGTAGGTGGGGGCCGGGCCGGTCCCCGGTTTCATCACCTCGCGCAGCAGCAGCCGCATCGACCACGGGTCGGACACGGTGTGGTGCGCGACGAGGAGCAACTCGCGGCCTGCCAGGTACGCCCAGAGCAGGCACCGCGCGTCGGGCGGGTACCGGCCGGCGGCGGCCGCCGCCCACACGTCGTCGACCGTTCGCAGCGGCACCGGCCCCTCACCGAGTACGGGATGCCGGGCCAGGAGCGCGTCCAGGGCTCGGCGCAGGGCAGCAGGGTCGGGCTCGGCGGGCAGCCGGGCCCCGCCCAGCGCGACGAACCGGTCGCTGTCCGCCGGCCCACCCGCCCAGGACAGGATGTGCTGCGCGTATGGCTGGTCATCCACCTCATACCCCTCCCATGGCCTTTCCGGCCGGGTCGACCGGCGACCGCCCGTGCGGCGCCGAAAGTCTCGGCGGCGGCTGTCCGCCGTCCGGCGTGCCGGCCTCGTCCGGCAGGTCGCGCCACCGCCGCAGCGGCGAGAGGTAGAGCAACAGACCGGAGGCCCACACTCCGGCGGCGGCGATCCACAGCGTCGGGCGCACCCCCAGCCAGCTGCCCAGCAGTCCGCCCGTCAGGGCGCCGACCGGCATCACGCCGAAGATCACCCATCGGACCGACGCGGTCATCCTGCCCAGCAGGTCCGGCGGGCAGACCCGCTGCCGGTAGCTGACCGCCGCCGCGTTGTAGATGGCGAACACCGCGCCCAGCCCCGCCATGCCGGCCGTGTAGGCGATCGGACCCCAACCGGGCTGGGCGGCCGGTACGAGCAGCACCGTCCAGCCGAGCCCCAATGGGGCGATCCAGATGATCCGGGCCGTGCCCACCCGGCGCGCCAGCCGCGCGGAGACCAGGCCGCCGCCGATCCCGCCCAGCGTGGTGAGCGCCAACACCACACCGACCATGTGCTCGCTCAGGTGGAGGTCGCGCACGAGGTACAGGACCGCCAACGCGAAGATCATCTGGCTGAAGAGGTTGAGCGACGCCGAGGCCGCCACCAGTCTGGGCATGATCGGGTGGCGGAACACGAAGGAGAGCCCGGCGCCCAGCTCTCGGCGGAAGTCCCGACGCCGCGCCACGGCCGGCGGTTGCTCGGGACGGCGGAGCAGCATGAGGGACACGGCGTTGACCACGTAGGCGAGCGCGTCGATGCCCGCGGTACGCGCCACGCCCAGCGCCGACACGAGTGCGCTGCCCACGCCGTATCCGGCGATCCGCGAGACCGAGTACGTGGTCGTCAGCTTGCCGTTGGCGTCGAGCAGCTGGTTGCCGGCGACGACCGACGGCAGGAAGCTCTGGTGCGCGGTCTCATACAGCACGGTGCAGACGCTGGACAGCAGCGCCACGATCCACAGCTGCGCCATGGTTACCCAGCCGGCCCACGCGCCGACGGCGACGGTGGCCACCAGCCCTGCCCGCACGAGGTGGCAGGCCACCATGACCCGGCGTTTGCGCATCCGGTCCACCCACACCCCGGCGGGCAGCGAGAGGAACAGGTAGGCGATCATCCGGGTGGCGCCGAGGACGCCGACCTCGACGGCGGAGGCGTCCAGCACGGTGACGGCCAGCAGCGGAATGGCCAGCATCGAGACGGCGTCGCCCACCTCGCTGAGGGTCCGGCCCGACCACAACACCATGAAGTCACGGTGTCGCCAGAGACTGTCGCTCATGCCGGGTCCTCGACCGCGCGCAGCAGGAGGTCGGTCATGGTGGTCAGGAAGCGTTCCACCTCGGCGCGGCCGTACCCGTTACGCATCGCCCGCACGGTGAGCTGCACGCAGGGGTGCACCCAGGCGATCAGGTAGAAGCTGGCCCCGCTGTAGGCGCGGGGCGGAAGGAACTCGACACGCCGGGGCGTCACCTCGGGCGGCGCGGGGTCGGCGTCGGCGGGGGCCGGGATGAAGGTGAAGAAGCTGCCGTGGTCGAAGTCCATGGGCGCGACGGCGAACGGGTCGTACACGCCGTGCTGCATGGCGCGCACCGCCGCGACGTTGACCTCGCGGGCCATCGGGCGCAGCGGCCCGTCGGGGTCGCAGGCGGCGAGCATGGGCACCCACTGGGTCATCGACGACACCAGGCGCCGCACCGTGGGGTCCAGCCGGTTCGCGGCCAACTGCCACAGCAGTTGGTCCGTGCGGCCCGTGGTCGCGGCCAGCGCCTGCGCGTAGACGGTGAGCAGCAGGGTGGGCACGGTGACCCGCAGGCGCCGCGCCGCGTGGCGAACCGCGTCGTACGGGATGCCGGTGTGCGCGCGGGCCCGCACCAGGGGACCCCGGGACACCGGAACCCGCGGGGCGGCGGCGACGATCCGCTGGCGGTAGTCGCCGGCCGCGGTCAGCTTGGCCCGGAAGTGGTCGGCGCGCTGGCGTTCGGCCACCTCGCGGGGTGCGGGGGCGTCGGCGAGGCGGTCACCGCGCAGCAGGGCGTGCAGGTCGGACTCCAGGATCCGCACAGCGGCGCCGTCGGCCGCGAGGTGGTGGATCACCAGATGGACCCGCGGCGGTCCACCGTCGTCGGGAGTACGCACCCAGGCCCGCCACGCCGGTTGGGCGGCCAGGTCGAACGGTTCCCGTACGGACGCCTCGGCGAAGCGCACGAGCGGGTCGCGCAGGACCACCTGCCGCACGGCGTCGGGCTCGTCCGCCGGCCGGTAGACGGTGCGCAGCGACTCGTGCCGCACCGCCAGGGCGGTGAGCGCCTGGCACACCTGCTCCTCGGTGGTTGCGGCCGGAACCGGCCAGACCACGTCCTGGTTGGACTCCCAGAGTTGCTCTGGAGGGCGCACCGAGAGGGCTCGCCACATGGAGAGCTGACCCATGGTGAGCGGGTGGCCACCCTGACCGCGCATGACTCCTCCAGCGTCGAGGGGGTGGGTGGTCACCCGCGGTGACCACCCACCGTGGTTCACGGATCTCAGGCAGTGCAGTCGTCCTTCCGCATCGCCCGCACCTCCTCTCGTGAGAGCTGTCGGCCTCCTCCGGCGGTGAGGTCGGAGCCGGAGGCGGTCGCCGACGTGATGGAACGTCAGGGTCAGGTCCAGCTGACGCCACGCTGGCGGACGCTGCGCATGCGCTTCTCCTCTCCCTTCGTGGCGGCCCCGTGCCCGCCCGTGATCTCAGCGTCGGCCGCCGCCCGCCTCGGCGGTAGGGCTGTCGGCGGTCGAGGTCGTTCGGCCTTGTTCGACCGGGACCTCGAACGTCGCCGGCGTGCCGGCAGACCGCCGCGGCCACAGCGGTACGAGAGCGAGGACCGCCGCCGCGCCCGACAGTCCGCTGAACCCGATCACCGTGGTCGCCGACCACCGGTCGGCGGCCAGACCCGCCACGACCATCGCCGCCCCCTGGAGCCCGCTCAGACCGGTGATGGCCACCCCGAACGCGCGTCCCCGGTACTGCGTCGGTACGGCCCGGCCGAACAACGCGTTCAGCGGGATGGCGAAGGCGCTCGCGGCGCCGGCCAGCACCAACAACAGGAGAACGACCCACAGTGGAGGGACGAGCCAGGTCGCCGCCAGCACCCCGGCGGAGAGCGCGGCCAGGGGCAGGATCAGTCGTGGCCGGGCCGCCGGCGGACAGAGCCGGGTGAGGGCGACCCCGCCGAGGGCCATCCCCGTCGGCGCCGCCGCCAGCAACAGCCCGACGGTGCCGGCGCCGCCTCCGTACTGTCGGGCCAGCGGCGCCATCAGCCCTTCGGCGGCGTAGGTGAAGGCGCTGGCTGCCCACAGGACGAGGACGTAGGCGCGCAGCCGCGGATCGGTGAAGATCACCCGCAGGCCGGTCGCCCGGCCGCGGCGGGCCGGGCGGCCGGTGGGCCGGGGCGCGGGGCGGGAACGAACGCCGATCATGATCAGAAGGGCGGAGACGAGGAACGTGCCGGCGTCCACCAGCAGCGCACCGCGCAGCGACAACAGCGCCACCAGGCTCCCCCCGACGGCGAAGCCGAGCACCTGCACGACCTGGGCGCAGATGTTGTCCACGCCGTTCGCCACCGCGTAACGGTCACCGTCGAGTACTTCGGGCATCAGCGCGGCCCGCGCGGCCACGAACGGCGGCCGCATCAGGTTGACCGCGAACAGCAGCGCCACCAGGGCGGGCGCGGGGAGGTCCGGCAGCGCCGCCGCCGGGACGAGCGCCGCCCGGGCAAGGTCGCACGCGACCAGGATCCGCCGCCGGGGGAACCGGTCGGCGAGGCCGGACAGCAGCGGTCCGCCCACGAGCCAGGCGAGGTAGGAACTGGCGTAGGCGGCCGCCGCCAGCGCGGCCGAGCCGGTGCCGGTGTAGACGAGGTACGCCACGGTCACGGCCGTGAGCTGGTCACCCGCCAGGGACAGCAGGTACGCCACGAACAGGTAGCGGTACTCGCGCACCGCGAACACCTCGGCGTACGTCGCGGCGCGCTCGGTCACTCCGCCCCCGTCCTGTCCCACCGCCGGCTGCCCTCAGGGCACTGGGTCCAGAACGTATCCACGCCGGCGCCGTCGGGGCCGGGACCAGGCGTTCGGGGGTGTTCGGATCCGTACGGGCGGGCTCGGGCGGCCGGCGAGCTCCGCTCGTGATCACGCGATCGCGCCTGGCGCACTCACCGGCGGCGTGTCTGCGCGGGAATGACCCGACCGTGTCGATTGCGTCGAACAGGGCCCCACGGCCGCTGCGGTGTCCTCACGATGGGAACGACATGGTGGGACTCGACAGCGAGATGGGTGGGCGAGATGAGGCGTCGACGGAGCAGGAAGGTGCCGCTGATGCAGGCGGCGGCGATGTCCGTGGCCGCAGTGGTGACGGCGGCGGTCGTCGTACGAGCAAGCCGTCGCCGTGCCGTGCGCGGCGCGACGGCCGGTGATCTTCCTGCCGTGCGGGACAGCGTGTTCGGCGAGACGGGTAACGGCGGCGCGGCCGGCCGGGTGAAGGAGACGACGTCCTCGGCACGGTGACGGCGGGACAGCGACGCATGGATGACAGATCTGGTTGCCGACCCCGGTCAGTCGACACAGGCCCACGTCCGGACCGAAGGCTGGCCTTGTCGGGTTATGAACCCGGTGGACGTTCATGGTCGACGCGCGAGGCGGAAGCGAGGAGACGCACCGCGCCCGTCACGGCAAGATGGCGGGCGGTCTCGGCTCGGATGCCCTCGGCGGCAAGCACGTCCCGCTGCTGCCGGGTGTAGCCGATGCAGTCGAGAAAGACCACGTCGGCTCCGCCCGCGACGACCGTTCGTCCGGCGGCCGCTACCTCGTCGAGTCCAGCCGTGTAGGGGTCTACGGCTGCCGCGATGACCGCGCGGGACAGGCGCCCTTCCCACCGCTCCCGGATGTCCCTCAACTGCTCCGGCACGGGGCACAGGACACCCAGGCGACCCTCACCGACGACGAGCCGCGCCATGAGGTCGTGGGCGAGGTCCTCCGCGTGGAGCACCGGCACCGACGCCGGGCCGTGCTCGACGCGGCCGGTGCACAGCACGAGGACGGCCCCGCAGTGGTCGGCTACGCACCGTCGGATGGCGTCGTCGAGCGCAGGGGCGATGCTCGTCGCGCCGAGGCGGACCCGCGAGCCGTCCCGCAGCCGGGAGACAAGGGTGCGCTCCCCGCCGTGTGGTGCGAGCCGGGCGATGCCCTCCGCGTCGAGGAGGTCCAGCGCGCCGTGTTCGACCCAGTCGACGCCGGAGAGGGCGGCCTCGACGTCGGGGATGAGGTCGACGCGTGGTGCCTGGCCGATCGTGACGAGACCGAGCGTCGGCCTCACGCTGCGGGCCCCGCCCTCCGAGACGGCGTTCATCACGCCGCCTCCTTCTCGGGCAGGTCGGCAGCCGCGACGCCACGCTCGACGATGCGGCGCCGCGCGGCCCGGTCGACCCGCGCGTTGGGGTCGGCGATCGGGATCGCGGCGAGGAGCGCCTTGGTGTAGGGGTGCTGGGGCGCCGTGAAGATCTGCTCGACGCTGCCCTGCTCGACGACGCGGCCCTGGCTCATGACGACGATCTCGTCGGCCATCATCTCGACGACGGACAGATCGTGCGAGATGAAGACGTAGGTGAGACCGAGGTCCCGCTGCAACTGCTTCATGAGGTCGAGCACCTGGGCCTGTACCGACACGTCGAGTGCCGACACGGGCTCGTCGCAGACGACGAGGCTCGGGTTGAGGATGAGGGCCCGCGCGATGCCGATCCGCTGGCGCTGCCCTCCCGAGAACTCGTGCGGGAAGCGGTCGATGTCCCCCTCCCGCAGGCCGACCGTTTCGAGGACCTCGACGATGCGGGCGCGGATCGCCGCGTCGTCGAGGTCCGTGTGCAACCGCAGCGGCTCGGCGAGGGCCCGGTGGATCGTCCATCGCGGGTCGAGCGAGGCGTACGTGTCCTGGAAGACGATCTGCATCTCGGAGCGGAGACGACGCAACTCGTCGTCATTCGCCGCGAGGAGGTCTACCCCGTTGAATGTCACCGCTCCCGACGTCGGCTCGTGCAGGCGCAGCAGGGCCCGGCCGGTCGTCGACTTGCCCGAGCCGGACTCGCCCACGATGGCGAGCGTGCGGCCACGGCGGACCCGGAAGGACACGCCGTCGACGGCTTTGACGGTGTCGGCCGGACGTCCCAGACGGCGGCGCCGCCCGGTGAAGACCTTCGTCAGGTCGGTGACCTCGAGCAGCACCGGCGCGTCGTCGTCGGGTGCGGCCGGCGGAGCGTCCGTGTCCGCCTCGACGCGAACCGGCCCCGAGTCGTCGCGCGCCGTGCTGCCCTCGGCAAGCGCCTCGACCGCCTCGACGACGTGCTCGTTGGCGGAGGGGATGAAGCTGAGCAGCCGCTTCGTGTAGTCGGCCTGCGGCGCGGCGAAGAGCTGCTCCGTCGACGCCGTCTCCTGCAGCTCACCGTTGTACATCACGGCGACCCGCTGGCAGGTCTGGGCGACGACACCGAGGTCGTGCGTGATGAGCAGGACCGCCGTCCCGTGCTGCTCCTGCAGGTCCATGATGAGGTCGAGGATCTGCAGCTGGGTCGTGACGTCGAGCGCGGTCGTCGGCTCGTCGGCGATGAGCAGCTTCGGCTCACACGCCATGGCCATGGCGATCATGACCCGCTGGCGCATTCCGCCGGACATCTCGTGCGGGTACCCGGCGAGGACACGTGCGGTGTTGCGGATCCCCACCATGTCGAGCAGTTCGCCCGCCCGGTCCGCCGCCTGCCGTCGACCGAGGCGCATGTGCTGGCGCAACGGTTCGGTGAGCTGGTCGCGGATCGTGAAGACCGGGTTGAGGGCGGTCATCGGCTCCTGGAAGATCGTCGCGATGTCCTTACCGCGGATCCGGCGCATCTGCCGGTCCGACAGCGCGGCGAGGTCGCGCCCGTCGAAGCGGATGTGCCCGCCGGTGATGCGCGCCTGCCGCGCCGGCAGCAGTCCCGTGATCGACATGGCGGTGACGCTCTTACCCGAGCCCGACTCACCGACCAGCCCGACCATCTCGCCGCGCTCGATGGCCAGGTCGAGGCCCCGGACCGGATGGATCGGGCCGCGGGACGTGTCGATGCGGATCGAGAGGTTCTCGATCGACAGCAGGGTCTCAGCCATGTCCGTGCTCCTTGTTCCGTGTGCCGCTGGGCTCGGTCGCGCGCGCCCGCTCAGGCGTCCGCGGGGGCCTTGCCGCTCGTCTGCAGGTGGGTGGCCGGGCCGTAGAGGTTCTCGAGGAGCGCCGCCTGGGCCTCGTCGTGGAAGGACAGCGCACCCGCGGTGAAGCCCTTGGCGACCTCGACGGCGAAGCGCGCGGCCAGCGCGATGTCGACCTCGTGGCTCGCGCCGGTCGCGCAGCCGGCCACGGGTGTCACCGTCGTGATGGCCACACCGACGACCGGCGCGGCCGTCGCGACCGCCGGCTGGAGGATCGAGTTGAGGTGGTGGAGACCGTTGCCGTACGGAGTGATGTCCTGCGTCGACAGCGGGAAGACGACGGCTGGCTCGCCCGACACGGTCTCCAGGACGCTGACCAGGTCGGTGCTGGCGGGGAGGATGTAGCCGGCGCGGACCGTCGGGGAGATGGCGATGCCCCGGTGGTTGATGAGGCGGTTGCCCTTCGTGGTGTCGATGGACAGGACGGCGTCCATCTCCGACGTGACCTCGTGCTCGTTCATCGCGGTGATGTCGACGGGCGAGTCCATGAAGGGGACGGGGTCGTGTGGCCGGGTCGGCGCGTCGGGGCAGATGTGCGTCGAGATGACGACGTCGCCGGGCAGGACGTCGCCGCGGGCGTGCATCGCGAGGAGCTTGGCAGCCGTGGCCACGGCGGCGGTCGCCCCGTCACCGTCGGACACGTAGCCGATGAGCTCCGGCCGTGCGCCGAGACCGCCGAGACGCCCGACGACGCCGAGCGTCGGGGCGTCGCCGCCGACGGTCTTGCCGCGGCTGCCCGGGACGGTGACCTGGATGAAGTCGGTCGAACCGAGGTCGCCCGCCACCGTCTCGACGGTGATCGAGCAGGCCTCGTCGCCGAGGGTGCGCAGGTGCTCGGCAACGAGCTTGCCCGACGCGTCGGGGCGGTCGAGGAGGTCGAGGGCCGTAAGGACGTGGGACAGCATGATCATTCGCTTTCGACGGCGGTCTCGGCGACGCCGAGGTACCGGAGGGTGGTCAGGGCGTAGGTCTTCGCGGCGAGGACGACGTCGGCGACGGGTGCCCTCTCGTCGAAGCCGTGGATGGTGGCCAGCTCCGCCGGCCCGTACTGGAGCACGGGGATGCCGTGGCTGCGGAAGGTGCGGGCGTCGGAGGACGCCCACTGGAGCACACCCTCCGAGGTGGGGTCCCCGGTCAGTTCGCGCAGGGCCGCGACGAGTTCGGTGACGATGGGGTCGCTCGGCAGCGTCCAGTTCGGCTCGCTGCGGAAGCCGATCGGCTCGATCGTCGCCTCGACGCCCGCCTCGGCGAGCAGCTCGTCGACCCGGGCGAGGACCTCGGCCCGCGACAATCCGATCGGGACGCGGGTGTCGACGTCGACGACGCACCGGTCCGCGACCACGTTGGAGGACGTGCCGCCGTGGATCGTGCCGATGTTGACGGTGACGTGCTCGAAGACGGCGCCGATGCCGGGACCGTAGCCCTCGCGTTCCTCGGCGAACGTCTTCGACCGCTCGATGAGGTCGAGCACGTCCTCGGGCGGCGACGGCTTCATGTCCCAGAGCTGCTGCAGGGCGATGACGGCCTTGGCCGCGAGGAGGTTCGCGTTGACGCCGTGCAGCGGCTGGAGGCTGCCGTGCCCCGGCTTGCCGTCGATCGTCATCCGGAACCAGTTGCTGCCCTTCTGGCCGATCGTCGGGTGCGTGCGTTCGGCGGGCTCGGCGATGATCGCGCCGGTCGCGCCGTCGAGGACGCCCTGGTCGAGGAGCCAGTCCGCCCCGCGCGAGCCGCCCTGCTCCTCGTCGGGGACCGCCGCGAGCGACAGTCGCCCGGCGAGCGGGACGCCGAGGCGGTGCAGGACGACGAGCGTGTGGATGACGCCGGCGAGGCCGGCCTTCATGTCGCTCGCCCCGCGACCGCGGAGGTAACCGTCGACGATGTCCCCCGCGAAGGGGGGAAACGTCCAGCGGTTCAGGTCACCGACGGGGACGACGTCGGTGTGGCCGGCGAGCACGAGGTGGCGCGCCGAGGTGGGGTCGTCGTCCACCGCGGCGTTGCTCGCGGCACGGTGGACGACGATGCTGAGGCGACCATCACCCGCGTCGTGGACCTCGGGGTCGAGGCCCTGGGCGCGCAGATGGTCGGCGATGAAGGTGCCGACGTCCGTGCAGTCCCCCGGAGGGTTCTCGCTCGGGATCCGGATGAGGTCTCCGGCGAGCGTCAGCAGTTCGTCCCGGGTGCGCTCGATCTCGTCGAGGACCCGGTTCTCCCAGTCCGGGGATGTCGTGGTCACGTCAGGCTCCAGGTGGTGTGTTCGCCCGCAGGGAATGGGGTTCGCGATGGTGTGGAGATGGCGTGCCGCCGGGCGTGTCGGGTTGGCGGCGGGCCCGGCGGCACGCCTCTCCTACTTCGGCGTCAGCCCTTGTTGCTCATCTGGAAGAAGCGGATGATCCCGTCGGGGTAGGAGGTGTACCCCTGCACGCCCTCGCGCTGCGCGACGACGATGTTGTACTCGTACAGGTACGCCCACGGCGCCTGGGTGTTGATGATCTCCTGCGCCTTGCCGTACAGGTCGTTGCGGACCTTCTGGTCCGGCTCGGTCGCGGCCTGCTTCCAGAGGTTGTCGACCTCGGTGTTGTGGAAGTTGGCGTAGTTGCTCGTGCCGTCGCTGGTCAGCAGGAGGCCGAGGTGGTAGCCCGGGTCGTTGACGAAGGAGGTCCAGCGGGTGATGTAGCTCTGCACCTTCTTCGTGGCGAGCGCCTCGAGGAACTGCGGGCGCGCCATGTTGTTGATGTTCATCGTCACGCCGATCTTCGCCAGCTCGGCCTGGATGAGCACGGCGGAGTCCGACCAGTCCTGGAAGCCGCTGCCGAGGGTGAAGTCGAAGCTGAAGCCGTTGGGGTAACCGGCCTCCGCCAGCAGCGCCTTGGCCTTGTCGAGGTCGTACGAGTAGGCATTGCCGGCGGCGCTGAAGCCCGGGGTCGAGCTGGCCACGGACGAGCGCATCGGCGACGCCTGGCCCTTCATGACGTCGTTGATGAGCTTGTCGTACGGGATCGCGTACGAGACGGCCTGACGGACCTTCGGGTTGTCGAACGGCTTGATGGCGTTGTTCATCCCGAAGAAGAGGACCTTGTTGCTGGCCCGGGAGTCGATCGTGATGCCGGACTGCTTCGACAGCCCGTCGACGTCCTTGGCCGGCACCTCGAGCGCGATGTCGACCTCGCCCTTGCTGAGCAGCTGGACGCGGTTGCTCGCCTCGCCGATGAACTTCGTGTTGATCTTGCGCAGGGCCGGCTTCTCGCCCCAGTACGTGTCCTTACGCTCGAGCACGGCCTCCGTCGCCGGGTCCCACTTCGTCAGCCGGTAGGGGCCGGAACCCGCGGTGTTGGTGTCGAGCCACTTGCTGCCGCCCTCGGCGTTGACCTTGTCGATGTTGATGATCGAGAACGAGTACATCGGCAGGATCTGGAGGAAGAGGTGGTTCGGTGCGGTGAGGTCGATCTTCACCGTCTGCGGGTCGACCGCGGTCACGGTGTCGATGCCGGCCATGCCGTAGAGGAAGCTCGCCGAGCTCGACTTCTTGATGAAGTCGAACGACTTGACGACGTCGTCGGAGTCCAGCGGCGAGCCGTCCTCGAACGTCACGCCCTGCCGCATCTTGAAGGTGTAGCTCTTCGAGTCGGCACTCACTGCCCACGACTCCGCCAGCATCGGCACGATCGTGTCCGTCTTGGCGGTCGGCTTGCCGTCCACCGTCGTGCGGTCGTACGTGACCAACTGGTCGTAGGCCGCCACGACGAACGTGTCGGAGGTGACGTCGTTGGCCTCGGCGGGGTTGAGGGTCTTGCCGCCCTCGGAGTAGGCGACGACGAGGGTGTCCTTGCCGGCCCCGTCGGCCTGCGAGGAGCCGCCCTGATTGGCGTTGGCTCCACAGCCGGCTGCGAGGAAGGTGGCGGCGACCGCGGCGGCCAGGGTGGCGCTGCGCTTCACGCTGTTCTCCTTCAGGTCAGGGTGGGGGATGGGTGGGCGGGCTGGCGTCTGTGGCAGGGTCCGCACCGGGTCATCGGCTCGTCCGCAGGCGCGGGTCGAGGACGTCGCGAAGGCCGTCGCCGATGAGGTTGAAGCCGAGAATCGAGGTGGCGATGGCGATGCCGGGGAAGAGGGTCATCCACCACTCGCCGCTGATGATGTAGCCACGGCCGTCCGAGATCATGACGCCCCACTCCGGCGTCGGCGGCTGGGCGCCGAGGCCGATGAAGCTGAGCGAGGCGGCCGTGAGGATCGCGTAGCCCATGCCGAGGGTCGCTCGGACGAGGATCGGGGCGACCGTGTTCGGGACGATGTGGCGGATGAGGATGGTCCGGTCCCGTAAGCCGATGGCGCGTCCCGCCTCGACGAAGTCACGCTCCCGCAGCGAGCGGGTCTGGCTGTAGACGATGCGGGCGAACTCGGGGATGCCGACCACACCCACGGCAACCATCGCGCTCGCCAGGCCAGGGCCGAGGGCCGCGGCGATCGCCATGGCCAGCACGAGCGACGGGAAGGCGAGGAGCACGTCCATCACCCGCATGAGCACCGCGCTCACCGCGCCGCCGACGAAGCCGGAGATGGCGCCGATCGGGACACCGATCAGCAGCGAGATCCCGACAGCGATGAGGCCGGTCCAGAGCGAGATCCGTCCGCCGGCGAGAACCCGGGCGAGGATGTCGCGGCCGAAGTTGTCCGTGCCGAAGAGGTGTGCGCTGGAGGGTGGCTCCAGGAGCCCGCCGGCTCCGGTCTCGGTCGGCGAGTACGGCAGCAGGTCGGCCGCGAGAGCGCCGATGGTCCAGATCGCGATGAAGACGAGACCGACCATCGCCAGGCGGTTGCGGATCAGGAGGCGCCAGGCGGTCGTGGGCCTGGGTTCCGCCCGGTCGGCCGACGCGGCCCGGTGGCCCCTCGCGGTGGCGGACAGGGTGTCAGGCATTCTCGATCCTCGGGTCCAGGCGGCCGTTGATCAGGTCGACGCAGAGGTTGACCGTGAGGTAGACGACCGCGGCGAGCAGGGTGAAGGCCTGGACCGGCGCGTAGTCGGTCGCGAGGACGGACTGGACGACGTAGGCACCGATGCCGGGCCAGCTGAAGACCGTCTCGGTGATGACCGCGCCCCCGAGGAGCTGGCCGAACTGGAGGCCCACGACGGTCACGATCACGGGGGCGGCGTTCTTCAGCGCGTGCTTGAGGATGACCCTGGCCGGCGGCAGGCCCTTGGAGCGGGCGGTGCGCACGTAGTCCTGGTTGATCACCTCGAGCATCTCGGACCGGGTCATCCGGGCGATGATCGCCGTGCTCCCGGTGGCGAGGCACATGGCCGGCCAGATGATGTGCGCCAGCGACGACTTGAGTGCGACGACGTCACCGGTCAGGAGCGAGTCGAGGACGTAGAGCCCGGTGATCGACGTCGGGGGGTTCACGTCCTGGGCGATGCGGCCCAGCGGAGCCGGCTCCCACCCGAGCTTGTTGTAGAAGACGAAGATCACGATGAGGGCGAGCCAGAAGAGCGGCATCGACGCCCCGACCAGCGAGAAGATGCGGCTGGCGTGATCGATGGGCCGGTCGCGACGCGTGGCGCTGATGACCCCGATCGGGACTCCCACGAGCAGTGAGATGAGGATCGCCACGATGGCGAGCTCGACCGTCGCCGGCAGCCGGGAGGCGAAGTCCGTGAGCACGGGCTGCCCGGTGTGCCACGCGAACCCGAAGTCGCCGGCGAAGAGGCCGCGCACGTAGGAGACGAACTGGGCGACCAGTGGCTGGTCGAGGCCCATCTCGGCGCGGATCTTCTCGACGGTCGCCGGGTCAGCCTGCTCCCCCGCGAGAGTTCGGGCCGGGTCACCGGGCAGGACGCGGGTGAGAAGGAAGATGCAGAGCACGACGCCGAGGAGCGCCGGGATCATCGCGAGGACTCGTCGCACCACGTGGTTCACGGCCACCTCCAATCTGCGCTTGTTGGGTCTGACCTGGTCTCGGCGCCACCCAGGATTCGCGTGTCCGCCACCCCCGTGCAATATCTTCTCTGTATATGAGAGGGCGTCCCGAGTCGGATCAGGGTGCGGTAGGTTCTCACACGTCCCACCCATCCCGGAGGACCCATGTCAGACAACGGCCCTCGCCCCCGCTCGCCGCTCCAGACCGTGGACCGCGCCCTGGAGGTCCTTCTGTCGTTCACCGAGCGGCGGCGCGACTGGGGTGTCATGGAGCTTGCCGAAGCCTTCGCCATCGACAAGTCGACCGCGCAGCGGATCCTCGCCGCGCTCGCCGCGCGCGGCTTCCTCAACGCCGATCCGGTCACCCGGCGCTACAGCCTCGGGCCGACGATGTGGCGGATGGCCGCCGTCTGGGAACGCACGGGAGGGCTGGCCACCCTGGCCCAGCGGGTGCTCGAGCCACTCGCCTTCCAGACCGATCGCACCGCCATCTTCGCCGTCCCGGACGGGCTCCACGTCCGCTGCGCCGCCGCCGTCAACGGCGGTGAACCGCTGCGCAGCCATCCGCTCGTCGGCGAGCTGTACCCGGCCAACGCGGGAGCCACCTCCCGCGCCTACTTCGCCTTCCTCGACAGCAACGAACGACGCGCCCTCATCTCCGGTCGCGTCTTCGCAACATTCACCGAGCTGACGAAGGTCGACGAGCACGAGCTCGAACGGTTCTTCGTCGAGACCGTCGCGCAGGGCTACGCCTACTCAGAGGGCGAATACGACTACGCCACAAGGGCGCTCGCCGTCCCCATCATGCTCAGAGGACGACCCATCGGCTCGCTCAGCCTCGGCGAGAGCAAGTATCCGGCGCGTCCAGACGACATCCGGGACCACCTGCCCGCGCTGAGGGCCGCCGCGGAGCAACTGTCCGCCCTGCTCGACAACCGGGCGCACTCGGCCGTCGTAGCCCGGCAGACCAAGGTGACCCGAGCCCACTGAACGCCGCGCCGACGAGCCAGATCGGCCGCACCGAGGAGACACCATGACCCAGGCCCACCAGAACCTCCTGCTTTTGTCCAACTCGACAGCCCCGGGGCGGGCCTACCTGGAGCATGCGCGCGACGCGATCCTCCAGGCCCTCGACGGCACGCGCTCCATCGTGTTCGTCCCCTTCGCACTAGCGGACCACGACGGCTACACCGACACGGTCCGTCGGGCCATGGAGCCACTCGGCATCACCGTCCGAGGAGCGCACGAGGGCACGCCACGCGACCTGGTCGCCGACGCCGAGGCAGTCTTCGTCGGCGGGGGCAACACCTTCCGCCTCGTCAAGGCCATCCACGAACTCGGCCTGATCAGCGTCGTGCGCGCCCGGGTGTCCGAGGGGATGCCCTACATCGGGTCGAGTGCCGGCACCAACGTCGCGACGCCGAGCCTGCGTACGACGAACGACATGCCCATCGTCCAACCGCCGTCCTTCGAGACGTTCGGCCTCGTGCCCTTCCAGATCAACCCCCACTACCTCGACCCGGACGCGGCCTCGACCCACCAGGGTGAGACCCGGGAGGAGCGGCTCACACAGTTCCTCGAGGAGAATGACGTCCCGGTGCTCGCCATGCGCGAGGGCACCTGGCTGCGAGTGCGAGACGGTTCGATGTGGCTCGATGGCGTGGCCGCGGGCGCGCGAGTCTTCTGCCGAGCCGCCGAGCCGGTCGAGGTTACGAGCGGCACCGATGTGACCTGGCTCGTCGAGAGGGTGGGCTCGTTCGACATCGGCCGTTGAGGTCGATCAGTCGAACGTCCTGGGACACACGAGACGGGCACCGGCCAGGTCACCGAGGTGATCGGCTGACTGGGTATTCAGGACTCCACCGGCGACCAGGGCGGAGGTCAGATCCTGCTCGACGGTGGTGGCGTCGGTCAGGCGCAGCATCCTCCAGCCGTTGGCCACCGCCCAGTCGTTCTTGATCCGGTCCCGACGTCGTACGCCATCGAACAGCGCGACGGCCTCCGCCTGCGACATCGATCCCCAGCGGACCGGCTGACTGTGCTGCGGCCCGTCGAACTCGATCAACATCCGGTGTTCGACGAGCGCGAAGTCGAAGACGAGAACCCTGACGTCTCGGCAGTCGTGGTCACGCCACTGGTGCTCGTACTCCAGCCCGAGTGTGGTGAGGAGGCGAGCGACCGCGATCTCACCCTTCGACGTCGAGCATCGGCGGCATCCGCTCCCACCCAGATGAACTGGCGGGATCTGCGTGAACGGGCCGTGCCGACGGCAGATGATGGCGACCGGTGTCATCGCGTTGCGGTAGTCGACGTCGGAGTAGTCGTATGTGTCGCCGTGAACAATCTTGGCGCGGGCGACGAAGAGGTCGGACGTGCCAGCGATCGCGATTCGGCGCGCTTCGACAGCGCACGACGGGCAGCCACTCCCGTTGAGGTGGCTGGCCGGCGTCTGCTGGAACTCACCATGGTCGCGGCACAGGACCGTCACCTTGACGTGCGAGCCGGCGAACGTGACCCGGGAGTAGTCGAACCGGCTGCCATGGACGACGAAAGCCCGGTCGAGAAACGAGTCGAGGTTGCCGGCCCGCGCCAGCGAGATGCCCCGGAGGCCGCACTCGGGGCAGCCCCGACCGCTCAGATGGGAGTTGGGCACCTGGTGGAACGGGCCATGCTCAGGGCAGACGATCGTGACCTTCACCTGGCTGCGCACGTAGTCGACCTGTGAGTACTCGTACCTCTCACCGTGGACACGCCGCGCCTCCTCGACGAAGGACTCCGTCGTATCCGCGTTTGCCGTGCCGATCGTCTGGTGCGCGCACCTGGGGCAACCGGCGCCGACCAGGTGGCTTGAGGGGGTCTGCTGGAACGGGCCATGCTCGCGACAGCGGATCGTGACCTTCGTCTGGCTGTGCAGGTACTCGACCTGCGAGTAGTCGTACTGCGCGCCGTGCACCAGAAGCGCCTTCTGCACGAAGGACTCGGCGGTGTCGGTCTGCGCCCGGGTGATGGCCTCCTGCGCGCAGCTTGGGCAACCGCTGCCACTGAGGTGGCTGTTCGGGGTTTGCTGGAAGTCACCGTGGGCCAGGCAGCCGATCGTGACCTTGAGTTGCGCCTTGACGTACTCGACCCGCGAGTAGTCGTAGGTCTCGCCGTGGACCGCTCGTGCCTTCCGAACGAACTCCTCGGTTGTGCTGGTGAGCTTCTGGGCTCGCTGCGCGATGCCGCACGCCGGACAGCCAGCCCCGCCGATGTGACTTGCCGGTAACTGCTCGAACGGGCCGTGCTGAGCGCAGATGATCGTCACCTTGGTCTCGCTGTTGACGTACCGCACCCCGGTGTACTCGTACCGGTCGCCGTGCACCTCAGCAGCCGCGGCGAGGAAGGCCGCCGTCGTGCCTGTTCGGGCTAGGCCGCGTTCCCGGTCGGCACATCGCGGGCAACCCCCGCCGGCCATGTGAGTCTCCGGCCGCTGCTGAAATGGCCCATGATCGCCGCAGAAGATCGTCACTGGGGTGCGATTGTTGACGTACTCGGCCAGTGAGTAGTCGTATCGATCGCCGTGGGCCCGGCGCGACCTGTCGATGAAGCGCGGGGTCGTCAGCCGGACCCGGCCTCCGCAGGAGGCGCACCCCTGCCCGGAGAGATGCTTCGCCGGCGCCTGTCGGAACTCGCCGTGCTCGGGGCAGATGATGGTCAGCTTGGCCTGGCTGTTGGCGTACTGAACGAGCGAGTAGTCGTATCTGTCGCCGTGCTTCTCACGGGCCCGGGCGATGAACTCGGCACCGGTGAGTCGTTCTGCCACGGGCCTACCGTAGTGGCTGATGCTAACCATGAAAGAGCGCGCGGATGCTCGGCGAGAATCCGAACGCCGATCCCTGGAACTGACCCGGTTTGACGAGTATCCCTCGACCGACGCTGCGCCATCGCGGTGACCGCTTTACCTGGTCCGCCTGCACGGGCGCGCTGCGCCACCGCCACGCCCGAGAGTTTCTCATACCGAGCTGGCAGCTTCAGCTTGACTTCAACCGAACTTGGTATCGCAGGCTCACGAGCCGCGCGTCGCCGAACTTGGCCAGGTGCTCGCCTACTGGGCCGCTCGTTGGCAACCTCTCGCACCGCCCGGGGCCGGACCGTACCCGACGACCGACGCGCGGTCCGCGCTCGACGCAGTACCCCGCGTACCTGACCAGCGCTCCGGCATCCGGGCTCGCCTCGCCCAGCTGGCCGACCTTGCCGCCTGGCCGTCAGCAGCCGGCGCAGTGCCGGGCAACAACAAGGAGGACGAAGTAACCCGGCTCGCCAGCATCGATCTTTGGTCACAAGTCTGCTACGTATCGTCGTCCGGTGCCCGCTGCCCCGCGCCGCGCCCTGATCGCCCTCACGGTCGTCGACGTCTGCTCAAACCTGCATCCGGTCGGCCAGGCCCGACTCGCGCAGGCGGCGGCGCTGCCCATCGGCCACGATGACCTCCACGACGATCAGAATGAAGGAGACAGCCGCCAGCAGGCCCAGCGCGCCGACGGCCGATATCCGCCGTGCGACAGGGACGAGCGCGGCCAGCACCAGAACGGCGGCCACCCGGGTCCAGATGATTGTCCTCATCGTGTGGGCGATCCGCAGCTGGTAGGCGACGTTGGCCAGGAGGAAGAGGGCTATCCCCCCGTAGAGGCCGAAGAGACCGATGGCGGAGAGCCGTTCGTCGGGGTGGTGCCCTTCGATGCGGCCGACGTTCTTGACGAGCTCGCGTATCCCGAGAGCCGGCAGAAGGATGCCGGCGACCATGGGGAGGTGCAGGTAGCTGTAGGCGTCCCGGGCGAGGGCGAATCTGGTCTTCGGGTCGGCCCGCTCGAGGACCTGCTCACCGACGAGCGCCACCACGTCGAAGTAGGTCCAGAGCAGCGCCCCGGTGACGGTCATGGCCAGCATGACGGCGAACAGGAGCTGCCAACTGAGCGACACGTTGGAGCTGGCCGTTCCGATCGAGATGATGTTCTCGCCCACGGCCACGATCAGGATCAACCCGTACCGCTCGCACCAGTGCCGGGCGGAGAAGATGCCGATCTCCCAGACGGGCAACGTGAAGCTACCCACGTAGTCCACGAGCACGGCCAGTAGCCAGAGGAGGGTCACGGCGATGGCGACCTGTCGCTGGTCGGTGAGGAGTCGGTGTGGCACGAGTGCGGCACAGAAGAGCAGGGCGGTGCTGGCGACCATCGGCACTGCGGGCACCAGGATGTGCCGGGCCAGGTGCTGGGCCGAGACGGCGTACGCGTACAGCGCCAGGTGCAGCGAGCGCACAAGGAAATAGCAGGTGGGGAAGACGAGCGGGCCGTACAACCCGCCGGGCCGGTCGGTGAACGCGACGAGGGTCGACAGCGCCATCACGAAAGTGATCCCGGTGACCACGAACAACCCGAACCGCATCACCCCGAAGCTGGCCTGCAGGTTGTTGCTCAGCCACGCGAAGGCGCCCCAGGACCACCAGAGCAGGGCCAGCACGAGCATTCCGCGAAGCACGCCCTGAGGGGTGTAGTCGCTCAGGATCAGCGCGATGAGCTGGACGAACGCGAACACGAAGACCAGGTCGAAGAACAGCTCCTCGGTGGCCGTCCGGGTGCCTTCGCGTACCCGCCGCCTGCCGAGCAGGCTGGCGACGGCGTCGCGCAGGTGCTCGCGTACCGGCGTGCGCCCTGCGGTCTTTCGCCTGTCACCTCCGGCCGTCGGTCGTTCCTCCGTCACCGCGCCAGTCTGACAGTACGCCTGGCTCGGAATAGCCTGTTTCGTACCGGTCAGCCGGATTCTATGCGGGTCGGCCGGGTGGCGCCGACGGAACGGTGGTTGGCGCTGCGGTGAAGGTCGTCCTGGGTTCCGCTCTGGCCGTACGCCACGGCGCCATCCCACCCACCTCGGCGACACCGGCTGGCTGCGCAAACCTCGCCGCACGGTCGTAGCCCCTCTCCGATGAGCACCTCCAGGCCACCCGTACGGCGATCCGCGAATGGCAGCGACCGGTCCCGGTAAGGCCGGACCTCGGCACACCCGGCGACCTGGCCGACATCGTCGACCTTCGCCGCCGAACGCCCCACCCGACGATCTGCGCACGCTGGTCGCCCTCAGTAGCCAGCGGGCTGGCCACGTCCGCCGGCTTGCATGTACTCGTGGCTGTACAGCCAAGCGCGCCGACCATCGACTACGTAGACCAGCCATGACTTGGCGAGGCTCGGACTGGAAGGGCACGCCAGTCAGGCTGCGAAGATCCGGCGGTGCCCTTCTCGGCTCGTCACCTTGAGCGTGGCAGGCGGCGCCGCGGGGGACGGCCAGATCTGCAGCAGATACTCGTCAACAACGTCGAGTACTACCGCCTCGGCTGCCCCCACTGCCCTACCCGCCTGGCGATCGTCATTGGCGACTATGGGCACTACTCGGCGATCGGCGACTACAACGACGGCGAACACTCACCACGTTCCGCTCCATCCGGCCGCGCCTACCGACCTGACGGGGATAGGCCGATGGATGTACGACACCGCGGTCGCTGGGGGCGACATGACCCTCGCCGACAGGCTCACTGGCTGCACCCGAAGTGGGATGTCACACCTGAGGGAGAGGATCTTCGACAGCTCACCCGACACAACGAGGGCGGGTGATGTCTCGCGGTCAGGCGTTCCACCGCACGTCGTAGCAGACCGACGGAGGCCACAGCAACCGCGGCGAGGCCGCCGGAATCGGCCTCGCCGATAGCTCACGGTTTGTCGATCAGCTCGGCCAGTGCGGCGTCGCCCTGCGCCATCACCGGACCGCCCGGGTAGCGGACCCAGCCGACCACCATGATCCGGTGGCAGCCGTCGAGTTCGACGTACGTCTCCGGGTCGCCCCCGGTCGTGGACCACAGCAGAGCGAACCGGCTGGCCCGCGCGCTGCACGGCTCGGCCGGTCCGGCAGCCTTGAGGGCTTGCTCGATTGCCGTTCGACGGTCCGCCGGCAGCACCGTGCCGTGCACAAAGTTACCGGTTCCCGACTCACTCTTCAGCACCTCGTAGACGCAGAGGCGGATCTGGCGGTCGGCGGGGAAGGGCTCCGGCAGGGCCTTGCGGGGGGCGTCGGTCTTCGGCGTGGCCTGCAGCGCGATCACGTCCTTCCAACGCTGTTCGCAGCCGGCCGCGGCCGCCTCTGCAGACACGAGTTCGGCCACCTTCCGAGTCGCCACGGTGGTCAGCGGCAGTGCGCCGAGGGCCTCACGTACCTCGGGCCGGGGCTTGCCGCAGCGATCGACAGGAAGGTCGGGCCGCACCCACCGACCGTCGGCGTCGACCAGCGCGAGCCAGGGGAGCACCACGGCCTCCGCGGTGCACGGTCCCTCGGTCGGCGGCTCGTCGGGCAAACGAAGCGCGGTGACGAGGGCATCCACGTTGACGGCACGGCGTTCCGTCGCCACCCTGTCCTGCCCGCCATCGGGGCGTTGCTGCGTCTCCAAGTCGCAGATGACGGCCGCGACCGGGGCGAAGTCGCCATCGAGCCGGGGCAGCGCGACCGCATCCCCGGCTCCGATCCTCTGGCCGGCCGTGGTCATCTCCGGTGCGGCGTCGGCGCACGAGGTCCAGCGCCCTTGTCCGCCGGGGTCGCCCGCCGTTCGGAGTGGAGGGGCGTGGTTGCCGGTGATCATCTGCTCCCCTCCGACGCCGAGCGCAACGGCCATGGCCACGGCGAGCACGCCGCTTCCGACCAGGCGCCGCCGGCGCCGGCGGACCCGCGCCGCCACCGCGCCAACCCGATCCATCGGCGGCGTCAGCCGAGGAACAGCGTCGGTCAGCAGGCGCTTGATGTCCTCATCTTCATGCGTCATTTCGTGACCTCCAGGCGGCGAGCAGCTCAAGATTCGGATCGGTACGCAGAATCCGTAGGGCACGGGAGGCCTGCACCTTGACGGTGTTGTGCGAGCAGCCGAGCACTTCCGCTGTCCGCTGGACCGTCAGGTCCTCGACGTAGCGGAGCACCACGATCGCCCGCTGCTGCCGGCTGAGCCGGGCCAAGGCGCGGCGTACCGCGTCCCGGTTGGCGGACTCCCCGGCTATGTCGCCGTGCTCGGACTTGTCCGGTGGTTGGCTTGGAATCTCGCTGCGCCAGTGCCGCCGCCACCAGGACACATACGTGGTGAACAGCGCCTTGCGCACGTACGCCTCGGGATGCCCGACAGTCGTAATCGTGGCCCAACGCCGCCAGACGTCCGCCAGGACCGTCTGTAACAGGTCCTCGGCCCGCCCGGCGTCACCGGTAAGCAGCCAGGCCGAACGCAGCAGCGCATCGGAGCGCGCCGCCACGAACGAGGCGAAGCCGTCCGGCGGTGTCAGTTCCCGGGGTCGTTGCATGTGTATGTGTACCTCCCATCACATGAACGCGCTGGAGGGACGGTGCGGTTAACGCACGAGCCGATCGAATCTGCACCCGCGCAACAGCGTTGAGCCCAGGCTCACCGGGTGGGGAGGCGAGAGGCCGCTGCGGATCACCTCGCCGGGCACCACAAGGGCTACCAGCTTCCCGGAAGGGGCCAAGGTCGTTCGGTCCCGTAGGGCTCCACCTTGTCCCCGTCCCGGGAGGCTGGAAGGTCGGACGACTGCCCGACGAGGAGATCCGCTCAGTTTGCCGGACCGGCCGCTTTGCCTACCAGAGGTTCTGGCCCGACCGAATCGCAGCGGGACCAGCCGCTCCGGGCGCGCTTGCTGCCCACCAGGTCAATTGCGTGGGGCCGGTGGTTGGAGTTGGAAGCACCGGTTGTCGCGGAACAGGGCCCACAGCACGTCGACGCGGCGGCGGGCGAGGGCGATCAACGCCTGTTGGTGTTTGCGTCCCTCGGCGCGTTTGCGCTGGTAGTAGTCCCGGTCCGGACCGTTCATGCTCGAACGGTTACGGATGTTCCCGCTACCCCGAACAGCAGGACCATGCTTGTCGTAGCCGACATGACCGGTGATCTCACCGTCCAACGCCGACTTGAGAACCCGCTTCGTGAGCTGATGCAGCAGCCCACCCCCACCGGTGAGCTTCAGCCCGTCACCACGAGCCCGATCGGCCAGCATCGCGATCAACTGCTCATCCGTTACCGCCCACCGGCCCGGCGGCCGGCTCCTGCCCCGAGGTGATCTCGGTCGTCATCTGGCGACTCCCTTGGTCGGTCGATCAGCCGTTGTTTGTACGGTCCCGGCCCCGATCGCAGGTGTTCACCTCGGCAACCGGCACTTCGGAACAACGGCGGAACGGCGGCCCGGTCGACTCCCCTCGCCCGGGCCGCCGTCCGCCCAGGCTCAGGTATGTGGGATACCTTCCGCCGGGGCCCGATGACGCCGCGACACTCCTACGGGGCGAGCTCCTTGCTCGCCCGGGCGGCGTCCGAGACGACGCGGTCCTTTTCCGCGTCGGTGAGGACTCCCGCCGTCACGAACGCCTCGGCGGTGCGCGCGACCGCCGAGACGAAATCGCCGTGGCTGGCGAAGGGCGCCTGGTCCCACAGCAGGTCGAGGAAGGTCGGGCCGTCGTTACCCGGCGAGGGAATGCCCGACACAGGGACGTCGTAGCGCGGCAGGCCGTCGTTCCGCTTGTGGTTCGGCACGCCGGTGTCGATCGACCCGAACACGATCGTCGGCTCGACCCGCCGGAAGTACGACGAGACGGGCTGCGAGTCGCTGATGTGGTACGGCCGCAGGGTGAGGCCGTGCGTGGTGAAGAGCATGTCACCGGCCGCGGTGGTGCTCGCGTGGGTGATCGCCGAGCGGGCGTAGTCGCCGTCCCGCTTCAGGTGGCGGTAGAGGGACAGCTCGCGATAGTTGCCGTCCCCCGGGTTGCCCAGGATCTGCAGGAGGATGGGGCCCCAGAAGATCGCCTGCGTGTCCGGGCGGTCCAGCGCCCGCTCGATCCGGATGCTGAACGGCATCCGGATGTCGATGGTGTCGCCGGGCGACCAGGTCCGGCTCAACGTCAGATAGCTCCCCGGCTTCGCCTCGACGTCCACGGGTACGCCGTTGATCGTGACGAGGAAGCCCTTCTGCACCCACCCCGGCACGCGCAGCTTGAGGTCGAGCGGACCGCTGCCGTCCACGACCAGCCTGGCGCGGTCGCTGCGCGGGTAGCTCGTCTCCTGGGTGACGGTGAAGCCCTTCTCCGCCCAGGTCAGCGTGGACGGCACGAACAGGTTGACCCACAGGGTGCCGCCGTCGGCGGACTTGAAGTAGACGGTCTCCTGGTACTTGGTGTGGTTCTCCAGGCCGGTACCGCCGCAGCAGGTTCCGGTGTTGCCGTAGCTGCGGTTGGCGCCCGGGGTCAACGGCTGGAAGTAGGTGACCTGCGGGTTGCTGACGCTGGCGGTGTCGGCTCGGGAACCGGTGATCATGTTGAGCAGGCCGCGCTCGTAGTAGTCCATGTACGCCGGATCCTGCTCGTGGAAGAACAGGTTCCGGGCCAGCTTGATCAGGTTGTACGTGGTACAGGTCTCCGCGCCGCCCTGGGCGATCGCGTTCGCGATGTTGTCCCGGTTCTGGAACATCTCGATGTTGTTGTTGGAACCGGGGTAGTTGCCGCCGGCGCCGCCGTTGGCGAACATGCGGTGCGGCACGACCATGCCGAAGAAGTTCTTCGCCGCCTGGAAGTACTCCTGGTCGCCACCGTGCTCGTAGACGCGCAGGTACCCGATGAACTGCGGCACGTGCGTGTTGGCGTGCAGCCGGTCGGTACGCCGCCGGCCGGGCTTGTTCTGCGGCGTCACGACGAGGATGTCCCGGTTCTCGACGCAGGCGTCGAACAGGGACTCCCGGTTGTCGAAGCACTTGGCGGTCTCCAGGTGCTTCGCGTCGCCGGTGAGCGCGTAGATCTCGGGGAACACCTCGTTGGCGCCGCCGTACTCGCCGGCGATGTAGAGGTCCCACATGTAGTTCAGGTTGTCCCGGGTGATGGGGCCGGTGTAGTCGGGGTGGTTCTTGTCCCCGACGGTCAGTGCGAGGTGAGCCCAGTCGGCCATCTTGACGACCACGTCGAGCGCCTTCTGGTTGCCGGTGTGCTCGTAGGCGTCGAGCAGGCCGCGCATGATCTTGTGTTGCGTGTACCACGGGGCCCAAGTGTTGGTGTCCTTGTTGCCGCCGTAGACCGCCCACCTCGGCGGGCCGAGGCGGAGCACCGCGTCCTCCGGGATGGCGCCGAGGTAGCCGGGGTGGGTGGGGACCCACAGCTCGGTGCCGGCCTGGTTCGCCACGATGCCGGCGTCGCGGCCGTTGGGCGAGGAGTCCCTGAGGGTGGAGCCTTCGTCCTCGTCCAACCGGTACCAGGCGATTGTCCCGCCGCCGGTGGTGCCGGCCGGCGAGTCGAGCAGCGACTGGACCTCCGGCTGACTCAGGGCCCGATCGAAGATGTGGAACTCGTCGATCGTCGCGTCCAGGAAGGGGTCGCCGTACTGCGACCGCCCGATCCAGCGGTTGCCCGGGTTTCCGAGGTGGGACGGGTTGAGGGTCATGTTGGAGTTCACGCCGGCCTGCTGGCCGTTCACGTAGAGCGTTCCGGTGTTCTGGGCCAGCGTGACGGCCAGGTGCACCCACTGGTTGGTCGGCAGCGCCGCGTTGCCGTTGATCTGCTGCTCCCCGCCGGATCCGCCGACCGTGATGGCGAACCGCGGCACGTTGCCGGCGACGCCGGCGCGCGGGGTCAGGAACATGTTGACCGTGGTGTTCTGCCCGAAGTCGAACAGCCGGCTCCAGCTCTGGGTGGACGCGAGGTTCACCCAGGTGGCGATGGTGAAGTCGGTGAGCTGGCTGATCGTCTCCTGCGGAAGGGTCACGTGCTGCGCCGCGCTCGGGCCGTTCAGCCGGAGTCCGTTGCCGAACCTGCCCGGCACCCGGCCGATCTGCGGCTCCTGCGGCTCGGCGCCTCCCGGGTCGTCGCCCAGCCGGGCGGTGATCGCGTCCTGGCAGGCCGCGAGCTCGTCGACCATCCAGTCGAGCTTGCTCTTGAAGATCGGCTCGCCCTGGTCGGCGTAGCTCTGCGCCAGAGCCGTCATGAAGTGGCCGGCCCAGTGGCCGCTGAGCAGCCCGCCGTCCTCCCAGCCCCCGGGGACAGCGACACCGGGCGGGTTAGGTCGACCGGCCTGCTCGTTGAACAGCACGAGGAAGCGGCGCTCGTCGTACTGCCGGAGGAAGTTCTTCATCCGGTCGCGCTTCTCCTGGAGCAGGCCGTCGCCCAGCCGCACGTCGCGCAGCGGGAACGGCTGGACTTCAGGGGTGCCGCCGGGACCAGGATCGGGTGGTGTCGGGCTGGGCGCCGCCGGGCCGCCTGCCGTCCCGGTTTCCGGCGCCGCGTGGGCAGCCGCCGGGAACGCGGTGGTGGAGGCGACCGCGACCACGCCGGCCGCTGACGCCTGAAGCAGTTGACGTCGATTGACGGAGACCTTGTCGGATTGGGCCACTTCTCGATCAGTCCTTCCACGTGGGGCGCCTGGGCCAGTTCGCCTGGCCAGACGGCTGCTCCTGGTCTCTGGATCCGCGGGACGAGCGGGGCCGCGCCCACGAGCGGGAGTCGTTCGCTATTTGGACTCGGGGTCTGGAGGGTCGGCTGACCGGTCGGTGGTCCACCCGTGGAAGCCGACCTGGACGGCACATGCCGGTGGGCGAGCACGCCGCAGGCGACCGCGATCAACCGATGCCAGGAGTGTGAGCGTTAACAATCCTTGCCGTCAATACCTACGTACAAGTAGGTCCCGCGTTTGACACCTCCCGGAAACAGTCCTATGTTAACGCTCACCTTCCCGCCCGAGCCGACGTCGTGGGCGTTCCCTGCCGCCCCACGCTCATGCCGATCGACGTGTCCGTGAGGTAGTAGCCAAGGGCGGCGGCCGCGAGGCGGACTTCCTGATCGAGGAGGCGGTGTGGCCGCCACGTTCGGCATGTCGGAGTTGTGGGACCCGGCGGTCCGCCGCGATCCGCACGCGTTCTACGACCGGGTACGAGACAGCGGGCGACCGGTACTCCAGATCGATCCGGCGGGTAACCGGCTCTGGGTGGTGGCCGGCCACGCCGATGTGCTGACGGGACTGCGCCACCCGGAGATCGGGCACGAGGTGCACCGCCACTGCCCCGGCATGCGCCAGCCGGCACGCCACCACCTGCCCGAGGTGGCGAGGATCGAGGCCCGCCAGCTCATCAACCTCGACCCGCCCGACCACACCCGGCTGCGGGGCCTGGTCAGCGGCGGATTCACCGCCCGGGCGGTGGCCCGGTTGGAGCCGTGGATCGCCGACCTCGCCGACCGGTTGCTCGCCGATGCGCGCCGGCGGGGACGGATCGACGCGGTGACCCACCTGGCCGACCCGGTGCCGGTCAACGTCATCGCGGAGCTGGTCGGCGTTCCGGAGCCGGACCGGCCGCGCTTCCGAGCCTGGTCCGCCGCGATCGTGTCGGCCAGCATGGACGGCCCGGCCGCCACCCTCGAGTTCGGGGCGTACCTCGACGGGCTGGCGGCCCGGCGCCGGGCGGTCCCGGAAGACGACCTGATGTCCGAGCTGGTGGCGATGGCGGAGGACGACCAGCTCGACCGCGACGAGCTCGTGGCCTTGGTGCAACTGCTGCTCATCGCCGGCCAGGAGACAACCGTCGACCTGATCGTCAACGGCATCCGCCTCCTGCTCACCCACCCGGAACAGTGGCGGGCGCTGCGGGACGATCCGTCGCTGGCGGCCGCGGTGGTCGAGGAGACCCTCCGGTTCCGCGGACCGGTCGAGATCGTGCCACCGCGGTTCGCCTTCCGGGACATCGAGCTGGGCGGTGGGCGGATCCCGGCGTTCGACCGGGTCGGGTTGTCGTTGTGGGGAGCCAACCGCGATCCGGCGGTGTTCGACCGGCCGCACCTGTTCGACATCCACCGCTCCGACGTACGCAGGCACATCGCGTTCGGCCACGGGATCCACTTCTGCCTCGGTGCCCATCTGGCCCGCCTGGAGGGCCGGATCATGTTCGAGCGGGTCGCGCGACAGCTGCCCGACCTCCGTCTCGCCGTCGACCCCCACGACCTCGACTCGTTCCGGCTGCACCAGAACGGCCTACCGCTTCAGGTCTGAGTCGGGCGTGCGGGTGCCGCTCGCAGGATCTCCCGAACGGCCGGCGACCCTGCCGCCGCCGGCCGTTCGTCCCGTGTCGGGGTGATGGGAGCCCGCCGCGTCAGCCCCCTCACTCGTAGCGGTCGAAGGTGCCGGCGTGCAGGGCCGCGACGTCCCCGGCGCTGAGCGCCACCCCGTAGAGCCGGAAGTCGTCGACCGCCCCGTGCAGCCAGGGGTGCTTGACGTTCTGGGAACGGCCCAGGAAGTTCTGCTGCGTGGCGCCGAGCAGCAGCGGGGACATCACCAGCCGTTCGTTGACACCCACCTGCTCGCCGTCGAGGTAGAGCCGGGCCGTACCCCCGCCCACCGTGACGGCCACGTGCGTCCACGCTCCGGTCGGCAGGGGCCGGTCCGCGTCGACGAAGTCCTCGGTCTCCATGCCGCCGAGCTTCATGGCGAACCGCGCCGTCCCCCGACCGGTGCGGGCAGTCAGGAACATGTACGTCTGGGTGTTCGACCCGAGATCGAAGACGCGTGCGGAGTTGGCGATGGACTCCAGGCGGGCCCACACGGACACGGTCAGTTCCGTCAGGTTGGCGGGCAGGCCCTCGGGAAGGACGACGTGCCCGCCCTGCCCGTCGAGAGCCACCGCACCACCGCTGTCCCGGCTGACGAGCGAGGCACCGCCCGCGAGCGCCGCGTCGGCCCAGCGCCCGGTGGAGTCGACCAGCCTTCCCGCGCCGTCGTCGAACGCGTAGCGGGCCACCAACTTGGGCGCCGGCCGCACGGGCCGCACGGCCCAGTAGACGTTGTAGTGCTCGTGGTGCACGTCCAGGAACGGGCTCAGCCGCACGGGCCGCCCGTCGGCGACGGCCGTGAAGTCCGACGTGCCGGGCACGCGCGTCAGCGAGGACGGCTCGATCGTCGGGAGGGTCGCGGGCGGGGTGTCGCCGTACCGTCCGGCGAGTACCAGCGGGCCGTGCGTCAGGGCGTGCACCGCGGGGTTGTCGGGCGCCGGCAGCCACACCGAAGCCATCGGCAGGGACAGCTCCAGGACGTCGCCGGTCACCCAGGTGCGGCGGACCGCGACGTACGTGCCCGGTCGGCAGACCACGCCGACGGAGCGCCCGTTCACCCTGAGCGTCGCGGGCCGCCCGGTGCGCTGCACCCACGCCGGGACGCGTACCCGGATCTCGGCGTCCCCGCCGCGGTCGACGGTGAGCCGCACGGTCGGGTCGTACGGGTACTCCGTCCGCAGGCGCAGCCGCAGCCCCTGCTCCCGCCAGTCCAGCTCGGACGGCACGAACAGGTTGACCCACAGGACGTCTTCCCGGGTGAAGTAGATGCTGTCGGCGAACTTCACCTGGGTCTCCAGCGCGGTGCCGTGGTCGCAGGAGAAGTTGCCGTAGTCGCTGCTGTAGGTGCCGGGGTCGGCGACCAGCCCCTCCTTGCCCTTGCGGCTGGCGGTGTTGGACAGCCCGGTGTAGTAGGTGACGAAGCCGTGCGCGGAGTCGGGGTCCTGCTCGCCGAGCATCTGGTTGAGCAGCGTCCACTCGTAGTAGTCCATGTACGCCGCGCGGTCCGGGTCGTTGCGGAAGAGCTGCCGGGTGAGCTTGAGCATGTTGTAGCTGTTGCAGTTCTCGCAGGTGTTCTCGCCGAGCTGGCTCACGATCTGGCCGGGCGGGCCGAAGAACTCGGCGTTGCTGTTGCCGCCGATCACGTACGTGTGGTGCTGCACCACCTGGTCCCAGAAGTAGGTCGCGATGGTGCGGTAGCGCTCCTCACCGGTCGCCTCCCACTGCGCCGCGGCGCCCACGACCTTGGCGATGTCCGTGTTCGCGTGCCGGCCCGCCAGGGTGTTCCGGCGCTCGGAGAGCGGCCCGAAGATCTCGTCGTGGTCGAACCGGGCGGCGAGTTCCAGGTGCCGGTCGTCCCTGGTGACGAACCACAGGTTCGTCAGCACCTCGTTCATGCCGCCGAACTCGGTGTGCAGCACCTTCTGCATCGCGTCCCGCGACAGCCTCGACGTCCGGGTGTCCACCCACTCGACCATGCCGAGCAGGACCGTCAGGGCCTGTTCGTTGCCGAGCAGGACATGCTGGTCGAGCAGCCCGGCCATGATCTTGTGGATCGTGTAGTACGGCGCCCACACGTTCTTTCCGGCTTCGAGGTCGTCGAACGCCTTCTCGGGGAAGGCGGACAGGTAGCCGGGTGTGAACCCGGCGCCGGTCGCCGCGGCCTGGCACTGCGCGAGGGCGGCCACCAGCCGGGACCCCTTCGCCGCCAGCCCGGCGTCGCCGGTGTTGGCGGCGGCCAGGGCGAGGCCGCTGAGCAGGTGCCCGGTGGTGTGGCCGCGCAGCTGCACGTTCGGCGCTTCCCAGCCGCCGCACGGTTGCGCGCCGCTCGGCAGGCCGACCGTGAGTCGGAAGGTGTGCAGCAGCCGGTCCAGGTCGACCTCCCGCAGGTAGGCGGCGGTCCGACGCATGTTGGCCAGGAACCTGCTCTCCAGGAGCTGGACCCGGTCGAGCGGCAGGGCCGCCAGCGGCGGCGCACCGGTGCCGGCCGGCCCGGCGGCGACCGCCGGCAGCTGGCCGAGCCCCACCGCCAGTCCGGCCCCGAAGAGGCCGCCGAGGAATCCCCGCCGGCCCAGTCCCGCGTGACTGTTCATCGTCGCGTCTCCAGTTTCCGTCTGGCACCGTCCGACGCAGGGCGTTGGCGCCGAGCGGCCCTGACGGCACAGTTCGATTGCCTTCGTCGGTGGAGGGCGGTCCGGGCGGCGCCCGCGCGGCGCCGCCCGAACCGCCCCCACGTCACAGCCGCACGTGGGTGGTGCCCTCCGGCACCTGCACCGTGCGGGGCTTGCCCCCGCCGTCGGTGAAGACCCGGACGGTGGCGTCACCGTCCGCCTTGACCGTGAAGGTGGCGGTCCCGTCGGCGAGCACGAAGTCCCGTACGACGACCCGCGCCCCGTTGGCCATGAACAGCGGGCGGCCGTCCTGGTGGACCACCGTCGACGTGGGCCCGGCCACCACCTTGTAGCGGTGCCCGTGCAGCGGCACCTCGTTGACCGAGTTGGTGCCCGGCAGGCCGAGCGTCCCGAAGCGCACGCCCCGCGGGTCACCCCACGGCTCGTCGGCGATCAGCTCCTGCGTACCCATCAGCGGCATGAGGTTCGACCAGCTGTAGGTGCGCCACGCGGTGTCGGTCGCGGCGCCGTTGATCACCTGGCCCGGCTCGGCGTCCCAGTACTCGGGGAACCAGCCCATCTCCTCCCAGGTGGACAGCCACAGGTCACTGCTCTTGGTGGCCAGCTCCGCCGCCGGCTCGTCGAATCCGTACCGCTTGAGGCCGTCGTAGACCGTGGCGTTCATCGGCGGCCACACGGCCCCCTTCCACTCCTCGCACGCGTCCTCCTCGTTGTGCTTCTGGAAGTAGCGGTAGGCCGGCGCCTCCTCGTGGGTCCGCCCGGCGCTGCAGAACGCCGGATCGTTGCGCGCCACGCTCGGAATGGCGTACTCGCCCCAGAACTCGTCGGGGTTGAGCAGGTGGTCCCGGACCAGGATCTCGGCCCGGTCGGGGTCGGCCAGCCCGCCGAACAGCGGGTAGAACACCGTCGGCGTGGTGGTGGGTTCCCACGTACCGTCCAGGTACCGGTTGAGGTACAGCCCTCGTTCGGCGTTCCACAGCCGGTCGTTCATGCGCCGCTCGAGCTGAGCGTGCAGCTGCGCGAACCGTGCCCGGTCGGCGTCCTGCCCGAGCGCGCCCGCCATCTGCGAGAGGGTCTCGGCGAAGAGTCCGTAGTACGAGTTGAGCGCGACGTCGGTCAGGTTGGTGTTGTCCCGGTTGTCGCTGCCGTCGGTCGGCACCTGGATGGCGTTGAAGTACTGCGGGCTGTCGTCGAGGCCGAGGTGGTTGCCGCGGCCGCCGAGCCGCGCCCCTGCCCAGGGGGTTTCGAGCAGGCCGTCGCCGTCGGTGTCGAACTCCCGCATCCGGTCGATGTAGGGCACCATCACCGGGTAGACCAGGTCGAGGACGCTGCGGTCGCCGGTGCGGGTGTAGGCCCGCCAGGCGAGGTAGGCGTGCATCGGGCCGGCATGGAGCTGGTCGTACCGGGGCCCGCCCTGGTCGTAGAAGTCCCGGATGTGGTCCAGCGCGAGCGCCGGGTCGAGGCTCAGGGCGGTGATGCCGTCCCAGGCCGAGTCCCACCCCTTGAAGATGTCGTCGCCGCCTCCGCCGAGGCCCCACATCACGAAGCTGCGGTTGAACTTCTCGTCGTAGTTGGCGTTGAGGGCCATGGCGTCGCGCATGAACGTCGTCGTCTGGCCGACCCGGCCGTCGCCGTCGACGCTGCCGTCGTTCACCCGGCTCCGGGCCTGCGTCAGGAGCGCGAGCGCCTCGTCCTTCGAACGCGGCGAGGCCGGGAGCGCCGCGTCGCCCATGCGGGCGGTGAAGGTCACCGTCTCGTCGCGGTCGAGCTCCCACCGCAGGGCCGCCGCGCCGTCACCGGCCGCGGCGCTCTTGCCCACCATCGCGTTGAGCATGTCCTTCAGCGAGGCGTACGACGCGCCGCTGTCGGCGGGCGCGCTGGTGTCGACGCGCAGGTGCGCCTGCCTGCCGGGATCGGTCAGCCCGGTGGTGGTACCCGTCATGGCCCGCTCGCCCGCGACGACGTACCGGCTGGGCTCCAGCCAGGGTGCGCTCGCGTCGATGAACACGGTGGTGTCGTCGTCGAGGGCGGTCACGGACCCGACGAGTTCGGTCGACCCCACCCGGGCGAAGCGGATCACGATGTTGCGGCGGTCGCGCTGGATCTGCTCGTAGCGGGCCTGGAGAGTGGGCAGCTGGGTCCGAGCCGCCTCCACGTCCTGGGCGTCCCAGCTCTCGGGGTGCTCGAGAGTGGCCCGCAGCCCGCCGATCTTCTCCGCGGTGAGGACCCGGTCGTCGGTGCTGAGCTCGATCTCGTAGTACGAGCCGTCGGTGGCGATCGGCCCGATGCGCCGGATGTTCGGCACCATGTTCTCGTGGACGACCTTGTTGTCCTTGGTCAGCAGGTCGACCGACACGGAGAACCGGGTCTCTCCCTCGCCGACGAAGAGCGCGCCGTTGAACTCCTGCTCCTTGAAGCCGGGCATGACGAACGGTCTGGTGAGTGGCGCCAGGTCGACCTGCGGCTCCGGTTCGGCGACGGGCTCTCCCCGGGCCGGCTGGCCGGTCAGGGTCGCGGTGATGGTCGCGGCGAGCGCCGCGGCGAGTAGGCCGCGCCGTCGGGTGCCGGACCAGCGGTGTGGACGTGACATGTGGAACTCCTTCCGAAGCAGGGGTTTCCGGGTGCACGCGGGCACGACCGACCGCCCGTTCGACCCGGTGCGGATCGACGGTGGCGGGCGACAGTGCCGGGGCGGTGTTACAGACGCTCGGCGAGGCGGTGGTAGGCGGCGCTCCACCGGAGCTCCCGCTGGAGCTTCTCCGGCGTGGCCTCCGCGTCGACGACGACGAGTTCGGTACGCAGCATCTCGGCCAGCTCGCGGAACTCCTGCGTGCCGACGGCCTTGGAGAGCACGGTGTGGTGCGGTCCGCCGGCGAGCAGCCAGCACTCGGCCGAGGTCGACAGGTCAGGTCGCGGCTCCCACACGGCGCACGCCACGGGAAGCCTGGGCAGCGCCTCGTCGGGCTCGACGACGTCGACCTCGTTGAGGGTCAGGCGGAAGCGGTCGCCCAGGTCGCTGATGCCCACCACCACGGCCGGGCCGGGGGCGGCGGTGAACCGCAGGCGCACCGGGTCCTCCCGGTTGCCGATGCCCAGGGGGTGGATCTCGAGGGTCGGCTTGCGCCCGGCGATGCTGGGGCAGACCTCGAGCATGTGGGCACCGAGGATCTTCTCCTGGCCGGGCACCAGGTGGTAGGTGTAGTCCTCCATGAAGCTGGTGCCGCCGGGCCGGCCGGCCTCCATGGCCTTGGTGGTGCGGAGCATGACCGAGGTCTTCCAGTCGCCCTCGCCGCCGAATCCGTAGCCGTCGGCCATCAGCCGCTGCACGGCGAGGCCGGGCAGCTGGCGCAGACCACCGAGGTCCTCGAAGTTGGTCGTGAAGGCCTTGAAGCCGCCTTCGGAGAGGAAGCTGCGCAGTCCCGCCTCGATCCGGGCGCCGTAGCGCAGCGACTCGTGGCGATCCCCGCCCGGGCGCAGCTCGGCCGCGACGTCGTAGCTGTCGAGATACTCGGCCACCAGGTCGTCAACCACCGCGGCGGAGGTCTGGTCCACGATCTCAACCAGCTCGCTCACCCCGTACGTGTTGACGGAGACCCCGAACCGCAGCTGCGCCTCGACCTTGTCGCCTTCGGTGACGGCCACGTCGCGCATGTTGTCGCCGAACCTGGCCAGCCGTAGCGTCCGCAGCTCGTGCGCGCCGAGGGCGGCACGGGCCCAGGCGGCGACCCGCTCCACGACGACGGGGTTGCTGACGTGCCCGGCGACGACCTTGCGGGCCACGCCGAGGCGGGCGGTGAGGTAGCCGAACTCGCGGTCGCCGTGGGCGGCCTGGTTGAGGTTCATGAAGTCCATGTCGATGGTGGACCACGGAAGCTCCGCGCCGGCCTGGGTGTGCAGGTGCAGCATCGGCTTGCGCAGCGCGTCCATTCCCGCGATCCACATCTTCGCCGGCGAGAACGTGTGCATCCAGGTGATGACACCGATGCACGACGCCGCGGCGTTGGCCTCGAGCACCCGGGCGTGGATGGCGGCCGAGTCGACGAGGACCGGTTTCCAGACCACCTTGGCGGGCAGCACGCCGCTGGCATCGAGTTGCTTGGCGATGGCCTGCGACTGTTCGGCCACCTGGCGCAGGGTCTCCTCGCCGTACAGGTGCTGGCTGCCGGTCAGGAACCACAGCTCGGGGGCGTTCTGGGGGTCAGCGGGCATGGGTGGATCTCCTCGTGTGGCCGGGGCGGGGTCAGCGCTGCCCGTAGACGTTCTGGTAGCGGTCGTAGAGGGAGTCGACGTCTCGCTCGCTGATGGGCAGCGGCTGACCGAGCTGCCGGGCGATGTGGACGGTGCGGGCGACGTCCTCGCACATGACGGCGGCCTTGACCGCGGCCCGGGCCGTCGCGCCGATGCTGAAGACGCCGTGGTTGCGCATGAGCACCGCGGGCGACCGGCTCTGCGAGAGCGTCTCGACGATGCCGCGCCCGATGGAGTCGTCGCCGATGAGCGCGAACGGGCCGACCGGGATCTCGCCGCCGAACTCGTCGGCCATCATCGTCAGCACGCAGGGGATCGGCTCGCCCCGCGAGGCCCACGCCGTGGCGTACGTCGAGTGGGTGTGCACCACGCCGCCGACGTGCGGCATGTGGCGGTAGACGTACGCCTGGGCGTGGGTGTCGGACGACGGCGCGTGGTCGCCGTCGACGACCTCGCCGTACAGGTCGCAGACGACCATGTTGTCCGGGGTGAGCTTGTCGTACGACACGCCGCTGGGCTTGATGACCAGCAGGTCGCGGTCGGGCACGCGCGCCGACACGTTGCCGGCGGTCCACACCACGAGTTCGTAGCGGGTCAGCTCGACGTGCAGCCGGCACACCTCCTCGCGCAGGCGCCGGATCGTCGCGTCGACGTCGGTCAGGACGGTCACGGTCAGCTCTCCTCCCGGCCGGTGGCGGCCATCGCGGAACGGCGGATCTCCTTGAGCCGCTTCATGACCGGGTTCGCGCCCCGGCCGAAGTAGTCGTGGAGCGCCAGGTACTCGGCGAACAGCGCGTCGTAGGCCGCCGCCCGCTCCTCGTCGGGCACGTACGCCGCCCGGGTGACCCGCCCCATCGCCTTGGCGGCGGTCGTGATGCCGGGATAGGCGCCGGCGGCGACCGCGGCGTGGATCGCCGAGCCGAGAGCGGGGCCCTGCTCGGAGCCGAGGACCGACAGCGGCATCCGGGTCACGTCGGCGTAGATCTGCATGAGCAGGCGGTTCTTGGCCAGGCCGCCGGCGACGATGAGCTCGGAGACCGGCACGCCACTGTCACGGAACGTCTCGAGGATGACCCTGGTGCCGTAGGCGGTGGCCTCGAGCAGCGCCCGGTAGGTGTCCTCCGGGCGGGTCGCCAGGGTCTGCCCGACGACGACTCCGGACAGTTCGTGGTCGACGAGGACCGACCGGTTGCCGCTGTGCCAGTCGAGCGCGACGAGCCCGTGCTCGCCCACCGCCTGGCCGGCCGCCCGCTCGGTGAGCAGCTCGTGCACCGAGATGCCGCGCCTGTTCGCCTCGGCCTCGTACGCCGCGGGCACGCCGGTGCGGGTGAACCAGCCGAAGATGTCGCCCACCCCCGACTGGCCGGCCTCGTAGCCCCAGAGCCCGGGGATGATCCCGCCGTCCACGACGCCACACATGCCCGGCACCTCCCGCAGGACGGTGCTCGACATGACGTGGCAGGTGGAGGTGCCCATGATCGCCACCATCTGGCCGGGCTCGGTGGCCTGGGCGGCGGGCGCGGTGACGTGGGCGTCGACGTTGCCGACGGCCACCGCGATGCCCTCGGGCAGGCCTGTCCAGGCGGCCGCCTGCGCCGTGAGGCGACCGGCGGCCTCGCCGAGCTGGCCGATGGGGTGCTGGAGCTTGTCGGCGACGAAGCGCGCGAAGCCGGGGTTGAGCGCGGCGAGGAACTCCGCCGTCGGATACGTCCCGTCCTGGAGGATGCCCTTGTAGCCGGCGGTGCAGGCGTTGCGGGTGTACGTGCCGCACAGCTGCCACACGATCCAGTCCGCGGCCTCCACCCAGCGCTCGGTCGCGGCGTACACCTCGGGGTCCTCCTCGAGGACCTGGAGCGCCTTGGCGAACTCCCACTCGGAGGAGATGAGACCGCCGTAGCGGGGCAGCCACGCCTCCCCGCGCCGGCGGGCCAGCTCGTTGATGCGGTCGGCCTGTCCCTGTGCGGCGTGGTGCTTCCACAGCTTGACGTAGGCGTGCGGCCGGTCCGCGTACGCCGGCAGCTCGCACAGGGGGGTGCCGTCGGCCGTGGTGGGGAGCACCGTGCAGGCCGTGAAGTCGGTGGCGATGCCGATGACGTCGGCGGGGTCGATCCCCGCCGCCCGTACCGCCCGCGGCACCGCCACCCGGAGGACCTCGCGGTAGTCCTGGGGCACCTGCAGTGCCCACTCCGGCGGCAGCGCCTCGCCGGTGGGCAGGGCGTCGGTGACCACGGCGTGGGGGTACTCGTGCACGGCCGACCCGACCTCGGCGCCGTCGGAGACCCGGACCACGAGGGCCCGGCCCGACAGCGTGCCGAAGTCGATGCCCACCACGTACTTGTCGTTGCTCATCAGCCGGTCCTTGTCGGTGGCGCGGTGCTTCCACGCACCACGAGCTTGGGGTTGACCAACGGCGACGGGTGGAGCTCCTCGCCCTTGATCGCCTGCGTGACGACCTCGATCGCCCGTCGACCGACGGCGTCGAAGTCCTGCTGAATCGTGGTCAGCGGCGGGATGAGGTAGGCGGCTTCGGGGACGTCGTCGAACCCGACAACGGAGATGTCCTGCGGCACCCTCCGGCCGCACTCGTGCAGCGCGCGGAGCACGCCGATCGCCATCTGGTCGTTGGCCGCGAACACCGCGGTGGTCTCGGGCATCTCGTTGATCCGCAGTCCGGCGGCGTACCCGCTCCGCGAGCTCCAGTCGCCGGGGACCGGCTCGGCCGCGCGCAGGCCCGCCGCCCGCATCGCCACGCGCCAGCCCTCGACCCGGGCGCGAGCCTCCGCCCAGTTGAGCGGGCCGCTCACGTGCACGATCTCGCGGTGCCCGAGCTCCAGGAGGTGCTCGGTGGCCATCCGGGCGCCGAGCACCTGGTCCACCCCGACCGTGCGGGACGCCTTCGACAGGTCCCCCTCCACCACGACGAAGGGGACCTGGGAGCGCTGCGTACGCACCACCTCGAGCGCCTCGTCGTGCCCGGCGATCATGACGATGCCTTCCACGCCGACGCGCATGAGGTGTTCGGTGGCGTCGCTGAGGGCCCGCCGCGTCACCTCCGACAGGCTCACCGAGGTGGCGAAGTACCCGGCGGCGCGCGCCGCGTCCTCGACGGTCCGGTGGATGCTGGTCGGACCGAACAGGGTCCGGGCCGTGCCGATGATGCCGATGATGCCGGAGCGTCCCCGCACCAGCGCGCGAGCGGCCGTGTTGGGGCGGTAGCCCAGCCGTTCGATGGCCTGGAGCACGCGCTCCCGCGTCTCCGGCTTGATGCTGGGCGACCCGTTGATCACCCGCGACACCGTCTGGTGCGACACGCCCGCGAGGCGAGCGACGTCGGCCATCACCGGCGCCTTGGCGGCTGCCGTGGTCACGGCTGCCTCCGCATGAAGACCCGCTGCATCACGATGAAGAGGAGCAGCAGCGTTCCGATCGCGATTTTCGTCCACCATGAGCTCAGCGTGCCCTGAAACGAGATCAAGGTCTGGATGACACCCAGGACGAGAACCCCGAGCAGCGAGCCGAGGACGTAACCGACGCCGCCGGAGAGCAGCGTGCCGCCGATGACGACGGAGGCGATGGCGTCCAGTTCCATGCCGACGGCGTGCAGGCCGTAGCCGGAGAGCATGTAGAGGGCGAAGAGGAGGCCGGCGATCGCCGAGCAGAGCCCGCTGATGACGTAGACGCCGACCTTGACCCTGGCGACCGGCAGGCCCATCAGCATGGCCGAGTTCTCGTTGCCGCCGACCGCGTAGGCCGTACGTCCGAACCGGGTGCGGTGCAGAGCCCAGGCGGCCACCGCCACGATGGCCAGGGCGATCACCACGCTCCAGGTGATCGAGACGTCGTCGGACAGCGGGATAGCGGTGGTGGCGAAGGTGCGGAAGGTCGGGTCCTTGATCGAGATCGACTCCACGCCGACGACGAAGCACAGCCCCCGGGCGAGGAACATGCCGGCGAGCGTGACGACGAACGGCTGGATCTCGAAGTAGTGGATGACCAGGCCCATGAGCAGGCCGAGCGTCGACCCCATGGCCAGCACCAGCAGCACCACGAGCGGCGCCGGAAGCCCCGCCTGCAGGCCGGCCGCGGCGACCATGGTCGACAGCGCCACGACCGCGCCGACCGACAGGTCGATGCCCCCGGTGACGATGACGAACGTCATCCCGACGGCCAGGACGATGAGGAACGCGTTGTCGATGAACAGGTTTGCCACGACCTGACCGGACATGAATCCGTCGTAGCGGGCGGTGCCGACCCCGAAGAGGAGCACGAAGAGCACGAACGTGGCGATCACCGGGACGACGCGGCCGGGAACCGACCCGCGACCCGCGAGCGTGAGCGGGGCCCTGCCCTTGACGGGCGTTGCTGAGGTCGTCATGGCTGGGCCACCTTCTCCACCATCGCTGCGGTCGGGGTCTGCGTGTGCGGTCGGGCCGCGGGCTCGGCGTCGGGATCCGGCGGCGCGTGCCGTCGCCGGGTGCGGCGCAGCAGGGCGGCCCGCGCCTTGGGCGCCTGCAGGAGGCACACGGCGATGACGACGACGGCCTTGAAGACGAGCGTGATCTCGGGCGCGATGCCCATGCTGTAGACCGTCGTGGTGAGCGTCTGGATGATCAGCGCGCCGAGCAGGGTCCCGGTGAGGCTGTAGCGGCCGCCGGCCAGGGAGGTGCCACCGATCACCACGGCCAGGATGGCGTCCATCTCGATCCAGAGGCCCGCGTTGTTGGCGTCGGCGGCGCTGACGTTCGAGCTGATCATCAGTCCCGCGACGCCCGCGCAGATGGCGGCGAACACGTAGACGGTCCACCGGATGGTGCGCGCGCGCAGGCCGGCCAGCCGGCTGGCCTCGGGGTTGATGCCGACGGACTCGATGAGCAGGCCGAGCGCGGTCCTTCTGGTCACGAGGGCGACGAGCGCGAACACGGCGATGGCGATGAGGATCGAGACGGGCAGCACCAGGAAGCCGGCGCCGACCGTGCGGAACGTCGGGTTGCGCACGGTGATGATCTGGCCGTCGGTGATGAGCATGGCGATGCCCCGCCCGGCCGTCATGAGGACGAGCGTCGCGATGATCGGCTGGATGCCGAGGGCGGCGACGAGGAAACCGTTCCACAGGCCGAGGACTGCGCACAGCGCCAGCGCGACGCCCATGCCGGTCAGGGCGGCCCCGGCGCTGGTGGGGTCGCCGGCCCCGGCGATGTAGGAGCAGGTGACGGCGCCGGAGATGGCGACGATCGCGCCGACCGAGAGGTCGATCCCCCGCGTGGCGATGACCAGGCACATGCCGAGCGCGATCAGCATGGTCGGCGCGCCGTTCTTGAGGATGTCGACGAGGCTGCCGTAGAGGTGGCCGTCCTGGAACCGCAGGGCCAGGAACGACGGGCGTACGACGGCGTTGGCCGCCAGCAGCGCCACGAGGGCGACCAGGGGCCACAGCAGCCCGCTGCTGCGGAACCGGTCCAGCGGGCGCGTGGAGGTCATGCCGCCACCGCCTCGGAGCGCTCGTCCACGTGGGCGATGAGCCGCATGATGTCGTCCACGGTCGCGTGCTGGTCGAGCTCGGCGATCTTGGCTCGGTCCTTCATCACGACGACGCGGTGGCTCAGGCGCACGACCTCCTCGAGCTCGGCGGAGATGTAGACCACGGCCATGCCTTCCTGGGCCAGCTCGGCGACGAGCTTCTGGATCTGGGTCTTGGCCCCGATGTCGATGCCGCGGGTGGGCTCGTCGAGGATGAGCAGCTTCGGCTTGGTGACGAGCCAGCGGGCGAGCAGCACCTTCTGCTGGTTGCCACCGGACAGCTTCCCGACGAGCGCGTCGGGGTTCGCCGGCCTGATGTCCAGCGCTCTGATCCACTTCTCGACCAGTTGGTCCTTGACCTTGCGAGGGATGGGCCGGGCCCAGCCGTTGGCGGCCTGCATGGCCAGGATCAGGTTGTCCCGGACGCTGAGGTCGGCCACCACTCCCTCGCCCTTGCGGTCCTCGGAGCAGAAGGCGATCCCGGCGGCGATGGCGGCGCGGGGATTGCGCAGGTGCACCGCCTTGCCGTCGACGGTCACCTGGCCGCTGTCCGGGCGGTCCGCCCCGAAGAGCAGCCGCGCGAGCTCGGTGCGACCGGAGCCGAGGAGTCCGGCCAGGCCCACCACCTCACCGCGGTTGATCTGCAGGTCGAACGGCGCGACGGAGCCCTTGCGGCCGACTCCGGTGGCTTGCAGCACGGGGACGGAGGAGGCCTCCTCGCCGGCCTGGCCGGCGAGCCGCTCGACCTCCGCCAGCGCCCCGAGTTCCCGTCCGATCATGAGGGAGACCAACTCGAGACGGCTGAGTTCGGCGGTGCGATGCTCCCCCACCAGCCGGCCGTTGCGCAGCACCGTCATCCGGTCGGAGATCTCGTAGACCTGCTCGAGGAAGTGCGACACGAAGAGGATGGCGACGCCCCGGTCCCGCAGGACGCGCATGATGCGGAAGAGTTCGGCGACCTCGTCCTGGTCGAGGCTGGAGGTCGGCTCGTCGAGGATGAGGACCTTGGCGTCCACGGCGACGGCGCGGGCGATCGCCACGAGCTGTTGGATGGCGATGGGGTGCTCGGCGAGGACGGAGCCGGGGTCGATCTGGAGTCCCATGTCCGCGAGCAGCTCGGCGGCGCGGGCCCGGGTCGCCCTGCCATCGATGGCGCCGAACCGCCGCGGCTCACGGCCGAGCAGGATGTTCTCGGCCACCGTGAGGTTGGGGCAGAGGTTGACCTCCTGGTAGACGGTGCTGATCCCGGAGTCCTGGGCCTCGGCGGGGCCGGAGAACGACACCTCCCGCCCCTGCAGGGTGGTGACGCCGGCGGTCGGGGTGTAGACGCCGGTCAGCGCCTTGATGAGCGTCGACTTGCCGGCGCCGTTCTCCCCCATGAGGGCGTGCACCTCGCCGGGGAACAGGCGGAAGTCCACCTCCTGCAGGGCCTTCACCCCCGGGAACTCCACCGAGATCCCGCGCATCTGCACGAGCGCGGCCGGTTCGGCCACACGCGGTGCCTGCTTCGCGTCCACCGACATGGTGGTCCTCCATCACGTGCTACGAGCCTTGACCGGCTGGGGGGCCGGACTCCGGGGTTGCGCCCCCGCCATCCGCGGGGTGGCGGGGGCGCCGGTGGGCGGAGCTTCGCCCGCTCTCAGTACTGGCGGTTGGGCAGCTCGGTCTTCGCCTGCTCCTGGGTGAACGTCGTCTCCTCCGTCACCACGCGCGGGGGCACCTGCTCGCCGTCGACGACCTTCTTGGCGAGATCCATCAGCTGGGGGCCGAGGAGCGGATTGCACTCGACGATGAAGTTGATCTTGCCGTCGGCGAGCGCCTGCATCCCGTCGCGCACCGCGTCGACCGTGATGATCTTGATATCGACGCCCGGCTTCTTGCCGGCCGCCTCGATGGCCTCGATGGCGCCCAGGCCCATGTCGTCGTTGTGCGCGTACACCACGTCGATCTTCGGGTTGGACTTGAGGAAGGCCTCCATCACCTGCTTGCCGCCGGAGCGGGTGAAGTCGCCGGTCTGGGAGGCGACGACCTTGATCTGCGGGGCCGCCTTGATGACCTCGGCGAAGCCCTCCTTGCGGTCGATGGCGGGCGCGGCGCCGGTCGTGCCCTGCAACTCGACGACGTTGACCTCGCTCTTGCCCGCGGACTCCTTGACCAGCCACTCACCGGCCTTCTTGCCCTCCTCGACGAAGTCGGACCCGAGGAAGGTCTTGTAGAGCGAGGTGTCCTGCGAGTCCACCGCACGGTCGGTGAGGATCACGGGAATGTTGGCGCGCTTGGCCTCGAGGAGCACGGCGTCCCAGCCGGTCTCGACGACGGGGCTGAAGGCGATGACATCCACCTTCTGCTGGATGTAGCTGCGGATCGCCTTGATCTGGTTCTCCTGCTTCTGCTGGGCGTCGGAGAACTTGAGGTCGATGCCGGCCTCCTTGGCCGACTCCTGGATGGACTTCGTGTTGGCGGTACGCCAGCCGGACTCGGCACCGACCTGGGCGAAGCCCATGGTGATGGTGTCGTTGCCGGCTCCGCCGCCGCCCGACGCGGACGAGTCACCGCCGCATCCCGCCAGACCGACGGCCAGCGCCACGCCGGCGACGACCGCGAGGAACTTCTTCGACATTGGACCTTCCTCCAACTTTCTGACGCCTTGGTGGGCCCCTCCCGTGCGGCCGGCTCCCGGCTCTGCCGCTGGCAGCCAATGCCCATCTGGCGGAGAAGTGTGAGCGTTAACATCAGTGGGTGTCAACCCCCGGTGTCCTGTTTGTCAACGGAAGATTTCGTTGCAGGTAGGAGTGTTGACACGATCGGAGGTCGTGCGTATGTTAGCGCTCACTATCGGGCATGTTAACGCTCACTTTGCAGGCCGAACGCCTGCCTGTGGGAGCAGCTTCTCCAGACAACACCCGGCGACACCTCGCGTCCCGATGCCCGGCCCCGGCCGAGTCACCAGGAGGAAGCCCGCGATGGCCCTGTCCCACCCCCCATACCGTCCGCGGGGGCGGACGGCGGCACACGTACCCGCACCTCATCCCGGTCGCCGCCCAGCGCGACCACCGCCTCGGCCCCCTGTGGGGCGACCGGCGGTCAGCGTGCCGGTCTTGTCCATCAGCAGGCGGGCCCGGCCCAGCAGCTCCAGTGCCCCCCTCACGGACCAGCACCCCTTGCCGGGCCACCTGGAACAGGCCCGGATGGCGCGGGCGATGTCGCCCTCGCCGACCTGGCGTTCCCGCCGCACCCGGTCACCGCCTAGGTCCACGCCGCCTACCGGCGTCACCTCGGCCTCATGCCGTTCCCAGCCCTGCCCAGGCCCGAGTGGACCTGGCCCAGCCCGTGACGGGCGCCGTCAGCGACGGCGGGCGTACGCGGCCAGCCGCTCACTGACCGGACTGACCCGCGGTCGCGGCACCCGCCGGAGGTGCTCCGGCTTGTATGCGCGCAGAAGTTCCTCGCCGTCGCGGGTCCAGTCGAAACGCGGCTTCTTCAACAGCCGCCGGAACACCACACTGGCCCGCTCGGGATCACGGGCGGCCAGCCGACGCAGCACCAACGGGCCGACGCTGTCGTCCTGCAGGTACGCCAGCGTGTGCTTCCGGTAGCGGCGGCGGCGCAGCAGGTCCGGATCCACGAACGCCGCCTCCACCAACGCAAACTCGGCGTAGAAACTCAACCCGTCGACCTCGTCGTAGATCATCGCCACCGTCTCCGCGTCCACGACATCCGGCGGCAACTCGCACACCGGCGCCTCGTCCCCGGCCACGCGGAAGGGCGGGGCGCCAGACACCTCCGTGCGGCAGAACGCGTGGAAGTCGGCCATCCGATCGACGACCTGATCGCCGGCCACCACCACCAGGTCGCTGCCGAAGAACCGCACGAACCGGTCCCGATCCTGACGTTGCAACTCCCACGCCTGGGCCAGCTTCTCCGGGTTCCGGTACACCGCCTCCGGCGCACGCAGAGACATCTCCAACGCCATCTCGTACGCGACGTCACGCTCCTGTGCCCGCCACACACTCATCGGGCCACTGATCATCCACTCTTCGCCCACCGCCACCAGGCGAGCAAGCAGAAAGGAGCGACGCGGTGACCGCCGGAACACCGACGGCCCCATGTTGGAACGCACTCGGTAGGTCAACTCATCCACGAGATTCACCACGACCAGCGCCGCCCCATCGCGCCCCTGCACCTCGAACGGCCCCTGCACCACGTCCCGCCACCCGAGCAGCATCTGACGCTCCGGCTCGGACAACTCCGGGTGCGCGGCGATGAACTGCTCCACCACCGTCCGACCGTTACGCAGCCGGTGCTCAAGGACAAAGTAGTCCCACAGGATCATCAAAGCGTGCTCATCGATTGGTACGTGCCCGTCGTGCTGGTCCGCCAGTACATCGTCGAACGCCCGGTCATACCGTCGCTGCTGCGAGAACGCCACCAACTGCTGCTTCAGCTCGCCCGCACGACTCCACAGATCATCATCAACACCGCTCAGCACGGCGCGTTCATACCACGACGCAACCGCCGGATCCGGCACCTATCCGCCCGTCAGCTCACCCACCACAACGCGCAGGCGCCAGTCGCCAGCTCTGCCGTGCAGCAGGATCGTCGAACCGCCCGACCAAGCGACGGCCAGCAGCAGCTACAGCATTTGACGCGGAATCATGGAAGGACTGGCCCGGTTCGTCGACGACCGACGCGTAACTGCAGGTCGAAGCACGCGGCAGCTGACGAGCCGAAAACGGATGCGCTGCTCGCGCAGCACTGGCAGAGGTCATCCGTTACCGGATGTTACCGCCGTCGCCTGGGAGACGGCCACGCCGTAGCCGAGGACTGGCCCAACCCCCATCTCCATCGTCGCCGTGCCCACGGCCGAGGCCAGATTGATGACTAAGCGAACCTCCGGCGGCAGTGCCGGCGACGATCAGGTCCTTCGCGACATCGTGGGCGCTCAGGTACGTTAGCCCGCCAGCCGCAACGGCGACCAGGAGGGTGAGCAGGAAGATCAGGGCGAACCCACCACTTTGGCCGTGACCCCTCGCCTGCAGGTTGGGCGCCTCGTCCGGCGCGGTCCGCGCGCATCCGCTTCCTCGGACGACTGTCAGTTGTCAGCCGCCCAGAAGCGGACCCGGAAGCGTTCGGCGTCGATGATGGGGATGGGGTGGCCTGGTTGGGCGCTGATCCGGCGCAGTTCGGCGCGGCCGGTGACACTGACCTGAGCGTGGTAGTGGCCCGGCGGCCCAAGGGTCAGGATCGGACTGGCTTGGAACTCCAACATGCCGGAGACGTGCACGGTGCCGTCGCTCAGTGCCAGGGTCACCTGCTGCCGCGCGTCCACGGCTTGGCCGTCGTCGGGTGGGGCAGCGGCCCACGACTCGAGCACGACCCGGGCCCGGTGATAGGAATCCGACGCGCTCATCAGGTACAGGATGTCGTCGCCGGCGGAGCAGAGCGGCATCTCGCCGGAGAAGGGGTCATCCAGAAAATCGGCGGCCGCGCCTGCCACGATGATGAAGCCGTGCTCTGGCGGTAGCAGCACCTCGACAGAGCCCAGTGGTCCAGTCATCGCACCTCATGGTAGTTGCGGGGCCGGACGGTCGCTGGCCCCGCAGTCATCGGTTTCTCGTCAGTAGTGGATCTCGACCGTCCGGAGGTCATGGCCGTCGGGCCGAACTCATCGAGGTCGTAGCTGCTCGGCCTGTTGTCGTAGACGATCTGGTCGTTCGTCGCTGGATGAGTGAGCGGGGCGCGTACGCCGACACGCGGCAGATCCGGATACAGTCTGGGCTCAGTTACGAGGGCTGCAACCTTCGCCGGCTCGGGCCTGCCGCGCGGGATCGGGTCAGTCCTCTGGCGAACCGGGACTAACCAGGCCCGTCTCGTAGGCGACCACCACTGCCTGAACCCGATCGCGCAGATTGAGTTTGGCGAGGATCCGGGCGACGTGAGTTTTCACGGTCGCCTCGGACAGGTGTAGCGCGGCCGCGAGTTCGGCGTTGCTCAGGCCGCCGGCCAGCAGGCGCAGGACCTCCGTCTCGCGCCGGGTCAGCGTGGCCAGGTCCCGGTGCAGCGTCGCCGTCTGCGGATCACGGCGGGCGAAGCGTCGCACCAGGCGGCGGGTGATGGCAGGCGCGAGCAGCGCGTCACCGTCCTGGACCATGCGCACGGCCGCAACCAGATGCTCCGGAGTCACGTCCTTGAGCAGAAATCCGCTGGCCCCGGCCGCGAGTGCGGCGTAGACGTACTGGTCCAGGTCGAACGTGGTGAGGATGACAACCCGCGGCGCTCCGACGATCCCGGTGAGAATGCGGCGGGTGGCCTCGAGACCGTCGAGCTCGGGCATGCGTACGTCCATGAGCACGACGTCGGGCCTGGTGCGCCGGACCGCGTCGACCGCCTCTGCGCCCGTTGCGGCCTCGGCCACCACGTCCACTCCGCCGGCCGTCAGGATCATGCGGAACCCGGTGCGAACCAGCGCCTGGTCATCGGCGACCACCACCCGCACCGTCATGCCGCCTCCCACGGGATCAGGGCCTCGACCTGGTAGCCGGCGCCTGGCCGGGCCCCGACGCGCAACGTCCCGCCGTAGACGGCGAGCCGCTCCCGCAGCCCGATCAGGCCGCGCCCACCCGTCCCGCCGGTCGCGGCCGGGATCCCGGGCTCGGTGTTGCCGACCTCGATCCGCAAGGTCTCCGGCGAATACTCGACGACGACCGTGCCGGCGGCACCGGGCGCGTGCCGGACCATGTTGGTCAACGCTTCCTGCACCACCCGGTAGGCCGTCAGCCCGATGCCGGAGGTGACCGGTCGGCGCTCGCCCGAGATGGTCAGCCGCACCGGCACGCCGGCGTCCTGCATACGTTCGATCAGCTCTGGCAAGCCCTCGATCCCGGGCTGCGGATCCTCCGGGTCGTCCGGTGCGGACCCCGCCAACAGGCCCATCACGTGCCGCAGCTCGGTCAGCGCGGACCGGCCGGTCGACTCGACGGCGAGCAGCGCCTCCCGTGCCTGATCCGGCGCGGCGGCGAGCACCGTCCGGGCCGCGCCGGCCTGGATGACCATCACGCTCACGTGATGCGTCACGACGTCGTGCAGTTCGCGGGCGATGCGGGCCCGCTCACCGGCGACCGCGTCGCGCAGCGCCGCCTCGTGGGCGCGGGCCTCGGCAGTGAGCCGCTGCCGATCCTCACCCGCCCGGCGCCGCCACACGTGGTGACCGCCGGCGGCGGCGACCAGCGGGGCCAGCAGGACGAACGGCAGATAATCCGCGGCCACCGTGATCAGCATCAGCTCGCGCAAGACCATGGCAAGCAACGCGGCCACCGGAACGGACGCCAGCGCCGGCAGCCGGTACGGGCTGTGCGCCGCCGCGCTGTAGACGGCGACGAGGCAGGCCAGCACCACGCACGGATACAGGTTCGGCTGCCGGGCTCCGTCCGTCACCAGCACCAACGACGCGGCGGCCATCGTCGCCCAGAGCACCGCGAGCGGATACCGGCGGCGCAGCACCAGCGGCGCACACATGACGAAGACCAGCAGCAGCGCCCCGAGAACCGATCCCGGCTCCGCCGGCTGCACCTCCGGCGGGACCGTCAACAGCGGCGGCGGCAACGGCGGCGGCAACGGCGGCGGCGGGACCGCGGCATCGTCCGTCGCGGCCTGGAAGCACACGAGCCCGAGCGCACCCGCCAGCGCTCCGTCGAGCAGCATCGCCCGCCAGCCTGGCCTCGGCAGCGGTCCCGTCGCCACGATGCCTCTCACAGGGCCCATTCTCGCCGCCGCGCGCCGGAGCCGGCATCAGCCACGGTGTGCAGGGCGACTACATCGCAGGGATGACCCCGAGCAAAGATCCCACTCCGACGGTACGACCGCTGCCTCGCCGGGCCGATGCACGAACCTCGGATCCGCCCCTAACGTCACGGCCGTCCAGACGACCGGCCAGACCCGAGGGGCGACACATGACCGACCCGGTGATCGAACTACGCGGGGTGACCCGCCGCTATGACGAGGGCCCGCCGGCGCTGCACGACGTGTCGCTGACCGTCCAGCCCGGCGAGTCCGTCGCCGTGCTCGGCCCGTCCGGCAGCGGAAAGTCCACGCTGCTCAACCTGCTCGCCGGCCTGGACAGGCCGAATGCGGGCACGGTGGCCGTCACCGGTACCCGGCTGGAGAAGCTCGGCGAGGCCGCGTCGGCCCGCTTCCGGCGCGCACACGTGGGCCTGGTGTTCCAGTTCTTCAACCTGCTCGACGACCTGACCGTGCTGGACAACGTGCTGCTGCCCGCCCAACTGGCCGGCGCCCCGGCCCGCGCGGCGCGCGAACACGCGGCCCGGCTGCTGGATTCGCTCGGCATCGCCCGGCACGCGCACGCGTACCCGGGACGGCTCTCCGGCGGCGAACGCCAGCGCGTCGCCGTCGCCCGCGCCCTGATCAACCGCCCTGCGCTCCTGCTGGCCGACGAGCCGACCGGCGCGCTGGACACCGCCTCGGGCGAGGACGTCCGGCACCTGCTCGACGAGCTGCACCACAGCGGCCAGACCATCGTGCTCGTCACCCACGACCTGCGGCTGGCCGAGGCGTGCGCCACCCGCACGATCCACCTGCGCGACGGCCGGGTCGAGGTGGAACGGTGAGCGGCCTCGGCCGGGTCATCCGGTCCGGCGTACGCCGTCGCCGGGTGCACACCACGGTGATCGGCCTGGTCGCGGCGGCCGCCGTGACCGCCTCCGTGCTCGGCGCCGGGCTGCTGGTCGCGTCACGGGCACCGTTCGACGACGCGTTCGCCGCCCAGCATGGCGCCCACCTGACCGTGCAGACGGACCCGGCCCTAGCCACGCCGGCGCAGCTCACGGCCACGGCGTCGGCGCCCGGCATCGTCGCGACCGCCGGTCCGCACCCGCTACTGGTGGTCACCTTCGAGGAGCGGGAAGGAATGCCGATGCCGCCGCTGACCATCGTCGCCCGCGCCGACCCCGGCGGCGACGTCGACCGGGTCGAGCTGGCCGACGGACGGTGGCCGACCGGCCCGGACGAACTCGTCATGGGCAGCGGTGCCGTCGGCATCCCGATCGGCACCCACCTGACCACACCCGGCGGCACCCGATTCACCGTGGTCGGCACGGCCCGCTCGGTCAGCGCCACCGCGGGCGCCTGGGTGCTGCCATCCGCCGTCGCCGCGCTCGACGCTCCCGGCACCCCGCGCGGATATCAGATGCTCTACCGGTTCGCGGCCGCGAGCACCCCGGCGGAGGTCGGGGCCGCCCGAGACGCCGTGACCGCCACGTTGCCCTCCGGCGCGGTCACTGTCGCCCGATCCTGGCTCGACGTGCGGCAACACGCCGTCGAGGACGCGGCCGTCTTCGTACCGTTTCTGGTCGCGTTCGCGCTGCTCGGCATCGTGATGGCCGTGTTGGTGGTCGGCACGGTGGTCGCCGGGACGGTCGGCGCCGCCACCCGCCGGATCGGCATCCTCAAGGCACTCGGCTGCACGCCGGTCGGCATCGTCCACGCCTACGTCACGCAGGCGTTGCTCCCGGCCACCGCCGGCGCCGCCGCCGGCGCCGTCATCGGGAACGTGATCGCACTGCCCGTGCTCGCCGAAACCGAGCAGCTCTACGGCTCCGCAAACGCCACGATCGAGTGGTGGGTGACGGTCCTCGCCGCCGGCGGCGTCCTGGCGGTGGTGGCGATGACCGCGTGGGCGGCCGCGCTGCGGGCCGGCCGCCTGCCCACCGTGGACGCGATCGCGGTCGGACGCGCGTCCTCGCCCGCACGCGGTCGGTGGGCGGCCCGGCTGGCGGCTCGGTTGCCGGTGAGCCGGCCGGTCGGGCTCGGCCTGGCCCGCCCGTTCACCCGACCGCTGCGCACGACCGCGATCCTGCTCGCGGTCGCGACCGGTGCGGCCGCGGTCACGTTCGCGACCGGACTCGGTACGTCGCTGCTGCGCATCCAAACCGCCCTCCAACAGAACACCGCGGACGTCACGGTGGGCGGCGACCCGGTCGCCGGGCCTCCTGCTGCTCCCACCGCCGATCCGGCAGCAGTGCTGGCGACGATCGACGCGCAGCCGGGCACCCGAGCCAGTTACGGCGTCGCACAGGCGCCGGGCACGGTCGTGGGTGTCGCCGACCCGATCTCGGTGACCGCGTTCACCGGCGACGCGACATGGGACGGCTTCGAGATGGTGTCCGGGCGCTGGTTCGCCGCACCGGGCGAGGCCGTCGTGGGCACACCCCTGTTGACGACGACCGGAACCCGGGTGGGCGACACCCTCACGATCCAGATCGAGGGTACGGCCGTGCGTCTGCGCATCGTCGGCGAAGTCTTCGAGAGCGGTACCGGCCTGTTCACCGGCGCTGCCACCATCCCTGCCCTGCAACCCATCGAGTACCGCGTCGCGCTCACCGACGGCACCGACGCCGGCGGCTACGCGCAGACGCTGACCGGCGCGCTCGCCGCCCAGGGCCTGACCGCGCGGCCGAACGGCATCGAGACCGACCCGCTCCTGGTGGTCGTGCATGGGCTGACCGCCACGCTGACATTGCTACTTCTCGCGGTGGCCGCGCTCGGTGTGTTCAACATGCTCGTCCTCGACCTGCGCGACCGGGTACACGAACTCGGTGTGCACAAGGCGCTCGGCATGACCCCGAGGCAGACCATCGCCATGGTGGTCGCGTCCATCGCCGGGGTCGGCCTGGTGGGCGATCTGCTCGGCGTACCCACCGGCATCGCGATGCAGCGGCTCGTCGTCCCCGCGATGGCCGCCAGTGGTGGCCTGCACCTGCCGGAGACGCTGCTCGACGTGTACGGGCCGGTCCCGCTGGCGGCGCTGGCGCTGGGCGGGCCGCTGACGGCCCTACTCGGAGCGCTGCTGCCGGCCGGGTGGGCGGCCAGAACCCGGACTGCGACGGCCCTGCGCACCGAATAGCGGAACCCAGGTCGGGCATGCGGGCCTCGCGGCGCCGGACCGGACAACCGTCGCGAGGACGCCCGTCGCCCCGGCCAGGCCGGAACGACGGGCCACGCGGCGTTGGTCGTTCCGCCTCCTACAAGGTCGGACCGCTTCGTCGTCCGAGTCCGCTCGTTGGCTGGTACCGCGTACGAACGTAACCAGGCGACTGTCACGTTGAACCGCGATGAGGTCGGCCGCCTGGCGGCCATCTTGGCGGAGGCGACTACTGGTTCACCCCGCGCCGAGTTCTTCCAACGCCAGACTCCTTGGCGCAGGAGGCGTCCTTGGCGCTGCCTGCCCACAGGCCACGAACGTGGCCGATGTGGCGGTGCAACAGCAGTTCGGCCCCGGACGGGTCGCGGGCTTCGACGAAGTCCAGAAGCTCGTGGTGCTCCGCCGCTGAACGGGCCAGTCTGCCGCTGGCCAACAGCGGGGTCAGGTCGAGCAGCCGGGTCCGCGAGCGCAGGTCGGAGACGACATCCACCAGGAACCGGTTGCGGCTGTATCCGAGCAGGGTCAGGTGGAAGACCTGGTCGGCCTCGACGTAGCCGACCAGGTCATCGCGCTCGGCCGCGTCGACGATGGCCTGCGCAAGCGCCCGCAGCTCGGGGAAGTCCGCTGCCGGGATCACCGCCACGACACTCCGCACGGTCGGCGGCTCGATGAGCAGTCGCACGGCGGCCAGGTTGTCGAGGTCCTCCTCGGACACCTCGGTGATTCGGAAGCCCTTGTTGGGATGAGGAACGGCCAGGCCACTCTTCACCAGGTCGAGCATGGCCTCCCGCACCGGTGTGGGCGATACGCCGAGCTGAGCACCGAGCGCCGGGGCCGAGTACACCACGCCGGGCTCCAGCTTGCCGGAGATGATCGCCGCGCGCAGGGCCTCCCTGATCCGGTCGCGGAGGTTCTCTCTGCGACCGACATCAGGAAGGTCCGGGACCGGTGCCGGGCTCACGGCAGAAATCCCGCGGGGAACGGGTCGGTGGGGCCATAGGCGGCGACACCTGGCGGCAGCGCCGTCGCGACGTGCACCCCGGACCAGGGCCTTGCGGGGGTCATTGCTGCCTCCTCGGCGATAGCACGGGGGGAAGTGCTCAGCGCCATGTCACATCATTGATGCAGCGCCATCCACTTCTCCAGACCGTCGGCCTCCAGAGGCAGCGCGTCGGACAACACCTCCTGACCGTCGGGTGTGACGAGGAGATCATCCTCGATGCGCACACCGATCCCGCGCAGCTCCGGAGGCACGGTCAGGTCGTGCGGATGGAAGTACAGTCCGGGCTCGACCGTCAGCACCATGCCGGGCGCCATGACCGCACCCTGATATGCCTCCTCCGCGGCTCGGCCGCAGTCGTGCACGTCCAGTCCCAGGTGATGGCCAATTCCGCACACCAGATAGCGCCGGTGGTGTTGCCCCGTGTCGGACAGCGCCTCGTCCACGGAGACCGGCAACAGTCCCCAGTCCGCCAAGCCCCGCGCGATCACCTGCATCGCCGCGTGATGGAACTCGGTGAACCGGCGGCCCGGGCCCACCGCCGCCAACCCGGCCCGGTGGGCTCGTTCCACCAGGTCGTGCACCTGCCGCTGCGCCGGGGAGAACTGCCCGGAGGCGGGGAACGTCCGGGTGACGTCGGCGGTGTAGTAGCTGTTCAGCTCGACCCCCATGTCGAGCAGGAGCACCTCGTCCGGCAGCACGGGGCCGTCGCAGCGCACCCAGTGCAACGTGGGCGCGTGCCGGCCGCTGCCGACGATCGTGGCGTATCCGGGGCCGTTGCCGTACGTCCGGGCGTACCGGTCGAAGGTGCCCTGCAGCCACCGCTCCCCCGGCCCGGCAATCGCGGTGGGGATTTCGCGGACGACTGCGGCGAAACCCTCGACAGTGCGGTCCACCGCCTCCCGGAGCTGGCCGATCTCCCACTCGTCCTTGTACATGCGCAATTCGGCGAGGGTCCGCCCGACCTCCTCGTCCCGGGTCACGTCCTCGGTGAGTTCTGCGCGCGGCCGGACCTCGACGTCCAACGCCCGCGCCCAGTCGGCCAGCCCCGGCGCCGCCCCCACCCACAACTCGCCGTAACGGGCGTCGGAGAAGAAGCCAGGGTCACCGGGCTGGGCCGGCGGCGGCAGGTAGAGAGTCGCGTCGCCGCCGCGCAACACCACGACGGCGTTCTCGACCGAACAGCCGGTCGTCCAGAAGAAGTCACTGTCCGGACGGAAGTCGTAGCTCGTGTCGTTGCTGCGTACAGGCGCCTCCCCCGCCGTCAGCACGACGGTGCGGCCCGGGAGGGCCTCGGCCAGGCGGGCCCGGTGGGCGGCAGCCGCCTCGGCGGCGCCGGGCACGACCGACGGGGTACGGTCGGGCACGTCCCAGCCCGTCGTCATGTACTCCGTGAACGCCGCGACGTCGGACAGCTTCGGCGGCCTGCCATCACGCAACGGAAACCCCCTCCTGCGGTGGAGCGGACGGCTTCGGGTCGGCTCCGCCGATGTCTCCGACGCCTCCCCCCACCTCGTTGATCATCTCGGTCAGCCGGGCGAACACCCGGTCGTTCTCGCGTACGCCGTCGTGTTCGTACTCGTTGGTGATCCAGGTCCGGACGTTGCCCACTCGGGACGCCGTGTCCAGTTGCAGACCCGCGTCCACGTACATGTCGTCGTGGTAGACGACGGCCGCCACCGGGATCTCGTTGGCGGCCAGCCGGTCGAGGTCATAGAGCGGCGGCCACTCGTCCCGAACGGCCAGCGCTTCCACGGCGTCGCGAAACGGGCGCAGCTCGGCGATCTCCAGGAACATCCAGGGGTAGATCATCTCGCCGGTGAACAGCAGCGGCCTGGCGTCCTCGGCGAACTGCGGATGCCTTTCCCGCTCGGCCTGGGCCGCCCAGCCGGTGGCAGCGGCGCCGTGTCCGTAGATGCTCTCGTGCAGGGCCGCGAAGAGCGGGTTGTCGCTGTACGCCGTCCTGGCCAACACCTGGTGCAGGAACGTCGTCGACAGCTCGTCACCGGAGAATGCTTCGTCGAGCAGCCAGTGCATGCGCTCGTATCCGGGCGTCATGCCGAGGTCGATGCCGAGCGACTGCAACCGTCGGACCGTGAGCACGTCGCCATCGGGCAGCAGCACGTCGCCTTCGGCCACCCGGTCGGCGATCCGGCCCACTTGCGCGACCTGGTGCGGATAGCGCCGGTAGAACTCCCGGTTCTTCGCCTCCACGCGGGGGTAGGTGCGCCGGTAGACCTCCGCCGCCGACGGGTCGAGACCGGGCAGGCCACCGGTGACGTAGCAGGCGCTCAAGCCCTCCGGGGCCCTCGACAGGTACGTCAGGGTGATGAAGCCGCCGTACGACTGCCCGAGGGTGGACCAGCGCCTGCCCCCGAAGATGGTCTTTCGCAGGTGCTCGTGGTCGGCCACGATCGAGTCGGCTCGGAAGCACGAGAGGAAACCGGCGGCCTCCTCGGCCGTCGCGAACGCGCTCATCCGGCGGCCGTCGACGCGGGCGCTGCGGCCGGTGCCGCGTTGGTCGACCAGGACCACGCGGTGGTCACGCAGTGCCTGGCGGAGCCAGCCTGAGCGGGTGAGCGGACGGGGGCCCTTCCCGCCGGGTCCGCCCTGCAGGTAGACCAGGCACGGCAGGTCCTCCCCGGCCCGGACGGGATCGACGATCTCACGGGCGAAGATCTGGATGCTGCCGCGGGCGGGGTCAGACCAGTCCAGCGGCACCTCGCTGACGTGGTCTCGGACGCGCATGCCAGGGATCGTGTAGGTCGCGGTGACGGTCATCGGCACCCTTCTCCCGCCGCCTTGGTCGGCTGAACCTCTGGCGCCCCTATGGCACCGAACACGGTCACCACCTACTGCGGGCGCGGCTAGATCGGTCAGTAAGGTGTGCCATTGCACTGATCGTAGATGGAGATCCACCAACGGCCAAAGGCGGATCTTCAGTGGTCCACCCCGACCAACAAGGAGCCAACCCTGGCCTGACCAGCGCGGGTGCCGGGGTGACGACTGCGGCCTGTCGGCCGTCACCGGCGGGTTTCAGCGCAGCGCCGGACCCAGCATCGCAATGACCAGCGCCTTCAACGCTTCGGCTGGTCAAAAGAGATCCACCGGACTACGGAAGCAGACCGGCGGGGCGCAGGCAGGGATGCAATCCGTTACCGGATGTTATCGCCGTTACCTGGGAAGGTTTTCATCTCCCCAGGTAAAGCGGTCGGGACGGCCGGATTCGAACCGACGATCCCTTGACCCCCAGGACGCTTCGCCACACATTCACGCACTTCACACACGCTATCCCCAAGATCAGGCCGTGCAGCCGACGGCATGCCGGCCGCCATCGCGCATGCCGTGTGTTCCCCACCTGGTCCCCGGACGCTGACGCTGACGACTGCAGCACGCGGTTAAGGGGAAGGGGGCGGCGGGTTGGCGAGCAGTGCCGTGACCTGGGCCTGCGGGGTCAACTGCCTCACACAGCAATCACGATTCTTGCACGCACTCTGCACAGCGGGCGGGGAAGCTGACGGCTAACGGCTGGCGGTGACGTGCCGACGTCTCGCCGTCACTGCCCTTCAGCAGTGGGGCCGAGGGTAGCCAGCCAACCGCTGAACGACAGATACTGCCGGAGGCTGTCCGGGATCGGCCCCGGTTGGCAGATCCACTCGTCAGCCAGAGTCGCGACCAGCAGTTCGGTCCGCTCGAAGCGGAGCACGGTTCCGCCGACAGCCGGAATCGTGCTGTATCCCTGGACAAGGCCCACATCAACGAGGCATTGCCCAACCACCTCGTTGAGCAAGTCGGTGGGTTGGACCGGTCCGACCACGGTCCGTCCGTACTCCTGCATGTCATACGACGAGTAGGGCTCTTCCTCGGTGAGCTTCAGCAGGTCACCACAGCCGTGGACCATTATGGCTGGCGTTCCCTCGAAGTGCAGCCAGAAGTGCAGCAGACCGGCAGTCCCCGTCACTGGCCTCTCGTCGTACCAATGCCGCGCCTCGGTCACCGCAAGCAGGCGTCGCCCCAGGAGCGGGCGAAGTAGAACGGCAACGGTCTCGGCATCCGGCACGGCCGCACCATAGCAGCGCCAGACCGCCAGTTTAGAAGATCGTTCTCGGCTGTCGTGATCTGACCGGATCGCCCGGGTCAGCGGCGGTGTCGTGATGCCCGATCATGAAAGCTGGGGACCGTCTCGCACACTGGCTACTGGCACGCGGCTGGCACGGCTACGCGGTGGGCGCGGCTGCCCGGCGGCGCCCAACCTACCGCCCCCGGCCTTCGGGCGAGGGGCGACTTGCCGTGCCGGCGGCTCTCCGCGCGCAAGGACCGCTTGTCCGGTGGCAAGCCGCGGAGCGGCGCGGCAGTCGATCGCCCCCACCTCGACGGCGACCGGCCACCCCGCGATCGTCGCGGCCTTGGCTCAGGACAGTCGGCTGTGACAGGTCGTCAACGTGATCGGGCTGGGCCTGGCGCTGATCGCGCTCCATCAGCTTTCAGGATCGGGGTCAAGGGACGGCTGCTCAAGACGTCCGTCAAGCCACCGGTCGAGCCACTCCACGAGAGAGATCCCCCTCTGAGTAGAACGAGTGTTCGGCCAAGCCCGAGTTCGGGTCGAAGCCCACATCATCGCTCCCCGGCCAGGCAGTCGACATACGAGTAGATCCGTGCCCGACCACCCGGCCGGGCTTCCGTCCGCGGCGGCCCACCCTGCCGGCACGCCGGCGGGCGGCCACCGGCCTTCGAGAACGTGATCGACAAGCAGCGCAACGTCGTGGAGCGCTGCTTCATTGGAGCAGCGACACACCGCCACCGCCTGCCTGCTCAACCGCCCTTGATCACGAATGAAAGGATGCATTCATCGGCGCGGGCGGCCCCGTCGGAGCCGCCGGTCAGGGCTGGTACTGGCTACGGGTGCGGGGCAGCCACTGGGGATGGTGGTCCCGCAGGTAGCGGACCAGTCCCTCGCGCAGGTCGCAGCGCAGGTCCCAGGCGCTGGCGCCGTCCGCGGCCGAGGCCTGCACCTGGATGACCACGGTCTGCGGGGTGGCGTCGACCATCTGGAGCACCCACTGGTCTCGGTCCCACAGCGGTGAGGACTCGACCAGTCGGCGTGCCTCCCGGCGCAGGTCGTCCAGGTCGGCGGTGTGGTCGACATGAATCTGGATCTTGCCGACCACCCGCGACTCGTTCCGGGTCCAGTTCTGGAACGGCCGCTCAGTGAAGTACGTGGTCGGCAGGATGAGCACCCGGTCGTCCCAAAGCCGGATCACCACGTTGGTCAGCTTCACCTCCTCGACCCGGCCCCATTCGCCGTCCACCACCAGCACGTCGCCGACGTGCATCCCGTCGGCGAAGGCTATCTGGACGCCGGCGAACGCGTTGCCGAGCGCGGTTCGGGCGGAGAGGCCGATCACCGCGCCGACCACCCCGGCCGAGGTCAGAATGGAGATGCCAAAGAGGCGTACCGGCCGGAAGGTGATCAGGATCAGGCCGATCGCGACGACCGTAACCACGGCGACGGTGAGCCGCCGCACCGGGCGGATCTGGGTTCGGGCCCGCCGGATCCGCCGGCTGGTGACCAGATCGCTCGGCAGCTTGCTGAACGAGACCGTTTCGGCAACGCTCAATGTCCTGATCACCAGCCACGCACTTCCGGCGATCAGGACCAGCAGGATGGCGTGGCGCAGATAACGCTGCCACTCGGCCGGTCCGGGCGGCAGCGCGTAGTACAGCGCCCCGGCCAGCAGGACTGCGGCCGCCGGGCGGCGGCAGGCGTGCCGCAGCGGCTCCAGCAGCCACTTGTAGCGGCCACGGGCAGCCCGGCGGATCAGCACGCCGGAGACCAGGTCCACGACCACGGCCGCCGTCAGCGCGGCCACTACGATCAACGCGGTATGCATCAGAAGCTGTTCACCGTGATCCCGATGCCGCCTTTCCCCAGTTCCCTGCCCAGTCCACGTGTCCAGGGTGTCATCCGGTCCGGTGGTAGGCAGCGAACATCAGCAAACGAACGCTGACCGACTAAGTGGAGCGAGAACAGCCCCGATTCCCCCGGCAGCCAGCCCAGCGCACGAAACTTCGCCCGCCCGCGGGTCGGTGAATTCGAACCGCCTCGTCAACCAGGCAAGCCACACAAGGGATCCCAGGCGGCGACGTCTTGCCGATGAACCGGGTGGCGAGATACTGCTTTGCCCGGATATGACACCTGGGCCTGCGTCAGCCGCGCGGCGACGGCTTCCCGGTTGCCGGCTTGGCGCCCTGGAAGATGCCGAACAGCCAGAGCAGGGAGGGCGTGAGGAGCAACGCTCCGACGACGAGGACGGCGAGCACGGTGGCGAGCACGGTGGGATCACCGGCCGCCTCGGCGACGGTGAGATCGGGTGGCAGCAGGACCGGGTACTGGGCGGCGCCCCAGGCCCAGAGCACGGCCGCGACCGCGAGGGCGGCGGTCACCCGCACCAGCCGGTAGCGGCCGGTGGCGATCAATACCAGGGAGATGATCCCGGCGACGAACGAGAGCAGGACCAGGACGAGCGCCCGGCCGCGCAGGTCGGCGAAGAGGTCCGGTGCGGCGGCGGCGACCACGGCCAGCCCGGCCGCCGCCGCGGTGCCGACCACGGCGCCGGTAATCAGGGCACGGCGCCGGAACTGAGCCACCAGGTCGGCGGCGCCGGCGCGGCGGGCGTCGTGGATCAGGTACACCGCGGCGAGGTACGCGCAGACACCGATCGCGAGCAGGCCCGCGTAGCCGGAGGTGGGGTTGAGCCAGCTCCGCCAGATGTCACCCTCGGCGATGCCGGGCGGCACGCGGCCGGAGGCGAGGGCTCCGACGATGCTGCCGAGGAAGAACGGGGTGGCCACCGAGGAGATCGCGAACGTGGTGCCGTAGCGGCGCTGCTCGGCGAGAGTGTGGCTGGCCTTGCGGAAGGCGAAGGCCGCCCCACCGCCGATGATTCCCAGCGCGGCCAGGGTCAGCGGGATGTAGAGGGTAGAGGCGAACGCGGGCGGAAAGGTGGTCCAGAACAGAGTGATCACCAGGATCAGCCAGACGTGGTTGGCTTCCCACACCGGCCCGATCGAGTGCGCGATCAGCTCCCGACGGGCCGGGCCACGCCGCGCGCCACCGGCGAGGAGGTCCCAGATTCCGGCCCCGAAATCCGCGCCGGCGAGCAGGGTGTAGAGCGTCAAGCCGGCCAGCAGCACCCCGAGCAGGACGTCGGCGACGGTCATCGGCCGCTGTCCACCGGTTCGGGGACGCCCTCCTGCGGGGCGACCGGCTCGTCGCGATGCCTGGCCATCCGCCCCAGCACCACTACGGTGGCGACGGTGAGCATGACGTACACGGCGGCAACCAGCGCCAGACCGGTAGCCAGGCCGGGCGCCGGGTTCACCGCCTCGGCGGTGCGCATCACCCCGTACACGATCCAGGGTTGCCGACCGACCTCGGTGACGACCCAGCCAGCCTCGACCGCGACGGCGGCGGCGATCCCGGCCAGGGCGGCGACCCGCACCTGCACCGGGGAGAGCACCGCGGCGACGGTGAACGGGATGGCGAAGCCGAGCCGGTGGTAGCGGTCCCGGGCATCTGACTGAGGAGGACGTGGCGGCATTCGACACGGCGTTCCCGCCGCCGGCCGGCCCGCAACCGCTGGAGATGTTGTAGCGTCACCGACCGTTTCGGCGGACGGCGCCGGTCGAGGTCGGCGCCATCCGCTCGGCGACGACTTCGTGCCGAGCCCGTTCTGGCTAGCGTCGATTCCAACGGGCGGTAGCGGCGCTTACGGCACCGCTACCGCCCCGCTTTCTGGCCGTCCGCACGCCCTCGCTAGGTGCCGACCCGGCGGGTCTCGAGCCGTCCCGCCCCCGGCCCGGTCAACTGCCAGAACTCCTGCGGCAACTGGTCGACAAGGTCCCCGTACTCCTTCGCGCTGGCCGACTCACGAAGGGTATCCAGCACGGCCCGTGCTCCGTCGGTGGCCACCTGGCGGTCCACCCCGGCCCGTGACTGCACCCGTTCGAAGAATTCGGCCAGCCCGAACCGTTCCGGATCTTCGGTGGGCCTACGCACCAGGCCTCGTAGCTCCTCAGGGAGCTGGGAGGCGATGTCCTTCGCCTGGCCGCCAGTGATCCGTTCTGCCAACGTCTCGAGCGTGGCGCGGGTGATCGGTTCCGCCTGCCCCGGCGGAATCTTCGGTCGCGCTGCCACGGACTGGATGAACTCGGTGTAGTTCACCTCGGATCCCCTTTCGAACCGGATTGCGGCGGGTACCCGCGCCCGCCGGGGTGAAACGGTGGTTCGCCCGCCCTCAGCCGCGCGGTGGCGGAGGGCGGTGGGTGATCCTGCGGGTTACCCGGAACTGGTACAGGCCGACGCTGGTGACAGCGTAGAAGACGGGCAGGAGAAGGAAGATGGCGAGGCCGACCAGCGGCGCCACCAGGTAGCCGACCACCCCCGCCAGGACGTACAGAACGATCCCGGCGAGGGCCCGGAACCGCTCGACGGGGAAGAACCCGTCCTTGACCTGTTCCTTCAGCAGGTCGGGGTTCCGGGCCAGGTAGTGGTAGAACGCCAGCCAAGTCGCGCACAGCAACGCGCCGATCAGCGCGTAGAAGGCGATGGCCACACGCTGGTCCGCGTTGTCGTGCTCCTGCAGCGCGTGCGACACGACGATGGTCGGAAACGGCAGCAGCGCCGTGGTGAACAGCACGAACAGGTTCATCCAGTGCAGGCCGCGATCGACCTGCTGGATGCGGTTGAACGCCGCCTTGTGGTTGAGCCAGACGACGGCCACGTAAACGTAGGACGCGAGATACGCGACCTACGCTGGCCACTGGCTGAGCAGTCCGGACAGGAGGCGGCCGGGCGGGACGTTCGGCACCCGGAGGTCCAGGATCAGCAGCGTGATGATGATGGCGAAGATGGCGTCGCTGAACGCCACGGCACGGCTGGTGTCCGACCGGGTGCCAAGGTCCGTCTCTGGCCCGCTCACCAAGCGTGCCTACCCAGGGGCGTCCGCGGTAAGCAGCCGGGCACCGCCGCCCCAAATCCGGATCAATCGCGCAGATTGTAAGCTAGGGGCCTAACGGGTTGCCACAATCCTGGGTGCCAGGAGTTCCTGGCATCTCCTTGGGCGGGCACACACGGCCATGAAGGACCTTGTGGCGCGGCTCCGCCTTCCCCGACGGCCGTGGTCCGCCGGTCATCCGGGACAGCCTGTCGCTCAATTTCAACAACGTGACGACCACCAAGCAGGCCGTCACCAGCGCGACCGGCATGATCGTCATCGCCAGCAAGACGACACCGATCGCTACTGGCACGCCGACCTGTCGTTGGGCTCGTCGTGAGCGCGGGCACGAGTGGGAGCAGGTGCTTACCTGCTTGCCCCTCGCTTTCAGGCGCAGCTGACCGCCGTCTCCTCGGCGCACCTCTGAGCCGTTTGATGCGTTGGCACACGGGTAGACCGCGACCCGGTCCGAGGGGGGTGGGCCGAGGATCGGAGCCACATACCGATGGTGGGCTCCATCCGGTCCGCATGATAGGCGAGGCCCGAGGAGTGCGGGATGGCCGAACCGGAGAGCACGGGCGCAGGGGAGTCGCCCGCGCAACCGCGCGAGCAGGTCGATCGGCAGCGCAACGCCGAGGAGGGCGCGGAGCTCGCCGGTCGGGGCCAGAACCTCTGTCCCGCCGGCGGGCCAACGGGTGCCGAGCCGGGCAAACGCCCCGCCTTCCCGCAGAATGGTGAGCACGAGCCTCCCCAGCCGGCTGGCGGGCACAGCAGCAAGACGATGTCAGACCCGGACGTCGTCCTCCAGATCCCGCAGGTCAAGGTCGAACAGATCTACGTCGAGGTCGACGACCTGGACGCCTCCGTCTCACTGCGAGCCCGGCTGGGTAGCCTGCTCCAGCTCGACGTGGGCGTTCAGGCGCATCTCGGCACGGTGAAGATCGACATCAAGGGCGTCGAGACCGAGGCGATGCTCGAGGTTCGACTCGAAGAGCTCCGCGGCATTCTCGACAGCGCCCTCCGCACCATCGAGCGCAACCCTCAGATCATCGAGTCGGTGGTGAAGACGGTGGACACCGCCGTGAACCAGGTCGGGCAGACAGCGCAGGAGGCGCTGGGGCCCAATGGGCCGCTGTCGCAGACGCTGCAGCAGGCCACCCAGCAGGTCGGTCAACAGCTCGGGCAGACCACCCAGCAGCTCGGACAGACCACACAGCAACTGGCTCAGAACCACGGGGCGGCGGCCGGCGGCGGTGGGGGTCTGGGTGGCGTGCTGGGCGGATCTCCGGCCCGAGCGGCGCGGCAAAGGATGAAGACGATTGTCAACAGCAGCCAGCCACTGAGGCAGGTCACGGCCCGGCTGGTAGGACCGCAGGGGCAACAGCCGCAGAGCTGATCGACGTCCGCCGTGGTGCCTAGTACTTTAACGTCACTTGGCTTCGGCGTTGGGCATGGCGTGGGCATGAGGACGGCCACCGCGGACGTGGGCCGGCTGTGGGTCCTGCTCACCGCGTTTGAGGGCGCCGCCACCCCGCCGTTCGACGGGCCGGGGGCGCCGGCCGCCGTCGCGGGCGAGGTGGCCGCGGAGGCCACGGAGGTCGTCCGGACCGGCGACATCTCGGGTACGGGCCGCCGGGCCGCCCTGCCGATGGTGCCCGCGCCGAGGGTCGCCTAGGGCCATTCACGACGGCGGCTACGAGGAGCCCCGCGGCGTGGATCGCGTTGTTCGTGGCTCGGCTGCTCGTCGAGCGGTGACGTCCTTCGCCCGCGCGGTGTCGCGCCCGTACCACTGCCCCTTGCCGGGTGCGGGAATCGCCAGCGTGACAGTGCACCGATATGACAGGTTTGTCCGTGACGGAGCCGCCGGTCGGGCAGCTGCGGCGACGGGTGGGGTCGACTCGGGGGCGTAGATGAGGGCATTGGTCAAGGCGGGGGTCATCGTGGTCGGGGGGTTGGCCCTCCGCAGGTTCCTGCTTCCGTCGGGCCGTCATGGGCCCTGGCAGCGGGCCCCGTTGATGCGGCGCGAGCCGCGGTGGCACGTGGTGACCGTGAACCCGGCCCGCGACGAGCTGGCCCCGGACTCGCCACTTCCGGAGCCGCTGGCCGGTCTCGGTGACGCCGTGGACGTGCAGATCCGCCGCGCCCCGGCCGACCGCGGCATCGAGCTGGCGGTACGGCTGCGTGACGGCGCCCAGTCGCCGGTGACCGCGGGAGCCAAGCGACTCGCGGGTCGCGATCCCAACCAGGCGATCCGGGCCGCACTGCGCGAGGCGAAGCAGTTGCTGGAGACCGGCGAGGTGCTGCACCCCGACTCTCCACCCACCACCCAGACGACGGCGGTCAACAAACCGCTGCAGATGGCGACGCGGCAGGGTCGCCGGGAGGGGCGACTGTGAAGGCACTGTTGTGGCAAGGCGTCAACGAACTGTCGGTGGACGAGGTTCCGGACCCGACGATGCGCAACGAGCAGGACGCCATCATCCGGGTGCGCAAGACGGCGACGTGCGGCTCCGACCTGCACCTGCTGGGTGGGTACATCCCGTTCATGGAGCGGGGCGACGTCCTCGGGCACGAGTTCCTGGGCGAGGTGGTCGAGGTCGGCCCGCAGGTGCGTAAGCACAAGGTGGGCGACCGGGTGGTGGTCTGCTCGTTCGTCTCCTGCGGCCGCTGCTGGTACTGCCAGCAGCAGCAGTACTCCTTGTGCGACAACGGCAACACCAACCCCGCGATCACCGAGAACGTCTGGGGCTTCGCACCCGGCGGCTGCTACGGCTACTCGCACGCGCTCGGCGGCTTCGCGGGCAGCCACGCCGAATACATCCGCGTTCCGTACGCCGACCAGGGGGCCTTCACGGTCCCAGACGGGGTGAGCGACGAGCGTGCTCTCTTCGCCTCCGATGCCGCCCCGACCGGCTGGATGGGCGCGGACCTCGGTGGGGTCAAGGCCGGTGACGTGGTCGCGGTGTGGGGCGCGGGCGGGGTGGGCCAGATGGCCGCACGCGCGGCGGTCCTGCTCGGCGCGGAGCGGGTGATCATCATCGACCGTTTCGCCAATCGACTGCAGATGGCGGAGAAGTACCTGGGGGTGGAGACGCTCAACTATCACACCCAGGACGTCGGCGGTGAACTGCTGGAACGCAGCGGCGGGCGCGGCCCTGACGTGTGCATCGAGGCGGTGGGGATGGAGTCCCACAGCACCGGACCGCAATACCTGTACGACCAGGTCAAACAGCAGCTGCGCCTGGAATCGGACCGTCCGATCGCCGCCCGGGAGGCCATCTACCACTGCCGCAAGGGCGGAAGCGTGTTCCTGCTCGGCGTCTACGCCAACCTTGTCGACAAGTTCCCGCTCGGGGCGCTGATGAACAAGGGCCTCACCCTGCGCGGCGCCCAACAGCACGGACACCGCTACATCCCGATGTTGCTCGAACGGATGGCACGCGGCGAACTGGTCACCGAACACCTCGCGACACACACCATGCCACTCGACGAGGCGCCACAGGGATACAACATGTTCAAGAACAAGCTCGACGGCTGCGTACGCGCCGTCTTCGAGCCCGCCCGATGATCGGTGCGCAGGGTCGTGTCGCCGGTCGGCTCGACACGAATGGGGCGATGAGGACCCGGTAGGGGCGGTAGTTCGTCGGCAGCGCCACGACCCTGACGGCGAACCACCGCGTACCTGGCACATCTATTGGCCGAGCACGTTCAGCCGGTCGACTACTCATCCAGCCGGTGGTGTTCAGGGTCCTGGACGTCTCGCTGCCCCGCACCCAGCTCGCCACGACGGCGGTCGCCCCGCCTCGGTCTGCGCACCGAAACCGCCGTGGGCGGCCAGTAGGGCCCCGTCGGGCGGCCGCTCTCCGGGTCGCGGGCGGGTCAGCGTGTGGTCTTGCGGGCAGTCCGCCGGTTGCCCAAGGACTCCTTGGTGGTGGCTTTCTTCACCGCGCCCGGGTGGCCTTCCTCGTACGGGCCCGTGGGGGCGCGGCCTTCTTGGCCGGTGCCTCCTTCGCCGCGCTCTCGGTGCCGCCGATGGGACAGGCCCTGTCCGGCCGGGTCAGGCCGCCCGGCGTGCGACGCCGCCTCAGCGCCTTCCGTCGAAGCGGCAGATGTTGGTCGTCGGCAGCGGCGGGCACCCGCTGGCGTTGCCACGGTCCGGTGACCGATCACGGTGACTTCGTGAGGCACACGCCGGGCCGGCAGCGCTTACCCAGGCGTTTGCCGCTCAGGGCTTCGGGAAGAAGCCGTCGCACCGACAGTCAGGGAGTAGCGGATGAACGGGCCCCTAGCCGACGAACCCGTCGGCGACCTCGAACTCGTGCACACCTTCACCGGGCCCATGCCCACCGGGGTGAGCGTCTCGCACACCGGCCGGGTCTTCGTGAACTTCCCCAAGTGGGGCGACGAGGTGCGCGCCACGGTGGTCGAGCTACGCGACGGCCGCGAGGTGCCCTTCCCGGACCAGGCCTGGAACCAGCCCGCCCGGGACGACGACGCCGGCGCTTTCGTCTCGGTGCAGAGCATCGTGGTGGACCCGGCCGACCGGCTCTGGGTGCTCGACACCGGCAGCCCGATGTTCCGGCGCACGAAGCCGGGCGGCCCGAAACTTCTTCGCGTCGACCTGGACAGCAACTCCGTCGCCCAGGTCATCACCTTCCCGACCGACGTCGCGCTGCCCTCGACGTACCTCAACGACGTGCGGTTCGACCTGCGCCGGGGTGACGCCGGGATCGCCTACATCACCGACTCCTCGGACTCCGGGCCGAACGGGATCATCGTGGTCGACCTGGCCAGCGGCGCGTCCTGGCGGCGGCTGCACGACCACCCCTCCACCAAGGCCGAGCCGCTGTCCGTCTACCGGCCGATCGTCGAGGGACGGCCGTTCCTGGAACGCCCGGCCGACGGAGCGCCGAAGCCGTTGTCGATGGGGTCGGACGGGATCGCCATCTCCGCCGACGGCTCCCGGCTGCACTACTGCCCCCTCGCCTCCCGCCGCTGGTACAGCGTCGCCACCGACGCGCTCGCCGACCGCGACCTCACCGAGGACCTGGTTGCCGCCACGGTGGCGGACGAGGGTGACAAGGGCGGCGGCTCCGACGGCCTGGAGACCGACGACGCCGGCCGGTTCTACCTGACCTCGTACGAGAACAACGCCGTGCTGCGCCGCCGGCCGGACGGCGAGTACGAGACCGTCGTGCACGATCCCCGTCTGCTCTGGCCGGACACCATGTCCGTCGCCACGGACGGGCACCTCTACGTCACCGCCAACCAGCTGCACCGGCAGCCGAAGTACCAGCGGGGACAGGACCTGCGGCGCAAGCCGTACGCCCTGTTCCGCACCCGCATCGACGCCGGACCGGTCCTGCTGCGCTGACCGCCGGGAGTGACCGGGATCGAGGCGGTGACGGTGTCCTTCACGGCGGGGTCGCGGGACGTCCGAGCTTCCCGGACTCGTCGGTCCGGACGGGTGACACCGGCACGGGCGCCGCCGACCGCAGCGGCGCCTGAATCACCAGGGCTCGACTGCGCACCCGTTACCTCAGGAAGACCAGGACCAGGGTCAGCCGACGATCCTGTCGCGCACCGAGGGCTCGTCGAACCGCCCGACGTAGCGACAGCTGGCAACATCTGCAGCGCTTGACGCGGAATCAAGACACCACAATGCCGCTTCATCCGGGATGTAGATGAAGCGGCAGGTCAGAGCGTTCCACAGCCAGCAGCCCGGCGGCCGACGGTCCACGCCGTTACCGCAACAAAGATCATCCGTTACCGAATGTTACCGCCGTTACCCGAGAAGATCTTCATCTCCCCAGGTCAACCGGTCGGGACGGCCGGGTTCGAACCGACGACCCCTTGACCCCCAGAGATCGGCAATGCGGTCCGGTGCGGCTCCCACCGCTGGTCGACGGTCTGATGGTGGTCGCCGTAGTCCCGCTCGGTGTCGTCGGTTGCTGTACTTCGCTGCTGTACATGCCGCCAGCCCCAACCTCGGACAGTCGAGCATCGATCTAGATTGGGACGTGTGATGTGGGGACCCTACAGAGCCGATTTGCCTACCGTGTTGCGAGATGCGGGCGAGGCGCACGACCAGGTTTACACCCTCTGGGTTAGGGAGGAGCCACTTCTGGAGTCGTGGTCGCTGGTCTTCCAGGAATGCCCCGGTAGGAGTAAGGAGTACAGGTCGCACGGCATGGATACCTACTGGATCGGGGTCGGCCCGTACGGCGGGTGGGGATGCTATGGAGAGGTGGTCGAATGCGAGGTCACACCCTCGCGGCAGCCGACTCTGCCCATGATGCCCCCCAGCGACACGACTAAGTTGCGGCTGGTCTTCGCTGACCAAACTGCGTCGGACCTCGACCTACCGAGGGAGGTCCACCTCGCTCTTGGCTTGTCTGCTGAGCAACTCCAGAACTTCAAACGCGGCCTGGTCCGCGTCCTCACTTCAGGTAGGCCCAGTTCCCATCCTCGACTCATGCGGATGTAGTTCCAGCGCCTCTGATGCCCCCTGGCCCTGTCGCCTCAGATCGGCTCGCCGTTCCCGGACAGTCAGTCACGGCTGTCCACTCGCGCCGGGTTTCCCCTCCGCTGCGTCTTCCAGCCATCCCGTCGGCCTTCGTCCGCACACCGTGGAGCGGGTGGGGCCTGCCCGGTCAAGGTGGAGCACCCAGCGGCTGAACGACCTTGACCGGGCAGGCCCCACCCGCTCGGCTCCGCCCGGACGAAGGTCGTCGGGGATGGCGCCACCATCCCGGAGTGCCCGAGGACCCCGCCGGAGGCATTGCCCTTGTGCCGATCAACACCGAAGCCCCGGGTCTGCCACTATCGATGGCGGCCCGGGGCTTCGTCGTATGTCGCGCCGCCGGCGGGCTAACACCGACGCGCTGGCGGCCGAAGGCCAGAGGCGCGGCGGCGGGCCATCGGCCCGGCCCAGGTTCGGCGGCGCGAGCGGCCCGCGACGCGGGCCGCCTTGATCACGATGGAGATCTACAGTCAGGTCTCGTCCAAGGCCACCCGGGAAGCCCTACGGAAGCTAGGCGAGAGCCTCGATCAATGAGCCGTTGCTGTACTTTGCTGCTGTACAAGATCAGAAAAGGCCACCTGGAAGATTCCAGATGGCCTTTGACCTGCGTCGGGACGGCCGGATTCGAACCGACGACCCCTTGACCCCCAGTCAAGTGCGCTACCAAGCTGCGCCACGTCCCGATGCCCCCGCGCGGTGTTCCCCGCGACAGCCGGTACAGCTTAGCGCACGATCATCCCGCCGTCCGCACTGACCCCTCCCGCCTCGGACCGCGTCGCCCACCTCACCACCCGCAGAGCATCCTAGGAGGATAGGGTGGGAGATGGGGGTGGAAAAATGCCGGATGGGAGCAGGTGCTCCCATCCGGCATCAGGTCCGAGTCGGGGTCAGCCGTGCGCCTTGCCCCGGCCGCCGGGGCCGAGCTTCTTTCGGGGGCGTACCGATATCTCGATCGGGCTGCCCTCGAAGCCGAACTCCTCGCGCAGCTTGCGCTCGACGAAGCGCTGGTAGCCCGCGTCGAGCGGACCCGTGGTGAACAGCACGAAGCGCGGCGGGGCCACGCCGGCCTGGGTGGCGAAGAGGATCTTCGGCGCCCGACCGCCGCGCACCGGGTGCGGGGTGGCCTGCACCAGGGCGGTCAGCCACGAGTTGAGCTGCGCGGTCGGCACCCGGGTCTCCCAACTCGCCAGGGCCTTGCGCAGCGCCGGCGCGAGCTTGTCGACTGCCCGGCCGGTCCGCGCCGACAGGTTGAGCCGGATCGCCCACGGGATCCGGCGCAGCTCGCGCTCGATCTCCTTGTCCAGGTAGTACCGGCGGTCGGCGTCGACCAGGTCCCACTTGTTGAACGCGATCACCAGCGCCCGGCCGGTTTCGGTCACCATGGACAGGATCCGCTGGTCCTGCTCGCTGATGACCTCGCTGGAGTCGAGCAGCACCACCGCAACCTCGGCGGCCTCGATCGCCGACGCGGTCCGCAGGCTGGCGTAGTACTCGGTGCCGCTGGCCTTGCCCACCCGCTTGCGCAGGCCGGCCGTGTCCACCAGTTGCCAGGTCTCCCCGCCGATCTCGACAAGGCTGTCGACCGGGTCCACCGTGGTGCCCGCGACCGAGTCCACGACCGCACGTTCCTCGCCCGAGAAACGGTTCAGCAGGCTCGACTTGCCGACGTTCGGCCGGCCGACGAGGGCCACCCGGCGCGGTCCGCGCGGGCGGTGCTCGACGATCTTCGGGGCCTCCGGCAGCGCGTCCATGATGGCGTCGAGCAACTCGCCCGAGCCGCGGCCGTGCAGCGCCGACACCGGGTACGGCTCGCCGAGGCCGAGCGACCACAGCGAGGTGGCCTCCATCTCGATGGAGGCGTTGTCGGCCTTGTTCGCGACCAGGATCACCGGCTTGGCGCTGCGGCGCAGCATCCGTACCGCCGCCTCGTCCACATCGGTCGAGCCGACCATCGCGTCGACCACGAACAGCACCACGTCGGCCGTGGCGACCGCCGCCTCGGCCTGCGCCGCGATCGCGGCCGCCCGGTCCTTGGCGTCGGGCTCCCACCCGCCGGTGTCCACCACGGTGAACTGCCGGCCGGCCCACTGCGCGTCGTACGGGACGCGGTCCCGGGTCACCCCGGGGATGTCCTCGACGACCGCCTGCCGGCGGCCGATGATCCGGTTGACCAGGGTCGACTTGCCCACGTTGGGACGGCCGACCACGGCCACGACCGGCTGCGGGCCGGTCGGTTCCTCGGTGTCGACGTCCGGCTCCCGCAGCTCCACCCAACCGTCCGCGTCGGTCATGCCACTCCCCGCTCGGTCAGCAGGTCGCGTAGCCGCGCGACGACCTCGTCGATGCCCAGCTCGGTCGTGTCGAGCACCACGGCGTCGGCGGCCTGGGTCAGCGGGTCGGCCTTGCGGGTCGAGTCGAGCCGGTCCCGCCGGGCCAGGTCGGCGGCGGTGGCCGCCACGTCGGTGGCGTCCTCGGCGCTGCGCCGGGCGGCCCGGGCCGCCTCGGAGGCGGTGAGGTAGACCTTCAGGTCGGCGTCGGGCGCCACCACGGACCCGATGTCGCGGCCCTCGACCACGATCCGGCCGGCGTGGGCGATCATCTCGCGCTGCCGGGTGACCAGCAGCGCGCGCACCGCCGGCACGGCGGCCACGGCGGAGACGGCCCCGGTGACCTCCGGGCCGCGGATCTCCGCGTCGACGGTCACGCCGTCGGCGGTCACGCCGTACCCGGTGGGGTCGGTGCCGATACGCAGGTCCACCTCGCCGGCGACCTTGGCCACCGACTCGGCGTCGGTCAGGTCGACACCGGAGCGCAGCACGGCCCAGGTGATGGCCCGGTACATGGCGCCGGTGTCGAGGTAGCGGGCACCGATGCCGACGGCGAGCCGCCGGGAGACGGTGGACTTACCCGAACCGGACGGCCCGTCCACAGCGACCACGCAGCGCCCGGCCCGTACGTTTTCCTCCACCGTTGTCCTCCTCAGCCCGTACCCCACGAAACGCCCACCGCGTCCCGCGAGCGGTTTCCACACGTCCTCAATCATGCCCGGCGGTGCGCGAGGTCGCCGCCGGCCGCCGGGCCGCCACGGAGCCTACCGGCAGCCGTACCCGCGAACCGACCGGTCAGTCACCCACGGCCTTGAACAGGGCGGCGACCTCCGCGTTGGTCAGCCGCCGGGTGCGCCCGGCGCGCAGGTCGCCCAGCCGGATCGGCCCGATGGCGGTACGCACCAGCCGGCTCACCGGGTGGCCCACCTCGGCGAGCAGCCGCCGGACGATGTGCTTGCGCCCCTCGTGCAGGCTCAGCTCCACCTGGGCGGTCCGGCCCAGGGTGTCCACCACCCGGAAGGAGTCGACCTTCGCCGGGCCGTCCTCCAGCTCCACGCCGGCCGTCAGCCGCTTGCCGAGGTTGCGCGGGACCGGCCCGGACACCTCGCAGAGGTAGGTCTTCTGCACCCCGTACGACGGGTGCATGAGCTTGTGCGCGAGGGTGCCGTCGTTGGTGAGCAGCAGCAGGCCCTCGCTGTCGGCGTCGAGCCGCCCGACGTGGTAGACCCGCTGCTCCACCCGGTTGCCGAGGAAGTCGGCGAGCGCGGTGCGCCCCTTCTCGTCGGCCATCGTGGAGACGACCCCGCGCGGCTTGTTCATGGCCAGGTAGACCAGGCGGGTGTCGGCGACGAGGCGTTCGCCGTCGACGTGGATGACGGCGGTGGCGGGGTCGACCTTGTCGCCGAGCTGGGCGACCCGCCCGTTGACGGTGACCCGCCGGCGGAAGATCAGGTCCTCGCAGGCGCGCCGGGAGCCGACGCCGGCGGCGGCCAGCACCTTCTGGAGGCGCTCGGCCCCCTCGAAGACGGGCGCGTCGGGGCGGGGGGTGCGGTCATCGCGTGGCATCGGCAAGCTCTTCTACGTCGTCGGGAAGGAACGGGGCCAGCGGCGGGAGGTCGTCGACGCTGTTCAGCCCGAGCTTCTCCAGGAACATCGTGGTGGTCCGGTAGAGGAACGCCCCGCTGTCCGGTTCGGCGCCGCACTCCTCCACCAGCCCGCGGGAGACCAGCGTACGGATCACCCCGTCGCAGTTGACACCCCGGATGGCGGAGATCCGCGACCGGGTCACCGGCTGCTTGTAGGCGACCACGGCCAGTGTCTCCAGCGCGGCCTGGGTCAGCCGCACGGACTGCCCGTCCAGTACGAACCGTTCCACGTAGGTCGCGTATTCCGGGCGGGTGTAGAGACGCCAGCCACCCGCGGCCCGGCGCAGCTCGAAGCCGTGCCCGGCGGCAGTGTAGCCCGCGGCGATCTCGTCCAGCATCGGCCCGATCCGCTCGGCGGGCTGCTCCAGCACCTGGGCGAGCGTCAGCTCGCTGACCGGCTCGTCGACCACCAGCAGGATCGCCTCCAGCGCTCCGCGCAGCTCCGCGTCGTCCAGCGCCACCGGTGGCGGCGGCTCGGGCGCCGTCCGCCGCCGGGGCTGCTTCCTCGGTACGCCCGCGCCGCCGCTCTCCCCCGCCGCCCCGGGCTCCTCCTGCTCCCCCGTCGGCGGCTGCGGCTCGCCCGCCTCCCGCGGCTCCTCCGCCTGCCGTGGTTCGTCCGCTTCGGCGATCTTGGCGTCTTTCGGCCCCTCCTGGGGCCGTTCCGTACCGAGATCCGCAGCGGGCGTGGACCGGCGGTCTTCCCCTTCGTCGCCGGAAGGGCTGGACGCGGTGGCGGGGCGTTGCCAGGGTGGGATCCAGGCGGCTGCCTGGTCGGCCAGGGAGTCCCGGCGTTCCTCGTCGCTCATCCGGCTCGTTCCTCCGTCACTCCCGTCGCCTCCCCGCCCGCCGCCGACACGCTCGTCGCCTCCTGACCGGCGGGCTCCGCCGGCTCGTCCGGGCCGCCGGAGGGTTCGCCGCCGTCCTCCTCCCCGGCTTCGGCAGGCCGGGACGGCGCCGTCGGGCGGGACGGCACCGCCGGCGGTTCGGCCGGACGCTCCGGGGCGGGGGGCGGCGCCGGTTCGGCGGGGGTGCCGGCGTACTCGTCGATGTGCAGGTCCGGGCCGCCCTCGGCCGGGCCGGTCCAGCGTACGGTCAGCTCCTCCAGCGCCTGCTCCTGGACGAAGGCGACCAGGCCCTCCCGGTAGAGCTCCAGCAGGGCCAGGAACCGGGCCACCACCTCCAGGGTGGCGTCGCAGTCGGCGCAGAGCAGCGAGAAGGTGGCGGTGCCGGCCCGGCGCAGCCGCTCGGTGATGATCGCCGCGTGCTCCCGGACGCTGACCCGGACCATGTGCACGTGGGCGATCGACACCTCCGGCACCGGCTTCGGCGTCATCGCCCTGATCGCCAGCTTCAGCAGCCGTTCGGGGCCGATGCCGAGCACCAGGTCCGGCAGCGCCTCGGCGTACCGGGGCTCCAGGGTGACCGCCCGGGGGTAGCGCCGGCCGCCGACCTCCTCCAGCGCGGCGATGTGCGCCGCCGCCTCCTTGTACGCCTTGTACTGCAGCAGCCGGGCGAAGAGCAGGTCCCGCGCCTCCAGCAGGGCGAGGTCCTCCTCGTCCTCGACCTCGGCGGCGGGCAGCAGCCGGGCGGCCTTGAGGTCGAGCAGGGTGGCGGCGATGAGCAGGAACTCGCTGGCCTCGTCGAGGTCCCACTGGTCGCCCATGGCCCGGATGTACGCGATGAACTCGTCCGTGACCCGGTGCAGCGCCACCTCGGTGACGTCGAGCTTGTGCTTGCCGATCAGCTGGAGCAGCAGGTCGAACGGGCCGGTGAAGTTCGCCAGCCGGACGGTGAAGCCACCGCTCTCCGTCGCCTCGGGCACGCCCCCGGGACCCGTCGGCACCTCGGCGGCGGAGTCGGCGGCCCGTACGGGCGGCTGCTCCGGCGTCGCGGGCGGATCGAGGGGTGGCGCGGTCACCGGAAGACCGTAGTCCACGCCCCGGACGTCTCGGCGCGAAGGTGCACCCCGGCCTACCGCTCCGCCTGGGCGGCGATCACCTCGCGGGCGAGCTGGCGGTAGTTGCGGGCACCGGACGAGGCCGGGTCGAGCGTGGTGATCGGGGCACCGGCGACGGTGGACTCGGGGAACTTGACGGTCTTCGTGATCACCGTCTGGTAGACCTTGTCGCCGAACGCCTCCACCACCCGCTGGAGCACCTGCCGGCAGTGGGTGGTGCGGCTGTCGTACATGGTGGCGAGGATGCCCTCGAGTTCCAGGTCGAAGTTGAGCCGCTCGCGCACCTTGTCGATGGTGTCCAGCAGCAGGGCGACACCGCGCAGGCTGAAGAACTCGCACTCCAGCGGGATGAGCACGCCGTGCGCGACCGTGAGCGCGTTGATCGCCAGCAGGCCCAGCGAGGGCTGGCAGTCGATCAGGATGTAGTCGTACTCCTTGCGGATCGACCGGAGCACCCGGGCCAGGGCCATCTCCCGGGCGACCTCGTTGACCAACTGGATCTCGGCCGCGGAGAGGTCGATGTTGGCCGGCAGCAGGTGCAGCCCCGCCACGTCGGTCTTGATCAGGACGTCTTCGGCGGTGACGTCGTCCTGCATGAGCAGGTTGTAGACGGACAGGTCGAGGTTGTGCGGGTTGACCCCCAGCCCGACCGAGAGCGCGCCCTGCGGGTCGAAGTCGACCAGCAGCACCTTGCGGCCGTACTCGGCCAGCGCGGCGCCCAGGTTGATGGTCGTGGTGGTCTTGCCGACCCCGCCCTTCTGGTTGGCCATCGCGATGATCCGGGCCGGGCCGTGCCGGTCGGTCGGCATCGGCTCGGGGATCGGCTTGCGCATCGTGTAGGCCGCCGGATCCGCCGGACCCAGATCCGCTCCGAGCGTGGCCTGCTGCTCGCGGAGCTCCGACGTCCAGGTCTCGGCACGGTCACCGTTGCCAGCCATGTCCTCGTTGCCCCCTCCCGACGACCACCCGGCGTCGGAGCCGTCCGACGTCCTGCGCGGCGCCGCTGCGCACCCCGTCTGCCTCGCCCCAGGAGGTCCGCGCCGATGCCGACTGTACGCCACCGGCCGGCGGGCCGGTTCGCACCCGCTCGGCGTGTCGCCGCCCCGCCGACCAGGCCACCCCCGGCGGACCGGCCGACGCCCACCGGCCGGACGGTCGACGCGGTCAGCCGCGCGCCCGGGGATGGGCGGTGGCGTACACCTCGCGCAGCCGTTCCACGGTGACCAGCGTGTAGACCTGGGTGGTGGTCACCGAGGCGTGGCCGAGCAGTTCCTGCACCACCCGCACGTCCGCGCCGCCGTCGAGCAGGTGGGTGGCGTAGGAGTGACGCAGGGTGTGCGGGGAGACCGCCTGGGTCCCGTCCACCGGCAGGCCGGCCCGCTGGGCGGCGCGGCGCAGGATGGTCCAGGCCCCCTGCCGGGACAGCGCGCCGCCGCGGGCGTTGAGGAACACCGCCGGGGTGCCGCGGCCGGCCGCGGCCAGGCCCGGCCGGGCCCGCACCAGCCAGGCGCGCAGCGCCTCGACCGCGTACCCGCCGATGGGGACCAGCCGGGTGCGGCCGCCCTTGCCGCGCAGGACGACGGTGCCCTCGTCGACGTCGAGGTCGTCGACGGCCGCGCCGACCGCCTCGGAGATCCGCGCCCCGGTGCCGTACAGGAACTCCAGCAGCGCCCGGTCGCGCAACGCGAGCGGCGCGGCGTCGCCGGTGGCGGTCACGGCGCCGGCGGTCTCCAGCAGCCGGACCACGTCGTCCACCGGCAGCGCGCGGGGCAGCCGGCGCGGCGGGGTGGGCGGGCGCACGTCGCGGCTGGGGTCGGCGCCGGCCAGCCCCTCGCGCAGCGCGAAGCGGTGCAGCCCGCGCACCGCGCTGGCCGCCCGCGCCGCCGACGAGACCGCCAGCGGCGGGTGCGCGTCGTCGCCGGCCCGCAGCCGGGACAGGTGCTGCTCGACCTGGCCGGGACCGACCGCCGCCAGGTCCGCCACCCCGGCCGCCGCCAGGGTGGCCAGGTAGCGCTCCAGGTCCCGGCGGTACGACGAGAGCGTGTTCGCCGACAGTCCCCGTTCGACGGTGAGGTGGTCCAGGTAGCCGCGGATGGCACGGCGCAGGGCCGGCGTGGGCTCCGCGCCCGCGCCGGCCCCGTCCGGTGTGCCGGTCAGCCCGCCGCCCCTCAGGCCAGCGCGTCGGCCAGCGGCAGGGCCCGCATGCCGTGCGCCTCGGCGACCGGGCCGTAGGTGACCTGGCCGTCGTGGGTGTTCAGGCCCAGCGCCAGCGCCGGGTCGCGGCGCAGCGACTCCCGCCAGCCGTGGTTGGCCAGTTCCAGGGCGTACGGCAGGGTGACGTTGGTCAGCGCGTAGGTGCTGGTGTGCGGCACGGCGCCCGGCATGTTCGCCACGCAGTAGAAGATCGACTCGTGGACCTTGTAGGTCGGGTTGGCGTGCGTGGTGGGGCGCGAGTCCTCGAAGCAGCCGCCCTGGTCGATGGAGATGTCGACCAGCACGCTGCCCGGCTTCATCCGGGAGACCAGCTCGTTGGAGATCAGGGTCGGGGCCTTCGCGCCGGGCACCAGCACCGCGCCGATGACCAGGTCCGCGTCGAGCACGGCCCGCTCGATCTCGTACGCGTTGGAGGCGACCGTCTGCAGGTGGCCGCGGTAGATGGCGTCGGCCTGGCGCAGCCGGGCGACGTTCTTGTCCAGCAGCAGCACCTCGGCCTGCAGGCCGAGCGCGATGGCGGCGGCGTTCATGCCGGAGACGCCGGCGCCGATGACCACGGTCTTCGCGGCGTAGACGCCGGAGACGCCGCCCATCAGGATGCCGCGCCCGCCGCCCTGCGCTTGCAGGTGGTACGCGCCGACCTGCGGTGCGAGCCGGCCGGCCACCTCGGACATCGGGGCGAGCAGGGGCAGCGACCGGTCCGGCAGCTCCACCGTCTCGTACGCGATGCCGGTCACCTTGCGGTCGAGCAGCGCATCGGTGCACTCCTTGGACGCGGCCAGGTGCAGGTAGGTGAAGAGCACCTGCCCCTCGCGCATCCGGTGGTACTCCTCGGCGATCGGCTCCTTGACCTTGAGCACCAGCTCGGCGGTCTCCCACACCTCGTCGGCGGTGGCCAGGATCTTGGCCCCGGCTGCGGCGAAGTCGTCGTCGCTGATGCTGGACCCGACACCGGCACCGGCCTCGACGAAGACCTGGTGACCGCTGCGGACGAACTCGTTGACGCCCGCCGGCGTGATCGCGACGCGGTACTCGTGGTTCTTGACCTCGCGTGGGATTCCGACCTTCACGATGCAGACACCTCTCTTCGGGGCTGCGCTCCCCCGACTGCCCGGCGCCACGACGGCCCCTTTGCCGCCGCGGTCCACCGGTCCCACCGGCGGCAGTCTAGGCGCGCCGCCACCCCCGCCGGGCCAGCACAGTGACATCCGGTGCCCGCCCACCCTGACGAAGTGTCAGGCGTCGACCCGGCCGGCGGTGGGACGCCGCCTCAGCCGTCAGGACAGTGTTCAGCCATTATCGTCCCATCCAGGGGGTACCGCTGCGGACACCACGACAGTGGATCACTATGGTGTCGCCTCATGACCACTCCTCCTTACCAGCCCGGATACCCGACGGGCGTTTCCGACAAGAGCAAGCTCGTCGCCGGTCTCCTCGGCATCTTCCTGGGCGGCTTCGGCGCCGGCCGGTTCTACATGGGCGACACCAAGACCGGTGTCCTCCAGCTCGTGGTGAGCTTCGTGACTTGCGGCTTCGGCAGCCTCTGGGGCCTCATCGACGGCATCCTGATCCTCGTCAACGGTGGCGTCGACGGGCAGGGCCGGCCGCTGCGCGACTGACCCGACCGGGACGACGAAGGGGCCGTGCGGCGAACCGCACGGCCCCTTCCCACGTATCCGCGTCGAACGCGGCCGGCTCAGCGCGGCGGCGGCGTGTCCGCGCGGCGCAGCGCCGACCAGCCGGCATCGCGGCCCCGGGCGGCGGCGAGCAGCCCGGCCACGCAGGACGCGTTGGTGATCTCGCCCGCGAGGACCATGCCGACCGCCTCGTCCAGGTCGATCCGGACGACCTGGAGGTCGGCCTCCTCCTCGCTGCGCTCGTGGCGCTGCTCGGCCGGCACGTCGGTCAGGTCCCGGGCCAGGAACACCCGGACCAGCTCGTTGGTGAAACCCGGCGAGCTGTGCAGGTCGACCAGGACGTCGAGCCGTCCCGCGACGAGGTCGACCTCCTCGGCCAGCTCCCGGGCCGCGGCGGCGGCCAGGTCCTCGCCGGAGACGTCCGTCAGCCCGGCGGGCAGTTCCCACAGGTGCCGCCCGACGGGGTGGCGGTACTGGCGGATCAGCACCACCTGACCGGCGGAGTCGAGCGCCACGACGGCCACCGCGCCGACGTGCCGGACGAAGTCCCGGGTCCCCGTCCCGCCGCCCGGCATGGTCACCTCCTCGGTGACCACGTCGAAGATCCGGCCACGGTAGCGCTCGGTGCGGGAGCGCACCTCGTAGCGGTGCTCGACGGCGCTGCGCTGCCCGACGGTTCGCTCGTCACGCTCGCTCACGAGGGCGACGCCGCCTTCGCGGCGGCGCCGCCGTTGCGGGCGGCCTTCTTCGCCGCCGCGTTCTCCGCCGCCTCCAGGTCCACCGGGAGCTGGTCGGCCTCGGAGTACGCCACGGCCGCCTTGACGAAGGAGGCGAACAGCGGGTGCGGCCGGGTCGGGCGGCTCTTCAGCTCCGGGTGCGCCTGGGTGGCCACGAAGAACGGGTGCAGGCCGCGGTCCAGCTCGATGAACTCGACCAACCGGCCGTCCGGCGAGGTGCCGGAGAAGCGCAGACCCGCCTTGGTGAGCTGGTCCCGGTAGGCGTTGTTCACCTCGTACCGGTGCCGGTGCCGCTCGCTGATCTCGGTGCTGCCGTACGCCTCGGCCACGAGCGAGCCCTCGGTCAGCTTCGCCGGGTACGCCCCGAGCCGCATCGTGCCGCCCAGGTCGCCCCTGCCGGCGACGATGTCCTCCTGGTCGGCCATGGTGGCGATGACCGGGTGCTTCGCCTCCTCGTCGAACTCCACGGAGTTGGCGCCCTCCAGGCCGGCCAGGTGCCGGGCCACCTCGATCGTCATGCACTGCAGGCCGAGGCAGAGGCCGAGCAGCGGGATGCCGTTCTCCCGGGCGTACCGGGCGGTGCCGATCTTGCCCTCGATGCCGCGCACCCCGAAGCCGCCCGGGATGACGATGCCGTCCACGCCGGCCAGGGCGGCCGCGGCGCCGGTCGGCGTGACGCACTCGTCGCTGGGCACCCAGCGCAGCTGCACCCGGGCCCGGTGGCCGAAGCCGGCCGCCCGGATCGCCTCGCTCACCGACAGGTACGCGTCGGGCAGGTCGACGTACTTGCCGACCACGGCGACGGTGACGGTGTGCCGGGGCTGGTGCACCCGGTCCAGCAGGTCGTCCCAGCTGGCCCAGTCCACGTCGCGGAAGGAGAGGCCGAGCCGGCGCACCACGTACGCGTCGAGGCCCTCGCGGTGCAGCACCTTCGGGATGTCGTAGATGCTCGGCGCGTCCGGGGCGGCGGTGACCGCCTCGCGGTCGACGTCGCAGTAGAGCGAGAGCTTCTGCTTGACCTTGTCGGGGATCTCCCGGTCGCAGCGCAGCACCAGCGCGTCGGGCTGGATGCCGATGCTGCGCAGCTGGGCCACGGAGTGCTGGGTCGGCTTGGTCTTCAGCTCCCCCGACGGCGCCAGGTACGGCACCAGCGAGACGTGCAGGTAGAAGCAGTTGTCCCGGCCCAGGTCGTGGCGGACCTGCCGGATCGCCTCCAGGAACGGCAGCGACTCGATGTCGCCGACCGTGCCACCGACCTCGGTGATCACGACGTCCGGCACCTGGCCGTCGTCGTCCGGGTCGGCCATGGCCAGGATCCGCGACTTGATCTCGTTGGTGATGTGCGGGATGACCTGGACGGTGTCGCCCAGGTACTCGCCGCGCCGCTCCTTCGCGATCACGTCCGAGTAGATCTGGCCGGTGGTGACGTTCGCCTTGCCGGAGAGCGCCCGGTCCAGGAAGCGCTCGTAGTGCCCGACGTCGAGGTCGGTCTCGGCGCCGTCCTCGGTCACGAAGACCTCGCCGTGCTGGAACGGGTTCATCGTCCCCGGGTCGACGTTGAGGTAGGGGTCGAGCTTCTGCATGACCACGCGCAGGCCGCGCGCGGTGAGCAGATTGCCGAGGCTGGAGGCGGTGAGGCCCTTACCCAGCGAGGAGGCGACGCCCCCGGTGACGAAAATGTGCCTGGTCGTCCGTGCTGAAGGGGCCAAGGCCTGCTCCCGTGTCGTCCGTCGCGGTCGTGCAGACCGCCGTGCCGATCAGCAAAGTGATCACGCGATCCACGGGATTCCACGGTAACACCTCACCCGGCCCCGCCGCCGGGCGCACCCGTACCGGCCATCCAGGCGTCACCGGCCCGTTCAGGAGGCCGTGACCTCGGTCGATGGCCGGCCGGCCGCCGCGCGGTCGCCGTCCCCCGCCCCTGTCGCGGGCGCGCGGTGGCCGTCCCCCGCCCCGGTCGCGGGCCCGTGGTCGCCGTCCGGCGCCCCGGTCGCGGACGCGCCCGCGCCGGGCCCGGGGGCCGGGGACGCGCCGGACCCGGTGCGCGGGGACACGGCCGACCCGGCGGCCGGGGACGCCGCGGGCGGGGAGCCGGCCGGCAGGTCCCGCCCGGTGCCCGGACCCGCCGTGCGGCCCGGTCCGGCGCCCGCCGGCGCCGGACCGTCCGGGCCGCCGTCGTCGGGTTCCCCGCCGCCGCCCGGTCCGCCGCCGTCGGGCCCGTCGCCGGTCCCGCCCGGCCCGCCGTCGCCCTGGCGGGCCGCGTCGGGCTGGGTGCGGTCGGTGGAGTGGTCGAGCACCCGCAGCGCGGCCAGCGCCGCCATCGGCACCACCAGGGCGCCCGCCGCACCCGCCACGTCCAGGGCGTCGCCGCCCAGCACCCCGCCGATCACCGCGGCGACGGCGGTGCCGGCCATCGCCGCCCGCATCGCCGGGTAGATGCCGAACAGGCGCATCAGCCCGCCCCACGGCTGGAGCAGGGCGAACCAGACCAGCAGGGCGCCGGCCAGGGCCAGCACGGTCAGCGGGCTGTTGACCAGGGTCTCGAAGTTGGCGGCGCCGGAGCGGTGCACGGTGAGCCCGCCGGTGCCGTCGCCGACGGCGGCCAGGAACCGGCCGAGGCTTCCCCGCTCGGCGGCGGGTCGACGCAGGTCCAGCACCGCGAAGCCGATGGTCAACGCCAGCCCGGCCATGGTCGCCCAGGCCAGCCGGCTGATCGTCAGCCAGCCGCCGGCGCTGATCGCGGCGGCGACGCTCACCCCGGCGGTCAGCGCGATCGCGCCGACCGAGTCGGACCCCAGGTACGGGCTGCCGACGACCACCACGGCCGCGCCGCCGACGGTCACCATGACGATGGGCCGCCAGGACCGGGGCACCCGCTGGGCCAGCCACCCGGCGCTGAGCAGGGCGCCGGCCAGGAACACGCCGAGCCCGACGGTGCCCAGCCCGGCGTACCGGCCGCCCTCCAGGGCCGAGTAGCCGACCACCCCGTTGAGCTGGAGGCGGGCGCCGGTGAGCACGTCCACCCCGACGGCCAGCGTGGTCAGGCCCGCCACCGCGCCGAGCGGGCCGAGGGTGCTCGCGTGCCCGGGCGCCAGCCGGACCACCGCGGTCGCGGCGACCAGCAGCAGCACGGTCACCCCGGCGAAGTAGAGGCCGGCGTGGTCGCCACGCCACCACGGCACCGCGTCGGCGAGCAGCGCGGCCGGGACGGCCAGGGCGGCCGCGATCAGCAGCAGCTCGACGACCGACACGACCCGCCGCGACACCGGCTCCGGGCCGTACGGGCCGGCGTGCCGGCGGGCCCGGCGCAGCAGCGGCAGCACCGCCACCGCCAGGAGCACCTGGACGCCGGCGAGCAGGGCGAAGAACCAGTCCGCCACCCGCCGTTGGGCGGCCGCCTCCCGGTCGGCGTCGGCGGGCTGGGCGATCGCGGTGGCCAGGTCCGCCGGCCGCCCGCCGACCGACTCGGCCGGCCGGCCGAGGAAGAGCCGCTCGGGCATCGGCCGGCCCAGCGCGGTGAGCGCGGTGGGTGCGAGGTCGACCAGTTGCAGGTAGCCCTCCCGGCCGGTGCTGGCCGAGGTGAGCCACCCGCGCTCCCAGCCCGGCCCGTCGGCGACGGCCACGTGCAGCCGGGACGGCACCTCGGTGTCGGACACCCCGGCGACGATCACCAGTGAGCGGGGCGGCCGGGCGGCGAGCACCCGGGCCAGCCGGGCGTCGGCCTCGCGGGCCGCGGCGGTCCGGGCCGCCGGGTCCTCGCCGGCGACCGTGCCGAGGTCGATGATGCTCAGCACGCACGAGCCGAGCAGCCCGGCGGGGTCCTCGGGCAGGGCGGCGGCGTACCGGTCGACCCGGCCGAACGGCCGGGCGGCGGCCACCGCCGCGCCGGGCCCGACCGCCACCGAGCAGCGCACCGACTCCGACAGCGCGCCGGGCATCGTGCCCCACGGCAGCCGCTCCTGGTTGTGCAGGACGACGCTCTCCTGGTCGGGCAGGTTCGCGCCGATGCCGTCGGGCTGCTCCACCGTCACCGCCGCCGGGGGGCAGCCCCCGACCTGCCGGCTGCCGTTCCAGGCGGCGAAGCTGCCCGCCCCGAGGGTCAGCCAGCCGTCCACGGGACAGGTCGGCCGGTGCGCGGAGCGCACCGAGAGGGAGCCGATGGAGCCGTCCTGGGCCATCCGCCACAGCGTCGGGGTGGTCTCCGGGTCGACGTCCTCCCAGCGCAGCCCGGCCACGCCGGCCAGCACGACGAAGTCGGCGGTGCGCGCGGGCGCCTCCCGGTCCGGCCGGGCGGTCAGCGCCGCGATGCCGAGCGCCACCACGACCAGGGTCAGCAGGGCCGGGGCGAGTCTGCGCAGCATCATCGTCGTCCCGTCGACGGGGCGTGACCGTCACGTCCGGGTTCGGCGGGCCCGCCGTCGCCGCCGGGGGCCGCGGATCCGGCCGGGTCCGGGGTTAGCTCGGCGTAGAGCGCCGCGAGCTGGGCGAGGGTGTCCGCCTCGGTGGGCCAGGTAGCGGCCCGGGCGGCGCCCCGCCGGCCCAGCTCGGCCCGGCCGGCCTCGTCGTCGAGCAGGGCGCGCACGGCCGCGTCCACCGCGTCCACGTCCCCCGGCGGCACCAGCACCGCGGCGTCGCCGACCAGCTCCGGCAGCCCGCCGACGGCGGTCGCCACCAGTGGTACGCCGGCCCGCATCGCCTCCTGCGCGAAGAGCTGGCGGGCCTCCCAGTCGCTGGTCACCAGCGCCAGGTCGGCCCCGGCGAGCAGGTCGGCCACGTCGGTGCGGTGCCCGAGCAGGGTCACCGGGGCACGGGCGGCAGAGATCCGGGCGGCCAGCGGCAGGTAGGCCGGGCCGCTGCCGGCGATCACCACGACCGGCGCCGGGGTCCGGGTACGCCACCGGGCGGCCGCGTCGACCAGCACGTCGTACCGCTTCTGCGGGTGCAGCCGGCCGACGGAGAGGATCAGCGGCTGGTCCGGGCCGACGGCGAACTCGGCGCGGACGGCGGCCCGGCGGCGGCGCGGCGCGGGCAGCGCCGGCGCGGCGACCGGGGCGAGCCGGGCGTCCGTCGCGCCCAGCGCGGCGACCCGCTCGACGAGGTCGGCGGAGGCGCCGAGCGCCACCCGGGCGCCCCGGGCGACGACCCGCTCGACGAGGCGGGACACGCCGCCGCGCAACCCGCCGGCGAGCACCGCGTTGTGCCAGGTGACCACGAGTGGCACGGCCGGCCGGGCGAGGACGGCGACCAGCCCGGCGCGCAGCCCGTGGGCGTGCAGCACGTCGACCGGCTCGGCGGCGAGCGCCCGGCGCAGCGCGCTCACCGCGCGGGCGTCGGCCGGGGTCGGGCTGGCCGGGATCTCCACCGGCCGGAACCGGGCGCCGACGCCGGTGAAGTCGAACTGCTCCTGCGTCGCGGCGGGCCCGCAGACCAGCACGGCGGCGCCGGCGGCGGTCAGCCCCTGGGCGAGGGAGCGGACGTGCTGCCCGACCCCGCCGGTGCTAGAGGCGAGCAGCAGGGCCACGGTGCCGCGCCAGTTGGCGTCCGGTGTCGGTTCCGTCACCGGGGCCACCCCCGCCCGTCGGTCGCCGCCGGCCGGTCACCCGTCCTGCACCCGCTCACCGGGACACCGTCTCCTTCCCGTCACCCCGTTCCGGGGGGATCCCGCCCTCACCCGTCCGTCCGGCGGGGCCCGCCGGCCCGCGCCGGCCCCGGCCCAGCCGCCGGAGCACCCCGGCCAGCAGCGGTCGCACGTCCCGCCGGTCGACCAGCCAGACGACGGCGAGGAAGACGACGCCGACCAGGACTCCGGACAGCATGCCCTGCACGAGCGCGGCCGGTGTCGTCGGGGTGCCGTCGACGGCAGCGTCCAGCCAGCGGGCGGCGGCCGCCCCGGCGAGCGCGGCCAGGGCACCGGCGAGCAGCCCGGCGGCGCCGGCCCGGCCGACGCCGGCGAGCGCGGCGGCCCCGGCCGCGCGCAGCACGGCGCCGAGCAGCAGCCCGCCGAGCAGCAGCATCCCGACCGAGTTGGCCAGGGTGACCGCCAGCACCCGGTCCGCCACCGGGAGCAGGGCCGCCAGCGGCACCGCGGCCACCGGCACGGCCAGCCAGCCGGCGGTGATCGCCACGGTGGCGGGGCGGGTGTCGCCGCGGGCGTAGAGGGCCCGGGAGAGCACCGCGAAGAGGCCGTAGCCGAGCAGCCCCGGGGCGAAGCCGGCGATCCCGGCGGCCGTGGACCCGGGATCGTCCGGGTAGAAGAACGCGGCGACCGGCGCGGCGGTGCCGACCAGCGCCGCCGCGCCGAGGCAGCTGAACAGCAGCACGCCGCGTACGGTCGAGGAGAGCGTGCGCCGGTAGTCGCCGTCGTCCCCGGCGGCCGCCGCGGTCGCCAGCGCCGGGTAGGCCGCCACGGCCAGCGGCACCGCCAGCACCGCCCAGGGCAGCAAATACATGGTCTGGGCCAGGTTGAACACCTGCGGCGAGCCGGTCGGGCCGCCGGAGACCCGGTTGAGCAGCACCAGCAGCGCGATCTGCTGGGCGGTGACGGTGACGGCGCCGGCCAGCGCCAGCCCCGTCACCCGTGCCCGGGCGTCGGCGGGGAACGCGTACCCGGGACGCAACCGCAGCCCCAACCGGCGCAGCGGGATCAGCAGCGACAGCGACAGCACCACCACGCCCGCCGTGGTGCCGGCGGACAGGATCAACTCGCCGCCGCGGCTCACCTCCGCCACGCTCGCGCCGCGCCCCTCGGCGCCACCGAAGGCGAGGTAGACCACGATCACGGTGAGGCTGGACAGCAGCGGCGCGATCACCGGCCAGGCGAACCGGCGATGCGCCTGGAGCACGCCGGTCAGCACGATGCCGATGCCGTAGAGCGGCAACTGCGGGGCGAAGACCCGCAGCATCCGCGCGCCGGCGGCCACCTCCGCCTCGGAACGCCCCTCGCTGATCAGCGACACGACCGGGCCGGCGGCCACCGCGACCAGCACGGCCAGCGGCACCAGCAGGGTGACGGTCCAGGTGAGCAGGGCGCCGGTGGTGGCGGCCACCGCGCGCCGGTCGCCGGCCGCGACCGGCCCGGCCAGCAGCGGTACGACCAGACTCGCCAGCGCGCCGCCCGCGACGATCTCGAAGATGATGTTCGGGACCGTGTTGGCGATCACGTACATGCCGCCGAGGTCGCTCTTCTGCACGACCCAGGTGAAGACGGCGGTGCGGCCGAAACCGGCGAGCCGGCTGACCACGGTCAGGACGGCGATGAGCGCGGCCGCTCCGGCGACGCGGCCGGCGCCGGCGAGGGGTGCCGGGGTCGTCACGTCAGTCGGCGCGGCGGCCCAGCGCGTCGAGTTCGCGCAGCCCCGGGGTGCGCTGGATGACCTGGGTGAAGCTGACCTTCTCGCTGGCCGCGGTGAGGCCGGCGAGTACGGCGAGCAGCCCCGCCCGCCCGACCGGCCCGGTACGCGCGGCCAGCGCCACGCCCAGCAGCGCCCCGAGCGCGTTCGCGCCGCTGTCGCCGAGCATCGCGTCCTCGCCGAGGTCGTCGGGGAGCAGCCCGGCGGCGGCGCCGACCGCGCCCGCGGCGATCCCGCCGTGCGGGCCGCCGGCGAGCGGGGCGCCGAGCAGGATGCCGGACTTCAGCGCCCGCCCGGGTCGCAGGTCGAGCAGGTTGAGCAGGTTCGCGGTGCCGGCGATGACGCCCGCGCCGAGCAGCACGTCCACGCCCCGGCCCAGCGCCCCCTGCCGCTGGCGGCGCCGGTGCCCGGCGACGCGGGGGTCGGTGGCGAGCAGCGCGGCGGCGCCGAGACCCGCCGCGCCCACCCCGACGACCTTGACGAGCCCGGCGGTGACGCGGCCCTCGCGCAGCGCGGCCAGGTGACCGGCGAAGCCCTTGGCCGCCTTCTGCTCCGGCCGCGCCCCGACGACGTCGTCGTAGAGCCCGACGGCCCCGGCGCCCACCCCGGCGACCAGGGCGGCGGCGCCCGAGGAGGCGCTGGTGGCACCGAAGGCGCCCGCGCCGGCGGCCCCGGCGGCGAGCGCCGGCCCGGCGGCCAGGGTCACCGTGCGCCCGCGGAAGTTCGTCCGGTCCAGGGCGGGGCCGGCCGGCGAGGTGCGCACCTCGCGCAGCGCGTACCGGGCGGCGGCAGCGCCCGCCCCGGCGATCAACAGTCGACCGAGCAGACTCACGCGGCCCCCTCCCGCTCTGCGGAGAAGCTGGATCCGGACACCCGGGTACGTCGTTCGCTCACTGGGGCAGTCTAGGCAGCAGGGTGGCGTTGTCGCCGACGCCGTACTGCCCGGCCTTCTTCTCGGTCACCTGCTGCACCATCGCGAGGGCGGTGACCAGCTGGCCCTGGACGGTGTTGGCGTTGTCGACGGTGGAGATGCTCTGCACCAGCACCGGGTCGCTGCGGACGGCGGCGACCAGGTTGCCGCCGGCCGAGCCGTTGCCGGCGACGACGATCGTCCCGGCGCGGTCGAACTGCTCGGCGACCTTCAGGACCGACTCGTCCTTCTTCGCCGAGTCCTTGTCCACGTACGGCTGCCCGCTGACCACGACGACGGCCTCCGCCGACGCGCTGACCCGCTCCTCGGTGGTCAGGTAGTTGGCGTTGGTGTACGCGGCCAGCACCGCCCGCCGGTCGGCCTCGGTGACCGGGGTGGCGCCGGGCGCCCGGTCCAGCAGGACGCTGGCCAGCAGCGCGCTGGAGGTCTCCACCCCGTGCCCGTTGCCGGGCAGCCCGGAGGTCGGCGCGCTGGTCGGCCGGGCGGCGGTGACCGCCAGCTCCAGCAGGTCGTTGTTGTTGTCCGGTTCGATGAACTTGTCCTGCAGGTCGATGCGGCCGGTCACCTCGGCCCCGGCGAGCTGGAGCATCTTGACCACGCCCTCGGTCTGGTCCCGCCCGGTGGGCAGGGTGAGCACCACCACCCGCTTGCCGGTCAGGGTGCCCGGCAGGACGACCTCGGCGATCTGGGCCGCGAAGTCCTCCTCCAGCTCCAGCTCGCGCTCCATGCTCTGGACCGCCTGGCGCATCTGCTGGTTGTCCTTGCGCAGCGCGTTGACGGTCTCCTTGAGCGAGTCGGCCACCGGGCCGTTCAGGGCGGCGGTGCCGACCACCAGACCGATCGCCAACGCGAGGAAGACCGCGGTCAGGGACACCACGTGGTACCGGAAGTTGATCACACCTGCAGCCTCTTGATCGGTCGGACGCTAGAAAAGCTGTTCAAGCTGGAACACGAAATTGTTCCACCACTCGGAGACCACGCCCAAATACGCCTTGCCGACGGTGGAGACCGCCACGGCGGAGGCCATCGCCGCGATCGCGGAGAGCACCAGCAGCAGCAGCGAGGACCCGGAGATGCTCTGCCGGTAGAGCCGGCTCACCCCCTTGGCGTCGACGAGCTTGCCGCCGACCTTGAGCCGGGTCAGGAACGTCGAGGCCATGCCGCCGCGCCCCTTGTCCAGGAACTCCACCAGCGTGGCGTGGGTGCCGACGGCGACCAGCAGCGAGGCGCCCTTCTCGTCGGCCAGCAGCATGGCCAGGTCCTCGCTGGTGGCCGCGGCGGGGAAGGTCACCGCCGGTACGCCCAGCCCGGTGACCCGGGCCAGGCCGGGCGCCCGCCCGTCCGGGTAGGCGTGCACGATCACCTCGGCGCCGCAGCGCAACACGTCGTCGGTGACCGAATCCATGTCACCGATGATCATGTCCGGCGTGTAGCCGGCCTCCACCAGCGCGTCCGCGCCGCCGTCGACGCCGATGAGCACCGGCTTGAACTCGCGGATGTAGGGGCGCAGCACGTCCAGGTCGGCCTTGTAGTCGTAGCCGCGCACCACGATCAGGCAGTGCCGCCCCTGGATCTCGGTCTGGATCTCCGGCACGCCGACCCCGTCGAGGAGCAGGTCGCGCTCCTGCTTGAGGTAATCCATCGTGTTGGCGGCGAACGCCTCGAGCTGGACCGACAGGCCCTCCCGGGCGTCGGCCATCGCCTTGGCCACCGTCTCGGCGTCCTGGAGGCTGCCGTGCGCCACCGGCTCGTCGCCGACGTAGACGGTGTTGCCCTCGATCCGGACCGTGTCGCCCTCGCGGATCCGCTCGAAGATCCCCTCTCCCAGGTCGTCGAGGAGCGGTATGCCGGCGCCGATCAGCACCTCGGGCCCGAGGTTGGGATAGCGACCGGAGATCGACGGCTTCGCGTTGAGCACGGCGGCGACACCGACCGCGACGAGCGAGTCGGCGGCGACCCGGTCCACGTCGACGTGGTCGATGACCGCGATGTCACCGGGGCGGAGCCGGCCGACCAGGCGCTTCGTCCGGCGGTCCAGGCGCGCGGTGCCGAGGATTCTGCCCGGTTCCGCGTTCCGGGTCCGGCGCAACGTGGGTAGACGCATCGTGACCATCCTGGCATGTGAGGCAGGCAATTCTGTCGCGACATGCCTGAGCAGGGCCGCCTACCCAGGGAAGCACACTAGCGCGCAGGCCGGTGTGCCTGTGCTCACAATCGCCGACCTCACGGGCGCCTTTCCCGGGCCGCCACGGCGAGAAGCTCCTCGGCATGCGCGATACCCAGGTCGGAATCGGGCAAACCCGCGAGCATCCGGGCCAACTCCCGGGCGCGCTCCGTGTCTTCCACCACCCGGACCCCGCTCGTGGTGACCGCCCCGCCCGTGTCCTTCGCCACCACCAGGTGCCGGTCCGCGAACGCGGCGACCTGCGGCAGGTGGGTGACCACGAGCACCTGGTGGCTGCGGGCCAGCCGGGCCAGCCGCCGGCCGATCTCCACCGCGGCCTGGCCGCCGACCCCGGCGTCCACCTCGTCGAAAACCAGCGTGGGCGGCCCGCCCGAGCCGGCGAAGACGACCTCGATGGCGAGCATCACCCGGGACAGCTCACCGCCGGAGGCGCCGCGCTGCAGCGGCAGCGCGGGCGCGCCGGGGTGGGCCAGCAGGCGCAGCTCGACCTCGTCGCCGCCGTCCGGGCCAACGCCGACCTCGGTGCCGTTGACCGGCAGGCTCGGCTCCGCACGGCCGGCCGGCCGCGGCAGCACCGCCACCTCGATCCGGGCGTGCGGCATGGCCAGACCGGCCAGCTCGACGGTGACCTGCTCCGCGAAGCGGGTCGCCGCCTCCTGTCGGGACGTCGACACCCGGCCGGCCAGGTCGGCCACCTCGCCCGCCAGCCGCTCCGACTCCCGCTCCAGCTCGTCGAGGAACTCGTCGGAGGTGTCCAGGTCGGACAGCCGGGTGCGGGCCCGCTCCGCCCAGGCGATCACGCCGTCGACGTCGTCGGCGTACTTGCGGGTCAGGGCGCGCAGCGCCGCCCGGCGCTCGTAGAGGGCCTGCAACCGGGCCGGGTCGGCGTCGAGCGCGGCGAGGTAGGCCGACAGCTCGGCGGAGACGTCCGCCACCAGCGTCGCGGCCTCCTCCAGCCGCCCCGCCAGCTCGCCGAGCGCCGGATCCGTGCCCGCCTGCGCCTCCAGGGTGCGCCGGGCGGTGCCGAGCAACGCCGTGGCGTCGGGGGTCTCGTCGGCCGCCTCCACGCCGCCGGCCACGCACTGGTGGGCCAGCTGCGCCGCGGTGCGCAGCCCCTCGGCGTGCTCCAGCCGCTGCGCCTCCGCCTTCAGCTCGTCGTCCTCGCCGGGCTGCGGGTCGACCCGGGTGATCTCGTCCAGGCCGAGCCGCAGCAGGTCGGCCTCCTGGCTGCGCTCGCGGGCGTTGCGCCGCCGGTCGGCCAGGTCGTCGACCACGGCGCGCCAGCGGGTGTACGCCTCGCGCAGCGCGTCGAGCAGCTTCTCGTGCTCCGGGCCGGCGAACCGGTCGAGCGCGGCCCGCTGCTCGGCCGGGCGCAGCAGCCGCAACTGGTCGGACTGGCCGTGCACGGCCACGACCTGCTCGCCCACCTCGCCGAGCATGGCCACCGGCATGCTGCGCCCGCCCAGGTGCGCCCGGGACCGGCCCTCCACGGTGACCGTGCGGCTGAGCAGCACCGAACCGTCCTCGTCGGGCTCGCCGCCGGCGTCGACGACCCGGGCGTGCACCGCGGCGGCGACCCGCCCGGCGAGGCGCAGCCGCCCCTCGACCACCGCCCGCCCGGGCTGGGCCCGGACCCGCCCCGCGTCGGCCCGGCCACCGAAGAGCAGGCCGAGGCCGGTGACCACCATCGTCTTGCCCGCACCGGTCTCGCCGGTGATGACGTTCATGCCGCCGGTCAACGGCAGCGTGGTGTCCTCGATGACGCCCAGTCCGGTGATGCGCAGCTCTTCCAGCACAGCCCCCGACAGTAGACGCGGCCCCCGACAGTTGACCAGCCGGCGCGGGCGTACCGGGGCGTCGCGCCCCGCGTCACCACCGCCCTGGGCGGCCCGGTGAGGCCGGTCACCACCGGCCCCGCCGGGACCCGCCGGCGGTCAACGGCGGGCCGCACGGGCACGACGGTCAACGGCGGGCCGCCGCGGGCACGACGGCCAGCGGCGGGCCACCGGGAGCCGCCACCGGCGCGACCTCAGCCGAGAGCCGCCGCCCCCGGTGGGGGCGTCAGCGGCGGTTGCCGCGCCAGCCGTGCACGGGCAGGTCGAACTTCGCCACCAGCCGGTCGGTGAACGGACGGTCCCGCAGCCGCACGATGCGCACGGGCAGCGCGCCGCGCCGCACGGTGACCCGGGCCCCGGGCGGCAGGTCGTAGACGCGCCGGCCGTCGCAGGACAAAACGGCGAGAGTGGTGAACGGGTCGACGGTGATGGCGAACGTGGAGGTGGGCGCGGTGACCAGTGGCCGGCTGAACAGCGCGTGCGCGCTGATCGGCACCAGCAGCAGCGCCTCCACCTCGGGCCACACCACCGGCCCGCCGCCGGAGAACGCGTACGCCGTCGAGCCGGTGGGGGTCGCGCAGACCACGCCGTCGCAGCCGTAGCGGGACAGCGGGCGGCCGTCCACGTCGACCATGAGCTCCAGCATCTGGGCGCGCTCGCCCTTCTCGACGCTGATCTCGTTGAGCGCCCAGGACTCGACGGTCGGCCCGCCGTCGAACTCGGCGGTCACGTCCAGCGTGAGCCGCTCGTCCACGGTGTAGTTACGGTCCACCACGTCCCGCACCGCGCTGTCCAGGTCGTCGATCTCCGCCTCGGCGAGGAACCCGACCTTGCCGAGGTTGATGCCGAGCAGCGGCGCCTTCGCCGGCCGGGCCAGCTCGGCCGCGCGCAGGAACGTGCCGTCCCCGCCGAGCGCGAAGACGATCTCCGCGCCCTCGGCCGCCTCCAGGCCGGTCACCGGCACCACACCGGGCAGGTCGAGGTCGTCGGCCTCCTCGGCGACGACCCGTACCTCGAAACCGGCCGCGATGAGGTCGGCGGCCACCGCCCGCGCGTGCTCGGTGCTGCGGCGGCGGCCGGTGTGGGTCACCAGCAGGGCGGTGCGGCTCACCGGGACGGCCGTCCCGTCGCGCCCGCCCGGCACCCGCACCCGCGCGGCCCAGCCGCGACCGCGGGGCTCGCCTGCTCGCTCACCCGGCCACCTCCTCCGTCGCCGTGTCCGGCAGGTCGCCGGACGGCATCGGGCCCTGCGGCCCGGCGGTCACCACGGCACGCACCCGCTCCGGGTCGGCCGGCGGTGCGTCCCGGCGTAACCATACGAAGAACTCGACGTTGCCGCTCGGCCCCGGCAGCGGGCTCGCGGCCACGTCGGCCAGACCGAGGTCGAGCCGCGCCGCCGCGGCGGCGACGTCGAGCACCGCCTCGGCGCGCAGCGCCGGATCGCGGACCACCCCGCCGGCGCCGACCCGCTCCTTGCCGACCTCGAACTGCGGCTTCACCATCAGCGCGAGGTCGCCGTCGGGCCGGGTGCAGCCGGCCAGCGCCGGCAGCACCAACCGCAGCGAGATGAACGACAGGTCGGCGACCGTGAGGTCGACCGGCCCTCCGATGGTCTCCGGCGTGAGCGTACGGACGTTGGTGCGCTCGAAGACCCGCACGCGCGGATCGTTGCGCAGCGGCCAGGCGAGCTGCCCGTAGCCGACGTCGACGGCGACCACCTCGGCCGCGTCGGCGCGCAGCAGCACGTCGGTGAAGCCGCCGGTGGAGGCGCCCGCGTCCAGGCAGCGCCGGCCGGCCACCCGCAGCCCGCCGGGGGCGAACGCGGCCAGCGCGCCGGCCAGCTTGTGCCCGCCCCGGGAGACGTACTCCGAGCTCGGGTCCTCGCCCGTGACCAGCAGCGGGTCGGCGGGGTCGACCATCGCGGCGGGCTTGCGGGCGGGCACCCCGCGCAGCTGGACCCGGCCGGCCTCCACCAGTGCGGCGGCCTGCTCCCGGGAGCGGGCCAGGCCACGGCGGACGAGTTCGGCGTCCAGCCGGTTACGACGTGCCATGCGTGGTTCTTCTCCGGTCCGGTCAGGCCTGGTCGATGGTGGCGAGGGTTTCCCGCAGCGTCTCGTACGCCGCCTCGTACTGCGCGATCTGGTCGGCCGGGGCGAGCGTCGCGGCGTTGGCCATCGCGCGCACGGCGGCGTCGACGGCGGGGTGGCGTGCCTCGTCGAGGTCGTCGAGCGGCTCGGGTCGCGGCGGCGGCCCCGGGCGCGGTCCCGGCGTGGGGCCCGGCCGGACCCCGGGCGGCGGGCCGGGGCGGGCACCCTGCGGCGGGCCGGGGCGGTGGGGGCCGGTCAAGACCCGCTCCCGGCCGGCGCGGGGCGGGTCACGCCTCGCCGCCCGGCTGCTGCTTGCGGGCGGCCGCCTTCTTCACCGGCCGGGCCGGCCCGGCGTCGGCGCCCTGGGCCGTCACCGGCCCGGCCTGCTCCACGTCGGTGCCCGGGGCCGTCGCGGGTTTGGCCTGCTCGACCTGGCTGCCCTCGGCCGGGGCGACGGCCGACGGTGCCCGCTTCGCCACCGCCTTCTTGGCCACCGCCTTCTTGACCACGGCCTTCTTGGCGACCACCTTCTTGGCCACGGCCTTCTTGGCCGCCTCCTGCGCCACGACGGGCGCGCCCGGCCCGGCCGTGGGGGGTGCGGCCGGTTCGGCCGCACCCGGGGCGGCCGCAGGCGGGGTGGCGGGGGCCGCGGGCGGGGTGGCGAGCGTGGTCCTGGCTTCCCGGAGCTGGCGCTCCAGATCGTGCACCCGGCGGGTCAGCTCGGCGACCTCGTCGGCGGTGGCGAGCCCCACCGCCCCGAGCGCCCGGTCGACCTCGAACCGGACCAGCTTGGTCAGCGCCTCCCGGTTCGCCGCGCCGGTGGAGACGAGTTCCTCGGCGAGCGCCTGCAACTGGCCGGCGGTCGCCCCGCCCGAGCCGACGAGGCGGCGCACCGCGTCCTGGGCCTTCTTCCGGGGCGCCTCCGTCAGGCCCATGGCCAGCTCGAGGTAGGCGCGCCACGCGTCCTGCATGCCTGTGTCCTTCCGCGGGGCGGGGGTGTGCAGGTGTCACGCTACCGGGCACCCCGCGACGCCCCGTGCGGTACGGTGCCGGGGACGGCGTGGCGAACGGCGAGGGGGCGACAGTGGCCAGCGTGGACGAGTGCCGGCAGGCGTTGCAGGAACTGGCCGCCCGGCTGGAGCGCAACGCGGAGACGGTGCGGGAACGGATCGACCTGGACCGCACGCTGGCCTGCCGGATCACCGACCTGGACACGGCCTTCCACGGCCGGCTCGCCGACGGACGCCTGGTCGACCTGGCCGACGGCGACGACCCGAAGGCGAAGATCGCGCTGAGCACGAGCAGCGACGACCTGCTCGCGTTGGTCCGCGGCGAACTCGACATCACCCGCGCGGTCACGTCCCGGCGGGTGTCGATCAAGGCGAACCCGCTCGACCTGATGAAGCTGCGCAAGCTGCTCTGAGCCGCGGCCAGGGTGGTCTGCTCCGAGCCCCGGCCGGGGCGGCCCGACCGCCGTGGCCGAACCGGGTCGCGAGACGCTCGGGCCGACAGGCGGGACCGCTCAGGCGGACAGACCGAACGCGGCCAGCGCCTGCCCGGCCGCCGTCGACCCGGCACGCACCCGCGTCGCGTCCCCGGCCCAGACGGCCGCGCACAGCGCCGCCAGCGCGTCCAGCGGGCGGCCCGCCCCGGACAACTCCAGCGCGCCGTCCCGCGACGCCACCGACCACCCGTCGGCGTCCGCCGAGCCCGGCACCCGCACCACCGCCGCCGGGTCGAAGAGCCCGGCGAGGTCCATCGAGACGTACGTCGGCCGGCGCTCCGGCGGCGCGGCGAGCAGCTCGGCCACGTCGCTGACGCCGGTGAGCACCAGCAGGCTGTCCAGGGCCGCCCGCCGGGCGCCCTCGATGTCGGTGTCCAGCCGGTCGCCGACCACCAGCGTCCGGCCCTCGCCGGCACGGCGGGCCGCGGTGGCGAACAGCGCCGGCTCGGGCTTGCCGACGACCAGGTCGGGGTCCCGCCCGAGCGCGGTCCGCAGCGCGGCGACCAGCGCGCCGTTGCCCGGCAGCGGCCCCCGACCGCTGGGCAGCGTCCGGTCGGTGTTGGTGGCGATCCAGGTCGCCCCGCCGCGTACGGCCACCGACGCCTCGGCCAGGTCCACCCAGCCGACCTGCGGCCCGTACCCCTGCACGACGGCGACCGGCGACTCCTCGGCCCGGGACACCGGCGTCAGCCCGGCGGCGCGGACCTCGGCCCGCAGCGCCTCGGCACCGACCACCAGCACCGCGGCGCCGGCGGGGAACCGGTCGCGGAGCAGCTCGGCGGCGGCCGCCGCGGAGGTGAGCACCTCCTCCGGCCGGGCGGTGACGCCCATCCCGGTGAGCAGGTCGGCCACCTCGCTGGACCGGCGCGAGGCGTTGTTGGTCGCGTACGCGACGGCCCGCCCCTCGGCGTGCAGCCGGCCAACCGCCTCGACCGCGCCGGGGATCGGCCGGTCGATCAGGTAGATCACCCCGTCCAGGTCGAACACGACCAGGGCGTACCCGTCGACCAGCCGCTCCCCGGCGTCCGTCGTCATCGCTGCGGGACGTCCGACTCGCCGGTGCCGGCCGACTCGCCACGGGCGGCGGCGTCGGTGACGTCGGTCCCGGTGCCGTCGGCGGTGGGACCGGCCGCGACAGCGCGCGCCTCGTCGTCGGTCAGCTCGTCGTCGGCCAGGTCGTCCGTCGGCACGTCCGCGCTCCCGGCCTCGTCCCGCTCGTCGGCGCTCCCGGCCTCGTCCCGTTGCCCGTCGTCGTCGCGGTCGGCGGGCTCGGTCACACCGGTGAGGTCGGCGTCCGGACGGGCCGGCACCGCACCCGGGGCGCCGGGACCGGAGGCGATCGCCTCGACGGACTCCTCGTCCTCCTCGTCACCCTCGATCACCACACCGTCGAGCTCCAGCAGGCGCTCGGCGGCGTCGGTCTCGCCCTCGGTGTCCACGTCGGTCGCCCGGGAGAACCACTCGCGGGCCTCCTCGCGACGACCGACCGCGAGCAGCGCGTCGGCGTACGCGTAGCGCAGCCGGGCCGTCCACGGCTCGGCCACCTCGGTGGTCAGCTCGGGAACCTGGAGCATGGCCACCGCGGCGTCCTTCTGGCCGAGGTCGCCGCGCGCGCCGGCCGCCACGATCAGCAGCTCGATCGCCACGGCCTTGTCCAGCTTCTCCCGGTCCGCGCCACGGAACAGGTCGATCGCCCGCTCCGCCCGGCCCAACGCCCGCTCGCAGTCCGCGAGCACCGCCAGGTGGCTCTGCAGCCCGGTCATCCGGTGGTACGTGCGCAGTTCCGCGATCGCGGTCTGCCACTCCCCCGCGTGGTACGCGGCCAGGCCCACCGCCTCGCGGACGGCGGCGATCCGGGACGCCAGCCGACGGGCGGTCAGCGCGTGCGCCAGCGCCAGCGCCGGGTCCTCGTCAATCAGCTGACCCGTGGCCACCAGGTGTCGGGCGACCGTCTCGGCGACCGGCTTGGCCAGCGACAGCAGCTCGGCCCGGACGTCCTTGTCGAGGTCCGTGGCCACGATCTCGTCGGGCAGCGTCGGAGCCTGGGTGCGCTCCCCCTCCGCCTCCGGACGCTCCCGCCGCTCGTCGCGGCGCTCGCCACCCCGGAATCCGCCCTCACGGCGCTCGCCGCCGCGGAAGCCGCCCTCGCGACGCTCACCGCCACGGAAACCGCCCTCGCGACGCTCACCGCCACGGAAGCCACCCTCGCGGTCACCACCGCGGAAGCCACCCTCACGGCGCTCACCGCCACGGAAACCGCCCTCGCGGTCACCACCGCGGAAGCCACCCTCACGGCGCTCACCGCCACGGAAACCGCCCTCGCGGTCACCACCGCGGAAGCCACCCTCACGGCG
>NZ_JBIAZP010000015.1:149544-150908 GCF_042899165.1 Micromonospora sp. NPDC000121
ACGCTCACCGCCACGGAAGCCTTCGCGCTCGCCACCACGGAAGCCGCCCTCACGGCGCTCGCCCCCGCGGAAGCCACCCTCGCGACGCTCACCGCCCTCACGACGGAACCCACCGTCGCGGCGCTCTCCACCGCGGAAGCCGCCTTCGCGCTCGCCGCCACGGAAGCCGCCCTCGCGACGCTCACCGCCGCGGAAACCGCCTTCGCGGTCGCCCCCGCGGAAGCCACCCTCGCGACGCTCGCCGCCGCGGTACCCGCCCTCACGGCGCTCGCCGCCACGGAAGCCACCCTCGCGGTCACCGCCACGGAAACCGCCCTCGCGACGCTCACCACCGCGGAAACCGCCTTCGCGGTCGCCGCCGCGGAAGCCGCCCTCGCGACGCTCACCGCCCTCACGACGGAACCCACCGTCGCGGCGCTCTCCACTGCGGAAGCCGCCCTCGCGGTCACCGCCACGGAAGCCACCGCCTGGGCGGTCGCCACCCTCACGACGCTCACCGCCGCGGTATCCGCCCTCACGGCGCTCACCGCCACGGAAGCCACCCTCGCGGTCGCCACCACGGAAACCGCCCTCACGGCGCTCACCGCCACGGAAGCCTTCGCGGTCGCCACCACGGAAGCCACCCTCGCGACGCTCACCACCGCGGAAGCCACCCTCGCGGCGCTCACCGCCACGGAAGCCTTCGCGGTCGCCACCACGGAAGCCACCCTCGCGACGCTCACCGCCCTCACGACGGAACCCACCGTCGCGGCGCTCTCCACTGCGGAAGCCGCCCTCACGGTCACCGCCACGGAAGCCACCGCCTGGACGGTCGCCACCCTCACGACGCTCACCGCCGCGGTACCCGCCCTCGCGGTCACCGCTACGGAAGCCACCCTCGCGGCGGTCACCACTGCGGAAGCCGCCCTCACGGCGCTCACCGCCACGGAAGCCTTCGCGGTCGCCCCGGAAACCACCCTGGCGCTCGGCACCGTCACGACGGGGGGCGCCGGCCGCGCGGAAGTCGCCATCACGGGAACCAGACCGGTACCCGCCTTCGCGGCGGTCGCCGCCGGCGTAGCCGCCGCGCTGACCGCCCCGGTCATCCCGGTACGACGGCCGGTCGTCGCGGCGCGGGGCACCCTCGCGCCCACCCGCCCGGTCTTCGTAACGACGGGGACGATCTCCGCCCTGCGATCCTGAACTCACAGGTACATCCTTCCTCATTGCGCCACCTATGGCGCTACGCAGTCGAGGGCCGACCCGGATGGGGCGGCCCTCGACTGGAATGATTGTCCGGCGGTGTCCTACTCTCCCACACCCTCCCGAGTGCAGTACCATCGGCGCTGGAGGGCTTAGCTTCCGGGTTCGGAATGTAACCGGGC
>NZ_JBIAZP010000016.1:0-139354 GCF_042899165.1 Micromonospora sp. NPDC000121
ACAACCGAAAGCTCGTGAGGGGTCACCGCGACATGACACTACCGCCAGCCCTCAGCAACCCCTCCGACACGCCGGACCTAACAAAGCACTACTAGCCCCCGCCCAATCAATCGTTCGCTCTTCTGCAGCTGAGGATCATCTGCTCCGCCGTATGCCCGCCATCGGGTACTCATTGTGACTGGGTCCTTCCAGCCCGTCCGGGGGGCATTGGGCTCTTACAACAGGTGGAGCACTTCATGGCGACTTAAATCGCCAACGTGGTTCACACGCATGTAGATCATCGACGACCGCGCGCTTCGCTGGTCCTGCTGGTAACAGCGCGCCAGTTCAAGTCGGGAGCCAGGTCAGTGATGGAGACGCCAGCGGCAGCAAGCTGCCGCAGGTTCGCTTCGTACGCTGGATGCGCGGCGAGTTCTGCCTTGACGTTCGGAAAGGCATATACGGGCAGGCCGGCGCCCAAAGTCTGGTTGAGAATGCCGAGAGCAAGAGTGTCGTTGATGCCGAGTGCCCACTTGTTTATGACGTTGAATGTGGCTGGTGCTACCACAGTCACGTCAGCCGCGGGGTGAGGCTCTGGTTCGCCGGGCAGTCGCCACTCAACCCGAACCGGGTACCCCGTTTGTTGAACCACGGCGTCCCGATCGATCCAGGTTGCGGCGGTCGGCGTAGCAGTCACGCAGACAGTCCAGCCCTCATCCATCAGCAGGTCGATGAGCTCACCGATCCGCAGCGCCGGCGGGGCGGCGCAGACAACGAGGGCCAACACCGGATACGTGCTCATACCGATAGCCCTGCCCGCTCAGCCAGCGGTCGGAGCCCCGGCATAGCAACCCGCCGCTCCTTGGACAGCAGGTCGAGCAGAAGCTCGCGGGCCTGGATGTTGGTGTGTACCACCTCCGCGGCTACCCGTTCGGCTTCGAGCAGGTGGAGCACAGCAGCGGATTTGTCCGGCGTGCCCATCATCGCTGCTGCGGCCAGGTCGACATGTACCTGCGCCCGCCGGCCGACGAGCACGGTTGGCAGGTGTGAGGTGTCGAGCCGGACTCCGACTTCGACAGCATGGCCTACGTTGCCAGCACCTACCGCCACCGAGACGGTGTGGATGGCGACATTGGTGGGACCGAAACCGGTCCACAAGCAGTTGCGGTCCGCCCCGAGCTTTTCGGCCAGCCCATCGGCTCCGGCGAGGTTTCGTGCCGCATCCTTCGGCTTACCACGGCCGGCGGCAATCACGGCAGCCAGGAGCAGCAGTGCGCCGTGCGCGGAGAGGAGGGCCGGATCGGCCGTCCGCGTGTCGGGAGCGAGTTGCGCGATGCTGGTCTGCACGACCTGCTCGGCTTCGTCCCTCCTCCCTGGCGCACGCAGTAGCCCGCAAGCCGCCTGGTAAGCGGCTACTGCCGCCAAAGCGCGATCGCCAGCGAGCCCTGCGGACGTCGATGCCCGGTCGGCCGCTAACAAGGCGGTGTCGCCATCTCCCACCTTGACCGCGAGCTTCGAGGCCGCAATGTAGGCAGCGGCCAGCACCCGGAACGCGCTGGAGCGCTGGACCCCGGACGCCTGCCCCGCCAGGTCGGTGGCCTGGCTGAGGACATCCGGCAGCAGTCGAGCGGTGGAGCTGTAGCTTGCACGCTGGTAGAGGTGGTGGAGCCGACCCACGCTCCGGCGTACCTCCACGAGGGAACGTAGCGGCTCCGCAGACCGGCCAGGTATGTAGCTGGTGAGGAACGTACGTACGCCGGTCAGGAGCTCTGAACGGGCCGCTGCCGACGCGGGACTGCGGATATCCTCTCCCATCATCTTTCCTCGACACTTCGCCACTGACACGTCGACGAGCATCTCGTCGAGTTGTTCGAGGGTAATTCGCAGTGCCGAAGCAATCCGGCTCCGGTGCCATGGCTGTGGGTCTGTCTCGGCGCTTTCCCAGCGGACGACGGTCGACCTCTCCACACCGAGCGTTTCGGCCAGTCGCTCCTGACTGAAACCGAGCGCCTTCCGCCGCTGGCACAGCCGGTGTCGTTTCAAGGCCACGACCGGTTCTCCCTCCGTCTGCCGCCACTGTAGTAACAGTCCGTCGATAGAGCGGGTACGCGCATGCCTCACTTATGCGTCACTTCGGCCCCTCGAACGCTGTAGTCCCTGGTCAGCCGTGCGACAAGGCTGAAGCGCATGGCCCGGGGCGGGTGCTGGCTCCGGAACTGCGTCGACCCGAACGACGCAGCTCCGCCCCCGCCCGCCCCGGTGCCGTTCCACAAACCGCAAATTGAGGGGCAGCAGAAACGTGACCACCCTGCTCGACGACTTCCCGGTCCTCACCCCCGTCACCGACGAGGACCTCGCCACCGCCGTACGGGCGGTGCGCACCCACGTGCCGGAGAGCTGGCCGGAGGGCGAGCTGTGCCGCAGCGAGCGCGTCCCGTACCCCTGCCGCCTCGCCCGCTGGGGCCGCGCCACCCTGGAAGCCGCCGGCCTCACCGAAGCCGAAGCCGAGGCCGAAGCCGGGGGCGAGCAGGGCGGCTGGGCATGACCGCACAGGAGGCGGTCGGCCAGTGGCTACGCCTCGTCGTGGCGGACGCCGAGCTGTCGCCGTACCTCATCGGGGTCGATCTGGACCGGCTCGGCGCGCACCTGGCGGCGAGCCTCACCGCGGCCCTCGAAGGTCAGCCAGCGACGGACCCGTGGCGCGGGTTCGGCCTGTCGGAGGCGCAGCACCGGCGGATCATGGACTACCTGGCCGGCGTCCTGTGGGCGCTCGACCTGCCCGACGACCGGGTCGCCCGCACCCGGCGGGCCTTTGCTGACGAGGTGGGCGCGTGAACCTCGCCGCCGCCTGGGAGGCGGCCGTCGACAAGGGCGCCGACGCCTTCTGGTGCACGCTGGAGGACAGCCGCCCCGGGCTGCTCCCCGAACGGGACGCGCCACTGCTCTTCGCCGCGCTCGGCCGCCTGACCAGCGGCGGCGACAACCCGGCCGGGCGGGCGGCGCTGCTGACAGTGCTCGGCCGCGCGTACCGCCGGCACGGCCTGCTGCCGCACGAGGCCGCCATCGGCGAAGCGCTGCTCGCCGCCGTCGCCCGGCAGGCCCGCGCACTGTGGACGCCGCCGCTTGCCGCAGAGTGGGAGCGCGCCGGCCGCCGCGCCGCCGAGGCCGTGCGCGACGCCGCCGCCCGCGCCGACGACGGCCCGGCCTGGTGGCCCGTCGAGGTGATCGGCCGCGACCGGCCGTGCGACACCGTCGTGATCCTGACCGTACGCCCCTGGCGTCGCCTGCCCCACCGGCCCGGCCAGGCGGTCCCGGTCTGCACGCCGCGCCGGCCCGGCCGCTGGCGTTGGCTCTCCCCGGCCAACGCCCCGCGCCCGGACGGCACCGTCGAGCTGCACGTCCGCGCCATCGCCGCCGGCACCGTCTCGCACAGCCTCGTCCACGACGTACGGCCCGGCGAGCTGCTCTGGCTCGGCCCGCCGCGCGACGCCGGCCTCTGCCTGGACCTGCCCTTGCGCAGAGATCTGCTGCTCGTCGCCGGTGGCACCGGCCTGGCGCCGCTGCGCGCCCTGGTCGAGCAGGTCGCCGCCGCGCCGGACGCCCGGCGGGTGACCCTGGTCGTCGGCGTCCGCAGCTTCGCGGACCTCTACGACGCGATCGCCCTCGACCGGCTCCAGGGTGCCCACGACTGGCTGACGGTCGTGCCCGCCTTCAGTCACGACCCCTGCGCCGAGCCGGCCGAGCAGGGCGACGCCCTCACCATCGCCCTCGACCACCATCGTCCGGACCACGACGTGTACGTCTGCGGCCCACCGCCGATGCTGGCCGGCGCGCGGCTGCGGCTGCTCGCCGCCGGGGTGCCCGCCGACCGCATCCACCTGCCGTCGGAGATGGCGCCCTGATGGCCGTCTACCGCAGCCGGCACGCCCTGCCTGGCCCGCTGACCCCGGACCGGGTCCTCGGCGTCGCGCTGCCGCGCACGTCGCTCTGCCGGCGCGGCTACCGGGTCGACGAGGTCGACGCCCTGCTGCACCGCCTCGCCCACGAGCTGCGTGACCGCACCCGCCAGCTCGACCTCACCCGGGCGGAGAACCACCGCATCAAGGAGGCGCTCCGCACCTGGCAGACCCGGCACGCCGGCCGGTAAGCGGTCGTCTCGCCCGATGAGCCGGCAGGGGGCGTTCGGCGGTCGGCCGTCCCGGCGATCGGGCCCACTGTGGAATGACGGAAGCACGTTGGTGTCGGTAGCCTCCTTGGATGCTCGACGCCATCCACGACGACCTGTTGGCCGACTTCACCCCCGTCCAGCCGTACACCACGGAGGCCGCGGCCGCCGCGCCCCAGTCGCCGGGCGTGCACGTGGTCCTTGAGGACGGGAAGGTCATCTACGTCGGCTTCACGGGCAACCTGCGCAACCGGCTCCGGCAGCACCTGACCGGCAACCGCGAGTCTTCGGTGCTGCACCAGCAGGTCGGTCAACAGCTCGACAAGCTCGGCCCGGTGGCAACGGCCACGGACATCGCCGACTGGCTGGGCCGGTGCGAGGTCCGCTGGCGGAAGGACGACAACCCGCAGGGAGCGAAGGAAGCACTGGTCCTGGCCCTGAAGCCGCGCTTCAACCGGCAAATCCCGAAGCCCCGCCCTGCCGCAGAGTAGGAGCGGGGGCTTGGCGGCCCTCAGCTTGCTGCGGGGCGGGGAGTCGTCTTGCGCTCGGGCACCCGGATGATGTCCGTGTCGATGCCTGGTCGCCGGGGAACATAGAACCAGCCCTCATCGGTGTCCGGGTCGTAGTGCAGAACAGTGTTCTCCCTCGCGAGCCGCCTGAGCCAGGCGTCCAGCTTGACTCTCTCCTCTTCCCGCAGTTGCTTGCCGGCGCGACGGCGCGCTTCGGTGCGCAACATCTGGATCGGGAAGAGCCACCGGTGCTCATCCCTGAGGAGCCACGGGATCAGCTCGTCATTGCGGATCGTCCGCCGCTGGAGTCCTCGCCGTCGGCGGAAGTTTCCCCAGAGCGAGGGCACGGTGTCGATGCCGTACTTGCGGCGGTACTCCTCCACCATCCACTGGTAGCTTCGCCCCTCCTCGAACCATCGCAGGACCTCTTGCTCATTCTGGATCTTGCTAGCGGGCATCCCGATTCGTTCGACTTTCTTTCTGGCTGGGCGCGCCAGCTGATCAACAACCTGCGGGATGAGTGAACATCCGGGTGGTCAACACGTCAACCACTGTCAGTAGGCTGCGGTGCAGCATCGGCGACATGAACAGGAACGGTTGTGAAAGTCACCATCACCGTGTGTGACGTGTGTCAGGACAGGCAGCGTGAGGCCAAGACGTACGAGGTCGTCTCGGAGGGCCGGACCGCGGAAACCGACCGCTGCGCGGAGCATGCGGCTCCGTTCGAGGCGCTGTTCCCAGTGACCGAGCCGCGTCCGGGGCGACGCCGGTATCAGGTCACCACGATGGAAGAGATCGAGGCGCGCAAGGCGAGCCAGGCCAGCACCCGCTCGCGGGCCTGACCGCAGCTCATTACGCCGCTCGGAGTTCATGGCCACCCGCGCCCGCCGCGCCTCTGCTCACTTGCGCCAAGCCGGGGCCATGCGCTCGGACATCTCGTGCCAGAAGGTTCGCAGGTCGTCCCGGTTGACCGCCTGCCAGTCCGCCCGCCCGGGCGAGCGGAACCAGCGCCCGACGAGGTCGATCTGGTGGGCGCAGAACGCCTCGTCCATCTGGTACGGCAGCTCGTCGCCCTTCGGTGGCAGCGGGCACAGCCGGAACGGGCAGTCGTCGATGCAGGTGGAGCCCGGCTGGACGTCGTGGGCCTGGCGGCGGCTGAGGGTGACCCGCATGGCGGTGCGGTCGATGGTGAGGCACGGGGGCAGGTCGGCGCGGCTGGCCCGGCTGAGCCGGCGCGCCCGCTCGTCGTTGTCCCGGCCCCGGTCGGCGAGGTTGAGCAGCAGCATCACGTCGGCCAGCAGCCGTTGGGCCCGCGGTTCCAGGACGGCCCAGCCGTGCGACGGCGGTAGCCAGGAGTCCTGGAGCCGGCGGATGCCCGGCTGCGGGCTGACCGCCCCTACCCGGCCGACGATCTCCCGCTCGTCCACCCAGCAGTGGCGCTCGGGGTGGCGGTCGATGAGCGCCTCGACGCACAGGTCCGCGACCTCGAGGACGAGCGGGTGGGCCGTACCGCTGCCGGGTTGTGGGGCGCGGTGCCCGCCGCCCGCGATCGAGGTCCAGAACGCGACCAGCCCGCGCGGGTCCGAGCCCTGACCCCGTTCGTGCAGCGTCTCGCCGGGGTCGCGGGGAAGGGCCAGCAGGGTGAGCGCCTGGATGAGCACCAGGTGGGAATACCAGAACCGGGAGTGCCGCAGCGCCTTCTCGGCCTCCTCGACGAGCAGGCTGCGGTGCGCCGGGTAGGTGCGGCAGTTGGCGGCGAGCCGGAAGCCCTGGGCGAGGGTGAGCTCGTAGACGCGGGCCCCGTCGGAGGCGTCGGTGGCCAGGCGGTGCACCCAGCGGCGCAGGGTCTCCCGGGCCACGTGCTGCCAGTTCGGTTCGCCGGGGGCGTGCGCGCCGTCGGCGTAGAGGAACAGTGACGGCGCGATCCAGGTGCGCAGCTCCTCCAGGCGCTCCCGGCCCGTGGCGTCGGCCGCGTGCGGCGGCTCGTCGAGCAGGTCGCGCAGCGCGCGGGCGGCCGCGTTGCCGCCGCTGGCGATCTCGCGGGCCGCGGCGAGCCGGGGGAGGTACGACGACTCGTCGGCCATCATCTGGAACAGCTGGCGGTACTGCGGTGTGGGCTGCCGCGGCCGGAGCCCGGTGGGCTCGGGTGGCCGGTCGGCGAGTTGCCGGGCGGCGTCGCCGTACCGGTGCACGAGGGCGATCTTGGCGTCTTCGAGGGGGCGGTCGGTGACGGACCCGTCGCCCTGGTAGCGGGGCCAGGCGTGGCGGATGGCGTCGGCCAGTTGCCGGTGCGCGGCGTGCCCGGTGGCGGCGTCCATCTCCAGCGCGGCCGCGAACATCTCCAGCGCCCGGGTGCGGTTGCGCGTCGCGGTCGCCGCGTCGAGGAGCCGGCGCACGAGCGCGGCCGACCGGTGGCGGGTGGCCCTCTCGTCCCGGCCGCCGGTGGGCAGGCCGACGGCCCGCCGGGCGGTGTCGGCGAGACGGTGCAGGTCGGCTCGCCGGGAGGCGGGGCTGCGCCGCCCGTCCAGTCGTTCGAACGCGCCCGCGCTGCGGGTGTGCAGGGTGAGGGCGGACAGCAGTTCCCGCCCGGGGCCGTGGTTGCGGGTGAAGGCCTGCGTGAGGAAGTCGTCGTCGCGCATGGCGGCGGTGAGGAAGCGCGAGCCGAGGTACGCCTGGATCACCCCGTGCTGGAAACGCACCCCGTCCTGCCGCTTCACCACGATGTTCAGGGCGTCCCCGGTGGTCTCGGCGAGGCCGATGTCCTGCGGGTTGTCGGCGCTGAGCTTGTGCAGCCGGGCGCGCAGCTCGGTCAGGATCCACCCCCGGCCGGCGTCGGTCGTGCCGTCGCCGCCGGTGAGTTCCGTCGTACGCACCGACAGCCGGTTGTTGCGCAGCCCGATGCAGGCGAGGGCGGAGAGCACCTCGATCGCGTCGGACCGTTCGGTCTGCGGCATGCCGTAGTCCTCGTACAGGTCGCCGGCGACGGTGGCGTCACACCACTCCTCCAGCAGGCTCCAGCGCAGCGCCGACCTGCCGGGGCCTGCCGGCTCGACCCGGTCGAGGCGGTCGACCTCGTGGAGCTGCCCGATGACCCGCAGGTAGAACGGTGAGTCGGCGACGTCGGCGGCCTTGACCAGCCCGGTGATGCGGTCCCACCGGTGCCCGGCGTCCGAGCTGCGGCTGTGGGCCCGCACGTACTCCAGGGCGGCGCCCTGGGAGAGCGGTTCCAGTTGCAGCAGCAGCGCGTCCAGCCCGCGCAGCGGGTCGTCGGGCCGCGACGCGACCACCAGGGGGAGGCGCTCGCGGACCGCGCCCCGGACGGCCTCCCGGAGCACGCTGTCCCGGTCGGCGGGCTGGGTGGCGTCGGCGAGGACCTCCTCCAGGCCGTCGGCGAGCACCACGATGCGGTTGTCCAGCCAGAGCCGCCGCCACATCCGGTCCGCCTCGCCGGCGGCGTGGAGCTGGGTGTCGATGGTGCGCTGGAACTGTTCGAGGGCGAGCTGGTGGAAGTTCAGCTTCTCCGGATCGGTGACCGTCCGCAGGTCGATCCCGATCGGCACGACGCCGGTGGCCATCAGCATCTCCGCGAGGCGTGCCAGGGTGGCCGTCTTGCCGGTGCCGATGCCGCCCACCAGCAGCAGCGGGCGTCGGGTCGTCTCGTCGCGGAGCCGCTGCATCATCAACTCGCACAGCTCGTCGCGGCCGACGACCCTGCTCGGGTCGAGGTCCCGTTCGGCGGTGGGCAGCAGGATGCGGCTGTTGCGCAGGACGTTGCGCCGGTACCAGCGACGGACCGGCACGTATCGCCAGAAGAGGAAGAGCGCCAGGCCCAGCGCCGCGACCATCGGGGGCTTGACGAAGCCTTCCACCTGCCCGCAGTAGTACGACCTCGGCGGTTCGCCCGCACACCATTTCGACACCTTGAGGAAGCCTGGCTCGGTGTCGAGGATCATCAGGACCAGGGAGAGGGCGGTCCACACCAGGAACACCCCGGCAATGGCGACGATCGTCCACCGCAGCCCGCGGTGGTGCCGCCAGCTCATCCGGTGGTCGGCCCGCTCGTCCGTACGCCGGCGGCGGTTGCGTTCCGCCTGCCGTTCCCGTCGGGTGCGCCACCGACGCCGCCGCTGGCGGAGCCAGAGTTGGGCCGCCCAGACCGGACCACGTTTCGGCCCGTGCATGGACACCCCCATGATCGACATGGTCGGCCACCGGACGGCGACGCCTGCCCCTCCACTCCACGCCAACGCTAGTGCGGTCGCCGCAGGCCAGCGCCCGGTTCCGGCATTCCCGCGCCGGCCCCGGGCCCGGCCGTGACCCGTCGGCGGTCGTTTGGCGTAATGTCCCGTGGACCTCGTGGGGAAGGTGAGGGCGATGGTTGTCGAGCTGGAGGTGCCGCCGGCCGTCGAGGCGGAGCGGGTCATCACGGCCGTGCTGGCCGACCTGCGCTCGGGCGAGCACCGGGGCGTCGTGGTCGACTCGCCGCCCGGGGCCGGCAAGTCGACCCTGGTGGTGCGGGCCGCCGTCGAGCTGGCCGCCGCCGGCGAGCCGCTGATCATCGTCGCGCAGACCAACGAGCAGGTCGACGACCTCATCGACCGCCTGGCCCGCAAGGTGCCCGAGCTGCGCATCGGCCGGCTCTCCGCCGCCGACTACAAGCCGTCCGAGCGGGTGAAGGGCCACGAGACGGTCCGGGTCGCCGCGAAGGTCGCCGACCTCGGCGGCCCGGCCGTCATCATCGGTACGGCCGCCAAGTGGGCCACGGTCGCCGAGGGCTCCTGGCCGTGGGCGATCGTGGACGAGGCGTACCAGATGCGGTCGGACGCCCTGCTGCGCGTGGCCGGCAGGTTCGAGCGGGCGCTGTTCGTCGGCGACCCCGGTCAGCTCGACCCGTTCTCGACGGTGGAGACGGCGCGGTGGACGGGGCTGACCTGGGATCCGATGCAGTCGGCGGTGGCGGTGCTGCTGCGGCACAACCCGGAGCTGCCGGTGCACCGGCTGCCGGTGTCCTGGCGGTTGCCCGCCTCGGCGGCCCCGGTGGTGGCGGCGGCGTTCTATCCGTTCACCGGGTTCCGCGCCGGCACGTCCGCGTCCGACCGGGCGCTGACCTTCGCCGAGGCGGGGCCGGGGGACGCGCTGGACCGGGTGGTGGACCTGGCGGCGTCCACCGGCTGGGCGCTGCACGAGTTGCCGGCCCGGCACACCCTGCGTACCGATGCGGAGGCCGCCTCGGCGTGCGCGGCGCTGGCGCTGCGGGTGTTGCAGCGCGGCGCGGTCGCCGTCTCCGAGCACGCGCCGGCGGGCGCGCCGGTCACCGCGGACCGGATCGCCGTCGGGGCCGCCCACCGCGACCAGGTCGCGGCCATCCGCGCGCATCTGGGCGAGGCCGGGGCGGGCATCACCGTCGACACCGCCAACCGCCTCCAGGGCCGGGAGTACGACGTGACGATCGTGCTGCACCCGCTGTCGGGGCGGCGGGACGCCACTGCGTTCCACCTGGAGTCGGGGCGGCTCTGCGTGTTGACGTCCCGGCACCGGCACGCGTGCGTCGTGGTGGCGCGCGCCGGCATCGGCGAACTGCTGGACGCCCATCCGTCCACCGAGATCGTGCACCTCGACGTGCCGGTGAAGTTCCCGGACGGCTGGGAGGCGAACCAGACGATCCTCGCGCTGCTCGCCGGCTCTGTCGGCGGCCGGTCGCGGTGACGCCGTCCCGGCCCGCCTGCCGGGCGTTGGCCTCCAGCCGGCCCGCCTGCCGGGCGTTGGCCTCCAGCCGGCCCGCCTGTCCCGGCCAGCCTGTCCCGGCCCGCCCGATCCGGCAGGCCGGGACGGACCGGCGCCCCTGGTGACTAGAAGTCGGCGGCCACGGCCATGTTGAACTTGTCGATGGCCTCCTTCTTCTCCGGCGGGAGCGCCTCGACGTCGATCCGGTCGGTCTCGCTCTTCCCGTCGTGGGTGTCGACACCCTTGATGAGGTGATCGACGACGGAGTTCGCCTCGTCGGGGGTGAAGCCTGCGTCGGTCAGGATGTGCAGCGGAAGTTCACTCATGTCGGCCGCCGGTACCCGTCATCACCCGCCTGCACACGCCGTCGGGACCCCTTCCGCAGCGATAGGGGTGGACGACTTCCGGCCCAGTGGCGGGGTGGCCGCCGCGCCGACCGCCGTCACCGTCGGGGCGTACGAGGCGGAGGCGTTCGCCGGCAACTGGTCGAACACCACGTACGCGATCTGCGCGACGGCGTAACCGACGCGCAGCCCCGGCCGGTGGACACGCCCGACGAGGGCGCGTCCGCCGCGGCCGCGTCGGCGATCGGGTCGGGATGCCGGGCAGGGTGGACGCGCCGTGGGCGCGGACGCGGAGCGGTGAGCCCGGCGCTAGGCGGTGGTGGGAAGGCTGAACCGCACGCCGGTCGCCTGTTCGGACAGGTCCCACAGGCGGCGGCCGGTCTCGACGTCGGCCGCCGCGGGGGACAGCCGCACCAGCGTCGGTCCGCCGCGCAGTTCGGCAAGGCCGTCCGGCCCGACGAACTGGCCGCCCCGCACGGTCGGGTCGGTTGCCGCATACAACTGTGGCAGCGCGCCCACGGCCGGGGCCTGGGCGAACAGTGGGTTGCCGATGCGGCCGAGCACGACCCGCCACGGGCCGACCGGCGCGCTCGTCTGCAGATTGGTGGCGGTGTAGCCGGGGTGGGCGAGGACGCTGCGGACCGGGCTGCCTGCGGCGGTCAGCCTGCGGTGCAGCTCCCACCCGAAGGCGGCGTTGGCGAACTTGGACTGGTTGTAGAAGGCCATGGGCGAGTAGCCGTGCTCGCCGGTGAGGTCGTCGAACCGGATCCGCCCCTGTCGGTGGTTGATCGAGCTCACCGTGACCACGCGGGGGTCGCGTCCGGCGGTCAGCAGGTCGAGCAGCAGCCCGGTGAGCGCGAAGTGGCCGAGGTGGTTGCAGGCGAACTGCAACTCGTGGCCCTGTGCGCTCAGCGACCGCGGCGGCGCCATCACGCCGGCGTTGTTGACGAGCACGTCCAGGCGGGGATGGTCGGCGCGCAGCCGGTCGGCGAAGGCGCGGACCGAGTCGAGGTCGGCCAGGTCGAGGTGGCGTACCTCGAGGCTCGCGTCAGGGTGCTCGGCGGCGATGTCCCTGACCGCCGCGTGGCCCTTCGCCTCGTCGCGTACGGCGAGGATCACGTGGCCGCCGCGGCGGGCGAGCGCCCTGGTGGTGGCGAGGCCGAGGCCGCTGTTGGCTCCGGTGACGACGAACACCCGACCGGTCTGGTCCGGGATCCTCTCGATGGTCCAGCCCTTCCGCATCATGCGGCACATCATGTCCCCGGTGGCACTCAGTGTCAATAAGTTGCCGGGGTGTCATGCATGGCATGGTTTAACATCGGCCCATGAGCGCCAAGCCGGAAGTGACCATGGCCCAACGCAAACGTCAGCTCGTCTCGGACGAGCTGACCGAAGCGGCGCTGCAACTGCTGGCACTCAAGGGGTTCGACGCCGTCACCATCGACGAGATCGCGGCCGCCGCCGGCGTGTCCCGGCGTACGTTCTTCCGCTACTTCGCATCCAAGGAAGACGTCGTCGTCCAGTTCCTCACCGGCATGGGCGCCGACATCCAGGCGGAACTGGCGGCACGACCCGTCGAGGAGCCGCCCTCCGTCGCGCTGCGGCACGCCGTCTGGGTGCCGATCGCCGCCTGCGCCGACCATCCGGGCAGGGCGCTGCGCGTGGTCCAGCTGATCCTGCGTACCCCCGCCCTGCTCGCCCGCTTCCTGGAGCGTCAGGCGCAGTGGCGCGACGACCTGGCGGCGGTGCTGGGAAGCCGCCTGGGGCTCGACCCGGACACCGACCTGTACCCACGGTTGGCCGCCGGGATGGCGCTGAGCGCCTTCGACGCCGTGCTGCAACGCTGGAGCGACAGCGACGGCGCCGAAGACCTGGCCGACCTCACCGACCGGGCCTTCGCGGTCATCGCCCCGGCGCTGGACGCCGTCGAGGGGCGAGCCGCCGACGCACGCGAACCGCGGTAGACCGGCCGTCGAGGGGCCGGCGCCGCGGGCCCGGGTGGCAGGAGGCGGTGGCGACGCGAACGACCTCGTCGGCCACCTGATCCGCTGGCCGAACCAGCCGTCACCGGCCCGGGGGCTGGTATTCGACCCGCTCCCGGGTCGCCTCGTCGATCTCCTCCGGGGTCAGCACCGGGGTGACCCGGGTGTCCACCCCACCCGCCGCCCGGATGTCGATGGCTACCGCGGCGGCGGTCTTGTGGTCGGGCAGATCGCACACCACGTAGGTGTCGTCCGCGCCGAACCCGAAGTGCATCGACTCCATCCGACCGCCGGCGCCTTCGATCGTCTTCCGGACGACCTCGGCGCGTTTGGTGCCGCCGTCGGCGGTGAGCCCCTTGATTCCGTCGATCGTGTAGGTCGACTTCAGCAGGAACTTGGCCACGCCGCCATCACCTCCCCGAAAATCGTCGCCCAGGGATCAGCTCGATCCCTGTCGTTGGACCCGCTGTGCGCCCTCGACCTTGGCCCGTCCCTGGTCGCGTTCGCTGCCGGACGATCCGCTGGCGGTGCGCAGGTGACGGGCCTTCGGCGAGTGCTCGGTGGAGGAGCCCTGGTGGCCGGGCGCCCCGCTGCCGGGATGTCGCCGGCCGCGCGCCGACTCGCCGCCGGGATCGTGCTTGTTCTCCTTGTGGCTACCCATGCGCCGCGCGTACCCGGTCCTCCGGCGGCTAGTCCTCGCCGCGCAGTCGGCCGACGACAGCGGGCGAGAAGCGGGCATCCGACCCCGTCCGGGCGGAAAGCCGACCGGCAGCACAAGACCCGGATCCGCGCCGCCGTCGATCACCGGAATTCATGTCGGTCTACCGATAGAACGACGATTCATCTGATCAATGTCGGTCGATAGCGTGACCGGGAAAGGCCGTCCATGAAAGGCGGACCATGACCAATCCCATCACCTCACCGTCCCGGCGGCGGATCCTGCTCGGCGCCGCCGCGGCCTCGGCGGTCACCGTCGCCGGGGCGAGCGCCGCACACGCCGCACCACCCGCCGGGGGAGCATCCCCGGCGCGACCCGCCCAGCCCCTCGTGGCCCGGGACCGGGTCGCCACGGCACGGCTGGCCGGCGGGCCGGCCCGCTTCCAGGCCGACTTCCACGAACGCCTCGACGCCTGGCTGGCCTTCTGGTCGGCCAACTCGCCCCGGAGCTGGAGTGCGCCGGTGGAGGTCGAGGGCACGGTGACCGCGGCCGGCGACGCGTTCACGCTGCACACGATCCGGATCAGCCGCGACGACGAGACGCGGGACGCCTTCACCGCCGGGCGGGTGGACGCCGGCCACCTGGCGACCCTCGCCAGCCTGCACCACCACTTCCCGTCGGTGCGCGTCGAGGCCGGCGGCGCGTTGCGGGTCACCGACGGCCCCGCCGGCTGGACGGGCTCGGCGGAGCAGGTCGCGTTCGCCGTCACCGCCTGCCGTGAGATGTGGGGGCTGCGCGCCGCCGACGCGACCAACTGGCGGGCGCACGCGCGCCGAGCCGGGCACGGGGTTGACCCCGCCTCCCGCTCCGGCTGGGCGGCATTCACCAGGGCGAGTCTGCGGCGCGGGCTGCGGACCGAATCGTACTGATCTGTGGAGGTAAGGACATGGCACGCAGCGAATTCCGGTTCGTCGTCGACGGCGTCGAGCTGACCCCCGACCAGCAGAGCCTCATCGCCAGCGAGATCCAGAAGGCGGGCCTCAACGCGCTCTCCGTCGCCGGCAGCAAGCTGACCAACCCGCTCGCCGTCGGGCACGCCAACATCAAGCTCCGTCCCGAGTGGTACGGGCTGTGGCTGATCGACGGCCCGTTCGCCGAGGAACTCGGCCAGAAGATCAACGACCTCGGCTTCTGGATGCAGCGGTGACGGACCCCGTCCACCGGCCGGACCCGCCGGAGCGGATGTGCCCGAGCACCCCCGCGGCCAACGCCACGGTCTTCCTCGGCATGATCACTCCGGCGGGTCGGGTCGCCTACGTCACGCCGCCGCTCCCGGCCGAGGTCGCCCTCGCCCAGGCCGGCACGGACGAGCCGGTCGAGTCCCGCTACCGGCTTGCCGGCCCGTGCGTCACCGCGAAGTGCGGCTTCTGGACCGGCGAGCACTGCGGCCTCGGCGAACGGGTCGCCGCCTCGTACCGCGACACCGCCGGCCCGGCCGAGGCGGACCTGCCGCGCTGCGCGATCCGGCGGACCTGCCGGTGGTACGCCGAGCAGGGCCGCGCGGCCTGCGCGGCCTGCTCCCACGTGGTCACCGACGCCCGCTGACCCGGTGCCGCCCGACGTCCTCGCCCGCCTTCGGCGTCGGTCGACCTTCCGGCAGACGGGCCGGAGGCGGCGGGATGTCCGACGGTTCCGCTACGGTCGCAGGCGTTCAGCCGCTGCCCCGGCACCTCTGGCTCCCGGGGCGACCGCTGACCCGAAAGGGCGGGTAAACCTCGCGGCCCGCTGCGGTGTCTTGCTGACTGACGAGATCAGGAGGCCAGATGCGGGACACGCGTGGCGCGGAGTTCGACGACTTCGTCCGTACCCGGTCGGTGGCGCTGCTGCGGGTCGCCTACCTGCTGACCGGTGACCGGCACGCGGCCGAGGACCTGCTCCAGGAGGTGCTGGAGCAGGTGTACGTGCGGTGGCCCCGGGTGCGGATCTCCCCGGAGGCGTACGCCCGGCGGGCCTTGGTGAACCGGTCGATCAACCGGTGGCGGCGGCGCGCCCGGCGGCCGGAGCAGGCGCTGGGGGACAACGACGGGGTCGCCCGCGACCACGCCGACGACATCGCGCTGCGCCAGGCGGTCGTAGCGGCGCTGCGTACCCTGCCGCCCCGGCAGCGCGCCGCTGTCGTGCTCCGGTATTTGGAGGACCTGTCGGTCGCCGACGTCGCGGCGACGCTGCGCTGTTCCGAGGGAGCGGTGAAGAGCCACGCCTCCCGTGGGCTGGCCCGCCTCCGGGAGGCGCTGGCCGGATCGAGTCTCGTCCTGCCCCTCCCGACCGGCACCAGGAGTTCGCGATGAGCATCAACGACAGTGACGTCCGGGCCGTCCTGCATCGGGTGACCGACGGCCTCACCGGCCCGCCGACTCTGCTCGACGACGTGCGTCGGGGCGGGCGTCGCCGGTTGCTGCGACGTCGGGTGGTGCTGGCCGCGGCGTGCGCGGCCGTGTTGGCCGTACCCGTCGGAGGTGCGCTGCGCCTGTCGCACGACGGGCCCGCGGTCGAGGTCGCCTCGCCGCTGTTCGACGAGCCCACCCGCGGCGATCTGGCCGGCGACGAAGGGTACCTGCGGCAGGCGCGGGAGGCGTGGCAACAGCGGATGAGGGAGGCCGACGCCGACCTCCCGGGCGAACCGCACGTGGTCTGGGCGGGCAGCACCCCGGCCGGCCCCGCCGCCTATGTCGTCCAGCGGGCGATCAGCAAATCGGTGGTGTGGGAGCCGCCCGGCGAACGCGTGATCGGCCTGGCCGCGTTCGTCGAGCCGACCGCCGACGGGCCGCAGGTCATGAGGGTGGAGAGCCTCAGCGAGGCCGGCACGGACGGCAACTCGCAGGCCGTGCTGCTCGGACCGAGTCGCGACGTGCTGGTTCTGCTCGACTTCGGAGACCCGGTGGAGTTCTCCCCGACGCTCCGGTACGCCGCCGACGGCCGGATCGAGCGCACCTTCCAGCGGGTGACGTTCCGGGACGGGGCCGCTGTCCTGTCGGTGCCGTCGCAGCACGGCAAGGTGACCGTCGCCCTGTCGCGGCCGCCGGTCAGCCTCAGGAACGCCGTGCACATCAGCAATGCGAGCCAGATCCTCTTCCCGGACGGGCAGAGCAGCCCTCAACCGCGGCAGCTCACCCACACGTTGCCGGGCGCGCAACGGGCCTGGGGCCCCGAACCCGCCAGGCAGGCTGCCCTGGCGGCTCACGACACGGACCCGCTCGCCGCCTACATCGACGCCGGCGGTACCCACCGAGAGGGGGATGCGCCGCGGCTGACCGTCTACGGGGCCACGCCCGACGGTCGGCGGCTACTGCTCCAGACCATCCAGTACGACGACGACCCCGCCCGCGTGATCGCCCTGCTCACCCGCGGCAACGCCCCCTTCCAGGCGGCGGCCAGCGGGTTCGCCGACTGGCAGGCGCCGCTGCCGGTGCGGCTGCGGCTGCCGGATGCGCAGGGTGTCCTCGTCGCCGCCGAGGGCGCGACGCTGAGCTACCGGGTCGGCGCCGGGCGGTGGCAGGACGCCGGGCGGGACGCGGCGCTGCTGCCCGCCGATGCCACCGACGTGCGCGTCACCGCCGCCGACGGCGAGATCGCCACCGTCCCCGTCGGCCCCTGACCGGCCACGGAAACGACGACGGGCACCACCACGGCCGTGGCGGTGCCCGTTGCCCGTTTCGCGAATCAGCGGCGGTTGTAGCGGTACATGGTCAGGACGCCGAAGACCACCACGAACCCGGCGCTCCACGCCAGCGTCCACATCGTGCTCGACGCGTCCGACGCACCCGACATCACGGCCCGCACCGACGCCACGAGCTGGGTGATCGGGTTGACCTTCACGAACGCCTGCAACCAGCCGGGCATGGTGGCCGGATCGACGAAGACGTTGCTCAGGAAGGTCAGCGGGAACAGCACCATCATGCTGACCCCCATCACCGACTTCTCGCTGCGCAGCACCAGGCCGAAGAACGTCCAGACCCAGGAGAACGCGAACGAGAAGACCACCAGCAGGCCGATGCCGCCCAGCACGCCGAGCAGCCCGCCGTCGGGACGGAAGCCCAGCACCAGCCCGACGCCGAGGATGACCACGGCGGCCAGCACGTAGCGCAGCACGTCGCCGAAGATCATGCCGACCAGCGCGGCGGGCCGCCACACCGGCAGCGTCCGGAACCGGTCGAAGACGCCCTTCTCGATGTCGGTGTTCAGGCCCACCCCGGTGTACATGGTGATCATCACGACGCTGGTGACCATGATGCCGGGCAGGAAGAACTGGAGGTAGTCCCGCGGGCTGTCGGCGAGGGCGCCGCCGAACAGGTACGTGAACATCAGCACCATGATGATCGGGAACGCCGTCACGTCGAACAGCTGCTCCGGCACGTGCTTGATCTTCAGCAGGGCCCGCCAGCCGAACGTCAGCGACGCCGACAGCGGGCTCGGCCGGCTCGGCCGGGCGCCGGGCGCGAGGACGGTCGCCAGCGCGTCCGCCGACGGTACGTAGACCGACGGGGCCGGCCCGGTAGTGGTGGTGGCGTCGCTGCTCATCGGGCTGCCTCCAGCTGCGCGTCCCGCTCGTCGGCGCCGACCGCGGGGTGATCGGTCAGGGCCAGGAATACCTCGTCCAGGCTCGGCTGGCCGAGAGAGAAGTTGTCGACGACGATGCCGGCGCGGGCCAGGTCGCCGAGCACCCGGGCGGCCTGCTCGCTGGCGTCGAGGTCGCCGCCCTCGCCGCCGACCCGGGCGGTCAGCGCCACCGGGTCGGGCTCGAGTTGCACCGGCACGCCGAGCACCGCGTGCAGCAACCGCTCCGCCTCGGGCCGCTGGTGCGCGTCGCGCAGTCGCAGGTGGATGGTGCCGGAACCGACCGAGGACTTCAGCTCGCCCGGGGTGCCCTCCGCGATCACCCGGCCGTGGTCGACCACCGCGATCCGGCCGGCCAACTGGTCGGCCTCGTCGAGGTACTGCGTGGTCAGCAGCACCGTGGTGCCGTGCGCCACCACGGCCCGGACGATCTCCCACACCTGGTTGCGGCTGCGCGGGTCCAGACCCGTCGTCGGCTCGTCCAGGAACAGCAGGTCGGGGGTGTTGAGGATGCTCGCGGCGATGTCGAGGCGCCGCCGCATGCCGCCCGAGTACTTCTTGACCTGCCGGTCGGCCGCCTCGGTCAGCCCGAACGCGGCGAGCAGCCCGGCGGCCCGCTGCCGCGCGGCCGGCTTGCCGTACCCGAGCAGCCGACCGAGCAGGATCAGGTTCTCCAGCCCGGTCAGGTCCTCGTCCACCGAGGCGTACTGGCCGGTGAGGCTGACCCGGGCCCGCACGGCGTCGGCCTCCTGGACGACGTCGTGGCCGAACACCCGGGCCCGCCCGCCGTCGGGGCGCAGCAGCGTGGCCAGCACCCGCACCGCCGTGGTCTTGCCGGCGCCGTTCGGGCCGAGCACCCCGTAGACGGTGCCGGCGGGCACCGCGAGGTCCAGGCCGTCCAGCGCCCGGGTGTCCCCGAACGAGCGGGTCAGGCCCTCGGCCTCGATGGCCAGGCCGGTGCTGCGTCTGTTCACGATCCCTTCCCTTCTTCACGAATCTTCAAAGGACGTACGGGGGGCGCGGCGCGGCCGCCGCGCATCGTCACGACGTGCAGGGCGGTGAAGACCGTCCGGAGCCGGTACATGGCGTGCAGGCCGACCGAACCACAGCCGTACGACACAAAACCCACCGGCTTCGCGTGCCACTCGTCGTACGCGTTGTCGATCGCCTGTTTCAACGACGCCGGGAAGCTGTGGTTGTACGCGGGGGAAGACCACGACGGGCTGGGCGATCCTGCCCGGGCACCAGGGCCGCGGGCTGGCGACCGCGGCGGTGCGGGCGGCGGTGGCCGTGGCCCGCGCCCGGCGGACGCACCGCTTCGCGCACGCGTACCCGTCGGTTGACAACGCCCCGTCCAACGCGGTCTGCCGCAAGGCGGGCTTCACGCTGCTCGGCGAGACCGAGTTCGAGTACCCGCCCGGGCGTCTCATGCGCTCCAACGACTGGCGCCTCGACCTGACCACGTAGTCGGGGCGAGGGCCGACCGGGGAGCGCGATCAGTGGATCGGATCGTGGGAGCCGGCCCGGTATGCGGCCAGCGGTCACCAGGGCAGCACGCCGTAGCCCCCGCCGGCGTCCATCTGGTAACCCCAGAGCAGCCCCGTCGGCCCGTCCGCCGGCAGCGTCGCCAGGTGCACGCTCACCTCCGCGCCCTGCTCCGCCGTGCGGAAGCCGCCGTGCCCGTTGAGGTCCGTGGCGCAGTAGCCGGGGTTGGCCGCGTTCACCTTGATCGGGGTGTCCCGCAGCTCCTTGGCGTACATCGCGGTGACCATGTTCAGCGCCGCCTTCGACGACGGGTACGGCACCGAGGTCAGCTCGAAGAACGCCCCCTGCGGGTCCGTCATCACCGCGATCGAGCCGACCTCGCTGGAGACGTTGACGATCCGCGCGGCCGGCGCCCGGCGCAGCAGCGGCAGCAGCGCGTTCGTCACCGCCACCACGCCGAAGACGTTCGTCTCGTAGACCCGGCGCAGCGTGGCGACGGTGGCCTCGCTCGGCAGCGACCGGTCGCCGTCGCCGAGCACGATGCCGGCGTTGTTGACCAGCACGTCGAGCCGGCCGTACTCCTCCTCGACCAGCTTGGCGGCGCGCGCCACCGACCCGTCGTCGGTCACGTCCAGCGGCACGTGGCGGGCGTCGACCCCGCCGTCGCGCAGCTCCCGCTCGGCGGCCAGGCCCCGCTCGGCGTCCCGGGCGCCGACCAGCACGGTCATCCCGCGCGCGCCGAGCTGCCGGGCGGTGGCGAGACCGATTCCCTTGTTGGCCCCGGTGACCAGGGCGATCATCTTCGTCGTCATGCCGTCGACCCTGCCGGCCGGGCCGGGTCGCGGGGAGAGACCGGCCGAGGCTGGGACCGGCGGTACCACCCTCGCCGCCCCCGCGTACGGCAGGCTGGAGGACATGACGACCACCGGGCTGCGCCGCGACGAGCTGGCGGCCTTCCTGCGTACCCGCCGCGCCCGGCTGCGCCCCGCCGAGGTCGGCCTCCCCGACGGGGTGCGCCGCCGCACCCCCGGCCTGCGCCGGCAGGAGGTGGCCCAGCTCGCCGGGATGTCGGTCGACTACTACATCCGCCTGGAGCAGGGCCGCGGCCCGCACCCGTCCGGGCAGGTGCTGGCCGCGCTGGCGCGGGCGCTGCTGCTCACCCGCGACGAGCGGGCGTACCTGTTCCGGGTCGCCGGCCAGAGCCCGCCGCCGACGGCCGGGCCGAGCCGCGAGGTGGACCCGGGGCTGCGCCACCTGATCGACGCGATGACCGAGACCCCGGCGTACGTCGTCGACGCCCGGTACGACGTGCTGGCCTGGAACCGGCTGGCCGAGCACTTCTTCGGCGGGTTGTCCACGGTGCCGGGCGCCGACCGCAACATGGTCCGCTGGATGTTCCGGCGGCCCGCCGACGACCCGCACTGGTCCGACCCGGACACCCTGTGCTTCGTCCGCAGCACGGTCGCCGACCTGCGCGCCGCCTACGGCCGCCACCCCGCCGACCGGGGCCTCGCGGAGCTGGTCACGGAGCTGCTCGGCACCGCACCCCGGTTCGCGTGGTTCTGGGCCGAGCACGACGTCGAGGAGCGCCGCCCGGTGGTCAAGCGGGTGACGCACCCGGAGACCGGGCCGCTGGAGTTCGAGTGCCGGGTGCTGCACGTGCCGGAGACCGGGCAGCGGCTCGTCGTCTACGTCCCCGAGCCCGGCTCGCCCACCCAGGCGGTCTTCCGTCGGCTCGCCGAGCGCGTCGGCTCCTGACCCGGCCGGCGGCCCACCAGGTCCTCCCCGCCCGCCGAGCGCCGGTAGAGCACGCTGTGCCGGTCCCGGCTCCGGACCACCAGACCGGACCGCAGCAGCACCCCGAGGTGGTAGGAGACGGTGGCCGGGGCCAGCCGGTGCCGCTCGCTGAGCTGCCGGGTGGAGCGGGGCACGTCCAGGTCCGCCAGGATCGCCGCCCGGCTCGTGCCGACCAGCTCACCGAGCCCGCCCCGGCGCTGGTCGGCGCGCCCGGCGCCGATCGGGTAGACCAGCACGGCGTTGCCGGCGTCGCACATCTGCGTCGAGATGTGCGGCCAGGCCAGCACCGACGGGGCGAGCACCAGCTCCGCCTCGACGAGCGCCGTGGTGATCCGGTACGAGCTCTCGATGGTCAGCTCCCGGCCGGTCCAGGCCACCCTGGGATGCAGGCTGTTCAGCACGCTGCCCACCCCGGTGGTCGCCATCGTGGTGGCCCGCAGGGCCAGCTCCGCCTCCAGCGTGGCGCGCAGCGCCGGCCACTGGTCGGCCAGCGCGGCACGCCAGAAGTGCCGGAGCCCGTCGGCGACCCGCCGGGCCAGGGCGCCGTCGTCGACCGCCGCGCGTACGCGCACCGGCAGCCGGCCGGCCGGGAATCGTTCGTCCACCTGCACGGCCACCTCGTCGGCCGACGTCGCCTCGACCGCTGCCAGCTGCTCGTCGAACACGGCGTCGGGCGGGCCCAGTGGCGGCTTCGGGGTGAGCAGGTCCGGCGTGTAGCCGAGCTGGCCGGGCGGCATGACCAACCGCGCGACCAGGGCGACGTCGGGGTGCCGCAGCGCGGCCCGCGCGGCCGGGCCGGGATCGCCGTGCACCGGGTGCCCGAACGGCGACAGCGCGGCCTGGAGCCAGGACGTCACCTCCGCCGCCGGCGAGGTCGCCAGGCGGAGCCGGGCGAGAGTCGGGCCGTCCAGATGCGCGACCAGCACAGGCGGAGCCTACCGGTGGTGTCGTCGGTGCGGTGTCGGCATTCGACCTGGATCGAATCACTGGCCGGGTGCGCCGTGGGCGGGGTTGGCTGCCCTCCGACCGCCCTGCTCGTCGCCGAGGAGCCTCCGATGCGCCCACCCGCCTCCGCCCGTACCGCCGGCCGGCTCGGCCACACGCTCGCCCTGCTCGGGCTCGCCGCCGGCCTGCTCGCCGCGGCTCCCGGGGCCGGGTCCGCCGCCCCCGACGACGCGACGGCCGGGGGCGGCGACGCCACCGCCCACGGCTGCGAGCGCGCCTTCGACCGCGCCGTCCAGGCGTACGTGGACACCACGGTGCGACGTGACCTGGACGGCTTCGCCGCCCTGCTGCACCCCGACGTCACCTGACCCCGGGGGGGGTCACCATCGGGGGGAGGGGCGGGCGCGGCCGTTGCCGCGCCCGCCCCACAGCGGGTGCTCGGGCGGCCTGTCACAGCGCGGCGGGTCCTCAGCCGGCATGTCACAGCGCGGCGGCTGTTCGGCCGGCCTGCCGCAGCGTGGCGGGTGCTCAGGCGGCCTTCGCCAGCGCGGCGGTCGCCAGCGGGGCCACCTTGGCGAGCAGCGCGGTGCCGGCGGCCAGGTCGCCGTCGTTCGCCGAGACGTCCACCTGCATCACGAAGTTGCCCCTGACCAGCAGCAGCGTGCACTGGTGGCGCGTGGCCTGGCCGATCAGCTTCTCGCAGAACGTGATCACGTCCGGGCCGTTCGGCACCGGCGGGGGCGACGGCCGCACGATCACCGAGGTGCGACCGTCGTCCGGCACCTCGTACTTCTCGCACGTCTTGAGCACGGATCGCAGCTCGTCGGCGAGCTTGCGGCCGGGCACCTTGAGGTAGCCGACCACGTACTGCCGGATCCACACGGTCTCGCCGTCCCAGATCCGCTCCCGGTGGGCGGTGCGCCTGCGGTCCGAGGGCAGGGCGTCCCGGCACAGCGAGATCAACTTCCACGCGTCGCTGTTCTCCTCGGTGTGCTCCGCCGTCTCCGGGTGGAACCCGTCGCCCAGGTCCAGCATCGCCGCCGAAACCCGGCTGCGTACCTCGGCCGTGGAGGTCGGGGCGGGGCGCGGCGGCTCCGGTGTCGGCGACGCCGCCGCCGACACCGGTGCGGACCAGCGGGGCGGCTCGGCGGCCTGGCCGGGGGCGCAGGCGGCGGACCCGGCCAGGGCCAACGACAGCAGGACCAGGGGAGTGCGGCGCGTCATCGCGGGAGCGCTGTCCTTCCGTACGGGCAGAGGGGGCCGTTCGGCCCCCTCCTACGTGCGCTGTCCCGCGGTGTCGCGTTACGCGGGGACGTAGTCGAAGGTGTCCGGATGCGCGCCCTGCCGGCCGGCCTCGCCCCGGTCCAGCCCCGTGATCCGCTCCATCGCCGTGTCGTCCAGTTCGAAGTCGAAGATGCGGACGTTCTCCTCGATCCGGGCCGGCGTGGTCGACTTCGGAAAGACGATGTCGCCGCGCTGCACGTGCCAGCGCAGCACCACCTGGGCCGGGGTTCGGCCGACCTGCTCGGCGACGTCGACGACCGTGGGATCGCCCAGCACCTTGCCCTGCGCGATCGGCGACCACGCCTCGGTCAGGATGTTGTGCTTGTGGCCGTGCTCCCGCACCTGCTCGTTGCCGAAGTACGGGTGCACCTCGATCTGGTTGACCGCCGGCGCCACGTCCGCCTCGGCGGCCAGCCGCTCCAGGTGCGGCACCTGGAAGTTCGACACGCCGATCGAGCGGGCCCGCCCCTCGCGCTGGAACTCCTCCAGCGCCTTCCACGTCGAGACGAAGTCGCCGTCGTAGAGCGTGGGCAGCGGCCAGTGGATCAGGAACAGGTCGATGTGGTCCATCTTCAGCGCGGCCAGCGTCGACTCGAACGCCCGGCGGGCGTCGTCGGGCCGGTGGAAGGCGTTGCTCAGCTTGCTGGTCACGAAGACCTCGTCGCGGTCCAGCCCCGACTCGCGGACCGCCTGGCCCACCTCCGCCTCGTTGCCGTACATCTCGGCGGTGTCGATGTGCCGGTAGCCGACCTCCAGGGCCTTGCGGACCGCCGCCACGGTGTCCTTCGGCTCGATCTGGAACACCCCGAAGCCGAGCTGCGGGATGGTGTTGCCGTCGTTCAGGGAGATGCTGGGGATCGCGTTCGCCATCGGGGCTCCTTCGCCGGTCGTCAGGAAGCCGGGTGCGGGAAGCGCTTCCACGCCCGGCGGGCCGTGTCCTGGCGTACCCCTGATCCGAGGTGTTGCAACCGTTGATCCCGGCCTCAGGCCGGCTCGTCGAAGAGCACCGGCCAGGGCCGGGGCGCCGGCACGGGCGGCGGCGCCGGGGGCGCGGACCCGTCGGCCAGCACCTCCGCCGCGAGTTGCCCGAACATCGGCGCGGCCGGGTGCGCGGACCGGCGCGGCCAGGCCGCCGAGGTGCGCTTGACCAGCGGCGACCCGGCGATCGGCCGCCAGGCGATCCGGGGTTCCCGGCGGGCCGTCGCGGCGGGCTCGACGGCGACCCCGCCGCCGGCGAGCACCAGCCCGAAGAGGAACTCGGGGTTGCGCGCCGGGCGGACCCGCGCCGGCGCGAACCCGTGCCGGCGGCAGACGTCGAGCAGGTGGTCGTGCCAGCCGGGCGCGGTGGCCCGGGGCGCGGTGACCAGGTCCAGGCCGGCCAGCGCCGCCAGCTCCACCTCCCGCCCCCGGGCCAGCGGCGACGCGCGCGGCAGCAGCACCCCCAGCGGTACGTCGACGGCGGCGCCGAGGCGCAGCCCCTCGTCGGTGACGGGGTGGTGGAGCAGGCCGACGTCCAGCCGCCCCTCGGCCAGCATCCGTTCCTGCTCGCCGCTGGTCAGCTCGTGCAGGTCCACGTCGAGACCGGGCGCCCGGTCGGCCAGCCGGTCGAGCAGCTCGCGCAGGGTCACCGCGGGCGTCTCCGGGGGCACGCCCGCCCGGAGCACCCCGGACACCCCGTCGCGCACCTGGCGCATCAGGTTGCGCAGCCGGCTCTCCCCGGCGAGCAGGTCCTCGGCCTCGCCGAGCAGCAGCTGACCGGCGGTGGTCAGGCGCACCTGGCGGCGGGACCGGTCGAACAGCTCGACCGCCAGCTCCCGCTCCAGGCGCTGCACCGACTGGCTCAGGGGCGGCTGGGCCATGCCGAGCAGCTCGGCGGCCTGGCCGAAGTGCAGCTCGCGGGCGACCACCACGAAGTGCCGCAGGTGCCGGAGCAGGTCCACGGCCGGACCCTACGCCAGCGCCCCGACGCGGACGGCGGCTACCGTGCGCAGGGTGGTGACGGAGCGGATCGCGGAGATCTTCGAACGGGTCGGGGTCGTCGGGTGCCTGCACGCGGTCGACCTCGACGTGGCCGACGACGGCGCGGGGCGGCCCGGCGGCCGGCGGGAGGTGGCGGTCCGGGCGGACGAGCAGGTGGTGATCGCCTCGATCTTCAAGATCCTGCTGGTGCTGGAGTTCGCCCGGCAGGTCGTCGCCGGCCAGCTCGACCCGCAGGAGCGGGTGCTCGTCGCCGCCGCCGACCGGCTCGGCGGGTGGGGGATCGCCGGCTGCGCCGACGACGCCGAGGTGTCGCTGCGGGACCTGGCCTACTTCGCCATGTCGGTCAGTGACAACACCGCCGCCGACCTGCTGCTGCGCCGGGTCGGCGCGGACGTGCTGCCGATGCTCGCCGCCGAGCTGGGGCTGCCGCGTACCCGGATCGTCGGCGGCCCCCGGCACCTGGTGGAGATGATGCTCGCCGACGTCGGCGCGCGCACCGAGGCGGACTTCGCCCGGATCTTCCCCACCCTGCCCGCCGAGCGGGTGCGCGCGATGCGGGTGTTCGACCCCGCGCACACCACGTCGAGCACCGCCCGGGAGATCACCCGGCTGCTCGGCCTGGTCTGGCGGGACGAGGCCGGTCCGCCCGAAGCCTGCGCGATGGTCCGGGGCTGGATGGCCCGGCAGCTCTTCTGGACCCGGCTGGCCTCCGGCTTTCCGCCCGGCGTGCGGGTGGCCGGCAAGACCGGCAGCCTGCCGGGGCTGCACCTAGAGGCCGGTGTGGCCGAGTATCCCGACGGCGGCCGGTACGCGATCGCCGTCTTCGCCCGGGCCGCCCACCTCGCCACCCGCCGCATCGACGTCGACCTGGCGATGGGCGAGGCCGCCCGCGTCGCCGTCGAGGCGCTGCGCGCCCGCTGATTTCCGGCCGGGACGAGCCGCGCCAGGCCCCGCTGAGCTGGCCCGATATGCCGGCGGCTATCGACCGTTCCGGTCGCGGATCTTGGACCGGTCGGGGGTCGTGCTGGTTGGCTCGGACCGACCGATCAGCACCACGACGGGGAGAGTTCCGCATGCCCAACCTCGACCGCCGCCGCTTCCTCCGCGACGCCGCCGCCAGCACCGCGCTGGTCTCCGCCGGCGGGCTCGCCGGCACCGCCCTGGCCGGCGGCCCGGCACAGGCCGCGCCGCCGGCCACCGCCCCGGTCGCCGCCGCACCGGCCGGCCGCCGTCGCGGCCCGGTCAGCTTCCGCTGGTGGGGTACGTCGGCCTGGCGCATCGACATCGGCGATCACACCCTCCTGGTCGATCCCTTCCTCAGCCGCATCGACACCGGGCTGTTCAGGGGCGCCTTCGACGCGGCCGTGCCGCTGGAGGTCCGCACCGACGTGGTGGACTCCCTCGTGGACCGGGCCGAGACGGTGCTCGTCACGCACACGCACTGGGACCACTACATGGACGTGCCGCACATCGCCGGCCGCACCGGCGCCCGGGTCGTCGGCACGCTGACCGCCTACCACCTCGGGCTGGCGTACGGGCTGCCGTCGGGGCAGCTCAGCCCGGTGCGGGGCGGGGAGGTGCTGGACTTCGGCGCGTACACCGTGGAGGTGGTCGGCTCGCTGCACAGCCGCAACGCGTCGTACTCGATGGCCTTCCCGGGGGTGCGGGTCAGCCGGCCGGCGCAGCCGGCCACCATCGCGGACCTGCCGGAGGGGGACACGCTGGCGTACCAGGTGCGGGTGGCCGACGGGCCGTCGGTGTTCTTCATGGGGGCGAGCGACTTCGTCGCGCGGAACCTGACCGGCCTCGCCCCCGACGTGGCCATGGTGGCGTTGCCGAGCAGCACCGCCACCGCCGACTACGTCGAGCGGCTGCTCGACGCGCTGGACCGGCCGAAGGTCGTGGTGCCGGTGCACTTCGACATCTTCGAGACGGAGCTGCGCAACCCGGTGCCCGTGGCGCCGAAGGACCGGGAGCGGCTCGACGGACTGATCGCGGCGGTGCGGCGGGTCTCCCCGCGCAGCCGGGTGGTCGTGCCCGAGTACCACACCGCGTACCACTTCTGACGGGACGGTGCGGTCGCGGCCCCGGGCCGCGACCGCCCGCCGAACCGGATCACCCGTTGACGGCGGACCCGACCAGTCCTAGGGTTCCCGCTTAACGGTCAGGGCCGTAACTGTGGAGGCTTTGGTCGGCTCAGTGTGAACCCAGCCGGAAGGGCGCATAATGTCGGGAAATCTCTCACGGCGGGCACTGCTCGCCGGGCTCGGTGCGGTAACGGCGGCAGCCGTATCTCCGCAGGCGGCCCTCGCCGCCACTGACGGCGAACTCGGCGAGACGCTCGACGTCGCCATCACCGACCTCGGCCCGGCCTCCCGGGTGCTCAACTTCGGCAACGGCGTCCGCGTCGGCGACGAGATCTGGTTCGCCACCCGACAGATCCTGCCCACCCGGGTCGCCGCGTACGACCTGACCCAGCGGCGGATCACCAAGACCGCCCTCATCCCCGACGTGCCCGGCCTCTGGGGCATCGACGTGGTCGGCACCGACCTCTTCGTCTCCTCGTACTCCCCGGGCCTGCTGTTCAAGGTGGACACCGTCACCCTGGAGGTGACCCGGGTGCTCGACCTGAAGGAGGAGGTCGGCTGGACCGTCAAGGCCTCCCCGGACGGCAGGGTCTTCGTCGGCACCTACCCCTCGGCGAAGCTCTGGGAGTACGACCCGGCGACCGGCCGGGCCACCGACCACGGTCGGATGGACCCCGACGACACCTACGTCCGCGACCTGGTCGCCACCGACACCACCGTCTACTGCGGCATCGGGTCCCACGCCGGACTCGTCGCCTACGACCGGGCCACCGGCACCCGCGCCGACATCCTCCCCGCCGCGCTGCGCGACCGCACCTTCGGCGCGGTCTGCCACCTCGCCGGCGACCACCTCGTCGTCGGCATCTCGCCCACGGCCGAGATCCTCGTCGTGGACACCCGCGACCACAGCCGCCACCAGATCCTCAAGACCCCGAACGACTCGTTCGTCGTCGGCATCACCAGCCGCGGCGACGAGATCTTCTACACCACCCGCCCGAGCGGGTCGCTCTACCGGTTCCGGCTCGGCGACACCGCGCCCACCCTGGTCGGCGTCCCGATCGCGGAGGCGTCGAACGTCCGGATCGGCTTCCTCGACGACGGCCGCCTCTGGGCCGTGCAGGGGGCCGGCGGCATCCTCTACGACCTCGACACCCGCACCACCGAGGCGCTGGACATGAGCTCGCCGGACCTCGCCCCCACCCCGGAACGGCCGATGTCCCTCTGCCACGCGGGCGACCGGATCGTGGTCGGCGGCACCCTCGGCGTGCAGGTGGTCTCCACCGAGGCCACGCCGGCCTTCGGCACCTTCCGGGTGCCGTTCGGCGGCGAGGCGAAGGACATGGAGGCGTACCGGGGCGAGGTGCACATGGGCGTCTACACGCTGGCCCGCTACCTCACCCTGCCCGTCGACGGACGGGCCGCCACCGAGGTGGCCCGGGTCGACGCCGACCAGGAACAGACCCGGCCGACGTCGCTGACCGTCGACCGGCGCCGCGGCCTGGTGCTGATGTCCACCGAGCCGGACTACGGCCGCTGGGAGGGCGCGCTCAACATCTATGACGGGCAGCGGATCCGCAGCTGGCGGGGCATCCTGCCGGACCAGACCGTGCAGTCGCTCTGCCCCGACCCGCACGGCGTCTTCCTCGGCGGCAGCATCCGCAACGGCTACGGCACCACCCCGACGACCAGCCGGGCCAGGCTCGGCTACTTCGACTACGGCACCGAGCGCCTGGCCTGGCTCGTCGAGCCCACCACGGGCGGCGTCATCGTGGACCTGAAGCTGATCGGTCAGGTGCTCGTCGGCGTCACCAGCGACGGCGAACTCTTCGCGGTGGACCCGCGCACCCGCGAGGTGCTCTGGCGGGTCGACGTCGGCGCGGCCGGCGGCAAGCTGGCCGTCATCGACGACCGGGTGTTCGGCGTCGACGGCACCCGCCTCTGGACGGTGCCGGTGGGCCGCCGCCAGCCGGCGCTGACCGTACTGGCGGACGGGCTGAACCAGTCCTGGTTCGGCGCCCCGGAGGTGGTCACCGACGGCGTACGCACCCTCTTCACCACCCGCGGCACCAACCTGATCCGGGTCGACCTGAGCTGACCGGTCCCCGGCCCACACTCGGGGCGCGCCGTCGACAGGGGGCGGCGCGCCCCGACCGTACGCTCAGCCGGCCAGATCGGCCGGCGGGCGGCGCGCCACCTCGCCGCCCCCGTCGCGGACGCTCAGGGAGTCGCCAGCTCCGCGAGGGCGCGCACCGACCGCCAGTTGCGGGTCGTCGCCACCACGCCGAGCTTCTTCTCCAGGTAGTTGTTGGTGAACTTCGACCGGCCGTAGCCGCCGTCGGGATAGTGCAGGTAGACCTCGCGCCCGGTGACCGTGAACGCGACGTTCTCGCCGCCGGGCACGGTCAGGGCGTCCACCGTGGACCGGTCGGGCGCGGTCGCGAGGAAGGCGACCAGCAGCCGTGTCGGGTCGTCCTCCCCGTCGGCGTACGGGTTGCCGCCGGCCACGGCCGCCACCTCCCGGCCGCTGCGCACCAGCACCGGCACGGTCAGCCCCAGATCGTCGGCGATCGCCCGCTCGATGCCCCGCGCCAGCGCCTCGGCGTCGCGCACCGTGCTGCCGAAGACCACGTTGCCGCTCTGTAGGTACGTCTTCACGTCGTCGTGGCCGAGGCCGGCGACCAGCCGGCGCAGGTCGGCCATGCCGACCTTCGCGCCGCCGACGTTGACCCCGCGCAGCAGCGCCACCCACCTGTCCATGCGACCCCCCTCGACCCTGGTACGGGCCAGCCTAGGGGCCGGCCCGCGCGGCGGGCTCAGCGCTGGCTCAGCGCCGGCGGATGGCGGTGGAGTCGAGGCGGAAGCCGATGGTGCGGTCGACGATCCGGTCGACCAGGTCCGCCTTGCGCAGCCCGGCGACGCCGCGCAGCTCCAGGCTCGCGGCCAGCGCCCGCAGGTCGCGGGCGGTCCAGCCGGAGAGGTACGCCGTGCCGTCGGCTCGGCGGGACATGGCCGCCAGCGCGGCGCGGGCGCGGACCGGGTCGGCCGCCGGCGCAGCCCGCCGGGCGGGCCGGCCGGGCGGATCCGCGGGCGGGCCGGGGGAATCCACGGGCCGGCCCGGGCGGCCCGCCAGCTGGCCGGCGGGACGCGCGGGTGGGGCGGCCGGATGCGCGGCCGGCTGCGCCGGTGGGGCGGCCCCACGAGCGGGGGACGCCGGGCGTGCGGCGGTGGGCGGACCGGGCGGAACCCCGTCGAGCGGCACCACCGCGAGCCGGGCGCGCCCCTCGACCAGGGCGGCGAGGTCGGCGGCGGGCAGGTCCCGCAGCAGCGCGGTCAGCAGTTCGGTGACGTCGCGGCCCGGCCCGGTCACGCCACGACCCGCGCGGGTTGGAGGTGTTCGAGGAACTCGGTGGCGAGCTGACGCAGCTCGTCGCGGACCACCGGGGCGGTGATCCGGTCGCGCAGCACCACCGGCACGCCGCGCGGGGTGTTCGTGGCGTACGCCGTGACGTTCTCCCGCAGGGCGGTGGGGAAGACCGGCAGGCCGAGGGCGCGGACCTGGTCCATGTAGCCCTGGTGCGCGGCGATCGGCCGCTGCGCCATCAGCTGGATCATGGTGAACACCACGCCGGCCACGCCGGGGGCGACCTTGTGGTGCCGGCGGGTGGTGGCGAACCGGCGGGCGTCGGCGTTGTAGCGGTCGACCAGCTCCCGCACGTTGCCGTGCAGGTAGTCGATGCCCAGCGTGGAGAGGTAGTCCGCCTTCGCCGGGATGAGCAGGTGGTCGCTGGCGATGATGGCCGACTGGGTGACCACGTTGAAGTTCGGCGGGCAGTCGATGAGCACCATGTCGTAGCCGCCCAGCGCGTCGTCGTGCAGCCCCTCGGCGAGGGAGCCGCGCACCCGGAACAGCTCGGCGTCGTACTCCTCGCCGTCGGCCACGCCCCGGGCCAGGGTCAGGTCGATGTCGACGAGCTGGAGGTGGGACGCGATCAGGTCGAGGCGGCCGGCGCCGGTGAGCCGCGCGTTGGCCGGGCCGGGCGAGACGACCAGCTCGCCCAGGGGCACCGCCGGGGTGTCCCCGCGCAGCCCGTCGTACCAGCGCTTCACCGTCCGGCCGTCGCGCAGCCGCTCCCGCCAGTCGTCGGGTTCGTAGAAGCCGAACGTCAGGCTGGCCTGCGGGTCGAGGTCGACGAGCAGCACCTTCATGCCCCGGTTGGCCAGTTCGGCCCCGAGATTGGCGGTGACGGTGGTCTTGCCGACCCCGCCCTTGTAGTTGATCACGGACACCACGTACATCGGCGGTACCTCCCCGACCGGGAACGGTAGCTGGCGGTCGATCTTCGCGCGGAACCTGCTCCGGCCCACGCGGGCACCGAACGGACCACCGAACGGGCAGGGCAGTCGACGCGGCCGGGGACCGGAGATCCCGCGCCTGGTCGGCCGCCGGGCGCTGATCTCTCCGGCTGTTAGAGTCTGCGCTGCTCCGGTGCGCGGCGTGGGGGAGGGATCGACGGTGGTGCTGTTCCGCGTCGCGCTGTCACAGATGCTCAAGGCGCGCTTCCCGATCCTCTACGTCGAGTCCTTCGAGGAACAGCGGGTGATCGCCGAAATCTGCGCGGTCGCCGGGGACGCCAGGGTCGTCCGCACGCCCCGCGCGGTGTGGACCTGGTCGCAGACGACGGGGCTCGTGCAGCCCGACGGAGTCGCCCGCAAGGGCACGACCGACCCCGAGGACGCGCTCGACGCGGCGCTGCGGGTCGACCACCCGAGCGTACTGATCTTTAAGGACCTGCACCCCGCGCACGGCGGCGGCGACCGACCGGGCGGGCCCGGCGTGGTCCGCCGGCTACGTGACCTGGCGGCGGCCTTCAAGGCCGGCCCGGTGCCGCGCACCCTCGTCCTCGTCTCGCCGGTGCTGCACATCCCGGTGGAGCTGGAGAAGGACGTGACCATCGTCGACTTCCCGCTGCCCACCGAGGCGGAGATCCGGCGGGTGCTGGACGGGATGATCGCCGCCAACTCCGCCAGCGGCCGGATCCGGATGGCGCTGGACGACCTCGGCCGGGAACGGTTCGCCAAGGCCGCCCTCGGGCTCACCCTGCACGAGGCGGAGAACGCGTTCGCCCGGGCAATGGTCAACGACGGGGTGCTCGACGGCAGCGACCTCTCCGTGGTGCACGAGGAGAAGCGGCAGACCGTACGCAAGTCGGGGCTGCTGGAGTTCGTCGATGTCGCCGTCGATCTCGCCGACGTCGGCGGGCTGGAGAACCTGAAGCGGTGGCTGTCCCGGCGGGACGGTTCCTGGCTGGCCGAGGCGGCGGCGTACGGGCTGCCCGCACCCCGGGGCGTCCTGATCACCGGCGTGCCCGGCTGCGGCAAGTCGCTGACCGCGAAGGCGGTCGCCGCGGCCTGGGGCCTGCCGCTGCTGCGGCTGGACGTCGGCCGCGTCTTCGCCGGGCTCGTCGGGTCGAGCGAACAGAACATGCGCACCGCGATCCGGACGGCCGAGGCGACCGCGCCGTGCGTGCTGTGGGTCGACGAGATCGAGAAGGGCTTCGCCGGCGGCGCCGGCGACTCCGGCACCTCCGCCCGGGTCTTCGGCTCCTTCCTCACCTGGATGCAGGAGAAGACCCGGCCGGTCTTCGTCATCGCGACCGCCAACGACTTCGAGGGGCTGCCCCCGGAGCTGCTCCGCAAGGGCCGCTTCGACGAGATCTTCTTCGTCGACCTGCCGACCCGCGCGGAGCGGGCCTCGATCTGGCGGGTCCATCTCGCCCGGCGGCTGCGCAACCCGGCCGTCGCCGGCGGCCTCACCCTCGACGACGCCCTGCTCGGCGAGCTGGCCGGGCTCAGCGAGGGCTACTCGGGAGCCGAGATCGAGCAGGCCGTCGTCGGCGGGCTCTTCGACGCGTTCGCCGAGCGGCGTCCGCTGAGCCGCGACGACCTGGTCCGGACCCTGGTCGGCATGGTGCCGCTCAGCGTCACCCAGGCGGAGCGGATCGACGCCGTCCGCTCCTGGGCCGACACCCGTGCCGTCGCCGCCACCGCCGCCGAGGACTGGGACCTCGGCGGTCGGCCCGGCGGCCCGGGCGGTCCCCGCCCCGGCGGCCCGGGGCAGCGCGGCCAGGGCGGACGAGCGGTCGAGTTCTAGTGTGTGCGTCGACACGAAGGGGAGGGGACCGATGAGCGTCTCACTGATACTCCTGCCACTGGCCGTCGCCGCCGTCGCCGCGGCCCACGGCGCCACCGCCGGCCGGGACCGGGAGGGGCGCGTCGTCTGCCAGGTGCAGACCCGGATGCGGGACGAGACACTGCTCACGGCCGCGCTGGGTGACACCGGCGCGGCGGTCACCACCGACGGGGACGCGATCATCGCGGACTGGGCCGAGGTGCGGGCCGGCTTCCGGCGCGGCGAGGACGGCATCTGGGCGGCGCACTTCACCGGCGAGGTCGACGAGCAGCGGGCCGTCGAGGCGGTCCGGGCGATCGACGCCGCCTACGGGCGGCAGGTCCAGCGGGCCGTGCTGGCGCGGCTGCGTGAGCAGGCCCCGGCCGCCGGCCTGCGCCTGGAGTCCGAGCAGGTCACCGAGGACGCGAGCGTCCGCCTGGTGTTCGCCGTGGAGGGCAGGTCCTGATGAGCGGGCAGCCGCGGATCGTGGTCACCGTGTCCAGCGAGGGCGTGGTGAGCGCCGAGACCCGAGGGCTGCTCGGTGACCGCTGCCTCGACTACGTCGCCGTGCTGGAGGACCTGCTGGCGGCGCAGACGGTGAGCAGCGCGTACACCGCCGACCACGCCCGGGTCGCCGTGACGGCACACCAGGAACAGCGCGATGTCGAGCGCGCCTAGCCCGGGTTGGCCGCATCCTGCGGCGCCATACCCGGCCGCCCCGGGCCCGGCCGGCCCGGTGGGGAGCCTGAAGTGGCGGGTGCTGCACAGCTGGTGGCTGCTGCTGCCCCTCCTCGGCTGCAGCTGCCTCGGCGGCCTCGGGTTCATCTACGTGGGGCTCCGCGCCCGCCGTGCGGCGTGGTGGATCCCCGGCATCGTCTACACCCTGGTGGGCTGGACCGCCTTCGTCCTCGTCGGCGAGTCCGACAAGGAGAGCGCCGTCAGCGACTGGGCCGTCGGCGCGCTGCTGGCCGTCACGGCGGCCGGTATCCTGCACGCCCTGCTGATCAACTCGGCGTGGCTGCGCTGGCGGGCCGGCCACCGCCCCTGGTACGCCCCACAGCAGGCGGCGCCGTGGCCCGGCGGCCCGTACCCGCCCGGCCCGCTGGCCCCGCCACCCGGGCTGACCGCTGCCGGTCCGTTCCCGCCCGCCACCGGGTACCCACCCGCAACACCGGCCTACCCGTCCGCGTCGCCCGCGTACCCGTCCGCGTCGCCGGCGTACCCGCCCGGGTCGCCCGCGTATCCGTCCGCGTCGGCGTACCCCCTGCCGACCTACCCGCCGGTGTCGGCGGGATCTCCGCCCTCGCCGCCGCCGGCCGACCCGACGCTGGTGCCGCACCAGCCCGCCGACTACTTCGGGCCCGGGCCGGTCGCAGCTCCCGTGTCCCCGCCCGGCCAACCGGTCGCGGGCCGGCCGTCCGGCGGGCCGGTGGACGTCAACGCCGCCGGCCAGGACGACCTCGCCGCGCTCCCGGGCTTCGACCCGCGCCGCGCCGGCCAGGTTGTGGCCGAGCGGGGACGGCGTGGCGGGTTCGGCAGCCTGGCCGAGTTCGCCGTCGCCGCCAACCTGGCCCCCCACGAGTACGCGCGCCTGCGGGACGTCCTGGTCTGCGCCCCGCCTGCCGGCCCGACGCCGGGGCAGCCGCCGCCCGGCCGGGTCCTCGATGTCTGAGATCGCCCCGGCCCCCGGCGCGGTACCCGAGCCCGCGCCGGTCCCGGCGCCCGGCACGGTGCCCGGCCCGGCGCCCCGCGCGGCGGGCGGGGCGGAGACCGTCGCCGTGGCCCGGTTCCTCGGCTCCACCCGGGCCGAGGGGCCGGGCGAGCGCACCGCCGTCTGGGTGCAGGGCTGTGCCATCCGCTGCCCCGGCTGCTTCAACCCGCACCTGTGGAGCTTCCGTGGCGGCGAGCGGACCGCCCCGGCCGAGCTGGTGCGCCGCGTGCTCGACGCCGGCACCGAGGGGTTGACGCTGCTGGGCGGCGAGCCCTTCGACCAGGCGGCCCCGCTGGCGGCGGTCGCCGCCGGCGTACGCGCCGCCGGGCGCTCGGTCATGACCTTCACCGGCTACACCACGGCCCAGCTGAACCGGGCGGTCGACGCCGGCCGGGACGACGTCGCGGCGCTGCTCGCGGCGACCGACCTCCTCGTCGCCGGGCCGTTCCTGGCCGACCGGGTCGACGCCCGACGGCCCTGGGTGGGCTCCACCAACCAGGAGTTCGTGCTGCTCGACGACCGCTTCCCCGACCTGCTCGACGAGGTGACGCGCAGCCCGGACCGGGTCGAGGTCACCGTCGACGCCGCCGGCCGGATCGCGGTGAACGGCTGGGCCGAGGTCGACGCGCTCGACGACCTGCTGGCGTCGGTGGCCCGCCCTCAGCCGCGCCGGGCGAGCTTCGAGCGGCGATAGCCGTAGAGGGCGTAGATCAGCGCGCCGATCACGAACCAGACCGCGAAGCGCAGCCACGTCTCCGGGGCGAGGAAGGTGATCAGCCAGAGGGAGAAGAGCGCGCCGACCGCCGGCACCACCGGCATGCCCGGCAGCCGGAACGTGCGCGGCGCGTCGGGGCGGCGGTAGCGCAGCACGATCACCGCGACGCAGACCACCACGAAGGCCAGCAGGATGCCGATGTTGGTCAGCTCGGCGGCCTCCCGGATCGGCAGGAAGCCCGCGATCAGGGCCGAGCCGACGCCGACGATCCAGGTGACCCGGCTCGGCACCCGGCGGACCGGGTGCACCTTGGCGAACCAGCCCGGCAGCAGGCCGTCCCGGCTCATCGAGAACCACACCCGGGTGACGCCGAGCATGAAGGTGAACATCACGGTCAGGATGCCGATGATCGCGCCGACGGCGATCACGCTGGCCAGGCCCGACAGGCCGACGGAGGCGAAGGCGGAGGAGAAGCCGCTCTCCGGGTCGATGTCGCGGTAGTTCTGCATGCCCGTGAGCACGAGGGTGGCCAGCACGTAGAGGACCATCGAGATGGCCAGCGAGTAGATGATCGCCTTGGGCATGTGCCGGCGGGCGTCCTTCGACTCCTCGGCGGCGGTGCTCATCGCGTCGTAGCCGAAGACCGCGAAGAAGACCGTGGCCGCGCCGGTGAGCGCCCCGCTCAGCCCGAACGGGAAGAACGGCGAGTAGTTCTCGGTGCGGACGTGGAAGAAGCCGACCACGATGACCAGCAGCACCACGGCGACCTTCAACCCGACGACGAACGTCTCGAAGCGGGCGGCGGACTTGATGCCGAGGTTCAGCAGGAACGCGATGAACAGGCAGAGGATCACCGCGAAGAGGTCCACCACCCGCCCCTCGCCGGTGCCCGGGGCGCCCAGCATCCAGGCCGGCAGCTGCGCCCCCAGCTCGGTGACGAGGAACGAGAAGTAGCCGGAGATGCCGATGGCCACCACGGCCACGATCGCCGTGTACTCCAGCAGCAGGTCCCAGCCGATGAACCAGCCCACCGCCTCGCCGAGCACCGCGTACCCGTAGGTGTAGGCCGAGCCGGCCTTCGGGATCATGCCGGCGAACTCCGCGTACGACAGGGCGGCGGCCGCGCTGGCGAGCCCGGCGATCAGAAACGAGATCAGCACGGCCGGGCCGGCCGTCTCGCTCGCCACCGCGCCGGCCAGGGCGAAGATGCCGGCGCCGATGATGCCGCCCACCCCGATGGCGGTGAGTTGCCAGAGCCCGAGGGATCGGGCCAGCCCACCGCTCTCGTCGGCGATCTCCTCGACCGGCTTGCGGCGGAAGATGCCCGTGCCGCCGCCGCCCGCAGCGCTTCCCGCGGAGGTCATCGTCGTCCCCCTTCCGAACCCGCCCGGGTGATCACCCGTGCGCCCTGCGGTACCCGCGAACGACGCGGGTAAATCTCCAACGAGGCCAACCGTGCCGGGGTGCGGCACCGGCTCACTCGGCCACCGGCAGCACCACCTCGTTATGGCGCAGGAACCAGGGCTTCCACGGCGGGTCGAAGCGCGCGTACCGGACGGCACCGGTGGGGCGCAGCCCGGCCGCCGTGACCGCCCGGCCGAGCGCGGTCGCCCGCTGGTCGAACGCCCGCGCCGTCCACCGGCCCCGGAACCGGACCGCGGCGGCGAGCTGCGCGGGGACCTGCCGGGTGTGGACCCGGGGGTCCGTCGGCTCGGGCAGCGTGTCGGGGGCGCAGGCCGACGGCAGCACCAACCGCAGCAGCCAGCAGCCCGGCCGGTCGGCCTCCTCCTGGAGGTACGGAGTGGTCATCGCGATCGTCGCCGGGCCCGCCTCCCGCGCCGCGCTCCCGCCCGCGGCGCGGGAGCGGTTGGCGCCCCCGACGTACGCGGCGAGCGACCGGAAGCCGTCCCGGGCGGCCTGCTCGAACGTTCCCTCGACCTGCACCTCGGCGGCCAGGTGCGGCGGGTAGCGGCGCAGCTCGAAGCCGGGGTGCCGGGTCACCACCCGGTACGGCTGCTGCTCGGTCATCGCGCGCTCCCCGTGCCAGGGCCCCGTCGAACGCAACGCTACCGCCCGTCGACCTCCGGCTCAGGCGAAGTCGCGTCCTCCGGCCGGTGACGCACGGCGGACCGGGCCGGCCGCCGTGTACTGCCGTTCGCGCCCGTCGCGGACCGGAGCGGGAGGCAGGGCGACGCCGGGCCCGGGGCGCGGGAGTTCCTCGCCCAGGCGCCGGGCCGGCGTCGCCGTGACCGTCCTACCGGTCCACCTGTCCCTGGCCGGCTCGGTCGTTGCCGGCGCCGATCCCGCAGTCCGGCGCGGACCAGCTGGTGGTGTTCGGGGTGCGGTCGCTGTTGTTCTCCCGCCGCGAGTCCACGTGCACGTGGTCGTCGTGGTCCGGGTAGCCCGGCCCGTAGATCCCGCTGAAGCCCCGGTTGCGGGCGTCCCGGGCCACCTCGCACAGCGAACTGGTGCGGGAGACCACGTCGGCGGCGTTGCCGTAGAGGTGCTGGCTGTCCGACGCCCCGCCGACCTGGTCGTTGCAGGCGCGGCTGCGGAAGCCGCTGCTCACGTAGAGCGGCTCGTCGCCGAGGCTGTGCCGCAGCGCCTCCAGCTTCCACATCGTGCGCAGGGCGTTCTGCCGGGTCTGGGCGGGCGACAGCGGGCCGCCGGTCCACCCGCCGCGACCGCAGCCGTCATCCATCTCCCCGAAGCTGAAGTGCCGCGGGGTGCAGTCGTTGTCCTGCAGCTCGTAGATCTTGGCGTACGTCTGCGGCCCGGCGATGCCGTCGACCCGCAGCCCGTAGGCCGCCTGGAACCGCCGGACCGCGGCGGCGGTCTTCGGCCCGAAGCGGCCGTCGAGTTCGACGATGTCCCGGTTGCCCGCCCAGCCGGCGACCCGGATCTGCAACTGGCGGACGTCCTCGCCGGAGCGCCCCTGGTAGAGGTTGCGGTTCCACGTGTAGCAGCCGTCGGCATGGGCGGCCGGCGCGGCGACCACCGTCGCGATCGCGGCGCCCGGCACCGCCAGGGCGAATGCGACAAGCGCCCGTTTCAGGGTGTTAACGCGCACAGGAGTCCTCCCGATAGGAGTGCGATTGGGGTGGCCTTCGGGACATCGACCGGGGCGTCCCGCGTTATCCACCCTGGCACCCGCACGGCCCCTCGGTGGCAATTAACGAGAATTGTCCTCACAATTGGCTGTTCCTGGGCCCTGCCTGGGAATCGGGCCCATTTGCGAAACGCCCATCCGTCGCCAACCGGCAGCAGAAACGCGAACGGCGCAGGAATCGCGATCGGCGACACCGAGGGTGATGTTCCACGGGCGGCCGGACGCGGTAACGTCAGCGCCGGCGGGAACGGGGGAGGTGGCGGCGGTGGCGCGCGGTGGCGTCTTCTGCATCGAGGGCCAGTGGCACCGGGACCTCAACGAACGCGGCTCCGTCCTGCCCACCCTGGAACTGCTTGAACGGCTCGGGAAGATCCGCTTCATCCACAAGGACGCGGCCACCCGCGACGAACTCTTCTACTTCGTCGACCGTTGGTTGCTCAAGCAGTACGCCGACCACCGGGTGGGTTTCTTCGCGATGCACGGCGAACCGAGCCGGCTCTGCCTCACCGACTGGGAATCCGTCGAACTCGCCGACGTCGCCGAACTGATGGCCGGTCGCTGCGAGGGCCGGCGGCTCTATTTCGGCAGCTGTTCCGTGCTGCGCGCCTCCGACGCCGCGCTGCGGGACTTCCTGGATGCCACGGGAGCGGCACTGATCTGCGGTTTCACCCGGGAAGTGGACTGGGTGGAATCGGCCGCCTTCGAAACCGTGCTGCTCGACGTGCTGGCCAACGGGCAGCGGCACAACGCCGCCGAGCTGCGGATGGGCTCGGCGCACTGGGCGCCCCTCGCGTCGTACCTCGGTTTCCGGATCATCTACGCCAACGGCCGCGCCTGGCGGCCCTCGGTCCGGCCCCGGGTCCCCGCCCAGCCCGCCGCCGGCCGCGCCGCATCCCGCCCGCGCTGATCCCCTGGTAGAAACGGGTGGTGGCACGAAGCATCGCGACGAACACCCGGGTCGACCGGGCCGAGCTGGTCGAGTTCCTCCGGCCCCGGCACCGGGTGGTGCTGATGACCACCCGCGCCGACGGCCGGCCGCAGTCCTCCCCCGTCTCCGCCGGGGTGGACGGCGAGGGACGGCTGGTGGTCTCCACCTACCCCGAGCGGGCCAAGGTCGCCAACATCCGCCGTGACCCCCGGGTCTCCGCGTGCGTGCTCTCCGACGACTGGAACGGCCCGTGGGTCCAGGTCGACGGCACCGCGGAGGTGCTCGACCTGCCCGAGGCGCTGGAGCCGCTCGTGGACTACTTCCGCTGTATCTCCGGCGAGCACCCGGACTGGGACGAGTACCGGGCGGCGATGGTCCGCCAGGGCAAGTCGCTGATCCGCGTCACCGTCGACGCCTGGGGGCCGATCGCCACCGGCGGCTTCCCCGCCCGCCTCGCCGGCTGACGGTCGGCGCCGCCTCAGTACGCGGCGGTGAACCGCTGGTTCGCGTGGCGCGGGTTCTCGATCTCGTCGACCACCGCCACCGCCAGGTCCTCGTAGCTGAGTACCGAGCGGCCCTCGTCGTCGGTGACCGGCTGGTCGCCGCCGGTGCGGTAGTGCCCGGTGCGCTCGCCGGGATGGAACTCCAGCGGCGGCGGGGAGACGTACGTCCAGGTCACCCCGTCGGCCGACGAGCGGTAGAAGTCCAGGGCGTCGGCCTGGCCCTGCGCGGCGTCGCGGTACTCGTCGGGGAAGTCCGGCTCGTCGAGGTAGCGGGTGCCCTTCGGCGTGAGCAGCGTGGACCCGCCTCCCACGTGGATGATCCGGGGCGCGGCCGGCAGGCCCCGCAGCGTGCCGACGAGGGTCCGCGCCGCGTTGAGCCACAGACCGCGCTCCCCGCCGCCGATCGCCACCACCATGGCGTCGGTGTCGGGCGCCAGCTCCCGCACGCTCTGCCCGCTGGTGGCGTCGCCGGTGACCAGCTTGACCGACGGCGGCAGGTACGAGGTGGCCTCCGGGCGGCGCACCGCGGCGGTGACCCGGTGCCCCCGGCCGACCGCCTCGGCGGTGATCCGCGAACCCGCGGTGCCGCCCGCCCCGAACACGACGATGTTGCTCATGACCGCCTCCCGCCCCCGTCCGGCCGGGGCGGTGACCGTCTGCCTGCCCGCCCGCCGGGTTGCCGTCCGCCTCCCAGGTTATGGAGCGGGCGGCCCGGCCGGTGCGGTAACCGGCGATCCGACGGTGCCCGGCACGGGCCGGGCACCGTCGCCCGGGTCGCCACCGGCGGGCGGCGAGCCCGGCCGGCTCAGTCGACCAGGGCGGAGTAGACGAGCTGGCGCAGCTGCGGCCGCAGCGGGTAGGTGCTCGACGGCATGAGCTGGGTGAAGAGCAGCGCGGTGACCTCCTCGACGGGGTCGACCCAGAACGCCGTGCTCGCCACCCCGCCCCAGTAGTACTCGCCGACGCTGCTCGGCACCCGGCTCGGGACCGGATCCTGCACGACCGCGAAACCCAGCCCGAAGCCGATCCCGTCGAAGTTGGTCTCGGCGAACCCGCCGGTCGAGAGGGCGCCCAGGTCCTGCCCGCCGGGAAGGTGGTTGCGGGTCATGAAGCGCACCGTGCGCGGCCCCAGCAGGCGCGCCCCGTCCAGCTCGCCGCCGCGCAGCAGCATCTGGGTGAACCGGTGGTAGTCGGCGGCCGTGGAGAGCAGGCCGCCGCCGCCGGAGAGGAGCAGCGGCTTCTCGTACGCCAGGGCGCCCAGCTTGTCGTAGCGGAACGCGCGGCCGGTGCGCGGGTCGGGCGCGTAGAGCGCGGCGAGCCGGTCGGCGGCGTCGCCCTCGGCCCACCAGTGGGTGTCGGTCATGCCCAACGGGCGGAAGATCCGGTCGGCGAAGAAGGCGTCCAGGCTCTGCCCGGAGACCACCTCGACCAGCCGGCCCAGCACGTCGGTGGCGACGGAGTAGCCCCAGGCGGTGCCGGGCTGGAACAGCAGCGGCAGCTCGCCGAACGCCTGGCAGGCGGTGGCCAGGTCGACGTCCGCCGGCGGGTAGATGTCGTAGCCGGCCGCCCGGTAGAGGCCGTCGACCACCGAGGTCTGCATGAAGCCGTACGTCAGGCCGGCGGTGTGGGTGAGCAGGTGCCAGACCCGGATCGGCTCGACCGCCGGCACCGTGTACGGCTTGAGGGCCGAGCCCTTGCTGTAGACCCGCAGGTCGGCGAACTCGGGCAGCCAACGGCTGATCTCGTCGGTCAGCTCGAAGCGGCCCTCCTCCCAGAGCATCATCGCGGCGACCGAGGTGACCGGCTTGGTCATCGAGTAGATGCGCCAGAGCGTGTCCGCCTCGACGGGCGCCCCGGCCTCGACGTCGCGCAGCCCGTACGTCGACGAGTGGGCGACCTCGCCGCGCCGGGTGACCACCACCTGGAAGCCGGCGAGCCGGCCGTCGTCGACGTACCTGCCGAAGTGCTCGTCGATCCGCGCGAGGCGCGCCGGGTCGAAGCCGATCTGGTCCGGGTCGATGTTGCGTGCCACACTCACGGCGCCGAACCTACTAGCCGGTACGCCGCACGGGAAGAGTCGCTGGCCACACATGTCGTACCGGCTCAGTAGCCTGGCCCGATGCCCGAGCTGACCGAGGACGCGACCTTCCGCAACGAGGACTGGTACGGCGAGGAGCTGGTGGACCGGCGCTTCGTCGGCTGCTCGTTCTTCGACGTCGACCTGACCGAGGCGGTCAGCCAGGGCGCGGTCTTCGACGGGTGCACCTTCGGCAACGTGCGGTTCAACGCCTCCCGGCACACCGACTCGGCCTTCACCCGGTGCACCTTCCAGCGGTGCAACCTCTTCGAGGCCGAGTTCACCGGCTGCAAGCTGGTGGGCAGCACGTTCGCGCAGTGCGACCTGCGGCCGTTGACGATCTCCGGCGGCGACTGGTCGTTCGTCGCGCTGCCCGGGGCCGACCTGCGCGGCGTGCGGATCACCGACGTCCGGATGCGGGAGGCCGACCTCACCGGGGCCAACCTGACCGGCGCCACGGTCACCGGCGTGGACCTCTCCGCCGCGCAACTGCACAGCTCCCGGTTGTCCCGCGCCGACCTGCGCGGCAGCGACCTGACCGCGCTCGACCCGACCGTCGTGGAGCGGGCCGGGGCGATCGTCGACCCGGAGCAGGCCGTGGTGATCGCGCAGGCGCTCGGGTTCGAGATCCGCTGAGAAAAAGCCGACGCGGGTTGTCCGGATTGGCTGCCACGCTGGCCCCATGACATGGTGGTCCGACCTCCTGCGCGAGGAACCCGAATTCGCCGAGCGGGTGCGCGCCCGCTTCGCGGTACGCAAGCACGGCACGATGGCGACGCTGCGCCGGGACGGCTCGCCCCGGATCAGCGGCACGGAATTCGACTTCGGCCCCGAGCACCTGCGGCTGGGCAGCATGGCCGGCGCGCTCAAGGCCCTCGACCTGCGCCGCGACCCACGGGTGGCGCTGCACTGCCCGACGGAGGACGCTCCCGAGGACGATCCGCGGTCCTGGGACGGCGACGCGAAGATCGCCGGCCGGGCGCACGAGGAGCCGCCGGGCGACGACGGCTCGCACCGGTTCCGGATCGAGCTGACCGAGGTGGTCCTGACCCGGGTGGGCGATCCGCCGGACCACCTGGTCATCGAGAGCTGGCACCCCGGCCGCGGCCTGCACCGCCGCCGCCGGCACTGAGCCCCTGCGCGACGCCCACATGGGACACTCGCATCCGCCCGGGTGGCGGCTCCGTGCGGCCGCGTGGCGGCGTTCGCCCGGTGGTCGGCCGCGCCGGAGGGTAGCGTGGTCGCGACGAGGAGCGGCGCGGACGAACGGGAGGTCCGATGACGTCGGGCGAGCAGGTGCTGGACAGCCCGCAGGGCTGGGTGGCCGACCACATCCGGCGGTACGTCGAAACCGACGGCGCCGAGGGCCACGAGTGGCGGCCGGGCGTCTTCACACTGCTGCTGACCACCCGGGGGCGGCGCAGCGGAAAGCTGCGGCGCACCGCGCTCATCTACGGCCGCGACGGCGACGCGTACCTGGTGGTCGCCTCGCAGGGCGGCGACCCGAAGCACCCGGCCTGGTACCTGAACCTGCTCGACGAGCCGCTGGTCGAGGTGCAGGTGGGCGGCGAGCGGTTCACCGCGCGGGCGCGTACCGCGACGGCCGAGGAGAAGCCGCGGATGTGGTCCACGATGGCCGCCATCTGGCCGTCGTACGACGAGTACCAGGCGAGGACCGACCGGGACATCCCGGTCGTCGTGCTCGACCGCGTCTGACCAGGGGCGGCGGGTCGCCGTTACCTCGTGGGTAATCGACGCCGGGCGGGCGCCGGCGCGAGACTCGGCGTACCGCACCGGCGATCCGGCCGGGCGGACCGGCTCCACGGGGAGGACCCATGCCCGCGTTCGCGCTCGCCCACCTGTACGCACCGCAGATCAACGAGGACGTCCTGACCTACATCGAGCGGATCCAGGGCACGCTGGACCCGTTCGGCGGCCGGTTCCGGGTGCACGGCGCCGAGGTGGAGGTCAAGGAGGGCGACTGGCCCGGCACCGTGGTCATCGTGGAGTTTCCCGACCTGGAGCGCGCCCGGGCCTGGTACGACTCGCCCGCCTACCAGGAGATCGTTCCGCTGCGCACCCGGAACATCCCGGGCGCGACGCTGATCGTCGACGGGGTCGCCCCCGACTACGACGCCCGGCGCACGGCAGCCCGGCTGCGGGAGCACGCCGCCCGCTGATCCCCCGGGCGGGGGAGTCGGTCCACCCCCGCTGGGGAACCGGCGCGCCGTGTACGACGGCAGCTTGGTGGCATGACCACCACCCTGCCGTCGCCGGCCCCACCGCCCATCGCCGCCCGCCCGCGCCGCCCGGTCCTGCCGTACGCCGTGATCGCCTGGGCCCTGCTCTACGGCGCGGTGCGGGTGCGCTGGGCCCTCGTCGGGTCGCCGGCCTTCCCGCCGCTCGACACGGACCTCGTGGTCTTCACCGGCTGGTGGGCGGTGGCGCTCTGTGCCGCCGCGGGGCTGGTCGGCGCGGGCCTCGCCGTCGCCCGCTCCTGGCGGCCGGCGCTGGCCGCGGCCGGGTGGGTGGTCTGCGCGGCGGTGCTGGTCTCCTGCGCGCTGCTGCTGCTGGACGTGGTCGGGCTGCTGATCCTCGACCCGGGCAAGGCGTTCCACCCGGGCGCCCTGCTCAGCCGGATCGCCTGCCTCGCCGGGGCCGCGCTGCTGCACGCGGCGGTCCGGCAACACCGGCGCCGGCTGCGGGGCGACTGCCGCCGGTGCGGGCGCACGGGCCCGGCGCGTGCGGTGACGACGGTGCCGACCTGGGCCCGGGTGGCGGCGTGGTCGGCGGTGGCCGGCTGCCTGCTGCGCCTGGCCGCCCAGGTGTGGTTCGGCTTCGAGGGCATGTCGCTCAGCGAGAGCGCGTCGATGGTCGCCTTCGAGGTGGGCTTCCTGCTGGCGGGCGTGCTGCTGCCGCTGGCCCTGGTGCACTCCTGGGGCGTGGTCTGGCCGGGCTGGGTGCCGCTGCTCGCCGGCCGGCGGATCCCCCGGCTGCTGCTCCTCGTCCCGGCGGCGCTGTTCTCCGTCGGCCTGGTCTGCTACTTCGGGGTGGGCCTCGCCCAGCTCGCCGTCGAGACGGTCACCGGCACGTTCGATCCGGGGGACGGCCGTTTCCCGCTCGCGTTCTTCTGGGTCGCCGAGCCGGCGTACTGGCTGTGGGGTTGGGGGCTGGGGGTGGCGGCGGTCGGGCACCACCTGCGCACGCGGCGCCCCTGCCGGGGCTGCGGTCGCTGACTCCGGGACAGTTTGTCCGTCGCGCTGTGTTCGCCGTGCCGTAACTTTCTGCTGTCCACGTCCGACAATCCTCTGTGGAGGCTCGACCGATGAGCAGCGCCACCACCCGCACCGTCCGTCCGCCCGCCCCACGCGGCGGCGGGGAGCCGTCCGGGGAGGTGCTCCGGGAGATCCCGCTGCCGCCGTACGTCACCGCCGAGGATGCGCAGTTCGCCGTCCGGGCGGTCGTGGTGCACGCGCCCCGAAGCTGGTCCGGCGGGACGGTCTGCCGCAACGACGCCAGCCCGCACCCGTGCCGGCTGCACCGCTGGGGCGTCCGGGTGCTGGCGGAGCGCGGCCTGCGCCCCGCCGACATCGCCGCGCTGATCGCGCGCGGCGACCCGACCGCCGAGCCCCCGCACCGCCCGGGCGCCTGAGCGCCTGAGCGCCGGCGGGGCCCTCGCCCCCGGCCCCGCCGGCCTGTCGCCGGCGCCGGGTGCGGGGGCCCCGCCAGTCCGTCAGCAGGCGACGGGCTTCACCCAGGAGCACTCGCGGCCCTCGGGGACCCGGGGCGCGTCGGGCGCCGACGGGGGCGCCATCCGCGCTGCGGTCACGCCCTTCCCGGTGTACGAGGCGAGCGCGATCGCGATCTGGTCCTCCAGCCCCTTCACCGACGAGGCCAGGTAGTTGTTGAGCAGGATGGAGAACGCGAGCACCCGCCCGTCGGCGTCGGTGACGTAGCCGGAGAGGCCGGAGACGCCGGTCAGGCTGCCGGTCTTGGCGTGCACGTTGCCCGCCGCCGGGGTGCCGCGCATCCGGCTGCGCAGCGTTCCGCCGACGAAGCGGTCCGCGTCGCCGGCGATCGGCAGGGCGGCGTACCAGGTGTCGAACCAGGGCTCGGCGCGGACGGCGGTGAGCAGGTCCACGAACTCCTCGGCGGGGATCAGGTTGCGCCGGGAGAGCCCCGAGCCGTCCCGCTGGCGCAGCGTGCCGGTGTCCATCCCCGCGTCGGCGACGTACTCGCTGATCGCCGTCAGCCCGGCCGTCCAGGTGCCGGAGCCGGAAAGCACCCGGCCGATCTCCTTGGTCAGCACCTCGGCGTGCCCGTTGTTGGACAGCTTGAGGAACGGCACCATCAACTGGGCCAGCGGCATCGACTCGTGCCGCCCCACCTCGGCCGCGCCCTCCGGGGTGGCCTGACCCAGCACGGTGCGGCCGAGCACCCGTACGCCGTGCTTGCGCAGCGCGGCGCGGAAGACGTCGGCGGCGTACCCGGTCGGCTCCCAGACCGTCACCCAGTCGCTCTCCGGCGCGTCGCCGAGCGCGATCTGCCCGGTGACCACGACCGTGTTGCTGCCGTGCGCCCGCTCGAAGGAGATCGACGTCTCCCCGTCGGCGACCGTCTGGGCCCGGTTGTCGATCTTCAGGTACCCGGTGGCCGGGGTGGTGGTGACGACCGGGCGGGTGCCGGCGCTCGCGCCGGGTGCGGCGTGCACGATGACGGTACCCGCGTCGTAGTCGGTGTCGGGGGCGACGGTCAGGGCGGAGACCTGCGCCGCGTAGTAGTAGGGCTCGTCGTCCCAGGTCCAGTCCGGGCCGAGGCGGGTGCTGTCGTAGCGGGTGTCGTCGGCGACCAGGTTGCCGGTGACCACCCGGACGCCCTCGGCGGCGACCTGCGCGGCCAGCGCGTCGTAGTCGGCGGCGAGCATGGTCGGGTCGCCGCCGCCGCGCAGGTAGAGGTTGCCGGAGACCACGCCCGCGCGGCGGGTGCCGGTGGTGCGCGCCTCGGTGGCGAAGCGGTGCCCCGGCCCGAGCAGTTCGAGCGCCGCGGCCGAGGTCAGCAGCTTCGTGTTGGAGGCGGGCACCAGGCGGCGGTCGCCGTTGCGGTGGTAGACGGTCTCGCCGGTGACCGCGTCCTTCACGACCACCGACGCCTGCGCCCCGGCCAGCCGGGAGTCGGCCAGGATCGCGTCGATGGTGGCGTTCAGGCGGGTCGCCGCGGGGGTCGGCGACTCGGCGGTGGCGGTCGGGGCGCCGGCCGTGGCGGCGGCGGCCACCAGCGCCGCCAGCGCGAGCGCCCGGGGGAGGAGACGACGATGCATGCGCTGATGCTGCCATGGAGGTATTCGCCAGAGAAGACCGCCGAGCGAAAGAAATTTTCCGCCCGTGGCCGCCCTGCAACAGGCCGACCACCTCCTCCGGCGACCGGCACTCGTACACCGTCTGCGGGTCAGCCGTCGAGCGGCGCGGCGGTGACCGGCCCGCCGGACGCCTCCGGGGTGAGGACGGCGACCGCCCGGTCGGCCAGGCCGTCCGCCACCAGCACCAGCCGCCGGCACTCGGGATCGCCGGTCCGGTCGGGGAGCTGGCCGGCCAGGGCACGCACCTTCTCGGCCGAGGCGTCGTCCAGCACGAACCCGCCCGCCCGCCACCGCCCGTCGACGCTGAAGAACGCCTTGCCGTCGTGGTCCAGGTCGCCGTTGAGCACCACCGTACGGTCCCCGCCGCGCAGGTCGCTCGACGCCTCGTTGAGCCCCCACGCCTCGTACGACGCCGTGCCCTCGGTCGGCGCCTCGGCCACCCCGACGCCCGTGCAGCCGCTCAGCAGCACGCCCACCGCCGCCGCCGGCAGCAGCGCCCGCCACCTGCGCCGTCCACCCATTCCGCCTCCCGCCCGAACCCGGCCCGTACGCCGATCAGACTCCCGGCGGGGCGGCCCGGTTCCTACCCCGGCCGGGACGTCGTCACGCCGGCGGCGGGTGGCGCGCGTGTGAGCGGAGAGACGCCGCCCGGTGGGCAGCCGGTCGCGGCGTTCGTTGTTGCACCCGACATGGACGAGCGCTCCGTCGACGTGCTGGTGATCGGAGCCGGCCAGGCCGGCCTCTCCGCCGGCTACCATCTGCGCCGCGCCGGTTTCGCCCCCGGTGACGGCTTCGTACTCCTCGACGGCGACGACGGGCCCGGCGGGGCGTGGCGACACCGCTGGCCGACGCTGCGGCTCGACCGGGTGCACGGCTTCCACGACCTGCCCGGCCTGCCCTTCCCGGCGGCGGATCCCGACCGGCCCGCGGCCGAGGTGGTCAGCGCCTACTTCGCCGCGTACGAGCGCGAGTTCGCCCTGCCGGTACGGCGTCCGGTGCGGGTCCGCGAGGTGCGCGACCGGCCCGACGGCCGGCTGGACGTGCTGACCGACCAGGGTGCCTGGGCCACCCGCGCCCTGGTCAACGCCACCGGCACCTGGACCCGGCCGTTCTGGCCGCACTACCCGGGCCGGTCGGTCTTCCGGGGCCGCCAGCTGCACACCGCCGACTACCGGGGCCCGGCGGAGTTCGCCGGCCGGCGGGTCGTGGTGGTCGGCGGTGGGACGTCCGCCGTCCAACTGCTCGCCGAGGTCTCCGCCGTCGCGGCCGGCACCACCTGGGTGACCCGGCGCCCGCCCGACTTCCGCGACGAGGAGTTCACCCCGGAACGGGGACGGGCGGCGGTGGCCCTGGTCGACGCGGCGGTCCGCGCGGGCCGCCCGCCGGCCAGCGTCGTCGGGGTGACCGGGCTGCCGCTCACGCCCGAGCTGCGCCGGCTGCGCGAGCGCGGCGTCCTGGACCGCCTACCCGTCTTCGACCGGATCACGCCCGACGGCGTGGCCTGGGACGACGGCAGGTTCGTGCCCGCCGACGTGATCCTCTGGTGCACCGGCTTCCGGGCCGCGCTGGACCACCTCGCGCCGCTGCGGCTGCGCGCGCCGGGCGGCGGTATCACGATGGACGGCACCCGGGTGGTCGCCGACGAGCGGATTCACCTGATCGGGTACGGACCGTCGGCGAGCACGGTCGGCGCCAACCGGGCCGGCCGCGCGGCGGCACGCGAGATCCGGGCACTGCTCGCCCCGGCGGGCGCCCGCCACTGATCCCGCTCTATTTGACGGATCCCCCGGCAGGGGGCACCGTAGGCCATGGAGGGGCCCTGACCTGCCCCGACCTGCGACGGCGATGTGCGTGTCGCCCTTCCATCGCCTCCCACGTGCGCTCGTGCGCGGGCCGAATCCCGGTCCGCACCGCGTATCCGAGAATCCACGAGGAGTTCCGCCATGCTCACCATGACCGACAACGCCGTGATGGTGATCCGAGACCTCGCCAACCAGGAGGACGTCGCCGAGGACGGCGGGGTGCGGATCGCCGCCGACACCCAGGCGGGCTCGCTCACCGTCGAGCTGGTCGCCGAACCGGTCGACGGCGACCACGTGGTCGACAACCAGGGCGCCCGGATCTTCCTGGACTCCGACGCCGCCGAACTGCTCGGCGACGCCTCGGTCGACGCGACCGTCGACGACGAGGGCATCGTGCAGTTCGGGTTCACCGAGAAGCAGTGACGGGGCCCGTGCGGGGCGCCGGCGCTGAGGTGGCGGGTCAGCCGGCCCGGCGGGTCTCGCCGCCCCGGTGCGGCCGGGCGGGCCGGCCCCGCTCGGCGGCCGGCTGACCGGAGCGCCACGGCCCCGGCCGGGCCTCCCGCCCGGGGCGCGCCAGCGTCGCCAACACGTGCGCCAGGTGGTGCGACGTGCTCCACGCCGCCCAGTTGCTGGCCGAGCCCGCACCGGCGCCCCGCCGGGCGCGCCGGACGATCTCGTGGTCGCCCCAGGAGAAGTCGCCTCCGGCGGCCGGCCAGTGCGGTGCCGAGACCAGTGCGCGGCACAGGTCCGCGAAGCGGTCGTCGCCCCGCCCACCCCGCCGCGACCAGCGGTACACCCACCAGGCGTTGTCGGCGGTGTAGCGGACGGTGGGCAGCCGGTCGCCCGGCTGGTCGGCGCCGGGCACCGCCGAGCCGACGCCGTAGTCGCCGTACCCGACGCCGAGGTCCGCCAGCCGCTGCCAGAGCCGCCAGTCCCAGCGGTCGAGGCGTACCGGCTCGTCGGTGGGGAGGCGGGACACCGCCGGCGGCATGCCGCCGGCCGCCACGCTCACCGAGCGCCAGGCGTGCCGGCGCGCCCACTCCAGCAGCCGGCGCAGCCGCAGCTCGGCCAGCCGCACGTCGGCCGCGCAGCACACGTCCCCGGCGTCGAGGAGCAGGTCGCACTGCTCGGGGACGAGGCGCGTGAGGCGCCAGACCCGCTCCACCGCCGCGGTGGTCGCGTCCGGGCCGGCCCGGTCCTGGCCGAGCCGCAGCCGGACCACCGCCCGGTGGGCGTGGCTCCGCGCCGCCGCGCCGTGGGTGACCAGGCGCCGGTCGCTGTCCGCGAGCCCGATCACCGGCACCAGCGGTACGCCCCAGCGGGCCAGCTCGGTCTCGGGGGCATCGGGCAGACCGGTGACGTCGACGGTCGGGAGCAGCCCGGCGGGGAGCCGGCCGAGAACGTCCAGTGTGTACGAGTCCAAAACGGACACCTGGAGAACCGGAGCGAGCAGGGGGGTGACGACGTGGTCGAGGTGACCGAGCGCCTCCAGCTCGCCCCGCCGGCTGGCGAGGATGGGGCGGTAGACCGGTTCCGCCGCCCGGCCTCCGTGGGCGGGCACCATACCCCAATGTAGCCAGACATCGGTGTCGGTCACAGGGTCGATCGGCCCACCCCTGCGAGTCCGGTACGCCATCCGTCCACGCGAGACGCCCGCCACCGAACTGCCCGCCACCAGACGCCCGGCACCCGACGCCGCACGGGACGCCCGCCCTCCACCGCCGGCCGCCGGTCCGAACGTGACCCGACCGGCCGACGCCGCCGCCCCCCCCTGACGCGGGAGGCGGCGGCACCGGGGTCAGTCGTCGTCGCCGGAGTCGTCGTCCTTGTCGTCGTCATCGTCGTCGTCGCGGTCGTCGTCATCGTCGCGGTCGTCGTCGTCATCGTCGTCGACCGGCTCCTGCTCGGCCTTGACCACGGTGCCGTTCTCCCGGTCGACGTCGATCTCGTGCTCCGTCTGCCCGGCGACGATCTCCACGCTCCACACGGGCCGACCGTGCTCCTGCTCGGCCTCGATCTCGACGACTTGGCCGCCGCCCGCCCGGGCGAGCGCGATCTCGCGGGCCCGCTGCTCGGTCACGGCGTCCCCGCCGGTCGCCGGGGCGCTGCCGCCCGACGGCGCGCCGGGGGCCGCCGAGGTGCCGCCGGTCGCCGGAGCGCTGGTCGCGCTGTCGTCCGGGCTGGCGGCGGTGGTCGGGGCGGTCGTGGCGGCGACCAGGGTGGTCGCCCGGGCCGGACCGCCGTCGGCGGCCGCGACGCCGAGGGCCGCGCCGGCCACGGCGAGCACGGCCATGCCGCCGACCGACGCCAGGATCAGGGGGTTGCGCTTCATCTCGGTTCGCCTTTCCTCGGTTCCTGACCACGAGGATCGCGCCTGCCCGGATAGCGGCACGCTGCCCGAACGCTAAGCCCGGGTTAAGGCCGCCGGGTTCGGCCGCTGTGTTCGCCGCCAGTACCCCGACAGCCTGCCCGGCGCGGCGCGGCGCGAGCTGCGGGTCAGGGCGTCGGCGGGCCGAGTTCGAGGCGTACCTCGGCACCGCCGGAGGGTGCGGTGTGCAGGGTGAGGCGGCCGCCGGTGGCCTCGGCGGCGCGCCGGGCGATGTCCAGGCCGAGGCCCGTGGAGCCGGCGGTGCTGGCACCCCGGCCGATGGTGTCGGGCGGGACGCCCGGTCCCTCGTCCGCCACGGTCAGCACGGCCCGGCCCGCCCCGGCCGTCAACCGGACGGCGAACGCGGTGCCGTCCGGGGTGTGCGCGAAGACGTTGCCGAGCAGGGCGTCCACGGCTGCCGCCAACTCGTCGGCGGGCACGCCCACCGGCAGCGGTCCCGGCGCGAGGTCCAGGGTGACCGCGCGCCCCGTGTCCTCGGCCAGCACCGACCAGAACGCCACCCGTTCGGCCACCACCGTGGCCGCGTCCGCGCTGGCCGCCCCGGCAGTCGGCGCCCGCCAGCGGGCCTGCCGGATCAGGCCGGTGACCGCCCGCTCCAGCCCGTCCACCGCCGCGGTCACCCGGGCCGCGTCCTCCGGGTCCCGCAGCGACTCGGCCTCCAGCCGCAGCGCGGTCAACGGGGTGCGCAGGCGGTGTGACAGGTCGGCGACCTCCTCCCGCTCCTGCGCCAGCAGCACCTGGATCCGACCGGCGAGGTGGTTGAGGGCGCCGGCCACCTCACGCAGCTCGGGCGGCCCGGCGGGCGTGACGCGGGCGTCCAGTTCGGCGTTCGCCAGCCGGTGCGACACCGTGGACAGCTCGCCGATCGGCCGGACCAGGGTGCGGGCCAGCCGGTCGGCGACGGCCATTCCGATCAGCACCAGCACCACGCCGAGCAGGGCCAGGACCAGCCAGGAGCGGGTCACCCCGGCGGTCAGCTCCTCGGGCGGGACCACCGTGCGGATCACCCCGGTGCCGTCGGGGCGGCCCTGCACCGCGATCACCACCTCGCGCCCCCGCCCCGACTCGGCGGTGAAGCTCTGCCCCCGGGCGGCCAGCGCCACCGCGGGCGTCCGCGGGGCCGGGGCGCCGAGCACGGTGCCGTCGGGCAGGAAGACGCTGACCGGGCGGTCGGACTCCGCCGCCAGTTGCTCCACGGTCAGCCGGATCGCCGCGGCGTCGGCGGTGCCGACGACGGTGACGAGACTCTGCGCGTCGGCCGTGGCCCGCACCGTGGCCCGGTCCTCGGCGACGGTACGCACCAGCAGCGCCAGCGGCACCAGGAAGGCGACCAGGGTGAGCACGCTGACCGCGGCGACCAGCAAGGCCATCCGCGCCCTCATCCGGCGCTCCCGGGCGCCTCGAGGCGCACCCCGACGCCCCGCACCGTGTGCAGGTAGCGGGGCGCCTGGGCGCTCTCCCCGAGCTTGCGGCGCAGCCAGGACAGGTGCACGTCCACGGTCTTGTCGGCACCGCCGTACGGGATCTGCCACACCTCGGCGAGCAGCTCCCGCTTGGTGACCACCTGGCCCGGCCGGCCGGCGAGGTGGTGCAGCAGGTCGAACTCGCGCGGGGTCAGCTCGACGGGCTCGCCGTCCAGGGTGACCTGCCGCGACCTCGGGTCCACCCGCAGCCCGCCGACCACCAGCGCCGGGTCCTCGGGGACGGAGCCCGCCCCGCGCCGGAGCACCGCCCGGATCCGCGCGTCGAGCTGCGCCGCCGTGAACGGCTTCACCACGTAGTCGTCGGCCCCGGCGTCGAGCACCCGGACGATCTCGGTCTCGTCGTCGCGGGCGGTGGCCACGATCACCGGTACGACGCTGACGGCGCGCAGCATCCGCAGCAGCTCCCGGCCGTCCAGGTCGGGCAGGCCCAGGTCCAGCACGACGAGGTCGGGTCGGTCGTCCAGCGCGTCGCGCAGGCCGGCCATCGCCGTCGAGGCGGCGGCTACCGCGTGCCCCCGTTCGCGCAGCGCCCGCAGCAGCGGCGTACGGATCGTCAGGTCGTCCTCGATGAGCAGCAGGCGGGCCACAGGTGGCAAGGCTAGCCGCCGCCGGATGCGCCGGCCCGGTCCTTAACCGTCTCTTAGCGTCGTCCATAGCTCGGCCCAACCCGGGATCGGGGACACTCGGTGGATGCGCCGCCGTTCGTTCCTCGCCGTCGCCGGTTGGTTGGCCACCGCCGTCGTCGCCACCCTGATCGGAGTGGCCGCGATCCGGTGGGTGGGGGAGAGCATCGCCGGCACCCCGGGCGGCGTCGTGCTCAGCCAGGAGGAGGTCGAGCGCGCTCTGGCGTCGCCCGAGTCGACCGCCACCGGTGCGGGGCCGTCGTTCCCGGCACCGACCGCCACCGGCGCGGCGCCGTCGTCGCCGGCACCGACCGGCCCCGCCCCGCAGGGCGAGCGCCGGGCCCTCTCCACGACGGGTGGCACGGCGGTGGCCGAGTGCAGGCCGGACGGGGTGTGGTTGGTCTCCTGGACGCCGGCGCAGGGCTACCGCGTCTCCGACGTCGACCGGGGGCCGGACGACGACGTGGAGGTCACGTTCGCCGGCCCGGCCGGCGAGTTCGAGCTGAAGGTGCGCTGCGTGGGCCGGGAGCCCGTGGTGGAGGCCGACGACGACTGAGCGCGGCGGCCGGGCGACCGCCGACCGGCCCTCCCACCCGGCGGTGCTCCGGACACGAGCGCGCGGCGCCGCTCGGATCCCTCGGGATCGGAACGTCGCCGCGCTCTGGCCGTCTCCCACCACCGCAGCCGTACGGCGGTACGTCAGCGGGGACCTGGCTCGACCGGCGCCATGCGCCCGTCCCTGTCTCGATCCCCGTCCACGGGGGCACCAAACCTGCGATCAGTGGGGAATTCCACCATCTGCACGTCTCGGCGTGGCGTCGCGCCGGAGCGGGTATGTGCGTCGGCATGGAGCATTACACGATCGCGACCGTCGCCGAGAAGAGCCCGGATTTCCGGCGGGTGCTGTGGACCGGTGAGCACACCCAGTTGGTGATCATGACGATTCCGCCGGGCGGTGAGATCGGCGAGGAGGTCCACGAGGACATCGACCAGATCCTCACCTTCGTCAGCGGCACCGGCGAGGCCCGCGTGGCGGGGGAGAAGCGCGAGGTCGTCCAGGGCGACCTGGTGGTGGTGCCGGCCGGCACGAAGCACAACTTCGTCAACACCGGCCCGAACCCGCTGGTGCTCTACACCGTCTACGGTCCCCCCGAGCACGCCGACCAGGCGGTGCACCGGACGAAGGAGGAGGCCGACGCGGCGGAGGAGGCCGGCGAGGACGAGCCGCCCACCTCCTGATCCCGTCCACCGGCGGTGCCGCCCGCCCGGCCGCCTGCCGGCGGCGCCGCCCGCCCGCCTGCCTGACGGGCCGATCGGCGCGCCGGCGGTGCCCGTCTGAGGCGGGCCGAACGGGGTACCCCCGGCGGGTGGACCAGCCGGCGATCTCCGACTACGGATTCCTCTCCGACTGCCGCTCGGGCGCCCTGGTCAGCCGGGACGGCTCGATCGACTGGTGGTGCCCGGACCGGTTCGACGCCCCGTCGGTGTTCGGTCGGCTGCTCGACCCGGCGGCCGGCCACTGGCGGCTGGCGCCCGTCGCGGCCGGGCTGCCCGGGCACCGGGCGGAGCGGGCGTACTTCGCCGACACGCTGGTGCTGCGCACCGTGCACCACACCCCGGAGGGCAGCGTCGCGGTCACCGACGCGCTCGCCGCCGAGCACGGCGCCCGGGGCCACGAGTTGGGGATGAACTCGCCGGCGGTGCTGCTGCGGGTGGTGGAGGGGCTGACCGGGCGGGTGCGGATGTCGCTGGACTTCCGCCCCCGCCCGGAGTACGGCCTGCTCACCCCCTACCTGCACGAGCGGCCCGACGGGGTGCTCGCCGCGGCCGGCCCGGTGGTGCTGGGCCTGCGCGCCGGCGGGATCCCGCTGACCGTCGAGCGGGACCGCGTCCGGCAGGACTTCGAGGTCGCCGCCGGGCAGGTGGTCGGCTTCGACGTGGCGTACGGGCGGGCGTACGGGGCGGCTCCGGTCCGGCTGGACCCGGTGACCGCGCTCGCCGAGACGGTGCGGGCGTGGCAGGCGTACCGGGAGGCGCACCACTACGACGGCCGCTACCCCGACCAGGTCCGGCACAGCGCGACCGTGCTCACCGGCCTCACGTACGCCCGCAGCGGCGCCGTCGCCGCGGCCCTGACCACGTCGCTGCCGGAGCGGATCGGCGGCGACCGCAACTACGACTACCGCTACTCGTGGCTGCGCGATTTCGCGATGACTATGCGTGCCCTCTGGGTGGCCGCGTGCCCGACGGAGGCGTCCCGCCTCTTCGCCTGGGCGGCCCGGTCGATCGGCCGCGTCGGCCCCGACCCCGTGCCGGTGCTCTTCGGGCTGGAGGGGGAGCGGGACGTCTCCGAGTACGAGTGCCACCACCTGCGCGGCTACGCCGACAGCCTGCCGGTCCGGGTCGGCAACGACGCCTGGCGGCAGCGCCAGCTCGACGTGCCGGGCGAGGTGGTCTCGGCGGTCTGGCGGCTGCGGGACCGCCTGGGCGAGACGTTCGACGAGGAGCTGCGCGAGATGGTGCTCGACCTGACCGAGCAGGTGGCGGCCACCTGGCACCTGCCCGACCGGGGGATCTGGGAGACCCGGGACGCCGACCGGCACTACCTGTCGTCGAAGGTGCTGTGCTGGGTGGCGATGGAGCGGGCGGTGACGCTCGCGCCCCGGCTCGGCGACCGGGCCGACCCGCGGCGCTGGGCGGGCATCCGCGACGAGATCCGCGCCGCCGTGCTGCGCGAGGGCTGGGACGAGCGGGTCGGCGCGTACACGGGGGCGTTCGGCTCGTCCGAGCTGGACGCCTCCGCGCTGCTGCTGCCGTTGGTGCGCTTCCTGCCGGCGACCGACCCCCGGATGCGCGCCACCATCGAGGTGGTCGCGCGGGAGCTGGGCGCCGGCGACGGTCTCCTCCGGCGGTGGGGCACCGACCCGGCCGGCTTCCTGCTCTGCTCGTTCTGGCTGGTGGAGTGCCTGGTGATGGTCGGCGAGCGGGGGCGCGCCGAGGCGCTCTTCGAGCGGCTGCTCGGGCACGCCAACGACGTCGGCCTGTTCAGCGAGCAGATCGACCCGCGTACGGGCGCGCAGCTCGGCAACACCCCGCAGGCGCTGTCGCACATCGGCCTGGTCAGCGCCGCCTGGCGCCTCACCGACCCCACCACCGACTGACGGCGGTGTGAGGAAGGGCCCCCTCCTGTCGCAGTTTGTAGAGGAAGGGGCCCTTGCTGCACCGTCAGGCCGGTAGCACCGGGACGTCGGCGACGTCCACGGTCTCCGGGTACTTCAGCCCGGACCCGGTGTTGAGCACCACCACCCGCTCGCCGGCCCGGATCCAGCCGCCGGCGCGCAGGTGTCGGGCCGCGGTCAGGCAGGCGGCCCCTTCCGGGCAGAGCAACAGCCCCTCCCGGGCCGCGAAGTCCCGCAGGTCGGCCAGGATCTCGGCGTCGTCGACCGCGATCGCGGTGCCGGCGCTGGCCCGCAGCGCGTCGAGGATCAGTTCGTCGCCGAGCGGGGCGGGCACGGTGATGCCGAACGCCACGGTGTGCGCGTCGGCCCAGGGCCGCGCGCGCTCCTCCCCGGCGGCGAAGGCCCGGACGATCGGGGCGCAGCCGGTCGACTGCACCGCGACCAGGCGGGGCAGCCTGTCCTCGATCCAGCCCAGCTCGCGCAGCTCGTGCAGCGCCTTGTGGATGCCGATCAGGCCGACCCCGCCCCCGGTGGGATAGACGATCACGTCCGGCACCTGCCAGCCGAGCTGCTCGACGATCTCGTACCCCATCGTCTTCTTGCCCTCGAGCCGGTACGGCTCGCGCAGCGTGCCGGCGTCGAAGACCGCGCCGCCGGAGTCGGCGACCAGCCCCGCGACGTGCCGGCCGGCGTCGCCGATCAGCCCGTCGACCAGGCGCAGGTCGGCCCCGGCGGCCACGCACTCCCGCCGGCAGATGGCCGGCGCGGACAGCGGCATGACGATCGTCGCGCCGAGCCCGGCCCGCGCGGCGTACGTCGCCCAGGAGGCGCCCGCGTTGCCGTTGGTCGGCAGGGCGATGTGCTCCACGCCCAGTTCCCGGGCCCGGCTGACGCCCACCGCCGCGCCGCGCGCCTTGAACGAGCCGGTCGGCGTCAGACCCTCGTCCTTGACCAGCAGGTCCGGGATGCCGATCTCCGCGCCGTAGGCCGGGGTGCGCAGCAGCGGCGTCCAGCCCTCGCCCAGCGTGGTCGTGTGCCGCGGATCGGCGACCGGCAGCAGCTCCCGGTAGCGCCAGAGGTCGGCCGGGCGCAGCGGGAACCGCTCGGGGGTGAGCACCTTCGCCACCGCGGCCAGGTCGTAGCGGGCCAGCAGCGGCGAGCCGCAGTCGCAGAGGTTGACCAGCTTGCCGGCGTCGTGCTCGCGCCCGCAGCGCGGGCACTCCAGGTGGGTCAGGTACACGCTGCTCCTCACCGTCTCGACTCGTGTCGCGGATCGTGGCCCGCTCGTGTCGCGGATCGTGGTCCCGCTCGTGCCCGGCTTCCGGCCGCCCCCGTTCCTCAGCCCGCGTCGATGCTCAGCCAGCGTCGGCTGCGGCGGCCGGGCTCGTAGGTCGAGTCCAGCCGCTTCGCCACCACCCCGGGCAGCCCCTGCTCCCGGCCGGCCCGCAGCGCCTCGGGGCCGGCGCCGGGGAACCAGGGCGGAGTTTGCCAGTGCGGGCCGGCGAGCGCCAGACCGTCGAGCAGCTCCCGGCGCTGCGCGTACGGCAGGTCGGTGCTGGTCACGCCCTCCAACCAGAGCAGGTCGAAGATCAGGTACTGCGCGTCCGGGGTCCGGCGTCCGCCGCGCGCCGGGCGTACCCTCCCGGCGGTGTCGATGCGGACCAGGACGCCGTCGAGCACGGCCTCCGTCGGGGCCAGCTCCTCGGCCATCTCGCGCAGCCAGGGGTACGTCCCGGAGATGTCCTCGTCGTCCTCCGAGACCAGCCGCAGGCGTCCCCCGGAGACGTACGCGACCGCGCGCACGCCGTCCCAGCGCAGCTCGTAGCCCCACTCCGCCTGGTCCCTCGGCAGCTTCGCCGCCGGCGTGGGGCGCATCGGGCGGACCAGCTCCGGCATGCTCGCCCAGCCCTCCGGCGGCGGGTCGGTGCGCCGGACCATCCAGTCCCGGCCACCCTTGCCGCCGGTGGCGAAGAGCACGTACCGCCCGGCGGTGCGCTCCCCGTCGAGCACCACGATGACCTCGTCGTCGCGCCACTTCTCCAGGCGGTACGTGCCCCGGTCGTGGATGGTCATCCGGCCGCCGCCGTACTCGCCGGCCGGGATCTCGCCGTGGAAGTCCAGGTATTCCATCGGGTGGTCCTCGGTGTGCACGGCGAGGTGGTTGCGGCCGTTGTCGCGGGGCAGCCCGCGCGGCACCGCCCAGGAGGCCAGCACGCCGTCGTGCTCGAGCCGCAGGTCCCAGTGCAGGCTGCGGGCGTGGTGCTGCTGGATGACGAACCGGGCCGCCCCCTCGGCGGCCTTCTTCCGCCGCGGGGGCCGCTTCGGCACCGGCTCCGGGGTGCGCGCCGCGTCCCGTTTGCGCCGGTACTCCTCCAGCCGGTCAGCCACCCCCGCATTCTCCGGCAAACCGCGCCGGCCCGCTGGGTGCCCGGTTGTCCGGATCGGCGGAGCATGCCGGGGGTCAGCACGGGTAGACCCGTCGGCATGGACCACCAGGAGCAGCCCTCCGTTCCGCTCCCGGGCGAGGTGCGGATGCCTCTGCTCGGCTTCGGCACGTGGCAGGCCACCGGCCAGGCCGGGTACGACGCCGTGCTCGCCGCGCTGGACGCCGGCTACCGGCACGTCGACACCGCCACGATGTACGGCAACGAGAAGGAGGTCGGCCGGGCGGTACAGGAGAGCGGGCTGCGCCGCGAGGACGTCTTCCTCACCACGAAGCTGCCGCCGGACCGGGTCGGCCGGGAGCGGGAGACCCTCGAGGCGAGCCTGACCGCGCTCGGCATCGACTGCGTCGACCTGTGGCTGGTGCACTGGCCGCCGTCGAACCCGGCCGACAGCATCCCCGTGTGGCGGGAGATGCTCGCCGCCCGGGACGAGGGGCTCGCGCGGGCGGTGGGGGTGAGCAACTACAGCACCGCCGAGATCGACGAGCTGATCCAGGCGACGGAGGAGAACCCGGCGGTCAACCAGATCCGGTGGAGCCCGTCGCTGTACGACCGGCAGCGGCACCGGGAGCACCGGGACCGGGGCGTGGTGCTGGAGGGTTACAGTCCGTTCAAGACCAGTGACCTCGCCGACCCGGTGCTGACCCGGATCGCCGTCGCGCACGACGTCTCCCCGGCCCAGGTGGTGCTCCGCTGGCACGTCGACCACGAGATCGTGGTCATCCCCAAGTCGGTGACCCCGGATCGGATCCGCGCCAACGCCGACATCTTCCACTTCTCGCTCACCGCCGAGGAGATGCGCGACATCGACGCCCTCGGCAACCCCTGACGCCCCCCTCGGCACCCCTTGATCGCGGGCCCGCGGGGCGCCGCACAGGGTTCGACGTTGCCAAATTCCTTCAGCCTGAATAGGGGCGATGAAGGGTATCGACATAGATGCTCGTGACGATATAGCGTGCGCGTCACCAGTTCATCGGTCGGTCGGAACCCCTCCGCCCTCGCTGAAGGAGCCCCCATGAACGCGTCACGACCCGCCCGCCTGCGCCGCCGCAGGCTGCTGGGCATGTCGGCCCTGGCGGCCACCGCGGTGGCCGTCGCCGCCAAGCCCGCCGCGGCCAGCGCCGCCCCGATCGCCGCGCCGAAGGCCGAGTGCCTCGCCGACCTGTTCGGGGAGTCCTGATGGCCACGATCCCCTGGCTGGTGGACGTCCTTCGGGGGGCGGGCGTCCAGGTCGTCACCCATGGCGACTGGCTCAACCGGATGCGCCCGGGGGACTTCAACCCGATCGGCGTGCTCTGGCACCACACCGCCGCCACCTCCAGCGCCACCAACCCGCACCCGGCGCTCAACGTCTGCATCAACGGCCGCTCCGACCTGCCCGGCCCGCTCTGCCAGGCCCTCGTCGACTACCACGGCGTCTTCCACGTCATCTCCGCCGGCCGCTGCAACCACGCGGGCGTCAGCGGCGGCAGCGGGCCGATCCCGGCCGGCGACGGCAACACCCTGATGATCGGCTGGGAGATCGACTACAACGGGGTCAGCCAGGAGATGACGGCGGCGCAGTACAACGCGTCGATCGCCGCCACCGCGGCCGTGCTCAAGCGGCTGGGCAGGGACGCCAGCTACGCCCGCGGGCACCGCGAGACGAGCACCACCGGCAAGATCGACCCGTCGTTCATCGACCTGAACAAGATGCGCTCCGACGTCGCCGCGAAGATGGCGGGCGGCACCGCCTGGACCTCCACGGTGGACAACTCCACCGCCGGCCGGTTCACCGCCAGCGCCAACTGGGGCACCTCGACGTACTCGACGCAGCGCTACGGCGCCGACTACCGGTACGCGAACCCGGTCGCCGCCAGCGACGCCGCCTGGTACAAGTTCAACGTCCCGGCGACCGCGAGCTACCGGGTCGACGCCTGGTGGCCGGCGAACGCCGGCTACAACGCCGCGACGCCGTACATCGTGTCCACCACCACCGGTAACCGGACGATCATCGTCGACCAGCGGATCACCGGCGGGCAGTGGCGCACGCTCGGCACCTTCACCCTGCCGGCCGGCGACGCCAACCGGGTCGCCGTCAGCCGGTGGAGCTCCGCCAGCGGCCTGATCATCGCCGACGCCGTCCGGCTCACCCGGGTCTGACCGCCGGTCCGATCCACGCGGCGTCCGCCAGGCCCCGGGGGAGGCATGGCGGACGTCGCGCGTCCGGCGCGGTGCTCAGGAGCGCCGGCAGGCGACCCCGCCGGGTGTGAAGCTCGTCGGTGACGCGCGGGGCGCGGGAACCTGCGGTGCCTGTCGGCGCATTTACGTCTTTGAAACCTGCACGTCCCAGGGCTGGGGTATTGGGCGGGTAGGTGAGGTTTGTCACGCCCGAGCCCTGCGGTGGGCAGGTGGTCCCCCGTGCAACGTGGTGCGCCCTCCGAGGAATGTTTCGGAGTGGGACGATTGACTCTGGTGTGTGCCGATTGCGCCGAGTAGTGTCTTGCCTCCAACGCGTTCCGCACCCCTCCGGAGGCGTACACCACCATGGGTGGCTTCCCCCTGCGCATCCTCGTCGTCGGCGCGGGCATCGCCGGCCTGGCCGTGGCCCGGGCGCTGCGGATGGTGGGCTTCCGGCCCGACGTCACCGAGCGGCTGCCCCCGGGCGAGAACCCCGAGACCGGGCTCTACCTGCCCGGCAACGCGGCCCGGGCGCTGCGCCGGCTGGACCTCGACGGGCCGGTCCGCCCGCTCGGGCAGGTCATCCACCGCCAGCGGTTCCTCGACGCGGCCGGGGCGCCGCTGTGTGAGGTGGACCTCGACGCCCTCTGGGCCGGCGTCGGCGAGTGCCGCGCCCTGCCCCGGTCGGAACTGCACCGCGTGCTGCTCACCGGGGCCGGCGGCGCCGTCCGGCACGGCGCCGAGGTGCGCACCCTCGACCTGCTGCCGCGGTCGGTCGGCGTCACCTTCGTCGACGGCACCGCCACCGAGTACGACCTGGTGATCGGCGCCGACGGGCCGCGCTCCACCGTCCGCGCCCTCGCCGCGCTCGGCGGCCCGCCCCAGCCCGCCGGCCAGGTCGTCTACCGCAGCGTGGTGTGCGGCGGCCCCCGGCTCGCGGAGTGGACCGCCCTGCTCGGCCAGCGTGCCGGCTTCCTGGCCGTGCCGCTCGGCGCCGGGCGGCTGCACTGCTACGCCGACGAGGCGGGCACGCTCGCGCCGGCCGACCCGGTGGCCCGGCTGCGCGAGCTGTTCGGCGACTACGGCGGGCCGGTGCCGGAGGTGCTGGAGGTGCTGGACCGGGTGCACGTCGGGGTCACCGAGGAGGTGGAGCTGGGGCGCTGGTCCCGGGGGCGGGTGCTGCTCGTCGGGGACGCCGCGCACGCCACCGCCCCGACGCTGTCCCAGGGCGCGGCGATGGCGCTGGAGGACGCCGTCGTGCTCGCCGAGTCGCTGCGGGCGGCCGGCGACGTCGAGGCGGCGCTGGCCGCGTACGAGAGTCGTCGTCGCCCGCGTACGCGATGGGTGCGGGACCGGACCCGCGACCGCAACCGGACCCGGGACGTGCCGCCGGCGCTGCGCGACCCGCTGCTGCGCGGGCGCGGCGGGCGGATCTTCGGCGAGCACTACCGGCTGCTGCTCGGCCCGCTCTAGGAGCGGTGTGCGCGCGCCCTCCGGACCGGGTGGCGCAGGTTACCCGACCACCCCACGCGGCGCAGCCACCTGCCGGGGACTATCCTCCTTGCGGATGACGGCCCGCCGATAACCAGCGCGTGCCGAGCGGGACAACCCAGAACCGGAGGCCACTCGTGACCACCGTCGCACCCAAGCCGGTCGTGACCCGGCCCTGGCCGGTCCGAGCACCGGTCAAGGGGTCGGCCATCGCGCGGCTGCTGCGGACCACGGACGCGAAGCAGATCGGGATCATGTACATGGTCACCGCGTTCGCGTTCTTCATGATCGGCGGCCTGATGGCCCTGATCATGCGGGCCGAACTCGCCCGACCCGGGCTGCAGTTCCTGTCGCCCGAGCAGTACAACCAGCTGTTCACGATGCACGGCACGATCATGCTGCTGTTCTTCGCGACGCCGATCGTGTTCGCCTTCGCGAACTACATCGTGCCGCTGCAGATCGGCGCGCCCGACGTGTCGTTCCCCCGGCTGAACAGCTTCGCCTACTGGCTGTTCCTCTTCGGCGGCACGATGGCGACCCTCGGCTTCATCACCCCGGGTGGCGCCGCCGACTTCGGCTGGACCGCCTACACGCCGCTGAGCAACGTCGAGCACTCCCCGGGCGTCGGCGGCAACCTGTGGGTGGTCGGCCTCGTCATCTCCGGTCTGGGCTCGATCCTCGGCGCGGTCAACCTGATCACCACGATCCTGACCCTGCGCGCGCCCGGCATGACCATGTTCCGGATGCCGATCTTCACCTGGAACATGCTGGTCACCAGCCTCCTGGTGATCCTGGTCTTCCCGCTGCTGGCCGCCGCGCTGATGGCGCTCGCCGCGGACCGCATCATGGGCGCCCACGTCTACGACCCGGCGACCGGCGGGCCGATGCTGTGGCAGCACCTGTTCTGGTTCTTCGGCCACCCCGAGGTGTACATCATCGCGCTGCCGTTCTTCGGCATCATCAGCGAGATCATCCCGGTCTTCTCCCGCAAGCCGATCTTCGGCTACAAGGGCCTGGTCGCCGCGACCATCGCCATCGCCGCGCTGTCGATGAGCGTCTGGGCGCACCACATGTTCTCCACCGGCCAGGTGCTGCTGCCCTTCTTCAGCTTCCTGAGCTACCTGATCGCCGTGCCGACCGGTATGAAGTTCTTCAACTGGATCGGCACCATGTGGCGGGGCCAGGTCAGCTTCGAGACGCCGATGCTCTTCTCGATCGGCTTCCTGGTGACGTTCCTCTTCGGTGGTCTCACCGGTGTGCTGCTGGCCAGCCCGCCGCTCGACTTCCACCTGCACGACTCGTACTTCGTGGTGGCGCACTTCCACTACGTGCTCTTCGGCACGATCGTGTTCGCCGTCTTCGCCGGCATCTACTTCTGGTTCCCGAAGATGTTCGGCCGGATGCTCGACGAGCGGCTGGGCAAGGTGCACTTCTGGCTGACCATGATCGGCTTCCACACCACGTTCCTGGTGCAGCACTGGCTGGGCAACGAGGGCATGCCGCGTCGGTACGCCGACTACCTGCCCACCGACGGTTTCACGACGCTGAACATGATCTCCACGATCGGCGCGTTCATCACCGGTATCTCGACGCTGCCGTTCATCTGGAACTGCTGGAAGTCGTACAAGGCCGGGCCGGTCGTCGAGGTCGACGACCCGTGGGGCCACGGCAACTCGCTGGAGTGGGCGACCACCTCGCCGCCTCCGCTGCGGAACTTCGACCGGATGCCGCGGATCCGCTCCGAGCGGCCGGCGTTCGACCTCAAGTTCCCCGAGCTGGCCGCCGGGCAGACGCTGGCCGGCCCGCCGGAGGGCGGCGCCAAGCCGCTGACCAGCGAGTCCGACGGCGGCGCGAGCTACCAGGAGGACATCGCCTCCGACATCGACCGCCGCTGACGATCGAGCACCACGTACGACGGGCGCCACCCCCACCGGGGGTCGGCGCCCGTCGCCGTTGTCGGGGGTGACGCCGTCCGGTGCGGCAGCGGCGCGGACAGCCGACCGGACGGAGGTACGGTCCGCAGCGCCGTTCGGCGGCCGACCGGACGTGCGGGCCCGGCCGCCGGGAACGCCGTACCGATCCGGCGCCGAGATCGAGGCGGGAACTCGAACGGGATCATGCGGCCCCGCCCGGCCCACAGCACGAAGCCGTCGGCGACGGTCGCCTGGTGGGACTGCGCCGGGCGGATGGACGTGGGGTGCGTCGACGCCGAGTACGGCGGCCGGCCGCCGCATGGGGCATCCCGTTCCGACGGCCCGTCGACGGAACCCGAGCCGCACCGGCAAGAGGTGCCGCCCGGCGTCGAGGGACCACGGACCGCTGCGCCGGGGGAGGCCCTACAACCCGTCCGCGCCGTACACGGCAGGATTCCGCCGTGTCGCCGGGCGGAGGGCACACCGACGGCGGGGCCGCCGGGTGGGTCAGTTGGCGGTGGCCGGGGCCAGGTCGGGCTCGGGGGCGACGACCGGGGCGGTGGTCCGGCGGCGGCGCAGCTCGATCGGGAGCACGGCCAGCGCGACCAGCGCGCCGATCGCGCCGGTGACCGCGAACCCCCAGGCGGGGGCGGAGGCGTCGATCACGGCGCCGGCGAGGGGGGCGCCCACCGCGATGCCGACGGTGACGGCCGAGCCGTGCAGGCCCATCGCCTCGCCGCGGACGGACGCGGGGACGAGCCGGCTCACCGCGTCGGCGGTGGCCGCGAGGGTCGGCGCGCAGAGCGCCCCGGCGGGGATCAGCGCCAGGCAGAGCAGCCACCAGTGTGCCCCGCCCAGCCCGACCGGGATGGTGCAGAGACTGAGCGCGGCCATCAGGGCCAGCGGCGAGAAGGAGCGGCTGACGGCCCCGTACGCGAAACCGCCGACCAGCGAGGCGACCGCCCACCCGGCGAGTACGGCGCCCGTCCACCCGACGTCGCCGCTCTCCCGGAGCACGGCGACCACGGCCACGTCGGTGCCGCCGAGCACCAGCGTGCCGGCGGCGCTGATCGCCAGCACGGCGAGCAGCCGCGGGGTGAGCCACGCCCGGCGGGGCACCTTGAGCTGTGGCCCGGTCGGCTCGTCGCCGCCCCGGGTGGGCGGGTTCAGCAGCCAGAACACAACGGCGGTGGTGACGATCCCGGCGCCGACCAGGTAGAGGGTCGTCCGGGCGGAGATCGCGGTGACCGCCGCCACGGCCAGCGCCGGGCCGACCATGAACGACAGCTCCACCGACATCGAGTCCAGCGCGTACGCGGGGCGGCGCCGCTCCGGCGGCACCATCGCGGCGATGGACTGCCGGACCACCGAGAAGATCGGCAGGGCCAGCGAGCCGGCCAGGAACGCGGCCGGCAGCAGCAGCGGGTAGGGCAGCGTCGGGGCGGTGGACCAGAAGAGCGCCTCGGCGACCCCGGTCAGCACGAGCACCGGCCGCAGGCCGCGCCGGTCGACCAGCCGGCCGAGCAGCGGGCCGCCGATCGCGGCGCCCACGGTGACGGCCGCGCCGACGAGCCCCGCCGCCCCGTAGCCGCGCCCGAGGTCGAGCACGACGTAGAACGTCAGGGTCACCCCGGTCGCGGTGAGCGGGACGCGGGCGAGCACCGACACCAGCAGCAACGACCGGAGACCGGGCAGGGCGAGCGCCTCCCGGTAAGGCTTCAGGTTCATGTCGGTGCGTACCTCCGCGGGACATCCTCGGCCCGGGGTACGACACCCGCCAGCGATTTACCGCCTCATGCGGCCCTGATCACAGGCTTCCCGCGCATGGCGACCCCGGCCCCCTCCAGCGACCGCAGCGCCACGTCGGTGGTCTCCGCGGCGACGGCGGCGGTGAGGTCCAGCAGCACGGTGGTGGCGAAGCCCTCCCGGGCGGCGTCCAGGGCGGTGGCCCGGACGCAGTGGTCGGTCGCGATGCCGACCAGCTCGACCGTGTCGACCCCGTGCCGGCGCAGCCAGTCGGCCAGGCACTCGCCGTCGTCGGCGTGCCCCTCGAAGCCCGAGTACGCCGCCGCGTGCTCGCCCTTGTGGAAGATCGCCTCGATCCGGTCGGTCGCCAGCTCGGGGTGGAACTCGGAGCCGGGGGTGCCCACCACGCAGTGCCGCGGCCAGGAGTCCACGAAGTCCGGCGGGTCGCCGAAGTGCGCGCCCGGGTCGACGTGGTAGTCCTTCGTCGCCACCACGTGGTCCCAGCGGTCCGGCTCGGCCGCGAGCAGCCGGGTGATGCCGGCCGCCACGCCGGCCCCGCCGCCCACGGCCAGCGAGCCGCCTTCGCAGAAGTCGTTCTGCACGTCCACGATGATCAACGCGTTGCCCACCGGAGTGCTCCTTTCAGTCGGCCGGTACGACCGTGACGGGGACGGCGGGGTCGCCGCCGGAGAGCTTCAGCCCCTCCCAGGGGATGGAGATGAGGCACTGCCGCAGGTGCTCCCGCGACTCGTCCAGGGTGGGCCGGTCGACCGGCTCGCCCCCGACCAGGAACGGCCGCTGCAGCAGCCGGTCGTTGGGCTGCCGGTCGGGCACGCCCTGCGGCACGATCACCTCTTCGGTGGCGGTGCCGGTCGGCTTGTGCCGGCGTACGGCCACCTTCCGGCCGCCGATGGTGCCCTTGCGCTCGGAGCGCTTCACCACCGCGCGGCCGTCGACCTCGACCAGCTTGTAGACGAGACCGGCGGTGGGCGCGCCGGAGCCGGTGACCACGGAGGTGCCCGCGCCGTACATGTCGACGGGCTCGGCGGCGAGCGCGGCGATGGCGTACTCGTCGAGGTCGCCGGAAACGATGATCTTCGTCTCGGTGGCGCCGAGCGAGTCGAGCAGCTCGCGGGACTGCTGGGCGATCACCGCGAGGTCGCCCGAGTCGATCCGGATGGCCCGCAGGTCGGGCCCGGCCACCGCGATCGCGTTGCGGATGCCCTGGCTGATGTCGTACGTGTCGACCAGCAGCGTGGTGTCCTTGCCCAGCGTGGCGACCTGCGAGGCGAACGCGGCCCGCTCGTCGTCGTGCAGCAGGGTGAACGCGTGCGCGGCGGTGCCGGCGGTCGGGATGCCGTACCGCTGCCCGGCGGCGAGGTTGGAGGTGAACCGGAACCCGGCCAGGTACGCGGCCCGCGCCGCGGCCACCGCGGCCTCCTCGTGCGCCCGCCGGGAGCCCATCTCGATCAGGGCCCGGCCGCGGGCCGCGGTGACCATCCGCGCGGCGGCTGCCGCCACGGCGCTGTCGTAGTTCAGCACCGAGAGGACCAGCGTCTCCAGCACGACGCACTCGGCGAAGCCGCCGGAGACGGTGAGGATCGGCGAGCCGGGGAAGCACAGCTCGCCCTCGGCGTAGCCGTCGACGTCGCCGGTGAAGCGGTAGTCGCGCAGCCAGGCGGCGGCCTGCTCGTCGACCACCCCGGTGCGGCGCAGGAAGTCGATCTCGTCGGCGTCGAAGCGGAAGTCGCGGATCATCTCGACCAGCCGGCCGGTGCCGGCGACCACGCCGTAGCGGCGGCCGGCGGGCAGCCGGCGGTTGAACACCTCGAAGACGCAGCGGCGGTCGGCGGTGCCGTCCCGCAGGGCGGCACTGACCATCGTCAGCTCGTAGTGGTCGGTCAGCAGCGCGGGGCGAAGGGTGTTCACCGCCCCAGCCTAGAGTTCACTCGGACGACCCGCCCTCGTGGCCCGGGATCGCCCGCAGGGCGGCCCGCAGCTCGGCCCGGCCGGTCACGCCGAGCTTGCTGTAGATCCGTTGCAGGTGGTTCTCCACGGTGCGGGCGGAGAGGTAGAGCCGCTCCGCGATGACCCGGCTGGTCACGCCTTCCGCCGCGAGCCGGGCCACCTGCCACTCGCGCTCGGTCAGCGCGGGCGCCCCGGCCTGTAGCGCCGGCGTGCGGATGAGGTCGCAGCGGCCGAGCAGGGCCGCCAGGCGCTCCCGGGCCGCGCCCGCCGCCGGGGAGCGCTGCCGGCGCAGCCGGTCCAGGGCGGCGGCGGTCGCCTCCGCCGCGTAGACGGCCAGGTCCAGCGCCTCGAAGCCGTCGGCCACCGCCAGCAGCTCGTCGGCGGAGCCGGCCGCGGCGGCCCGGGCGTGCCGGGCCAGCAGCGGCGGGAGCAGGCCGTCGACGCGTTCGGAGAGCTCCGCCAGCCGCTGCGTGACGGTGCGCCGGCTGCCGTCGGAGCAGGTCGGGCCGATCGGGGCGGTCGCCCGGTCCAGCCGGACCAGCTCGTGCAGCACGTGCACCTCGTGGCCGGCGAAGCCGTCTGCCCGGAGCCGGTCGGCGAGCTGGACGAGGTGTTTGGCGGCGCCCGGCACGTCGCCACCGGCGGCGAGCACCGCGCCGCGCGCCTGCTCCAGCCACGGGTACAGCACGGCCATGCCCGGGGCGTGGGTGCGGTCGGCCTCCGCCATCGCCTCGGCCGCCTGCGCGGCGTCGCCGCGCAGGGCCGCCGCCTGGGCCCGTTCGGCCTGGGCCAGCCCGGCGTAGACCCGGCTGGTCGCGAGCACCGCGCACGCCTCGAGGCTGGTCCGCAGCGCCGCGTCGCTCTGGCCGCGCAGGCGGGCCGCGTACGCCTGGAGGATGGCCAGGTAGCCGGTGCCGAGCCGGAAGTCGCCGGCGCCGGCCAGGTCGGCGAACTCGTCGGCCACGATCGCGTCGATGCCGGCCAGGTCGCCGGCGAGCGCCAGCCGGGTGCCCCGGGCCAGCTCCAGGGCCAGTTGCAGGTACGGCATGTCGGCCCGCCACCGGCCCGCCTCGGCCTGCACCTGGTCGATCGCGGCGGCGCTGCGGTGCAGCTGCCCCTGCGCCGCCTGGAGGTATGCGATGGTGCTGCGCGCCAGCTCCCGGGCGGAGACGCTGGCGGCCGGCCGGTCCAGCACCGTCTGCCCGAGCCGCAGCGCGAGGCCGGTGTCCAGCCGGTGCAGCCGCATGATGCCCTCGAAGGCCAGCACCCGGGCCTGGTCGGCGGAGTCCTCCAGCGTCGAGCCGCGGGCCGCGATCTCCTCCACGGTGGACTCGCGGCTCAGGCCCCAGTAGCTGACCATGCCCCGCACGGTGAGCCAGCGGCTGAGCCGCCGGTCGCCCCGGATCTCGGCGGAGACCGCGTCGAGGACGGCGACCGCCTCCTCCGGCCGGTCGGCGAACATCAGGATGGTGGCCAGCAGCTCCGCGGCGTCGAAGCCGCCGCCGGCGTCGAGCGCCGCGCGGGCCAGCCGGGTCGCCAGCGGTACGTCGTAACGGGTGAACGCCTGCCCGGCCGCGTCGAGCAGCAGGGTGGGGTCCTGGGCGGTGCCGGAGTCGAGTCGCCAGACCGCCACCCGGAGCAGGTCGTCGCGGCGTCGCTTGCCGACCTGCTCCAGCAGTTCGGCGAGGCGGGCCTCCAGGCGGCGGGTCCGGCTCACCGGGCAGCGGCGGCGCATCACCTCGCCGTAGAGCGGGTGCGCCAGCCGCACGTTGGCGCGCCGGTCGTCGCGCACCACGACGATCAGCCCGCGCTCCTCGGCGTGCTCCACGTCCGCCGGGTCCACGGCCTGGTTGAGCAGGTGCAGGCCGAGCGGCTCGCCGAAGGCGACCAGCTCGACCACCGCGCGTACGCCCGGGGTGAGCTGCCCGATGCGGGTGTCGATCAGGTCGGTCAGGTTGGGCGCCAGCTCCAGCCGGCCGGTCCACTTCCAGATCCCGTACGTGCGGGTCAGCTCCCCGCGGTCGGCGGCGAACACCAGCTCGCGCAGCAGCAGCGGGTTGCCCGCCGAGAGCCGGCCCAGCCGGTCGGCGGAGGTGGCGTCGACCGGGCCGTCGAGGATCTCGGAGAGCAGCCGGGTGGTGTCGGCCGGCGCCAGCGGGTTCAGCTCGACGTGGTCGACGAGGTCGTCGGTCCACAGCGCGCGGATGGGCAGCGGGAGCTGCTCGCCGTCGCGCAGCGTGCCGATGACCGTGGCGTTCTCCGAGCGGGCGACGAGGTGCACCAGCGCGGCCGAGGGCGGGTCGAGCAGGTGCGCGTCGTCGATCGCGAGGACGATCCGGCGACCGGCCGCCTGCTGTTTCAGCACGTCCACCGCCCAGCGCAGGATGCCGGCGGGGGACAGGCCCTGCGGCTGCTCGGCCGGGAGCACCTGGACCAGCCCGCCGAACGGCAGCGCGGCGGTGGTGGCGCTGGCCGCGATCCACCACACCGCGTACCCGTCGCGGGGCAGCGCCGCCACCCCCTCGCGCAGCAGGCGGCTCTTGCCGATGCCGGCGCTCCCGCTGAAGAAGAGGCCCCGCCCCTCCGTGCCGGTCACCGCCGACAACAGGCGGTTGAGCTCATCCGTCCGGCCGACGAAACTCCACCGACTCATCGAGGCAGCATATCCATCGAAATCCGTCCGCGCCCGCATCGTCACGCAGCGAAGTTGAGTAATCTCGTGATTACTCCTAAGTATCCGAGGTGTTCGGGTCGGGGCCCTGGTCGCCCGTAATCTTCCGGCAGCCGGGGGTGCGACCCGGACGATTCCACGCGACCGGCGGCGCCGGTCGCCCGCCCTGGGAGGCCGCCCTCGAATGCAGTCCGGTCCTCTCCCCGCGGTCGACGTGCCCGACGACATTCCCGACGCCGCGAAGCTGCCCCGCCGAGGTCCCCTGCCCACCAGGCTCGGGGTGACCGAGCCGGGGCTCGGGGAACCGCTGGCCGTGGTCGCCGTCGGCCCGGCCGGCGCGGGCCGGCCCGAGGTGCTCGCCGACGTGCTCCGGCTGGATCCCGGCATGCTGACCGTGCCGGCCGGGAGCTGGCTGGTGGTCCGGCACTCCCGGGTGCCGACCCGGGCCGCCTACGTGCCCGGCTACCGCCAGCCGCATTCGTACGGGGCCGACCGGTTCGCCGCCGGGCCGGCGCTGGCCCGTCCGCCGCGCCGCGTCGAGCTGAGCGTGCCCGAGCCGCTGCTGCGGCACTTCAGCCTCGTCGACACGCCGGACACGGGCGCCCTCGGGACGGCCGGCACCCGGCTGCTGCTCGACGCGGTGGGCCGGTCCGGGGCGGTGCTCTTCGTGATCGCCGCCGACCAGGCCTTCACCGCCGTCGAGCTGAACCTGCTCGCCGAGGTGGCCCGCGCCCGGGTGGAGGTCTTCTTCGCGGTCACCCCGGGCGCGGCCGGCTGGTCGCCGGTGTCCGACGTGCCGGCGTCGACGGAGGGCACGGGGGCGTCCGTCGCACCGGTCGGGTCGGGTGCCGCGCCGGCCCCGGTGGACCCGGTCGCGATCACCGTCGAGGCGCACCGGGCGGCCCTGCTCGCCGCGGTTCCGGGGCTCGCCCGCGCCCGCTGGTTCGCGGCCGCCGACGGCGACGGGGCGGACCTGCGCCGGGCCCTGGTGGGCTGGGCCGCCGACGAGGGGCTGTGGCGGGCCAGCGCCGACCCGCCGGTGCTGCCCGGGGCGCACGGCCGGGTGCCGGTGGCCGCCGACCCGGGCAACTGGTCCGAGCGGCTCGACGGCCAGGCCCGCTCGTGGGCCCAGCGCATCCGCCAGCACCTCGCCCTGGAGTTGGCCAACGCCCACCTGCGCGTGGTGCAGGAGATCGTCTTCGGCGTCGGCTGCGCCGGCCTGCCGCAGCTGCTCGACCGGGAGATGGAGGCGCTGTCACTGCTGGCCACCGCCCAGTGCGACCACGCGGTCAACCGGCTCGTCGAGGACGCCGCCGGCCGCGTCCTCGGCGCGCCGCTGTCCGCGGGCGTACGCCGGCGCCTGTCCTTCGCGGTGCGCTGGGGCCTGGCCGACCACCCCGCCGGTCACGAGCTGGACCGCGTGCTGCTGGTCACCAGCACCGGGGGCGTGGCCGGGCTGACCGGCGCCGGCGCCACCGACGCGCTGGCGAGCTGCCCGGGCGCCGAGCGCGAGGAGGTGCTCCCGCCCGTCGCGGTGGCCCTCTCGGGCGGCTGCTGGCAGCACTGGCGCAGCCCCGGCAACCACGATCCCAACGCCGCCCGCGCCTGGGCGCAGCGCGCACTGCGCGAGATCGAGCTGGAGCTGGCCCGGGAGGTGTCCCGGCGGCTCGAGGTGGTCCGCCTCTCGCTGGACGGGGTGCTCTCCGATGCTGTCGACCACGGCATCCTGCTCGCCTGACGGCGACCGGGCCGACCGCGCCACCGGCCCCGCGCCGGGGCCGCCGCGGGCTGCCTCCGACGCGCCCGGCCAGGCCGGACGCGGTGATCCACGGCGGGCCGGCGTTCCGGTTCCTCGGTTCGCCGGATCCGGTGGCACGATGGGGGGCATGGCGGCTCCGCAGGTTGCACCGGTCGAGACGCCGGACACCGAAGAGGTGCCGGCGTCCGACCGGCCGTGGGTGACGATCGTGTGGGACGACCCGGTCAACCTCATGACCTACGTGACCTGGGTGTTCCAGAAGCTCTTCGGCTACAGCCGGGAGAGGGCCGAGCAGCTCATGCTCGACGTGCACCACAAGGGGCGCGCCGTCGTCTCCAGCGGCGCCCGGGAGCGGATGGAGCACGACGCGTCGCAGTTGCACGCGTACGGGCTGTGGGCGACGGTGGACCGGTCGTGAGCATGTTCCGTCGCCAGGGCGACCGCTACGTCGCCACCTTCGCCGTCGACGAGGTCCGGGTGCTGCGCAAGGTCGCCTCCGAGGTGGTCGGCCTGCTCACCGACGGCTTCGACCACTCCGACCCGGTGGTCGGCCGGCTCTTCCCCGACGTCTACCCGGAGGACCCGTCCGGCACCGCGGAGTTCCGCCGCTACACCGAGGGCGACCTCAAGACCGGCAAGATCGACCAGGCCGGGGCGATCCTCGCCGCGTTGCCCGACTCCGCCGGCGGCGAGGTGCGCCTCGACGCGGAGGCGGCCGAGGCGTGGCTGCGGGCGCTCAACGACGCCCGGTTGGCGATGGGCGTGCGGCTGGAGATCAAGGACGGCACGGACCTCGGCGAGGAGCTCGACGACGCGGTCGCCGAGGATCCGACCTCCAGCCGGGTGTTCCAACTGTCGGTCTACGCGTACCTCGGGTATCTCCAGGAGTCCCTGCTCAACGCCTTGATCGACTAGGGGTGACCGGCACCACCTTAAGCTGCTGCCCCACACGCGTTAGGCTGGAGCACGTGCTGAGCATCGACCGGTCGATCGTCGACGCGATCGTCGCCCACGCGCGTCGGGACCACCCCGACGAGGCGTGTGGCGTGGTCGCCGGTCCCGCCGGCAGCGACACCCCCACCCGGCACATCCCGATGGACAACGCCGCCCGCTCCATGACGTTCTACGAGTTCGACTCGATGGAGCAGTTGCGGGTGTGGCGCGAGATGGACGACCGGGACGAGGAGCCCGTCGTCATCTACCACTCGCACACCGCCACGGAGGCCTACCCGTCCCGGACGGACATCTCCTTCGCGGGTGAGCCGGGCGCGCACTACCTGCTGGTCTCCACGCGCGAGCCCGACACGGAGGAGATCCGCTCCTTCCGGATCGTCGACGGCGTGGTGACCGAGGAGCCGGTGCGCATCCTCGACGCGGGGGTGGACCCGCACGCCGTGCAGTCCTACATGTTCGGGCAGAGCCCGGCGACGGTCGACTACGAGTGTTCCGGCCGCTGACCCAGCGCCGCGTCACCCGTCCACGTCCCGTCACCTTCCGGCACACCCGATCATCACCGAGGAGCACGACATCATGGCCATCGAGGTTCGCATCCCCACCATCCTGCGCAGCTACACCGGCGGCGCGAAGGTCGTCGAGGGCGCCGGCGACACGCTCGGCGACCTGCTCGCCGACCTGGACTCCCGGCACGCCGGCCTCCGCGCCCGGCTGGTCACCGACACCGGGGCGCTGCACCGCTTCGTCAACGTCTACGTCAACGACGAGGACGTCCGCTTCCTCGGCGCGCTCGACGCCAAGCTCAACGACGGCGACAGCGTGACCATCCTGCCGGCCGTCGCCGGCGGCGCGTTCGGCTTCGCCGCCGCCGCGGCGATCGCCGGCCAGCGCGCGTCCGTCGCCGCCGGCTGAGGCGGCCGCGATGGCGCGGTACGACAGCCTCCTCGACGCGTGCGGGGGCACGCCCCTGGTGGGCCTGCCCCGGCTCTCCCCGACGGTGCCCGAGGGGGCGCCGCCGGTGCGGCTCTGGGCCAAGCTGGAGGACCGGAACCCGACCGGCAGCATCAAGGACCGGGCGGCCCTGTTCATGGTCCGCGCGGCCGAGGAGGCCGGCCGGCTCCGGCCCGGCGACACCATCCTCGAACCGACCAGCGGCAACACCGGCATCTCGCTGGCCATGGTGGCGAAGCTGCGCGGCTACCGGCTGGTCTGCGTGATGCCGGAGAACGTCTCGACCGAGCGGGTGCAACTGCTCCGGATGTACGGTGCGGAGATCATCTTCTCGCCGGCGGCGGGCGGCTCGAACCAGGCGGTGGCCACGGCGAAGCAGATCGCGGCTGAGCACCCCGACTGGGTGATGCTCTTCCAGTACGGCAACGAGGCGAACGCCCGTGCGCACTACGAGACGACCGGCCCCGAGCTGCTGCACGACCTGCCCACGATCACGCACTTCGTGGCCGGCCTCGGCACCACCGGGACGCTGATGGGCACCGGGCGCTACCTGCGCGAGAAGGTCGACGGGATCCAGGTCGTCGCGGCCGAGCCGCGCTACGGCGAGCTGGTCTACGGGCTGCGCAACATCGACGAGGGATACGTCCCGGAGCTCTACGACGCCACCGTGCTGTCCCGGCGCTTCTCCGTCGGCACCCGGGACGCGGTGCTGCGGACCCGGCAACTGGTGGAGGTCGAGGGCATCTTCGCGGGCTTCTCCACCGGCGCGATCCTGCACGCCGCCCTCGCGGTGGCGCACGAGGCGGTCCGCGACGGCCGCCGCGCCGACGTGGCGTTCGTGGTCGCCGACGGCGGCTGGAAATACCTCTCCACCGGCGCGTACGGCGGCACCCTGGCCGACGCCGAGGAGGCGTTGGAGGGCCAGCTCTGGGCCTGAGGAAGCCGCCGCAGGGTCACCGCCGCGCGCCGGTGGCCCTGCCGGCGGTTGCCGGCCGCGGTGGCCGCCCCGCTCACGCAGCGCTACCGTCGGGTCCCGGCTCGTCACGCACCGGGAGCGCGTGGCGCGGCGGGCGCGGGGCGGGTGTCACGTTGGTGACAACTTCCTGTGGATGATTCTTGCCGCCCCGCGTGCCGGCGTAGGCTGCGCAGCGTGGCGCACGCGTCGGTAGAGATCATCGAGAGAGTGGCCGTCGGCGCGATCACTACGCAGTGTGACAGCGAGACCACTCGATGCGCCTGACCGTGCTGGGCTGCGCCGGCAGTTTTCCCGGCCCCGAGTCCCCCTGTTCGGCCTACCTGGTCGAGGCCGACGGGTTCCGACTCCTGGTCGACTTCGGCTCCGGGTCGCTGTCCAACCTCCAGCGCTACGCCGGGCTGCACGCCCCCGACGCCATCCTGCTGACCCACCTGCACTGCGACCACATCCTCGACGCCGCGTCCTACGTGGTGGTCCGCCGCTACGCCCCGGACGGGCCCTACCCGCCGCTGCCGGTCTACGCCCCGTCCGGCGCGCCCGACCGGCTGGCGGCCGCGTACGGGCAGGAGGACAGCACGGTCGAGGACGTGTACCAGTTCTACGCCCTCCAGCCCGGCACCTTCCCGATCGGCCCGTTCAGCGTCACCGTCGACCGGGTCAACCACCCCGTCGAGACGTACGGCGTCCGGCTGGAGCACGACGGCCGGGTGCTCTGCTACTCCTCGGACACCGCGCCCTGCGACGCGCTGCTCCGGCTCGCCCAGGACGCCGACGTCTTCCTGTGCGAGGCGAGCTACCTCGACGGCGTGGACAACCCGCCGGACCTGCACCTGACCGGCCGGGAGGCCGGCGAGGCGGCGACCAAGGCGAGCGTGGGCCGGCTGCTGCTGACCCACCTCGTGGCCGCCTGGGGCAGCGAGGCGCACACCGTCGAGACGGCGGGCGCCGCGTACACCGGCCCGCTCGAGGTGGTCCGGCCCGGCGCCAGCTACGAGATCTGACCGCGCGTGCCCGCGCGTCGGGACACCGCGGGGCGGTTCGATCACGGCATTGCATAGGGTGCAGGCATGGCGCGACCTGACGGGCGGCGACCCGACGAACTCCGACCTGTGACGTTGACCCGGGGCTGGAGCACCCATCCGGAGGGCTCGGTGCTCGTGGAGTTCGGCGGCACCCGGGTGCTCTGCACCGCCAGCGTGACCGAGGGGGTGCCCCGCTGGCGCAAGGGCTCCGGGCTCGGCTGGGTCACCGCCGAGTACGCGATGCTGCCCCGCGCCACCAACACCCGCTCCGACCGGGAGAGCGTGAAGGGGCGCGTCGGCGGGCGTACGCACGAGATCTCGCGGCTGATCGGCCGGAGCCTGCGGGCCTCGATCGACCTGAAGGCGCTCGGCGAGAACTCGATCGTGCTCGACTGCGACGTGCTCCAGGCCGACGGCGGCACCCGCACCGCGGCGATCACCGGCGCGTACGTGGCGCTGCACGACGCGGTGACCTGGCTGGCCGGGCGCAAGGCGCTGACCGGCAAGCCGGAGAAGGTGATGCACCGCTCGGTGGCCGCCGTCAGCGTCGGCGTCATCGGCGGCGAGCCTCGGCTCGACCTCGACTACGCCGAGGACGTGACCGCCGAGGTCGACATGAACGTGGTCTGCACCGGCGCCGGCGAGTTCGTCGAGGTGCAGGGCACCGGGGAGGCGGGCGTGTTCGCCCGCGAGCAGCTCGACGCCCTGCTCGACCTGGCCGTGGCCGGCTGCGTGGAACTGGCCGAAGCCCAGCGGAAGGCTCTCTCATGAACAAGGTGCTGCTCGCCACCCGTAACCGCAAGAAGCTCATCGAGCTGCAGCGGATCCTCGACGGCGCGCTCGGCGCGCACCGCGTCGCCCTGCTCGGCCTCGACGACGTCGAGGAATACCCGGAGCTGCCGGAGACCGGCCTCACCTTCGGCGAGAACGCCCTGATCAAGGCGCGGGAGGGCTGCCGGCGCACCGGCATGCCGACGATCGCCGACGACTCCGGCCTCGCCGTCGACGCGCTGAACGGCATGCCGGGGGTGTTCAGCGCCCGCTGGGCCGGCCGGCACGGCGACGACCAGGCCAACCTCCAGCTCGTGCTGGACCAGATCGCGGACCTCGCCGACGAGCACCGGGGGGCGTCCTTCGTCTGCACGGTGGCCCTGGTGCTGCCCGGCGGCAAGGAGCACCTGGTCGACGGCCGGCAGACCGGACGGCTGCTGCGTTCGCCGCGCGGCGACGGCGGCTTCGGCTACGACCCGATCTTCCTGGGCGACGGCCAGGACCGGACCAACGCCGAGCTGACGCCGCAGGAGAAGGACGCGGTCAGCCACCGCGGCAAGGCGCTGCGCGAGCTGGCCAAGCTGGTGGCGAAGGTGCTGCCCCCGGCCACCGCCTGAACGCCGGACGGGCGGGCCACCGGCCCGCCCGTCCGTCAGCTTCCCCGATTCAGGCGAGGGGCCCGGTCTCGCGCTCGATGGCGGCGCGCAGCTCGGGCCCGGCCACCACGGCCCGGGCGGCCTCCATCAGCGGGGCGAGGAACACGTCCGGCCCCGGCTCCCCGGCGATCCCGCCGAGCGCCGCGACAGCCGCCCGACCCGCCGGCGACGGGTCGAGCGGGGCGCGTAGCTGGAGACCGCGTACGGCGGCGAGCAGCTCGACCGCGAGCAGGCTGGTCAGGTTGTCCAGCACCGTGCGCAGCTTCTTGGCCGCCGCCCAGCCCATCGAGACGTGGTCCTCCTGCATGCCGCTGGTGGGCAGCGAGTCCACCGAGGCGGGCGCGGCGAGCCGACGGTTCTCCGCGACGATCCCGGCCGCCGTGTACTGGGCGATCATCAGCCCGGAGTTGACCCCGGCGTCGGGGGAGAGGAACGCCGGCAGCTCCCGGGACCGGGTGACGTCGAGCAGCCGGTCGACCCGGCGCTCGGCGATCGCGCCGACCTCGGCGGCGGCGATGGCCAGGAAGTCCGCGGCGAAGCCGAGGGGCGCGCCGTGGAAGTTTCCGGTCGACTCGACGCGGCCGTCCGGCAGCACCACCGGGTTGTCCACCACCGAGACCAGTTCCCGGTCGGCCACCGTGCGGACGAAGTCCAGCGTGTCCCGGGCCGCCCCGGCCACCTGGGGGGCACAGCGCATCGAGTACGCGTCCTGCACCGCGTGCGCCAGGTCGTCGCGGTGCGAGTCCATCACCCGGGAGTTCTGGAGCAGCCGGTGGATGTTCGCCGCCGAGGCCGACTGCCCGGGGTGCGGCCGGATGGCGTGCAGCTCGGGCAGGAACGGCCGCTCCGAGCCGAGCATCGCCTCGATGGCGAGGGCGGCGGTGACGTCGGCCATGGTGAACAGGTGCGCCGCGTCGTGGATCGCCAGCAGCAGCATGCCGAGCATGCCGTCGGTGCCGTTGATGAGCGCCAGCCCCTCCTTCGCGGCCAGCTCGATCGGCGTCAGACCGGCCCGGCGCAGCGCGTCGGCGGCGGGGACGCGCTCACCGGCCGGGCCCAGCACCCAGCCCTCGCCCAGCAGCACCAGCGCGCAGTGCGCCAGCGGCGCCAGGTCGCCGGAGGCGCCCAGCGAGCCGTGCTCCGGCACCCACGGCGTCACCTCGTGGTTGAGCAGGTCGACCAGCGCCTCGGCGACCAGCGGCCGGACCCCGGAGCGGCCGAGCGCCAGCGAGCGGACCCGCAGCAGCATCATCGCCCGCACCACCTCGCGCGGCATCGGCGCGCCCACGCCGGCGGCGTGCGAGCGGATCAGCGCGTGCTGCAGCTCGGCCCGCCGCTCCGGCGCGACGAAGGTGTTGGCGAGGGCCCCGAACCCGGTGGAGACGCCGTAGACCGGCCGGCCGGCGGCCTCGATGTCGTCCACGATGGACCGGCTGGCGGTCATCGCGTCCACGGCGGCCGGGTCGAGCACGACCTTGGCGGTGCCGCGCGCCACGGCGAGCACGTCGGCGGGGAAGATCCCGGTGGGCTGGATGGAAACAGACGTCATTGCGGTGCTCCGTTGTGCAGGACCTGGCGGATCAGTGGCACACCCGGCCGGTAGGCCAGGTGCAGGTGGGACGGGGCGTCGAGGATCACCAGGTCGGCCCGCGCCCCGGGCCTGAGCACCCCGACGTCGTCGCGGCGCAGCGCCCGCGCGCCGCCGGCGGTCGCGGCCCAGACGGCCTCCGCCGGGGTCATCCGCATCTCGCGTACGGCGAGCGCGACGCAGAACGGCATCGACGAGGTGTACGACGAGCCGGGGTTGCAGTCGGTCGCCAGCGCCACGGTGACGCCGGCGTCGAGCAACCGGCGGGCGTCCGGGTACGGCGAGCGGGTGGAGAACTCGGCGCCCGGCAGCAGGGTCGCGACGGTGGCGGTGTGCCCGCCCTCGGCGCACCCGCCGTCGACCCGGCTGGAGGCCAGCGCGTCGACGTCGGCGTCGGTCAGGTGGGTGCAGTGGTCGACGCTCGCCGCGCCCAGCTCGACGCCGAGCTGGACGCCCGGCCCCGGGCCGAGCTGGTTGGCGTGCACCCGCACGCCGAGCCCGACGGCCTGGCCGCAGGTCAGGATCGCCCGGGTGTGGTCCGCGTCGAACGCGCCCCGCTCGCAGAACACGTCGATCCAGCGCGCGTGCGGGGCGGCCGCGGCCAGCATCGGCCCGCAGACCAGCCCGACGTAGTCGTCGGGGCGGTCGGCGTACTCGGCGGGGACGACGTGGGCGCCGAGGAACGTGGTCTCGTCGCTGACCTCGGCGGCGATCGCCAGGGAGCGGGCCTCGTCGGCGACGGTGAGGCCGTACCCGCTCTTGATCTCGATGGTGGTGGTGCCCTGCCGCATCGCCTCGTCGCGCAGCCGGCGCACCGTGGCCCGCAGCTCGTCGTCGGAGGCGGCCCGGGTGGCGCCGACCGTGGTCCGGATGCCGCCGCCGGTGTACGGCTGCCCGGCCATCCGGGCGGCGAACTCGGCGGCCCGGTCCCCGGCGAACACCAGGTGGGCGTGGCTGTCCACGAAGCCGGGGAGCACGGCGGCGCCCCCGGCGTCGACGCGCCGGTCGGCGGCCGGCGCGTCCCGGGCCGGCCCGACCCAGGCCACCCGGCCGTCCTCGACCAGGAGGGCGACGTCGCGGCGGATGCCCAGCGGGCCGCCCTCGCCGCCGCCGTCGTTGGTCACCAGCTCGCCGATGTCGTCGACCAGCAGACTGCTCACGCGGTGCTCCCCTCCGGTCGCGACTGCGGGGCTCGCAGGACCGGCTCACTCCTCGCGCTCACCGCGTCACCTCCTCGATGGCCGCGGTCAGCTCGGCCGGCACGTCGATCGTCAGGTGGCGGCCGTCGCGCACCACCACCCGGCCGTCCACCACGACCTGCGCGACGTCCGCGGCGCCCGCCGCGAACCAGACCCCCACCGGCGGTACGCCGGCCGTGCGCGGGCTGTCCAGCCGTACCGTCACCAGGTCGGCGCGGGCTCCCACGGCGAGCCGCCCGGCGTCGCGCCAGCCCAGCGCGGCGTGGCCGCCCACGGTGGCCGCGTCCCGCAGCTCGGCGGCGCCGAAGTGGCCGCGGCGGCGGGTGCGCAGCCGCTCGTCCAGCTCGACCGCGCGCGCCTCCTCGAAGAGGTCGACCACGGCGTGGCTGTCGCTGCCCAGGCTGAGCGGCAGCCCGACGTCGACCATCCGCCGGGCCGGACCGATCCCGTCGGCCAGGTCCCGCTCGGTGGTCGGGCAGAGGCAGACGCCGGTACCGGCGTCGCCGAGCAGCGTGAGGTCGCCGCCGGTCAGGTGGGTGGCGTGCACGGCCGTGGTGTCCGGGCCGAGCGCCCCGTGGTCGGCGAGCAGCCGGGCCGGGGTGCGGCCGTGCACGGCCCGGCAGGCGTCGTTCTCGGCGGGCTGCTCGGACAGGTGCACGTGCAGGGGCGCGCCCCGCCGGTCCGCCCAGTTGGCCACCGTGGCGAGCTGCCCGGCCGGCACGGCGCGCACCGAGTGGATCGCGGCGCCCACCCGGGCGTGGTCGTCGGCGGGCGTGAACGCGCCGGCCCGCTCCGCCCAGCGCAGCGCGTCGCCGTCGCCGAACCGCCGCTGCGGCCCGGTGAGCGGCCGCCCGTCGACGGTGGCGGTGAGGTAGCAGGTGTCCAGCAGGGTGATCCGGATCCCGGCGTGCGCGGCGGCCTCGACCAGCGCCGCGCCCATCGCGTTCGGGTCGGCGTACGGGGTGCCGTCCGGGCCGTGGTGCAGGTAGTGGAACTCGCCCACGCAGGTGACGCCGGCCAGCGCCATCTCGGCGTAGACCGCCCGGGCCAGGGCCAGGTACGAGTCCGGGTCCAGGCGGGCGGCGACCGCGTACATCCGGTCGCGCCACGTCCAGAAGTCGCCGCGGCCGCCGTGGGTGCGCCCGCGCAGCGCCCGGTGGAAGGCGTGCGAGTGCGCGTTGGCGAGCCCGGGCAGGGTCAGCCCGGGCAGCCGGACCGCGTCGCCGAGCACCTCCACGCCGGCGGGTGGTTCGCTCCCGGCGGTCAGCGGCGTGACGCCCGTGATCCGCCCGCCGGCCGTCTCGATCAGCACGTCGGCGGTCGGTTCGGCGTGGTCGGGCAGCCACGCGTACTCGGCGAGCCAGCGGGTCCCGGTCGTCTCGTGCGCCCCGCTCACCGGCATGCCAGCTCCTCCAGCACCCGGGCCAGGGCGGTCACCCCGGCGGCGCAGTCGGCGTCGGTGGCCGACTCGGCCGGGGAGTGCGACACCCCGGTCGGGTTGCGCACGAACAGCATCGCCGTGGGCACGTGCGCGGCGAGCACCCCGGCGTCGTGGCCCGCCCCGGTCGGCAGCACCGGCGCGTCGAGCAGGGCCGCGAGCCGGCCGGCCAGCCCGCCGTCGAAGGCGACCAGCGGGGTGGCGGACTCCTCGGTCAGCGCCACCTCCGTGCCGTCCCGGCGGGCCCGCTCGGCGGCCTTGGCGCGCACCGCGTCGACCAGCCCGGTCAGCGTGTCCGGCTCGGCGGCGCGGGCGTCCAGCCACCCGGTCACCTTCGACGGGATCGCGTTGGTGGCGTTCGGCTCCACCGACACCCGGCCGACGGTGGCGTGGGCGTCGCGCAGCCGGGCCTCCTTGTTCGCCGCCAGCACGGTGAAGGCGTACGTCAGCATGGGGTCGCGGCGGTCGGCCATCCGGGTCGTACCCGCGTGGTTGCCCTCGCCGGTGAACTCGAAGCGCCAGCGGCCGTGCGGCCAGATGGCGCTGGCGACCGCGACGGGCGCGTCGCCCTCGACCAGCGCGCGGCCCTGCTCGACGTGCAGCTCGACGAAGGCGGCGAAGCGGCCCACCAACTCCGGCCGGGCGCCCGCCGGCCGGTCGCCCAGCGCCTCGGCGAAGCTCACCCCGGCGGCGTCGCGCAACCCGGCCGCGCGGTCCACCGCGATCTCCCCGGTGAGCAGCCGCGACCCGAGGCACGGTACGCCGAACCGCGCCCCCTCCTCCTCGACGAAGGCGCCGACCACCAGCGGGCGGGCCGGCGCGACGCCGGCCGCGCGCAGCTCGTCGACGGCGAGGAACGCGCTGACGATGCCGAGCGGCCCGTCGTACGCCCCGCCGTGCGGCACCGAGTCGAAGTGGCTGCCGGTCAGCACCGCGCCGCCGGCCTCCGGCTCACCCCACCAGGCGAACAGGTTGCCGTTGCCGTCGTCGGTGACCGGCATGCCGCGCCGGCCGGCCTGGTCGCGGAACCACTCCCGCAGCCGCAGCTCCGGCTCGGTCAGCGCGTACCGCAGGTAGCCGCCGCTGCGGTCGTCCCGCCCGACCGGCGCGATCTCGTCCCACAGCGCCCGGAACCTGTAAGGAAGGGACCCTTCCTCTACCAAATCCGTTAGCAAGGTGCCCCGCCTCACGCCTCGGCCATGGGGGTGCGGACGCCGGTGCGCGTGGCGACCTCGCGGGCGGCGTCGTAGCCGGCGTCGACGTGCCGGATCACACCCATCGCCGGGTCGTTGGTGAGCACCCGCTCGATCTTCTGCCCGGCCAGGGCGGTGCCGTCGGCGACGCAGACCTGCCCGGCGTGGATGGACCGGCCGATGCCGACCCCGCCGCCGTGGTGGATCGACACCCAGGAGGCCCCGCTGGCGGTGTTGACGAGCGCGTTGAGCAGCGGCCAGTCGGCGATCGCGTCGGAGCCGTCGGCCATCGCCTCGGTCTCCCGGTAGGGGCTGGCGACGCTGCCGCAGTCCAGGTGGTCCCGGCCGATCACCACGGGCGCGCTCAGCTCGCCGGAGGCGACCATCTCGTTGAACCGCACCCCGGCCTTGTCTCGCTCGCCGTAGCCGAGCCAGCAGATCCGCGCCGGCAGGCCCTGGAACGCGACCCGCTCGCCGGCCATCCGGATCCACCGCGCGAGGGACTCGTTCTCCGGGAACAGCTCCAGGATCGCCCGGTCGGTGGCGGCGATGTCGGCCGGGTCGCCGGAGAGCGCCGCCCACCGGAACGGGCCCTTGCCCTCGCAGAACAGCGGCCGGATGTACGCGGGCACGAAGCCGGGGAAGTCGAAGGCCCGCTCGAACCCGCCGAGCTTCGCCTCGCCCCGGATCGAGTTGCCGTAGTCGAAGACCTCCGCCCCGGCGTCGAGGAACCCGACCATCGCCTCGACGTGCTTCGCCATCGACGCCCGCGCCCGGTCGGTGAACTCGGCCGGCTTCGCCGCCGCGTAGTCCCGGGCGTCGGCCAGCTCCACCCCCTCGGGCAGGTACGACAGCGGGTCGTGCGCGCTCGTCTGGTCGGTGACGATGTCGACGGCGACCCCCCGGCGCAGCAGCTCGGGGAAGACGGTGGCCGCGTTGCCGACCACGCCGACGCTCAGCGCGCGGCGGTCCCGCTTCGCGGCGAGTGCCCGCTCGACGGCGTCGTCGAGGGAGTCGGCGACCTCGTCGAGGTAGCGGTCGTGCACCCGGCGGTCCAGCCGCGTCCGGTCCACGTCGACGATCAGGCAGGCGCCCCCGTTCATGGTGACGGCGAGGGGCTGTGCCCCGCCCATCCCGCCGCACCCGGCGGTCAGCGTCAGCGTGCCGGCCAGGGTGCCGGCGCCCACCTCCTGCCCGTCGCCGCGGGCGCCGGCGAGCTTCGCGGCGACGGCGGCGAACGTCTCGTAGGTGCCCTGGAGGATGCCCTGGGTGCCGATGTAGATCCAGGAGCCGGCCGTCATCTGCCCGTACATGGTCAGGCCGAGCTGCTCCAGCCGGCGGAACTCCGGCCAGGTGGCCCAGTCGCCGACCAGGTTGGAGTTGGCCAGCAGCACCCGCGGCGCCCACTCGTGGGTACGCAGCACGCCGACGGGCCGGCCGGACTGCACCAGCATGGTCTCGTCGTCGCGCAGGTCGGTCAGGGTGCGCACCAGCGCGTGGTACGACGGCCAGTCCCGCGCCGCCTTGCCGGTGCCGCCGTAGACCACCAGGTCCTCGGGGCGCTCGGCCACCTCCGGGTCGAGGTTGTTCATCAGCATCCGCAGCGCGGCCTCCTGCGGCCAACCACGGGCGGTGCGTTCGGTGCCGCGCGCGGCGCGGACGGGCTGGGACATCTCGGGGTCTCCTCTCAGCCGAGGAACAGCTGGCGGCGGGCGGCGGACGCCTCGAAGGCCTCCAGCCGGCGTTGGGTGTCGGCGGGGTCGGCGTCGCAGATGGCCTGGAGCAGCACCATGGCCAGGGTCATCGGGGCGGTGTGCAGGTCGAAGACGAGCTGCGCGCCGACCGCGGCGGGCAGCACCACGTCGGCGTGCTCGGTGGCCGGGCTGACCGGCGAGTCGGTGATGGCCACCACACGCAGGCCGGCGGCGCGCGCCTCGCACAGCGCGTCCAGGGTCTCGCGGGGGTAGCGGGGGAGCACGAAGGCGAGCAGGGCGCTCGCCCCGGCCGCGGCGGCCTGTTCGAGGCGGTCGGTGAGCAGGCTGCCGCCGTCGTCGAGCACCCGCACGTCGGGGTGCACCTTGGCGGCGAAGTAGGCGAAGTACGCGGCCAACGGCGCGGCGGCCCGCAGGCCGAGCACCGGCAGGGGACGGCTGGCGGCCAGCAGCCGCCCGGTCTCGGCGATCCGGTCCCGGTCGGCGAGCTGCCCGGCGAGCCGGTCGAGGTTGCCGATCTCGGCGCGTACCGCCTGCTGGAGCTCGTTGCCCGCACCGGCGGGGCCGCCCGGCGTGCCGGCGGTCAGCTCGCGGAGCCGGCGGCGCAGCGCGGGGTAGCCGTCGTGGCCGAGCGCCACCGCGAACCGGGTGACCGACGGCTGGCTGACCCCCGCCAGCTCGGCCACCTCGGCCGCCGACAGGTACGCCGCCGTCGGCGCGTGCTGCACCAGGCAGTGCGCGATCCGGCGCTGGGTCGGGGTGAGCCGGACCCCCTGGAACAGGTCAAGCACCTGCTCGGTGGGCGCCGCGACAGCTCCGTCATTCACACGCCGACTCTATGCATAGAAACTTTCAGAGGGCAAGGGACCTGCCCGAAGGCTCGCGGTGCGGGACGGACGAGTGACGTGGCGACGCACAGCGGGCCCGTCGCGCGTCTCAGCACGTGTCGGGCCCGCGACGGGTGGGCGGAAGCACTGGCGCCACCTCTGTAGGATCCGCACGGCGGTTGAGCAGAGGAGTAGGCATGCAGCCGGCAGGTCCCTACAGGTTCACCCACGTGCTGGGCGGGTCTCCGGTGGGTAAGGCGTGGGCGGCGATCGACGAGCAGGGACGCCTCGTCACCGTGGCCGTCCTGGACGCCAACGTCGCCGCTGCGCCTGGTTGGCGGGAGGCGTTCGTCGGGATGACGAACTCCCTGGCGCAGGCGGCGGACCCCCTGCCCTACGCGTACGCCGACTTCTCGGCCACCGCGCCCTGGGTGGCGTACTCCTCGGAGGTCGGACCGGGGGCGGAGAAGCTGTTCCGCGCGCTCGGTGTGGAGTACACCCCGGTGCCGGCCGAACGCCCGGTCTCGGGCATGCCCCAGCCGGTCAGCGGGGTGGCTTATCCCGTCTCCGGTGTTCCGCACCAGGTCTCCGGGGTTCCCCAGTCCGTGTCGGGGGTGCCGCACGAGCCCTGGGCGGTGCAGGTGAACCCGGTCTCCGGCCAACCGGTGTCGGCGTCCCCGGCCCCGGTCTCGGCCACTCCGGCCTCGCCCGCCGCGTCCCAGGGTGTCCCGGCGCCGGCGGCCGGCGCCACGGTCCAGATGCCGGTCGTGCAGCCCCGCCCGTCCACCGGGTTGCCGCCGAACGACCCGTTCGCTCCGCCGGAACGCCGCATCACGCCCTCGAAGCCGCGCCGTCGGCGCACCGGGCTCCTGGTCGGGATCGCCGCGCTGGTCCTGGTGGTGCTCGCCGGCGCCGGTGGCGTGTTCCTCTGGTCCGGGTCGGACGACCAGGAGGCGCCGCCGGTGGCGGCGTCGCCGAGCAGCAGCAGCAGCACGGCCGCGCCACCGGCGTTGCCGACGTCGCCGCCGCAGTCGCCCGGTATCGAGCCGCCGAAGTCCGGCTCGTGGCCGGCCCAGTGGCCGAAGTTCGGTGCGCGCGACAACGTCCGCACCCTGACCGGTCTGGAGGGTCTCGCCTTCCCGGTCAAGGTGCCGGTGGACTGGGACTGCACCCTCGCCGGCAGAGGCGAGGGGTTCGTCAAGTACAACTGCGGTACGCCCGCGACCGGGGCCGACGCGATCGGCGGCGAGCTGATCGTGCGGGACTGCGAGCAGCCCTGCGACGCGAAGCGGCAGACCGCCATGCGCCAGGCGGAGGAAGCCTGGAACCTGCAGTGGACGCGTGCTGGGGAGAACGTCACCTTCGCCGAGTCCAGCCAGCTGCAGATCGACGGTGAGCAGCGGTACGGCCTGGTGATCGTCGCCTACTGGCGAGGCGGCGACAGCGGCCGCGTCGACCGTCAGCTCGTGTTCCGGATGACGTCGCCGGTCGATGGCGCCAACCGGCTGCGCCGGGTCGCCAACTACCTCCGCAACGTCGCCGTCTTCTGACGCGCCACAGCCGGCATCCGCTGGCCCGCTGGCCCTGAGCACTCCCGGCGGGCCTTCCCGCCCAAGCCGGGAGTGCCGCGTCCGTTTGGCCGCCGGTCCCCCGGCATTCCCCGGACGGGGCTTCCCCGCCCCGGCCGGCCCGGGCACTCTGGACCGGCGACACCGTCGGTGGCGGGGTGGTCGCCGGCAACCGGTGCCGGCGGTCGGGCGGCCACCCCGTGAGCCTGTGTCGGGCGGGGGCACGCCGAGGCCGTGCCGGTCAGAATGAGGCGCTACGGCAGGAGCGCCTGCCGCTCGGCGGTCGTGGGCATCGGCACCGGCATCCGCCCCCGGGCGATCGCCGGCCGTTCCGACGGCGGCGCAGGGCGCGGACCCGCGTCCGGAGAGAGCGGTGCCGCCGGTCGTCCGACGAGCGCGATCGCCAGCAAGGGCAGCCAGGTCACGTAGCCGGTCAGCGTCGTCGATACGTGGGACGCCTCCAGCCATGACACCTGCGCGAGCGCGACGAGGAAGAGCAGTGGAGCCGGCTGACCGTCGGCGGTGAGCGCGGCGGCCCGCTTCCAGACCACGGCACACAGCAGCACGAACGGCACGAGGGCCACCAGGCCGCCGACGACGAGTATCTGCACCATGACGTTGTGGCCGTGGTTGAACTGGCCGCCGATCTCGGCGGTGACCGCCGGATCCTGGAAGATCTCCGGTCCCCACCCGATCAACGGGCTCTCGGTCCACCGTTCGAGCAGGGCGCTCCAGATCTGGCCTCTCTCGCTGAAGCTCGCCGGGTCGCTGGTGATCAGCGGCACCACGCCCACCAGCAACGCTCCGGCGGCGAACACCGTGGAGGCCGGCCAGCTCCGCCCCCGGAACAGGCGGATCACGAGGTACGACCCGACGACCGCGGCTGCGGCGAGCTGGCTGGTTCGCGAGCCGGTCCAGATCAGGGCGCCGAAGATCAGGACGAGGCTGGTCCAGCGGAGCGCGGGGTGGCGTAGGTAGAAGACGAAGGCGACACTGAGCGCCAGTGCGAGACCGAGCACGTTCGAGTGCAGGTACGGCCCGGTGAGCAGGCCGCCGAGCAGGACCGTCTTGTCGCCCGCCGCCGCCCCTCTGAGGAGCGCCAGGTCGGGCCGTACGACGGCGAAGAGCATCGACCCGAGGGCGGTCACCCCAGCCAGGACGCCGATGACGCCCAGCACCTCCGTCCGAGGCCGCTGCGCCCAGATCGCGATCGCCGTCAGCGGGAAGGCCGCCGCGACGGCGCCGGGCGTCTGCCCGTGCACCAGACCAGCGAGCTCGATCGCCAGCAGCGCGGAGAGGGCGACGGCGAGCCACCGGTACCCGGTTGGCCGGTGCCGCCAGACCCCGTGCGCGGCGAGGCCGGCGGCCAGGAGCAGGTACAGCAGCGTGAGACCGTCGCCGATCAGGTCGGCCACGGCCGACCCGCTCACGTCGCGGGAGTTGAACTCCAGCCGCCCGGCGGTGAGGAGCTGCATCGTCTGCGCCGACACGATCCGCAGCCAGGCCAAGATGATCAGCGCGGCCACCCCGACGGTGCCGAGGCCGAGCCGGTGGTACGTGGCTACGGCACGGCCTACGAGCGAGGTGTCCCGCGGCACTGCCGGCGTCCCCTCGGTCGGGCCGTGGCCCGTCACCTCTGACTGGCGTGGACGAGCCGTCATCCCAGCGACCCTTTCCCGGATCAGACGCACATCGTCGTCGTACGGCACCGTCAGCATGCGTAGCGAGCGCAGCTCCGGCACCCGCCCGACCCCCACCGCCGCGATGATCATCGTGACGGTATAGCCGATGAAGCTCGCGACCGCTGCCCCGACGGCGCCGAACGGGGCGAGTGCGAGCAGCGCCACCACGCCGGCCAGGGAACCCGTCACCAGCGCGGTGGACGACCAGGCGGGACGGTTGTGTGCCAGCAGCGCCGCCGAGTAGATGGTCATGCAGGCGTACAGGACGGTGGCGGCGCAGAGGATGATGGTCGGCACCACGGCCGGCGTGAAGGCGGTGCCGAAGACCAGCGGCACGGCGAACCCGGCGGCCAGCGCCAGCATGCCGCACGCGACCGCGGACGCCAGCACCGCGAGCCGGGCGACCTGGGTCGCCGCCCGGGCGTCCCCACTGGCCTGGCGGCCCATCATCATCGACCTGGCGGCGGTGGCGATGACCATCGGGATCTCCGCGACACTGACCGCGACCGCGTAGTAGCCGAGCTCGCGGGCGCCGATCAACGGGAGCCCGATGATCTGGCCCAGCCGGGCGCTGGAGACCGCGGCCAGCACACCGGGCAGGCAGGCCAGGGCGTAACGGATGAGCGAGCCGGTGGGTGCCCGCGGCGGCGCCGCCTCCACCGTGGTCGCGTCGGGCGCCGCCCAGAGCCGCACCAGCCCGAAGACCAACCCGGCCAGGACCGAGCCGGCGAAGATGAGCCCGGCCTGGTACGCGTTCACGTCGAACGCCAGGCAGGCGAAGATCACCAGACCGGTCCGGACCATTGCCGGCACGACCTTCACCAGGTTCAACCCGTTGATGTCGGAGTTGCCGGTCAGCGCGCCGATGAACAGGTTCGCCAGGACGTGCAGAGGGGCGAACAGCGCCAGAACCAGGAACTCACGGTACTGGTCGGCGTCCGGGAACAGGAAGAACCCGAGCACCGTCAGCAGCCCGACGGCGAGCGCGCTGAGCGGCGCCATCGCCACCAGGCTCACCCTCGCCGCGGTGCGAGCGGACAGCTTGCCCTGCCGGATGTGGTAGCTGAGCGCGTCCTGGAGGCCGAATGTCCCGATCCAGCCCCACACCACGATCGGCAGGGTCAACGCCGCGTACACGCCCCGACCCTCGGGACCCAGCTCACGGGAGAGGAACGGGCTGACCAGCAGGCCGCTGATCGGGATCAACAAGTTCGCGAAGGACGCGGACACCAGCTTCCGCGCCGACATCATGGACCCTCGTGCGGCACGGAGTCGCCCAGCAAGCCGTACCGGCTGAGCGAGCCCACCAGTTGGCCCGCGAAGTGCGCCTCCGAGAACCGTTCCCGCACCAGACGCTGCGCATCGGCGGCCATCCGGTCGAGCTGCGCGGGGCTGGCCGCGAGGAGCGCGGCGGCGAGCCCTTCCGGGGTGTCGGCCGCGCGGACCGCGTCGGTCGGAGGGACGCCCTCGAGGCCCACCGGCGTGCTGAACACGGGAACCGCGTGAGCCAGGAGGGTGAGGGTCTTCAGCTTCACCCCAGCCCCGCTCCAGAGCGGCACCACCGCTGCCCTGGCCCGGGCGAGCACAGGGCGGAGATCGGGGGCCCAGCCGGTGATCTCCAGACCTTCGAACCCGGTCAAGCTGTCACGGACCGGGTCGGTGAGACCCGAGCCGACCAGTTCCAGAGTGAACCCGGCACGGCTCAACCGCGGCCAACCCTCGGCAAGGAACCGGTGCAGGCCGAGCAGGTTCGACTGGTACGAGAAGCTGCTGAGCCAGACCAGTCGCCGGTCGAGCGGGCGGGGCGCGTGGCCGTCGGGCAGCGGCACGCAGCTGGGAAGGATGAAGTCGGCCGTCCGACCGTGCGCCTGTGCCAGGCGCGTCGCCTCCTCGTCGCTGGTGACCGAGACCGTCGTCGCGTTCGCCAGGGCCTGCTCCTCGAAACGGGTGGAGATCCGGGCCAGGTACTGCGCCCTGAGGTGGTGCGCCACACCGGCCGCCTCGTCGACGTCCTGGCGACTGCTGGCGGCCAGCACGTTCGCCTTGTCCCAGTGCCACCGAAGCGAGGTGTCCCGGACGTACGCCCCGGCCGCCTCACCGATGGCCAGGCCGGCCCCGGTACGGGACCGGAGCGCCTCGTGCAGCTCCTGGCTGTAGCGCGTGCGTACCCACGGTGGCATGCCGTCGAGCAGGGATTCCTGGTAGCGACCGACCGGCCCGAGCCGGTTCAGCCGGTACGGCGTGGCGCCGAAGTCCCGAACGGTGACACCGGGCAGCAGGGCACGCAGGTGAGTCACCTGCTCCGGAGTGGTCTCCGGGCGGCGGACCACGAACAGCGTGTAGGGCCGCACCCGCGCCAGGGCGCGCAGCATCATCAGAACCCGGATCGGGTCGCCCCGGTCCTGCGGGAGTGGGAAGAAGGTGACGACGACCGTCAGGTTCATCTCCCCCCGGCCTCCCCGGCGGTAGCGCCCTGCGGGTCCGTCCCGATCCCCGGCCCGGTGCCGAAGCCCTTGGAGTCGGTGGCCACCGCGGCGCCGTCTCCGCGGCTCGCGAGCCGACCCCACACGGCGAGCAGCCGCTGGGCCTGCAGCGCGGGAGAGAACTCCTCGCGGAGCCGGGCCGCGAGGTCGACCGCCCGTCGCCACCGCTCCTCCGGGCTGTGGATGAGCTGCCGCACCGCGTCGGCCAGGGCCTGCGGATCGTCCGGTGGCACCTGCCAGCCGCCGGTCGGGCCGATCAACTCCGGGATGCCCGACACCGCGGTCGTCACGACCGGCACTCCCCGGCTGGCGGCCTCCATGAGGAAGACGGGGATGCCGTCCAGGTCACCATCCGCCGCCCGGCGGCACGGCAGCACCGCGACGTCGGCGTCGCCGAGCGCCGCAGTCGCCACCCGGTGGGTGACCGCACCGTGGAAGGTGACCACGTCGGCGAGGCCTGCCGCGCTCGCCCGCTCCTGCAACGTCGCCTGGAGTGGTCCGTCGCCGTACACGTCGTACCGCACCGGAACGCCGTTCCGGACCAGTCGGGCGACGCCGTCGATCGCCGTGTCCACACCCTTCTTCTCCACGAGCCGCGCGATGGTGACCAGGCGGGTCACGTCGCCGCTGGGACGTGGCCGTGGCTCGACGATCTCGCCGTCGAACGCGGCCCGGACCACCCCGTGCGGGATCGTCGACAGATTCGCGCCCCGCTCGGTCAGTTGCCCCGCGGTGGCCTGCGAGATGACGAAGAGGTGGCTGAGCAGCTGGAGCCGGCGGTCCAGGGCGGGGCCGTTCGGGTCCAGCAGAAAATCGGCGGCGTGCGCCATCGCGGTCACCGGGACCCCGAGCCGACGGCCGAGCAGGGCGGCGACGGCGGTCGGCAGGTTCACGAAGTGCGTGTGCAGCACGTCCGGGCGGAAGCTGGCGATCGGACCGGACAGCCGGTCCGCATGGCCGGCCGCGAGAACGGCCCGGGGCAGGTACGACGTGCCGAGCGCACGCACCTCCTCCTGGAAACGGAGCGGGTGCCGCAGGGCAGTGCTGGCGACTTGCTGCATCTCGGCGTCCCGGCCGCCCTGCCGCGCGACGAAGACCTCAACGGTCGCACCGGCCGCCCGGACCGCCTCGATCTCGGAGGTGATGAAGGTCTCACTGTAGGCCGGGTCGCGCAGGAGGACGTACGCCACCCGCAGTGGGTAACCGGGAGCGCCCATGCCTACCGCCTTTCCATGGATGAGGAGCCCGCTGCCGGGGTGAACACCTGGAAGAAGGCGGCATGGGCCTGGGCGCACTCGGCGTCGGAGAGAATACCCGGCGTCGCGGCGGCGCCGGCCGCGAGTTCCCTACGCGTGTCGCGGGACTCGGCGAGCTTGCGCAGGGCGGCCGCGAGCGCCTCCGGCCGGTCCGGCGGTACGAGCAGGCCGTTGACTCCGCTGCGGATCCACTCGCTCGGCCCGCCGCCCTCGGTCGCGACCACCGGCTTGGCGCGGGCCAGCCCCTGAAGCACGGTCTGGCCGAGCGGCTCGGGCCGGACGGACGCGTGCACCAGCACGTCGACCGAGTCGACGAAGGCGGGCACGTCGTCCACGTGCCCGAGGAAGTCGACCTGCCGCGCGATGCCCAACTCGACGGCGAGCGCCCGCAACTCCTGCTCGTAGGCGGCCTCTTCGAACAGGGGCGCCCCGGCGAGGCAGGCGCGGACGTCAGTGCCACGGAAAGCGTCGGCGAACGCGCGTAGGAAGACGTGCTGGCCCTTCCACCGTTGCAGGCGGCCAACCATGCCGATGGCTCGGACCTGGTCACGCACGTGCGGCTGGGTGACCCGCTCCCGAAGACCGCTGGGGCTCTGGAGCACCACCTGGCGGACCTCGGCCGGAAGTCGGTCGGTGGCGGAGGCGAGGGTCGTCTGAGAGTTGGCGATCACCCCCGCAACGTGCGGGAGCGCCAGCCGGGTGAAGGCGGCGTACCCGAACCGACCCATGCTCTCGGGGGTGATCAGGTCCCGGAGGTGAGCCACCAAGGGAACCGGTCGGCCCCGGTTCGCCAGGGCCGAGATGATGGCGGCGGCGGCGGTGTTCGCGTGGATCAGGTCGGCCGCGCCGAACAGCGCACTGCGCCGCAGGGCGCCGGCGGCAGCCCGCAGCGACGTCAGGTAGCGCGCCGCGAGCATCGGGCTGCGGCTGCGGGTCCCGCCGACCGGAAGCTGCGGCAGCCGCGGGTCGAGGGTCACCCCGTGCTCGGCCAGCCCGTCGAAAGCATCTCCGGCCGGCGGACAGCAGAGCGCCGCCGTCCAGGACGGTCCGGCCGCGAGGAGCCGGGCGAGGGCCAGCTCGGCGCCGCCCCGGTGCCCGGTGTGACTGACATGCAGGATCCGCACCGGCCGCGCCGGGCGATCCCGGTCAACGGCACTCATCGTCGATCCACGCGGTCATCTCCGCTGCGAAGCGGGCGGAGGAGAACCCGGTGGCGTGAGCAGCGATCCGGTCGGCGGACAGCTCATCGAGTCGCCGGACGAGGGCGGCGTGGTCAGCCGGGTCCGTCGAGTCCGCCAGGAAACCGGTCTCGCCGTCGACCACGGTCTCCAGCAGGCCGCCGCGACGCAGGCCGATGACCGGCGTGCCGCACGCCTGCGCCTCGACCGGGATGATGCCGAAGTCCTCGTGGACCGGGAACAGCAGGGCGCGGGCACCCCAGAAGAGCTGACGCAGCCGCTCCCGGTCGGGCCGAACCTCGAAGACGACCGGGACGTTCGTCCGCTCGGCGAGCTGGCGCAGCTGCGTCTCCTGCGGGCCGGAGCCGGCCAGGACGAGCGGCATCCCGGCGGCCTCCGCGATCGCGATGATGAGGTCGAAATTCTTGTACGGGATCCAGCGCCCCACTCCGAGCAGGTAGTCACGGGCCTGGGTCCGGTCGGCCGGCGGCGCGGCGGCGAACCACTCCACGTCCACGGGCGGATTGATGACGACCGCGTCGCGCCGCCAGTACTGCCGGATCCGCGTCTGCACCTCCCGCGAGTTGGCCGCGTAACCGCGCACGTGGTCGCTGAGGCGGACGTCGACGCCCTGCAGCAGGCGCCGGGGCACGCTCAGCAGCGGGTTGGAACCCCGGCCGTCGAACGCCGGGCTCCAGATGTACCGCGCCGGGGCGTGGACGTAGCTGAGGTGCGTGGTCGTCTCCGGGTCGCCCAGCTTCACGGTGTGCGCGAAGGCATGGCTCGACGAGATCACCACGTCGAATCGCTGCCGGCTGAGGGTGCGCCAGACCAACGGCATCAACGGCAACGCGACGGCTTTGCTGCGGCGCAACGGAGTCCGGGCCAGCCACGACTCCCGCAGCCCCGGCTCGCTGGCGTCGTGGTCCTTCCACAGCACGAACCGCTCGCCTTCGGGGACGAGGTCGGCGATCTGCCGGAAGACCTGCTCGGATCCGCCGGTCGCCCCGAACCACTCGTGCACCAGGGCCACCGAGCGGCCGACCAGCGTCGCTGGTGTCCGCCCTGCGGACGATTGCCGCGGGAGCGGTGCGGAGGCACCGGACACCGGCAATGGTTGTTCTGACATGACGATCCACCCATCACCGTTACGACCGGCACTCCGACGGCGGGATGCTACCGAATCCGAGTCTTCGCCGAGACTCCCACCAGACCCCTCAGGGGGTGCGCTCCCGGTGCTGGGCTTGCCTGCCTGGAATGCCTGGAACCGGGGCCAGGGCCAGGATCCCGCCGCCCTGCGTAATTGCTCGATCACCGGTCACCAACCAGATGAGACGCGGATTGCGTTCCGATCTTCGTCGCCTATGGTTGGCGTATGACCGAGGATGTGGCGCTGCTGCTCCGCCGCGCCGGCTTCGGACCCACGGCGGCGGAGCTGGCGGCGGCGACCAAGGTCGGCTACAAGGCCACAGTGCTGCGCCTGACCGCGCCGTCAGGCCCGGACATCGGCGCCATGAGCGCCCCGCTGCCGCAGTTCGGTCCCGACCCCTACGCCCACAATCCGAACCCGAGCGACGCGCAGCGGGCGGCGGCCGACAAGGTCCGCGAGGAGCAGGCCGAGCAGCTGACGCGGTGGTGGCTGGACCGGATGACCGCGGCCGACCACCAGGCGGTCGAGAAACTGATCTTCTTCTGGCATGGCCACTGGGCGACGTCCATCCGCAAGGTCAAGAGCCCGCAACTGATGCTGGCCCAGCACCGTACCCTCCGCCTGGCCCCGAACATTGCCGAGATGGCCCGTCGGATGGTGGTCGACCCGGCACTCGTGCACTGGCTGGACGGGCAGTACAACACCCGGAAGGCCCCCAACGAGAACCTCGCCCGGGAGCTTTGCGAGCTGTTCCTGCTCGGCATCGGGAAGTACACCGAGGCCGACGTCAAGGAAGCCGGTCGTGCGTTGACCGGCTGGCGACTCGACCTGCGCGGCGAGCGCGTGGTCCTGGATCACGACGCCTACGACAGCGGAAGCAAGACGATCCTCGGCGCCACCGACGCCTTCACCGCCCGCAGTCTCGTCGACCTCCTGCTCCGGCAGCCGGCCTGCGCCGAGTTCATCGCCACCCGCCTGTGGTTCCGGTACGCCTCATCCACCGACCCGATCCCACCGGCCACCCGGAACCGGATGGTCGCGGCGTTCCCGGCGCCGAACGCGATGCTGCGGGCCTTGTTCACCGACGACGCCTTCCGGGCCACCGCCGGCACGTTGGTCAAGCAACCGATCGAGTGGATGGTCGGCGCCATGCGCCAACTGGGGCTGCGGCCGGCGAAGATCCCCCGTGACACGTTCATCCAGCTCTTCGACGGGCTGGGCGGCCTGGGGCAACGGCCCTTCGCTCCACCGAGCGTCGGGGGTTGGCCCGCCGGCGCAGCGTGGCTCACCTCGGCGGCGGCCCGGCTGAAGCTCAGCCTCGCCGGCAAACTGGCCAGCCAGGTCCGACCCGGCCGTCTCACACCGGAGGAGCTAGCGGCCATGCTCTGCGTCGATCAGTGGACCAACCGGACGTACGCCGTTCTGCGGCGGGCGGACAATCCCCGCATGATGCTGACTCTGGGCCTGGTCAGCCCGGAATACGCGGTGACCTGAGATGGATGCGCTCACCCGACGTAGGTTCCTGCTCGCCTCCGGGGTGACCGGAGCGGCGGCGTTGGCCGCCGGAAGTGGCGCGCTCGCCTACTCTCGGCTGACCGGCACCGCCGAACGCGCGGAGGGACCACTCGGCGAGACGCTCGTGCTGGTCACGCTCTACGGCGGCAACGACGGCCTCAACACGGTCATTCCGTACGCCGACCCGGCCTACCACGACAGCCGGCCGGACCTGGCGTACCCCGCCGAGAAGACGTTGCCTCTGAACGAGACGCTCGCCCTGAACCCGGTGTTGACCGGTCTGAAGCGGCTGTGGGACGACCGACGCCTGGCGATCGTTCAGGGGGTGGGGTACCCGCGCCCCGACCGCAGCCACTTCCGCTCCATGGACATATGGCAGACCGGCTCGCCCGCGAACCCGGCTACCACCGGCTGGGTTGGCCGCTGGCTGGACGACATCGACGCGCCGGTGGGCACGGCGGTCAGTTTCGAACCGGTGCTGCCGCCGCTGCTGGTCGGGCGGCGACGGATCGGTTCCTGCGTCAGCTATCAGGGTCTGGACCTGCCGCCCTGGATCGACGCCGAGCTGGTGGCCGACCTCGGGCGGGTGGAGCCGGGTGAACCCGAGATGCAGGCCCGGGGCGCCGCAGCCTACGCCGACCTGCTCGCACTGCGTCAGGTCATCCGAGGTGCGGACGAGGCGACGGCAGAGCCGCAGGCAGACACGGAGCCCGCCGTCCCGGCGACCGGAACGGGCGGCGAAAGCGCCCTGTCGGCCCAACTCGCCCTGGTCGCCAGGTGCGTGGAGGTGGGAGTCCCCACCCGGGTCTACTCGGTCAGCCTGGGCGGCTTCGACACCCATGCCGACGAGCTCTCGACACAGGAACTGCTGCTCGGGCAGCTCGATGCCGCCCTGTCGTCGTTCGTCGACCGGATGGCCGGTTCGGAGGCCGGCCGTCGAGTCACCGTCGTCGTCTACAGCGAGTTCGGCCGCCGAGTACGGGCCAACGCCTCGGACGGTACCGACCACGGCACGGCCGGCCCGGTGCTCGTCCTGGGCCACCGCGTCGCCGGCGGGCTCTACGGCGAGCAGCCGAGCCTGACAGACCTGGACCAGGGTGACCTGAAGGCCACGGCGGACTTCCGGGACGTCTTCGGGAGCGTGCTCGAATCGGTACTGCACGCTGATCCGAGCCGTTACTTCGAGGGGTACCGGCCCCGTTCCCTGCCGCTCCTGGGCAGCGGCTGACGGTGCCGCACGGTCCAGCCGGCTCGGCCGACCGGACCATGCGGCGCGTGGTCCGCGGCGATCAGCGGCCGCCGCCCCGGAACACCTCCGTCACCGTGCGGAGCACCACCTTGACGTCGAGCCAGAGCGACCAGTTCTCGACGTAGTAGTTGTCGAACCGCGCCCGGTCGGAGATCGGTGTGTCGCCACGCAGGCCACTCACCTGGGCGAGCCCGGTCAGCCCGACGGGAACCCGGTGGCGCGCCGCGTAGGTCGGGTACTCCGCCGAGAACTTCTCGACGAAGTACGGTCGCTCCGGCCGCGGCCCGACCACGCTCATGTCGCCGCGCAGGATGTTCCACAGCTGGGGCAGCTCGTCCAGCGACGTGCGACGCATGAACCGGCCGATCGGACTGACTCGCTTGTCGTGCGCGATCGACCAGTTCGTCTGGGACTCCTGCTCGTTCACCGGCCGCATCGACCGGAACTTGATGACCTTGAAGGGCTTGCCGTACCGGCCGATCCGCTCCTGGTAGAAGAAGATGCCCCGGCCTCCGTCGATGAACGTGGCGATGGCGCAGAGCAGCAGCACCGGGCTCAGCGCGATCAGCGCGACCGAGGCGAACAGCACGTCGGAGGCTCGCTTGATGGCCCACCGCGGGCCGGAGAGCGAGATGTCGCCGATCTTGACGATCGGGATGGCGCCGATGTGGTCGGGGTATCCGCCCTGTGAGCGGGAGCCCCACAGACGCGGCACCGCCCAGAGGTCGCAGCGCGAGCTGCGCGGTTGCAGCAGGGTCTCCATGAGGGTGGACTCGAGGCAGTCCGGGTCGGCGATGACCAGCACCTCGCACTCCGACAGCCGGACCAGTTGTTCGAGGTCGCCGAGGGTGCCGATGAGCGGAAGCGACCCGGTGCCCTGGCGCGACGCGGCGTCGACACAGCCGACGAACCGCAGGCCGTACTGAGGGTAGCGGCGCAGCAGCCGGGCGAGCTCGAGCCCGATCGGACCGCTGCCGATGATGATGGCGTTGTGCTCCACCCACCGGCGCTTGCGCAGGAGGACGGTGAGCGCCCGGCTGAGCGCACGGCCGACGATCACCAGCCCGGCCGAGAGCGCGACGCCCCGCATGAAGCCGCCGACGTACGCCACCGAGGAGTGACGCTCCGCCGCGATGATGGCCACCACCGCGGCGGAGGCCAGCAGCCGCCCGCAGAGGCTGGGCAGCTCGTCGAGGATGCTCACGTGCCGGCGGGGCCGGTAGAGCCCGCCGGCTGCGAAGATGGCCACGGCGAGGGCGGCGTTGGCCAGGGTCCCGCGCCAGTAGTCCTGGCTCAGCAGCAGCGGAGCGAGTAGCGCGGCGACATCGATGGGGAGCACCATCATCCACGCCCGCAGCCCGCGCGTGCGCGACGAGGTCTTGGACCCGGCGTACGGCAGGACCGCGGTCGTGTCGAGACCAGCCCGGAGGGCCGCAGGCGCGGCCTCCGGCTCGCTGGTCAACGGGCCGGCGGACAACCGGGCCGCGAAACCCTCGCCGCCGATGCCTTTCTGCGGTGCGAACGCCTGCTGAGCCAGCCCGCCGAGGTGCGGCGGAGGCGCAGATTCATCGATCGCCGGTTGGCTTGACATCGTCGACCCTTCCCCGTGGAAGCCCCGTGGTCACGAACATGACTCACAGGGCGACCGCAGGATATGACCAGGCCGAACTCGGCGCCATAGCCGGCAAGTCAGTTCACAGTCCTACTTTGCGGCGGACAAGATCTCCGGCACCGCGTCGCGGCGGACCGCGTCGAAGAGGCGCTGAGCCTTCGCCGTGTCGGCGAGGACGACGCTCTCGTTGCCCATCCGGCCCGTTCCCTTCGTGGGGCACGTGAAGAAGCCCAGGTTGCCGCTGCGCAGGTGGCGGAGCTCCATCGCGAGGTCCAGGAGGGACATTGACTGGTCCACCGCCACCGCGTTCGTCGTGGCCTTGACGAACGAGTTCAGCTTCGCGGGGTTGGCGAGCACACCGCCCGAGGCCGCCTTGTCCAGGATCGCCTTGATCACCTGCTGCTGATGCTTGATCCGCCTGAAGTCGCCGTCGGCGAAGGCGTAGCGCTCTCGGGCGTAGTCGAGCGCGGCGGCCCCGTCCATGGTCTGCCGGCCCGCGACGAACTCCCGCCGGCCGCCCGGGTTCAGGGAGTGGGTCGAGGTGAAGCCCTTGTCGACGGTGATCTCGATCCCGCCCAGGGCATCCACGATCTCCTTGAAACCGGCGAAGTCGACCATCGTCACGTGGTCGATGCGGACGCCCGTGAACTTCTCGACCGTCTGCACCATCAGCGGAACGCCACCCCACGCGTACGATGCGTTGATCTTCGCGTCGCGGCCGCCGCGTCCCTGCGGGGACTTGGGCACGTTGACCCAGGTGTCGCGGGGGATCGAGATGAGCTGGGCGCTCGACCGGTCCTTCGGCAGGTGGGCCAGGATGATCGTGTCGGTCCGGGAGCCGGAGCTGTTCTCCGGGTCGCGGGAGTCGCTGCCCAGGATCATGATGTTCATGGCGCCCTGTGCCACGACCTGCGGTCGGGACTCCTCCGGCACTCCGTCGAAGGCGTCGACACGTTCGATGTCGGACTCGACGGAGCGCAGGTAGAGCCCGCCGGCGATCATGCCGCCGCCGCCGAGCACCGCCAACACCAGGCAGGTGATCAGGGCGACCCGCTGCCACCGCGGACGCGGACGCCGCCGACGGCGCCTGCCGGTCGGCTGCTCCGGTGTTGGGGAGAGGTCGAGAAACTCGGTCTCGGGCTCCGCGTACGACTGGCGATGGGGCATGGCGTGATGCTACTTATTCCGGTTCCGGCCCGCGTACCCCCGTCCGTGCCGCGTGAATAGACCTCTCGACCGAAACTTCGACGAGCGGCTGTTTCCCTTCGCCTGGTAGAACCCTCTCGTGGACGCAACGAAGCTCCGGCGAGCCATCGCCCGCACCCCCCTCGCCCCCGTCGCCGCCTTCCCCAAGCGCCTGGCCCGGGTCGCCCGCCACGACGCCAAGGTGCTGCGCACCTCGGCCCGGTGGCTGGTCACCTCCCGGGAGCACCACAACTACACGTACGACCTGACCAAGCTGAGCCGACACCACCTCGCCTGGTTCGTCAGCGTGGTCTGCGACGTGCCGGTCAAGCAGGTCCGCGCGTACTTCGCCGAGATCGAGTCGGACGACGTGCTGCGCCGGCACATCGAGTCCGCCACCGCCGGCGCGGCCCGCCGCGGCCTCGCCGACAAGCAGGTCCGCTACGCCCGTCGGATCGGCTGGTACGCGATCGTCCGCGCCACGCGACCGCAGCACGTCGTGGAGACCGGCGTCGACAAGGGGCTCGGCAGTTGCGTCCTGGCCGCCGCGCTGCTGCGCAACGCCGCCGAGGGACACCCCGGCCGGGTCACCTCGCTGGACATCAATCCCGAGGCCGGCTACCTCGCCCGGACCGCGCCCTGGTCGGAGGTGGTCGACCTGGTGATCGGCGACTCCATCGCCTCCATCGCCGCGCTGGACCGGCCGGTCGACCTCTTCCTGCACGACAGCGACCACAGCCGGGCCCACGAGAAGCGCGAGTTCGAGGCCGTCGAGGGCAAGCTCGCGCCCGGCGCGATCCTGCTCACCGACAACGTCACCGCCACCAACGTCCTCGCCGAGCACGCCGAGCGCACCGACCGCAAGTTCCTCGCCTACCGGGAGACCCCGGCCAACCACTGGTACCCGGGGGACGGCATCGGCGTGGCCTGGTGACCGGGTGCGGCTGAACGCCATCCACACGTACCCGGTCGAGGGTGGTCACCGGCTCGACCACGACGAGGCGCGCGTGCTGCCCTGGGGGCTGGCGGGCGACCGCCGCTGGGTGGCCGTCGGCGAGCCGGTGCGCGTCGACGGCTGACCTGATCGCACGGGCGCGCAGGCGGCCGGTGCGGTCGACATCGAGGTGATCGGGCGGCCGCCGAACGCCTGTGGCCGAGCCGCGTACACAGTCGGACTCACGTGGCTCGCCGCGGCGCTGCCGAAGCCCGGACTCAAGACCGGCTACGGCTGAGCGGTGGCCGAAACGACGATGGCGGTCACGGACGCCGGTGGCTACGCTGGCGCGGCTCACACGCGACGATAACGGGGGTCGGAGCGGCATGGCTGCGGAGAACGCGCTGGATGACGCGCCCACTGTCGTTCTGCCGCGCGTCGATCTCGCCGTGCAGCCCCCCATTTCTTCGGGGCGCGACACCACGCCGGCCGCGGCTCGTCCGGCCTCCGACCGGCTCTATGTCCTCGACGGGCTGCGGTTCCTCGTGGCGATGTCCGTCGTCAGCTTCCATGTCATCGCCGACTACGGCAGCCGCAACACGTGGGGTCGACCGGCCGCGGAGATCTTCGGATCGGCCGTGCTCGACGTGGCCGAGTACGGCTGGTTGGGCGTCGAGTGCTTCTTCGTCATCAGCGGCTTCGTCATATGCATGAGTTCCTGGGGCAGGCCGCTCTCTGAGTTCGCGATCTCGCGGGTCACCCGGCTCATGCCGGCCTACGTGTTCGCGGTGCTGGTGACCTCGGCGGCCCTCGTCCTCTTTCCGCTGCCCGAGGGGCGCCCGAGGCTGTCCGACGTGCTCGTCAACACGACGATGTTGCAACAGTTCTTCGGCATCAAGGACATCGACTTCGTGTACTGGACGCTCTTCGAGGAGCTGAAGTTCTATCTGCTCTTCGCCGTCCTGGCGTACTTCGGCCTCACCTACCGACGGGTGCTCTTCTTCTGCTTCGTGTGGATGGCAGCCGCGCTCTATGGGCAGTACACGAACTTCGCCCCGGTGGCGAAGACCGTGTCCTCGCAGTACGCGCCGTACTTCGTCGCGGGCATCCTGCTGTACCTGATCTATCGGTTCGGTCCGAACCTGTTCCTGCTGGGCGGCTTCGCCGTCGCGATCGTCACGACCGCGCCGGGCCTCATCAAGCGGGTTGCCTTTTACAGCAAGGGCGAGCACATCATCTCGTTCGACGTGGCGTTCGTCATCATGTTGTGCTTCTTCCTGCTCATGTTGGCAGTCGCACTGCGCTGGCTGGCGGGCGTCAGATGGCGTGCGTTGACGATCGTGGGCGCGCTGACCTATCCGCTGTACCTGCTGCACATGCAGCTCGGCCGGATCGTCGTCCATCGGCTCCATGATGTGGTTCCGCCGTGGTTCCTGGTCGCTGGTCTCGTCGTCGCGTTCGTGGCGCTCGCATACGTCGTCCAACGCTTCGTGGAGCGCCCCGCCGCCCGGGTACTGCGGGCGCGGCTGCGCGAGAGCTTCGCCCAGATCCGTGTGGCCGACCGGCATGACCGCTCGGTGGCCCGCCCGCGTGGCCCGGTGCGCGCCGAGCGCTGACGATCGGGAGTACGACACCGGCGACCAGATCAACTTCGCCGACGCCTACTTCAGGTCGAGCCACATGAGGATCTCGTCGCGGTCGTCGCCGGGAGCGACCCGCAGCGCGCCGGGCAGCCGCCCGACCTCCCGGTAGCCGAGGCGCCGGTAGAAGCCGTCCAGCCCCAACCCGTCCCGGACGGTCACGTGCAGCGCCTCCCGGCCAAGCTCGCGGCCGAGGCGCTCGGCCTCGCGCATCAGCGTCAGGCCGTATCCGTTGCCCTGGGTGTCCGGGTGGACCATCACCCGCTTCAGCACGCACCAGTGCGCCTTCAGGTTGAACCGGTTGTCGCAGAAGATCAGCGCGGCGACGAGACGGTCGCCCGCGTACCCGAGCAGGAGGCGGTCCGGGCCCTCGGCGATGCCGGCGAACGTCGGGTCCGCGGTACGCCGGACGTCGGCGGCGGTGACCGGCGGCACGAAGCCGACCGCCCCACCGGCGTTGGTGACGTCGACCCAGAGCGCGACGATCGCCTCGCGCAGTTCGGGGGTCAGTTCCGGGTCGAGGACGAAGCGCAAGGTCACCCGGCCATCCTGACCGGGCGGGGTCCGTGCCGACCCGTGATCGTGACGCGGCCAACAGCGGTGCCGGTGACACGGGCGGGTGGACCCGAAGGTGCGGGAGGGGGGATTCGAACCCCCACGTCCTTTCGGACAATAGGACCTAAACCTACCGCGGCTGCCGTTACGCCACTCCCGCCGACCCGCTGAGTCTAGAGCGTCGGGTCACGACGGTGCCGAGCCCGTCTCGCCGGCCGGGCGGCGAGACGGGCACGGCGCCGGTCGAGGGCGGTCGGCCTCAGTCGAGCCCGAGGTCGCGGCGCAGCTTGGCGACGTGGCCCGTCGCCTTGACGTTGTAGAGCGCGCGCTCGATCTTTCCGTCGGCGTCGATCACGAAGGTCGAGCGGATCACGCCGGTCACCGTCCGACCGTAGGACTGCTTCTCGCCGTACGCGCCGTACGCGGTCAGCACCGACTTGTCGGTGTCCGCGACCAGCGGGAAGGTGATGGCGTCGCGCTCCCGGAACTTCGCCAGCTTCTCCGGCTTGTCCGGCGAGATGCCGACGACCTCGTAGCCGGCCGCCTGGAGCGAGGCGAGCGAGTCGCGGAAGTCGCAGGCCTGCTTCGTGCAGCCGGGCGTCATGGCCGCCGGGTAGGCGTACAGCACGACCTTGCGGCCGCGCAGGTCGGCCAGCGAGAGCGTCTCGCCGGTGTCGGTGGGCAGGCGGAAGTCGGGCGCGGGGTCACCGGGGGAGAGGCGGTCGGGCGCGGTCATGGCCACGACCCTACCGCCGGCGGCGGCCCGCCGACCCCGGGCGACGCGCCGACGTCGGCCCGCTTCACCCGACTGCCCGCGCCCCGCACTGACCACCCAGCCCACCCGCGCCCCCGCCCGTCAGGGGCGGGGCGCCGTGGGGGCGGGGTGGCGGGAGGTGGCGTGGAGGCGGAGGGCACCGGCCGCCGTGGCGCCGACGCCGGTGACGAGGACCACGGCGACCAGGATCCGGGCCGCCGTCGCCGGCCACGGGACGGGGGCGACGGCGCGGGCGAAGACGGCGGCGTTCGCCACGCCGGCGAAGAGCGCCAGGCAGGCGCCGGCCAGCGCCAGCGCGAAGTCGGCGGCCGGCCGCCGGGCCAGCGCGTAGACCCCGGCGGCGATCGCGCCGAGCCCGGTCAGCAGCGCCCACACCTGCCCGCCGAGCAGGCCGGTCAGCAGGCCGCCGACGCCCCGCGCCCCGGCGTCGAGCTCCCGGCCCACGGTGAACGCCACCGCGGCCACCCCGCCGAGCACGAGCAGCCCGCCGAGCCCGGCCAGCGCCCGCGCGCCCGGCGCCGACCCGGCCGGCAGCAGCCCCGCCGCGCCCACCGCGAGCAGCCCGACCGTGGCGACCACCCACCAGGCGTACGCGTCCGGCGGCGGCACCCAGTCCAGGGTGCCGCGGATCTCCATCGGCTCGGCGCCGGCGCGCAGCGGCACCACCCAGTCCCGCACCCGGTGCTCCCGGTCGGGGGCGGCCCGCACCTGCGGCGGCGGCGCCGACTCGCGCCAGAGCGCCCGCTGGTCGTGCCAGCGCACCGTGGACGAGTCGTCGACCCGCCGCCAGTCCGGTGGCGCGGCCGGGTCCGCCTCGGCCGGCAGCCGGGTGTCCCCGGCGATGGTCCGGTTCAGGTACGTCGCGGGGGAGCGGACGTTCTCGTACACCCCGTCGGGGCCCACCCGCAGGTACGGCTCGCCGGAGTAGCCGATCACCTCGACGGCGCGCTCGCCGGTGTTGGTCAGCTCCAGCCGGGCGCCCGCCTCCACCACCCGTACGCTCAGCCCCGCCCGCGCCGGGGTGATCGCCGTCACCTCGGTGCGGTAGTCGGTGCCGTCGGGGGCGTCCGCCCCGTGCGCGGCCGCCGGCCCGGCGAACGCGAGCGTCGCGGTCAGCGCGGCGGCGAGCACCAGGCCGGCGCGGGCCAGCAGGTCACGCCTCACTTGCCGGCCGCCTCCACCGCCGCCTTGATCCCCTCGGGGCTGCGGTCGGCGACCTCCTCGCCGTCGACCAGGATGGTCGGGGTGCCGGTGATGCCGGCCTTGCTGGCCTCGTCGGTCACGTGCTCCGTCCACGGCTTGAAGGTGCCCTCCCGCAGGCAGGAGGCGAACCCGTCCCGGTCGATGCCGGCGCCCGCCGCGATGTCCACCAGCTCGTCGTCGCTGAGCCCGGCGCCGCCCTCCGGCGGCTGCCGGTCGAACAGTGCCTTGGCGTACTCCCGGTACCGGCCGCCCTCGGCGGCGCAGCCCGAGGCCGCCGAGGACCGGGTCGAGTACTCGGTGGTGGAGAAGCGGTTGAGGTAGGCCACCGGGTGGTAGACGACCCGCACCTTGCCCTCGCTGATGAGCTGGTCGAGCGTCGGGCCGCTGACCTGCTCGAACTGCTTGCAGGCCGGGCAGAGGAAGTCCTCGTAGACGTCCACCGTGACCGGGCCCGAGCCGGCGACGACGCCGGTGCCGGCCTCGTTAGACCCGGTCGGCGGGGTGAAGTCGTCGGCGCGCTGGCTGGAGTAGATGCTCCAGCCGATGAGGCCGGCGATCACCAGGACCGCGACGGCGGCCACGGAGACCCAGAGCGTCCGCTTGCGCCGCTGCTCCCGGGCGATCTGCTCGCGGACCACCCGCGCGGCGCCCTTCTGCCCCTTACGACTACTCATCCTCGTCGTCCTCCACAGGTGCGTCCCCCGCCAGCCAGCCGTCCACGGAGACAGGCGTGCGGGGCCAGATCAGCAGGAATCCGGCCAGTGCCAGGAATCCCAGGTCCCGGAGGATCTCCGGAAGGTAGCTCGGCGCCTGCCCCTCGGCGAGCTGGCCGCCGCTGCCGAAGCAGCCGCAGTCGATCGCCAGGCCCCGGCTCCAGGCCGAGGCGATGCCGGCGACGAAGACCACCAGCAGCGCCGCGGAGACCCCGGCGCTCAGCCGGGTGGCCAGCCCGAGGAGCAGCAGTACGCCCAGCGCCAGCTCCACGAAGGGCAGCGCCGCGCCGATCACCGTGGCGACGTCGTACGGCATGACCTGGTACGCGTTGACGGCGCGACCGGAGGCGGCCAGGTCACCGACCTTGCTGCCGCCGGCGAACAGCCACACGGCGGCCAGGCCCAGTCGGGCGGCCACGCCGAGCCAGGGGCGGACGGCCGGCCAGCGGGTGGCCCGGGGGTGGGGTGCTGTCACGATCATTGGACGTCCCGTCCGCCGTGGAAGTTCCCGGCCACGTTCCCGCTCATCCGGCGAGGGCGTCGCCGACCGCCTCGACGAGGTCGTTGCGGGCCCGCGCCACCCGGGAGCGGATGGTGCCCACCGGCACCCCCTCCACGGCGGCGGCCTCGGCGTACGACAGGCCGAGCAGCTGGGTGAGCACGAACGCGCCCCGCCGCTCGGCGGGAAGCCGGCGGACCAGGTCGGCGGCGCCGAGCTGGCCGGCCGGGTCCGGGTGCGACCGGACGGCCCCCGCGTCGGCCGCGAGCCGCTCGTCGAGCCGGCGGCGGCGCACGACGGTGCGCAGGTGGTCGGCGCAGGCCCGCCGGGCGATGCCGAGCAGCCAGGTCCGCGCGCTGGAGCGCCCCTCGAACGCCGGCAGCCCCCGGAACGCCCGCAGGTAGGTCTCCTGCGTCAGATCGTCGGCGCTGTCCGGGTCGACCAGCGCGGCGGCGAAGCGCCACACCTCGGCCTGGGTGAGCCGGACGAAGGCGGCCTGGGCGACGGGGTCCCCGTCGCGGGCGGCCAGCGCCCACCCCGTCGCCGACTCGCGCGCGGCGGCGTCGGTCGGAGCGACGGCGGAGGTGTCGCGCGGGGCGGGGATCACGACAACCCAGGTTACGCGGCACGGCAGGCGGGGGCAGGGTCCTTCGGCCCTTCCATGGCCTGCGCCACGCCGGGAACTTTTCCGGCACGCCGGACGACTACCCGCTCATGACATGCGACGACGTACGTACGGCGCTGTCGGCGCGGCTGGACGGCGAGGACCCGCAGGCGGCGCCGGCGGTGCTGGACGCGCACACGGAGCGCTGCCCGGGCTGCCGGGCCTGGCTGGCCCGGGCCGAGCAGGTGACCCGGCTGGCCCGGGTGCGGGCGGTGGCGGTGCCCGACCTGACGGCCTCGGTGCTCGCGGCGGTCGCCGCCGACCCGGTCGCGGCCCGGCGCGCGCCGGAGGCGACCCGGCGGGCCCGCCGCCAGGTGCTGCGGATCGCCGTCGCGGTCGCCGCCGTCGCCCAGTTGTCGATCGCGCTGCCGGTGCTGCTGGCCGGGCTGGGCGTGACCGTCGACCCGCACACCAGCCGCGAGATGGCCTCGTTCGACGTGGCGTTGGCGGTCGGTTTCGCGCTGGCCGCGTGGCGGCCGGAGCGGGCCCGCGCGTTCGTGCCGGTGGCGCTGGTGCTGGCGGTGTGCCTGGCCGGCACCAGCGCGGTCGACATCGCCAACTCCACGACCGCCCTGGTGCACGAGATCGGCCACCTGGCCGCCGTGGTGCAGGCGGGGCTGCTGTGGGCGCTGGGCCGGGTCAGCGGCGAGCCGGGCGGCCCGGCGTCGGCCTCACTCCGGGCCCGGCATGGCTGACCACCCTTCGGCCCGGTCGCGCACGGCCGAGCAGAGAGTTGCGCGGGCCGGTGGCTTCGGGCAGTTCCGGACGGTCGGAGTCGCGCCCGGCGGGTCGGGTCCGCGAGCATGACCGGCATGAGTGTCGCCAACCGTCGCCGGTTCGCCCGGCTGACCGCCGCCGCCGGCCTGCTGATCGCCGTCGTCGCCCTGCTGATCGCCCCCGCCAGCCCCGCCAGCGCCCACGCGGTGCTGGTGAGCAGCAGCCCGGTCGCCTCGGCGGTGGTGTCGAGCGGGCCGGCCGAGGTGGTGCTGACGTTCAGCGAGTCCGTCCGCAAGGTGCCGGGCAAGATCCGGGTCATCGCGCCGGACGGCTCCCGCGCCGACCGGGGCGAGCCGAGCTTCGAGGGCGGCGTGGTCACCATCCCGGTCGACGCGGCCGGGGGGCGCGGCACCTACCTGGTCAGCTACCGGGTGATCTCCGCCGACAGCCACCCGGTCTCGGGCGCGTTCACCTACTCCGTCGGCGCGCCCTCCACGCCCCCGGTCGACACCGGGGACGACAGCCGGGCCGACCCGGTGGTCGGTAACGCGGTCAAGGTCGCCAAGTACGTCGGCTACGCCGGCCTGCTGCTGCTCGTCGGCCCCGCGATGGTCCTCGCTGCGCTGTGGCCCCGGCGGCTGCCCCGGCGGGGCCCGGCGCGGCTGGCCTGGGCGGGGCTCGGCCTGGTGGCGCTCTCCACCGTGGCGAACCTCCTGCTCCAGGTGCCCTACACCGCCGGCGGGGGCGTGTTCGACGTCACCGGCGAGGGGCTGAGCGCGGTGCTGGGCAGCACCTTCGGTGCCGCGCATCTGGTCCGGCTGGGCCTGCTGGCCGCCGCGGTGTTCCTGCTCCGGCCGCTACTGGCCGGGCCGGTCGGCCGCGCCGACCTGGTGATCCTGGGCATCCTCGGGGTGGCGGCCCTGCTGACCTGGCCGCTGGCCGGGCACCCGGCGGCCTCGCCCGCCCCGGCGGTCTCCGTCGTCGTCGACGCGGTCCACCTGGGCAGCATGGCCGTCTGGCTGGGCGGGCTGGTGATGCTCGCCGGCTTCCTGCTGCGCCGCGCCGACGAGCGGGAACTGGACGCGATCCTGCCGATCTGGTCGCGCTGGGCGGCGCTGGCCGTCTCGGCGCTGCTGCTCGCCGGCACCGTCCAGGCGCTGATCGAGGTCGCCACGCCGGACGCGCTGGTCGACACCACCTACGGGCGACTGCTGCTCGGCAAGATCGGGCTGTTCGCGCTGGTCATCGCGGTGGCCGCGTACTCCCGGCAGTTGGTGCGTCGGCGCACGGCGGCCGGCCGGCCGGCGTCGATGCGGCGGGCGGTCTGGGCGGAGTTGGCCATCACCGCGGTGGTGCTCGGCCTGACCGCCGTCCTGGTGCAGACCACCCCGGCCCGCACCGCCGGCTCCGACGTGACCGGCGGCTCCCCCGGCTACTTCTCCACGACGCTGTCCAGCCCGATCTACTCCCTCCAGGTCGAGCTGGACCCGGCCGAGCGCGGCACCAACACCGTGCACTTCTACGCGTACACCAAGGACAACCGGCCGCAGCCGGTGGTGGAGTGGCGCGCCACGGCGGCCCTGCCGGCGGCCGGGATCGAACCGATCGAGGTCCCGCTGCTCCCGCTGACCGACAACCACGCCACCGGCGAGATCAACCTGCCGGCGGCGGGGGAGTGGCAGTTGCGTGTGACCGTCCGCACGTCCGACATCGACCAGGCCACGGTGACCGCCACCGTGCCGATCAGGTAACAGGAAGGCTCCCAGATGATCCGTCACCGGCGTACCGCAACCGCCGCCGCCGCGTTGGCGCTCGGCGCCGTCGCCACCGCCGTCCTCGGCTTCGCGGCGCCCGCCTCCGCCCACGTCTCCGTCAACCCGCAGGAGGCGGCCCAGGGCGGCTACGGCCGGTTCGCCTTCCGGGTGCCGAACGAGAGCGACACGGCCTCCACCACGAAGGTGGAGGTGGTGCTGCCCGAGAACGCGCCGGTGGGCTCCGTGTCGACCATGCCGGTTCCCGGCTGGACGGTGGCGGTGGAGAAGCGCAAGGTCGACCCGCCGGTCGAGGTGCACGGCAGCCAGCTCACCGAGGTCGTCGCCAAGCTCACCTGGACGGCGACCGGGAACGCGGGGGTCAAGCCCGGCGAGTTCCAGGAGTTCCCGGTATCGATGGGGCCGCTGCCGCAGGTCGACACGATGGTCTTCAAGACGCTGCAGACGTACTCCGACGGCAACGTGCAGCGCTGGATCGAGGAGCCGACCCCCGGCGGGGAGGAGCCGGAGAGCCCCGCCCCGGTGCTCACCCTCAGCGCGGCCTCGCCGTCGGCCTCCCCCACCGGCACCGCCCCGGCGCAGGCCGACGACGATGACGCCGAGGGCACCGGCCTGGCCACCGGGCTCGGCGTCGCCGGCCTGGTCGCCGGGGCCGGTGGCCTGCTGCTCGGTGGGCTCGCCTTCGCGCGGACGCGCCGGGAGCCGACCCCGAAGGCGTGAGCGCCTCTCGCACCGTCCACCGGCCCGTCGGCGCACCCGGCGGGCCGGCGGCTTTCCGGGCCCGTGCCGTGGATATCCGCTGATCAGTCGGTCCTCGTCGGTAAGGTCGGCCGGGTATCCGGCTACGGAGGGGGACGAGGCGAATGCGGTTCGTGCGGGCGCTCGGCGGAGTGCTGCTGCTGACCATCGGGATTCCGGCGCTGCTCGCCGGCGGGGTGCTCGGGATGCTCACCCGGCACACCGACCCGGCAGGCGCCTTCAGCGCCCGGTTCGAGACCGTGCACACCCCCGGGCACGCGGTGGTCGTCCGGGACCTCGACGAGCTGTTGCGCGCGGAGGCGCCGTTCACACGGGTCGGGCAGGCGCGGCTCCGGCTGGACGCCCGCACGGCCGACGGCCCGGCCTTCGTCGGGCTGGCCCCCGCCGACGAGGTGCGGCGCTGGCTCGACCCGGTGCCGCACGCCGAGGTCCGCCGGGTGGCCCTGGCCCGGGGCCCGCTGCCGGTCCGGCTGGAGCCCGCCGCGCCGGCCGCCGGCTCCGCGCCGCCCGCCGGCTCCGCGCCGCCCGCCGGCTCCGCGCCGCCCGCCGGCTCCGCGCCGGCCGCCGGCTCCGCGCCGGCCGCCGGCTCCGCGCCAGCCGCCGGCACCACGCCGGCCGTCACGCCGATCGGCCAACCCTTCTGGGTGCGCGAGGGGATCGGCGCGCTGGAGTGGTCCCCGCAGGAGCTGGCCGACCGGCGGTTGAGCCTGGTGGTGATGCGTCCCGACGGGCGCGCCGACCTGACCCTGGAACTGCGCGCGGGGCTGCGGGCCGGCTGGACCGCCCCGGCGACCGCGGGCCTGCTGGCCGGCGGGGTACTGGCGGTGGTGCTCGCCGTGCTGCTCCTGTTGCGCCCGGTGCGCCCGCGCGAGGTGGTCTTCGTGGTCGAGCCGGACCAGGTGCCGGTGCTGGCCGGGCGGCTCGGCGTGACCTCGCTCAGCGGGCTGGGCGCGCAGCCGACCCGGGACAGCGACCGGTCCCGGGTCGGCGGGCGCCAGCTCGCCTGGGTCGGCGCCGAGTCCGCGCGGTCCCGGGCCGCGATCGGGCCGGTGCCCGCGCGCCGCCCCGCGACCCTCGCCGACCTCGCCGGCGACGACCCGGCGGTCCGGCCGCCCGAGGTGACCCTCAGCCTGGCCTGGCCGCCGGCCGCCACCGAGGCGACGGTCGCGCCGGTGCCGACGGAGGGCCGGCTCCGTCCGGCCACCGCGGATTCCCCGGCCACCCCGGCCACCCCGGATTGCCCGGCCACCCCGGATTCCCCGGCCACCCCGGATTCCCCGGCCACCCCGGATTCCCCGGCCACCCCGGATTCCCCGGCCACCCCGAATTCCTCGGAGGCCACGCGCTGACCGCACCCGGGGAGCGCCGGACGGCGAGCGGCCCTCCGCGCTGCCGACGCGGAGGGCCGCCTTCACCGGGGGGATCGGTGCTACCCGAGAGACACCTGAGGTAGTTGTGGCCAGATTAGCGACGAAGAGGGCTACTCGGGAAGACTGTCCATTTGGTGCGACTTCCCGGCCCGGCGCCGGACCGGCAGCGCCACCAGCAGCAGCAGGCTCAGCAGCACGTACGTGTTGCGCACCAGGAACTCGCCCGGCGAGTCGGTGCGCGCCGGGGCGACGCCCCAGTCGTAGAAGGTCACCACGCCGTACACGATCAGGGCGGTCGTGGCGACGGCGAGCGCGGCCAGCCCGTTCCGGCGGCGGACGCCCCCGCCGGTGCCGGGACCGGCGCTCAGCGCCGCGTCCGCCAGCACCACCACCGCGGGGATGAACCAGTAGATGTGGTGGGTCCAGGTGATGGGGCTGACCAGCGCGCCGACCAGCCCGGTGAGGGCGAGCCCGGTGAGCGGGTCCCCGGCGCGGGCGGCCCGTGCCGCCCGCCACAGCCCGTACCCAACGACGACCGCGACCAACAGCAGCCAGAGCAGCCGGTCCGGCTTCTCCGGCGCGGTGATGCGGCTGAGCAGCCCGAACAGCGACTGGTTGCCGGTGTAGTCGGTGCGGCCGACCCGGTCGGTCGCCCACAGCTCGTGGGTCCAGAACCGCCACGAGTCGTGCGGCGCGACCGCCGCGGCGAGCAGGGTCGCGGCGGCGGCCGTCGCGCTCGCCACCGCCGCCGCCCGCCACCGCCGGGTGGCCAGCAGGTAGACGATGAAGATGCCCGGGAAGAGCTTGAGCGCCGTCGCCAGCCCGACGCCCACGCCGGCCCAGCGAGCCGCCCGGGGTACGGCGAAGAGCAGGTCGGCCAGGATCAGCACCACCAGCAGCATGTTGATCTGACCGAAGGTGATCGTCTCCCGGGTGCTCTCCACCGCCAGCACGAGCAGGACCGCCACCGTGAGGGTGAACACACGGGGCAGGCCGTGCCGGGCGATCACCGGCGCCGTCAGCCAGCGGGTGGTGACCACCACCGCGAGCGCGGTCAGGACCGTGAAGATCGTCACGGTGACGCCCAGCGGCAGCAACGCGAACGGGCGCAGCAGCAGCGCGCTGAACGGCGGGTAGGTGAAGTAGAGCTCGCCCTGCACCCGGTCGGGCTGGACGTAGTCGTAGAGCGGGTTGCCGGCCGCCCACCAGTCCATCGCCCGCATGTAGATTTTCAGGTCGAAGAAGTCGTGCACCAGACCGGGCAGGTAGAGCGCCGGCAGCACGGCGGCCAGCGCCAGCACGGCGGCGAGCCGACGGACCGTACGGCCGCCGGGATCGTCGTCGGTGACGGCGGGCGGTGCGGCGGGTTCGGCTGGCACGGGGAAACCCTAGCGGTCGGGTCGCGCCACGGTGCGCGGGCGCGCGGCCGGCGGGGCTGCGCGTAGTCTGGGCCGGTGGCTGATCTTCTCGTCTGGATCGACTGTGAGATGACCGGGTTGGACCTCGGCAGGGACAAGCTCATCGAGGTTGCCGCGCTCGTCACCGATCCCGATCTCAACGTGCTCGGGGAGGGTGTCGACGTGGTCATCCACGCCGACGAGGCGGCGCTGGAGGCGATGCCGGAGATCGTCCGCACGATGCACGGCAAGTCGGGGCTGACCGAGGAGGTCCGGCGCTCGACGGTGACCCTGGCCGAGGCGGAGGACATGGTTCTCGACTACATCGCCAGTCACGTCAAGGACCCGCGTACCGCGCCGCTGTGCGGCAACTCGATCGCCACCGACCGGGGCTTCATCGCCCGGGACATGCCGCGCCTCGACGCGCACCTGCACTACCGGATGATCGACGTCTCCTCGATCAAGGAGCTGTGCCGCCGCTGGTACCCGCGGGTGTACTTCGGCCAGCCGCAGAAGGGGCTCGCGCACCGGGCGCTGGCCGACATCCGGGAGAGCATCCGGGAGCTGGAGTACTACCGGCGGACCGTCTTCGTGCCGCTGCCCGGCCCCGACGTGGAGACCGCCAAGTCGATCGCCGCCCAGCTGTAGAGCCGGCGAGGGAGAACCCGCTGGACGCGGCGGGCGGGGGTGGGGCTATTATTGGTCCGCACCCCGCCCGGGGCGATCGACCGGGTGCGGAAGGCATGGTGGCTGTAGCTCAGTTGGCAGAGCACCGGGTTGTGGTCCCGGTTGTCGTGGGTTCAATTCCCATCAGTCACCCGGTTGACGAAGGCCCCCTCCTCGCGGAGGGGGCCTTCGGCGTTTCCGGGCTCAGGCGGTCGGGCTGGGCGCGGGCTCGCCGCTCGTGTCCGGGTCGGCCCCGGCCGGCTCGTACGGCAGGGCGCTGCCCTTGACGTACTCCTCCCAGCTCATGTTCCAGTCGGTCCAGCCGTTGCCGTTCTGCAGCTTGCGCTCGGTGCCCTTGACCGTGATCGGGTCGCCGATCCGGGTGTTGTTGAACAGCCAGGCGCCGTTGGCCATCGAGACGTTCACGCAGCCGTGCGAGACGTTCACCTGGCCCTGCTGCCCCTCCGACCAGGGCGCGGCGTGGATGAACTCGCCGCCCCAGGTCAGCCGCTGGGCGTAGTCGATCTTCGTGCGGTAGCCCTCCTCGGGACCCAGTTCCTCGAAGGTGTCGAAGACCGTCTTGCGCAGCTTCTCGATCACCACCATCGTGCCGCTGGAGGACGGCGTGCTCTTCTTGCCGAGGCTGACCGGGATGGTCTTGATCACGGACCCGTCCTTCGTGACGGTCATCCGCTTGGTCTTGTTGTCCACGGTCATGATCAGCGCGGCACCGATCTTGATGTCGACGGTCAGGTCCGCCCGGCCGTACCAGCCGTTGCCCAGCGGCAGCCCGCCCGCCTGGACCCGGTAGGAGACGGTGCTGCCGGCCTGCCAGAACTCCTTCGGGCGGTAGCGGATCTCCGTGGGGCTGACCCAGTGCCAGATGCCCTCCTGGGCAGGCTTGGAGGTGACCGTCATCCGGCTCTGGACGTCGTCGCGGTAGTCCTCGGGGATGGCCCGGTTGAACTTGACGATCAGGGGCATGCCGACGCCGACCACCTGGTCGTCGCCGAGGAAGCTGGTGATGCGCACCTGGTTGCTCGGCTTAGCCATGGTGGTGAAGGTGCTGGTCGCCGTGGCGGGCCGGCCGTCGTCGCCGGTCGCGGTCACGGTGGCGGTGTAGGTCTCGCCGTACTCCAGCGCGCCGGCGGGCAGCCAGCTCGTGCCGTCCGCGGCGAGCTTGCCCTCGACGGCCTCGCCGGCCGAGTCCTTGAGCTCGACGGTCGTCTCCTGGGCGTCCTTCGTGGTGAACGTGATGCCGGTCGAGGCGGGCACGTCCTTCGCGTCGGCCTTGGGTTCGACGATCGTGGCCGCGGCCTTCGGCGCGGCGGGCTGGCCGGCGGCGTCCTGCCCGCCGGACGGCTTGCCCCCGCCGCCGTCGGTGCAGGCGGAGGTCAGGGCGAGGGCCGCGGCGAGCACCGCCGCCGCGATCCCCCGGCGTCGCCCACCCCGCCGGTCGTCCCCGCGCCGGATCAGCTGGTCCTGGACAGCTCGCATGATTCCCTCACAGTCGTGGTCCCCGGTTGCCCATCGTCCCTCACTGACGCATCCGGACAGATACCCGTTCCTCAGGGTGAACCGAAACACGTCGGGCAACCTGTCCGAATATTGATAGAACCGGGGCTTTTGTGAGGTGGGTTCACGCGCTCCGAGGTGCCGGGGCGGCGAGCCGGCCGGCGGGCAGGTGGTCCGGTCGACGACGAGTCGGTGCGATCCGGCCCGGAACGCGGCGACCGGCCCGCGAGTGCGGGCCGGTCGCCGGATCGTCGGGGTGGAGGTGCGTCAGAACGCCGGCCCCGCGCCGCCCTCGGGCACCGGCAGGGCGCTGCCCTTGACGAACTCGGACCAGCTCACGCTCCACGCCGTCCAGCCGTTGCCGGCGGCCAGCTTGCGCTCGGTGCCCTTGATGGTGATCGGGTCGCCGACCTTCGTCTTCTCGAACAGCCACTTGGCGTTCGCCATCGAGACGTTGACGCAGCCGTGCGAGACGTTCTGCCGGCCCTGTACGTGCTCCGACCACGGCGCGGCGTGGATGTACTCGCCGCCCCAGGTGAGCCGCTGCGCGAAGTCGATCTCCGTGACGTAGCGGTTCTCCGGATCCGGGTCGTCCCGGGTGTCGAAGACGGTGGACTCCTTCTTCTCCATCACCACCATCGTGCCGCTGGAGGAGGGCGTCTTCTTCTTGCCGAGGCTCACCGGCAGGGTGCGGACCACCTGGCCGTCCTCGTACACCGTCATCTTCTTGGTGGCGTTGTCGACCTTCATCTCGAACGCCCGGCCGATCTTCGCGGTGGCCGAGCGGTCGACGTTGCCGTAGCGGCCGTTGCTCAGCGGGATACCGGCCAGTGCGATCCGGACGGTGAGCGTGGTGCCGGGCTTCCAGTACTCGGGCGCGCGGTAGTAGGCCTGGGTGCCGTTGTCGACCCAGTGCCAGGCGCCCGGCTGCGGCGGGTCGGTGTGCACGAACATGCGCTTCTGCACGGCGGCCCGGTCCTTCTTCGGGATGCCCGGGTGGAACTCGGTGACCACCGGCATCGCCACGCCGTACGTCTTGTCGTCGAAGAGGTAGAGGCCCGAGCTGATCATGGACTTGGGCTTCGCCATCGTCGTGAAGGTGCTGGTGCCCTGGCTGGTCCCGCCGTCGGCGCCGGTGGCGGTGACCGTGGCCGTGTAGCTGGTGCCGTACTTCAGCGGCTTCGACGGCACCCAGGACGAGCCGTCGGCGCGCAGGCGCCCCTCGACTTGCTTGCCGTCCGCCGAGGTCAGCGTGACGCCGGACACCTTGCCCCCGTCGGGCAGTTCCGCGCTGATCTCGGAGCTGACCGGCCTGTTCTTCGCCCCGTCGGCCGGGCTCAGCGCCAGCGGCGGACCGCTCGGCGCCGCCGGGGTGGCGGCCTCGGCCGCCGCGCTCGTCGCGGTCGGTGCGGTCCCGCCGACGAACTCCGCCTTCTTCTGCTCGTCGCCGCAGGCCGTCAGTGCCAGCGACGCCACCAGGCCGAGGGCACCCACCATCGCCCCGGCCCGCGCGAACCTGCCCATCCCCACCTCTGTTCTCGCGTACCTGGCGGACATCGTGCCGCATGGAACGCGCTTCTCAGGGCCCTGTCGCCGTACGCCTGGTGGTTTTGCCCTTAGATGCCCCTTAAGCTCGACCGAAGGGGGGAGCCGGGGATCGGATTGGAACCCGGCTCAGGGGGCGTGCTAATGTTCTCCCCGTTGCCAGCGAGCGCCGCTAGCTCAACTGGCAGAGCAGCGGACTCTTAATCCGCGGGTTCGGGGTTCGAGTCCCTGGCGGCGCACCAGCAATCATCTGGGCATCCACCCTCACGGGTGGGTGCCCAGATGTCGTTCTGGGGCGAGTGACAGCAACGTCGGCAGCAACCGTGTCACTCGTCTCCGTCATCACCCGCCTGCGGCCGCTGAGCGCCGCGTCGATGTGGCCCCGCCGCCTCCTGTTGCATGGCCAGCATCACGTGTCGTATTCGGTGAAGATCTCACCGAGGACGCGCAGCGCGATCGCGGCCTGTTCGTCGGCCTTGCCCAGGGTCCGGGCACAGGCGGTGAGCGTCTTCCAGAGGGCCCAGCCGCGCCCACGCGCCCACGTCGCCCCGTCGACGGACAGTCGCTCTCGGAACGCCTGCCGGCCCTCGGCGGTCAACAATGTCCATGCGATCGCCAGGTCACAGGCCGGATCGCCGACGCCGCACGTCCCAAAGTCAATGACAGCGGCCAACTCCCCGTCGGTGAGCAGAAGGTTTCCCTGGGCGACGTCACCGTGGAACCAGGTCTGCGCTCCGTCCCAGGATGCGTCCAGTGCGTCCTTCCAGATCTCGCGGGCCAGGCCGACGTCGACGTGGCCGTCCAGCGCCGTGAGCGCGCGTTGGGCTTCCCCACCGTAGGTGCGCAGCGTGCCACCCCGGAACCAGTTGTGCTGCCCGGGGAGGGGGCCGCCGGTGGGATCGATGCTCTGCAACGCCGACAGGAACTCGGCCAGGTCGACGGCGAATCGGACGGGGTCGGCGATGCGGGCCGCGCTCGCAGGCTCGCCATCGAGCCATGAGTAGATCGACCACGAGTAGGGGTAGCCCTCGCCGGGTTCCCCTCTCCCTAGTGGCCCCGGGATGGGTAGCGGGAGCCGAGGAGCGAGTTCCGGCAGCCATCGGTGCTCCTTGTCGACTGCCAAGGCGTACTCGGCTGCGCTGGGCAGACGCACCGACATCCCGGAGCCGAGGTGGAAGGTCCAGTTGTCCCAGCCGCCGTTGGCTACCGGCTGAACCGGGAGGTCGGCCCACTGAGGGAACTGGTCGGCGACGAGTCGACGTACCAGTTCCGCATCGACGGTGATCCGTTGGGGAGCGGGACCGAGATGCGGTGTGTTGCTCACTGGGACGTCCTTCTCTGATAGGTCTGGGCGGCCATCCGGACCACCTTGCCACGGCGGAGCTCATACCGATGCCCCCGTTGTGGACCGGGACGAATGGCGGGCCGCCCCGGGCCAGTAGGCAGAGCAGCGAAGAAATGCGCCGTTCACCAGCGCTGGCAGCGCCTGCTACAGCGATGAGGGTGGCGCTTCCGAATGCCTCCCACGCGCCACCGTGCGGGTGTCAGCGGGGGCGGTCTTGGCGTTCATCGCTTGCACTGCCACGGCGGCGACGATCAGCGCTCCGGCCGTGATACACAGCAGCCGTACTGTGGTCGCCCATGGCAGCTCCTTGGCTGGCAGAAGCGGGGTCAGGGCGTACCCGATGACTGCGGCGGCGCCCGCGACGGACCAGTACACCGTCGGGCGGGTGGGGACCGGCGGTGAGTCGCCGTGCCAGGCGCGAAGGAGCCGGCGGCGGCCGATCACGACGGCGACGCCGAGCGTGACAAGCGCGCCCACGAGGCTGCTGGGAATGTCGGACACGGTCCACCAGGCGACGTCGCTGACCTGGTCCCAGTCGATGCCGAACACGGTGCGCAGCCACGCCGCGGTGTGGGTGAGGTAGTCCCATCCGATGTGACTGGCCGCGCCGAGCAGCGCCGATCCGGCGGTGATCTGCCAGGGGTGGCGCACTGTGGCGAGCACCCCGTAGTCGCGCAGCGCGAGCGGGCCGAGGTGGGGTAGGTGGGCGGCGAGGGTCGCGACGGTGGCGCGGACGATCCACGCGCCGAGCAGCGCCACTGGCAGACACCACCACACCAACGCGGTGAGGGTGTGGCTCTGCCACTCCGGTCCGACCCCGAGGAACGCGTATTTGATGTCGGGTGCGACCGCCCCGGTAGTCAACGCGACACCGTCGAACCATCGGGGTCGCCAGAGCTTGAGCGGGAGTACCACACCTGGGTGCGACGGAAAGGTGAGCGGCATCGGCGCATCCTCCCACCTCATGCGCTCATGACGAGGCGAGTCGGGTCCCGACAACCGTTGATCAACCGAGGCGGCGGGCGGCGGGCGGGATCAGTGTCGTTACACCCGCTCAAGCCAGTCCCTGATGACAGTGAAGTCGCGTTCGGTCAGGCCGTGCCGGGGATCGACCCGATGGAGCAGGGCCGGACCGTGGTGATGGGCGGACACCCAGACGCGATCGGCAGGGGAGATCTCGTCGTCGACCCAGACGAAGGGGCGACCCTGGGCCCACTCGACCAGACCGCGGGTCTTCCAGTGGAGGGCGCCGCCGTCGTCTGAGTCGGGCCAGTCCACCACCGGCAGCGCCGGCAACCCGAGCAGCGGCGCCAGTACGTCGTTGGCGTCGCTCATCCAGGTGGACGCCCACACGAGATCACACGGCAGGGCGGACAGCAGGCGGCCGTGTTCCGGCTCGACCCGGTGCAGCAACGGATGGGCGTCGTCCGGCTGAACCTGTTCACGGGTCTGGTTGCGCGGAGTGTCCGGCGGTGCCGCCGGTGGCGTTCCGAACGGGATGAGGGCGCCGTCCACGTCGAGGAAGAGCAGCGGACGCTGCGCGGAGGCGGACATGCCCGAAGGTTAGCCCCCGTCCCCGGGGTCGAGGAGGCACGACGAGTTGACCCACAGTCGCACGCTGGTCGGCGGCTCGTTGCTCGTCATCGTGTACCCGATCGAGTTCTCCGGGTCGTACCCATGTGCCGTGAACCGGCCGTCGCCGAGCGCCATGAAATCGCTGTCGACCCGTCCGGAGCCGATCCGCCCGGAGCCCGTGTCCAGCGCGCGCAGGGTCCGCTCGTGGTCCTCCGGTGCCAGCGGCAGATCCCAGACGCTCTGCATGACGTAGGCGCGGTCGACGTCGAACCATCGCGCGCTGTCACAACGGAGCTCCACCTCGCGCTGCGGTGCCGGCAGCGCCCCGAACTGCTCTCGCACGACGTCGGCGGCGACCTCTCCTATCATCGCCCGCGTCCGATCCCGCGACATCTCCTTCGGCGGCTGCGGCGCATCATGGTCGTCAACCGTGCAGCCCGTCGCCAGTCCCACGCCCAACAGCGCCCCCGCCACCCCGAGAAGACGTCGCATGCGCGGCATCCTATGGGTGCCGGGCTTCGCGCCGCGGCCCGAAGACGCCGCCCCAGGCGGTCCCACGGCTGCCCAGCCCGCCGGTCCCACTTCTCGCCGAACGCCCGATCGTCACCGCCGTCGGACAACGTCCACAGTGCGCGGCGTTGCCATAATCGGACCGTGTCTATCCCGAGACGCCGTCGGTGGTTTCATCCCGCGATAGTCGGCGCGGTCATCGCCGCGGCGGCCACGGTGGTCGCGGCGGCCATTCCGGTCGCGCTGGAACTCACCCGTGGCACCGGCGGCCGTGGTGGTGCGCCGTCGGTCCAGGGCACCCCGTCCCCCGTGCAGCCCCAGCCCACCACCCCGGCGGCTCCCACCGGGCTCAGCCCGTCCCCGGTGCCCGGAACGAGTGGTCCGCCCGCGTCGCAGACCGCCGGGGCCGAGGTGCGCTCGTTGACGGAGATGCCCGAGGTGGACGACTTCGACGGCTGGGAGCAGGAGCCGCGGACCGTGGCCGGCGAGCCGCGCGAGACCGTGCTCACGGCGTCTCCGTGCTGGCAGAACGACAACTTCACGGCCACGTTCGTGGTCAGCCGGCAGTACGCGGTCCTCGAGGCGACCGTGGGGCTCGCGGACGATTCCGCGAAAGCGCTGCCGCTCCGGTTCACCGTGCTGGCCGACGGCAGGGCGGTCTCCACCGCCACGGTCGGCCTCGGGAAGACCCGCGCGGTCAGGGTGGACATCAGCGACGCGACGCAGGTGTCCCTCCGGGTGAGCACCACCAGCCTCGACCAGTGCCACGGCGACGGCGTCGGCGTCTGGATCGCCCCTCGGGTGCGTCGGTGAGCGGCGGAGCCGGACGTGCCGGCCGTACGCCGTCGGGCGCGGCTCTGCTCGGCTGACGGGGCAGCCGGCGTGCGCCGTTCGGGCCGGGCAGGCCGCGTCGACGACCGGGGCCCGCCCGCCGGGTGTCGCTTCTGCATTTGACCGGTGTCGATCAGCGGTGGAGTAACCCGTCGACGTGCTCTCGCGGAATTCCCATGCCCGGGAAGCGCGCCGAACTGCGCGGACGAATTGCGTGGCCGTCCCTCGTTGTCGGCGACGGGGCGCCCTGGGATCCGGGACCGGCCGGCCCCTCGCCGGGACGCCCCCGCGCCCCCGGCCGTCGCCCGATCCGTTGTGGGCGCGGCGCAGCCGGCAGCGTCGACCGTCCGTAGTGGAGCGCTTCTGCTGCTCGCGTAAACACCCCTGTTTGGGAGCGGCATTCCGTGCGGGAAGCGGATAGGGTCGACAGAGGATCATCTCCGCTGCGTCGCCCGGTCGACGGGTGAATTTGCCGGGGGAGCAATTTCCGAGGGAGAGAGGGCGAACATGATCCGGAAGCCGAATCTGTCCGTGGACGCACGGTACGTCCTGCCGTCGTTCGCTGAGCGGACGTCGTACGGCATGAAGGAGACCAACCCGTACAGCAAGATGTTCGAGGACCGGATCATCTTCCTCGGCACACCGGTCGACGACGCCGCGGCCAACGACGTGATGGCGCAGCTCATCACGCTGGAGGCGACAGATCCCGAGCGGGACATCACCATGTACATCAACTCGCCCGGCGGCTCGTTCACCGCCATGACGGCGATCAACGACACCATGCGCTACGTCCGCCCGGACGTGCAGACCGTCTGTCTGGGGCAGGCGGCGTCCTCCGCCGCGATCCTGCTGGCGGCGGGCACCCCGGGCAAGCGGATGGCGCTTCCGCACTCGCGGATCCTGATCCACCAGCCCGCCATCGAGGGCTTCCAGGGTCAGGGCACCGACCTGGAGATCCAGGCCCGGGAGATCATGCGGATGCGCACCCAGATGGAGGAGATGCTGGCCCAGTACTCCGGCCGCCCCCAGGCAGAGGTCTCCCGCGACATCGAGCGAAACAAGATCCTCACGGCCGACGACGCGGTGGCCTACGGGCTCGTCGACACCATCCTGCGCAGCCGGAAGAAGAGCGCGGCGGCGATGGCGGCCAGCTGAGCCGATCCGTCCGGGGTCGACGGCGCCACCGGCCCGTCGACCCCGCCCTGGTCAGTCCCGCGCTGTCGCGCCGGCCCTGTCCGGGGTGGGCGGCGCGTCGCCCAGCGCGGGCAGCAGGTCCCCCGCGAGGTGCGGCTGGTAGCCCCCGCTCGCGGTCCACCCGCCGTCGAAGCGCACGGTGGTGGCGGTCAGGTAGCGCAGCTCGTCCGCCGCCAGTGCCCGGATCAGCTCCGCCACCTCGGCGGGCTCCGCAAGGCGACGCTGCGGGGTGCCCCGCACGATGGTCTCCTCGTCGAGGAGGTTCCGGTGGATGCCGTCCATCACCAGCGGCGTCCGGACGTAGCCCGGGCTGACCGCGATGACCCGGATGTTCTGCGCGGCCCACTCGACCCCGAGCACCTCGGTCAGCATCGCGACGCCGGCCTTCGAGGAGCAGTACGCGGCCCCCTCCACCATCGCCAGGTGCGCCGCCACGGAGGCGATGTTGACGACCAGCCCGCCGGCCCGCCGCAACGCCGGGAACATCGCCCGGCAGCAGTAGTACGTCCCGGACAGGTTGACCCCGATGACCCGCTCCCACGCCGCCGGCGCCAGTTCGCTGGCGAACCCGCGCCCGCCGATGCCGGCGCTGTTGACCAGCAGGTCGGCCCGATCGACCTCGGCCGCCGCCGCGGCCACCTGGTCGTAGTCGCGCACGTCGACCTGCCGCCCGGTCACGCCGTTCGCGTCACACGGGCGACGGTCCCAGCCGATCACGCGCCACCCGTCGTCCACGAGCCGCCGCGCCACCGCCGCGCCGATCCCGCTGGCCGCGCCGGTGACCACGGCCAGCCGCTGCCCACTACCGTGCAACCTGCCCTCCTGGATGTGCGACGTTCAGTTCGGGGGCAGCCGTAGCCGGGCGATCCGCCGTTCGCCGTCGAGGGCGCGCATCGCCCGGGCCAGCGTGGCGACGTGCAGTTCGTCCTCGCCGCGTTCGAGCATGGTCTCCGCCGTCACGCCGATCGCCTTGGCCTCCGCCGCCAACGCCTGCGCGGCCAGCACGCATCCCCGCACGTCGAAGTGCCCACTGTCCCGTGCCGGATTGAGGCGGGCGACCAGGTCGACGATCCGCAGGTAGCGGTCCACCAGCTCCTGCTCGGCGCGGGTCAGCGCGGGAAGCTCTCGTTCCGTCATGGACGTACCTTGTCATCCCGGTGCCGGCGCTGCCAGCCGCCGAGCACCTCGTGGCTGGCGTGGGCGACCTCGTCGAGGACGGCCTGGAACGCCGCGAGCACCGGGTCGTCGACGGCGCCCGTCGCCGGCGGGACGGCGGGGTCGGCGGCACCGTCGGCGCCGGGCAGCGCGGCGAAGTCCGGTCGCAGGCCCTGCACCCACAGCGCCGCGGCGAGCCGGGCCAGTGCCGCCAGCCCGTCGGGGCGGCCCTCCGAGGCGCTGACGACGACGTGCCGCTGACCGTGCAACGTGTCGCGGACGAAGGCGGCGAGGCTGCCGTGGCCGACCTGCACGAAGACCCGGGTGCCCTCGTCGTGGAGGCGCTGCACCAGCTCCCGGAAGCGGACCGGCGAGACCAGGTGCCGGACCAGGAGCCGACCCAGCGCCGACTCGTCGTCGGGGTAGCGGTCCACCGTGGTCGCCGACCAGACCGGCACCGTCGCGGCCCGCAGTGGGACGGCCCGGAGGATGGCGGCCACCGGGTCGAGGTAGGGCGCCAGCATCGGGCTGTGGAAGCCGGACCGGAACGGCAGCACCGTCCGGGGCACCGAGGAGTCGGTGATCCGGGCGAACGCGGTGTGGATCGCCGCGTCGGTGCCGCAGAGCACCGTCTGCCGGGGACTGTTGTCGTGGGAGATGACCACGTCGGCCACCCCGTCGATGAGCCGTCTCGCCTCGACCACCGGACAGCCCACCACCGCGAACGCCACGTCGGGCAGTTGGTAGGCGTCCGGCCCCATCCGCCGGGCGAAGTCGTCGAACGCCTCCGCCGCCCACCTGCCGGCGGAGAACAGGGCGCTCCACTCGCCGGCGCTGTGCCCGGCGACGAGGTCGGGACGGATGCCCATCCGCCGCAGCGCGCCGTCCAGCAGCCGCCCGGTGTGCAGCAGGTCCCACGTCCGGCCGCCCACGGTCCCGGTGCGGTCCGGCGGGTAGCCGGGCAGGCCGAACGCCCCGGCCACGTCGTCCAGCGGTGGCCGGTCGTGCGCGGACAGGCCCGGGAAGAGGAACGCCACCCGGCCGGGGCGGTCCGGCCGCAGCACCGGATCGGTGGTGTACCAGAGGTCGGCCGGGCCGGCCCAGGAGCGTTCCCGCAGCACGAGTTCCTGGGCGAGGGCGAGCCGGTCCGGGGTCGGCGTCAGCAGGGCCAGTCGGCACGGCAGCCCCGGGTCGTCCGGCTCCACCGGGCGGCGCCCGCCCCGGGCCGCCGCCCGGAGCCGGTCCGCGAGCTCTGCCGGGGAGGACGCCGACAGGCGCAGGACGGCCGGTCCCGACTGGCGGGGGTACGGCGGCCCGGCCGGCTCAGTCATCGAACCCGGCGGGCCGGAACGGGGCCGGGTCGCCGGCCACGTACAGCACCTGGTGCGCGTCCCGCGGGCCCTCGGCGATCTCGCGCATCAGCGCCTCGACGCCCGCCTCAGGGTCGATCACCGCGATGCCGCGGCGGGCGTACTCCCGCTCCAGCTCGGCCGAGACCATGCCGCCGCCGGCGGCGGCCCACGGACCCCACGCCACGGCGAGGGTGCGACCGGTGAAGCGGTCGGCGGCGGCCAGCGCAAGGGTGTCCAGCGCGTCGTTCGCCGCCGCGTAGTCGGCCTGCCCCCGGTTGCCGAACACTCCGGAGACGCTGGAGAAGAACAGCAGCAGGCGCAGGTCCGGCTTCAGCGCGTCCAGCAGGACCCGGGCGCTGCGCACCTTGGCGTCGTAGACGGCGGTGAAGGCGGCCTGGTCCTTGTCCCGGATGAGCCGGTCGTCGAGCGTCCCGGCGCCGTGCACGACGACGTCGATGCGGCCGTGCCGGCGGTAGACCTCGTCGACGGTGGCGGCCAGGCGGGCGTCGTCGCGGATGTCGAACCGGTGGTACCGCACGGACGCCGCGTGTGCCCCGAGCCGGTCGAGGACGGCGCGCAGCTCGCGCCCGGCGAGCAGGGCCCGCAACCGGCGCTCCACCTCGGCCGGCGTGCCGGTGCCGGCCGCGAGCAGGGCGCGGCGCAGCTCGACCGGGTCCGTCAGGCCGGCCGTGGCGGCGTCCTCGGCGGACTCCGGCGGGGCGGTACGGCCCACGATCTCCAGGTGGCAGCCGTACCGCTCGGCGAGCGCCACCGCCGTCCGGGCGGTGATGCCCCGCCCGCCGCCGGTGACCAGCACCACCGAGTCGGAGTCCAGGTCGAGCGCCCCGGACGCGGCGGGGAGGTCCTGCCGGACGTACCGGCGGGTCACCCGGGCTCCGTGGGGCAGGCCGACCACCCCCCGGGGCGTCCCGCCGGTCAGCTCGTCGACGATCCGCTCGGCGACGGCCTCGGCACCGCCCTGCGGGTCCACGTCGAGCAGGCGGACCCGGGTCTCGGGATACTCGTGGGCCACGGTGCGGACCAGCCCGGCGAAGCCGATCCCGGCCAGCGCGGCGTGCTGCCCGGCCGGGGCGGTCTCCGAGTCGACGGGCGCGAAGTGACCGCCCATCGTGGTGACCACGGTGATGTCCGGCACCCCCGCGGTGAGCAGCGCGCGGAGCCGGTCGTACGCCGCCGGTAGGGCCGGCTCGCCGGCGTCGTCCGTGACCGGCAGCAGGATCGCCAGGTCGAGGTCTCCCGGCGGGGTCGCGGCGTCGGCCGCGACGACCCCGGCGCGGGCCAGCCGCCGGCGCAGCGCGTCCGCCAGGGCGGGCGCGCCGCCGGCGACCGCCGCGACGCGTCCGGAGAGGTCGGCGGCGGGCCGGGACGGCGCGGGCAGCGGCAGCAGGGCGGGGACGTACCGGTCCGGCGCCCTGCCGGGGGCGGGCGTCCCGGCGTCCGGCGTGGCCCGCCCGGCCGTCTCCGGGTCGCGCGTGGCCCGGTCGGCCGTCGGAGCGTCGGCCGGTTCGGGGACGGCGACCGGCGTCGCGGCCGGGCCGGTCGCCGCCGGATCGAGCGGGGGAAGCAGCGCCACCAGGTCGGCGATCGTACGGGCGCCGACGAGGGTCGACACGCGCGTCTCCGGTCGCGGCACCGCCAGCCGGCGCAGCAGCGTCTCGGCCAGCTCCGTCCGCTTGATCGAGTCGATGCCGAGGTCGGCTTCCAGGTCGATGGTGGGGGCGAGCATCTGCGCGGGATAGCCCGTCCGCTCGCTCAGCAGGTCGACGGCGAGGTCGAGGACGGTGGCCGGGCCGGCGTCGGCCGCCTCGGCGCGGGCGGGGGCGGCGGACGCCGCGGTGGCCGGCGCAGGGTCCGGTGTGGACCGCCGCGGCCGGGGCTCCCGGTCCAGGTAGCCGAGCACGATCTCGCGCTGGGCGTCGACCAGCTCCCGGCTGTTGCGCAGGAACTCCAGGACCGCCGTCTCGCGCGGATCTCCGCTGCCGGCGCTGTCCGCCGCCGCCAGCCGGGGCGCCTCGTCGGCGGGGCGCAGGCCGTTCGGCACCGGGTTGCCGTCCGGGCCCCGCACCAGGTGTCCGTCGACCGTCCACCCGGTGACGGCGGGGGCGGCGGCCGCAGTGGCCCGGGGGCCGGCGAAGAGGCGGGCCGGGTCCACCGGCACCCCCGCGACGGCCAGCTCCGCCAGGGCGTGCAGCAGGCGGGGCAGCCCCGGCTCGTTCGGCACGTCGCAACTGACCGCCCGGTGCGGTCGGTCGCCGAGGATCCGGCCGATCATCCGGCTGAGCACGCGGCCGGGCCCCACCTCGACGAAGACCCGGGCCCCGGCGGCGTACATGTCCTCGACCTGGGTCAGGAACCGCACCGGGGCGGCGAGCTGCCCGGCGAGGAGCTCGCGGATCTCGTCGGGTGCGTCCGGGTAGCGCTGGCCGGTGGCGTTCGCCCAGACCGGCCGCCGCGGCGGCTGCACCTCGCAGTCGGTGAGGACGGCGGCGAACTCCTCGGTGGCGTCGGCCATCGCCGGGCTGTGGAAGGCGCAGGAGACGCCGAGCGTGGTGGCGGACCGGCCCTGGGCGCGCAGCCCGGTCACCGCGGTCGCCACCGCCGCCTCGTGGCCGGCGATCACCACCTGCTCCGGGGCGTTGTGGTTGGCGATCACCACGGCGTCGTCGAGGCCGGCCCGGGCGAGGGCGGCGGCGACCTCGTCGGCGCTCGCGGCGACGGCGGCCATGGCGCCGCCCCGCCCGCCGGCCGCGTGCATCGCGGCGGCCCGGGCGGCGGTCAGCCGCAGCAGGTCCGGGCGGGACAGGGCGCCGGCGGCGTGCAGGGCGACGAGTTCGCCGTAGCTGTGCCCGCCGAGCAGGTCGGGCCGGACCCCGAGGGAGCCGAGCAGCTCCAGCAGGGCGAGTTCGGCGACCCCGAGGGCCGGTTGGGCGTGGCGCGTGTCGGCGAGCGTGGCCGCGCGCGCCGCCGCCGTCGCCTCGTCGAACGAGGTGGGCGGGAACATCACCGTGGCCAGCGCCGGGTCGTCGTACAGGTCGGTCCGCATGGCGGGGAAGGCCGCGAAGAGGTCGGCCAGCATGCCGGGGCGTTGGCTGCCCTGCCCGGGGAAGACCAGCGCCACGACGGGCGGCTCCGTCGGGCCCGGGTCGGCCAGGTAGACCCCGGCCCCGGGGTCGGCGGTGCCCGCGGCGGCCAGTCGCAACCGCTCCCGCAGCTCGTCGAGGCCGCCGGCCACGACGGCGGCCCGGACCGGCCGGTCGTCGTCGCGGGTGCGGTCGTACCACTCGAGCGCGAGGGCGTGCAGCGCCCCGTCGCCGGGCGGCGCGTCGGCGGCCAGGGCGGACAGGGCCCGCGCCGCCGCAGCGGTCGACTGCTCGTCGGCCGCGCGGAGCAGGAAGAGCTCCGCCGGCCAGCGTTCCCACGCCTGGTCGGGGTCGGCGGTGCTGGGGTGGGCCCGGACCACGGCGTGGAAGTTGGTGCCGCCGAAGCCGAAGGCGCTGACGCCGGCGGCGCGCCGGGCCGGGGGAGCGAGCCAGGGCCGGGCCGTGCCGTCGAAGGCGAACGGGCTGGCCGTGGCGTCCCAGTAGGAGTTGGGCCGGGTCAGGTGCCCGGTCGGCGGGCGGACCCCGGTCTGCACCGCCCGGACGGCCTTGATCAGGCCCGCCATGCCGGCGGCGCACTTGGTGTGCCCGATCAGCGACTTGACCGAGCCCAGCGAGCAGGTCGCCGGCCCCGCCCCGTCGGCGGCGAACACCTCGGACAGGGCGGACAGCTCGGTGCGGTCACCGACGACGGTGCCGGTGCCGTGCGCCTCGACGAGGCCGATCTCCCCGGGCGCGACGCCCGCCGCCCGCAGGGCCCGCTCGACCGCGTGCCGCTGGCCCTGTGCCCGGGGGGCGGTGAGGCCCATGCCGCGGCCGTCGCTGGCCCCACCCACGCCGGCGATCACCGCGTGGATCCGGTCGCCGTCGCGTTCCGCGTCGGCCAACCGCTTGAGCACGAGACAGGCGACGCCCTCGCTGATCACGATGCCGTCCGCGGACTGGTCGAAGGTGCGGCACCGCCCGGTGGGCGACAGCGCCTGCACCGAACCGAAGAGCAGGTAGTCGTGCACCGCGTTGTGCACGTCCACCGCGCCGCACAGCACCATGTCGCTCGTGCCGACGGCCAGTTCCTTGCAGGCCAGGTCGACGGCGGCCAGCGAGGACGCGCAGGCCGCGTCGACGGTGTAGTTGACCCCGCCCAGGTCGAGCCGGTTGGCGATGCGCCCCGCGATGACGTTGCCCAGGATGCCGGGGAAGGAGTCCTCGGTCAGGCGGGGCAGGTGGGCGTCGAGCGCGGCGGGCGGCTCGGCGAAGTACGTCGGCAGCAGCGCCCGCATCCCGTACGCGGTCGCGAGGTCGGCGCCGGGCTCGGCCCCGAAGATCACCGAGGTCTGCGCCCGGGGGAACGGGCGGTCGGCGTACCCGGCGTCGGCCAGCGCCCGCTCGGCGATGACCAGGGCGAGCAGCTGGGCGGGATCGATGCTCCCGAGGGCGGCGGGCGGTACGCCGTGGGCCACCGGATCGAACGGCACCGGCGCCAGGAAGCCACCCCAACGGGACGGGCTCTTCTCACCCGGGCGGGGATCGTCCGCCGAGTAGTAGCGGTCCACGTCCCACCGCCCGGGGTCGACCTCCACCACGGCGTCGGTGCCGGCGACGACGTTGGCCCAGAATGCGGCCGCGTCGGAGGCACCGGGAAACGCGCAGGCCATGCCCACGATCGCGATGTCCATGGAATGCCCGGATCCTTTCCTCATCCCGTCCCCGTCCCGCGCCCGGTCCCGCTCGTGACGGGCGGACGCGCGGTCGTACTCGAAAAGGGCACGTCGGCGGCGACGTCCGTCAATGCGCATAGCGTTGCGACGGACGTTTATGGTTTGCGGCCAGTGGCCCTGCGGCGGTCTGCCGCGGTGGCTTCGCACGGGCGGCGCTGACGGTCTGATGCCAGTTATAAAGACGCGAACCCGCGTCGGGGTTCGGAGAGTCGACACAAGCAAGATCGGTTGGGGCCTGCCTGCCTCCGAATGACCTCGTTCGATTCGCAAGCGTTTCGGTGATCCTTGCATACCGGCCGGTATGTGTCCACCCGTGATCGGATGGTCACCCGAACCGCCAGTTTTTGCCATCCGATGTCCGAATTGGGGGGATATGAGGGGCGGTTCGGCGTGGAAGTTCCACCGTGCGTGGGCCGCCGCACCCAGCCACCCGACTGAGTCAGTGATCAGCGTCACTCGATCCCGTGAAACTGCAGCTAGCCGTGATAATGCGCGGCGACCAAAGGTTCGTTAATTGCCGGAGTGCCTGCGCTAATGCGTACGTCGGTGACCCCGAACTTATTGGTGGGGATTGACTCCGTCCGGGCTCCATGATGTGCTTCCCGAGTCCCGACGGGGCCCGGCGGAAATGCGTCGGAGTGCTTCCGGGGGGTCGGGACGCCGGTGTCGTACGCGTCGTGGCGGCGACACCGCCGCGGGCGGAACAACGTGGGGGAGCAGGGACATCCAAGTGCTGATCCGTCCTGTCGACCGGGTGTGTGAGCACCGCGACCGCGGGCGGCGGACGACCGCCTGCCGCGGTGCGTCGAGCGCCCGGCCGCCGGGGCGGCGCCGGCGCGGCTGAGCTGGCCGCCGCGGGCGGAGTCGTCAGGTCCGGGTAGGGGGCCGCCCCGCGCCGGGTGCGGCGTTCGAGCCATGTCACGGGGGGAACCAGTGGATCTTGGATTGGACGGTCGGCGGGCGCTCGTCACCGGGTCGTCGTCCGGCATCGGAGCGCGGATCGCCGAGATGCTCGCCGACGAGGGAGTGACGGTCGTCGTGCACGGGCGCTCCGTGCCCGCCGCGGAGTCCGTGGCCCAGGGCATCCGGGCCAGGGGCGGCGTCGCGGAACCGATCGTGGCGGACCTGCTCGACGCCGACGGCCCGCACCGACTGGCGGTCGCGGCCGAGCGCTACCTCGGCGGCGTCGACATCCTGGTCAACTGCGCCGCCACCGGCCTGGACCGGCCGTGGGACGACACCACGGACGAGGACTGGCGGCGCCTGCACGAGCTCAACGTGGTGGCGCCGGCCCGCCTCGCCCAGGCGCTGGTCCCCGGCATGCGTCGCCGGGGCTGGGGCCGGCTGATCCAGATCGCCAGCGGCGCCGCCACCCAGCCGCAGGTCGGCTCGGTGGCGTACTCGACGACCAAGGCGGGGCTGGTCAACCTGACCACGGGGCTGGCCCGGGCGCTGGACCGCACCGGCATCACCGTCAACACCGTCAGCCCCGGCATCGTCGTCACCCCCCGCGTCGAGGCGTACGTCCGCGGTCTCGCCGCCGACCAGGGCTGGGGCACCGACTGGTCCGACATCGAGCAGCGCGTCCTCGCCCAGTCGATCGACAACCCCACCGGCCGACTCGGCACACCCGACGACGTGGCGGCGCTGGTCGTCTTCCTCGCCAGCCCCCTCGCGGGCTTCGTCAACGGGGCCAACCACCGCGTCGACGGCGGCGCGGTCGCCGTCGTCAACTGAGTCTCCGCGGAAGGATCAATGGTGACTGTCCACTACTCGGCGGACCGACGACCACGGTGGTTCCTCTTCCCGGACTCCCCGGAGGCGCCGGTGGCGTTGTACTGCCTGCCGCACTCCGGGGCCGGGGCGACCGCCTACCGGGCCTGGATCCCGGCCGCGGCGCCGGGCATCGCGGTACGCCCCCTGCAGCCGCCGGGCCGGGAGAGCCGGATCGACGAGCCGCCCGTCTTCGACGTCGCCGAGGTCGCCGACGTGCTCGCCGACGAGACCCGGCCGTACGCGCTGTACGGCCACAGCTTCGGCGCCCTCGTCGGGCACGCCGTCGTGGCGGAACTCCAGCGCCGCGGCGCCCCGCTGCCCCGGCGGCTCGTCGTCGGCGGATCCCGCCCCCCGGACGACCTCCCGGAACTCGCCCGCCGGCTGCTCGGCCTGGGTGACGAGGAGTTCCTGCGCGAGGTCGTCGGGATGGGTGGCACCCCGGCCGAGATCCTGGAGCACCCGGCGCTGGCCGCGCTGCTCATCCCGGTGCTGCGGGCCGACTTCGGCTGGATCGACCGCTACGCCGGCGTCGCGCACGGCCCGGTCGACGTGCCGATCCTCGGCTTCGCGGGCACCGAGGACCCGGTCGCCACGGCCGAGGCGATGGCCGGATGGCAGCGGATGACGTCCCGCGGGTACCGCGGCCACAGCGTGCGCGGCGACCACTTCTTCCACATCACCGACCCCGCCGGGGTGGTGCGGGCCATCGCCGCCGACCTGGCGGCCGATTCCCGGTAGCGCCTCCGGTGCGCCAACTCGACGGGCCCGGCAACGGGCGACGAGGTCCCCGGTCTCTTTGTCCGGAACGGAGCGGCACATGACAGACTGCCTGATCGTCGGTTTCAACGACGTCGACTTCGCCAGCTACGTCAGCGACGTGCGCCTCATGGGGTCCGACTCCGGCGCCTTCCGCGACCTGCGCCTGGCGTACATCGACCTCGACGGGCGACCGCTGCGCGCGCTGGACGCGCTGAGTCACCTGCGCGAGAGCCCGCCCGGCGCGCCGAAACCGTACTTCCACAACGCCGACTTCCTCTGGCCGGTGGTCACCGTGCTGGGCAGCTTCCTGGCCCGGCGGGGGTTGAGCGTCGACTTCGTCAACCTGTTCCAGCACGAGCGGGAGCAGCTGCGGGAGAAGTTGGACGGCGACGTCCGCCTCGTGGCGATCACCACGACCCTGTACGTCTCGCCGCAGCCGATCATCGAGATCGTCGAGTTCGTCCGCCGGCACAACCCGAAGGTGTCCATCGTGGTCGGTGGGCCGTTCATCACCAACCAGGTGGCCGCGCTCAAGCGCCCCGACCTGGACGCGATGATGGACTACCTCGGCGCGGACTACTACATCACCGGCCGCGAGGGCGAGCTGGCCCTGGCCCGGCTGGCGCTCGCGCTGCGGTCCGGCACCGACCCGGGAGACGTGCCGAACCTGGCCTACCGCGTGGACGGCGACTTCGTCCACACCCGCACCGAGATCGAGTCGAACCCGCTGACCGAACTGGTCGACTACCAGGTCTTCGGCCCCGACGCGTTCAACGAGTTCGTCACCACCCGGACGGCGAAGTCCTGCCCGTTCTCCTGCGCCTTCTGCGGCTTCCCCCAGCGGGCCGGCAAGTACACCTACCTCGACGTGACGCACGTCGAGCGGGAGCTGGACAACATCCGCAAGCTGCCGTCGGTCAACACCGTGACGTTCATCGACGACACGTTCAACGTCCCCAAGAACCGGTTCCGGGACATCCTGCGGATGATGATCGACAAGGACTACGGGTTCAAGTGGAACTGCTTCTACCGCAGTGACCACGGCGACCGCAGGACCATCGAGCTGATGAAGGAAGCCGGCTGCGAGGGCGTCTTCCTGGGCATCGAGTCGGGCAGCGACGTGCTGCTCAAGCAGATGAACAAGACCGCCCGCCGGGCGGACTACATCGACGCGCTCGGGGCCTTCAACGAGCACGGCATCTCGACGTACGCCTCGCTGATCGTCGGCTTCCCCGGCGAGACGGAGGAGACCGTCGCCGAGACCGTGGACCTGCTCGAGCAGGGCCGGCCGGACTACTTCCGGGCCCAGTTGTGGTACTGCGACCCGGTCACCCCGATCTACCAGCGCCGGGACGAGCTGGGCATCAAGGGCGAGGCGTTCAACTGGAGCCACCAGACGATGGACTGGTCCACCGCCGCCCAGATCATCGACGACCTCTTCGTCGACGTGACCAGCTCCGTCTGGCTGCCGCAGTTCGGGTTCGAGCAGTGGAGCACCTTCTACCTGCAGCGCAAGGGGATGTCCGGCGAGCAGGTCAAGGACTTCGTCCGCGCCTTCAACGGCGTCCTGGCCGACCAGTTGCGTCACCCCGGCGGCAGCGCCGCCCAGCCGGACCTGCTCGACCGGTTGCGCCGGGCGAGCCAGTTCGAGGCGGTGAACCCGCCGGGCCCGGCGCCGTCGCCGGTGAGCTGACCGTCCCGCCCGTCCCAGCAGAAGGCGGTACCGTGCGCCGAACACCTTCCGACGCGGTCCGGGCCCGGCTGGCCAGCCGGCTGGCGGCCGGGGCCGAGTTCCTCGCCAACGACACGACGGCCGACCCCGGGCCCCCGCCCGACGACACTGCGGCCACCGACGGCCCGCGGCGGTTCGCGACCGACGGACACGCGTCGGACCCGGACGCCCCGGCCCCGGTCTCCTTCGCGCAGCGCCGCCTGTGGTTCCTGCACCAGTTCCAACCGGACAGCCCGGCCTACCACGTGCCGGCGGTGCTGCGGATGACCGGACCGCTGTCCGTGGACGCCCTGCGGGGCGCCCTGGACCGGCTGGTGGCGCACCATCCCGCCCTGCGCACGGTGTTCGACGACGTCGACGGCGAACCGGTGCAGCGGACGGTCGACGTGCCCGCCGTCCGGCTCGACGTGACCGACCTGACCGACCTGCCGGCCGCGCAGCGGGAGGACCGGGTGCGCGAGGCGGTCGCCGCCGAGCGTCAGCCCCCGTTCGACCTGCGGCGCGGGCCGCTCCTGCGGACCCGGCTGTTCCGGCTCGGCGAGGACGACCACCGGCTCTTCCTCGACCTGCACCACATCGTCGTCGACGGCTGGTCGCTCAGCGTCCTGGTCAACGACCTGGTCCGCTACTACGCGGCGGGGACGGGGCACGGCACGGAGCCCGCCCGGCCGCCCGTCGACCCGGCCGGGCACGCCCGCTGGCAGCACCACCGCGTCGGCGCCGGCGAACTCGACGACCAGCTCGCCTGGTGGGAGCGGCGGCTCGCCGGCGCCTCGGCGACGGAACTGGCGCCCGACCGGGTGCGCCCCGCCGTGCTGGGCTGGCGGGGCGGTCGGCGGACCGTGCGCCTCGACGCCGAGCTGACCGGCCTGGTCCGGGCCGCCGCCCGCCGGCACGCCGCCTCGCCGTTCATGGTGCTCCTGGCCGGATTCGTCGCGCTGCTGCACCGGCAGACCGGGCAGTCGGACGTCGTGCTCGGCACGCCGGTCGCCGGCCGGGACCGGGTGGAGCTGGAGCCGCTGGTCAGCCTGCTGGTGAACACCGTCGTGCTGCGCACCGACGTGTCCGGCGACCCCACCTTCGCCGAGCTGGTGGCCCGGGTGCGCGACGTCGTGCTGGACGCCCAGGCGCACCACGAAGCCCCGTTCGAGCTGCTCGTGGAGCGGCTGCGCCCCGTCCGGGACCCGGCCCGCCACCCGCTGTTCCAGATCGTCTTCGCCATGAAGAACCTCCCCCCGTTCGAACGCCTGCACGTCGGTCCGCTGACGGTGGAGCTGCTCGACATGGTCGGCGAGGTCTCCAAGTTCGACCTCTCCGTGATGGCGTTCGAGGGCGACACGCACATCGACTGCGAGTTCGAGTTCAGCACCGAGCTGTTCGACGACGACCGCATCACGCAACTGATGGCGCAGTACCGGGCGATCCTCGGCTCGCTCTGCGCCCGCCCGGACCGGCGGCTGTCGGCGGCGGCGCTGCTGGAGCCGGCCGAGGAGGACCGGATCGTGCGCCGCTGGAGCGGGCAGGTCCGCGACTACCCGACCGGGCCGGTGCACCACCTGGTCGCGCGGTGGGCCCGGACGGCTCCGGACGCCCCCGCCGTGCGGGCCGACGGCAGGACGCTGACGTACGGGGAGCTGGACCGCCGTGCCGACGCCCTCGCCGCCCGGCTGCGGGCCGTCGGCGCGGGACCCGGCCGGCCGGTGGCCGTCTGCCTCGACCGGGGAGCGGAGCTGGTGACCGCGTTCCTCGCCGTGCTCAAGGCGGGCGCGGCGTACGTGCCGCTCGACCCCGGCTACCCGCCGGACCGGCTCGCCTTCACGCTCGCCGACAGCCTGGCCTGCGCGGTGCTGACCAGCGAGGACCTCACCGGCCGGTTCGCGGCGGCGCGGACCGCGGTGCTCGACGTCGCCGCCGCCACCGGTGGCGAGGCCGCCGCCGGGGCCGGCGGGGCGGCCGCGCCGGCGGAGCCGGACCCACGGGAGATCGCGTACGTCATCTACACCTCCGGCTCCAGCGGGCGCCCCAAGGGGGTCGAGGTCACCCACGGCGGCCTGGCCAACCTGGTGCACTGGCACCTCGACGCCTACCGGGTCGGGCCGCAGGACCGGGCCACCCTCGTCGCCAGCCCCGGCTTCGACGCCTGCACCTGGGAACTGTGGGCGGCGCTGGCCGGTGGTGCCGCGCTGCACGTGCCGCCCGAGCCGGTCCGGGTCGCCCCCGACCGGCTGGCGCGGTGGCTGGTCGACGAGGCGATCACCGTGACCTTCCTGCCCACCACCGTCGCCGAGGCGGTGCTCGCGGAGGAGGCCGTGACCGGGTCGGCGCTGCGGCTGCTGCTCACCGGGGGCGACGCGCTGACCCGTACGCCCCCGCCCGGGCTGCGCGCCCAACTGATCAACCACTACGGACCGACGGAGAACACCGTGGTGGCCACGGCCGACCCGGTGCCCCCGCAGGACGGGCCGGTGGTGCACGCGCCCCCGATCGGCCGTGCCATCGCCAACGTCACCACCTACGTGCTGGACGGTGCCGGGCGACCGGTGCCGGTCGGCGTGCCCGGCGAACTGTGCCTCGGCGGGCTCCAGGTGGTCCGGGGCTATCTGCGGGACCCCCGCCGCACCGCCGAACGCTTCGTCCCGGACCCCTTCGGGGCCACGCCGGGCGCCCGGATGTACCGCACCGGCGACCTCGTCCGCTGGCTGCCCGACGGTCGGCTGGACTTCCTCGGCCGGCTCGACAGCCAGCTCAAGGTGCGCGGCTTCCGGGTCGAGCCGAGCGAGATCGAGGCGGTGCTGGTGACCCACCCCGCCGTCCGGGAGGCCGCCGTCGTGGTCCGCGGCGACAACCCGGACCGCCGGGACCTCGCCGCCCTGCTCGTGCTCGAGGACGGGCCGGCGCCGACGTACGAGGAGGTGCGGGCCGTGGCCCGGCGGCACCTGCCGGGCTACATGGTGCCGTCGGTCCTCGCCGCGGTGGACGCCCTGCCCGTCACCACCAACGGCAAGCTCGACCGGGACCGGCTGTCCTGGCGGGACGGCCGGCCGCTGCGTCAGGAGGCCACGGCGGAGCCGCCGGTCGGCGCCACCGAGCGCGCGGTCGCCGAGGTGTGGGCCCTCGTGCTCGAGGTCCCGCCGTTGGGTCGCACCGACAACTTCTTCGACCTCGGGGGCCACTCGTTCCTCGCCCTGCGCGCCCGCCAGCAGCTCGCCGAGCGGCTCGGCACCGAGCTGAACGTGGTCGACCTGTTCCAGTTCCCGACCGTGGCCGCGCTCGCGGCCCACCTGGACCGGATCCGTGCCACGCCGGAACCGGCCGCCGGGGAGCAGGACCCGGGGTCACCGGCCAGCCGCGCGCAGCTCCGCCGGGCGGCGGTGCGCGGCGGCGCCCTGGCACGTCGTCGACAGGCGCACGAACAGCGCCGCCTCGCGGAAGGGACGGACCGATGACCGAGCTGCCTGCGCACCTCGACGACCAGTTCGACAACGCCCTGGCGGTGGTCGGCCTGGCGGGTCGCTTCCCGGGCGCGTCGAGCGTGGCGGAGTTCTGGCGGAACGTGTGCGCCGGGGTGGAGTCGGTGACGTTCTTCTCGCCGGAGGAGTTGGCGGCGGCGGGCGTGCCGGAGTCGGTGTACTCGCACCCGAGCTACGTG
>NZ_JBIAZP010000017.1:0-103066 GCF_042899165.1 Micromonospora sp. NPDC000121
ACGGAAAGATCCACTCCTGGCGGGCCGCCGAGATCACCTGCACCCCGCCATGATCCACCATGGACCGGTCACCGAGTTACGAGACGTCCCTTAGTTCAGAGCAGGAAGCGCATGCCGTTCGTGCCCCCTCGTGACCGCCGGGCACTCGTTACTGCCACGTGGATGGCAGGCAACCGACGGACCATGGCCGACCTTGGGTTACGGACGCGCGAGGGCAATGATCGATGTGAAGAGCCAAGCCTCGCGGCGGAGAGAAGGCGCATGTGTGGTCTCGGGTGTTGGCGGCGGTCGCGCTCTGGACCTCGATCATCCCCGTGACCTGGTTGACCGTGAAGGATGCGGACTCGGCGTTGGTTTGGTGGCTCCCAGCCGTTATCGCCGCGATCCCCCTTTGCGTTCCGGGTCGTAACCCGTTTCGGATCGCCTCCTTACCAATGCGATGTTGCTATCTGTCTTGTCGGTCGTACTCTGGATCCTCGGGTGGTTCCTACACCTCCCGGCCGCGCTGATTCTCTTCGTCGCTGCTCTGGCCGACCCGCAGCGGAGGCCGAGGCTATCGCGTGTGGCCGTCGCCGTCGGCGCGACGTTGTCAATGGTCGCGACTGTGGGTTGGGCCGCGGGCATTTACCACATGGCACTGGCTCCGCCAGACACGTTCACGGTCCATACCAGCCTTGAGTTCAAGGTGATGGAGCCGTCCTTCAGAAGCATCATCGAGGGCGACGGTAGCGGAATCGGGTTCGGCGCGGACAACGTAAGCTACACAGGCAGCGGTGACGGTACGGGCCCGATCCTTTACGTCAGCTTCCGAACGGACCTGTCCAGCGAGGAGTAGGATCGACTCAGACGACACCTGCTGGAGTTGCCCGAGGTAACAGAAGTTCGCCTTTGCCCGCGCCTGCAGCGCCAATGCTAGTGCCCAGTCGGCAGCCTTGAACGGATAAATCTGGGTCGCGGACTCGCCTCGGCCGTCGCGAGCACCGGTCCGGCGATTGCTGTGAACGTGGCACCGTTTACGACCACCAGGTGCGCACGAGGTCGCCGTTCACCTTCTCGACGTAAAGCTCCAGTTGCCTGTTGACGCGGTGCACGAGCAGCGGGGTGCGGCTGGCGGCACGGAAGTCCGGCGGGTTCGGGCCCGCCGGAACCCATCCGCCCCAGCCGGATTCGGTCCAGGTCGCCGTGTAGGGGGCGGTACCGGCGACTACGAAGATGTCCAACCGATCCGGATGTGTTGTCGCGCAGGCGACACGGACGCCCGGCGGCACGGTGCCGGCGGCGGGGAAGCCGAGCGGCATCCACCGCGGGGATTCTCCTTCTGAGATGGTCACGTCCCACACGTGCCCGGCCGCGGTGGTCACGAGCAGCCGCACCGGGGATGAGCCGGCGACAACGGTGAAGGTCGTCACGGCGACCTCGGCTGGGCTGATCCGCACCCACTCCGGATCCGCCGGGAGAAGCGGTGCTCGTTCGATGGACGTGGACCACATCGCGCCGCCGGTGTCGAGGACGAATAGCCTGTCGTCCACAAGTTCGCAGTCACCGTCGCGCTTGAGGGTGAAGCCGGAGACCTCGACCTTGCGCCACGGCAGCGATCCCAGGACCCACCAGTCGAAATTGGCGTAGATGTGCCCGTCCGCGCCGGTGACCACCAACTCGATGCCCTGGTTCGACAGGTGCGAGGGTCCGACGTAAACCGTGCCCGGCGAGGCGAGCGGAACCGGTTGCGGCGGGGAACCCGGCAGCAGTGGCTCGTCCCGCGTCCAGGCGTCCCACCGTCCGGTGCTGTCGGGGGAGGAACGGAACAGATGTCCCGACTCAAGCACCACCGCCACCAGGTCCCCGGGAAACCGGGAGAACGCCCGGACCGAGCATCCTGGCGTGAACTCGGGTCCGCCCGGCGGGGTGGGGATCGCGGCCCAGCGGACCGGCTTTTCCAGGCACGGCTCCAGCCCACGATGCTGCATCTGCAGCCGCGGCGCCGCGACAAGCAGATCGGCGTGGTCGTAGTAGAAGCGATCCGGCGACGGAAGTTGCGCCAGGACAATGATTTCCCACATTCGGCTGTCCGGCACCGATTCCCAGGGCCGCCACCGATCGGTGCCGACCGCGAACGGCAACGGACCGGCGGCTCGGCGATCCTCGTCGAACTGAGCCGCGTTGAACGACAGCGCGCAGTCGCGGAGCGTGTGGTCGCCCATCAACGCCTTGAGGCTGAAGCTCATTACCCATTCGGCCTCGTCGTCACCGTCGTCGATCGCCCGGTGCGCCAGCTCGATGGTGCAGTCCGGCGACAAGCGGGTGGGTATGTCGAAGAAGATCCATTCCGCGTCGTGTGCGGAGTTCTCCGCCGCGGGCCCAACGGCGACGATCTCGTTGTCGGCCACGGTCGCGCATCCGATCCGAACCGTCGCCGTGCCGATCGTAAGCTCCTCCATCTCCTCGTTGCCTGTGTGGGCGAACATGACCAGGGCGCGGACCGTGTCCCGATCGGCGTCGGTGACCGTAAAATCTTCGGTGCGAACAGGATCGGTGAAGTCGTGGAAGTCATGGAGCAGCGTCTTGCCGTTGTACTCGATGACGTAGGCGCGTTGCCCCCACTCCACACGGCGACCGCGTAGGTAGGGGTTCTCGAACCGCGGATAGAGGTTGGTCGCCAGCGGACTTCCGCCGAGGCCGAATTCGCCGCCGTCCTCGTACTTGAGGGACAGCGCCGTACTGGTGCCGTCGGGCAGCGGCATGTGATAGGTGCACTCCAGGTCGCCCGCGTCGTCGAGGGTCACCTTCGCGCGGCTCACAGAGGACTTGAACGTCTCGTAGTCCCCGAACTCGGCCTTGCTGCCAACCTGGATGATCCAGACGTTCTTGCCGTTGACATACCAATCCCGGTCCGCGAAGTAGTCCTTGGGCAAAGGCTCGTCCCAGACTCGCTCCAGTTTCACCTTGTCGTGTTCGAGTTTGCGTTTCTCGTCCGGGTTCTCGGTGTCGTCGATTTTGTCTTCCAGCTCCTCGATCGGCTTCTCGCTCGCGTCCTCAAACACGCGATCGTAGACATCGGCGTGCTCTTCCCGGCTGAGCCAGTCGGGGCGCCGGTTGGAGAACAGCCCGATGTAGGCCTCCGGCCGATCCGCGACCGCGACGCCCTCGACCTGGTGGGTCACCTTGCCGAACAGCCAGAATCCCTTGGGCCCGATGTCGAAGACGTCTTGCAGGAAGAGGTTGTCGTCGTCGTAGGCGGAGCAACGAACCTCGTCAGTGCGCTCGAAACCGTACTTGGGAAACCAGGCATGCGATCCGGTCTCGGCGAGCAGGCTCTGGATGTCGTGGAAGTTGTAGGCGATGATCGAGGCTCCGCGGTCCTGGACCACCATCGGCAGCGCCCAATACCCGGTCCACCACGCCGGCCCGTCGGTCTCGTCACCGAACAGGTTCTCGCCTTCGAGACCGAATTCGTTCCCGGCGACAGCGCCCGCCGTGCCGACGATCGCGCCGGGGATGCCGCCGACGGTGCCGCCAACAACGGCCCCAACGCCCGCGGCGACGAGAAACGAGATGTCGATCCCCGCGTACCCGGCCGTGGTGAACACGTTGAGGGCGCTGTTCACTGTCGCCTGATTGACGTTGGACTGGTAGTTCAGTTGGCCGGCACGGAAGTTCTGGATGCTGGACAGCATGATGTCGCCGTTGCTGTAGGTGTAGATGTTGGCGCGCGTCCGCGTAGAGCCCTCGAGAAGCACCGAGACGTCATCGGCGATGTCCTCGACGTTGTCGCGCGTGAGGAACCCGATTACGGTACCGGCAACGGCACCCACCCCGCCGCCGACGGCCGCACCGATCGCCGCCCCGACCACGGTGTCGGTCACCTCCTTGACCGAAGTGAGGACCCCCATGATCAAGGCGAGAGTCTTGAATGCCTTGTTTTCGTTGAGGCCGAACGCCTCTATGCAGTCGAGGGAACCGACAGCCATCTGCTTGTTGAAGAGTGCCGACGTGCCCCACCAGAAGACGATGCTGTCCTCGAACTGACCGTAGCCGCTGTGGCACTTGGCGATCTTGTCGTTCACGTCCCCGATAAAAGGGAAGTGTTTGGCCAGCTTCGGCGCGTAACCCTTGCGGAGCGAGTCGATTTCGTCCGACTCCTGCGATTGGAGGATGCCGTACTTGGGGGCCTCGTCGAAAGTTATCGATACCCGTGAGCGGTCCACGAACCCCGTCTTCGGCGGGTTCACGCCGATCTCAAGCAGCACGTCGGGGACTTTGTAGGTCGATGTCGCAAAGCTCGCGCCCACAAGCGAATCCCCGTCGGTGAACAGGCCCCGGGTCCCGAAAGCCATCTCCACCACGTCGCCGAGCGCGTTATCCCATCCGCTGCACTTCGACTTGAACTGGCTGCGCCCGCCCACCGCGCCCATCGCACCCTTGTGCTGGAACCGCGCCACATCGAACATCAGAAGATCGGTGACAAGGGTGGCCTTCTTGCGTACCTCATCGTCCAGCGCGAAATCGACAAGGTTCAGCAACGCCCACAGATGCTCGCGGTAGTAGCCCGACGAGTTGAACTCGGTCCAGCCGAACATGAGGCGGTGGTTGAGCCAACGCAACACCCGCGCCCTGCCGCGCTCCCTGCGCTCGGCCCCGGTCCGCACGCCCGTCTTGCTGCCCGCATCGAGAAACTCCTTGCCCGGCTGGAACTCGTCCCCCGGCCACAGCTGTCCAGCCAGATACTCTGAGGACGCAAACATGATGTAGTGGTTCTCTGACCAGTACTCCATCTCACCCATGGCGATGTCGCCGAAACCGAGGTCGGTCCGCGCCTGCTGCAGCTTGGTGTTGCGGTTGGCGTGCAACGGCTCGTCGAGCCAGAACTTGTAGCTGTGGATGGCCTGCCGCAAGACCTCCTCGACGACTGGTGAGAACGTGACAGCGGCGGTGTGGGGCAGCGCGGCGCTCGCCTCCAAGATCTTCCGCAGTTTCGTGCGAGCATCGGAGAGCCTAGTGATGTCGTCGGGGTGTTTCTTGAAGTACTCATCGGCGGCGCGGTTGGCGAAGAACTCCTCGAACTCCGGTCCGGGCGCCGCGCGGGTGCGCCACCGCAGCTTGTCGACGGTGGTCACGTCCTGACTGACGGTCCCGAACAGGTACAGCATCCGGATGAGTAAGCACAGGCCCATGTCGGAGTTTTCCTTGTTGACGTAGACCTCTTTGACGGTCGAGTCGATGACCCGCTTCCAGTACTTCACCTTGTGCGAGAACGGGTACGCGTCCGCGTCGCGGAGCGGGTACCCATTGGTCTCGACGCTGATGCTGTAGGAGTAGGTAAGCCCGCCCTTCTCTTTGGGATTCTGAGCCAGGAACTGCACCTTCACCTTGGGGTCGTTCTTCAACGACTCCGTCAAGAAGTGCTCTACCCAGTCGCGGTATGCATCCGGGGCGAGGCGATCGAAAGGTAGCTTGCTCCAGCCGAACCCGCCCGTGCTGTTGATCAACTCGCGCTCAAAGTCAGCGACCAAGCGTTCGAGATTTTCGAGCCACCTCGACATCTCCGTGCTGTCGCTGTGAACCGGATGGTAGAGCTCGGGCAGCAGCCAGGGCTTCGCCGCGGCAATCATCGCCCGGCAGATCGCCGGCCCTTTCTGGTCGGTGAGGACCCGCTCGTCCCACGGGGTGTTCGGGTCGTTGTCGGCCGTGGCGGCCTTGCGCCGGAACAAGCCGATGGGCGACTTCTCCAGTACCGAGGTGAACCTGTCGGTCTCGAACTGCGCGGCATAACCGGCCAGCACCTCGGCCAGCCGGCGGGGCTCCTTAAACTCAAGCCAGTCGCAGCGCGGCCCGATGAAGGTGGCGAAGGCGCCCCGCCGTGCCTGTTCGTCGAACGTCCAAACCGGTTGCCTGCTGTCCAGGTACACGTCGCCGAGCGGGGACTTCGAGCTTCCCACCTGCAGGCGAGGTATCGCCGGCGTCACGAAGGGTTCGCTGATCAGGTCGAGCAGCTGCTTCTCGTCCGGGTCCGCCGTCTCCCTGACGAGGTCACGGAAGGTGCCGAGGTTGAGCCGACGAAGCTGCGTCTCGAAGAACCACCTCCGGCGTTTCGCCAGCCCGGCCTGCAGATCATCAGCCATGGCGGGTCACCGCGATCCGGGTCAGACAGCCGGATTGCAAGGCGTGGGAGTCCATACCGGCAGAGTGTCGTCCTCGCGCAGCATGACCAGCGTCGTCGGAAGCCGGACCTCCCATTCCTCCACGCAGACTTCCTGATCCGCGTTGGCGTTGCGGGCCTTGATCTCGGCGATGATCGACACATAGCGTTCGCTGAACATGTCCGGGATTTCCTCGCCCATCCACACGTCCCCGGTCTCGTGGAAGTGCGCCAGCGTGGCCTCGTAACCCGGCCTGACCGGCACCACGATGCGGGCCGCACCTGCCTTCAGGAACGCTTCGAACCCCGGGTCGAGGTCCTGGATGAGGATCAGCTCACCCCACTTCGCGCTGCGGCCCCAGAAGTACGGGTAGTAGACGTACATCAGGTGTTCCCACTCGAAGGCGCGCTCGAAGAACGCCACCACCGCACCCCAAGCCTTGATGTAGTGGGGATCCGGCGGGAAGCTCTCCGGATTCGGTGTCGGGTAGTAAACGGCCCCGAAGTGCTCGCTCATCAGCAGATGGATGAAGGCCTTCTTGAGCTCCTGGCGCTCCATGCCAGTGTCGCGGGAGAATCCGTGCGCCAGGGCCATCTGGGTGCGCACCGCCGCCTGGTGGCGGGAAAGCTGGTCGAGGTACTCGGCACGCTGGCGGTGGTAGCCCGCGACGATCTGCGCGTGGGTCTTCAGCTGCCATTGCCCGTAGGCGTCAGGGGACAGGCGGCAGTTGATCCCGACCGCGTAGTTGAACTGGACGATCTCCTCGAAGGTGCGCACGGTGACCGGGATCTCGCCGCTCTCATCGTTGAGGGTGAACGACTTGTTGAGGCGGTCGATGTCGTTGGCCCCGAACCGTAGAAAGGTGTTCTCACCAATGAAGAACTCGAACAACTTCTTGTGCTCGGTCTCGTTCGCGCGGTTGTGGTTGGTGCGCTGGACGTAGCCGCCGATGGCGCGATAGCCGTCCGGTATCCGGATCCTGAACTGGCTGAAGTGCTGGGTGAAGAATCCCTCGTAGGGATTGGTCTTCTCGGTCACCTTGCCGGCGTCGCTGTGCGCGACGGTCGTGATGAGGTCGGGCGGGGGAGGCGTGACCGCCCCCGTCACCCCGTACTGGGCCGCCCAGTACATGTAGTTCGCGGCATTGAGCGCCGAGGGTGAGATGGCCGGCTCAGCCGGCCGGACGAGCTGGAAGTTCTCCGGCTGCGCGGCCGTCTTCAGCGATTTGATCAGGAAAGCGGCCGGTTCAGGCACGACTACGTCGTAGAGCAACCGCTTGCCGTAGTTGAGGACCTTCGCCTTGTACTTCTTGTCGACCCATTGATACAGACCACGAATCGGATGCTGCCCCGGACCCTGCGTGTTGTTGATCTCGTGCATGACCTCGTCGGTGTAGACCCGCTTCTCGCGCTGGATCCGTTGCTGCTGAACGCTCTGCGTCACCTTGTTGACGGCGCGGTCGGTCACGCTGCGCGCGTAGTTGGTCTTGCTGTTCTCCACGAGCCTGCCGTAATTGGAGGTCGAGGTCTGCTCTTGGGTGGAGAAGCTTTCCTGGCCCGCCTCATTCTGAGCTTCGACCGCCAGTTCGTTACGCTGCGTGGTCTGGGTATCGCGTTCCTGGCTTTGCGTGGTCCCAATTTCCTCGGTGACGACCAGCTCGCTGGTCTCCTCGCGTTTCGTGGTGCGGCGTACCAGCTCCCTGGGTAGCACGTTCTCGATGTGGGAGATCTCGGCGGGCACATAGCCAATCAGTTCCTGGCGCACCACCTGCAGATCACCGACCCCGACCGGGCGAGTGACCGCATGGCTGAAGTCGGGCGTCGGTTCCTCCTCCGGTGCCGCTTCCGCCGACGGCGCGGGCTCCTGCACCGCGAAGACGTGGGCGCCGAGGCGGTAGGTTCTCGCGGGCGCGGGCACCTTGCCCGGCTCCACCTCGCGCGAGACCTCGAACCACCGGCGTTTCACCACCTCGAGGATGTCGGTCAGGGCGGCGGACCCGACATCGAACAGCTCGGCACGCAGGTGCTCCAGAACCGTGGGATCCAAGGCTTCCAGGGTGTGCTGGGACACCCCGAGCACGCTTGGCGCCGCGACGGCCTGATTGCTGGTGGCGTGACCGTCACTCGTGTCTCCCGGATAGGCGGTCTCATTTCCGGTCTCCTCCGCGGTGCCTCCCGTGACCGCGAGCTGGCCCGGGCGTACGGTCATCAGCAGGTCGTAGGCGCGCTGCAACGCTTCCTGCTCGACGACCAGTGAGGCGGTCCTCGCGGCCTCGTCATCGGGAGGCGATGTCACGGTGAGCGACGCGGCGGGGGTCGGCTCGGGCGGCAGGAAGGCCTCCGGGAAGCGCAGCGGCCGCTCCAGCAGCTTGACAATGGTGTCGGCAGTCAGCGGGGTGACCCGGCCGGCCACGAAGTCCTCCAGGAACGCGATCACCACTCGCATGGTGGCGATCGTCGGAGTGTCGACCCTGTCGAACCGCGTCGTGATCTTCACCGCGACGAGCACGTCGCTGGACAACTGTTTCTCGTTCGCGAACGCCTGCGAGCCGACCAGGCTCTGTGCGTTGTTCACGCCGAGCACGTCCTTGACGGCTTGATCAATCTTGGCGGGTGTGGGCGAGGTGGGGAGCATGTCGAGCAGCTTCTTCCGCAGCGTCCGGTAGTTCGCCGCCCGGGACAACCCACTGCTGGTGAGCGTGTTCAGGAACTGCTCGGCCTTGGTTCGGACCGCGCTGTGCGGCTGACCGCTAGTGATCAAATCACGCAGTTGATCTTGGAAGGTCGATGTCGTCGTGAGATCGATAGACCCTCCATCCACCGGAACGACGACCGCCTTCTGAATGAAGCGGAACAGCTCTACCACTGGAACCCCTCAGCGGATCATCCTCAACAGAGGGAGGAAACGGCTCGCGATCAGCATACCCAATAATGCCAGATAGGTCCGCAAAAGGGTCGAAAGGTGCACGCAGTTTCGGCTGTCTCACCCAACCCGGGCGGTGCAGTGATCACCTCAGTGCCGACCTTGTTCACCCAACTCAAGACCCTGCCCTGGGCGCAGATCCCGATCGGCAACCAATCCCGCGACGGCGGCCACGGCCGCCGCGAGAGCCGCACCGTCAGGCCGTCACCGTCACCGTCACCACCACCAGACCTGCACCAAGCCGGACCGGTACCGGACCCGCCGTCCTGGCCACCCTGCGTAACACCGCGATCGGCTACCGCCACACCCTCAGGCGAGACCAACATCGCCCGCGCCACCCGACGCGCCACCCGCCGGCCACACGGCATCATCACCGCCGTGACCAGCAGTAACTTCAGAACGCAACGACCCTGCCCGGACGAGCGAGCCGGATGAGGGCCAAGGGCCCGGCAGCCTGTGTCAATCGCTCAGCTGGGTGACCGGTGGTCCGATGGTTCGCCGCTGGCTGGATCGGTCATTCAAGATCGTGTCAAAGCGTCAGCTATCTTGATTGGATTGCTATGGCGGTTACATCCTGGTCTGTGGATCACACTTCGACCCTTGACGCGAACCGGGGTCAACGGATTCAACTTTCCGTGGTGGAGTATGACCCCGGGCCGGGAGCAACAGAGGCTCCGGTCGCCCTTATGGTGGCTGGCAGGAGCGTGCCAGCTGCCCCGGTGTTCGGTGGATGGGCAGGTCGCAAGGGGTGGGCCGAGTACTTGGCGAACTCGGGGCGTCCGTGTGTTTTACATGGACTTTCAAGGGCTCGGCGACTCGACGCGACCCACCGTAGTGGATGACGTATTCAATGCGGACAGAAATGATATGCCGAAGCTGTATGGAAGGCCCATAACCGCGCTACCTCTTTCCGTCCGGCCGTATATGTATCCGCGTCATCTGACCGACTCGAGCAGCGAGATAGCCGAACTTTGGACCGTCCTCAACTGGATCTCGACTCGCGTAACGGGGCCTATTCATCTCGTCGGCTACTCCGGAGCGTCTTTCATCGTCAAACGGGACCGCGATGGAGTGGCCGCCGTCCTGACCGCCACCGTCCTCGCGCTAAACATGGCGACCGCCGCGAAAGCGGACCCGGAAACCGAACCCGCCCAGCAGTGGCGCAGCTACTGGGTCGACGCGTTCAACGAGGGCGCCTACACCCCCGTGCAGGTCGCCAGGCTCGTGCAGGACGCCAAGAAGATTAACGCCAACGCACTGATCGTCCAGATCGCCCGGCGCTACGACTGCTTCTGCAACCGGGCGCTCTACCCGCGCACCGACGCGGCGATCGCACCAGCGCCCTACGACCCGCTCGACGAGGTCATCGCGCAGGGGCACGCGGCGGGCCTGGAGGTGCACGCCTGGGTCAACATCAACACGATGTGGAACTCGGTCACCCCGACCCCGGCGCGGGTCGGGTTGGCGTACGAGTAGCCGCTCCAGCCGGCGGCGGTGTTGCCCGCGGCGGTGGGGGCGAGCGCTCGGCGCACCTGCTCGACGCTGTCGGGGATGTCGTTGAGGTAGAGGGCTGGCCCGATCACCGCCTGTCGGTCGCCCTGCCAGTCGGCGAGCACCTCGGTCCACTCGTCGTACATCTGCTTCTGGTCGGGCATCCAGTTGCGCTTGTAGTTCATGGCGACGACCGTGTCCATGATTCCCTCGGCCAGCCAGCCCTTCCAGTCCTGCAACACCTCGGCGTAGGGTCGGGTCTTCTCCCAGCCGCCCATGGTCTGCGGCCCGTAGCTGTAGGTGATGCCGTCCATCGACAGGCGCGCCTGCGGGTCCACCTCCCACATGCCGAGGTAGATCTTGCGGACCAGGTTGGTCATTTGGGTGCGCCGCCAGTCCGAGAACTGCGGGTCGGAGGGGACCGGTGTGTCGGTGCGGCCGGTGGCGGCGCGGAAGCGGGCCAGCGAGGTCTCGCTGTAGCCCCAGTCGCTGTGCGTGGTGGTGGAGTTGAAGTCGGGGTAGCGCACGTAGTCGAGGTTGATGCCGTCGACGTCGTACTCGCGCACGATGCTCTGGATCGCCGTGACGACGAATCCTCCCAAACGCGTCACCGTCCCCCTTGCCCCTGACGCCACCGCCGAATTCCGCGTCTGCGTGGGCCGAACGCAATCCGGACCGCACCTATTCAGAAGACACCTGCGGTACCTGGACATCGGTCTGGCCGCAGCGGCGGTAGACAGCTGCTACACGTGCAACAGCTGGGAAAGGGCAAGGCTGATCCGCATCTGTCACCGGTTGTGCGGCACCCACCGGTGCCGATGTCGTCCCGCGTGCCTGAATCGCTCACTGCGTCCACGCCAGCCCAACCGGTAGCGTGACAATGAGCTGCCACGCTGTCCACCCCTGAATAACTCAACTCATCGACCTGCGCCCCGGCAGTTCCAGTCCACAGGCAGAGCGCAAGGAGGCACCGCCCATGCCGGACGAGATCGTGTTCACGGTGAACGGCGTCAACGCGGTACCAGCACAGCGGATCTCGCTGGTGGAAGCCGGCCTACTGGAACGTCAACACCTGCAGCAATGGGTCGTCGACCACCCAGAACTCATCGACAACGATATGAAGGTCGTCACCTTCGAATACGGACGATGGATCACAGCCAGCGGCACGCCGGCCGCCGACCGGCTCGACGTATTGGGTCTGGACCGGGCGGGACGGCTCGTCGTCGTCGAACTCAAGCGGGACCGCGCCCCAGACACCGTTACGATGCAGGCGATCAACTACGCGGCCATGGCCCGCCTGTTCAGCCTCGACAGTCTCGCCGAAGTCCACGCGGCGCACCTCGGCGGCGATACGACCACCGACGAGGCGTTGGCACAGTTGAAGGAATGGGCCGAAGGCGTCTCCGACGAGACACTGCGAACGCCACGGATCATCCTCATGGCGGGTGACTTCGGGCCAACAGTTACCAACGCCGCCCTCTACCTGTACGAGTCCGGCATCGACATCCGACTCGTCCGCTACCAGCTCTACCGCACCAACGGTGGAGAGATCGTTCTGTCGGTGGCGCAACTGCTACCGGTCCCCGACGCGGAGGAATACATGGTTCGACCGCGCTCGAGTAGTGGCACACTGGTCGCCGCGCAGGCCGCCAAAGCCCGCCGGGCCTCCGCCGTGGAGCGGCTGATCGCCCACGCAACCATCCCCGATGGCACCGAACTGACCATCGTCGTACCCGACCAGGTCAGCCAAGACCGCGAAACCATCCGAACCTGGCTGGCATCACACCCCGACCACGCACGTGTGCACTGGTACAACGACATTTCCGGCCCTGCCGAATGGGCGCACGACGGCGCACGGTGGCGGCTGATCCGGCTCATCAGCTACATCATCGAAACCGCAACCGGGCAGCCGCCTAAAGCCCAGGTCTGGGCCCAAGGCTGGTTTCGCGACCAGAACGAACGCACCCTGCACCAGCTTGCCGAGCCGCTGCCGTAGCGCAAGACACTGATCCGCATGTAGGACGGCCGACCGTCGTCTGGTGAACTTCCTCGAAGGGTTCCCCGTTCAGCCTGCGGGCGCGCAGCCGAAGTCGGGTGCGGTGCCCAGACAGACAGCCCAAACCATCAAGATCAGAGGAGTTTGCGCTGTACAAACTCGCGTAGAGACTCCGCTTGCTGGAGACCAGCAAGTTGGCGGTCAGCGTTGTGTGAGCGGTTCAGGCAGGGGCTTGCTGTGCACCACGACAAGTTCCCGGTTCGCCCGAGTCAGGCTCGTATACAGGGTCCCGGCGAATTCCTCCTGTCGCACGAAGTAGCGCGGCTCCACAACCACGACCCCGTCGAACTCAACACCCCTTGCCGAGTCGGGGGTGCGGACGGCCAGCCGGCGTCCCTCCCTGGTCCAGTCGCCCGCACCCGCTGCCGTGTCTGTTCGTCGCCACCCGTCGCCGAGAAGCAGTTTGTCGATGGCGTCCGGATCGGTGGTGATGATCGCTGCCGTTCCGCCAGGGTACGAGTCCAACAGTCTGCTCGCCTCACCGACGGCCCGAAGGTCGCGCTTGCCGGGTGTGCTGGCTCGGATGACGGACGGTTCCGGCCCATCCGTCTGCAGCGAACAGGGTTGATTCTCGCTGGGTGGCAGAAGACGGTTGGCGAAGTCGAGAATCGGCTGGGTGGAGCGGTATCCCCGTTCCACGACCTCAGGTTGGAACAGCTGGGCATCGGGAAGTATGTGAAGCCGCTTCGCCAGTTCGTGCCAGTCGAGGTGGTTGATGTCCAACCGGCGGCGTTGGTTCAGGTCTCCGACAATCGTCCATCGTCCGCCGGCGTTGTGGGCCTGGATGATCTCCCATTCGAGTTCCGAGACATCCTGGGCCTCGTCTACGACGATGTGTTCGTACCTGGACCGTTTGTCGCTGAGCAGCATGCCCAGTTGCGCGAAGAGAGGAAGGTAGCGACGTTTCCCCCAGGCCTTCGGGAACGGTGGGAGCGCCTCGATCCACCGCTGCTCCGTCTGGCTGGTCGGCGGCCGTCCGTGTGGGTCGTTGCTGCTGCGGATGGCCTCGTAGGTCACCTTGACCATGTCGGTCAGACGGCTCGTTTTCCATCCCGGTCGGTCCTGGCTCTCCAGCACCGCGTGTTTCGCCAAGGCCACGATGAAGCCGCCGACGTCCTCCGCTGTCCCCTCGCCCGGCTGTACGGTGGCGGTGCCGAGACCGGCGAGTTCGGCGAGCCATTCGGGAAGTGACTTGACCGTTATGGCTCCGGTCGGGTCGAGTTCCCTGACTGTCCGCGATACATGACGAACATACTGTTCGGTAGGTCCAAGCAGGAGCACCCGCGGGATGGAGCCCTTCTTCGTCGTCTCCTCGTTGACCAGATAGCCCGCGCGGTGCACCGCGATGATCGTCTTCCCGGTACCCGGGTGCCCCTGGATGATCAGGGGCATCGTCGGCGGTTGGGTCACCAGGCGGTACTGGTCGGGTTGGAGAGTGGCGAGCACGGAGGTCATCGCCTCCGTCCGAGGCGCGTGCAGGGCGTAACGTACCGCGTCGACGGCACGCATGCCCTTCTCGAGATCGACCGCCACTGAGGCGGACCGCTGTCGGTGCTCGGTCGATTGGGGCCGGCGGCCGGGTGCTCGGTCGTGGACTCCGGGCGGCGTGGCAGGGGCGGCTTTCGGTACGGGCAGGGCGACCGTGTGTCTGGTCAGTCTGGCGCCGTGGACGGTGATCGCGTCGACTTCTCTGCGGTTGTCCTGGACGCCGAGGCGTTCAACGATGTCAAGCGTGCGACGTCTGTCGATGGTCGGTGATCCGGGGTTGGTCAGTTCGGTGAAGATCGTCCACTGGGCGGTGGGGTTGTTCGCTCGTAGGACAGCGCAGGACAGGCTGGACAGCTCATGTTCGCCGTGGACGATGACGTGGCCGTAGGGCCTCTGGCTGTCGGGGCCTCGGATCGCGGTGACCAGTTGGGCGAACAGTGCGAGATAGCGCAGCTGCCCCCAGGCGGCTCCAAACGGCGGTAGGGTCGCGATCCATTCTGCGGAGTACCTACCCAGCTTCAGTGGTTCGGTGGGCACTCCGCCCATTCGGATCACCTCGTAGGTGACCTCGAGCTTCGCCGAGAGGTGTACGTCGCGCTGCGCCCACCCCAGGCGTCGGCGACAGAGCCGCACGGCCTGCTCCACGATGTCCTTAACGTACCGGCCCACGTCAAGGGCGTCTGGTTCTCGGGTGTTCGTGAAGCGGGTGTAGCCGGCGACTCTGACCAGCCACTCGGTGTCCTGAACGACGGTTATGATCTTCGGTATATCCGCAGCGGGCAGTCCGACGAGCGCTGCTGCGGTGTGGATCCTGCGGACGATCTTCGGCAGCGGGGTGGTCCATGCTGACACGACGAGCACGCGCCGTTGTTTGCGGGCCAGGTGCCGCACCATCTCGACCGCGCGCACGGCCGCGATACCGTCGGGATCGGCTCGGGAGTCCTCCGAGAAGGCGACGACGAGCGGTGCGTGCGGTTGCCATGTTGCCAGGTCCGCCGGTTTGCCCGGCAGTGGCAGCCGGCCTGCGGTGCTCTTTCCCGCCACAGCGGCCGGACGCGCTGCGGGGACAGCCGGTGACGGTTCCTTCCTCGGTGTCCTCGGTCCGGGCACCGGGCCGGGTGGCGTGGCCGACCGGGTTTTGGGCACCTGCCCTGCGGGGTGGTCTGTTGACGCGGCGGTGCGGGCAGACGACGACGTCGAGCCGGTGGGGCGCCCGACCTGCCGCCGCGGCGGTGCCGGGGGGACATGCAGCTTCCCTGCCTTGAAAGGCGACTGGTCGGCCGGCACCGCGACCGCCCAGTCGTCGGAGGCGTGTACCACCTCCGCACCGCGCGCCGTCAGTGTTCGGCGTACCACCACGTCTGTGTCTAGTTCGTGGGTGGCGTGCGGGTCGAAGAACACCTTCGCTGTCCGTGCGGCCCAGTTGATGACCGGATGGTCCCAGTCCGCGCTGTTGAGGTACCGCGTACCGATGTAGAAGGCGACGCCGAGATCCCTGTCCGGACCGGCGAGGCCGACTCGGCCGTAGAGGGGTCCGACGCTTGCCCGTTCACCCCGAGGGACGTTGTCTACGTAGCGCTCATTCGCGGTGACGGAGATTTCGGGGTTCTTCCGGGCGAGCCGTCGCTCCAGCGCCCGCAGGTAGCTTCGGTTGGTGGCGATCTCGTAGGCGAGTTCCTCGTCGCTGATCTTGGCCACCTACTGCACCTCCACTACGCAGACGGCCAGGTCCTCGGTACTGAGCATGGCCGTCGATCGTGCCGTTATGTCCTGCAGGAGGCCCGCGTAGCGGTTGTCCTCTCGCTGCTGTTGGGCCTCGAAGAGCGGCACCATGCGCTCCCTGCCGCGGGCCCGCAGGGTGGCGATGCGTGACTCCAGCGCCTGTGTCCGCCGTTGATGGACCTGCTCGACGCTGAGTCGTCGTGAGGCGAGGAACGCCTCGTTCTCGGCGGCCAACGTGCTCTGGCTCCGGATCTGCCTTCGGACCAGCAGGTCACTGCTCACGTCGAGCGCTGGCCCTAGGTCGATCGACCCGTCAAACCACGCCGGTCGCAGGTTTCCGGCTGCCACAGCCGCCATCAACCGGTCACCCAGGTCGGGGGAGACCTGCAGGGTCCGGGCGTCAACGGTGACGGTCCATACCTCGTGCAGTGGCCTGACACCGTTCCAGTTGGCGATGCACAGATGGACGAGATAGGTGCCCGGGGCCACCCCGGCATCGCGCGCCGGCATCGTGATCGCTGAGAATCTGGTCTGCCGGTGTCCCGGTACGTCCAACGCCGCCCGTACCAACGGGTGGTTGGCCGTCAGGAGCGGCACCCCGGTGGTCCGGGACGCCTCTTGGTCCAGGGACAGTTGAATCGGCAGTTGATGTGTCAGGTCGCTGAGGAGCTGGTCCACCTCGGACCTCGTCTTCTCACCACGCTGCGCGAGGTCACGGACGTGACCGGCGAGCTCGCTGTTGCCGATCACGGTCACGTGGTCGCCACTGATCCGGCAGCGTCCGTCGTAGCTACTCACCCAGTCGCTCACCAGCAGGGCCAGTTCCTGTTGCCCGACATACCGGCCGGATGCGAGCAGGTCGGGCTCGAGGCCCTCGATGTCGACGCCGTCACTTGAGATGAGGTGGGGTGCCGCCGACTCGATCTCGTCGGCGGCCCGTTTCTGTTCTGCGACCGCCGCCAGGAACTCCTGGGTGCGCTGCGTCCGTTGGGCGGGGGTAAGTGTGAAGTCGAGGAGGGAGGATTCGACGTCGGGCCACATGCTCTCGATGATCGGTTCCAGCGCCCCGATGGCGTGTTCGAAGATGCCGATCCGGGTGAGTACCCGCTCAAGGATGTCCGACTCGATCGTCCCGGGAGTCGTGAAGTTGATGATCACGACCTTCTGCTCGGTCTGGCCGATCCGGTCGATCCGGCCGATACGCTGTTCGATTTCCATCGGATTCCACGGCAGGTCGTAGTTGACCAGGACGGAGCAGAACTCGAAGTCCAAGCCCTCACTCGCGACCTTGGTGGCCACCACGATGTCGTAGCTACCCGCCCGGAAATCGGTCATGACCTTGGCCCGGTCGTCTCTGCTCACACCACCGTGCAGTACCGCGGTCCTGCACCGGCCTCGAAGATGCCGCTCGAGGTAGGACAACGTCCTACGGGAGAACGTGAAGACGAGTCCCTGCCTGCGCTGGCTGATCAGATCGTCGATCACGTGGAGGAGCTGCTCAAGCTTTGTGTCCACGTCGATGCCGGCTGCCAGCTCCCGCAACCGCGGCGACGGCGGCACATCCGGACCGCGCACAGCGGCCGACGGCTTCGCCGTAGCGTTCACCTCATCCTGCACGTCCGGTGTCTGCCAGGTCAGAACAAGTGCCGCCGCCTCGGGGAGACAGCTGCCCGCGAGGCGGAGCGGCATCTGCATGCCGAAGTGCAGCGGCGTGTCCTTGACCCTCGCCCGCTCGACGCACCACTGCAGGTATGCCTGATAGAAGTCGTGCTCGCGCTGGGTCCAACACACCGGGACGGGGCGCGGCTCCCGCACCGCCTTGTCCTCCTGAACCTCGATCTTGCGGGTGCGCGTGACCTGGGCCGAGAGCCCGCCCAACTCGCTGCAGATCCGTTTCACCTGGACCACGTCGGTCGAGGACAGGTGAGATCGCTCCAGGATCTCGCACAGCAGAACGAAATCGGGCCGCATTGTGATGATTCGGCCGAAGGTGCTGTCGGACAGGTCCGACAGCCACCGCCTACGTGTGGCGTTGCTGACCGAGGCGTCGAGCAGCGAACCCGTGATCCGGTTGAGGACTCTGTTGGGTTCGATCCTCTCCTGTAGGTCCGCCAGGTCCTGGAACTCACCGGGCACCAACAGCTCAAGGAGGTTGTACAGATCGTTGTTGCGCAGGTTCACCGGGGTAGCGGAGAGGAAGACGTACGCATCCGCCCAGCGGGACAACAGCTCACCCAACGCGTGGCTCTTGGTGTTCGAGTTGCGGAAGACGTGGGCCTCGTCCACGATCACCAGGTCCAGCTGGAGACCCACCTGCTCGATGTCGGCCAGCCCCTTCCACGCCCGCAGCCGCTCCACCGAGCAGATCCAGGCCATCCTCCTGGGCAGGCGATCCGACTCAAGCCGGTCCTTGAGGTCGGCCAGCCCCGTACCGGTGAGCTCGGTCAACTCGAAGCCGAACCTTTCGCGCATCTCGTGCTGCCATTTGGTCAGCAGTACGGAGGGACACACGACGAGCACCCGGTTCGCGTGCCTGCGGGCATCGAGTTCAGTCCACAACAGTCCGGCCTCGATGGTCTTGCCGAGACCGACCTCGTCCGCGATGAGCAACCGCAGTGACCCTGTGCTCAGCAACTTCATCACCGGCTTGAACTGGTACGGCCGGAAGATGGTACGCGTCGCCCGGAACGAGAAGACCGTGTCGGTGAACTGCTTCTCCAGCTTCGCCCTGGTCAGGGTGGCCGCAAGGCGCGCGGCGGGGGCGGGCTCGGTGCGCACCCATGCGTCGGGGGAGTCGACCGTCGGCCTCGGCAGCAGGGCGCCCTCTTCGATACGCTGAACACGGCTGCCGGCGAAGACCTGGTAGATCCAACGGCCGTGCGCGAACAGACGGGACTTGATCATGCCGTCCTGCCCGGCTCGGGTGATCACCTCATCGGTGACGTCGAACCGGGGCAGCGGCACCTCGTCGGCGCTGTCCCAGAGGTGGTCGAACCAGCCCAGTGCAGAGGCCACGGGCGAGTCCTCGGCCACCTCGGCAGCCGGCTCGTGGATCCCCGCACCAGGCATCGCACCCGAGGTGACCACGAGCAGCGGAGCCGGATTTAGGCCCCCGAACCAGTAGACCCCTTCAGGCAGGCTGACCGTCGGGACGACCACCTGTCTCACCCGCTCGACCGCTCCCGCAGGATCGGGCAGGTCGGCGCCAAGAGCCAGTACGTCAGTGAAGAGCCCGGTAGCGAGCATGGCGGTCGCATCCGTCACCAGCGGGTGGTATCCATGCGTGACCGCGAGGACACCCGGATCAGGAAAGATCCGCCGGCCTGCTCCGCCGAGCGCGCGCACTGTCATCCTCCGTGGTCGACTCGGACTGTTCCATAGCCCTGCCCGTCCTTTGGCAACGCCGTCATGTGTTCGCCTCCGAGCGTGGAGGCTGGCGAGGGCGGAGCCACCGTAAGGGTGTCCCGGTCTCCGACGGTAGGTGTCACGGGACGGGACCGATGGCCCCGGCGGACGTGGCGAAGGGCCGGGGGCGGGCCTGGCGTGCAGACCCCCGGTCCGCCGGGGGCCACCGTCCGGCCTGCCCTGACGCTGCCGATCTCCGGACGGGTCCGTCGTCGCCGCGGTCCGGCCGTTCGACGGCGCATGTGTGCCCGTGGCCGAGAGATTGAGGCATGGCCGGCACCGCACCAATCTAGACGCGCTCCGGGCAGTAAGAAAGGGCTTGATCGACGAGGGTTAGAGGACGTTCAGGTGTGTGCGACTGACCGATCTGGTAGGCCAAAGGATGATCATCTGGATCGCTCTGTTGGTCAGATGGCCTGACCTGTAAGCCACAGCCCGACTGCGCGTGACTCTGGCGTCGCTCCACTACGCGGCGTGCGCCGCTGGACAACCGTACGGCACATGATCACACTCGCTGCTACGTCAGGTCACTTTCCCCCGACGGGGGCCACCTCAGCGAGCAGGAACTGTTGGCTTCAGGGGTCGACGCCGCAGCTACCGATGCCCACCGCGTTGACGCCGCTGCTGTAGGCTCGCGGCGATTTTGGGGAGGCCGCCGGTGACGGAAGTTCGCGTCGAACCAGACGTGTTGGAGAAGGCCTCACACGTCTGCGACGGGCTGCGTGACGACCTCCGGCGCAGTACGGCAGACATCGGGGACGAGACGCAGGCGGCTCTCGCCGGCCTGTCCGGGTGGCAGACGCGGACGGCGCTGGAGCAGCTGCGCTGGTCGTGGTCGGACGATCTGACCAAACTGAGCAGCTACCTGTCGAACGTTGGCGATGCTCTGGGCGACTGCGCGAGGGACTATCGCTACAGCGACGAAGCCAGCGCCGCCCACTTCGACATCCTTCGGCGATGATTCCCCATGGTCACCTACGCAGACTTGCGTGATGCGCGCCTCGCCCCGCTTCGGCAGGCCGCACGAGCCTGGACGGATCTGGCGCGGTCCTGCGCGAAGCTGGAGGAGCGGTGCGGCGCCGAGCTGACCCGTCCGCTGCGTACCTCCGGCTGGCAGGGGCCGGCCGCCGACGCCGCGTTGGGCCGGCTCGACGAACTCGACGACGAGTTCGAGGTCGCGAGTCTGCAGACACGCACCGCCGCCAGTGTGCTGCGGGAAGCGGCAGAGGACTTCGAGAACTTGCAGCGGCGGCTGGAGTCTGCCGTCGGTGCCGCCCGCTCTCTGGGCCTGAACGTTGACGGCACCGGCCGGGTGTCCGCCCCGCCGATGGCGACGGAGGCCAGGAACGACCCGGACGCGGAGCCCATCCGCCGTCGGGACGTGCAGAACGCCGCCATCTACACCGAGCTCATCGAGAAGATCGTGGCCGAGGCCACCGAGACCGACAACCGGATCGCCCGAGCATTGACCCAGCTCAAGGCAAGCGCGCCGGGGCAGCACGAGTGGGAGTACAACAAGGCCCAGGACGGCGCCCGGGCCGCCGCGGCAGCGCTCGGTCTCACCGAAGACAGCATCCCGGCGCCGGGCAGCAAGCCCGCCGAGGTACGCGACTGGTGGCGCGGCCTGTCCGACGACGAGCGGCAGATCTACCTGACCGCCTTCCCGGAACGGATCGGCGCTCTCGACGGTCTGCCCGCCGCCGACCGCGACGCGGCGAACCAGCTCGCGTTGCGTACCTTCATCGGCGACAACGTCAACCACCACCGCGAGCAGGACAATCCGCAGCACGCCACCGCCCTCATGCTGCTCAAGAAGCTCGAACAGGCGGAGAACGCCCCGGAGCACAAACGCCTGTACCTGCTGTCGGTCGACCCCACGGGTGACGGCAAGGCGGCCGTGGCCATCGGCAACCCCGACACCGCCGCCCACACCGCAGTGCTCGTTCCCGGCGTCGGCACCGAACTGAACGACATCCGTGGCCTGATCGGCCGCGCCAACGACCTGCAGGACGCCGCAATCCAACTCGACCGCGCCGAGAGCGTCGCCGTCGTGGCGTGGCTCGGCTACGACACACCCTCGATGGGCATCGACATCGTCACCGCAGTTTTCGGCGGCAAGTCCGAAGCCGGTGCCCGCGCGCTCGACGGTTTCGTTGACGGCCTTCGCGTGTCTCACGACGGCACGCCCTCCCACGTCACCGCGGTCGGGCACAGCTACGGCTCGACCGTCCTGGGAGAGGCGGCCAGCACCGGTGACGGCCTCGCCGTGGACGACATGATCGCCGTCGGTAGCCCCGGCATGCGCGTCGACAACGTCAGCGAGTTCAACGTCGACGCCCGGCATGTGTGGGTCGGCGCTGCAGCCGACGACAGGGTGGTTGCCCGACCCGAAGGGCCCGCCAAATGGCTCGCCGGCGTACCCATCGTTGGTCCGCTCCTGGCCGACGCCGCGGTAGGCATTCACGGACCAGGGCCCCACAACCCGGAATTCGGCGCCAACGTCCTGCAGGTCGACACCAGCGGCCACAGCGGCTACTGGACGGAAGACAGTCAAGTGCTGCGATCCCAGGCGGCGGTCATCATCGGCCACTACCAGGCCGCCGCACTCGAGCATGGGGCAGCGCCATGAGCCCCCGCCGGCGGACGCCTTGGCGGCACGCGGCTGCTGCCGCCGCCCTCACCGCCGTACTGGCCCTTGCCGCCGCCTGCACCGACAGCGGCCCCGGCTCCTCGCACGGAAAGGACGACCCATTGCAGACCAAGGCCATCGCCGAGGTGACCGCGCTGGCCGAGGAGCATGCTCAGGCCGTCGCCGCCGCTGTTGGGGGCTCGTTGGGTGACTGGCAGACCAACACCTCACCCTGCCTGGGCCGCCGCGGTGAGATCGCCGAAGACGGACGCTGGACGCTCAAGGGCTTCGCCGGGCTGCCGGTTGCCCCGGCCGACCAGCTCACCACGCTGCAGCGGGTTCGGGACATGTGGCGCCAGCGAGGCTACGAAATCACCGAGGACCGGACCTTCGACGACGGCACCGGAGGCGCGGTCTCCATGCGCGACCAGGAAACGGCGATCACGATCAGCCTCACCACCAGCAAGAGGCGCGACAGCATCGCCTTGATCCTGGCCAGCGGCTGCTACATGCCCGTTGCCGGCGAAGACCCGGCCAACGCGTAACCCAGACCGGCCAACCGACTGAGCCTCAGCGGGCCTTCTTCGTTGCCCGCTTGCGGGGCGGCGTCAACAGGTCGGCGATCGCTGTGATCGCGGCCGGCATGAGGCGGTAGTACGCCCAGACGCCGCGCTTCTCGCGCTCGAGCAGGCCGGCCTCGGTGAGGATCCGAAGGTGGTGACTCACGGTCGGCTGGGAGAGGCCAAGCGGCGCGATGAGGTCACTGACGGACGCTTCGCCCCCTGGAGCGGACTGGATCAGACTGAGCAGTTGCAGCCGGGCCGGGTCGGCAAATGCCTTCAGCGCTCCCGCCAGCCGTTCGGCATCGGCACGCTTGAGCGGCTCGCCAGCAAGCGGCGAGGTAGCAGGCAGAGCGGTCTTCCCATTTCCCACGACGTCCATCGTTCCACGAACACCATCGATCGGCTCGTGGAACGCGACCAGTACCCCGATGGAGACCGCGAGGCATGGGTGCGAGGGATGCTGGGCCGGTGAGCGCCAGCGGCCGACGGTGTGGCGCGGGACGGAAGGTCACTGTTCCTCGCCCGGCATGGCGTAGGAGATCTCCCAGTGGGCGGCGGTGGGGTGGGGTGTCGTGTGCGTCGCCTTGGCCGGGTGCCGGGGCGTCGTGCGTTGGTGGCCACGGCGCGGTGGCGTTTGGGGCAGTTGGCGCCGCACTCGACGGCATGGCGCTCACGGTTCGGATGGATCAAGGCAGGCCACCTGCCCTACTGCGCGACCGTACGGTCCTCGCCTGGTGATCCGGCTGGGCAAGAGCCTGGAATTGGTTCGACCCCGCTCGCCTCGCCCGTTAGGTTGCGAGCCTGTTCTTGCTGCCGGGAGCCCCACGGGATCCTCGTGCGGCCACCCCGGCAGATCCCGCGCGGAAAGTAGGCTTCGTCAATGGCATGCCGTATCAGTGAGCTTGTGCTCAAGTGTCACGACCCCGAGGTGCTGGCGCGGTTCTGGTGCGAGGTCCTGGACTTCGTAGAGCTCGATCGCGAAGCGGAGGGCTGCATCGAGATCGGCCCGCGCGAAGGGTTCGGCGGCCCGCAGCCGACGATCTTCCTCATCCGCGACGACGGGCCGAAGAACGGGCTTGCCCGGCTGCACATCGACGTCAACCCCACCGACCGCGATCAGGACGCCGAGCTCGAGCGCCTTCTGGCCGCCGGGGCCAAACTCGTCGACATCGGTCAGCCTGCCGAGGCGTCCTGGCACGTCCTCGCCGATCCGGAAGGCAACGAGTTTTGCCTGCTCAAGCGTCGCCTCGACCCACTCTGACGGCCTTGCCGAAACGATCGGTGCCGCCGCCACCCCACAACCGCCGACAAGATCTGGAACCGCCATCTATAGCTGCGCGGCGCACCGGAAGTGGATCATCAGTAATCCGGTCCTGAAACACGTCCAAGCAGGCTGGTGATCACCGACAGGCTTGAAGAACCCAACCGACAGCTCGGCCGCGAGAAAGAACCGGGCCTGTACAGATTCGGGTCAGCTTTCCTCACCGCTGTGAAGTCAATGTCCTAGGACGCCCTAGAGGGTGTGTCAGCATCATGGGGCTGCACGGCAGGTGAGCGTACGAGGACGACGGCGACCAGGCGCTGCCACACCGGCGGGCACCCGCTCGCCGGGGCTGCGGAGGTAAGCCGTAATCGCCCGCGCCGCGAACTCTCGCAGTTCCTCCCGTGCGTTGGGGCCAGGGCCGGGAGGGCCTGTGCCGCAGTGCAGCCCCAGGCTGATGGCGACGATCCGGTCGAGTGGGGCTGGCGCGCACACGGCAACGGCCTCGACCGCCGCAGCCAGCACCGCCAAGGGGAGCGCCTCACCGAACCACACCCCGCCACGGGACGGACCAGTGCTCCGTAGGACGCGCACCGCGGCGGCGGAGTCCGGCGCCTTTCGTACGGCTGCACGGTCGACGTTCTGTGTCCGGCGTGACCACGTGCGGGATGCGAGGATGAACCAGTGGACGGCGATCTGTCTGTGGCGGTGGCGCGCCTCCAGGAGGCGTTCATCCGGTACCCGCGTAGGACGGTACTCGAAGGCTGCCCGCATTGCCGGGGATCAATGCCGGTCGACGATCGCCACCTGTTCTCCTTGAGCATCAGCCTCGGCAACACGGTCGGCGGCCGCGACGACCTGAAGGGTCTGCTGCCCCTGCTGCTGGAGCGCATGGTCACCTCCAGAGAGCTCGACCCAGCGATCGTGTTGGGCAAGCTGCCTCGCGAACAGTGGCGCACCTGGCCCGAGGCTGAGCAGCGCGCCGTGGACGGCTACCTGGATGCGGTCTGGCGGTCGTTGCTGGCGACGTACCCGTCGCAGGTCGGCTCGTTTGTCGACACGACCGTCTTCCTCGACGCGGTCGTCGCCGGCGGCGACGGCGTCGAACGATTTCTCGACGCCTGGGACGCCACGCTCGGATCGGCGGCAGACCGTCACCTGGCCGACGCGGTGAACGGACTCAACTTCGCGAGTCGCAGGCTGACCATGCTTGCCGCCTGGCTGTGTCGCGAGACGGTCCGCGACCGGCTGTATCGGGCATTCGAACGTGAGCACGCCACGGCCTGGGGTGACGACCTGGCGCGTGCCCACGATCTCGTCCGCATGTGACGACATACCACCGCCTGCGGCTGAAGACGTCGCGAATGGCGGGCCTCGTCGACAGGGCGTTGCCGGGCACCGCTGGCAACAGCCATGCACCCGGCTCGACACCGCCGCGCAGTCCGGGCAGGCCGCCGTCGTCGCGCAGGCCCCCGCTGAGACGACCACCTTGCCGTTCACCACCGCGACTCCCTCGACCGCCATCCGGCCGAGCTGAGACAAATTCCGCCACCAACACGTCGGACAACAGCCGACGATCAGTAACTACTCGCCGTAACCGCGTTGGCGCGGCTTCTCAACGAGTTGGTGAGAGTCGATCTGAATAGCCCATGACACTGCTTGCGGACCAACACCACCTTCGATGCACAATGGGCAACGAGAAGGAGTGCGCCGAACGACGACCAATGCGATCCGCCGACATCGATGGAGGCACGTCCATGGCGTTGACCCCGGCGGCTGGCGGCGGTTGCGGCGAGTCATCGGCGCCACCCCCGCCCATCCGATCTCGGACGCCGGTGAATTCCGACATCGAGTGGGACAGCTTCGACCCCCAGGCGTACGTCCGGCACAACTACGCGGTTCTGCGCGCCGACGACCGTGAAATCCTCCGCCGTACCAGGGATTTCCTCGCCGACGCGAAGCTCTCCGCCGCACGCTGTGTCGACGTCGGATCGGGAGCGAACCTCTACCCGGCCCTGTCGCTTCTGCCGTTCGCGCGCACTGTCGACCTGTGTGACTGGTCGACATCGAATGTGAACTGGCTACGGACGCAAATCGACAGCTACGACGAAATCTGGGACCCGTACTGGCAGGTGTGCGCGGAGCACCCGGCGTACTCGGCGCTGACCGATCCGCGGGGCCGCCTGGCGCGGGTGGGCCGAGCGCTGAGGGTCAGTGTCTTCGACGTGCCGAGGCACGCCTGGGACGCCGGCACAATGTTCTTCGTAGCCTGCTCCATATCGACCGACCGCGCGGAGGCCGAGCACGCGATCGGTCGATTCCTCCGAGCGCTGCGGCCCAGCTCGCCCTTTGCCGTGGCGGTGATGCTCGGCTCCCGCGGCTACAGCGTCGGCCAGCGCCTGTTCCCGGCCGTGGCGCTGCAGCGCGCCGAGGTGGTGGCCAGCATCGCGGCCGGCGCGTACGACCTGGACGTCCACGAGGTGCGGCTCACGCCGCCGCTGCGCGACGGGTACGTGAGCATGCTGCTGACCACCGGCCGTAGCCGCGGTTAGCGCGATGCCTGATCATGGGAGGCGCCGGCGCCGTGAGATCGCCCCCGCTCACCGGCACGGGCATCCACACCGTGCCAGACGGATCGGGCTGCCGACACGCGGCCATCGAAGCTGTTCAAGCGGCACTCGACGGGCCCGCTACCATGTTGGTGCACGTCATTGTGGACCACCGTAGATCATCGTGTGAACGGCACCACCAGCAGTTTCGAGTCGACGACTACACCAGACGGCGGTGAATCGTGCGGATACAGCCACGCCAGGAGATCCTCGACATCTGGCGGGCCACGGTGCGTAGTTGCTGGCAGAACGGTGAATGGCACTGGGGTGGTCGAAGTGGCAGCAACTCGATCAGCGACGCGGAGCAACTACTGACCCTGCTGCTCCCGGCGGCCAGGGTTCCCGTGCTGTCGCTCGACGACCCGGATCGCACCGACGAAGAGGTGATCGAGGCGCTCAGCCCGATCGGCGGCGCGATCGAAATTCCCCGCCGGCTGGTCAGCGTGTTGATCGACTACTTCACGCGGTACACCGACGACGCCGGCACCCCTATCTTCAGCGGCGGAAGCTACCTCACCCCGTTGGATGGCGGCTCGGAGCTCACCGACGAGCAACGCTCCCTGGACATCGTCGACTCGTTCGCGGTGTCCGTCACGCTCACCCTGGCGACGATCGGCTTCGTCAAGGTCTACCGTGGCGCCACCAAGCGACGCGACCTGCTGACGCAACTGGACGCCCTGGAAGCGATGGCCAACGCGCGGCTCACCGCGGCCATGGTCGGCCTGCTCCGCAGCTTCAGTACCTTCGTCTTCACCTCCACCGACGAGTACGGCCTCCGGCTGTGCGACATGATCAACCAGGACGAGTTGCCGCGCCGCGAGGTCGTGGCCGCGCTGCGCGAACAGCTGCGCGAAACGATGGCCAGCCTGCGCAGCGTGGTCATCGGGTCGGGCCGGGTGACCGAGGACCTGGACAACAGCGAGATGCTGTTCGAGTGCGGCTGGTCGTGGGGGATCATCGCCGGGGCCGAGGAGGTCCCGACCACGGAGCCGATCGGCCTGCAGCGCGAGGGCTCGGCGGAGAACGCTCCCTACCTCTACTTCACGGTCATCGCGATGGACGCCATCGAGGACCTGAACTCCGAACGCACCCGCCTGCTCGGGTTGCTCAACGAGGAGCAGCAGCGGCTGTCTCGGGCACTGCAGCTGCGCTGGGAGCTGACCCGGACCTACTGGGCGACGGTGGCGACCTTCGGCAACCGGCGGCGGTGGCCCATCGAGGACATCCCCTGGCGGACGACCGACGGTGACCGGACCGACTACTACACCCTCCAGGCCACGTCGCTGGCGGTGAAGGGACTGATCGCCCGCGGGCGCGGCGCCGACGAGGAGCTCGGCCGGATCGCCTCGGTGCTTGTCGAGCTGGCGCAGCGGGCGCGGATCACCCGGCGCGCCTCGCCCGACGAGCCGGCGCTGCTCCTGCACGCGCCAGGCAAGCGGGTGACCCTGAACGACGACACGTCAAAGCCGATCATGACGTGGAACGTGAACGAGTACTCCACGGTGCTGCTCCAGCGGGCGGCCACCGTCGCCGGTCTGCTGAGCAACGCCCGGCGGCGCAGCGAGCTGCTCGAGCTGGCGGACGAGGTGTGGGATCACCTGCTGCTGCGGCGTATCCCCGACGGTCAGCACCGGGGCCTGTGGGATCACGCCGGCGGTGCTTTCCCCGGGCTGGCGCCGAAGCCGGACGCGCCCTCCTGGTACCTGACCGAGCGGGTGGTGGAGGCGCTGGTCAGCGCCGGTCAACTGCTCTGGGAGCGGCCGTTCCCGCGGGCTGGCCGGCTCGCCTCGTACGCGCAGGACCTCATCGACGAAGCGGAGTACCTCTTCGACCGGGAGCTGATGCGCGGCACGTTCGCCGGCGAGGCGATGCAGCGCAGCATGCGTAGCATCCGGGCCAGCCTGCGCCGGGCACAGCTGCTGGTGGACGAACGCCCCGGCACGGCGGCCGCCCTGGCAAACGCCCTGCTGCTGTTGCTCAACGACGTCGCCACCGGGCAGCAGAAAGCCAGCGAGGGGATCTGAATGCTGGTCTTCGTCACGTCGCACAAGGGCGGCACCGGGCGCTCGGTGACCGCGGCGAACATCGCCTACCGCAGCGCGTTGTCCGGCCGCCCCACCTGCTACCTGGACTACGATTTCGGCTCGCCGACGGCCGGCATCACGTTCCAGATCCCGCAGGCCGTCAACGGGGTGGAGGGCGCCGGGCCCAACGGCGGCGGCCTGCACCGGTATCTGCGTGGGGAGATCCCGTCTCCGGAGCAGTTGGACGTGTGGGGCACGTCGGAGCGGGCCAGCCTGCGCCAGCGGCCCATCGGGTCCGGTCCGCTGGTGCTCCTGCCCGGGCAGCGCAACGGCAGCGAGTTCGGTTTCACCAACGACATCGCCAAGCGCTGCGCCGAGCTCTTCCTTCGTCTGGAGGAGGAGTTCGACCTGACCCTGGTGGACCTCAGCGCCGGCCGGTCGTACGCCAGCCAGATCGCCCTGGCAGCCACCGCCACCCCGACCCTACGCAAGGTCACCGTTCGCTGGTTGGTCTTCCACCGGTGGACTCCCCAGCACGTCACCGCGGCTGCGGATCTGGCCTTCGAGGCAGGTGGGATCGTGGCCATGGGCAAGGAGTACGGTCACGAGCCGGACCGGCTGCGAGAGTCGCTGCGGTTCATCCGCACGGCGGTGATCGATTCACGCGGCCCCGAGGTCGGCTACCTCGACCTCGCGCAGCAGGCATTCCTGCGCAAGTGCGACGCGGAGCTGTCGGAGCTGGCCCGACGGCGGGGCGTCGGGCGCACCACGCTGTTCGGCACGGTGCCGCTGGACCCTCTGTTGCAGTGGCGGGAGCAGCTCATCTCGGACCACGACGTGCAAACCAAGATCGCGAACGTCAAGACCGTGGACGCCTTCGTGGATTTGACCGAGAAGCTCTTCGACGAGACGGCATGGGAGACCGTGTGATTGGCGTGGATGTCAGGTTCCAGGAGGCGGCTGCGGTGCGACGTACAGAGAGCGTGGCGTACTCGCACCTGTCGGTGGAGTTGGGGCACTTCTACGCGGAGGACTTCGGCGACGGGTGTCAGGAGCTGCGGCGCAAGTTCGAGCGGATCGCGGACTGGTCGGCCGCGATCCCGGCCCTGGCCCGACGAGGCCTGCCCCCACACCGGCAACCGCGGATCAGCACCTGCTTCATGGTGGACGATTACTTCCACCGCTTCGGTACCCCCCGCGAGGTGATCCCGCAGGTGCAGAGCGCCGCGGCGGAGCACGGCCTGATGGTGGACTACGTGGCCCGGGAATCCAGCTTCGCGCGGCACGACGGTGTCGAGCTGGCCCAGCTGGTGGTCGACACACTGGTGGTGGAACCGCCCCGGCACACCACCGGGAGTCGCCCACCGTTGAACGAGTCGGGTTGGCTGTCCAACGGTAAGCGGTCGCCTGGGCACGTCGACGCCCCGGCGATGACCCTGCCACGGCCGTGGTCCCCGCCGGTGCAGTCCGGCGACCCACAGCACTCCATCTTCGTCGACATCGAGCTGTGGTCCGACGAGCCGAACACCCGGGTGTGGGCTTGCGCGCTGCTCGCCTCGGTCTGGCAGTTGACCCGGCTGGGCGTGCTACGGCACCGGGGTGAGACGATCAGGCAGCCGTGCCGGCTCACCGGGGAGCTGCCCACCGACTGGGACGAACTGCCAGCGATCGTCCAGCTGAACCCGGTCGCCGCGCCGTTCTGCGCGTACCGCACGCTGACCCTCATGGACACCCAGTACCTGCCGGTGGAACTGGCCGTACGGACCATCCTCGGCCAGGTGGCCGTACCGTCGGCAGTCGCGCAGCAGGTCGCCAAGCGGGCCGGCGGCGAGGGCCTGCAACTGCCCAGCGAGCTGGTCGACCGGTTGAGCTACGTGTTCATCGGCGAGTGAGCGCGGTCAGCGGCCGCACGGCTGCTTGACCGCCACCCGGTCGGCCAGGTCGCGCAGCAGGGCCATGTTGTTCACGCTGATCTGATCCCGGATCCAGTTGACCGACGACTTCCACTGCCGGCTGAACCCGGGGACCTGCTCCAGCCGGTCCCAGATTGGCCGCAGCCGGGGGTGCACCCGAGCGCCAGGCAGCCACAGGTGCAGCAGGTGCTCCAGCACCGGCCGCAGCCGCTCGATGTGCTCCTGCCCGGAGGCTGGCCGGGTGACCGCGGCCTCGACCAGGGAGGACAGCATGGTCAGCAGCCAATCGTGCAGCGCGAGGTCTTCGCAGAGGCCGGCCACGGCGGCCGGCACGTCCTGCGGGCCGACCACGAGTTCGACCGTACGCAGCGTGGGGGAGTCCACGGTGACCACCGCCGAGACGTCCCGGCCCGGCTGCTGGCCGACCTGCGCGGTCCAGCGCAGCCGGGTGCGCGCCGCGCGCAGGGGCGGGTGCCGGTCCAGCAGGTCGGACATCTGCACGCCGTCGAGCACCCGGCCGGTGATCGCCTCCAGGTTCAGCACGTCCCCGTTGTTGCCGTGCAGGAAGCCCGCGGTCAGGTCCGCGGCGTCCAGCTTGCCGACCGTCTCAAGGACGCCGGGGTTGGCCAGATAGTGCGACCATGGCTGGCGGCGCTCTCCAGCGACGACCTGGATGACCGAGGAAGCCTGCACGATTCGGCCACCGGTGACGATGGCCCGGGTGACCACCGCACCCACCCCGCGCAGCTGGCGCTTCCTGGCGCTGGGCAGCCAGCAGTCCACGCCGGTGCGGACGTCGGGCGACACCGCGTAGAGCGAAGGGCGTCGCGAGGTCAGCACGACCTCACCCTCGACCAGGCCGAGCACCTCGGAGCTCTGCTCCTGGGTCAGCGCCGTGCTGTGCTGCAGCAGGCTGGTGTGCACCTCACCCACCGTGAGCATGACTTCCTCCGCATTGCCGGCACCGGTCCGCGGTCGCCCCGCGGAACGCGGTCCCATGGTGATTGACGTACGCCGCCGTGACCCGCACCGACACGGATCCGTGTGGGATTATCGAAACTCCTCGTCAGCGCGGGATTCGGCTCGCCCGGATCCGTATCCGTCCTGTCGTCATCATAGGCCCACCGTTGCCGGGATTCCCACGTATGGCGGGGGTTGCGAGTGTTTGCGGGGCAGGGGGATGTGAAGGCAGCTGATATTTTCATTGGTGCGGTCGCCAGCCACCCCCTGGAGTTTGCCGTTCATGAAGGTCTACATTTCAGCCACCCAAAAGGACCTGCTGGAATACCGAGCTGCCGTACACGTCGTGGCGCGTCGTCTCGAGATCGAGGACGTGGCCATGGAGGCGTACGGCGCCGACGTCCGGCCACCGCTGGAACGCTGCCTGACCGACGTGCGCCGGTGCGATCTCTACGTAGGGCTGTTCGCCTGGCGGTACGGGTTCCGGCCGCCCGGCCAGGATTCCTCCATCACCGAACTGGAGTACCGCGAGGCACTCGCGGCCGGAAAGCCCTGCCTGATCTTCCTGCTCGCCGAGGACACACCCTGGCCGGTCGACATGATCGACCGGGACGCCGACTGGCAGCAGATCGTCGCGCTGCGCCGGGAACTCAAGGAGCGCCACCTCTGTGCCTTCTTCTCCGGCGTGGACGACCTCGCCGCCAAGGTGACCGTGGCACTGGCCGAGGTGCGCAGCGGCCGATCCCCGGCGCGCGAGCCCGCCGACCCGGACACCCACCTGCCGGACGCCGTGCGCAGCCAGTACTACAAACAGTTGGCGCTGAGGTACCAGGCCATTCCGCTGGACGCGGTCTCACCACGCCCCACCATCGGCTACCTCACGGTCGGGTTGCCGAAGATGTTCGTGGAGCCGCGCGTACACGAGGACACCCGGCCGGAGATGCCACTGGCCTGGTGGCGTTGGGCCAGTTCCACGACGGACGGTGACGCCGGCGGGCTGCCCGGGGTGATCAACCCGGAGGAGGTGGAGCGGCTCTGGGAAGAATACGCGGCCAAAGACGCGCTGGCCCTGTTCGACGTGGTGTGCGATCCGGGCCGGCGAGCGATCGTGCTGCTCGGCGACCCCGGCTCCGGCAAGTCGGCGGCAGCGCGGTACCTGGCGCTGGCGCTGGCCGGGGTCTGCGCCGAGCCCCGGCTGGCGCCACTGGACCGGTACCTACCCGTCCTGATCGAGCTGCGCTCCTACGCCGCCCACTGCGGGGACGGGCGGTGCGACGGCCTGCTGGACTACGTGGGCCACCGCCACCAGCAGGGACTCGCCGGAATCGACCAGGGCGTACTGGAGGCGTACCTGCGTCAGGGCGGCCAGGCGCTGTTCCTGTTCGACGGCCTGGACGAGGTGTTCGACCCCGCGCAGCGGGAGGAGGTGGCCGCGCAGATCGCCACGTTCGCCAGCGAGTACCCGGGGGTGCGGACGATGGTCACCTCGCGGGCCGCCGGATATCTGCGGCACACCTTCGCCAACGCCGGCTTCGACCACTTCACGCTCGAGGATCTCGACGACGAGCGAATCGCCCGGTTCCTCGGCAACTGGTACCGCTACGTGATGCCCACACCGGCGGCCGAAGCGGACCGGCAGCGGCGACAGATTCTTGACGTGGTGCACAGGTCCCGAGCGATGCACGAGATCGCCGGCAACCCCCTGCTGCTGATGCTCATGGCGATCGTCGGCCGGGGCCACCCGCTGCCCCGCAACCGGCACCGGCTCTACGCGCACGTCACGGACGTACTGATCTCCGAGTGGGACGTGACCAAACAGCTACGGGAAAACCACGGCGACGTGCCGCTGCTGGACCTGCAGGCGAAGCGCCGGTTGGTGCGCCACCTGGCGTACTGGATGCAGTTCCGGGAGTCCGGCCCGGCCGGAAACTACATCGAATCCGACGAGCTGGCTCGCATCTTCCGGGACCACCTCGTCGCGTTCTACGGTTTCGAGAACGAGCGGGCGCTCTCCATGGCCTACTCGATGATCGAAAAATTGCGTCAGCGAAGCTTCATCCTGGAACGGTACGGACTGCGACTGTTCGGGTTCGTGCACCGCACGTTCCTGGAGTTCTTCTGCGCCGAGGAGATCGTGGACAGGTTCGAGCACGATCCGGACACCTGGGGCCTCGAGCAACTGCGCGCGCTGTTCCGGGAGCACTGGGCCGACCCGTCCTGGCGGGAGGTGCTTCGGCTGGTCGCCAGCGCGCTGCCCGCCCAGACCGCCAACGACCTGGTCATCCTGCTCGCCACCGAGGCCAACCAGCCCTGGCCGCCGCTGAACCTGACCGGCCCGCCATGGAACCTGGTGCTGGCCGCGCAGTGCGTGGCGGAGGCGCCGCAGCCCGCCGAGCTGGCCGGCGCCGGCGACGCGGTGCTGTGCCAGGTCGTGCGGCTGGTCGAACACGGCATCTCCGCCGACGACCCCAACCTGGTGGAGCTCACCGAGCAGGAGCTGCTGTCCTCGATCCGGGCGCTCGGACCGGGCTGGCCCGGCCGGGAAGCCTTCCTGCACTGGTACCGACGTCGCGGGGTGCGGACCAGCTGGCGCTCCGGCTCAGTATTCGCCACCCGGATCGCCGCGGCGCTCTCCACCGCCGAGGAGCAACTGGAGGAACTGCTGGTCCGGGAACTCGGGCAGGGCCGCGAGCGGCAGGCCCACCTCACCCTGGTCGCGGGGCTGGCCGAGACCGCCGGCCGGCTGGACACCACCAGTCGCGGCCGCCGCCGATGCCGCGACCTCCTGCTCGCCCAGGCACGGGCCGAGGTCTCCACCGCGGTGCGGCAGGCCGCCGTACGGGCTCTGGTCGCGCACTTCGGCGCCGACCCCGACCACGTCGACGTGCTGCGGGGCCTTGCCGACTCACCCGATCTCGCGGTGCGTGCGCTGGCCGTGCAGTCCCTCGGCGGCCGCACCGAGCTGTCCGAGGACGTCCGCCAGGTGCTGGCCAGGGCCACGGAAGACCCCGCCACCGCAGTGCGGCGGGCCGCCGCCGGAGTGCTCACCACGCGCTGCGCCGACCTGCCGGACGCACCCGAGACACTGCAGCGACTGCTGGCCACCGACACCGACCCCGGCGTAGTGCAGTGCGCGCTGGAGGGCTTGCTGACCCTGCCGGAGCACGCCGAAACCGCCCGCACCCGGGCCCTGCAACGGGTGACCGGCGACTCCCCGGACGAGGTGCGGCGCTGCGTGGTGACCGAGCTGCTGCCTGGTCGGTCCAGCCCGGAGAACACCGAACTGCTGCTGAAGCTGGCTTGCTCGGACACCTCCGCGCGGCTCCGCGCGGTCGCCGTGCAGCAACTGGCCCTCGTGTCCGACCCGGAGGGGCGCTGCCGAGCCCGGCTGGTCGACCAGATCGAGCAGGACGAGGACGCCTCCGTGCGTGCCGCCGCCGTGACCGCGCTGATCGACCGGGACCGGGCCGACGACACCGGATGGACCGTGGTGGCGCACGCGGCTCGAACCGACGAGGACGCGACGGTGCGCCTCGCCGCGGTGCGCGCGCTGGCTGAGGCCTACCCGGACCACCGCACCGGGGAACTGCTGCGGGAGAAAGCTCACCGCGACCCGACCGCGAGCGTCCGGCTCGCCGCCGTCGACCTGCTCACCGGCCGGCCGCTACTCGGCCACGCCACTCGTGATCTGCTCATCAGCCGCGCTACCCAGGAGCGGGACGCGATCGTCCGGTTGCGGGTCACCCTCCGCCTGACCCGCCTCGCCGACCCGCCCGACCCCGAGGTGCTGGAGTGCCTGGCCGAGCAGGTCAGCCGGGACCCCGACCCGAACGTGCTGCGCGCGGCCGCCCAGGCGCTCGCCCGCCACGGCGAGGCCGACGCCCTGGTGGAGACACTGTGCCGGCGGGCCCGCCGAGACAGCTACGTCGGCATCCGGCTGGCCGCCGTGCAGACCCTCTGCGCGTACGGGAGCCCCGACGTGGTGACCGACGTGCTGCTGGAGTGCGTCGAATCGGACACCGACCCCACCGTCTTCGACGCGGCGGTGTGCTGCCTGACCGAGCAGGGCTCGGCATCCATGGCGGTGACACTGCGGCTCCTGCGCCGCCTGGCAGACCAGGATCCGGCGATCCGCGCCCGCATCGCCGCCGCGCTCGGCGCGCACTTCGGAGCCGACCCGGAAGTCCGGGTGCTGCTGGTGGGGCTGGTCCGCGACGACCCGGACCTCGAGGTCCGGCGCCGGGCCGTGGAACAGTTGGGAGCCACGCTGGCCGGCCGGGTGGGGATACAGGAGTTGCTGCTACGGCTGGCAGACGACGACGACTGGGAGATCCGCCGCACCGCGCTGCTCGGGCTGACCCGCCACTACTGTCGGGACACCCGGACCCGGGCTGTGCTCGTGCGGCTCGCCTGCCAGGAGGACGACGGCACCGTACGGCGGCTGGCCGGGCAACTGCTCGCCGCGCTGCCCGACACCAAGCCCGACGACTTCCTGTGACCGGGCAGGACCGGACGCCCGGACGGGCGGTGCCGTCGCCCGTGAGCAGGTCGAGCCGGACGGTGCACCGAGCTGGCAGCGGGGAGGCGGGTGCGCGCCGAGCACGTTCCTGATCGACCTCGTCAAATATCATGACGGTCATGACAGACCCGGCCGCCGGCTCGCACCGCCTGGTCGAATGGTGGCTTCGAGTCGTGTTCGGAGTCATCGGACTGGCCGCCTTCATACTCGGCTACATCGGCTTCGAGCGCCTGCTCCGGGCCCGGCCGGACACCGCGCACGACCCGTACGACGTGCTCTACTACGATCTGCAACTCTTCGTCTTCGGCGCCGAACCCTTCCAGAACGCCGGACCCTATCCGTGGCAACTGCAGGTCGCCCGGTTCGCCGCCCCGCTGTTCACCCTCCTCGCCATGGCCGAGGCCAGCCGGCTGCTGCTGGCCGCCGAGAGCCGCCGCCTGCGGGCCCGGCGAGCCCGTGGCCACGTCCTGGTCTGCGGCGACTCCCAGTTCGCCCACATGCTCGCCGACCGGCTCTTCGCCGACGGCGAACGCGTGGTCGTGGTGCGATCCGAACCGTTCGGACCGCTCGAGTACCGCTTACGCCGGTATCTTGGCGTCATCGGCGACCCGGCCAACCCGCAGGTGTTGCGCGGCGCCGGCCTGCCCCGAGCCCACACCATCTACGCCTGCAGCGAGGACGACGACCGCAACCACGCGATCGCCAACACCGCCAGCCGACTCGTCCAGGACCGACGGCAACCACCTCGGGTCTACGTCCTGGTCCACGACTCCGAGATGTGCCTGTCACTACAAGCCCGACGGCTCGGTGCCGCCGGATCCAGCCGGCTGCGGCTGGACTACTTCCACGTCGACGACGTCGCCGCCCGCGCACTGCACCGGCACCACCCGCTGCCACACGCGACCGGCCGGCCCACCAAGGTCCTCATCGCCGGCACCGGCGCCTTCCGCCGAGCCCTCCTGGTGGAAACCGCTCGGCACTGGCGGGCGCGCCCGGCCGACACCCCTCCCGGCCACGTCGCGCCACCCCTGCGGGTGGACCTCGTGGCCCCGGACGCCAGCACCGAACTCGCGGTCGCGACGTCCCGCTACCCGTTCCTGACCACCGTCTGCCAGCTCACCGCGTACAACCTGGACCTCGACGGCCTCGTCGGGCTCGACCAGCTCGACCGCGACCACTACGACCGCATCTACGTCTGCGCGCCGGACGAGACCAGCGGCCTGCAGTTCGTGCTGGACACGCCCGCCCTCTGGCGGAGCGCCGAGAGCTCCGTCTTCGTGCCGGTCTACCAGCAGGCAGCGCTCGCCGCCGCCTTCCACGGCGACTCCCACCACGACCTGCTCGACGAGGTGCACGGCAAGCTCCGCCTCTATCCGGTGCTGACCCGCGCCTGCGACGCCCGGTTGATCGCCGAGGACCTCACCGAGCGGCTGGCCCGGCTGATCCACGAGCGGTACCTCCAGGCCCAGCAGCGTGCCGGGGTACGCCCCGACGACGCGCCGGCCATGGTGGACTGGTCGCGGCTGCCCGAGTCGCTGCGGCGGGCCAACCGGGCCCACGTCCAGGACATCGCCGCGAAGTTGTTGAATCTCGGGTGCGTCGTGGCGCCCCGGCGCGGCGGCACCGGCGACGCCTTCGCCGCCGGGCAGGTCATCGACGACCGGATCGAGGAACTCGCCCGCCTCGAGCACGAACGGTGGTGCCGGGAACGGCGGGGGGAGGGCTGGACGTACGGCGAGCCCCGCGACGACGTCCGGCGGCGGCATCCCGCCCTGCGGCCGTGGGACGAACTGCCCCCCGACGTCCAGGAGCAGAACCGCGAGGAGATCCGGGCGCTGCCCGACGTGCTGTCCGACAGCGGGTTCGAGCTGATCCGGCTGGCACCCGCGGTGCCCGCGCAGCGGAGAGGACCGGGGAATGCCGGCTGATCCCGCACCGGTGCGCGTCGGCATCACCGGGCACATCAACCTGACCCGCGACACCGAGTTGCTCGTCGCTGACGCGCTCCGCGTCGAGTTGCGCCGGATCAGCGACCGGCCGGTGCACGGCGTCACCTGCCTGGCGGCCGGTGCGGATCAGGTCTTCGTGCGCACGATTCTCGACATGGGCGGCACGTACGAGGTGATCCTCCCGGCCCGCGACTACCGGACCGCCGCGATCGGCCCGGACAACCGGACGGCCTTCGATGAGCTGCTTGCCCGGGCGGCGGCGGTCGTCCACACCGGCTACGACCGCTCGAACACCGCCGCCTATGTGGCCGCCAACCGGGAACTGGTGCGACGGGTACAGCGACTCGTGGCGGTGTGGGACGGCGAACCTGGCTGCCACGCGGCGTCGACGGACCGGACCGTCGACTGGGCGCGGCACCACGGCATTCCGACCACGATCGTCTGGCCCGTCGGCGCCCGCCGGACGGCCCCCGGGGACTGACGGGCAGCAACGGGCGGCCGCCTGCGACGAAAGCTAAATGGTGGTGCGTTGGGCCGGCAGAGGGCCTTGGCGACCGTCGTAGTTCGGGTCGGTGATCGTGCTGGTCACGGTGCTGGCGGTGCCGGTGTGGTTGCGGCGGATCACGGCAAGCGGAAATCGGCTGATCATCAAAAACAAGCCGGGCCGATCGGTCAGCCATCACCGTCTGCTTGGGCAGGCCGATCACAGACCGTCATGAGTAGCGTCCTGATTGACGACACCGACCGATGCCCCGAAATTTGTACGGGGTAGGTAGTCGTAAGGAAGGTGAGTTGGAGCATGAAAAGACAAGTGTCGGCGCTGGTGGCAGGTGTCGCATGCCTCGTTGCGGTCCTGATGTTTCCCACTCCTGCCTCAGCCGCTGTCTCGGATATCGAGATTGCCCCGACAGCACAAGTCAGTTCCCAAGGGGCCTTCGTAACCGTCTCGGTCACCTATCAGTGCACCCCCTCTGAACCCGCGAACATCGAGGTCTACGTCGCGCAGGCCAGAGGGACTCAACTCGTAGAGGGATTTGGCTTCCTCTTCAGCATTTGCAACTCTCCCACGCAGACATCCCAGATCCTTGTGCAGTCGCGGAGCGGCATGCCCTACCACCCGGGCAAGGCCGTGGCCACAGCTTCGGATCTCGACGGCGGTGATTTCACCGGTCCGGTGGAAATTCGCCTCGTTCGTTGATCGACGGATCCCGAGAAAGCCCGCTTTTGCATTCCAGTCGAGACGGCGGCCTCCCGACCTGAATTGGGAGGCCGCCCCACCGCCTCCGAACAGAAGGTTGCCGGTCAGGTGCTGCGCCCCCTGGTCCCGGCGTTGCTGGATCATTCGGGTGATCCGGTCGCGTAGGTCGGACGCCCCGTCGCTGACAGACACCGATGTGACCGCGTGGAGCCCTTGGTCGTACGTCGCCTGCTCGTCACCGCCTGTGAAGGAGGCAGCGACGGCATCAGCCACACTGCTCGATCTCGTCGAGATCCGGATGGCTCGAGGCGATCTGGAGAACGGACGGCAACTGTCGTGGCCGCCTGCTCCGCGCCGAACACGACGGCCCCTGCTCCCACCGACGGCGCCGCTGACGTGGCCGTCCTCGATGCCTGCCCTGCCGCCGGTTCAGCTCCCTGGCTTCAGTCGCAGCCGATGCCGTCCCCGTCATTGTCGAGCTCGTAGATGTCGTGACCCACCACCCGGACCGGTCCATCGACGTAGGCCGGACCGTTGCCGCTGCCGCCGGCGCAGTCGACGTCACTTGCGACGGGCACGCACGCCCCGCTGTAATTCGGGTCGCACGTCCGGGTCTCCTTGGTGCCGACCCTGACCACCTGCGTGACCGGCGCCTTGGTGATCTCCGACTTGATCAGCTTCTTTGCCGTCTGCACGCCGTCGGTGACGGTGACCTGGTAGGTGAGCGTCCTGACGCCGACGACTCCCCGGGTGGTCACCTTCCTGGTCCCCTTCGGGAGGGAGGAGTCGCGGATCGTCCTGGTCTGGTAGGCGATCCTCTGCGTCTCGGTGTCCGTGCGTGTCTGCACCACCGGCGATGCGGACGCCGTCGGTTCCGCTGCCTCGGTTGGCGTAGCCTGCGGGGTGGACGTCTGCTCCGTCGCGGCCGGGGAGGCATGGTCGGAAGCCGCCACGGTTGGGATGGACTCGGCGGCCGGCTGCTTCTGGCCCTGCGAGTCGGGCGGGGGCGCGACGGCCGCCGTGATGGCGGCTCCTCCGCAGCACAGGAGCACCAACGTGACGGCGCTGATCAGCACGACCTTCACGGTGTTGGGGCGCTTTCGTGACGGCTGCAGGGCCCAGCCCCCGGGCGCCGCGGGGAACTGAGCGGTCGGGTACGGCGGGGTCCTGCCGTCGGATCCGGGCGGTGGCACGTAGGGAGGGGGCGGAGGCGGGGGCTGCCCGCGCCACGGGTCCTGCGGAGGCTCGTACGTCACGGCTGAAAGTGTCCTGAACAGGGCCAACGCGCATCACCGGCCGGTCAGCCACGTTCCGTATCAGTCTCGGGGATGGAGCGCCATTCGTTCGTCCGTCCGTCTGGCCCCGCCAGGTGGAGATATCCGTCGATCATCGCCCTGCGGCACGCCGCAGGCCGCGAGCGGCCGACTATCCGGCTCATTAAGGACGACCAGAAGCTGGCTACCTGGGGAGACGGCTCCGGACGACAGGCTGACGGACGGCCGGGCACCGGAGCCTACGGTCGGTCGATGGGCTTCTCCATCAAGCTGGCACCCGGCGTACGCATCCGCGCGTCGTCGCGAGGTATCCGTACCAGTCTCGGCCCGCGGGTTGCCCGGGTTCATGTCGGCGCCGGTCGCACCGGATTCTCCAGCGGCGTCGGGCCTGTCGGCTTCTACACCTCCATCGGGGGTGGTCGGCGGGGCGGTCGCTCCGGTGGCCGGTCTCCGTCTGCTGCCGTGTACCAGCGGCAGGTCGCTGCCCAGCAGCGCCAGGCGGCGCAGGCGCAGCGCGCCGAGGAGGCGCGACAGTTGGCTCAGGCGTTCCTGCGAATTCTCGAGCTGCACCGCGTGGATTTTCCCGCCGCCACCCCGCCGATCGCGCCGCAGCCGGCCGCTCCCGATCGCGCCACCATCTACAAGCACTATGAGCAGCACGCCCTCGCCGGGGTCGGGATTTTCGAGCGCAGCAGGCGGTCCCAGGCCAAGCAGCAGGCGGCCCAGTGGGCGGAGGCCGAGGTGCGGCGGCAGTGGACCACCAGGTGCGAGCAGCAGGCAGCCTGGCAGCAGCACCTCGACCAGCGCTGGCGCCAACTGTGCGCCAACGACCCGGAGGTGGTGCTGGAGACGCTGGAGGAGGCATTCGACGACAACGAGGCTCCGAGCGCCGCCGTCGGGGTCGTCGACGGCGAGGTCTCCCTCGCGGTGCTCGTGCCCGGCGTCGACCAGGTTGTGCCCGAACGGATGCCCACGACCACCCAGGCCGGCAATCTGTCGCTGCGGAAGCTCCCGCAGCGCGATTGCGCCGGCTACTACCAGCAGTTCGTGTGCGGCCAGGTACTCGTCACGATCCGGGAGGCATTCGCTGTGGCACCTGGCCTCCGGTCCGCACGGGTCGCCGTTCTGCGACATGACGGCGTGGACAGCTACGGCCGGCCCCGAGCGTCTTGCGTCCTGGCTGTCAGGTTCGACCGGCAAGCCCTGGCCGGAGTGCGGTGGGAGGTGGCCGACGCGGTGGCCATCGTCCACGACGCCGGCGGCGAACTGCTGCTCAACCAGCGAGCCCGCACCGGCGAACTGCAACCCCTCGACCTCGCCGCGGAGCCGGCACTCGCCGCACTCGTCAGCGCCGTCGACCTCGCCGAACTCGCTGGAGTCCAGTAGGCGGCAGGTGCCGTCGCACGCCGACTCATGAAGATCGCCGTACGTGTGGCGAGGAGACCGTGGTGCCGTTGTCGCGGATGTCTCTGATCACGTCTCAGCTGAGCGGCTTTCGACTTCTGGTCGTCTGGGACGAGTCGAGCGGCGTATCCGGCGCCACAGCAGGAACGCGGCGCCGAGGACGACGACGCCGATCACGGCGTTCACGAGCATCGGCCAGGGGCCGCGCTGCGGGCGACCGGCGCTGCGGACGGTGAGTTCGGGCAGCAGACCGGTGGCGACGTGCAGGTCGAAGACCTGACAGGTCTGCGTGCCCAGCTCGCAGGTGCTGCCGGTGTCGAAGCGGGACAGCGTCCGGCGGGTGCCGGTACCGAGCTGCACCTCCGCGATCGACGCGTGGCCCTCGGCGTTGATGGTCGCGACGACCACACTGCCCGCCGAGCGCCAACCGAGCAGCTGCACGACATCCTGGACCCGTGACGGTGATGTGTCGGCCCCTGTGACGGGCACGAAGTCGACGTCGCCGACCTTGTGCAGGAAGGTCCCGTGGCGGCCGGTGTCGCCGCCGGTGCTGCCGTTGAACGGCCCCTCCAAGATCCAGGGCACGGTGGCGAGGAACCTGCCGTCCGGCGACCAGCCGACCTCCGCGGCCAGCTCGCGTCCGGCCGGGATGTCGACGCTGCCGGTCTCGCGGCCGTCGAGGTCGATCAGGTGGGCCTTTTGGCCGACCTGCACGGCAAGGCGGCGACTGTCCGGCGCGAACGCCGCCGTCCACGCCGGTCTGATCGCCGGTACCTCGGTGCTGCGCCCGGTCGACAGGTCGAGCAGCCGCAGCGTGCCGGTGCGGGCCACCTCGGCCTCGACCACGTTGACGGTGCCGAACTCGCCGGAGCGGGTGAGGGGCGCGGCGCTGTACGCGACGTGGCGGCCGTCGGGGGACCAGGCCAGCAGGCGCACGCCGACCGGGTCGACGAGGGGGATCGATCGGCGCTTGCCGGTGGCCAGCTCGACGAGGACCAGGTCGGCGGTCGCGCCGCGATCGTCGCCGGCCAGCACGCGGGTGCCGTCCGGGGCGAGCAGCGCCGTCGGGCGGCCCCGCTCCTCGAGGGCGTCGACGCGCCGGTAGGTGTCCCCGTCGGCCCCGACGACCAGCGACTGGAACATGTTGAACGTCTCGCCGTTGCCGTACCCGTAGAGGGCGATCGCGCGGCCTGGCGGAGCCTTCGTGACGGTGCTGGTGAACATCGAGTACCCGGCGAAGCTCTCAGGCAGGCTCGGTGCCGTCGACGGGGCCGCTGTCCGGACGGGAAGCGGGACGCCGGGCACGACCAGGACGGCGAGGAGGAGCACCACGACCGTCCATACGGCGGCGGCGCCGACCCGCCGGCGGCGCACCGACCGGCGGCCCCGGGTGAGCACGGTGTCCAGGTAGCCGGGCGGCAACGGAGGCGGATCGTCCGGCAGGGTAGCGAAAAGTTCTCTCACGGCGTGTCCGCCCCTCCCGGCACGTAGTTCGGCAGCAGGCGGCGCAGCGCCGCGATGGCAAACGAGGTCTGGCTCTTGACGGTCCCGGTCGAGCAGCCCAGCGCCACCGCGGTCTGCGCGACGTCGAGGTCCTCCCAGTAGCGCAGGACCAGCACCGCGCGCTGCCCGCGGGACAGCTTCGCGAGCGCGGTCAGCAGGTCGACGCGGTGTTCGGCGTCGGCCAGCGGCGCCGTCGAGGGCTCGATCACGTCGGCCACGGGCCGGACCCGGCGGGCCCACGACCGCTCCCGCTCGGCCAGGTAGGCGTGGACCAGCATCGACCGGACGTAGGCGTCGAGCGAGTCCGCTGCCGACGCCTTCCGCCAGTGCCGGTACAGCGCGACGAGGCACTCCTGCACCAGGTCGTCGGCGGCCGGCCACTGCCCGCACAGCCGGTACGCCAGCCGTCGCAGCCACGGCATGCGCGCCTGCACGTACTCGACGTACTCTCGTTCACTTCGCAACCCGGCCTCCCACCACACTATGAGTGGCCCGGGACCCACTTCGGTTGTGGCGGACTGTCATCGACGTCGCATGGTGGTCGCAGGCGGGCTGATCCAGCCAAACCGATCCGAGTCGTGGACGGCTCAGGCGTCGCGGGCGAACAGGGCCAGGCGTACCCGGTTGGGGCTGCTGGTCTTGGTCATCAGGCTGGTGATGTGGGTCTTGACCGTGGTGACGCCGATGTGGAGCCGTTCGGCGATCTCCGTGTTGGACAGCCCCTCGGCGACCAGGTGCAGCACGTCCTGCTCCCGGGCGGTCAGCCCCTCGACCGGGCGACGCGTCTCGGCGCGGGCGTGCACCGCGCGTCGCACGAGGCGCCGCAGCACCTCCTGGCTGAACGGGCTGTCACCGGCGGCGGCCCGGCGGATGCCGTCCAGCAGGTCGGTGGGGGGTGCGTCCTTGAGCAGGAATCCGCAGGCGCCGGCGGTCAGGGCCGGATAGAGGTGGTCGTCGTCACCGAACGTGGTCAGCACCACGACGCGGGTGCCGGGACGGTCGGCGAGGATGCGGCTGGTCGCGGTGATCCCGTCGACGCCGGGCATGCGCAGGTCCATGACGACGACGTCGGGGACGAGCCGCGCGGCGAGAGAGATCGCGTCGCGGCCGTTGTCGACCTCGCCGACGACCTCGATGTCGGGCTGGGCGTCACAGAGCATACGCAGGCCCGCGCGGATGAGGTGCTGGTCGTCGACCAGCAGGACGCGGATCATGCCGGCTCCGTCGGGCGTGGCCCCACCGGGGTGTCGCGGTCGTGCGGCGCCGACGAGGCCGGCGTGGCGGCGGGGGAGCGGGGGGCGGGCGCCGGCGCGGTGGCCGGGAGGACGGTACGCACCCGCCAGCCCGCGCCCGTCGGCCCGGCCTCCAGTTGCCCGCCGAGGACCTCGACGCGTTCGCGCATGCCGGTGATGCCATGGCCTCCGGTGGACGGCACCGACGTCGGCACCCACCCGCCACCGTCGTCCGACACCTCCCAGTGGACGGCCCCGTCGACCACGCTGACCGACAACCGGGCCAGGGCGGACGTGCCCGCGTGCTTGGCCACGTTGGTCAACGCCTCCTGGGTCAGGCGCAACACCGCCAGACCCCGCACGGCGTCGAGCGAACCGATCGCCGGGTCGATGTCCGCCTCCACGGTCACGCCAGCCTGGCGGGCCCGGTCGACGGCCGCCCCGAGGGCCGCCGGCAGCGCCGACGGCTCGATCGCGGTCAGGGCCGCGTCGCCGCGTACGCCGTCGGGGTCGCGCAGGACCGCGACCAGCCGGCGCAGGTCGGTCAGGGCAGCGGTCCCCGTGCCGTGCACGTCGTCGAACACCTCGTGCACCCGCGGATCCAGGTCGGTCAGGACGTGCCGGGCCACGCCGACCCGCAGCACCATCGACGCCACGTGGTGCGCGACCACGTCGTGCAGTTCCCGGGCGATGGCGCTGCGTTCGTCGGCGCGGGCGGCGCGGCTCTCCGACTCGCGCCGGCGCTGCTCCGCCGCCGCCCGCTCCTGCGCCTGCCCGGCGAGTTCCCGGGTGGTCCGGATGACCAGGCCGAGCAGGAGCGGGACGCCGACCTCCACCAGCAGCCCGAAGACACCGGAGAGGACCCGTCGGAACGGGTCGCCGATCGAGTCGGTCAGGTCGACCATGGTCAGCAGCCCGGCGGCCAGCCAGATGGTGCGCGGTCGGCGCGCCCGCATGGTCAGCTCGAGCAACGCCCAGCTGGCGCCCACCTGGTTGATCGTCACGTCCTCGAGCAGAGGGACCGCCACCGCCAGCAGCGCGGTCTGCGCCACCAGGCTCACCAGGGGCCGGCGGTGCAGCACCAGCGCGACGGCGAACGCGGCCACGGCCAGGACCCACTGCATGGCAGTCGGCGGGTGCCCGTCGGCCGGGCCGAAAACCAGGTAGCCGATGCCGCTCAGGTCGAGTAGCACCATCCGCACGAGCGTGTCGCGCGCGTCGAACAGCCGCCCCACCCACCCCACGGCGTCAGCCTAGGCGCTACGGCTCGGGGCGGGAACCGTGGTCGTCCACCTGGCCCGGACGCCGAGGTAGGCGGCCAGGCCGAGCGGCCCGAGCAGGATCGTCAGCACCAGCAGCGGCGCCATGACCAGCGACGGGACGCCGCGTTCCCGGCTGTCGAGCCACGCCCACCGGCCGACGAACAGGTCGAACGCGACCATGTGCGCCCAGGCCGCCGCCGCGCCGTCGTCGGTGCCCAGCAGGTCGCGTACGCCGGGGAGGGCCGGGGACGCGACGGCCGGCAGCACCTCGGCGAGCGCCGGGACGACCAGGACCGCGTAGATCGCCAGGATCGGCGCGACGATCAGCGGCGACCTGATGACCCGGCCGGTCACGGACCAGCGCGGCAGCAGGATCATCAGCGCCCAGAACGGCGCGGCCACCGCGAACGTCAGGGTGAACAGCGTCGCGGTCACGCGGCCAGCACCAGTTCCGGTCGGCGCCGACGGGCCACCGCCACCACGCCGGCGCTGGCCGCGGCGGTGGCCACCACCAGGGCCGCCGCAGCGGTCAGGGTGAGCGCGTCCGGCCGCAGCAGCGGCGTCCCGCGCAGCGCCTGCCAGGTGAGCAGGAGCGTGAGCGCGCCGTACGCGCCGCCCGCGACGACCAGCAGCCGCGCCCGGGTGCGCTCGTCGAGTCGCCTGCCGAGGAACCGGCTCAGCAGCATGGCCAGGATCGGCAGCGCCTGCAGCGCGTGCAGCCCCACGAAGTGCCCGATACGCAGGTCCCCGCCGGTGGTGCTCCACCCGACCAGCGGCAGCCCCGGCCCACCGTCCGGTACGCCCACGCTGTGCGCCCCGGCAATCCCTTCGATGCTCTGGGCCTGGTCGGGCATCGCCATCGGTATCGCCACCAGCATGCCGAGCAGCGTCAGGCCGAGTCCCCACCCGATCGCGGTCTTGCCGGCCCGGTTCGCGATCGGCTGCCGCAGCACCGCGATCCCGATGACGACGTGTGCGGCGAACAGCACCATGACCGCCGCACCCATCAGCTGCCACAGGGTGGCGTTCAGCGGACTGGTCTCGTTGAAGTGGCTGGTCGTGCCTCTCAGCACCTGCCCGACGATGATCGCCATCTCCACTACGGACATGGCGACGACGACGGTGGCCGCCCACTCCGCGACCCGGCTGCGCCGCGGCAGCAGGGAGAGCATCCAGGCCAGGGTGGTGCCGTAGAGCACGAAGGACACCGAGAACTTGAACGGCTTGAGCCAGGCCGGCGCGCCGGTGAGGACTCGCGAATCGGCGATGATGCCGACCGCGGAGACGACGGCGAGCGCGGCCATCGCCCAGACGAAGATCATCAGTGGGCGGTTCCACTGCGCGGCCCGACGAAGTGTGGTTGTCATACCGCAGATGCTGCTGCGGGGCCGGGCTGACTTCGCCCGACCTCGAGCCCGGGTTGCGGCCGACGGTCGGAGCGCGTCTCCTCCCTGGGTAGGAGGCGCGTCTCCCGCGCCCGGCGGGCATGAACGCGGCGTGGCCGGAACGCGGGCGCGCCCATCTGCCCTCGGCAACCGACCAGCCTCTGGGGCCGTCCGTTCGCATGATTGACCGTGTTGCACCCGGTTGGCGCTGCTCGTCCCCAGCCGGGCGGGTGCCGGTGGACTGGGGGGAAGCTGTCATGCGGGGCCCGCGCTGGGTGGCGGACGTCGTCGACTCGTACGCCGGTGACGACCGTCCCGCGCACATCTACCGACGGGACGACGCGACGTCGGTGACCCTCACCCGGGGCCAGTTGCGCGACGCGGTGAGCCGCCGCGCCGGTGCGGCCCGGTGGACACCCTCGACGCCCTCCGACCGGGACGGCCGGGGTGGCGCCGGACGGCACGTCGACGACACCCGTGCCGGTCACGGCGCTGGCGGACGGGCCCGCCCACCCCGCCCCCGTGCGGCTGCCGCCGGAGCGCGGCTGCGCCTCTTCGTCAACGCGACCCACACCGAGGCGCAGATCGAGTCGACGGTCGAGGCACTCGCGCAGGAGCACGGCCGGTAGCCGGCACCACCTCGTCGCCCGGCGTCGGACGTAGGTGGCGGCCAGGGCTCTGCCTGATCCGGCGAACCTACGCGGCCACGGCGCGAGACAGGTGGGGCGCCATATGGCGGAGGATCAGCCGACCTGGCTCGGGATATTCGAGTACGACGTCGGGCTGTTGGTCGGCATCCGTGTTTCCATCACCTGCCTTGCCGTGACTGCCGACCCCTCGGGGTGCCGACGCGCCAGCGGTCACGTCGATGTTCACACGCTGCACGTCAGCGTCGGTCTGCGCGAACGGTTCGCTGGTGATCACGGCAAGCGTCGGCTCGGGCTCTCCGTGCTCGGACGGCGAGCCGCCGACGGATGGATTCGGCTTCGACACCAGGCAGCGGCATACCAGACCGCGAGCGTGCAGCGCCCGCGTGAGCTGCCCGACGAAGGTGAGGTGGGAATCGGGGCACGTGACGGCCACACGCAAACCCCTGCCGACCGCCGCGGCTGCGATCGCATCGGCGACGGCGGAGAGCACCTCCCGCTCTCGGGCGATCGCAGAAAGATCATGCACAATTGGCCCCTTCCACCCAGACGTGCCGCTCTGGCGCGTGATGAAGATCCCGCCCGGGTACGCGGGTCTGGCCCCGGCTGCGTCGCCGGAGCGACTTCCACCCCTGCCAGCACAAGCGCAGTGAACGTGGGCGCCTGTTACACCGTCCTCACCAGACTGACCGTTCAGGTGGGCCGCATAGTCCGAAGTACGGCAGCCGACTCAACCGCTGGCCCCACAATCCGACCGGTTGGATCTTGTGCGTCGTCCCCTCTCGGAGCGGCATCCGGCCGCCGTCGCCGACCAACTCGACCGCCGCCCACGCAAACGCTCGGCTGGGAGACCCAGCCGAGCGCCCGCATTGACTACTCGCGCCCGATCAACACGACCAGATGCCGCGGCGCCCCTGGTCCCGGTGAGGACGACTGTCTCGTACGTTTCACCGGCTGTCGGCGTAGAGCGCCTCGATGTCGCTGGCGTAGCGGTCGGTGATGACGCGGCGGCGGAGTTTGAGGGTAGGGGTGAGCTCGCCGGACTCGGGGGTCCAGGGGGACGGGAGGACTCTGAATGCCTTGACCTGCTCGGGCCGGGCGAGCTTGGCGTTCGCTGCCGCGACCGCCGCCGCTATCTCCGACCTGACCCGCTCGTCCTCGGACAGCGCGGCGACGTCCGCCGGGTCGGCGTGGTGCCGGACGGCCCAGGCGGAGAGGGCTTCGGAGTCGAGGGCGACGAGGGCGGTGATGTGGGAGCGGCGGTCGCCGACGGCCATGGCGTGCCCGATGAGCGGGTGCAGGCGCAGCAGGTTCTCCACGCGGGTCGGCGGGACGTTCTTGCCGGTGGAGGTGATGATGAGTTCCTTCTTGCGGTCGGTGATGGCGAGGTAGCCGTCGTCGTCCAGGGTGCCCACGTCGCCGGTGGCGAACCAGCCGTCGGCGTCCGTCAGCGGCTCCACCTCGCCATCGTCGCCGAGGTAGCCGAGGCAGACCAGCGGACCGCGCACGAGGATTTCGCCGTCGGCGGCCAGTCGAAGCTCCATGCCGGGGTTGGGACGCCCGACCGTGCCGGGGCGGAACGCCTCCGGGACGTTGACCGTCGCGGTCGCGGTCGTCTCGGTCATGCCCCAGACCTCGAGGACGTCGATGCCCAGCCCGGCAAGTGAGAACAGGATGTCGACCGGGATGGGCGCGGCGCCGCTGCTGGCCCATTGCAGTCGGTCCAGGCCGAGCTTGGCGCGGATCGGGTTGAGCACCTTCGCGTCGAGAGCCGCCAGTTGCGCCGCCAGGTCGGGCGGGACGGGGCGGCCGGCGGCGCGATGCTCGAAGGCCGTCCGGGCGGCCGTGCTCGCGGTTTCGTAGGCCGCGCGGACCGGGGCGTCGGCGGCCGCCAGTTGCGCCTGCACTCCGGCGGCGATCTTCTCCCACACCCTCGGTACGCCGAAGAACTGGACCGGACGGACCGCGCGCAGCGCGGCGGTGAGCTGCGACTGGTCGGGGCAGGCGGTGACGTGAGCGGCGCGGTAGACGGGTTGGTAGATGCTCAGCATCCGCTCGGCGATGTGCGCGAGCGGAAGGTAGGCGACGGTGTGCGGGTGTGGGGTGAGGCTGACCGCCTCCTCCAGGACGGCGGCCTGGTAGATGACGTTGTGGTGGCTCAGCACCACGCCCTTGGGGTCACCGGTGGCTCCCGAGGTGTAGAGCAGGGTCACCGGGTCCTCCGGCCGGATGGCGCTCCACGTGCGCCGGAACGCGGCGGGGTCGGCGCGGTGCGCCTGGTCCCCCGCCGCGGCGACCTGATGGAGGGCGACGACCCCCGGCTCGTCTGCAGGGGCGTCCACGACGACGACTAGCCGCAGGTCGGGCAGGTCCCCCAGCAGGCCCCTCCACTTGTCGAGCATGGCGGCGTTCTCGACGACGAGGGCGCGAGCCCTGCTGTGCCGGGCGACGTGGCGCAGCTGTTCCGGGCTCGACGTCGGGTAGACGCTGCACGGCACCGCGCCGGCGTGTACGGCCGCGAGGTCGGCCAGCCAGTGCTCCGGCCGATTGCCCATCATGAGTAGCAGCCGGTCACCTGGTTGCACGCCCAGGGCCGAGAAGCCCCGGGCCAGTACGGTCACCCGCTGGTGCAGCTCGGCCCAGGTGAGGGTCTCCTCCTGCCCCAGGCAGCTGAGTGCGGGGAGGTCACCGAACGCGTCGGCGTTGCGCTGCACCAGCGCCGGCACGGTCAGACCATCGGCGGCGGCCGCGCATCGAGCAGCGACCGCCGCCGTGTCCGGGGTGGCCCGGACGTCGACACGGGTTCCAGGGACCATGTGGTGGGCTCCGGTCAGTAGTGTCCGATGGAAGGGAGATCAGTTCGCCGGGGTGCCGACGAGGTACTGGTGCGCATCGGTGACGTGCTGGGCCAGGTAACGCATGAACGGGGTGCCTCCGGTGCCGGTCTCGACCGGGTTGGCCGAAGAGTTCTGCTGCTGGCCACGGATGTACGTTCCCGCGTACTCCATGTGCTGACGGCGGAACTCGGTGGCCCCCTCGATGCAACGGTCGTAGGCGGCCACGAGCGCCGCGTCGTCGGCGTGCTCCAGGACGAAGGTGCGCACCGACGTCCGCTTGCCGAACTCCTCGATCAGCGCACGATGGGACGGCGGCATGTAGTCGCGGAGCTGGATCAGGTGCGCGCCGAGGGTGTCCTGGCTGTAGTCCATGCCCAGCACGGCGTCCAGCGCCGGGATGATGGAGCTCTGCGCGCCGGTCTCGCCACGGAACTTCTGTCCCTGGTCGCCGTAGGCGGTGACGCCCTCGTACACCACACCGTCGGGCAGTGCGGGGTTGTCCATCCATCCGAAGATGAACTGGCGTACGCGGTGGTAGTAGACGTACGGGTCGCACTTCTCCGGCATCCGCCGCAGGATGGCGATCATGTTCTCCAGCGTCTGGCCGACGGTGTCGAGGTGCGTGGCAACGGCTGCCACGTCACCGGCCGCCGCGGCGTCCTGCGCCAGCGCGGCCGCGCAGATGCCCGGGCCCGCCGACGCCTCGATGGCCACGTGCACGAGGACGAACCAGTCCTCGTCGAGCCCGCCGCGGAAGTTCTCCAGCCGCACGATGTTGCCGAGTGCGATCGGGCCGTCCGGATCCAGCCGGCGCCAGTTGTAGAGCGCGTGCGAGGCGTAGGACAGCACGGGCGGGCGGCCCAGCTTCGTCGCCGTCTCGTACCACGGTTTGGCAACGCAGGCCGGCAGTCGGTGGCGCGGTTCCTCGCCGCCGAAGACGTAGGCGTGTCCGAGGTAGGAGAGCAGGAGCATCGCCCGGTTGAGCTCGTTGCGGTCGAGATCGGCGATGTCGAGCTCGGGCAGCCGTTCGATCCACTCGTGCACCCGGCCGGCGCTGAGCAGCTTCGGAATCTCGACGGCCATGTCCTCCCATGCCTGATAGGCCTCCGGGAGTCGCCGCACGGGATCCTCGGTCGGCAGGAAGCCGCGCTCGGTGTCCACGCCGTGCCGCGCAAGCAGATCGGATGCTGTTTCGTTCTGCACTGATCCTCCTCAAAGCCCTGTACGGAAGGGTGTCGTGATGTGGGGGGCGGTGTCGCAGGCCGCGGCGGGCGGGCAGGACAGAATGCGGTCGCCGGTCGGCCGGTCGCATCACCCGACGTGGGTGACGAAGTGCGGCCGAAACACCCGGTAATCCTGCGGGGCGCCACGCTTAACGAGCCGCAACAGCCGACGGCGCCATAGACGCAGGAGGATGTGTGGGCACAACCCTAGGTGCGCCTCGGGCCTGCGTCAAGCATGGATGGACGTCTCAGTGAGTTGCTCGAAATAAACGCGTTCCGATGCGTCATTAGGCCTTGACGCTCCACAGCGGCGTCGGTTGTACTGATCTCCAGAACATTGGCGGTCATCGTATGACCATGATCATCCGACCGCCTGCCAGCAAGCGAAACGGGGGACGTTGTACGTGATCAACATGGCTGTGGCAGCCCGGCGCACACCCCAGGGGAGCTGGCGCCGGGCTTTTCATGTCGCGTCGCCGTCAGCGGCGCGACCTGTGTGTGATCCCGAGACGGATGCGTGCTGAGCGTGCTGGCCTGCGCAAACTCTGCGTCGAGGCAGCCTGTGGGAAGTCGCTCGCGGCTGCCGGCCGTGCATGGCGTCGTCCGCAACCGACGTCAGGCCCTCCTGGTCTGATCGGTCGCGTCGGCCTGCCGGATTTTTTGCCAGCGGGTTCCGGCCACTGATTTCCGCATTCTTCACCCAGCGTTAACGGCCGGTTATATGGCGGCGCGGGAATGCTCTCCGCTCGTCGACGAAATTGCTGAGTAACCCCGACCTTCGCAGGTCGTGAGGCTGGCGCCCTGCTTGCCTGCCGCATGGCAATTACCCACGGTTAGAAGATTTACGGGGGTAGATTAGTGCTTCGTATGGAGGATTCGGCGGCAGCCAGCCGGCCGGCGACCAGCCTTCCGCTGTCCTCGGCCCAGTCCGGGATCTGGTTCGCCCAACGGCTGGAGCCGGAGAGCGCAATCTACCGGGCCAGTGAGTACCTGGAGATACACGGCGCCGTGGATCCCGAGGTCTTCGAGCGGGCGCTGCGTACCGTGGTGGGCGAGGCGGACGCGCTGCACGTGCGCTTCACCGAGACCGCCGACGGGCCGAGACAATCGGTGCACGAATGTCCGCAGTGGACACTGCACCGGGTCGACGTGAGTGGCGCCGCCGATCCGCGCGCGGCGGCCGAGGAATGGATGCGGGTCGACCTGACCCGGCCGGTCGACCTCACCCGCGGGCCACTGTTCACCCAGGCGCTGTTCGCCGTCGCGCCTGACCGGTGGTTCTGGTACCACGCCTACCACCACATCCTCATCGACGGTGCCGGCGGCGCCCTGCTCGAACGACGGGTCGCGGAGGTCTACACCGCGCTCGTCGAGGAACGGCCGGTGCCGCCCTCGCCGTTCGGCTCGGTGCTCGACCTGCACCGTGAACAGCGGGAGTACGAAGACTCCGACGCCTACCTGGCCGATCGCAGGTTCTGGTTGGAGCAACTCGCCGACACACCGCCGCCGCTGGCGATGACCACGCGCAAGCTGCACCGGTCGGCGGAGTTCGTGCGTCACCGCGACCGGCTCTCTTCGCCGGGACAGGCCGCCCTGGACCGGGCGGCGGAGACGGCGGGGGTCGGCGCGGCCCGCATCGTGATCGCGGCCATCGGCGCCTACCTGCACCGGCTGACCGGCGCCCGTAGCGTGGTGCTGGGTTTTCCGGTGGCCGTGCGGCGTGGCGGCGCCGGCCGTACGACGCCGGGCATGCTCGCCAACGTGCTGCCGCTACGGCTGGAGATCACTCCGTCGACGGGGGTGGCGGACCTCGTCGCGCAGGCCCGGATCCGCATCCGCGAGGTGCTCGAACGCCAGCGCTTCCGTGGTGAGGAGCTGCGCCGCGAGCTGGCGCTGCCGACCGGGCACCACCGGTACTTCGGGCCGATGGTCAACGTCATCCCCCTCGGGCCGGACCTGCGCTTCGGCACGGCCACCAGCACGGCGTACAACATGTCCCGGCGGCTCATCGAGGACCTGGTCGTCACCGTCTACGACCGCGACGACGGACGCCCGATCGAGGTCGAGTGCGACGCCAACCCGGCGCTGTACGACGAGGCGACGCTCGCGGTCCGGCACCGGCAACTGATCGGTTTCCTGGAGCGGTTCGCCACCGCCGTCGCCGACCCGGAGCAGCACGGCACGGCCGTCGGCGACGTGCCGCTGCTCGACGACGCCGATCGACACGAGATCCTGGTACGTCGTAACCGCACCCGCCGCCCCGCGCCACCACGGACGTTCCCGGAGCTCTTCGCGGACGCGGTGGACAGGTTCGGTGACCGGCCCGCGGTCGAGTACGAGGGCACGCGGCTGACCTATCGGCAACTGGCCGAGCGGAGCGACCGTCTCGCCGGCCTGCTGGCCGCCCAGGGCATCGGCGCCGAGGACGTCGTCGCCGTCGTCACGCCCCGGTCAGCCGAGTTCGTCGTCGCGGTCCTCGGCGTGATGAAGGCCGGCGCCGCCTACCTGCCGATCGACCCGCGGTACCCGACGGCGCGGATCCAGTACCTGCTGCGTGACGCGAAACCCGCCGCGGTCATCACCGCCGCGGCAACCACCGGTCCCGTGGGCGACCTGGCCGACCGGGTCGGCGTGCCGCACGTGGCGCTCACCGACGGCCTGCTCGCCGCCGCCCCCGGCGCACCGGCGCCCACGCCGCCCGGCGTCGCGCACCCGGCGTACGTCATCTACACCTCCGGCTCGACCGGCCTGCCCAAGGGTGTGGTCGTCTCGCACGCCGGGCTGGCCAGCCTGGCCGGCGCGTTCATCGAGCGCCTGGTCGTCACGCCGGGCGACCGGGTGCTCCAGTTCGCCTCGCCGAGCTTCGACGCCGTCGTACCCGAGATGTGCATGGGCCTGCTGGGCGGGGCGACGTTCGTCCTGGCACCGCAGGAGCGGCTGCGGCCCGGTGAACCGTTGACGTCCCTGCTCGCCGACGGTGGCATCACGCACGTCATCCTGCCTCCGTCGGCGCTGACCGTGATGCGCCCGGCGGAGGTCCCCGGCCGCGTCACCATCCTGGTGGCGGGGGAGGCGTGCCCGCCGGACCTGGTCGCCCGCTGGGCACCCGGCCGGCGCATGGTCAACGGGTACGGCCCGACCGAGACCACCGTCTGCGCCACGATGAGCGAGCCGATGAGCGCCGACGCGCCCATCGGCGCCCCGATCTGGAACGCCGCGGTGTACGTCCTGGACGCCCGGCTGCGGCCGGTGCCCGACGGCGTCCCCGGTGAGCTGTACGTCAGCGGCATCGGCCTGGCCCGCGGCTACCTGGGCCGCCACGGCCTGACCGCGGAGCGCTTCGTCGCCGACCCGTTCGCGGGTGCGGCGGAACAGTCGACGTTCGCGGGCGAGGCGGGACGCGGCGGCCGGATGTACCGCACCGGCGACCTGGCGCAGTGGCGCCCCGACGGGACGCTGGAATTCCTGGGCCGGGTCGACGACCAGGTCAAGGTGCGCGGCCACCGGATCGAGCTCGGCGAGATCGAGGCGGCCCTGAGCCGGCTGGACGGAGTCGGGCAGGCCGCCGTCGCGCTCTGGCCGGGCAGCGCCGGCCCCCGCCTCGTCGGCTACCTGCGCGCGGCCGACGGCCGCCCGCTGGACACCGACGCGCTGCGCGCCGCGCTCGCCGAGGAACTTCCCGCCCACCTCGTTCCGGCCGTACTCGTGGAGCTGGACAGCTTCCCGCTGACGCCCAGCGGAAAGGTTGATCGAAAGGCCCTCCCGGAGCCCTACGCGGACCGCCCGGCCTCGACGGCGGCCACCCCCGCCACGGAACGGGAGACGGCCCTGTGCGCGGTTTTCGCCGACGTGCTGCAGGTGCCCGAGGTCGGCGTCGACAGCGACTTCTTCCGGCTCGGCGGGCACTCGTTGCTCGCCGCGCAGCTCGTCCGGCGGATCAGCGAGGAGTTCGGCGTCGACGTCGGCATCGACGCGGTGTTCAACGCGCCGACCGTACGCGGACTCGCCGCGCGTCTGGACGGCCGGCCCGCTCGACAGCCGGTCGCGGCGCTGCGCGGTGCCGGCGTCGTCTCGTCCGCCCAACGGCGGCTGTGGTTCATCTACCAGCTCGACGGGCCGAGCGCCGCGTACAACATCCCTCTGCTGGTGCGGTTTCGGGGTCGGCTCGACGTCGCCGCCCTGCGCGCCGCGGTCACCGACGTGGCCGAGCGACACGAGCCGCTGCGGACGGTCTTCCCGGACGACGGCGGTGAGCCGTGGATGCGGGTGCTGCCGGCCTCCGCGGTCGCGCTGCCCGAGGCCGTGGCCGTGCCGGACGACGAGCTGACCGCCACCCTGGCCGAGGCCGCCGCCCACCCCTTCGACCTGGCGACGGAGCCGCCGCTGCGACCGCGCCTGTTCACGGTCGCCGACGACGACCACGTGCTGCTGGTGCTGCTGCACCACATCGCCGCGGACGCCGGGTCGATCGGGCCCCTCGTCACCGATCTGGCGTACGCCTACCGGGCGCGGGTGAGCGGCGCGCTGCCGTCGTGGCCGCCGCTTCCGGTGCGCTACATCGACTTCGCAGCCTGGCAACACGAGGTCCTCGGCGACGTGGCCGACCCGGCCAGCGTCGCGGCCCGGGACGCCGGCTACTGGCGCAAGGCCCTCGCCGGGCTGCCCGAACAGATCGACCTGCCCGGTGCCCGCACGGTGCCCGCCGAACCCACCGGCCGCGCCGCCACCGCGATGGTCTGCCTGGATCCGGCGGCGCACGGCGAGCTGCTCGTCCTGGGTCGCGCCGAGGGCGCCACCCTGTTCATGGTGTTGCAGGCCGGTCTCGCGGCGCTACTGACCCGTCTCGGCTCCGGCACCGACATCCCCGTCGGCATCCCGGTCGCCGGGCGCACGGAGGACGCCGTCGCCGGTCTGGTCGGGCTCTTCGTCAACACCGTGGTGCTGCGGGCGGACACCGCGGGCAACCCGACGTTCCGCGAGCTGCTCCGGCGGGTCCGCGACACCGGCCGGGACGCCCTGGCGCACCAGCGGCTGCCGTTCGAGACGCTCGTCAGCCTGCTCAACCCGGTCCGGGTGGCCGGCGGGCACCCGCTGTTCCGGGTCATGCTCGCCCTCGACAGCTCCTCGGCGGCACCGCCGGACCTGCCGGACCTCACCGCCGAGGTGTCGGTGATCGACGCCGGCGTGGCCAAGTACGACCTGTCCCTCAACGCGCGGGAGCTGCCCGCGGGCGGGGTCACGATCGGCGTCGAGTACAGCCTCGACCGGTTCGAACCCGCCGCGGCCGAGGCACTCGCCGACCGGCTGGTGCGGCTGCTCGTCGCCGCGGCGGCCACGCCGGACCGCCCGATCGGCGCGCTGCCGCTTCTGGCGCCGGCCGAGCACGAGCGCGTGGTGCACGCCTGGAACGACACCGGCTGCCCGACCGAACTCACCGACGTCGTCGAGGCGGTGCGTGCGCACGCGCGGAGCAGGCCCGACGCGGTGGCGGTGCAGGACGCGGCGGGACCGGTCACCTACCGCGACCTGCTAGGCCGGGCCGACGCGGTGACCGGCCAGCTACTCGCGGCCGGCACCCCTGCGGAGGGGCGGGTCGCGGTCCTCGCGCCGCGTGGCACCGGCGTGATCACCGCGCTGCTCGGCGCGCTCGGCGCGGGTGCCGCGTACGTGCCGCTCGACCCGGCCGCACCCGAGGCCCGCAACGCCGCGCTGCTCGCCGACACCGGCGCCGGAATCGTGCTCGCCGACCCGACGCTGAACGAGTACGCCGAGCGCGTGGTGGCGCTGTCCGGATGCGACGTGCGGGTGCTGAACCTCGTCGGTCAGGCCGCCGGCGGCCCCGCGAACGCGGTACCCCGACACGATCTCGGTCTCGCCTACGTCCTGTTCACCTCCGGCTCCACGGGCCGCCCGAAGGGTGCGATGGTGCACCGGGCCGGCATGGCCAACCACCTGGAGGCGAAGGTCGATGAGCTCGGGCTGACCGCGCACGACATCGTGGTCCAGAACGCCCCGCTCACCTTCGACATCTCGATCTGGCAGATGCTCGCGCCGCTGGTCGTCGGCGGCCGGGTACGCGTGCCGGACCGGGACACCGTCACCGACCCGGTCGCGCTGTTCCGGCTCGCCGCGGACGAGGCCGTGACGGTGTTGGAGGTCGTGCCCTCCGTACTGCGGGTCGCACTGGACGCCTGGGACGACGGCGACCCGGCGCCGGCGCTGCCGGCGCTGCGCGCGCTCATGGTGACCGGCGAGGAACTCGCCCACGACCTCTGCGACCGGTGGTTCGCCCGGTACCCGGCGATCGACCTGGTCAACGCGTACGGGCCCACGGAGTGCGCCGACGACGTGACCCACGCGCGGCTCACCTCGACGTCGCTCGACGGACACGCTCCCGTGCCGATCGGCACCGCGATTCGCAACACCCGGCTGTACGTGCTGGGACCGAGCCTCGACGTCCTGCCCGCCGGGATCCCCGGTGACCTCTACGTCGGCGGCGTCGGCGTCGGCCGGGGCTACCTCGGCGATCCGGCGACCACGGCGCGGACGTTCGTCGCCGACCCGTTCGCCACCCAACCCGGCGGCCGGCTCTACCGCACCGGCGACCGGGCCCGCTACCGGGCCGACGGCGCGCTCGAGTTCCTCGGCCGCGACGACTTCCAGGTCAAGATCCGTGGCCAGCGGGTCGAGCTCGGTGAGGTGGAGAGCCACCTGCGCGCGCTGCCGGAGGTCACCGACGCCGTGGTGACGGTGGTCCGCGACGCCGACGGGCGCGACCGCCTGGCCGGTTACCTGGTCGGTCCCGGCGACTACGGACAGGTTCGCAAGGAGCTGTCCGGCGTACTGCCGGAGCACATGGTCCCGAGCGTGTTCGTCACGCTCGACGCGTTGCCGCTGACCGCCAACGGCAAACTCGACCGGGCGGCACTGCCGGTACCCGTCGTCGCCGGGACCGGCGGGCGGTCCGGTCGCGGGCCCGTGGAGGAGATCATCGCCGGTGTCTTCGCCGACGTCCTTGGAATCTCCCGGGTCGGCGTCGACGACAGCTTCTTCGACCTGGGCGGGCACTCCCTGCTGGCCACCCGCGTGATGAGCCGGCTGCGGCAGGTACTGGGCGTGGAGCTGCCGGTGCGGGCGCTGTTCGACGCGCCGACCGCCGCCGCCCTGGCCGGCCGGACCGCGACGACCCGCGACCGGGCCCGGCCCGCACTGACCGCCCGGCCCCGCCCCGACGTGGTGCCGCTGTCGTACGCGCAGCGCCGGCTGTGGTTCCTCAACCGGCTCGAAGGGGCGAAGGCCACGTACAACATCCCGTTCGTGGTCCGGATCGACGGCGCCCTCGACCGGGCCGCGCTGCGGGCGGCGCTCGCCGACCTCGTGGGTCGCCACGAGAGCCTGCGGACGCTCTACCCCGAGGCCGACGGGGCACCCCGGCAGGTGGTGCTGCCGCCCGACGCCGGGGTGCCGGACCTGCCCGTGCGCGACTGCGCACCGGACCGGGTCGCGGCCGAGGTCGCGGAGCTGGCCGGCGCGGGCTTCGACCTCACCGCCGAACCGCCGCTGCGGGCCTGGCTGCTGGCCACCGGCACGGACCGGCACGTCCTCGTCCTGGTGCTGCACCACATCGCCGGTGACGGTTGGTCCACCGGGCCGCTGGCCCGGGACCTCTCCACCGCGTACGCGGCGCGCCGCTCCGGCCTCGCGCCACGGTGGACGCCGCTGCCGGCGCAGTACGCCGACTACGCGCTCTGGCAGCGCGAGTGGCTCGGCAGTGAGCAGGACCCGGACAGCCCGATCGCCCGGCAGATGGCGTACTGGACGCAGGCCCTCGCGGACCTGCCCGAGGAGTTGGCCCTGCCGGTCGACCGGCCCCGGCCGGCGGTGCCGTCCGAGCGGGCGGGCCTGCTCCGCTTCGCCCTCGACGCGCGATCGCACGCCGACGTCGCCGCGCTCGCCCGGTCGACCGGCACGACGGTCTTCATGGTGCTCCACGCGGCGCTCGCCGCGCTGTTCACGCGGCTCGGCGCAGGCACCGACGTGCCGATCGGCGGGTCGGTCGCCGGCCGCACCGACGAGGCCCTCGACGACCTGATCGGGTTCTTCGTCAACACCCTCGTTTTGCGCACCGACACCGGCGGCGACCCGGCCTTCACCGAGATGCTGGCCCGCGTCCGCGAGACCGACCTGGCCGCCTACGAGCACCAGGACCTGCCGTTCGAGCGCCTTGTGGAGATGCTCAACCCGGCCCGGACCCTGTCGCGCCACCCGCTGGTGCAGGTGAAGCTGATCCTCCAGAACGTGGTGCGGTCCAGCTTCGAGCTGGCCGGTCTCGATGTCGAACTCGACCCGGTCGATCCGGAGATGGCGAAGTTCGACCTTCTGCTGACCGCCGTCGAGCGGGCCGCGCCGGACGGCACCCCGCTCGGCATCGACGGTGCGGCGAGCTATGCCGCCGACCTGTTCGACGAGGCCACCGTCGAGCTGCTGCTGGAGCGCTACCTGCGGCTCCTGCGCGCGTTCGTGGCCGACCCGGCGACCCGGATCGGGTCGGCGCCGTTGCTGTCGGACGAGGAACGCCGCGCCGCGCTGGCGGCGGCGGCCGGTCCGCGGCAACCGGTGACCGGGGAGACTCTCGTCGACCTGTTCGCCGCCCAGGTGGCGCGCACGCCGGACGCCCCGGCGGTGGTCTGCGGCACCGAGAGCCTGACGTACGCGGCGCTGGACGAGCGGGCCGGGCGGCTGGCCCATGCCCTCGTGGCGCGCGGAGCCGGACCGGAGCGCGTCGTGGCGATGGCGGTGCCCCGCTCGGCCGAGCAGGTCGTGGCGGTGCTCGCGGTGCTGCGCAGCGGCGCGGCGTATCTGCCGCTGGACGCCGCGCTGCCGGCCGGACGGGCGGCGGCCGTGCTCACCGAGGCGGCGCCGTGCCTGTTGCTCACCACCGGCGAGGTGGCCGACCGATGGACCGCCGACGTCCCCACGCTGATCCTCGGTGGTGACGACGCCGACGGCGGCGACGCGCCCTGGCCGGCCGGGCCGCCCGGTGACCGGCACGCCGCGTACGTCATCTACACCTCCGGCTCGACGGGACGACCCAAGGGCGTCGTCGTGGAGCATCGCTCCGTCGTGGACTACGCCAGGCGCGCCGCCGGGTCGTACCCGGGAATCGACGGCGTGACCCTGCTGCACTCACCAATCGCCTTCGACCTGGTCGCCACGACGCTCTACGGCTCGCTGCTGGCCGGTGGCTGCCTGCACGTGGCCGACCTGGACGACACCACCGTGCCGCCGACCGGCCGGTACACGTTCCTCAAGGTCACCCCGAGCCACCTGCCGCTGCTGGCCACCCTGCCGGAGGCCTGCTCGCCCACCGCGACGCTGATGCTCGGCGGCGAGGCGCTCACCGGTGAGCTGCTGCGACAGTGGCGGGAGCGGCACCCGGACGTCACCGTCGTGAACCACTACGGACCGACCGAGGCGACCATCGGCTGCCTGGACCACCACATTCCGCCCGGCGTCACCCCCGGGCCGGGACCGGTGCCGATCGGCCGTCCGATGACCAACACCGGCGCCTACGTTTTCGACGCCTTCCTCAACCCGGTGCCCGACGGCGTCGCCGGTGAGCTGTACATCGGCGGGACGGGCCTCGCCCGCGGCTACCTGCGGCGCCCCGGCCTGACCGCCGAACGCTTCGTTCCCGACCCGTTCACGCCCGGCGAACGGATGTACCGCACGGGCGACCTGGTACGACGCGGCGCCGACGGGACCGTCGAGTACCTGGGCCGCACCGACGACCAGGTCAAGGTACGCGGGTTCCGGATCGAACCCGGTGAGGTGTCGGCCGTGCTCGCCGCGCATCCGGCGGTGTCGGCCGCCGCGGTGGTCGTGCGCGAGGACCAGCCGGGGGAGAAGCGGCTCGTCGGCTACGCCGTGACGGCGGCCGATCCCGATCAGCTCCGCGCGCACCTGGCCGAACGGCTGCCCGAGTACCTCGTTCCGGCCGTCGTCGTGCCGCTCGACGTCCTGCCGCTGACCGCCAACGGCAAGCTGGACCGCCGGGCGCTACCCGCGCCGGTCGCCGCCGGCCGGGCCCACCGCCGCCGGCCGCGCGACCCGCAGGAAGAGATCCTGTGCGGGCTCTTCGCCGAACTGCTCGACGTCGCCGACGTCGGCATCGACGAGAACTTCTTCGACCTCGGCGGGCACTCGCTGCTGGCGATGCGACTGCTCAGCCGGATCCGCTCGGTGTTCCGGGCGGAGCTGTCGATCCGGGCGATCTTCGACGCGCCGACGGTGGTCGCGCTCGCCGAACGGCTCAAGGCCGCCGGTGGCCGCACCCGCCCCGCCGTGACGGCCGCCGAGCGGCCCGAGGTCGTGCCGCTGTCCTACGCGCAGCGCCGGCTGTGGTTCCTCAACCGGCTCGAAGGACCGAACGCGACGTACAACATCCCACTGGTGCTGCGCCTCACCGGAGCCCTGGACCGGCTCGCCCTGACCGCGGCGCTGACCGACGTGGTGGCCCGGCACGAGAGCCTGCGTACCGTCCTGCCGGAAGTCGACGGCCTGCCCCGGCAGGTGGTCCTGTCGCCGGCCGCGGCCGCCACCGAGCTGGCCGTGCGCGACTGCACCGACGAGGAACTCGCCGCCACCCTCGCGGGACTGGTCAACCGCGGCTTCGACCTGACCACCGACCTTCCGCTGCGCGCCACGCTGCTCGTGCTCGGCCCGCGGGAACACGTGCTGGTCGTGGTCGTGCACCACGTTGCCGGCGACGGCTGGTCCCTCGGGCCGTTCGGCCGCGACCTGGCGCACGCGTACGCGGCCCGGCGGGCCGGTGGCGTGCCCACCTGGGCGCCGCTGCCGGTCCAGTACGCCGACTACGCACTGTGGCAGCACCGGTGGCTGGGCGACGAGGACGACCCGGAGAGCCCGCTCGCGCAGCAGTTGGCCTACTGGACGATCGCGCTCGCCGGAGCTCCCCAGGAGCTGTCTCTGCCGACCGACCGGGTACCGCCGGCCGTACCGACCCACCGCGGTGACTCGGTGCCGTTCGCCCTCCCGCCGCGGGTCCACCGCGGCCTCCTGGCCCTGGCGCGGTCGACGGGGACGAGTGTGTTCATGGTGGTGCAGGCGGCGCTGGCGGCGTTGCTGACCCGGTTGGGCGCGGGGTCGGATGTGCCGATCGGTACGCCGGTGGCGGGCCGGTCCGACGACGCGCTCGACGAGTTGGTGGGGTTCTTCGTCAACACGTTGGTGTTGCGGACGGACACGAGTGGGGATCCGTCGTTCCGGGAGTTGCTGGGTCGGGTGCGTGAGGCTGACCTGGCGGCGTACGGGTATCAGGATCTGCCGTTCGAGCGTCTGGTGGAGGTGCTCAACCCGGTGCGGTCGCTGGCGCGGCATCCGCTCTTCCAGGTCATGCTGATCCTGCACAGCGCCACGCCGGTCGGCTTCGACCTCGACGGGTTCGAGATCGAACCGATCCCCGTCGAGGCCGCCACCGCCAAGTTCGACCTGTCCTTCAGCCTCACCGAGCAGCGTGACGCCGAGTCGAACCCGGCCGGCATCCACGGCCTCGTGGAGTACGCCACCGACCTGTTCGACCGCGCGACCGTCGAGACCGTCGCGGCCCGCCTGGCCCGGCTGCTCGACGCCGTCGTGGCCCAACCTGAGGCCCGCATCAGCGCCATCGACCTGCTGGGCGCCGAGGGGCGGCGCGAGCTGCTGGTCAGCGGCAGCGGCGTCACCCGGCCGGTGCCCGACGGCACCCTGCCCTCGCTGTTCCGCGCCCGGGCCGCCCGTGAGCCCGACCGGATCGCCCTCGTACACGGCGACACCACGCTCACCTACGCCGAACTCGACCGCCGCTCCGACCGGCTGGCCGCCGCGCTCGTCGCACGCGGAATGCTCCCCGAGGCCCGGGTGGCCGTCCTGACGGGCCGGTCGTGGCAGTACCCCGTGGCCGTGCTGGGCGTGCTGAAGGCCGGCGGAAGCTACCTGCCGCTGGACCCCCGGAACCCGTCCGCGCGGCTGCGCCGCATGATCGCCGAGACCGGCGCGGTAGCGCTCGTCACCGACCGCGAGCACCTGGTCGACGAGCCGCCGCTGCACCCGCAGACGCTGCTGGCCGACGAGTCCGGTCCGGACGCGCACGGCGGACCGCCGGTCGAGGTCCGGCCCGGGCAGCTCGCCTACGTGCTCTACACCTCGGGTTCGACCGGCACCCCGAAGGGTGTCGCGGTCACCCACCGCAGCGTCGTCGACCTGGTCGCGGACGGGTGGTGGCGGCACGGGCCCGACGACCGCGTCCTCATGCACTCGCCGTACGCCTTCGACGCCTCCACCTACGAGCTGTGGGGACCGCTGCTGACCGGCGGCCGGGTCGTCGTGGCCGACGGCGACGGCATGGACCTGGCCGCGCTGGCGGACACGATCGTGCGGCACGGCGTCACCCGGCTGCTCATGGCCGAAGGCCTGTTCCGGCTGCTCGCCACCGAGCACACCGGTGCGCTGGCCGGCGTGCGCGACGTCTACGTCGGCGGCGACGCGATGTCGCCGGCCATCGCCTCGCGCGTGCTCGCCGCCCACCCCGGTCTGCGGCTGACCAACAGCTACGGCCCGACCGAGACCACGCTCGCCGTCGCGCACCACGCGCTGACCCGGCCGCTGCCCGCCGAGCGTCCGGTGCCGATCGGCCGCGCGATGGACAACACCCGGCTGTACGTGCTGGACGATCGGCTCGCGCCCGCGCTGCCCGGTACGCCCGGCGAACTCTACGTGGCCGGTGAGGGGCTCGCCCGCGGCTACCTGGGCCGCGCCGGGCTGACCGCTGAACGCTTCGTCGCCGACCCCTTCGCCACCGACGGCACCAGGATGTACCGCACCGGCGACCAGGTGCGGCAACGGCCCGACGGGGAGCTGGAGTTTCTCGGCCGCACCGACGACCAGGTGAAGGTGCGCGGGTTCCGGATCGAGCTGGGCGAGGTGGAGGCGGCCCTCGCCGCCTGCCCGGGCGTCGGGCAGTCCGCCGTGCTGGTCCGCGAGGACCGGCCGGGTGAGCGGGCGCTGGTGGGCTACGTGGCGCCGGCCCGGGGAACCGGGGCCACGACGATGCCCGACGTCGCCGTGATCCGCGACCGGATCGCCGAGGCGTTGCCGGACTACATGGTTCCGGCGGTACTGATCGCGGTGCCCCGGATCCCGCTCAACACCAACGGCAAAGCCGACCGGGCGGCGCTGCCGGCACCCACGATGATGCCGACCGCCGAGGGCCGCGGGCCACAGACCCGGACCGAAGAGGTACTGACCGCCATCGTCGCCACGCTGTTGCACCGGCCGACGGTGTGGCCGAGCGACAACTTCTTCACCATCGGCGGCGACAGCATCGTCGCCATCCAACTGGTGAGCCGGGCCCGCGCCGCCGGCATCGTGTTCACCCCACGCGACGTGTTCCGGCACCAGACCGTCGCCGACCTCGCCCGGGTCGCGCGCGTCGACGAGAACCCCGCGGGGACCGGGCCAGCCGCGGCCGACGGCGTCGGCGAGGTCCCCGAGACCCCGGTGATGGGCTGGCTGCGCGAACTCGGCGGACCGATCGCCGGGTTCAACCAGTCCGTTCTCCTGGCGGTGCCGGCTGGCCTCGGGTTGCAGAGGCTGACGGTGGCGGTGCAGGCACTGGCGGACCACCACGACCTGCTCCGCGCCCGGCTGCTCCGCGACGGTCCGGCCTGGCGCCTGGCCGTGCCGCCGGTCGGCACGGTGCGGGTGGACGACTGGGTGCGCCGCGTCACCGTCCAGGCCGTCGAAGGCTCGGTCTTCCGCAACCTGGTGGCCGCGGAGGGCGAGCGCGCCCGGCGCCGCCTCGATCCCGACGCGGGGGTGACGGCGCAGATCGTCTGGTTCGACCCGGGCCCGGACCGGCCCGGACGGCTGCTGCTCGTCATGCACCACCTGGTGGTCGACGGGGTCTCCTGGCGCATTCTCGTGCCGGACCTGGCGGCGGCCTGGGAGGCCGTCGCCGCCGACCGGCCGGTGCGGCTGGAACCGGTCGCCACCTCCTTCCGCCGCTGGACGCAGACCCTCACCGAGCACGCCCACCGCCCCGAGCGGCTCGCCGAGCTGGAGCTGTGGAGCGCGGTGACGCAGCGGCCCGACCCCCTCGCCGTGGCCTACCCGCTCGACCCGGCCCGCCACCGGGCGGGCGGCGTGCGGTCGGTGACCGTGCCGGTGCCCGGCGACCTCACCGAGGACCTGCTGACCGGTGTGCCCGCGGCCTACCACGCCCGGATCGACGACGTCCTGCTCACCGCGCTGGCGATCGCGGTCGCCCGGTGGCGGGCCGGAATGGTCGCCGACGCCGGCGACGAGACCTCGGTGGTCGTCGCGGTCGAGGGACACGGCCGCGAGGCGGTCGACCCAGAACTCGACGTGAGCCGCACGATCGGCTGGTTCACCTCGCTGCACCCCGTGCGGATCGACCCCGGAGCACTGGCGCCGGACGCGGTCGAGACGGCCGGTCCCGACCTCGGCGAAGCCCTCAAGCGGGTCAAGGAGCAACTGCGCGCGTTCCCCGACAAGGGCATCGGCTACGGACTCCTGCGGTACCTCAACCCCGAGACCTCGGCCCAGCTAGCGGCCGCACCGCCGCCGGTCGCGTTCAACTACCTAGGCCGGCTGCGCACCGGCGGCGACGGCGGACCGGAGGCGACCGGCTGGACCGGCGTGGCCGGCGGGCCCTACGTCGCGGCGACCGACCCGGACCTGCCGGTGGCGCACGCGCTCGCCCTCAGCGCGGCGACCTACGACGGCGCGGACGGCCCGAGGCTCAGCGCCACCTGGACCTGGCCGGACGGGCTCTTCGACGAGGAGCGGGTCCGGGCGCTGGCCGAGCTCTGGGTCACCGTGCTGGACGCGATCGCCACGCACGTACGCCGTCCCGGCAGCGGCGGCTCGACGCCGTCGGACCACCCCCTCGTCCAGCTCAGTCAGCAGGAGCTGGACGAGCTCGAAGCCGAATGGGGCGCCTGACGCCACCACCGTCCGCACGGAGTCCACGAAGAGGAGTGCCTCCATGACCGATAGCGAGCTGTGGAAGCCGCTGGAGATCAGCCCGTCCGACGTCGGCGCCCAGCCGGGCGCCGACGGCCTGCTCGCCTGGCTGTCCGCCCAGGACGTCGGGGGACTGCTGGTCGAGCACAAGGCACTGGTGTTCCGCGGATTCGGGATCGCCCCGACGACGCTGAACCCGGTGATCGACACGCTGCTGCCCAACCGGTTGGCCTACGTGCACGGCAACTCGCCGCGCACCAAGGTCGGCGACAACCTGTACACCTCCACGGACTATCCGCCGGAGTTCACCATCTCCATGCACAACGAGATGTCGTACGCCGCGCGCTGGCCCGCCCGGCTCATCTTCTTCTGCCAGCAGGCGCCTACCAGCGGCGGCGCCACCCCGGTCGTCGACGGCCGGCTCTGGCTGGACGCCATCCGCCCCGAGGTGCGCGAGGCGTTCGCCGGCGGGGTGCGCTACGTCCAGAACCTCCACGGCGGCCTCGGACTCGGCAAGAGCTGGCAGGCCACCTTCGAGACCGACGACCGGGAAGAGGTCGAGGCGTTCCTCAAGGACACCGACGCGGAGTGGGAGTGGCGCGCCGACGACACGCTCTGGATCAGCCAGGTCCGTCCGGCCACCATCCGCCACCCCGTCAGCGGCCTCGAGGTCTGGTTCAACCAGGCCGACCAGTGGCACGTCGCGGGTCTCGGCGAGGAGGCCGCCGACCTGATGGAGCTGCTGAGCGAGGACGAGGCGCCCCAGGCGGCCCAGTTCGCCGACGGCACTCCGATCCCCGCCGAGTGGATCGTCCACATCCAGCAGACCGGCCTGGAGCACGCGGTCGACGTCGACTGGCGCGAGGGCGACCTCATGGTCATCGACAACGTGCTCGTCGGACACGGCCGCCGGCCGTACGCGGGCCAGCGCCGCGTGCTCGTCGCCATGTCGGACTGAGCCGCCCTCCTCCCGCCGCCACCCATCGACCGGAAGGCACCACCGCGATGCAGTCAGGGATCTCGGAGATTCTGCCGTTGTCGCCGTTGCAGGAAGGCCTGCTGTTCCACAGCGTGTACGACGACGGGACCGACGTCTACACGGTGCAGATGGCGCTCGACCTGGCCGGCGAGCTCGACGCCGAGCGCCTGCGGACGGCGGCGGAGGCCCTGCTGGACCGGCATCCCCACCTGCGCGCCGCGTTCCGTTACCAGCGGGCGGACCGCATGCTCGCGGTGGTGCCCAAGAAGGCGGCGCTGCCGTGGGTCGTGCGCGACCTCGGTGGACTGACGGAGTCCGAGGCCGACGAGGAGTTGCGGCGGCTGGCTGACGACGAGCGGGCGCACCGCTTCGACCTCGGCGCACCGCCGCTCATGCGATTCGTGCTCGCCGCCCGCGGCGGCGGGCGGCACCGGCTGGTCATCACGATCCACCACATTCTGCTCGACGGCTGGTCGATGCCCTTGCTGCTGCGGGAGCTGTTCGCGCTCTACGGTTCGCGCGGCGACCTGGCTGTGCTGCCGCCCGCCACGCCGTACCGGGAATATCTCGGCTGGCTCGCGGGCCGCGACCGGGACGCTGCGGCGCGGGCCTGGCGGGCGGCGTTCGCCGGCGTCGACGAACCGACCCGCCTGGCGCCGGCGGATCCGGGCCGGCGCAGCGCGATGCCGGAGCGGCTGGTGCGGCCCCTGCCGGCCGACCTGAGCAGCGCCCTGCGGGAGCGGGCCGCCGCGGCCGGGCTGACGGTGGGCACCGTGCTCCAGACCGCGTGGGCAACAGTGCTCGGCGGGCTCACGGGGCGGACCGACGTGGTCTTCGGCGCCATCGTGGCCAGCCGGCCCGCGGAGCTGCCGGGCAGCGAGGCGATGATCGGCCTGCTGCTGGACACCGTCCCGGTACGGGTCCGGCTGGACCCGGCGCGGGCCTGGACGCAGATCGCCGCGCGGCTGCAGGACGAGCAGGCGGGTCTGCGCGAGCACCAGCACCTCGGGCTGGCGCGCATCCAACAGGTCGTCGGCGGGGATCTGTTCGACACCGCGTTCGTCTACGAGAACTACCCGGTATCCGACCGCGACGCGGAGGTCGCTCCCGGCCTTCGGGTGGTCGGGCTGCACGGGCGCGACGCCACGCACTACCCGCTCACCCTGGTCGCCGCGAACGCCGGCGACGACCTCGTCCTGCGGGTGGACCACCGGGCGGACCTGATCGGCGCGGACGTCGCGGAAGGGGTCCTCGACCGGCTGACGCGCGCGCTGACGGCGATGGCTGCCGACCCGGACCTGATCCTCGCCCGCATCGACACCCTCGAACCGGCCGAACGGGAGCGGATCCTCAGCGGCTGGAACGACACCGCGCATCCGTTGCCGCCGGCCACCCTGCCGGCGCTGTTCGAGGCCCAGGTCTCGCGCAGCCCGGAGCACCCCGCGCTGGTGTTCGAGGGCGAGACCCTCACGTACGCGCAGTTCAACGAGCGGGCCAACCGCCTGGCGCACCTGCTCGTCGCGCGCGGTGTCGGGCCGGAGCGCACCGTCGCGGTCGCCGTGCCGCGCGGCATCGACCTGCTCGTCGCGCTGTACGCCGTGCACAAGGCCGGTGGCGCCTACCTGCCGCTGGACACCGGCTATCCGGCCGAGCGGCTGGCGTTCATGCTCGCCGACGCCGCACCGGTGTGCGTGCTCACCGTCGGGTCCGTCGCCGGTGAGCTGCCGGACGGCACGCCGGCGGTCGTGTTGGACGATCCGGCGCTGCACGAGCAACTCGCCGCCCAGCCCGCCACCGACCCGGTCACGGCGCTGCTGCCCGGCCACGCCGCGTACGTCATCTACACCTCCGGATCGACCGGGCGGCCCAAGGGCGTCGTGGTCGCCCACGAGGCCGTCGCGAACCGTCTGCTGTGGGGGCAGGACCGTTATCCCCTCACCGCCGAGGACCGGGTGATGCAGAAGACCCCGGTCAGCTTCGACGTGTCGGTCTGGGAGCTGTTCTGGCCGCTCCAGGCCGGCGCCACCCTGGTGATCGCGCGGCCGGACGGTCACCGCGACGCGGCCTACCTGGCCGAGCTCATCGACCGGGAACGGGTCACCACCGTCCACTTCGTGCCGGTCCTGCTCGACGTGTTCCTCCGCGAACCGGCCGCCGCCCGGCTCGGCACGCTGCGCCGGGTGCTGTGCAGCGGCGAGGCACTGCCCGCCGAGGTCGCCGAGCGGTTCCACCGTACCCTCGACGCCGAGCTGCACAATCTCTACGGGCCCACCGAGGCCGCGGTGGAAATCATCACCTGCCAGGTCCCGGCGGAGGCGACGGGCCAGGTCGTGCCGATCGGCCGCCCGGTGTGGAACAGCCGGGTCTACGTGCTCGACGCCGCGCTGCGGCCGGTGCCGCCGGGCGTGACCGGCGAGCTGTACCTGGCCGGTGCGCAGCTGGGCCGCGGATACCTGCGCCGCCCCGGTCTCACCGCCGACCGGTTCGTCGCCGATCCGTTCGCCGGTGGCGGCGCACGGATGTACCGCACCGGCGACCTCGTGGCCTGGCGCGCCGACGGCATCCTCGACTACCTCGGTCGGGCCGACGGCCAGGTGAAGGTGCGCGGTCAGCGGGTCGAACTCGGCGAGATCGAGGCGGCGCTCGCCGCGTGCCCGGGAGTGGCCCGTGCGGTGGTCCTGTTCCGCGCCGACCGCTCCGGCAGTCGACGGCTGGTCGCCTACGTGGTTCCCGACGGCCCGGCCCCGGCCCTCGCCGGTCTCCAGGAGCACCTGCGGCGGCGGCTACCGGAGTACATGGTGCCGACGGCGCTGGTGACGTTGGACGAGTTCCCGCTCAACCCGAGCGGCAAGCTGGACCGGCGGGCCCTGCCCGCGCCGGCCTCCGACCCCGCCACGACCGGCGCACCACGCACGCCCGAGGAAGCGGTGATCTGCGAGGCCGTCGCGGCCGTCGTCGGCGTGACGCAGGCCGGCCCGGACGACAACTTCTTCGACCTCGGCGGCGACAGCATCCTCGCCATCGCGCTCGTGGCCCGGCTGCGTAAGGCCGGCGTGCGGCTGACCCCGCGCGACATCTTCCAGAACCCCACCGCCGCCGGGCTGGCGGCGGTCGCCGCCGAGCAGACGCACCCGGACGCGGAGCCCGCCGACGACGGTACGGGCGACGCGCCGCTGACCCCGATCATGCACGCGTTCCGCGAGCGTGGCGGACCGTTCGAGCGGCTGGCCCAGTCGATGCTGCTGCGCGTGCCGGCCGGCCTGGACGCCGACCGGCTCACCGCCGTCCTGCGCGCGGTGCTCGACCACCATCCCGTGCTGCGCGCCCGGCTCGCCGACGGTCCGGACGGCCGGCCGGTGCTGCGGATCGGGCCGCCCGGCACCGTCGACGCCGCCGGGCTGCTGCGCCGGGTCGACGTCGCGGCCCTCTGCGACGCGGACGCCGTCGCGCTCCTGGCCGGACAGGCCGCGATCGCCCGGGGCGAGCTGGACCCGGCACACGGGCGGATGGTCCGGGCAGTCTGGTTCGACGCCGGCCCCGACCGGCCCGGCCGGCTGCTGCTGGTGCTGCACCACCTCGTCGTCGACGGGGTCTCGTGGCGGGTGCTGCTGCCCGACCTGGCGCAGGCGTGGACCGCGGTCGCGGCGGGGGAGCCGGTCGTGCTGCCGCCCGGCGGCACCTCGTTCCGGCGCTGGGCCACCGCCTTGCAGGCCGCGGCGGCCGATCCGGCGCGGGCGGCCGAGGCCGAGCGGTGGGCGGCGATGCTTCGCGAACCCGAGCCGCTGGTCGGTGACCGGCCGCTGGACCGCACGCGCGACACGGCGCAGACGTTGCGCACCCTCAACCTGGAGCTGCCACCGGCGGTGGCCGGGCCGCTGCTCAGCTCGGTGCCGGCCGCCTTCCGCGCCCGGGTCAACGACGTGCTGCTGGCGGCCCTCGCCCTCGCGGTCACGCAGTGGCGCCGGTCGCGCGGCCAGGACAGCGGCGCCGGCGTACTGGTCGACCTCGAGGGGCACGGACGCGGTGAGCTGTTGCCCGGGGCCGACCTGTCCCGGACGGTCGGCTGGTTCACCTCGCTGTACCCCGTGCGCCTCACCGGCGCCCCGGCCGACACGGCCGGCCGGTGGGCGCCGGAGGCGCTGGACCGTACCGTGGCCGCGGTCAAGGACCTGCTGGCCGGGTTGCCCGACGACGGCCTCGGCTACGGCATCCTGCGCTACGGCGGCGCGGCCGCCGGTGCGCAGCTCGCCGATTCGCCGCGCCCGCAGATCGGCTTCAACTACCTCGGCCGCGTCGGCTCCGGCCACGCGGACGGCGGCGGGGAGTGGCAGCCCGACCCGGCGCTCGCCGCGCTCGGCACCGACCGGGGCGGCGAACTGCCACCCGCCCACGCGATCGAGCTGAACCTGTTCGCCCAGGACGGGTCGGACGGCCCCCGGCTGATCACCTCGCTGACGTGGCCGCGGACGCTGCTCGGCGAGGCGGACGTCCGCGAGCTGGGCGAGCTGTGGCAGCGTGCGGCCGGTGCGCTGGTGGACCGGGCGGCCGCGCCGGGCGTCGTCGTCGCCGCCCGCGCCGCGTCGGACTTCCCGCTCGTCACGCTCGGCGCCGACGAGATCGCCCAGCTGCTCGGCCAGCACCCGGGCGCCGCCGACCTGTTGCCGCTGGCGCCGCTGCAGAAGGGGCTGCTCTTCCACACGCTCTTCGACGAGAACGCGCCCGACGTGTACATGGTGCAGACGGTCCTGGACATCACCGGACCGCTGGACAGCGCCGCCCTGCGCGCCGCCGCCGGCATGGTGCTGCGCCGCCACGACAACCTGCGGGCGACCTTCTGCCACGAGGGCCTGCGCGAACCCGTGCAGGTGATCCTCGCCGAGGTGGACACGCCCTGGCACGAGGTCGACCTGACCGGCCTGCCCGAAGCGGAGATCGCGGCCGAGGCCGACCGGCTCACCCGGGAGGATCGACGGATCCGCTTCGACCTGGGGCAGGCGCCGCTGCTGCGGTTCACCCTGCTGCGCACCGGCCCGCAGCAGCACCGGTTCATCGTCAGCACCCACCACATCCTGGTCGACGGTTGGTCCCGCCCCATCCTGATGGAGGAACTCTTCCTGCTGTACCGGCACGGCGACGGGCGGCGGCTGCCGCCGGCCGGCCGCTACCGCGACTTCCTCGCCTGGCTCGCCGGTCACGAGCGCACCGAGGCCGAAGCCCGCTGGCGGGAGGCCCTCGACGGCCTCGACGGGCCGACCCTGCTCGCCCCCGCCGACCGGGCCCGCCGGCCACTGCGCCCGGAGTCGACCTCGATCGAGCTGCCCGAGGCGGACACCGAGGCGCTGGCGTCGGTCGCCCGCGGGCTCGGCGTCACCGTCAACACCGTCGTGCAGAGTGCGTGGGCGCTGCTGCTGCGTTCGGCCACCGGCCGCGACGACGTCTGCTTCGGCGCCACCGTGGCGGGACGGCCCCCGGAGGTCCTCGGCGTCGAGCGGATGGTGGGCCTGTTCATCAACACCGTGCCGGTCCGGATCCGGCCGAACGCCGCGGACACCCTCGGCGATCTGGCACGGCGGGTGCAGGCGGAGCAGTCGGCGCTGATGGCGCACCAGCACCTCAGCCTCGCCGACATCCAGCAGCTGGTCGGAGCCGAGGAACTCTTCGACACCGCGGTGGCGTTCGAGAGCTATCCGGTCCTGCCGGCGGCGCCCGACATCGCGGACACCGGGCTGCGGATCGAGGCCGTACCCGGCCGTACCGTCTCGCACTACCCGCTCAGCCTCACCGCCGTACCGGGCACCCGGCTGCACCTGCGGATGAACTACCGGCCCGACCTCTTCACGCCGGAGGCCGTCGACGGGCTGCTGGACCGGCTGGTGCGGGTGCTGTCCCGCTTCGCCGGCGATCCGGCCGCCCGGGTCGCCGCCATCGAGCCGCTGCTCGCCAGCGAACGCCGCCGCATGCTCGACGCCGGCGCCGGGCCGTCACGCGTGGAGAGCCCGGGCCGGACCCTGCCCGGCCTGCTCCTCGCCCAGGCCCACCGCACCCCCGACGCCATCGCGCTCGTCGACGCGGCGGAGGCCGTGACCTACGACGCGCTACGCCGCCGGGCGAACCGGCTGGCGCGGGTACTCGTCGCCCGTGGCGCCGAACCGGAGCGGATCGTCGCGCTCGCCGTACCCCGTGGCACCGACCTCGTGGTGGCGCTGCACGCGATCACCCAGACCGGCGCCGCGTACCTGCCCCTGGACACGGACTACCCGGCGGAGCGGGTCGCGTTCATGGCCGCCGACGCCGCGCCGGTCGTGCTCCTCACGACGCGGGAGGTCGCCGCGCGCTGGCGGCTGGCCGACGTGCCCGTCGTCGCCGTCGACGATCCCGCCGTCGCGGCCGAGGTGGACGCCGCGGACGACACCGACCTGACCGACGCCGACCGCACCGCCACGCTGCTCGACCGGCACCCCGCGTACGTGATCTACACGTCCGGCTCGACGGGTCGGCCCAAGGGCGTCGTCGTGGAGCACCGGATGCTCGCCGACTACCTCGGGCACGCGGCCGCCGCCTACCCGTCGGCCGCCGGGGTGGCGCTGCTGCACTCGTCGGTGTCGTTCGACATGTCGGTGACCGCACTGCACGCCCCGCTGGTGACGGGCGGTTGCGTCCGGCTGGCCGCCATCGAGGAGGCGGTCCCGGATCACGCGCACCCCACCCTGCCCTCCGGCTGGACGCTGTTCAAGGGCACCCCGAGCCACCTGACGCTGATGCAGTCCGCGGCGGTCGACCTGGCACCGACGCAGGAGCTGCTGCTGGCCGGCGAACCGCTGACCGGCGCTCAGCTCGACGACTGGCGGCAGCAGCACCCGGACGTCGCGGTCCTCAACGTCTACGGCCCGACCGAGACCACCGTCAGCGCCACCGAGCACCGCATCCCGGCCGGTGCGCCGGCCTCGGCGGGCGCCGTGCCGATCGGCCGCCCGCTGCCGAACACCCGCTGCTACGTCCTCGACAGCGGCCTTCGGCTGCTGCCCGCCGGCGCCGTCGGCGAGCTGTATCTCGCCGGGAACCGGGTCGCGCGCGGATACCTGCGCCGCGCCGCCCTGTCGTCGGCACGGTTCGTCGCCGACCCGTTCGGACCGGCCGGCTCCCGGATGTACCGCACCGGCGACCTGGTCCGGTGGAACGCCGACGGCACGCTCGACTTCGTCGGCCGCGTCGACGACCAGGTGAAGGTGCGCGGCTTCCGGATCGAGCCGGGCGAGATCGAGGCCGCGCTCAGCCGCCATCCCCGCATCGCCCGCGCCGCGGTGATCGTGCGCGAGGACCTGCCGGGCGACCGGCGCCTGGTGGCGTACGTGGTCGGGCGCGACGGGCACCGGCCGGTGGCCGCCGAGGTCCGCCGGTTCGTCGGTGAGAGCCTTCCCGAGTACATGGTTCCGCAGACCGTGGTCGTCCTGGACGAGCTGCCGCTGACCCCCAACGGCAAGGTGGACCGGCGGGCCCTGCCGGTTCCGGTGGTGGGCGGGCTGGCCGAGGCGCGCCCGCCGCGCAACCCGCAGGAGGAGATCCTCTGCGGTCTGTTCGCCGAGGTGCTCGGCGTCGGCCGGGTCGGCGTGGACGAGAACTTCTTCGAGCTGGGCGGGCACTCGCTGTCGGCGACCCGGCTGGTCGGCCGGGTCCGGGCCACCTTCGGCACGGAGCTGCCGATCCGGGCGCTGTTCGAGACGCCGACGGCAGCGGGCGTGGCCCGCCGGCTCGCCGAGTCGGCGGGGCGCGGCCGGGCGCCGGTCGTGGCCGTGCCGCGTACGGGCACCGTGCCGTTGTCCTTCGCGCAGCGCAGGCTGTGGTTCCTCAACGAACTGGAGAGCGCGAGCCCGCTGTACAGCATCCCGATGGTGCTGCGGCTACGCGGCGACCTCGACCGCGACGCCCTGCTCGCCGCGCTGCGCGACGTGGTCATGCGCCACGAGAGTCTCCGCACACTGTTCCCCGAGGCCGACGGCGAACCGCGGCAACTGATCCTCGACCCGGCACGGGCGGCGGAGATGGTGGCGCTTCCGGTGGTGGAGCCGGGGCCCGACGGCGTGGCGGCCGAGGTGCGGGCCCTGATCCGGCGCGGGTTCCGGCTCGCCGAGGAGCTGCCCCTGCGGGCGGTGCTGTTGACCATGGGCCCGGGCGAGCACGTGCTCGTCGCGGTGCTGCACCACATCGCCGGCGACGGCTGGTCGATGCGGCCGCTGGCCCGCGACCTCGCCCTCGCCTACACCGCGCGGCGCGACGGGCGGGCGGCCGACCTGCCGGCGCTCCCTGTCCAGTACGCCGACTACGCGGCCTGGCAGCGGACGTGGCTCGGCGACGAGGACGATCCGGACAGCCCGATCGCCCGGCAGCGCGACTACTGGACCACCGTCCTCGCCGGGCTCCCCGAGGAACTGGACCTGCCGGTCGACCGGCGCCGTCCGGCCGTGTCGTCGTACCAGGGCGGCAAGATCCGATTCACCCTCGACGCGGAGCTGCACAAGCAGCTCGGCGTCCTGGCCCGGCGGAACAAGGCCAGCCTCTTCATGGTGTTGCAGGCGGGCCTCGCCGCGCTGCTGACCCGGCTCGGCGCCGGCACCGACATCCCGGTCGGCAGCCCGATCGCCGGGCGGACCGACAGCACCCTGGACGACCTCGTCGGATTCTTCATCAACACCCTGGTGCTGCGCACGAGCACCGCCGGCAACCCGAGCGTGCAGGAGCTGATCGGCCGGGTCCGCGAGACCGATCTGGCCGCGTACGAGCACCAGGACCTGCCGTTCGAACGTCTCGTCGAGGTGCTCAATCCGGCCCGCTCCCTCTCCCGGCACCCGTTGTTCCAGGTCATGCTGTCGTTGCAGAACACCCCCGAGGCGAGCATCCAGCTGCCCGGGCTGAGCCTCAGCGCGGTGGCCGAAGCCGCCGACGTGGCGAAGTTCGACCTGTCGTTCGCGATGGGGGAGCGGCGGGGCGCCGGCGGGCAGGCCGAGGGGATCGAAGGCGTCGTGGAGTACAGCGCCGACCTCTTCGACGCCTCCACCGTGGACACCATGCTCCAGCGGTACGTCCGGGTGCTGCGCGCGTTCGTCACCGACCCGGCCGCCCGGATCGGCGCGCTCGACGTGCTCACCGCGCCGGAGCGGGACCTGCTCACCGCCGCGGCCGAGGCGGTGCGTGAGCGGACGCCGACCCTCGACGGCCTCGTCACCGCGCAGGCCAGCCGCACGCCCGACGCGGTCGCCGTGGCGTACGGCGACACCGAGGTCACCTACGCCGAGCTGGTGCGGCGGGCGAACCGGCTGGCGCACGCGCTCGCCGACCGCGGCGCCGGGCCGGAGAAGACCGTCGCCGTCGCCGTGCCCCGCTCGGTCGACCTGGTGGTCGCCATCCTCGCCACGCTGAAGACCGGCGCCGCGTACCTGCCGCTGGACACCGAGCACCCGCCGGAGCGGATCGCCTATCTGCTCTCCGACGCGGATCCCGTCCTGCTGGTCACCGCCGCCGACGTCGCCGACCGGTGGCCGCGGACCGCCGACCGTACGGTCCTGGTCCTCGACCGTGCGGATCTGACCCGGCTGCCCACCGACGAACCCCCGGTCGAGCGGCACCCCGCCAACCCGGCGTACGTGATCTACACGTCCGGATCGACCGGCCGCCCCAAGGGCGTCGTCGTCGAGCACCGCACGGTCGTGCCGATCATCGAGGCGTCCGTGCGGGCGTTCGGCGCGGGCCCCGGCCGGACCGTGCTCCAGCACGCCTCGGCCGGATTCGACAACTCCGTCTGGGAGACGTTCATCGCCCTCGGGTCCGGTGCCACCCTGTGCCTCGGCCCGGCCCAGGCGATGGTCTCCGGCGAGGACCTGGCGGAGCTGATCCGGCGTCACGGCGTCGACCTGGCCGTCCTCGTGCCGTCGGTGCTGGCGTTGGTCGACCGGGACCGGGTGCCGGGCCTGCACACGCTGCTCGTCGGCGGCGAGGCCATCCCGCCCGCGCTCGCGCAGCGATGGGCCGGCGGCCGGAGGATGTTCAACACCTACGGGCCGACCGAGGCGTCGATCCACTGCACGCTGGGCCGGCTGACGCCGGCGAACGCGGGCGACACGCCGATCGGCAGGCCCAACGACGGCGTCACCGTGCGCCTGCTCGATGCCTGCCTCCAGCCGGTGCCGGCGGGGGTCGTCGGCGAGATGTACATCAGCGGTGTCGGGGTCGCCCGCGGCTACCACCGGCGGCCCGGTCTGACCGCGGGCCGGTTCGTCGCCGACCCCTACGGCCCGCCCGGCGCCCGCATGTACCGCACCGGGGACCTGGCGCGACGCGACGCCGAGGGCGACCTCTTCTTCGCCGGCCGCGCCGACGACCAGGTCAAGGTGCGCGGTGTGCGGATCGAACTGGGCGAGATCGAGACGGTGCTGGCCGCGCACCCGGCGGTGGACCGCGCCGCCGTCGCCGTGCACGCCGATCGTCTCGTCGGCTACGCGGTCCCGGCAGCCGGCGCCACGCTGCCGTCGCCGGCCGAGCTTCGCCGGCACCTGCGGCGCACGCTGCCGGAGCAGCTCGTCCCCGCGACGTTCCTCGGGTTGGACGCGTTGCCGCTCAACGCGAACGGCAAACTCGACCGCAAGGCCCTGCCCGCACCCGAGCTGCCGTCCGCACCGGCCGGGCGGGGCCCGTCCGATCCGCGCGAGGACCTGCTCTGCACGCTGTTCGCCGAGGTGCTGGATGTGGCCCGGGTCGGCGTCGACGACAACTTCTTCGAGCTGGGCGGTCACTCCCTGGCGGCGACCCGGCTGGTGAGCCGGATCCGCTCGGCCTTCGGCGAGGAGATGCCGGTCCGCCAGGTCTTCGAGACCCCCACGGTGGCGGCTCTGGCCCGCAGGCTGACCGGTGGGGCGCCGGCCCGCCCGCCCCTGGAGGTGCTGCCGCGGCCGGAGCGCATCCCGCTGTCCTTCGCCCAGCGCCGGCTCTGGCTGATCAACCAGTTGGAGGGGCCGAGCGCCACCTACAACGTGCCGATGGTGCTGCGGCTGCGCGGCGACCTCGACGCCGACGCGCTGCGGCAGGCGTTCGCCGACGTGGTGGGCCGGCACGAGAGCCTGCGCACGGTCTTCCGTGAGATCGACCAGGAGCCGTTCCAGGTGGTCCTGCCCGCGACGGCGGCCGTCCCCGCCCTCCCGGTGCTGCATCCCGCACCGGGCGACGCCGACCGTTGCGTCCGCGAACAGCTCGACCGCGCCTTCGACCTGGCGGCCGAACCGCCGGTGCGCGCCGCTCTGGTGGCCCTCGGCCCGCTCGAGCACCTGCTTGTCGTGACCTGTCACCACATCGCCACCGACGGCTGGTCGGCCGGGCCGCTCGCGCGTGACCTGGCCGAGGCCTACGCGGCCCGGCGCACCGCAAGTGCGCCCGCCTGGCAGCCGTTGCCGGTGCAGTACGCCGACTACGCGCTCTGGCAGCACCGGTGGCTGGGCAGCGAAAGCGACCCGGACAGCCCGATCGCCCAGCAGTTGGCCTACTGGACCAAGACCCTGGCCGCGCTGCCCGAGGAGCTGACGCTGCCCTTCGACCATCCGCGGCCCGCGGCGCTGTCCCACCGCGGCGGCACCGTCCCGCTCGTCCTCGACGCCGGGCTGCACGCCCGGGTGACCGCCGTGGCACGGTCGACGGGGACGAGTGTGTTCATGGTGGTGCAGGCGGCGCTGGCGGCGTTGCTGACCCGGTTGGGCGCGGGGTCGGATGTGCCGATCGGTACGCCGGTGGCGGGCCGGTCCGACGACGCGCTCGACGAGTTGGTGGGGTTCTTCGTCAACACGTTGGTGTTGCGGACGGACACGAGTGGGGATCCGTCGTTCCGGGAGTTGCTGGGTCGGGTGCGTGAGGCTGACCTGGCGGCGTACGGGTATCAGGATCTGCCGTTCGAGCGTCTGGTGGAGGTGCTCAACCCGGTGCGGTCGCTGGCGCGGCATCCCCTCTTCCAGGTCATGCTGTCGCTGCAACCGGCGAGCGCGCCCGCCGCCGTCCCGCCCAACCTCGACTCCGCCGGCCTCAAGGCCGACAGCGACCAGCTCGACACCGCAACCGGGCCCACGTCGGCGAAGTTCGACCTGTCGGTGCGGTTGGCCGAGAGTTCCGGCGCCGACGGCCGACCCGCCGGGATGACCGGCACCCTCGCCTACGCCGAGGACCTGTTCGAACGCGGCACCGCACAGACGATCGCTTCCCGGCTCGTACGCCTGCTCGAGGCCGTCGTGCGGGAACCCGATCAGCGGATCGGCGCGGTGGACCTGCTCGACGCCGACGAGCGCCGGGAACTGCTCGCCGAGTGGCAGCGCGCCGCCAGCCCGGCGCCGGACGTCCTCGTACCCGACCTGGTCCAGGCGCAGGCCGCCCGCACGCCCGACGCGCCGGCGGTGGAGTTCGGCACCGAGGTGGTCTCCTACGCCGAACTCAACGCCCGCGCCAACCGCCTCGCCCGCCTGCTGCGCGACCACGGGGCCGGACCGGAGCAGCTCGTCGCGCTCGCCGTGCCGCGCTCGGCCGACATGGTCGTCGCCGTGCTGGCGGTGCTCAAGAGTGGCGCGGCCTACCTGCCGATCGATCCGGACTATCCGGCGGAGCGCATCGCACTGATGCTCACCGACGCCACGCCGGCCGTGCTGGTCACCACCTCGACGGTCGCGGGGCAGCTGCCCGTCGCCGCCGCACGCCGGCTCCTGCTCGACGACGCGGGCGTGCGTGCCGACCTCGCCGCCCGGGCGGACAGCGACCTGACCGACGCCGACCGAACGGCGCCGCTGACCGCCGACCACCCCGCCTACGTCATCTACACCTCCGGGTCGACCGGCCGCCCCAAGGGGGTCGTGCTGACCCACCGGGGCATCCCCAACCTGGTCCTGACCCGCAAGGTCGCGTACGACCTCGGTCCCGGCGCACGGTTGCTCCAGTTCGCATCCCTGAGTTTCGACTCCGCCCTGTCGGAGCTGTGCGCGCCGCTGGTCTCCGGCGGGTGCATCGTGCTGGGGCTCGCCGACCGGCTCGTGCAGCTGGCCAACCTTCCGGAGCTGATCGCCGAGCGGCAGGTCAGCCACGTGACGCTGCCGCCCGCGGTGCTCAGCAGGCTCCCCGTCGGCAGCCTGCCGTCGGTGCGCACGCTGGCCGTCGTCGGTGAGGCGCCGTCGGCCGATCTGGCGGCCGGCTGGGCCACGGGACGGCGGATGTTCAACGCGTACGGACCCACCGAGGCGACGGTCTGCGCGACGATGACCGAACCCCTCGAGCCGCGCGCGGGCGTGCCGCCGATCGGACGGCCGTTGCCCAACACCCGGGCGTACGTCCTCGACGCCCAGCTGAACCCGGTCCCGGCCGGAGTCCCGGGCGAGCTGTACCTCTCCGGCATCAACCTTGCCCGGGGCTACCTCGGACAGAGCGGGCTCACCGCGGACCGGTTCGTCGCCGATCCCTTCGGCGGGCCGGGCGAGCGGATGTACCGCACCGGCGACCTGGTCCGCCGCCGCGCCGACGGCCAGCTGGACTTCCTCGGCCGGGCCGACCACCAGGTGAAGCTGCGCGGCTTCCGGATCGAGCTGGGCGAGATCGAGGCGGCACTGGCCGCCGCGCCCGGTGTGGCGCAGGCGCTCGTGCTGGTGCGAGCGGGTGCTTCCGGCGACCGGCGCCTCGTCGCCTACGTCGTCGCGCGCCCGGACGCCGACCCGGGTGAGGCGGAGCTGCGTGCCCACCTCGCCGGGCTGCTGCCGGACTACATGGTCCCGTCGGCCTTCGTACGCATGCCCGAACTACCGCTGACGGTCAACGGCAAGGTCGACCGGGCGGCCCTGCCAGCGCCCCGCGACCCCGCCGGCTCCCGCCGGGAGCCCGCCGACGGTCGCGAGGCGCAGCTCTGCGCGCTCGTGGCCGGCGTGTTGGGGCTGGACGGCGTCGGCGTGGACGACAACTTCTTCGCGATCGGCGGCGACAGCATCGTCGCCATCCAGCTGGTCAGCCGGGCGCGCGCCGCCGGACTGCTGTTCACCCCGCGCGACATCTTCCGGCACCAGACCATCGCCGCCCTCGCCGCTGTCGTCACCGAGGCCGACGCGCCGGACGCGGCGGCCGACGACGGCACCGGCACGGTGCCGCCGACGCCGATCGTGTCGTGGCTGCGCGGGCTCACCGGCCCCATCGAGGGCCTGAACCAGTCGAGGCTGCTGCGGGTTCCGGGCGGTACCGGGCTGGACCGGCTCACCCGCGCGGTGCAGGCCGTCGTGGACAACCACGACGCGCTGCGGATCCGCCTGCACCGGCGCCCGAACGCCTGGGAACTGTCGGTCGGGCCGCGCGGCAGCGTGGCCGCCGCCGACCGGGTGCGCCGGGTCGACGTGGCGGGCCTGGACGCGGCGGCCCTGCGCGAGGCGCTCGGCACCCACGGCGAGGCGGCCCGCCGCCGGCTCGACCCGGACGCCGGCGCGGTCGTCGAGGTCGTCTGGTTCGACGCCGGGCCGCAGACGCCGGGGCGGCTGCTGATCGTCGCGCACCACCTCGTCGTCGACCGGGTCTCCTGGAGCATTCTGCTGCCGGACCTGGCCTCGGCGTGGGAGTCGGCGACCGGTGACGAGCCCGTCGTGCTCCCGCCGGTGCCCACCTCGCTGCGCCGCTGGGCGTTGGCGCTGCACGAGGCGGCGCGCGATCCGCGCCGGGTGGCCGAACTGCCGCTGTGGTCGCGGATGCTGGCCCGTCCGGAGCCACCGCTCGGTGCCCGGGCGCTCGATCCCGGCCGCGACGTGCGCGGCACGGCGCAGGCCGTCACCGCCGAGCTGCCGGCCGAGGTCACCACCCCGCTGCTGACGTCCGTCCCGGCCGCGTTCCACGCGCAGCCGAACGAGATCCTGCTGACCGGGCTCGCCCTGGCCGTGGCCCGGTGGCGGCAACGGCGCGGCTCTGTCGCACCGGCGGTGCTCGTCGACGTCGAGGGGCACGGCCGCGAGGACGCGGGCGCGGGTCTGGACGTGACCCGCACCGTGGGCTGGTTCACCACGATGTACCCGGTCGCGGTGGACCTCGGCGGCATCGACCCGGATGACACGTCTGACGCCGGCACGCTCCTCAAGCGCGTCAAGGAGACCCTGCGTGCGCTGCCGGACAACGGCCTGGGCTACGGGTTGCTGCGCCACCTCAACCCCGACACCGCCGCGGTGCTCGCCCCGCTCGCCGGGCCGCAGATCGGCTTCAACTACCTCGGCCGTTCCGGCGGTGCCGCGTCCGTCGACACCGGCACCGGCTGGTCGCCGGCCCCCGCCGACGAACTCCGGCTGCCCGGCAGCGATCCCGGCTTGGCCGTCTCGCACGTGCTGGACATCAGCGCCATCACCCGCGAAGAGGCCGGCGGTCCCCGGCTGCTCACCCGCTGGAGCTGGCCGGCGGGCATGTTCGGCGCCGCCGAGGTGCGGGAGCTGACCGAACTGTGGCACGCGGCCCTCGCCGCGTTGGTGGAGTGCGCCGGCCGGCCCGGCGGCGGTGGGCACACCCCATCGGACTTCCCGCTCGTCGACCTCACCCAGCAGGACCTCGACGCGTTGCAGGAAGACCCGGCCGGGCTGGCCGACGTGCTGCCGCTCGCGCCGCTGCAGGAGGGCCTGCTCTTCCACCTCCACCACCGCGGCGACGGGCCGGACCCGTACCTGGTGCAGCTCGCCGTGGACTGCGAGGGCGACCTCGACCCGGCGGCGCTGCGGGCGGCCGGTGCGGCGTTGCTGGAGCGCCACCCGAACCTGCGCGCCGGATTCCGGTACCTGGTCGACGGCGCCGCGGTGCAGTACGTACGCGAGCGTGTCGAGCTGCCGTGGACCGAGGCCGACATCACGTCCCTGCCCGAGGGGGAGCGCGACGCCGCGCTGGACCGGCTGGCGGCCGCCGAACGCGCGGCCGGCTTCGACCCGGACCGTCCGCCGCTGCTGCGCCTGCTGCTCGTGCGGATCGCTGACCGGCGGTACCGACTGGTCCTCACCAACCACCACATCCTCTTCGACGGCTGGTCAGCGCCGCTGCTGCTGCGGGACCTGGTCGGGCTCTACGCCGCCGGAGGGTCTGCCGCCGGTCTGCCGCCGGCCGCGGACTTCCGCCGCTACCTGCGCTGGCTCGTCGGACAGGACCGAGCCGGCACCGAGGCGGCCTGGCGGCAGGCGCTGTCCGGCGTCACCGAGGCGACCCGGCTCTGCCGGCCCGATCCCGGCCCGGCCGACCGGCTGCCCGAGCGGCTTCTCGCCGACCTGCCGGCCGACGTCGCCACGGCGGTGCAACGCCGGGCCGCCGCGACCGGGGTGACCCTCAACACCGTGCTCCAGACCGCCTGGGCGGTCGTGCTGGGTGGTCTGACCGGCCGCCGGGACGTCGTGTTCGGCGCCACCGTGTCCGGCCGGCCGCCCGAGCTGCCCGGCATCGAGAGGATGGTCGGCCTGTTCATCAACACCGTGCCGGTCCGGGTGCGCCTCGACCCGGGCGCGCCCTGGCCGCAGGCGCTGCGGCGGGTGCAGAACGAACAGTCGGAGCTGACCCCGCACCAGTACCTCGGGCTGGCGCACATCCACCGGCTGGCCGGCATCGGCGAGCTGTTCGACACGGCGTTCGTGTTCGAGAACTACCCGATCGACGCCGCGGGGGACGACGCCACGGGCACGCCGGAGGGACTCCGGGTCACCCGGGTCGACGGCCGTGACTCCGCGCACTACCCGCTCGTCGTGGCCGCCTCACCGACCCGTGGCGGGCTGCGGTTGCGGCTGGACTACCGGTGCGACCTGTTCACCGCGGAGACCGCCAGAGAGCTGCTGGGACGGCTGGAGAGGGTACTGGCGGCCACCGCGGCCGACTGGGACCAGCCGGTGGGCCGTCTCGGCCTGCTCGACGAGACCGAACGGCACACCCTGCTGGTCGAGTGGAACGCCACGCGGCAGCCGGTCGACGACGGCCCGCAGACCATCACCGACGCCTTCGCGCGGGTGGCGGGCCAGCGGCCGGACGCGCCCGCGCTGAGGCTGGGCGGGCATGCCCTGACCTACCGGGAACTCGACGCGGTCGCCAGCCGGCTGGCCCGCCGCCTCGTCGGCCTGGGCCTGCTGCCGGACCAGCGGGTGGGGCTGCTGTTCGAGCGCTCGGTCGAGCTGGTGGTCGCCGCGCTCGCGGTCGGCCGGGCGGGCGGCGCGTACGTCCCGCTCGACCCGAAACACCCCGCCGCCCGGCAGCGGCTGATCCTGGGCGAGACCGCGGCGCCGTTCCTGCTCACCGGCGGCGACCGCACAGACGACTGGCTCGCCGGGCTGAGCGGCCGGGTGACGGTCGTCCCGGTGACGCTCGACGATCTCGCCGACACCGGCGACACGTCCGGCCCCGACGCCCTGCCGCCGGTCGTGCCGGACCAGGTCGCCTACGTCATGTACACGTCGGGTTCGACGGGGCTGCCGAAGGGGGCCGCCGTCACCCACCGCGACGTCGTCGAGCTGGCGGCCGACCGGTGCTGGCGCACCGGCAGCCAGGAACGCGTGCTGTTCCACTCACCGCACGCCTGGGACGCCTCGACGCTGGAGTGGTGGGTGCCGCTGCTCAACGGCGGCGAGGTCGTCATCGCCCCGCCACAAGCGCTGGACACCGCGGTGCTGCGCGACCTGATCGTCGGCGAGCGGATCACCGGCCTGTGGCTGTCGGCCGGGCTGTTCCGGCTGCTGGCCGAGGAGGACCCGGCCTGCTTCGCGGGTCTGCGCGAGGTCCGCACCGGTGGCGACGTGGTCTCCGCCGACGCGGTACGCGCGGTCCTCGCGGCGTGCCCGCAGACCGTGGTGACCAACGGCTACGGGCCGACCGAGGCGACGGTCTTCGCGGTGCACCACGCGATGCGCCAGGGCGACCCGGTGGGCGACACCGTGCCGATCGGCCGGCTGCTGGACAACATGCGCGGCTACGTACTCGACGCGTTCGTCCGCCCGGTGCCGGTCGGCGTCGCGGGAGAGCTGTACCTCGCCGGATCCGGTCTGGCGCAGGGCTACGAGCGGGATCCGGCCACGACGGCGCGCTGGTTCCCGGCCGATCCCTTCGGGCCGCCCGGCACCCGCATGTACCGGACCGGCGACCTGGTGCGGTGGCGGCCGGACGGGCGACTCGAGTTCGTCGGCCGGGTCGACGACCAGGTGAAGATCCGCGGTTTCCGGATCGAGACAGGCGAGATCGAGACCGCGCTGACCGGCCACCCGGCGGTCGGGCAGGCCGCCGTCCTGGCCCAGGAGTACCGGCCGGATGACCGGCGCCTCGTGGCATACCTGGTGGCGGCGCCCGGCGCCACGGTGCCGGAGCCACCGGTGCTCGTGGAGCACCTGCGCGGGTCGCTGCCCGACTACATGGTGCCCTCGGCGTTCGTGACGCTGCAGCGGTTGCCGCTGACCAGCAACGCCAAGCTGGACCGCGCCGCGTTGCCACTGCCGTCGGTCGGTGGCGGGGCGGGCCGGTCACCGCGTACCCCCCGCGAGGCGCTGCTGTGCGCGGTCTTCGCGGAGGTCCTGGGCATCGAGCGGGTGCGGCTGGACGACGACTTCTTCGCGCTGGGCGGCAACTCGCTGCTCGCCGCCGCGCTGCTGACCCGGCTGCGTACGGTCTTCGGCGCGGGGCTGAGCATCCAGGCGCTGTTCGCCGGGCCCACCCCGGCGCGGGTCGCCGAGGCGCTGGACGACCCGGCGGCCGGCGCGGCCGACAGCTTCGCCGTGCTGCTCCCGCTGCGGGCCGCGGGTGACCGGCCGCCGCTGTTCTGCGTGCACGCCGGTGGTGGCCTGAGCTGGCGCTACTACGGGCTGCTGCGCCACCTACCGCCCGGTCAGCCGGTGTACGGGCTCCAAGCCCGCGCCTACAGCACCCCCGGCTACCAACCGGCCGACGTGGCGGAGATGGCCGCCGACTACGTGGCGCAGCTGCGGGCGGTCCAGCCGCACGGGCCCTACCACCTCGTCGGCTGGTCCTTCGGCGGGCTGGTGGCACACGCCATGGCGACGGCGTTGCAGGCGACGGGGGAGCGGGTCGAGCTGCTGGCGCTGCTGGACGCGTTCCCGGCGCGCGACGGGGACGACATCGTCGTGCCCGCCGCCGAAGATGTCCTACCGGTGCTGCTGGAGGCCGCCGACGTCACACTCGACTCCACCGGGACGGAAGGGCTGACCGTGGCCCGTGCCGCCGAGGAGCTCCGGGAGCGCGGCGGGCCGCTGGGCGACCTGCTCGCCGGCCGGGTGGAGACCGTGCTCGAGACGTTCCGCACCGGCTTGCGCCTTCGCCGGTCGTACGAACCGGAGGTCTTCGACGGCGATCTGCAGCTGTTCGTCGCGGACGGGACCGACCCGGGCGCGGCGTTGGCCCGGTGGAAGCCGTTCGTCACCGGCCGGATGACCGGCCACCCGCTGCCGTTCGCGCACAGCGACCTGCTGCGTTCGGAAGCTCTCGCCGTCGTCGTCGAGAGGCTCGGCGACCGGCTTCCACACCGTACGAGAAAGGACGTGACCGATGCAGGAGCTTCATGACCTGGGCACGACCGCGCCGTTGGGCGAGGTCCCGCGATTCATGCACGCGGCGCTGATCCGCCGCAGCCGGTACGGCCAGCCGGCGAAGGCGTTCGAGATCGAGGTCGTCGAGGTGCCGCCGGTCGGGCCGAAGCAGGTCCTGGTCTCGGTCATGGCGGCCGGTATCAACTACAACGGCGTGTGGGCGGCGCTCGGCGCACCCGCCGACGTGATCGCCCTTCGGCAGAAGAAGGGCGACCCGTACGACTTCCACATCGCCGGCACCGAGGGTTCCGGTGTGGTCTACGCCGTCGGCTCCGAGGTCACCCAGTTCCGCGTGGGCGACCATGTCATCTTCGGTGGCCTGCAGTGGAACGAGTCCGCGCCCGACATCCGCCTCGGGGTGGACCCGACCGCTTCGCGCTCCCAGGTCGCCTGGGGCTACGAGAGCAACTTCGGGGCCTTCTCGCAGTACTGCCTGGTCGACGAGTACCAGTGTTACGCCAAGCCTCCCACCCTCACGTGGGAGGGCGCCGGCGCGATGATCGGCTGCGCGGCGACCGCCTACCGGCAGCTGTTCGGGTGGCACCCGCACACGGTGCAACCCGGTGACCCGGTGCTGGTGTGGGGCGGCGCGGGCGGCCTGGGGTCGATGGCGATCCAGTTGGTGAGCCAGTTCGGTGGCCGGCCGGTCGCCGTGGTGTCCAGCGAGGCCAAGGCCGAGCACTGCCGGCGGCTCGGCGCGGTCGGGGTAATCGACCGGTCCGAGTTCGACCACTGGGGCCGGATGCCCGACCAGGACACGCCGGAGTACGCCAGGTGGATGGCCGGTGTGCGGGCCTTCGGGCGCAAGTTCTGGGAGGTGCTCGGTGAGCGCCGCAACCCGCGGATCGTCTTCGAGCACCCGGGCCGCGACACGCTGCCGACGTCGGTGTATCTGTGCGACAACGCGGGCATGGTGGTGACCTGCGCCGGCACGAGTGGCTACAACGGGGACCTGGACCTGCGGTTCCTCTGGATGCACCAGAAGCGGTTGCAGGGCTCGCACGCGGCGAACGTGCGCGAGACCGCGGCGATGGTCCAGCTGGCCGGCGCGGGCCGGCTGGATCCGTGCGTGACGGTGGCCGAGCCGATGAACGAGATCGGTTCACTGCATCAGGCCCTGTACGAGAATCGGCACGAGCCGGGGAACATGGCCGTGCTGATCGGCGCGTCGGCGCCCGGGCAGACGGGCTGAACAGCGCGAAGGCGGGACGGCCCCCGGGGGCCGTCCCGCCTTTGGCGGCCCGCACCAGGCCCAGCATGGCCTGACAGTGGGCGGTTGTCCGGATCCTCAGGAGGGCCGGGCCGAGCGCAGACAGGCGAGTGCCTCGGCGAGTTCGGACGGTGTGTCCCCCGGTTCGGGCAGCGCGCTGCTGTAGACGGTGGCGGCGTACTTCTCGCCGCCGTCCGCGCAGATGCAGGCGATGTCGCGCAGCTCCGGATCGCCGAGGGTCGCGACCACGGCGCCGAGCACCGCGGCCCCGCCGGAGCCGCCGAGCGCGAGCCCGGTGCGTTCCCGGAGGATGCGGCACGCCCAGGCGCCGTCCAGGTCGCCGACCCGCACGTGCCTGTCCCAGTCCGCCGGGGCCAGGAACGACGACCGTACGCCGGAGCCGAAGCCGGCGAGTTTGAACGGTCGCGGGGCCGGGTCACCACCGGTCGCCGCCGAGCCGACGGCGTCCACGGCGATCACCCGGGTGCCCGGGTGCTGCTCCCGCAGGTACCGTGACACCCCGGCGAGCGTGCCGCCGGTGGAGACCGCGACGGCCGCCGCGTCCAGCCCGCCGCTCAGGTCGCCGACCAGCTCGGGCGCCGTCCACCGGTAGTGCACGTCGGGGTTGGCGGGGCTGTGGTACTGGTCGGTCCAGACCGCCGACGGGTCCGCCCGGAGGATGTCCTGCACCATGCTCAACCGGGCCCGCACGGCGTTGCCGCCACTGACGTCACCGATCTGTACGACGTCAGCGCCGTACGCGGCGATGCGGCGCACGCTCTCCGGCGGCGCGGTGGCGTCCACGACGAGGGTGCACCGGTAGCCCCGCGCCGCGCACAGCCCGGCCAGTGCCACGCCGAGGTTGCCCGAGGACGACTCGACGACCCGTTGCCCCGGGCTGAGGCGCCCGGCCGTCTCCAGTGTGCTGAGCAGCCCGTGCGCGGTACGGGCCTTGATCGAGCCGAACTGGTTGCCAGCTTCGATCTTCAGCCAGATGCGGCGCGCACGGCCACGCACCGGAACCCCGATGGAGACCAGCGGGGTGCCACCGACCGAGTATTCTTCCTCGAAACTGACCGGAAAATGCGAGACGACCATTTCACCGCCGTTACGGAATGCGCAGCCTGCAAGGACTCCCCGGCATGTCGGAAGCGCCGACGCCCGGCGGACGGAGTCCCCCGGGAATGCAGATCGGCGCGGTAGATCCTGGCCAGGCCAAGTGGAGTGGATACTTCGGAGTCCACGCCGAAGCGCATGGTCACAGCCTGTGACTATGCTTCGGTGGAGCCCCCGTTGGTCATTTATGACGTGGGGGCGAGCCTAGCAATACATAGGCGTTTGTCGCTAGCTCCCGGCGCGGCTCTGCCTTCGCGTCACGCCGACGCGAAGGCAGAGCCGGCCCAGGACCCACAGGGCTATGCGTCCCGGCGGCGGAGCACGATCCAGGCGCCGACGATCGCGACGGCCACCCAGGCCGCCATGAGGCCCAGGCCGACCCACGGGCCGAGCGAGTCCGCCGCGGGCTTGGACTGCGTGATCAGGATGCCGGCCCGGTCGGGCATGTACTTCGCCACCGGCTCGACCTGCTCGATCGAGGCGACGAACGGCGAGACCAGGAAGAACATCGGCATCAGCACGCCCATCGCCAGCACCGCGTTGCGGAGCATGAACGTCACGGCCATCGAGAACAGCGCCAGCAGCGCGAGGTAGAGCCCGGCGCCGACGATCGCTCGGGCGACGCCCGGATCGCCGAGGGACGCCGCGTTGGGCATCAGCGCCTGGGTGACGAAGAACGTCACCACGCTGGTGAGCATGCCCACGACGAGCATCACCGCGGTCGCCGTGGCCAGCTTGCAGGCCAGGAAGAGCCCGCGCCGCGGCACCGCGGCCAGCGAGGTGCGGATCATGCCGCTGGAGTACTCCCCGCTGACCGCGATCACACCGAACGCGATCACCGCCAGCTGGCCGAAGTTCACGCCGTAGTACGCCAGCGCCGTAGCGTCGAAGTCCGGGCTCAGGGCCTCGCCCTCGCCGTAGAAGCTGCTGACCGCCGCGCTGATCCCGAGCACCACGACGAACGTGGCCGCCAGGGTCCAGGCGTGACTGCGCACGGAGCGGACCTTCGTCCACTCCGATCTGAGAACCGCCTGCGGGGACATCGTCACCTTCCCTCGTCCCGGCTGCTGCCGGCCAACTGCCGGGTCCGCTCGGCCGGCCGGCCGGCGGGGGACGCGGCGGAGAACTCCACCGCGGTCGCGGTCATACGCATGAACGCCTCCTCCAGCGACGGCCGCTGCGGGCTGAGCTCCAGCAGCGGGATGGCTTCGTCGGCGGCCAGCTGTCCGACCCGCGCGGTGTGCCGCTCGTCGGTCTCGATCAGGCCGTCGGGGTGCGCGACGACCTCCATGCCCTCTGCGCGCATCAACGACTCCAGCCGGTTCTGCGCGGCGGACCGGATCCGCACCACGCCCCGGGCGTTGACCTTGATGAACTCCGCCATCGTGGTGTCGGCCAGCAGCTTGCCGCGGCCGATGACGATGAGGTGGTCGGCGGTGATCGCCATCTCGCTCATCAGGTGGCTGGAGACGAAGACCGTGCGGCCCTCGTGGGCCAGGCCCTTCATCAGGTTGCGGATCCAGAGGATGCCCTCGGGGTCCAGGCCGTTGACCGGCTCGTCGAACATCAGGATCGGCGGGTCGCCGAGCAGCGCCACCGCGATGCCCAGACGCTGCGACATGCCGAGGGAGAACCCACCGATACGCCGCCCGGCCACATCGGTCAGGCCCACGATGGCCAGCACCTCGTCGACACGCTGCCGGGAGATGCGGTTGGTCTGCGCGATGGCGAGCAGATGATCGTAGGCCGTGCGGGCCTCCTGCGCGTCCTTCGCGTTGAGCAGCGCACCCACGTGCCGCAACGGCTCGGCGAGCTCCACGTAGCGTTTGCCGTCGATGCGGATGTCGCCGTGACTGGGCCGGTCCAGCCCGAGGATCATCCGCATGGTGGTGGACTTCCCGGCGCCGTTGGGCCCGAGGAAGCCCGTCACCTGGCCCGGGGTGACGTCGAAGGTGAGCCGGTCGACGGCCAGGGTCTTGCCGTACCTCTTGCTCAGCTCACGTACCTCGATCATGTGCCTTGCCTCTCGTAGACATGCCCACCATGGTCGTGAAGTGGCCCGCCGTGCGGCTCCCCCCGGGGAGGGAGATCGCTCCCGCCACGGGATGGTTTCGCAGGCCGGCGGCCGGGTCGGAGATGACATGATGGGGGCGTGCGCGCATTCGTGACACCGCTGTTCGCGCCGATCACCTACGCCCGTTGGCTGCACATGCTGATCGCCGCCGTCTTCGCCGCGGCCTGTACGGCCGTCGCCCCGGGGCTGGAGGGTTCGGCGCCGCGGACCGCCGCGTGGCTGCTGGTGGTGCCGGTCCCGGTGCTGCTGCTGGCCGGCCTGCTGCCGCGGGTGCGGGACGCGGAGCGCGCACAGGCGCGGGTGCTGCTGTTCGGCGGCGACGCGGCCGTGCTGCCCGGCGGTGAGCCGTCGTGGTCCGCGCGTGGGCGCACCGTCGCATGGCTGCTGCTGCGCCTCGAGCTGGGAGTGGTCGTCGCCTACTTCACCGTCGCGATGCTGGAGTCCACGGTGGTGCTGCTCTCCGCCCCGCTCGGCGCCACCGACGTGGTGCTCTTCGGGGTCTCCCTGCCCGCCGGCCGGTCGCCGCTCTGGCTGGCACTGGTGCCGCTGCTGGCGGTCGCGACGGTCTGGCCGGTGGCGCTCTCCGGCAGGCTGCTGGCAGCGGGTGCGCTGTGGCTGCTGGGCCCGTCGCCCACCGAGCGGGTGGCCGCCGCCGAGGCGCGGGCCGAGCGGTTGCTGGAGCAGAACCTGGTGGCGCGTGAGCTGCACGACGCGATCGGGCACGCGCTGGCCACCATCGTGCTCCAGGCGATGGCGGCGCGCGAGGTCCACGAACGCGACAGCGCCTTCGTCGGCGAGGCACTCGGCGCAATCGAGCGGACCGGCCGCAGCGCGATGGAGGACCTGGAGCGGGTGCTGACGATCGTGCGCGGTGACCCGGCCGCCGCCCCACCCGCTCCCACGCTGGCCGAGCTGGGCACGCTCGTGCGCAGCACCCGCACCACCGGCGCGCGGGTCGACGCCACCGTGAACGGCCCCGTCGGCGTGCTGTCCACGGTGATCTCCCGCGAGGCGTACCGCATCGTGCAGGAGGGTCTCACCAACGCGCTGCGCCACGGCGGTGCGGTGCCGGTCTCCGTGCGCGTGGAGATCGGTGCCGACCAGATGGACCTGTGCGTCGACAGCCCGTTGCGCCACCCCGGCTCGCCGCCGGCCGCCCGCCGGGCGAACGGCGCCGGCCCGCGCTCCGGCGGGCTGCGCGGCATCCGTGAACGGGTCGTGCTGCTCGGTGGCGAGGTGCTCGCCGCTGGACCGGTCGGCCAGCGCTGGCGGGTGCACGTCCGGCTGCCGCACGCGCCGCAGGACGAGGCGGCGGCGACGACGCACTAGACTCTCGTCCCGTGGGCATTGACGTCCTTCTTGTCGACGACGAGGAGCTGGTCCGCGCCGGGTTGCGGGTCCTCATCGAGGCCAATGACGATCTGCGCGTGGTCGGTGAGGCCGCCGACGGCAGCGAGGTCGTGGCGGCCGTCAGGGCCACGCGGCCGCACGTGGTGCTGCTCGACGTGCGGATGCCGGTGATGGACGGCATCCAGGCCACGGCCGAGGTGCGGCGAGCCTTCGTCTCGCCGCCGCGCGTTCTCATCCTCACCACGCTGGAGCAGGACGCCTATGTGCACGCCGCGCTGCGGGCGGGGGCACACGGCCTGCTGCGCAAACGGGCGTCGGCGGGCGAGATCGCCCACGCGATCCGGCTGGCGGCGGACGGCTCCTCACGGGTGGTCCCGGCGAGCTACCTCCCCCCGGGTGAGCAGTCCGATCCCGCGCCCGGCGGTAACCTGGCCGCGGTCGCCGCGCTGACCGCCCGCGAGCGCGAGGTGCTTCGTCTCATGGCGCAGGGGTTGTCAAACACCGAGATCGCCGCAAGACTCGTGCTGGGTCGGCAGACCGTGAAGACACATGTCAGCAGTGTGCTGGCGAAGCTCCAGGTCCGGGATCGCACCCAGGCCGTGATCGCCGCCTACGAAGCCGGGATGGTGCCCAGGCGCTGATCGCACCGGATGCGTCACGGACCCTCACGACTCGCGGAAGACGGTGTGGCGCGCGTGGCGTCCGCCGTCGCCAACACGGGGGAGTCCATGTCAGACAGTGCCGTCCGATCACCTGGCAAAGCGTGGCTGCGCCGCTACCGTCCGGTCCAGTCGCCGCGGCTGCGGCTGGTCTGCCTTCCTTATGCCGGTGGCAGCGCGGCGGCCTACCGCGGGTGGGCCGCGCTGCTGCCGCACGACGTCGAGCTGCTCGCCGTGCAGTATCCCGGCCGTCAGGACCGGCTCGCCGAGCCGTGCGTCGACGACCTGCCCCGCATGGCGGACCTGGTCACCGGCGCACTGCAGGGCGAGCTCGGCTGTGAGGTGGCCGTGTTCGGGCACAGCATGGGCGCCGCGATCGCCTACGAAGTCGCGCTCCGCCTGGAGATCCTGCACGGCGTACAGGTTGCGCACGTGTTCGTGTCGGCGAACGCCGCGCCGAACCGGAGGCCCACCCGGCAACTGCACCGCGCGCCCGACGACGAACTCGTCACGGAGATGAGCCGGCTCGGCGCGGCGGACATGTGGCTGCTCGCCGACGAGGACATCCGCCAGCTGGTGCTTCCGGCGTTCCGCAGTGACCTACGGTTGATCGAGACGTACCGGCACCGGCCGGGTGCGCTGGTGAGCGCGCCGATGACGGTCTACGCCGGTGCCGCCGACGCCGATGTCGAGGTGGACGCGGTCGCCGCCTGGCGTGAGTTCACCGCCGGTCCGAGCGAGCTGCGGGTCTTCTCCGGCGGGCACTTCTTCCTGCACGAGGACACCGAGGAACTGGTGCGCGACGTCATGGCGCGGTTGCGCCCGCAGGGCGCGGTGTAGGGCGACGTAAACGATATTGCTTGCGTCAAAAGGGTTCCGGTCGGTACGGACAGCCGTTATAGTTCGACGCAGGCAATCGAAAGACTCAGATGTATCGATACTAAGCCCCAGGTCCGGCGTTGTGGTGCTGCATGAAGCGGGCAGCGGAGACCCGCCCGGGCCATACCAATAGCAGGTCTTACGGGGGAGTGGTTCCTGCATGGTCATGTCGGAAGAGGCGTTGACGCGTGTCCGCCGCTATTACGAATTGGTCGACAAAGGCGACGTCACGGGTATGGTCGCACTGTTCACACCCGACGCGGTCTATGACCGGCCTGGATACGACACGTTCAAGGGCCGTGCCGCGCTCGACGATTTCTACCGCGCGGATCGCGTGATAGCCGACGGGCGGCACACCCTGCGCGCGACGATCTGCGACGGCACCACCGTCGCGGTTCAGGGTGACTTCGAAGGCGTACTCAAGTCGGGTGACCACGTGCGGCTCAGGTTCGCCGACTTCTTCGAAATCGCACCGGACGGCTTGTTCAGCCGGCGCGACACGTACTTCTTCGCCCCCATGGTGTGATGCGCATGTCCCGTCGCGCGGATCAGCTGGACCCTGCCGGAACCGGAGCCCGCACCGAGACAACGACCGAGTGGAGTCGTTTCGGCGTCGCGGCGTCGGAGCTGCTGAGCCCCTCCGCGAGAGCCGCCCGGCTGCGGGATTCCCCGTTCGGGCAGGCGTTCACCGAGCACATGGTGACGATCCGCTGGACCGCCGACCGCGGCTGGCACCACGCGTCCCTGCGGCCGTACGGCAGCCTGCCACTGGACCCGGCGATGGTCGGGCTGCACTACGGCCAGGTCGTCTTCGAAGGGCTCAAGGCATACCGGTCACCCGACGGCCAGACATCGGTGTTCCGGATGGCCGACCACGCCCGCCGCCTGCAGCGGTCGGCGCGCCGATTCAAAATGCCCGAGCTGCCGGAATCGCTGTTCACGGAGTCCATCCAGGAGCTGGTGCGGATCGACCGGGCCTGGGTGCCTGCCGCCGAAGGCCGAAGTCTCTACCTGCGCCCCATCCTGTACGCGGAAGAGCCGCACCTCGGGTTGCGGCCGGCCACCACCTACCGCTATCTGCTGATGGCCTTCGTGACGGAGAACTTCTTCGGCGCCGCGGAGGACGGTGTCTCCGTGTGGGTCACCGACACCTACACGCGGGCCGTCATCGGCGGCACCGGCGAGGCGAAGTGCGCCGGCAACTACGCCTCCGGTTACCTCGCCCAGCAGGAGGCCGCCGACCACGAGTGCCAGCAGGTCCTGTACCTGGACGCGACGGAGCGGCGCTGGGTCGAGGAGATGGGCGGCATGAACGTCTTCGTCGTGCGTGGCAGCGGCGCCGCCGCCGAAATCGTCACGCCGCCGCTCACCGGCACGATCCTGCCGGGCGTCACCCGCGACTCGCTCCTCACCCTCGCCCGCGACGCCGGGCTGCGCGCCACCGAAAGGCCTCTGGCCCTGGAGGATTGGCGTGACGGTGCCGCGCGCGGCGAGATCACGGAGGCCTTCGCCTGCGGCACCGCCGCGGGCGTGACGCGCATCCGTCGCGTCGTCACCGCTGACGGCGCCTGGAACGCCGGGTCCGCCGCAGGCGCCCCGGTCACCGGGCGGTTGCGGGCCGCCCTGACGGCCGCGCAACGAGGCGACGGCCCAGACCCCCGCGGCTGGCGGCACCCCGTGCGCTGACGGTCGACCCGCCGCCGCGACGTACCGCGACCTGACAGTCTGCTCCGCTGCACGCGATCCGACGCGTGCCGCCTGACCCTGACCGACGTACCCATGGGAGGAAACCGTGACGAACCCGTTCGACGACCCCGACGGCCGTTTCTACGTGCTGGTCAACGACGAGGGCCAGCACTCGCTGTGGCCCCACTTCGCCGAGGTGCCCGCGGGGTGGACGGTCGCACACGGCGAGGACAGCCGTGACGCCTGCCTCGCCTACGTCGAGGAGAACTGGACCGATCTGCGGCCGAAGAGCCTCATCGAGCAGATGGGCGGCTGACCGACCGAGCCGCGCCCATCAGCGCGGGCGAGAGAGATCACGAGGGGTGCGACATGACGGTAACGTGGTCGGCGGTCGACGGGGCGCGGATCCTGGATCTCACCAGGCTGCTTCCGGGCGCCTTCGCCACCATGCTGCTCGCGGATCTGGGTGCCGACGTCATCAAGGTGGAGTCGCCCGACGGCGGTGACCCGAGCCGGCGGGTCGACGCCGAAGGATTCGCCGCCATCAACCGCAACAAGCGGTCGCTTGCGCTCGATCTACGTACCGCCGACGGTGTGGCCGCGTTCCTCCGGCTCGTGGCGACGGCCGACGCGGTGGTGGAGAGCTTCCGGCCGGGCGTGCTCGACCGGATGGGCCTGGGCTACGAGCGCCTGCGCACCGTCAATCCCGGCGTGGTGCTCTGTTCGCTGTCCGGCTTCGGGCAGGACGGCCCGTACGCGAACCGGCCCGGCCACGACCTCAACTTCCTGGCCCTGGCCGGCTTCTTCGCCCTGCCGCACCGGGCAGGTGAGCGGGTGGATCGGGTCGGCGTCCGGGTCGCCGACCTGGCCGCCGCGATGTACGCCGCGCTGGCCCTCGCCGTCGCCCTGCCCGGTGCCCGAGCCACCCGCCGCGGCCAGCACATCGACGTCGCCGCGCACGAGGCCGCGTCGGCCTGGACGGCGCCCATGCTGCTGCCGTCGCGGCACCTCGCGACACCGGCCGACAGCCCGCTGGTGATGGGCGACTACGACCTGTTCGAGACCGCCGACGGGAAGCGGCTGTCGCTGGTGCTGTTCGAGGACCGGTTCTGGCTCACCTTTCGCACGGCACTGACACCAGAGTTTCCCGAACTGGGGACGGACGCCTACGACACGCGCCGCGAGCGCACCCGGCACAAGGCCGACGTGCACGCGTTGCTCACCAAGGTCGTGGCAGCCCGGACGCTGGACTGGTGGAACGGACGGCTGTCGGCGGTAGATGTGCCGTGGGCGCCGGTGCTCGATGACGCCGCGGCGTTCCAAGCCGACCCGCACGTGCAGGCGCGCGGGCTCGTCGGCGAGGCGTCCGCCCCTGGCGGCACGACGGTGCCGCAGGTGCGGTTCCCCGTGCGGTTCGGCGCCGGTCTGGACACGTTCCGCCGCCGCGCCCCCGAACTCGGCGAGCACACCGAGGACCTGCTCGCTGAGGTCCAGGCCCCGGACGCCGGCGGAACCGCCGCGACATGACCAACCCGGGCATCCACTCCCTGCTCCAGGAACGCCCGGCCGCCCGCTCACGCGTCCGGCCGGGCACCCTGCGCCGGGTCGTGCGCTACGCCGGCCCCTACCGGCGGGACCTGCTGATCCTGCTGCTGCTGGTCTCTCTGGACGCGATCGCCGTCGTGCTGGATCCGCTGCTGCTCAAGCTCATCATCGACCGCGGCATCCTGCCCCGGGACGTGGGCGTGGTGCTCGGGCTCGCCGCGTTGGTCGCGGCCACCGCGTTGGTCAACGGCGTCGTCAATCTCGCCCAACACTGGTTCTCCGCGCGCATCGGCCAAGGCGTCGTGTGCGACCTGCGGATCCAGGTCTTCGAGCACCTGCAGCGCATGTCGGTCGCCTTCTACACGCACAACCACACCGGCACCCTGCTCAGTCGGCTCGGCGCCGACGTGAACGGCGCGCAGCGCGCGCTCACCACCACCCTGTCGTCCGTCGTCTCCAGCGTCATCAGCATGGCGGCGGTGCTCGTCACGATGGCCTACCTCTCCTGGCAGCTGACCCTCGTCATCGCGATCCTGCTGCCGACGTTCATCTACCTGCCAGCCCGCATCGTGGGCCGCCGCATGCAGCACGTGACCCGGCGGCAGATGCAGGCCGACGCGGCACTCGGCGGCTTCATGGCAGAGCGGTTCAACGTGGCCGGCGCCGTGCTGTCCAAGCTGTACGGCCGCCGAGCCGACGACGCGGGCCGGTTCGCCGCCAACGCCAGGGACCTGCGCGACGCCGGTGTCGTCGTCTTCATGTACGGCCGGGTCTTCGCCGTCACGCTGACCGTGCTCGCCGCCGTCACCACCGCGCTGGTGTACGGACTGGGCGGCCGCCAGGTGATCGACGGCACGATCCAGCTGGGTGCGCTCGTGGCGCTCGCCGCGCTGCTCACCCGCCTCTACCGCCCGCTGGTCGGGCTCTCCAACGTGCACGCCGACGTGATGACCGCACTGGTCAGCTTCGACCGGGTCTTCGAGGTGCTCGACCTCGCGCCGCACGTCGCCGAGCGGCCGGACGCCGTGACACTGACCGATGCCGCCGGCCGGGTCGAGTTCCGCAACGTCTGCTTCGCCTACCCAGACAGTGCCGAGGGCGACCTGTCCGCGCCGACGGAGAGCGGCCCGGTCGAGGCGCCCAACCCGGTCGTGGTCCGTGACGTGTCCTTCCGCGCCGAGCCCGGCCAGATGATCGCCCTGGTCGGGCCGTCGGGCGCCGGGAAGAGCAGCCTGCTGAACCTGTTGCCCCGGCTGTACGACGTGACGTCCGGCAGCGTCAGCATCGACGGGCACGACGTGCGCGACCTGACGCTCGCCTCGCTCAACGCGGCCATCGGCGTGGTCACCCAGGACTCCCACCTGTTCCACGACACCATCCGCGCCAACCTGGAGTACGCCCGGCCGGGCGTGACGGACGCCGAGATGCACGCCGCGCTGGAGGCGGCCCAGTTGGCCGATCTGATGCGGCGTCTGCCCGACGGGCTCGACACCGTCGTCGGTGACCGCGGATACCGGCTCTCCGGCGGCGAGAAGCAGCGGCTCGCCTTGGCCCGGCTGCTCGTCAAGGCACCGCCCGTCGTCATCCTCGACGAGGCGACCGCACACCTGGACTCCGAATCCGAGGTGGCCGTCCAGCGCGCGCTGCACCATGTCATGGCCGTTCGCACCTGCCTCGTCATCGCGCACCGGCTGTCCACCGTGCGCAGCGCCGACCAGATTCTCGTTCTCGAACGCGGCCGGGTCGTCGAACACGGCCGCCACGATGAGTTGCTGCGCCACGGCGGCCTCTACGCCCAACTCTGCGCCGTCCAGTTCGACGATGCGGCGCTGCCGGCCGACACCACGGGGAGAGACGTTGTCGAGCACACCAAGCGCTGACCTGCTCGTACCGCCCCCGGGCGGGGCACCGATCGCCATCGTCGGCCTGGCCTGCCGGCTCCCGGGCGCACCCGACCCGGCCGCGTTCTGGGCCCTGCTGCGCGACGGCCGACACGCCGTCACCGAGGTGCCTCCGGAGCGCTGGCACCCCTCCGGCCCGGACGACCCGACCCGCTGGGGCTGCTTCCTGCCCGACATCGACGGTTTCGACGCCGGATTCTTCGGGATCTCGCCGCGCGAGGCACGTATGATGGACCCCCAGCAGCGCCTCCTGCTCGAACTGGCCTGGGAGGGCATCGAGGACACCGGGTTGCCCGTCGACCACCTGACCGGCCGCCCGGTCGGAGTCTTCATCGGCGCGATGGCCGACGACTACGCCAAGCTGGTGTACCGGCACGGACCGGGCGACGACGCGCCGCACGTCCTGACCGGCCTGCACCGCAGCGTCCTGGCCAACCGCATCTCCTACCGGCTCGGCTTCTCCGGACCCAGCCTGACGGTCGATGCCGGACAGGCATCCTCCCTGCTCGCCGTGCACGTCGCGGCCGAGAGCCTGCGCTCCGGCGAGTGTGAGGTCGCCCTGGCGGGCGGCGTCAACCTGAACCTCCTCGCCGACACCGCCCGATACACCGCCGACTTCGGCGCACTGTCGCCAGACGGGCGGTGCTACACCTTCGACGAGCGGGCCAACGGCTATGTCCGGGGCGAGGGCGCCGCGCTGGTCGTGCTGAAGCCGCTCGACCGGGCCGTCGCCGACGGCGACCGCGTCTACTGCGTCATCCGCGGCGGCGCGACCAACCACGACGGCGGCGGTGACCGGCTCACCGCACCGAGCCAGGCCGGCCAGGAGCAGGTGCTGCGCCGCGCCTACGCACGCGCCGGGGTCCCTCCGGCGCAGGTCGGCTACGTCGAACTGCACGGCACCGGCACCCCCGTCGGCGACCCGGTCGAGGCGGCCGCGCTGGGCGCCGTCCTGGGCCGGGCCCGTCCGGCAGGTGATCCGCTGATCGTGGGCTCGGTGAAGACCAACATCGGCCATCTCGAGGGCGCCGCCGGCATCGCCGGTCTGCTGAAGGTGGTGCTGGCACTGCGGCACCGGGAACTGCCGGCCAGCCTCAACTTTCGTACCGCCGGCCCCGCGATCCGGCTCGGCGAGCTGGGCCTGCGGGTCAGCACGGAACTGGCTCCCTGGCCCGCTGCCGGCGGGCCACTGCTCGCCGGGGTCAGCGCGTTCGCCATGGGCGGCACCAACTGCCATCTGGTCCTCGCCGAGGCGCCCCAGGGCACCGCGGGAACCGGCGTCGGCCCGGTGACCGGCGTCCGCCCGGTGCCCGTGCTGATCTCGGGCCGGTCCGCTGCGGCGGTGCGGGCCCAGGCGCGTCGGCTGGCCGACTGGTGGCAGGGGCCGGGCCGGGCCACCCCCGTGCCGGCGGTGGCGCGGGCCCTGGCGGCCTCCCGGGCCGCCATGGAGCACCGGGCCGTGGTGGTCGGCGCCGACCGCGAGTCGATCGTCGCCGATCTGCGCTCGGTGGCAGCCGAGGCCTCCGGTCCCCCGCCGGGCGGGGTCGTGCTCGTCTTTCCCGGCCAGGGCTGGCAGTGGGCCGGCATGGCCCGCGAGCTGATCAGGGCGTCGCCGGTCTTCGCCGACCGGCTCGCCGCGTGCGACCGCGCGCTGTCCGGCCTCGTCGACTGGTCCGTCATCGACCTCCTCGAGAGCGAGGACGACTCCTGGCTGTCGCAGGTGGACGTGCTGCAACCGCTGCTGTGGTCGGTCATGGTTTCCCTCGGGGCGGTGTGGCTGTCCTCCGGTGTCCCGGTGACGGGCGTGGTCGGCCACTCCCAGGGCGAGGTCGCCGCGGCCTGCGTCGCCGGTGGGCTCTCGCTGGAGGACGGCGCCCGGATCGTCGTGGTCCGCTCGCGCTTGATCCGCGAGTTGGCCGGCACGGGCGGCATGCTGTCGGTCGGTCTCAGCCGGGCCGACGTCGAACCGGAACTTCCCGACGGCGTGGAGGCGGCAGTCGTCAACAGCGCGACGTCGACCGTGGTCGCCGGTCCGGTCCCGGTGCTGGAGGCGCTCGCGGCCCGGTGGACCGAGCGTGGGGTACGAGCGCGGCTGATCCCGGTCGACTACGCCTCCCACTCCGCCGCCGTGGACAGCGTCGCCGACCGGTTGGTCGCGGAGCTGGACGGCCTGAGGCCCCGGTCGTCGGCGGTTCCGCTGGTGTCCACCGCGACCGGTGAGGTGCTCGACACCGCCGACATGGATGGCCGCTACTGGCTGCGCAACCTCCGCCACACCGTGCGGTTCGACCTCGCCATGCAGACCCTCGTCGGTCTGGGCGCCCGGGTCTTCGTCGAGGTCAGTGCCCATCCGGTGCTCGAACTCGCCATGTCCGAGTGCGTCGAGGCCGCGGGTGTGCCGGGCGTCGTCGTCGCCTCGCAACGCCGTGACCACCCGCAGTACGAAACTCTGCTCCGTGCGCTCGGTCAGGTCTGGGCCGTCGGCGCGCCGGTGGACTGGACCACCGTCCTCGGGCCCGGTCGCACCCACGTCGACCTGCCCACCTACGCCTTCCAGCGCGCTCGGCACTGGTTCACCGCCGAACCCGCCGACGACGGGACGGCCGGCGGCGGCGCCGAGATCATCGTCCAGACGAGTGACCTGGGTGAACTGACCCGCACCGTCACCGCCCGCGTTCTCGGCCACGAACGACCCGACGACATCGACGTGGACCGGCCGTTCAAGGACCTCGGGTTCGACTCCAGCCTCTCCCTCGAACTGTGCAGACGCCTCGGCGCGGCCGTCGGAGCCACGCTGCCCGTCTCCGTGGTCTTCAACCACCCCACCGTTACGGAGCTCGTCGCTCACCTGACCGACCGGATCGGCGGAACCTCCGCGGTCGCCCCCGGTACGCCGAGGGCCCTGCCGTCCGACGAGCCGTTGGCGATCGTGGGTATGGCGTGTCGTTTTCCGGGTGGGGTGGATTCGCCTGAGGATTTGTGGCGGGTGGTTGTCGAGGGCCGTGATGTGGTCGGGGATTTCCCGGTCGACCGTGGTTGGACGGTTGACGGTTCCTTCGCTCGGGTCGGCGGTTTTATCGACGCCGCCGCGGACTTCGATCCGGAGTTGTTCGGTATCTCGCCGCGTGAGGCTTTGGCAATGGATCCGCAGCAGCGGCTGCTTCTGGAGGTCTCCTGGGAGGCACTCGAACGGGCTGGTATCGCCCCCGACTCTCTGCGTGGTTCGCCGACGGGCGTGTTCGCGGGCGTGATGGCGCAGGAGTACGGGCCTCGGCTGGGCGAGGCCGACGCCCTGGTAGAGGGTTACGGGTTGACCGGGGGTTCGATCAGTGTCGCCTCTGGTCGTATTGCTTATGTGCTGGGTCTTGAGGGGCCGGCGGTGTCGGTGGACACGGCGTGTTCGTCGTCGTTGGTGGCGTTGCATTTTGCGGG
>NZ_JBIAZP010000018.1:0-91021 GCF_042899165.1 Micromonospora sp. NPDC000121
ACCCGCTACGACAAGCTGGCAGTCCGGTTCCAAGCCATCCTCACCATCACCATCATCACCGAGTGGCTCTGACCGGCTTATGAAACACGCCTTAGTCGACCTTGCTTTCGGGGTCGACAACGAACGCTAGGAATTCTGTACCGAGCGGAGTCGTCGCCGGCACCCACAGTCCGGTCCCTGTCATCATCGCGGTGAGCGACTGATTGATCAGGCCAGCGGTGGTGAGCGCCCCGGCGTACCGGTCGATCAGATCGCGCCGGCCGGCAAGCTCCGGCATGCCGGCCTCGATGATGGCAATCTTCGGGCCCTGGTAGATGTTCGGCCGAGGGATGCCGTGGCGGTCGAACCAGCCAGGCGGATCGGAGAGCAGCTTCAGCATTCGCACGTGGGTCGGGGTGAATCGGTCGATCATGTCGAAGAAGAGCTGCTGTGTGTCGACGTCCGGCGCGTCGGGCATCACGGAGTTGACGACCGCGTTGCGCAGCACCTCGAGCTTTTCGGCTCGTGAGGTGCGGTCGGCGATCTGCGCGGCGGTGGTCAGCGCATCCATGAACGCGTCCTCGCTGGTGAGCTTCGCGAAGTCACCGACCTGATGTTCGAGCCCGTGCACCTTCGCGGCAAGGTCGTTCAACCATCGGGTGCGTCGGTCGGCAAGGCGCCGGCCAGCGAGCTCGTTGAAGGCGACCTGGAGGGCGCTGCCCGCCACGGGCAATCGCGTAGCCCGCTGAGGGCTCAAAGCCCGTGATCCCGTGGTGATCCCGTGGGGGCGACAGCCCCGAAAACGATCAAGGCCGCCGACCTGAGTTCTGCCAGGTCAGCGACCCAAAGCCTGCTTCGTTTGTTTGGTGTCCGAGGGGCGATCATGACTATGAATCCATGATCGTCGTCCGGGAAGAACTACAACTGGCACCCAGATAATCACCGCAGCCGATGCTGCCCCGCTGGGGTTTGGGTCGTGTACGAGGACCGGCACGAACATACCCAACGCGGATTGCGCCTTGTCGAAGCTTTCCGCTCGCCTGAAAATTACCCTACCTTGATGGGTCCCGAGCTTCCGCCCGGGACCCATCTCGGCACGAGAGCGAGCTCGGCCACACGCGCCTCATCGAGCCGGTCCCGCGCACGCTCATGCCGAAGAGCGGATGTCCGATCGTGGCGCGGTCCTGTTGACCTCAACCCAGGTTCAGGTGCTTCACTGCCGGCCATGAATCTCGACGGGCTGCGCGTCGCAATCACCGGCGCTGGACGTGACACGGGGCGGTTGCTGGCAGAAGCCTTTGCCGAGCACGGTGCACAGCTGTTCCTTTCGGCCCGGAGTCTGGCAGCGGCCGAGCACGTTGCCGGTGTGATCAGCCAGCGCGGGCCTGGTCAGGCGGAGGCATTTCGCTGCGATCTGAGCGAGGTCGATTCGGTGCGCGCGTTTGCTGCAACGTTGGCCGATCGAACGAAGTGCCTCGATGCGCTGATCAACAACGGTGCCGAATATATCGAAGGTGACGACCTGGGAGACGTCTCGGACGAGCAGATCGAGAGGGTGATGGCTGCGGGCGGGACCGGCACCCTACTGTTGACCAAACATCTGCTGCCACTGTTGCGGGCCTCATCGAGGCCCGACGTCATCAACATCATCTCTGCCTGCGGCGAGGTCGGGCATCATCGTTCTGGCGCGCATCCCGCGTTCTACGCTGCCAAGCATGCCCATGCTGGGCTCGCTGAGATCCTGTCGCACCGGCTCAGACCGGAAGGGATCCGGGTGGTTTCCCTGTTCCCGCCAGACTTCGTTCAGGACGGACCGCGACAGGCAAACAGCGACCTCACCGCCCGATCGGTCGTCGACTGCGTACTGTTCGCGGTCGGGCAGCCACGCGACTGCTTCATTCGCGAGTTCCACTTCGAGCAGGTCCGACATTGACCAGGATGGCGAGATTTAGGCGGCTACGCCGGCCAGCACGGGACCATCTCCCTGCCGCACTGATTTGCCGCGATCCGCGCGCCGCGTAACGCGAGCGTGGACGGTGCGCCGGCAGTTGCCCGGGACTGCCGAGAGCGAGCACTTCTACGGGTAGGGGTCACGAAGCGGTGCAGGCGTTCGTGACGGTCTTGGTCCACACCTCAGGGTGGGTGAACCAGAAGTCATGCGGTACGCCAGGGACGGTTGAAAACCTCCCGCGCGGAACCAGCGCGGCAAGCTGCGCCAGTGACCACGGCGGGCGGATGTCGTCGCCGGCTGCGATGAAATGCATCGGCACGCCGCAGGCGGCCAGTCCGCGCCACAGATCGGATTGATGAATCCAATCGGTGAACGAATCGCTGAGAGCCGCATGCACTTCGGGCACCCAGTCGATGTCGACAACGGGCTCCGCGGCCTTACCGGCTTCGTACGCCTCGGACCACGTGCGGTCACGCTGGGGACCCCTACCAGCGATGCCGACCACCGCGGCCACCGCCTCCGGATGTTCGACCGCGTAGCGCACACCCAGATCACAACCCCACGAATGGCCTACCACTATCCAGGTGTCGACCCCGACCGCCTCACGAATGCCCTCAAGATCAGCAATCGCTTCTTCCATGGTGTGCGGGCCGCCGCCCGAGCGGCCAACGCCGCGCGGTTCGGGGTACCAGGCGCGGTGGCCCAGCGGCGAGATCTCATCACGTTCCAGATACTGCACACAACCTGGGCCGCCGGTCAGGACGACGACGTCAGGCCCGTGGCCCGTCACGCCAACATGCAACGCGGTAGCTCCAATTTGAATCATCCGCGACTCCATGTCCGCGAAGCTACCAACAACAGCCGTACGCTCATGCCGCAGACCGAGCGGCTGGACCGCCGGGCGTCGCCGGCTCGTACGGCGTCTGGCGGCCACCGTGGGCGGCGCTGGCGATTGTCAGAGGCCCGTGGTCGTGGACGACGCTCGCCGCAACCGGCACGTGGACGAGGGGTCCGGCATGCCGGCCCGACGTCGCAACCGTCTTGAGCATCGAGGTCCGGCCCCGGCGGTCCGCCGAGCTGCCGGCGCGCCGGCAGCCCGACGAGTCGGGCAGTCCAACAGGCAGAGGCTGCGGCCACGGCGCAGCGATAGCCTGCCGTCATGGCGAGTGCCGAACTGGATGAGTTGATCGTCGCGGACGCCGACGCGCTGCGCGCGTGGTTGTTGGCCAACCACGCCACGTCGCCTGGCGTCTGGCTCGCCCTGACCAAGAAGGGCGGGACAGTCACGACGCTGACCTGGCAGCAGGCGGTCGACGAGGCCCTGTGTTTCGGTTGGATCGACGGGCAGGCCCGTAAGCGGGATCAGGAGACCTCCTGGATCCGGTTCACCCCTCGCAGGCCCCGTAGTTCCTGGTCACAACGCAATGTCGCCCACGTGGCCCGGCTGCAGGCGCAGGGGCGGATGCTGCCGCCAGGCCGCGTCGCGGTAGAAGCCGCGAAGGCGGACGGGCGGTGGGCGGCCGCCTACGCCCCGCCGTCGGAGGCCGAGGTGCCGGCCGACCTACTCGCCGCCATCGCTGCCGACCCCGCCGCCCGGGCCATGTTCGACGTGCTCACCAAGACCAACCGGTTCGCTCTCGTCCACCGCGTCAATGCTGTCAAACGGGCGCAGACCCGCGAGCGGAAGATCGGCGAGTTCGTTGCCATGCTGGCCCGTCACGAGACGATTTACCCGCAGAAGGCTAAGCCTTCGAACTCGCCGTAATTGGAGACTTGCCGAAGTGAAGCGCCGAGGCGCCGGGCGACGCCGCTGTCGCCCGTCGGGATCGGGGAGCACGCGGGGAGCAGGCGGGTGCGCTGAACGGCGTTGAACTGCATTCAACAGCACGCAACGGCGCTCAACTGCACCCGCGCCCACCTGCGGGTTCTCGTTTCTGCAGGTCAGAGTCGGTGCGGCGTCCTGCTTCACACGGAGTGCTCAGCCGGTTTGAGCAGCAGTCGACGGGGCTCTATGTCGCCTGGCAGGGAGTCTGCGCAGGTCAGGGCGGCAAGGAGCTGCTGGATGGCCTGGCCTTGCAGGTGGGTGCAGATTGGGTGCAACTTGGCGAAGTGGTCACCGCGTCCGAAGTGCTCACCGAGTTCGGGCGGGGGGCAGCGCTCCGTCCTGCGGTGATGTGGGCGAGTGGGTCGGCGTGACCTCCCAGAGAACACCGAAGTGCTCAGGGTTCGCTGCTCCCCGCCTGGTCGGTGCCGGCTGTCGTCCTGCGGCCCGCTGACGTCAATCACGAGGGCATGCTGCATCGACGTATGACTCTGGGTGTCGTCGTAGTGGCGTCGGTATGGATCCCGGGAGCTGAGACTCGAATCCCACCGGCAATTCCCTGGCCAGGGCTTTCTGCCCGGTGACCTCTTCGGCGCGCCCGAAGGCGTCAGCATTGGTGACTCCTGCTTGTCAGCCGGGCGACGTCCGCACATGCCGAGAACAGTGCACTCGATCATGGTGATGAGCATGCGCCGCGGCTCTCCCGCTGTGCCCGGGCCTTCGCTCGGGTGTGGTCGAGGCCGGTGTTGTCTGGCTCGCGGGCTGAGCTTCGGTCGTGCGGTGGGCTACGCGGATGTCGCGGGTGCGCCGCAGGCGGGGCAATGACCCGGTCCGGGCGGACGGCGGCCCGCGGACAGCCGTCCCCGTGCCACAAGGGTCAGCGGCACCAGCATCGGTCCGATCATGGCCACCAGCACGGACGCGACGACCATGGATGACCACGCCGGAATCACGGCCCGGCCGGGGCCGGAGTCGTCAAGCCCCGCGCCGAGCGGGTTCACCGCGAGCATCCCGATCGGCGTGAGCAGGATCAGCATCGCCCATGCGCCTCGGTAGTCGCGCCGGGCGGCTAGGCTGAGCGCGATCAGCAGCGCGCCGATCAGCAGCGTCACGGCAGCGGCGGGCAAGGCCGTTGCGGCGAGATTGTAGTAGCCGCTGATGAAATCCAAGGTGGGCGCGGTGCCGATGGCGATCGGCAGGATCGCCGCCGCAGCGGCGATCGGCATGAGCCGCACCCACCAGAGGCGCTGGCCCGCCGCACCGAGCGCGACGACACCGAGCAAAATCTGGGGTAGCAGCACCGACAGCGGCGGGCGGGGCAATCCTGTCAGCGCCGCGGCCGGCACGATGCCGGCAGTCACCAGTACGGCCAGGCCGGCCGCCCAGCGAAACCATCGGCCGCTCGCCGCGAGGTACACCACGGCGGCGAGCAACCAGGCCGCCCACGCCGCGACGGCGAGCGACAGAAACGGCCCGACCTGCGAAGACCAGGACGGTGTGGGGGCAAGCGCCTCGAGAGTCGCCCACCCGGTCGCGCACGCGGTCGCCGTCGCCAGTGCGAGCAGGCCGGCGAGCCGGAAGCCGGGACCGAGGCCCCGTGCGGTCCGCAGGTGCTGGCTCAGTCCACCGGCCGCGAGGTCCGCGATGTCGGCCGGCGAGGGTCTCCTACGGTCGGGCGCGGCCAGGGACAGGTAGGTGTCCACCAGCTCCGAGCCACGCGTGCGCCGATAGTCGGCCGGATAGAACAGCGCCGTCCAGCGTGCGTAGCGCCGTTCGAGATCGGTCATCGCAGGGCGTCCTCGGTCATGCCCTTCCGGGCGGTCCGGCTGGCCTTCCGGCAGGCTCATGCGAATCCTCGGCTCGGGCGGGGCGCAGCCTTGACGGCGCGCAGCCGGATGGTTGCCGCCTTGACGTTGCGGCGCATGTGTTCGGTCTCGGCGGCCAGCAACTCGCCGCCCGGCTCGGTGAGCCGGTAGTAGCGGCGCAGCCGGCCGTCGACGATCTCCTCGTGGTCGACGGCCACCAGGCCCGCGTCGACCAGCCGGTCCAGCGCGCCGTAGAGGGTGCCGGGCCGCAGCGAGATGCGGCTGTCGGACAGCCGGGCCACCTCGGCGATCAGGCCGTAACCGTGCATCGGCTCGTCGGCGAGGGCGGTGAGGATCAGGAACGTGGGTTCACGCAGTGGGGTTTCCACGCGAAACAATATATCGGCTACGAAGGTATAAGGGAACATCGCCACCGGCCGCGACCGAACAATCACCCCCGGCGGGCTGTCATCCGTATCGACAAAGGCAGCACCCAGAAGCCTGCTCCTGCTTTGCCCTTGGGTGGCAGTTCACTCCTTATCTGACCCGTCGGCGTGGCGGATGCGCCGGCACAGGCTTGGCGGTAGAACCGGAACGTGACACTCAACTTCTGTCGGGAACTGTCGGCCGCCGACTGGATCGCCCACAGCGACCTGCCGTGGCAGCGGCTTGTGGGCCTCGGCCCTGCGGGCTTCGACGCCTACGCGCGGCTTCGGTTTCTGCCCGATCCGGCACGCCCCGGCCAAAGCGAGAACGACGCCGCCGCGGACTGGCCCACGGACCAGCTGCCCACTCTTTTCGAGGTGCTGGCCACCCACACCACGACCCCCGAAGACTGCTACTTCTGCGTCTGGTAAGGCTTCGGCGACGCCGACGTCGCAGCCGACGACGACGCCGTATACATCGATGAGGAAAACAGCGACGCCGCGCTCGAGCGGCCCGGCGGCCAGCCGGGACTGGCGCCCACACCCGCTGCCCAGCCCTCGATGCCGCGTGCACCCAAGGTTGTGGTGCCCAACCGCGCGTACTGGTTGTTTCGAGGGCCGTTAGCCGACGTCGGCACATGGGACACCGCTGCGGGGTGGCCGGGCCAGCGTCGTTTCAGCAACGCCGAGCCGGCGTTCGCCTGGCCTACTGATCACGCCTGGTGTGTGGCCAAGGACGTCGATCCGCACTGGGCCGGGATCGGCGGCACCCGGGTGCTGATCACCCAACTCACCACCGACCCGCGCCTCGACGTGGTCCCCGCCGACCCCATCCAGGACCAGCCGCTCTACCGATGAACAGCCCGTGCCCAGTTGGCGAGTGCTTTGCGGACCGCTGACAGGGCCTGCCGCGCTCAGGTCGGAACGCACGGATCTGCCGCCGTCCGAGCGTTGGTCGTGTCTCGTGTGTCGGCCTGAAATCGTGTGGAGGTGTCCCGTGCCAGGCGGATACCGTCGCGCGGTGGTGCAGACCAGGCGGTACTGCTACGTCGGTCCGGCCGAGCTACGCGACCACGGGGTCGCGGTGGTAGACGCTGTTGCCGTCGATACAACTGCCTCGCTCGACGGCTGGCTCGCCGGGCGGGACCGCGGGGAACTCGTCGAACCCTTCACGTTCGTCGTTGCTCTCGACGGCATGCTCAGGCTGGCGCCCCGTCGCAGTGAACACGTCGCCCTCGCGGGCGGTCGGGACGTCCTCGCCGCTGGGGAGATGATGTTCGCTCCCGCCGAGATCGGCTGGCGCGTTGTCGAGGTGACCAATCAGTCGACTGGATATTGCCCCGATCCGGACTCCTGGCCGGCCGTGGGTAGGGCACTCGACCGCCTGGGCTTACCGCATCCCGGCAACTTCACCGACAAAGTGATCTTCCGTCGTTGTCCCAACTGCAGCGAGCGCAACATCGTGCGGGACAACGACTTCACCTGCGCCCTCTGCAACAGCCCCCTGCCCAAGCAGTGGAACTTCACGTCGGACTGATCAACACCAACCACCTGCATCCGGATCTGCCGCAGATAGCGCGTGGCTCGTTGGCTACGGGCCTGACGGTTGGCGCAGCCACGTCGGCATGGCGTCTTCTCGATTCATCTGTTTGAGTCCGTCGAGCATCTCGGTCAGCCACTGCCCCGTGATGCCGTCTTCGCCCGAAAAAACATCCCGTCTTCTGATGTTGGGTCAGGAATGCCGAAATGTCTACATGCGGTCCGTAGAACAGGTGTACTTCAGCTTCGAATCGCGGCCCGGACATACGAAGGATCCAGGTGGGGTCCATGCCCGGCGCATCGAGCGGACCCTCGAGCTTGAGGTCCAGCGATGTTGCGTGCGCATCGGCCCAGGACCGTAAGGTGCGTCCGAGTTCGAGGTCTCGGCTCTCGAAAGGCTCATCGGCAGGCACATCCCGGGGCGGCATACCGAAAAACTAGCGCCGGACAGCGTCCTGTCGATGGTGGGGCACTCCAACATCCGGCCAACTCTCGTGCCGCCGTCCGGGTGCCAGCCAGCCGGGACGCCCCGTGGCCGGCACCTCCACGTCGGCCAACGCCCGGAACTGCCGATGAGCGGAAACTCGATCATGCCAGCAGCGAAGTGCTTGCTCCTCACGCGGCGTCATGCCACATAGTCGGTGGCGTGGAGGAGCACCTGACCGTGGGGCGTGTGGCGGAGTTGGCCGGCGTCAGCGTCCGCACGCTGCATCACTATGACGAGATCGGCCTCCTGGAGCCGTCCACGCGGACCGCGGCTGGGCACCGGGCCTACTCCGCTGGCGATGTGGAGCGACTCCGGGAGGTGCTCGCCTACCGGCGGCTCGGCTTCGGATTGCGGGAGATCGCGGATCTGGTTGACGATCCGGCCACCGACGCAGTCGCGCACTTGTGCCGGCTGCGCGGCCTGCTGATGGACCAGCGCGACCGCGCTGCTGCCATGGTGACGGCCATAGACAGGGAACTGGAGGCACGAGCAATGGGAATCAGGACGACGCCAGAGGAGCAACTGAAAGTGTTCGGCGCGCAGTTGTACGACGCCATCGGATCTGCTTACCCAGCAACGCGGCGCACCGAGCCGCGGATCGCCGCGCGCATTTGGGATGCGCTGGGGGACGCCCGAACGGTGCTGAACGTCGGGGCCGGCACCGGCTCCTACGAACCACCCGACCGCGACGTTACGGCGGTGGAACCGTCGGCGGTCATGCGGGCGCAGCGTCCCCCGGGCGCGGCGCCGTGCGTGGCCGCCGCTGCGGAGAGTCTGCCGTTCGAGGACCAGTCTTTTGATGCCGCGATGGCGGTCAGCACCGTCCATCACTGGCCGGACCCGGTCGCCGGGCTGCGTGAGATGCGGCGGGTGGCCCGCCGCGTGGTGGTGTTCACGTACGACGCCGATGACACCGGCTGGCGTCAGCGGTTCTGGCTCACCCGCGACTACCTGCCTGAATTCGCGGACCTCCTCGTCGGCTGGCCGACCCTGGCCGACCTGACCCGCGCGATCGGAGGACGCGCGGAGCCGGTGCTCGTCCCCTGGGACTGCGCTGACGGCTTCTTCGAGGCACACTGGCGCCGGCCTGAGGCATACCTGGACGAACACGTACGCCGCGCGGTTTCGGTATGGACCAGAGTCGGACCGCAGGCTGAGCAACGGGCAGTCAACACACTCCGCGAAGACCTTTCCTCAGGGCGGTGGGCCGAGCGCAACCGTGACCTCGTCGCCCTCGACACCGCAGAGCTCGGCCTCCGCCTGCTCGTAGCCTGAACCACCGTGCGCGAAGACGCCATCGCGCAGCTGACCTACCGCGATCAGTAATTGCGGCCACGGCGACGCTTGGCCTCCATGTCGCACTCGACCTGGAGGTCATCGCCGCGCAGGTCGAACGTGGACCAGTCGGTCCAGCCCATCGGCGGCATTCGGGTGCGACGCGAAGATCCGGTGCACGCTCATGCCGCGATGCGAGCGCCGCCGTGACGACGACGGATGTCCGGGCTCGGGCTTTCGAGGCGGCTCCTATCCTCTCTGTTCGCAATCGGCCGCGGCAGGCAGGCGGCGGTCGTCCCCGCGAGGCTGCCGAAGGGCAGGGCGAAGGGCAGCGGTAGGAACACGTTCCACCGGGGGCGGCCGGAATCCGGCAGACAGGGGCCGCGGCGGCGATCGGCGCGTGGTCCGCCCAACTCGCCGACCCCGCTCCTCGGTGCTCGGCACCAGGACGAAAACGGGTGGCCTCGCCAGCCCGTCCCGCCCTACCTTGCACCTGGATCGTCTTCTCCGACCCACTCACCAGAGGACTTCACCCCGCGTGACGCCGCCTGCTCTTTAGACCTGACACCGTCCCCCGTGCATCGGTTGCCGACGTCGCCGTCGGCTCTTTCCCCATGCCTTCCGTCAGGTTTTGAGAGAGATCATGTCTACACGTCCTCGTACCATGCTGCCCTGGACCGTTCGGCACGCGCGCCTTCCCCTGCTCGCGTTCGGCTGCGTCCACTGCCATTCCGGCCTCGCCAGCACCGGCGACGGGAAGTTCCACGTCAATGCCGACGGCAAACTCCTCGACATCCGGCTCCTGGTCGCCTGCGTTTCCTGCGACCACACCAGCAAAGCCACCGTTCACGATCGTGTCCCGCGGGGAGCTCGCTCGCCGCGTCACGATCGGCATTCCGCTGAACCGCAGAACTCACAGGAACTTCTCGTTCGTCCTACTCTGAGCCGCCGCCGTGGGCCTGAGCCGGAGCGAGAGGCAAGGTGGCCTCGCCCCGGGCTTAATCACGCGGCGGTCCGCGCGCGGTCGCTCATGACCGGGCGCGAACAAAGGTCGGGGCCGGCCCGATACCGGCGACGAAGGTGAACGCCCGGGTGCACGGATCCGGGCGTGCCGTTGAGCGTGTTGACCGCCTCCTCGATCGCACAGATCCAGTACTTCAGCACGTCGTGGCCACCGACCTGGTCGGAACCGTCCTGCAATGGCGACGGGGACTGGCGAGAACTGCAGGACTTCTGCGTGAATCAAACTCAGGTGGAGCAGCGCCGTGGCGTGGTGCCGATGCTGCCATGTGCGGAGGGGTCCCGACAGCTCGCGGCGCGGCGCTTCCGGCGGTCAGCTCTGCTGGTAGTTCACCGCGGCGAACCCGCACGGCTGGTGCAGGTGCAGGTAGTAAGCGCCCTCGCCGAAGTCGTCCAGGTCTGCGCCGCCGATCAAGCCCACATAGTCCATTGGTTGTCCGCAACCGGGGCAGTCGGCGTGCTCGGCGTCCTGGATCCAGTCGGGTCGGCCGCCCAGCGTCGAGCCGCCCCGATTCCAGGCGCTGGCCTGGTAGGGGCTCGACCGAGCCGGTCCCAAGACCGGCAGCAGCGCCGGGGGATCCTCCGGTTCGGCAGCATCCGGCAGGTAGCTCGGGCGGGTGTTGCCGGTCCACCAGGTGGCGGCGCCGGTCGGCGTCACCTGGCTGTACAGCGTCGCATAGCAGGCGCAGAAGTGGCAGGTCTCGATCACCAACCGGCCGGACCAGCCCGTATGTGCCAACGCGGCGCCGACGGCGGGTTCGCTGGTGTCGACGTCTGCGGCAGTCCAGAGCGGCGACGCACACCACGGACATGTGCGGCCGTCTGCGCGTCGTGATGCTTCGCGCATGACCCACCGGTACGCGGTGTCGCCGCACAGGTCCCGTCGACTGCCGTCTGGGCCGACCGTCCAACCGCCCTCGCGGGCGTAGCTCAGTGCCCCGACGTACAGCGTTTCCGCACCAGCCGGCGGCTGCGTCGACCAGCGACGCATGGCGTCGACGGCGAGCGGGTGAGCACTGTGCGCCAGAACGAGGAGCAGGTGGTTGAGGCGGTCCGGCGTCCGCCCGCCGTCGATCCGCTCGATGACTCGCCGGACCACGTCGGCGTCCGCCGCCCGGTACAACTTCGCCGGCCACAGCACATCGAGGTCGAACAGGAGGCCCACGTGCGGGGTCAGCCTCCGCGGGTCGGTGTCCGCGATCACGCACAACCGCTCGATTGCGTCGTCGTCCTCGGCGGCCGCCCTCCTGATCAACTCCTCGATCATGAGGGGATGGTAACCATGTCGATCAGCCGGCCACGCATGGGATGAAGCCCGGTGGGAACGGATGCGCCGCAGGCACCTCGGCGAGCACGTGGATCGGGTACCCGGGCCAGTGCCGCGGGTAGGCCGACAGTCAACTCCGGCGGGCGGGCCGCTGATGCTGCCCGACCGCCCACCGAACGGTTGAATCAGCCGGACCAAGGGGAAGAGGCCCACCCCGCCGGACGGCGGGGTGGGCCCTTTCTGACCGGTCCGTCAGGCCCTGTCCGGCCGTTCGGTGACGCGGATGGCGTTGACCAACGGCTTACCGCTGCTCGCCACGAACCGCGCGTTGAGCACACCGTCGGTCACGGTGACCGTGTATGTCCGGGTGACCGCCACATGGGTGCCGGCCTCGTACGTGATGTCGAAGGACGGCAGCACCTCGGTGCCCTCGACAAGGACGTCGAAGACCCGCTGGCCCGGCTTGCTGCTCGACACCTCGGCGAAGTCCAGCTCCACCGTGTAGACGCCGTCGGGCACGTTGTCGAACCGGTATTCGTACATGCCCTCCCGCGCGCTCTGGAACAGCTTCGGATCGTCGGTGCCGGCGATGACCTGCGTCGTGGACTTGACGCTCGACGTGCCCTGGTAGCCGAAGGAGCCTGCCGCGTACTTCTGGTCCGGCTGCCAGGTGTCGCCGAAGCTGTCCACGGCGGCGCCGGAGGCACCGGCGTCGAGCGCGGCCTGGTAGCGGGGCACGACGACCTTCACCGGAACGCTGATCACCGGTGCCCGGCCGCTGTCGGAGTTCACCCGCACGGTGGCGGTGAGCACCTCACCCGGCGCGTGCCCGGCCGTGTCGACGGCGAGGGTGCCGGCGGCTTTCGCGCCGGTCGCCAGGTCGCCGCCGGTCAGGCTGACCGTCAGCCACGGGGCATCCTCGACGACGGTGTACGCGGTCGGGAAGCCCGAGTTGGACAGCTCGAACGCGCGGGTGCGCTGCTGGCCGACGGGCACCACGATCTCGTAGGCGTCCGTCGCGACCGCCACCTTGCCGGTCTTGAGCGCCTCCGACACTGTCGCGACGCCGCCCGGCTCGAGCGTCACCACCTGCTCGAATGGCTGGTACGCCGGAGCCGAGAGCTTCACCGCGGTGTCGCCGACCGGGACTTGGGCGAGGTAGGCGCCGTCCGTTCCGGTGGTGGCGGTGACCGCACCCATGGTGACCGTGGCCCCGGCCACGCCCGCGCCGTCGTTGGCGTCGCGCACCGTGCCCAGCACCACGCCGGTCTTCGTGGTCCGGAAGTCGATGCTCAGGCCGTCGGAGAGCACGCCGCCGGTGTTGTAGGAGTACTGGAAGGCGTCGGTGCCCGCCGCGTTCTCCAGCCCGACGGTCGCGCTGGAGCCCGACTCGTAGCTGAGGCCGGCGATGTCCTTGTAGTGGTAGGAGATGCTGCCGTCCTCACCGATGACCGCAGAGAAGGAGAACCTCTCGGCCTGGGCTGAGAAGTGGGCGACGTTCCGCCACTCGACCACGAACGAGCGGTGCGGAGCGGTGCCGATGATGCCGGTGTAGACGCCAGCGGTGCTCGCGTCCACGACCAGGTCGTCCCAGAACGGGTAGAGCGCCCCGTTCGGCGCCAGCGTCCGGGGAATCGTGTTGTTGGCGGACGAGGTCGAGGACCCGCCGAAGCTCAGCATGCCGTTGGTGCTGACCCAACCGGCCGTGTAGGTGCTGCCGTAGAACGGGACCGGGAACGGCAGGGTGACTGCCAGGGCAGCCGTGTTGCCGGAGAGGGCGAGCTTGTCCGTGCCGGCGACGTAGTCGTCACCCCCGGCGGCCGCGCAGGCGTACCCGAAGGTGTCGACGCGGTCCGGCAGGGCGATGTCCACCGTCGTGTCGGCGGTCAACTCGACGTGCGCGGTGCCCGGGGCGGCACATGCGGACGAGGGCGTGGCGGCCAGGTCGTACCCGCCGAGCGGCAGGGTCACCTCATAGCGACCCTGGGCGTCCGCGGTGGCGGTCACCGGGGTGCCCGTCACGGTGATCGCCGCGCCTGCGGCGGGCCCGGTGTACGACGTGACCGTGCCGGAGACCCTCGCCGACGGAGCCTGCTCCAGCGCGATGTCACGGGTCGCGGTCTGCCCTTCGGCGATCGTCACGGCGCTGGCGCCCGGGCGGTAGCCGAACTTGGTGACCGTGATCGTGTAGTCGCCGACCGAGAGCACGGGCAGCGCGTACGTGCCGTCGGCCGCGGTGTTGAGGGTGCGGTCCATCGGGCCGTCCACGACCACCTTCGCCCCGGCGACGGCCGAGCCACCCGAGGTGACCGTGCCGTTGAGCGCTCCGGTAGCGCCGCGCGGCGTGGCGGAGACCGCCGCGAACGCGTCGAGCCGGCCCTCACCGAAGACGTTGTTGTCGGCCGCGGTGCCGCCACAGATGGTGTTGTCCACGTCGACGGCGGTCTGGTCGAGCAACGCCTCCGTCTGCGCCACGTCGCCCTGCATCGCGGGGGACGCCGACCACATCAGCGCGACCGTGGCCGCGGTGTGCGGGGAGGCCATCGACGTGCCCGAGATCGAGTTGTACCCGCCGTTCATCCAGCTGGAACGCACGTTGACGCCCGGCGCCGCGAGGTTGGGCTTGACCGTCCCGTTCTCGCCGGTGCCCCGGGAGGAGAAGCTCGCGATCGTGTTGTTGATGTCGAACGCGCCGGAGCTGTAACTGCTCACGTAGGAACCCGGCGAACCGCTGGTGTTGCAGCCCGGTCCCGCGTTGCCGTTGGAGAACGCCGGGAAGATGCCGGCGGCCCGCCAGGCGGCGACCACTTCCTGGTACCAGGGGTCGTAGACGTTGGCGCCCCAGGAGTTGTTCACCACGTCGGGGGCCAGGTCGGGGCGCGGGTTGGCGCCGGTCAGGTCGGTGGGCGCGACGACCCACTGCCCGGAGGAGAGCAGCGAGGCGCGGCTGCAGGAGTTGGACTCGCACCCCTTGGCGGCGATCCACTTGGCACCGGGCGCGACGCCGACCTGGTTGGCGCCGCCGTCGGAACCGACCATCGTGCCCATGGTGTGCGTGCCGTGGCCGTTGTTGTCGCAGGGCGCGGTGGTGGTGCACACCGCGGCCGGGTCGAACCAGTTGTAGTTGTGGTTGTACGAGCCGTCGCCGTTCAGGCCACGGTACTGGTTCTTGACCGCCGGGTGGTCGTACTGGACGCCGGTGTCGATGTTGGCGACGACGATGCCCTCACCGCGCACCCCGAGCTCGTTCCAGACCCGGGGGGCGCTGATCCGGTCGATGTTCCACTCGATCGCGTCGACGGTGGGCTCGGTCTCGCCCGCGATCGGCCTGTCGATCGTGATCTTTTCGTCCGCCGTGATCCGCGCGACCTCGGGCAGCTCAGCCAGCTTCCCGACGAGGTCCCCGCCGCCGACGACCTGGAGGGAGTTGTCGATCCAGAAGGAGGTGTAGTCGGCTCCCGCCGACTCCAGCAGCTTCACCACGTTGGCCTGGGACGTCGTGGCCTGCTGCTGCTTCGCCGCCACGACGGCCGCCGACTTCTCGGTCTTCGTCCGGGCCTGCGCCGCCACCTGCAGATCGGCGTCGCGGTCGAACTCGACCCAGAAGGTGACCTTCTCCTCTGTCTGGAGCTGATCGAGCAGCGCGGGTTCGGCCTTCCGCTCGACCGCGGTCTCGTCCGTGAGAGGCCGGGCGAACGCGGCGCCGGAGGCGAGCGGCACCAGCACGAGTGAGGTCAGGGCCGCGATGGCCACGTGCAGAGGTCTTCTCTGTCTTGCCACGACTTCTCCTTCACAGGTATGGCGGAGGACGGCCGCCGTGGGGCGCGGGGAACGCGGTGCGGCTCACCGCCCGCGCCAGCGACCTGACTCAATCGAGCCATCCACAAGCGTGGATGCAATAACCGGGCGTGATCAAGAGATGGCAACGGCGTATGACTGCCGTGGCGCAAATAGGCCAACGGAGTGGCGACACCAGGCGCCCCCGACGCGCTCCCGTCGGTCCGGCCCCGCCGCCCATGAAACCGGGTCACCCGACCATCACGGCGGCCGCCGATGCGCGCCGGGCCAGGATGTCGGTCGCCCCGTCGGTGCGGCCTGCGCCAGCAGCGCCCGAGCCAGGATCACGCCGACTGAGCCCGTACTCGTCGGCGCTCCGCCAGCACCCGCCGTCCTTCCGCTCGGCGGTCGCCGCTCGCAGGCGCGCCCGCTGCGTCCGTATGGCGCGGCGCCATCGGCGGTCTCTTCGAGCCGAACAGGTTACGACTCAACCGCTTCCCATGGGGCAAGCCGCGAGCGGCACAAGCGGGTGGGGCGGGATTACCAGCGGTAACAGTCTGGTAACTGCCGCCTTCTAGAGTTCGCCGCGCCAGATCGCCCGGTCTCCGAGGTGGCCCATGTGTCCGATCCGTGCCGTTGACGCCGGCGGCGAGCCCTGGGTCGCGGGGCGAGCCAGCCTGGCGATCCTCGGACTGCCGCCGCTTTCCGCACACCCCGCCCGGCGCTCGTCGCGGACGGTTTCCTCGGCTTCCCTGTCGCCACCGAGGATGGCGCGGCACCTCGATCGGCGGCGAACCGTCCGGCCAGCCACCGATGAATGCTGGGTGAAGGAATGAGGTTCCAGGCAAGCGAAGGGACCCGGGAAGAGACGATGTTCCAGGCGCTGGGGCTGACGGAAACGGAAGCCTGGTTGTACACCCTGCTGATACGGAATGAGCCGTGTTGGGAAGACTCGGTGGCACAGTTGCTCGGGGTGCCTCCGAAACAGGCTTCGGCGGCCGTGGACGGCCTGGCCGCCAAGGGCCTGCTGACTCGTGCCGAGAGAGACCGGACACGGCTGATCGTGTCTCCGCCCGACATCGCCGAGGAGGCGCTGCTGTTGCGGCGGATGCAGGAGCTGCACGCTGCCCGCGCGGCTCTGGGGCGTCTTGCCGACGAACACCACACTGCGTCGTGGCCAGATCAGGTGCCGGCGCTGGTGGAGCCGACTCCGACCGCCGCAGTGGTCGAGCGTATCGATCAGATTCAGCGCAGAGCGCGCCGCGAGGTGCTGATCCTCGATGTGCCTCCCTACCTGACGTCATCGGCACCGACCAGGGACATCACGAACGACACCGAACTCCAGCGGCTGGCGGCGGGCGTGCGCTACCGGACGGTGTACGACCGGCGGGCGATCGAGATGGAGGGCGGCCTGACCCGGGTCTCCCGCTACGTGGCGGCGGGTGAGGAGGCCCGCATCGCCCATCGGGTGCCGCTCAAGGCGATGATCGTCGACCGCGAGCTGGCGATCGTCCCCGCGGTCGCGGGCGAAACGGGACGCGCGGCCGGTTCGGCCCTGATCCACCCAAGCCCACTTCTGGACGGACTGATCGAACTGTTCGAGCTGATCTGGTCGCGGGCGCTGTCCATCGACGTCACGAGCGTGCCGCACGCGGCGGAGTCCCGGCTTGGCGAGGCGGACCACCAGCTGCTTACGCTGCTGCTCAGCGGCCTCACCGATGCCGTGATCGCCCGTCAACTCGGCATCGGACAGCGCACCGTGTTGCGACGCGTGCGCAAGCTGATGGACCGAGCCGGGGCGGTGAGCCGTATGCAGTTGGCGTGGTACGCCGCATGGCATGGCTGGATCGGACCGGGACCGAATACTCCAACGTCACTTGCCCTGTTGGCCGGCGTGGTGGCCGACTCCGCGCTGGTGGTGGAATCGTCGGGCTCAGGCTTGGGATGCTCGTCGCCAGATGGACCGGTGCAGGGTGTGCGCTGATGGTGGCGGCAGGGCGAGGGCGAAGGCGCTGAGGAGTCGGCGAGTCTCCGCCACGGTCAGCGTGAACAACGGTCGAGTTGCCCGATGGCCGACGACGATCCCGGTCCCGTTCGGTTCGAAGATCTCGGCTGACGGGCTGGGCCCGCACCATCGGATGACGGTGCGGGCCCAGCTGCGGCGCGCGGGCACGGACGCCCGTTACGCGTTCAGCCGACGCAGAGGGAGGATCTCAGGGCAAAATTGGCCACGGTGGTGACACCTGGCTTGGCCTTGACCTTACGACTCTCCGGCCCGAAGTCCTTGTCGGCGGCGATCACGGTCAGCGGGCTGTACTTGGTGTCGAGCCACCACGCGTAGCGCCCGTCCTTGTCGCTGAAGAGCGGGTAGCTGGCATCCGAGGTGACGACCTGCACCGACGCGCCGGCCAGCGGCACCGACGTGCCGTCGCAGTCGACACCCGTCACCGTGCCGGTCACCTTGCCCCAGGTCTTGGGTGCGGCGACGTGCATGGTGACGCCGACCGGAGCGACCCGGTACGGCGTGTCGGAGTCCACCGCGATCTCGGCGGTGAGGTCGCCGGGCTGGGTGATCGACACGGCACCGGCGTTGAGGGTGACCTTCACCGTGACGGACTCGCCCGGCTGCACGGTGAGCCGCCGCGCATCCAGCGACAGCCACGACGCGTCGCCCTCGTCGCAGACGTCGAATCCGGGCAGGCTCCGGGTGAGCCAGCCGGGCTCACCGTAGCCACCGCCGACGGTGTAGAAGCCGCATGCCCCGCCACCCCGGTAGGTGGGTTGCACGGTGAAGGACGGGAGCGCGAACCAGGTGTTCGTGCTCGCTTCGTACGCGTAGTTCTCCATGCTGATCCAGTCGCCGTTGACGCCGCCGGAGACGATCAGCAAGCCGTTGGCAGCGCTGTAGGAGGCGCCCCAAGCGCCGTACGGCATGTCCGCCGCCCTCGTCCAGGCGTTGCTTGCCGGGTCGTAGACGTACGTCTTCTTGCTGTCCTGATCCTCCGTGGCGCCGCCAGCACAGTAGATCTTGCCGGCGATGGTCCCGCAGGAGAGCCAGGACGTCAGCTCCGGGTAGCTGGCCGCCTTCTGCCACCGGTCCGTGCTGGGCGCGTAGACCCAGACGTCCTTGCTGCCGCAGGTGTCGGCGCAGCCGCCCACCAGGTACAGCTTGCCGTCGAGCGTGGCCACACCAGAGGCGGCGTAGCTGGTCGGGATGGGCGCTCCCGTGCTCCACGTGTCGGTGCGCGGATCGTAGATGTCCAGGCCCGGCTCGGTGGAGCCGTCCCGCGCGGCCGACCAGCCACCGGTGATGTAGAGCTTGCCGTCGATGAAGGCGCCGTTCGCCTTGTCCCGGATCGTCGGTTGGCTGGCGATCGGCTTCCAGCCGCCGCCGCGCGGATCCAGCACGTACCCCTTGTCGGTGAGGGAGATCTGCCCGACAGGGTTCATCGCCACGCCGCCGACGGTGTACACCTTGCCGTCGTACGCGGCGACGACGTTGTCCATCAACGCGTTGGGAGTGCTCGGGCCGTACACCCAGGCGGTGCCGCTCGCCGCCGACGGCACGGCGCTCCGCGTCAGGGTGGTGCCGGCAAAGGCGTGCTTGGACGTCGTGGCTTGGACTCTGCGTGGGGTGGCGCTGGGGGCGGTCAGCAGGGAGAACCGGCCACTCGCCTCGTTGAGCGTCACGCTGGCGGGAGCGCCGCCGGTGTTCGTGACCGTGACCGAGGCGGTCGCGCTGCCGCCCAGCTGGACGGTCTGGTCGACCGAACCCGACAGCGCGAGCCGCCCCGCGGGGAGCGGGAAGTCAACCTTGGCGACCGCGTGTGCGGTGACCGCGAGCGGCTTGGTGACAGTCGTGTAGCGGCTGGCACCGGCGGTGAAGGAGTGTTCCCCGGACGGCGCGATCAGCGTGTAGAAGCCGTCGCCAAGCGCGGTGTCGTCGGGCGTACCCTTGCTGGTCGCCGTCGGCGTCCCGCTGGTGGCGGCCACCTTGACGCTGTTGAGCCCGACGCTGGTGTTGGCATCCGTGACCTGGCCGGCGACCAGCCCGACCGGCTGGGGCACGCAGGAGCGCCTACCCAGGTTGACGTTGTCCACCTGCCAGGTGTTGCGGCTGCCGCCGGTGTACCGGAACCGAAGCTGGACCTGGGACTTGCCCGCGGCCTGCGGTACCGCGAGGGTCTGCAGCGAGCCGGAAACGCTGACCTTGTCCTTCTCCCAGACGGTCACCCAACTCTCTCCGTTGTCGACGGACAGCTCGACGTAGACGTGGGCCGGCGCTGGGTTGTAGGTCCCGATCAGGTAGGTGTTGAACTGCAGGGTCGCGGTCTCCACGCCGCTCAGGTCGACCACCGGTGAGGTGAGGGTGGTGTCCTGGGTGCGGGTCTGGTCGTAGACGAGGCTGTTCACGGTGGCGAAGTAGCCCGTGCCCTTCGTCCTGTTGCTCCGGTTGCCCGGGTCGTCGAACCGCCACACCTCGCCGTTGCCGGCCGCGTCCGTCACGGTCCAGCCGTCCGGCCGGGCAGAGGCGTCGAACGACTGGCTCAGCCCGTCGTAGCTGACCGCGTATCCCGGCGCGCTGCAGGCCTGGGTGTCATAGGGCACGGCAACGTCCAGCGCGACGTCGTCACCGCCGACGGCCACCTCCCGGGCCGCCGACGGGTAGCCGGACAGGTCCGGGTCGAAGGTCAGCTGGTGGCTCCGGTTGGCCGGGAGCAGCAGGTCGTACCGGCCCGTGTACGGGTCGGTGTAGTGGGCATTGGGGTCACCGGGCACGCTGATCTTCGCGTACAACGGCCAGCCGTGGCCGGAGCCGTCGGTGACCGTGCCGCGGACGTGAACCCGTGGCACCGGGGTCAACGCCATGTCGCGGGTGACGGGCTCACCAGGTCGGACCGACACGACGGCGGTGGCGTCCGCGTAGCCGAAGGCGCCGAACGTCAGGGTGTATTCGCCGTCCGTCACCGGCAGCCGGTAGCGGCCCTCGCTGTCGGAGCGGGCGGTCACGGCGCCGGTGGTGACCGTTGCGCCCGAGATCGGCTTGCCCGTCGCCGTATCGGTGATCAGACCACTGACCCGGCCGGGGGCGTGGCTCACCAGCGCGAGGGCGTCGAGTCGGCCTTCGCCGAAGACGTTGTTGTCGTCGTCGGTGCCGCCGCACTGGCTGTTCGGGGTATCGATGCCGGTGTCGTCGAGCAGGGCCTTGGTCGCTTCGACGTCACCTGCCAGGGCCGGCGCGACGGACCACAACAGGGCGACCGCGCCCGCTAGGTGCGGGGTGGCCATCGAGGTGCCGTTGTAGCTGGCGTATCCGCTGCCGGGCACGCTGGACCGGACGTTCACGCCCGGGGCGGAGATGTTCGGCTTGATCTCACCGTCCTGCCCGGCTCCGCGGGACGAGAACCCGGCGACGCTGTGGCTGGCGTCGTACGCGCCGACCGAGTAGTTGATGGTCCGGCTGCCCGGTGAGCCGCTCGTGTTACAGCCGCCGCCGTTGTTCCCGTTCGCCCACGCCCCGAAGATGCCCGACGCGGTCCACGCCAGGCTGATGTCCTCCATGAACGGGTCGTTCGACGGCACGTTGGACCCGTACGAGTTGTTGATGACGTGCGGCCGCTTGCCGGCGTCCGGGTTCTGCCCGTTCAGATCGGTCGGCTCCAGCATCCACTGACCGGACTCGATCAGGGCGGTGGAGCTCGGGCAGCAGCCGTTGGCGGCGATCCACGTCACCTCCGGGGCGACCCCGATGTGGTTGCTGCCGCCGTCGTCGCCGGCCATCGTGCCCGTCGTGTGCGTGCCGTGACCGTTTCGGTCGCACGGCGCACCCGCGCACGTCCCCGCAGCGTCGAACCAACTGTAGTTGTGGTCGAACGTGCCGTCGCCCTTGTTACCGCGGTACTGCTTCACCAACGCCGGGTGGTCGAACTGGACGCCGGTGTCGATGCTCCCGACGACAATGCCGGCACCCTTCGTGCCGTACTTCGCCCACACGTCATCCGCGTTGATGTTGGCGATGCCCCACTCGACCGAGTTCACCTCGGCGACATCCTGGCCCGCCGCCGGCTCGGGCGCCGCATAACTGACGACCGGCCACAGCGACTCCACCGCCGGCTCCGCCGCCAACTGCTCGGCCATCCGCAGCGAACCACCCGTCACGTGGATCGCGTTCGTGGCCCAGAACGCCTTGTATTCCACCTTCGCCCGGTCCAGCCGGCCACGAATACCGGCCTGGCTGACCTCCGCGTGCTCCCGCAGCGCCTTCGCCACCGCGCTACCACGCTGGTTCCAGTCCCTGATCTGGCTGGCCTTCGACAGGTCCGCCCGCGTGTCCAGACGCACCCAGTAGTCGGCCTGGCCCTTCGCCTTGAGCTTGTTCAGCAGGGCAGGCAGGATCTTGTCCTGTGCCTTCGCCTGCGGCTCCACAGCCTGCGCCGCCGTGCCGGTCAACGCCAGCACCGACGCAGCCAACGCGATCGACGCCAGACCGCCGACCAGCCTGCCGGCGAGGCGACTTCGCCTGGCCGTACCGAATCTCCACACACGTGCCCGGGTTCTCATCGCAACTCCATAGGTGAGAGGTCGCCCCTGCGGATGCGGAACACCGACGCGTCGCCGTCCGGCACGCCTCGCTCCAGGGCATGTCCGCGCTCCGCACACCAGTGCGGCAGGGCGGCACACACCCCCGGCTCCGTGGCGAAGAGCTCCAGTACGGCTGCCGGAGGCAACTCCCCCACCCGGCGGGCGAGCAGCGGCTCGACCTGTTCCCAGGGCTCGCCGCCGGCATCTACGACCATGACGGCGGGTACGTCATTGGCCGACGGGGCGGGGATCTGCATGGCGCGCCTCACGATCGCATCGGGTTCCTGCGCGCACCGTAGAGTGGGGGCGTTACCCGACCGTTACCGGTCCTGTTACCCGGCCGCTATGCCGCACTCATCCCGCGGCCGTCCTGGCCTGCGCAAGCTCCGCCGAAATCCGGTCGATGGCGTCGAGTACCTGGGCGTCTCCGCTGCGTCCGGCGAGTTCCGCGCACTCGCGCAACGCCGCGTCAGCGACCGCCCAGTCGGCCCGACGGACCGACACCTCCGCCAGATGCACGAGGCAGGGGGCCAGGCACCACGAGGGGCTGAACGGTCGCACGAGCTCGACTGCGGCGACCGCGCCCGCGTGTGCGGCCTCGATGTTCCCGGTGATCAGGTCCAGTCGGGCCATGTTGCCCCGTTCGAACGCGATCATGGTCGGGTCCCCGCCACGCTCGGCCATTCCCAGCGACCGGATCCGGAAGTCGCGCGCCTCCTCGTGGTTCCCGGCCTCAAGCGCGAGGTTGCTGAGCATCGAGAGCACCGTCGTCAACAGCTTCACGTCTCCGGCCCGTTCGGCGTGCTCAAGCGACTCCAGCGCCGCGTGTTGCGCCTCGGCCGGCCGATCCAGCATCGCCAGGGCGAGCGCTTGGTTGCCAGTGGCGCGGCCCATCAGCAGCGGCACCTGATCCCGGTCGACGCCTCCGACCGCCGCGCGGGCCGCAGCCTCGGCGTCGACGGCCGCTGCCAGCGAGTGCTCGTACCGTCCGAGCTGGAAGTACGCGTAGGACGAGGCCAGCTTCCTCAGGGCCAGCGCGCCCGTTGACACGTCATCGGGTGACGCCGTGGAGTTGTCCAGCAGCGCCTGTGCCGCCTTGGGGCGGCCTGCCGAGCACAACACCTCGGCGAGGGCCGCCAGCGATCGCACGGCCGCGTCGACCGAACCGTTACGCAACCGGGTTTCCAGCGCGCTACGCAGCGCCTGCTCCGCTTCCGGGTAGCGTGCCAGCCGCCGCAGGATCAGTCCGTGGCCGTGCCGAGCATCCGCCGTCTGCGTGTCGTCGGTGGCGGTGGTGAGCCGCACGATCAGTTCGGTGTAGTAGCGGTCAGCGCTCTCGTTGGCATACAGCGCCGCGGCCCGCTCGGCGGCCCTGCGCAACCAGAGCACCGCGCGCGGGTCGTCCGCCTGGACGAAATGGAAGGCGAGCGCGTCGACCGCGTCCGGGCGGTGCCGGAGCACCGCATCGCCGTAGGCACCGTGCATGACCCGGCGGCGGGCAGCGGTGAGCCGTTCGTAACAGGCCAGCCGGACCAACGGGTGCCGGAAGGCGTATCCGGGTACATTCCGGCCGGCCAGGGCGACATCGCGTTCCTCGACCAGGCCCGCGGCCAGGACCCGGTCGACGGCGACGGCGAACTGCGGATTGTCGAGCGGTGGATGCAGACTCGACCAGGCGACATCCGCGGCTTCGATCAGGGAGACGTCCCCGCCGGCCACGGCGAGCACGTCGACGACGTCGCGGGCCGCGTCGTCGAGACGATCCAGCCGGGCCTCGACCGCCCCCCGGATCGACTCGGGTAGGCCGATGGACCCGAGCGCGGTCGCGGACGGGGACGGCAGCTGGCTGCTGATGAATCTGGCCAGTTCACCGGCGAACAGCGGATTGCCCGCCGAGAGCCGAAAGACGCCGGAAACCCAGTCCGGGGAGGGGTTGGCCGCACCGCACAGTCCGGCCACCAACCGCCCGCAATCCCGCTCGCTCAGGCGCATCAGGTCCAGTCGCCTCGCCAGGCCCTGGCGCACCGCCGCGTCGACAACCCGCCGACGCGCCGAGTCGGCGGTGAGGTCTTCCTCGCGGTACGTGGTGATGAACCGCCGTGCCCGCGACCCGGGACGACGGACGAGGTGATAGAGAAGTTGCATCGAAGCGAGGTCGGCGGAGTGCAGGTCGTCCAGCACCACCAGGACGCCATGGGGGCTGGCTTCCGCCAGGCGGTCCAGCAGACCACCGACCGCGAGGAAGAGGCGGGCGCGCTTCTCCTCGGGTCCGACGTCGGTGGCGGGCGCCGGGCCGAGGGCAGGCACCAGGCTGGCGAGGACGGGATACTCGGCTGCGACGGCCGCCTGCTCCCGGGGCGACCGGTCGGCGAGCCACGAGTCCAGGGCCTCAGCCCACAGGCCGTACGGCGTCTGCCCCTCCGCTTCGTGACTGGCTCCCCACAACACCAGCGCCCCGCGCCGGTGAGCGATCCCCGCGGCCTCGGCGGCCAGCCGGGTCTTTCCGATGCCCGGCTCGCCCGTGACCATCGTGAGCGGGGGAACATCGTCCTGACTCATGAGCACGCGCAGCGCCTGGTCCCGACCGAAGATCGGGGTCCCTACCGCGAGCCGAACGGCCGGATGCAACGGTGGCCGCCCTGGCGCATCAGCGGCAGGCCGGGAGGATGCGGCGGCGGCCGCCCGGCGCAGCTCCTCCATCAGCGCACCAGGGCGCACACCGAGTTCGGCGTCGAGCGCCGCGCGGGCCAGCTGGTACTGCCGCAGGACCTGTTCGGGCCGGCGCAGGGCGAGCAGAGCCCGCATCAAGCCCTCGTGGGCGCGTTCGTCCGCGGGGTTGCTGGACAGGAACCATTCGAGCAGGGCGGCCGCCTCCGCTGGGCGCCCTCCGGCGAGATGGGTGTCGGCGAGGGCGTGGAGCACCCGGTTGCGGAGCAAGGAGAGTTCGATCCGGCGCGGCGACAGCCACTCGGCGTAGGGATCCTCGGGGAGGAGTTCCTCCCGCAACGCCTCCAGCGCGGCGGCGAGCCGCGCCACCCGCCGCCCGCCGGCCTCGGGCTCGGCCAGGGCCGCGTGTGCCAGCGCCTCCGCCTCGTCCACATCAACCGTCACCAGCGCCGGGGCCAGCGCCAACAGCTCGCCCTCCAGAAGCAGATAGGCGGACTCCTCCCGGGGACGCAACTCCGGTTGCAACGCGTGCCGCGCGGTGTGCAGGGTGACCCGCAGGCTACTCATCGCGGCCTGACGCGAGGCGCCCGGCCGGCACACCTCCATCACCTGCTCGCGGTGCATGCAGTGTCCGGGCGCCACCGCGAGCAGCTTGACGAGGGTCTGCGCACCGGACCTGCGCCAGCGCTGCAGCACCGGAACTCCGTCGCGCTCGGCCCTGAAACCGCCCAACAGCCGTATCCGCAGCGGTGGAGTCGGATCGGCAGTCACGGGGGCACTGTAATTGCCGCTCACCGACCTGACCAGGGATCTTCCTGCGGCGGGTTCAGGAACGCGACCGATCCCTACCGTCGTCGAGCCGGGGCTCGCACCAGGCTCCTCGACCGAGCCCACGCCGACATCCCACCGCGCGGCACCGAGCGCACCGGAGGGATCCACCGTGGCCGAATACGACGCGAAACTGGCGCGCTACCGGCAGCACCCGAAGCCGGAGCCGACCCGGCCGTGGTCGCCGGATGGATCGCCGAAACCCAGGCCGAACGCCAACGCGCCGTCTGGTCGGCGCGTGGATCAGCTCGTCGAACCGGGGTGCTCACCGGCCGCGACCGATCGGACGGGTGGTCATCACTCGGCGCAGGTACCGTCTGAGTCCCGGTCCGGTGGCCGTCATCGCTGCGGCGGTCGCCACCGTGCCGACGGTGGCCGGCCAGCCCGACCCCGCCGAGGACGCGGCGAATCCGGTGGCCAGGCCCAGCACGACCAGGCAGCACACGTAGCCGACGACGGCGCCCCCGCTGAGGGCGACACCGCTGGTGATCAGCTCTGTGCCCCCGTCGGCCGGGCCGGGTCGCCGACAGCTGATCACGCCAGAGACCATGGGGTTCCCTCCAGGCCAGGGGTCCGTGGCGTCTGAGTAGGTGAGGAGGGGCGATCCGTTGAGACATGACGAAAGCCGAGCCGCGTTCGCGGAGTTCGTGCGCGGCGAGAGCGGCGCGCTGACCCGATTCGCCTATCTGCTCACGGGCGACCGGCACCACGCGGAGGACCTGGTACAGGTTGCCTTGGCCAAGGTGGCGGTGCGCTGGGAGCGGATCGACGACCCAGGGGCGTACGCGCGGCGGGTGCTCTACACACAGTCGGCGAGCTGGTGGCGGTGGCGGCGGGCGCGGCCACCCGAGGATCTGACCGCGGCGGTGCCCGACCAGGCCGCGGCGTCCGCCGACCCTGAGCTGCGGCTGGTGCTCCGCGCGGCGCTCGCCCGGCTCACCCCACGGCAGCGGGCAGTGCTGGTGTTGCGCTACTACGAGGACCGGACCGAGCCCGAGACCGCGGAACTACTCGGCTGTGCGGTCGGCACGGTCAAGAGCCAGACCCGGCACGCACTCGGCCGGCTGCGCACGCTCGCTCCCGAGCTCGCGGAGCTGGTCGGTCGGATATCGCAGGAGGTGACCAGATGACTGGACAGTTTGGTGAGGCGCTGCGGCGGGTTGCCGACGAGGTGCCGGCGGCGGTCGTGCCGGAGGATCTCTTCGACCGGGCGCGAGCCCGGCACCGACGCCGTTCGGCCGCCGTGGCGTGCACGCTTGCCGTCGTCTTCGTGCTGCTCGGCGTCGGGTACGTCGTGCGGCCCGCCGATACCCCCTGGTCCACGGCTACCGGTTCCGCATCGTCTGGGCTACCCAGCCGGCTCGCCGTTCCGCCGCTGCGCACGGCTACCGTCGGCCAGTCCGCACCCGGCGCCGCGGCGATGCTCTTCAGCGGTCCGGCGGTGCGCGACGACTGGAACGAGGGGCGGATGGGGGTGGTGGCCGCCGACGCGGACCGGTACCGCGTCATCGACGGGTCGCTGTTCATGGCGCCCGGCTTCGAGACACTGCTCTCTCCGGACGGGCGGTACGTCTGGCGTGACCGCGAACTGGTCGACCTGACCACGGGTGACGCCAGCCCGGCACCCGCCGGAGATCCGCTCGCCTTCGCGCCGGACGGGCAGCGGCTGGCCGTCGCCGGAAGCACGTCCACGAGGGACGCGAGCAGGTACGTGGCCGACCACGTCAGCGTCTACGACCGGGAGCAGCGCACGGAGGTGCTCCGCGTCGGGGTGCCCAACGCGTGGGTACCCCCGGGCCGGTCCGCGATCTCGCCCAACGATGGTCAACTCGCCGTGCAGGTCCGCGACGAGGTGTGGCTGGCCCGGACGGCGGATGCCGGTGCCGACCGGGTCGCCGAGCCGTACCGGAAGCTGCCGCTGTCCGGCGGCCGGCTGGCCGGGCCCGGCGCCTGGCTGCCCGACGGCCGGTCGGTGGCGACATTGGAACGCTCCACCTGTGCCGCATGCCCGCTGCCCAGCTACCCGCGCACCTGGCGGCTGGTGACCCGCGATGTCGGCACCGGGCAGCCCGTGCCCGCCGCCGCCTTCCCCGAGCTGCGCTCGGCGACGTTCGTCCAGGTCCTCAGCTGGCGGTCGGCCGACGTGGCGGTGGCACTGGTCGGGGTACCCGGGTCGGGAGCAGTCGACCTGCCGGACGACCACGACAGCGCCCGGGGTCCCTACCACGAGCCGGACACCGAGGCGGTACGTCTGGTGCTGCTACGCCGGGGCGCGGCCGAGCCGGAACTGCTCTTCCAGACCCCGGCCGGGATCAGTGAGCTGGCCGTCGCCGCCGACCTCGCCGTGGCCAGCGTGGTACGCGAATCCGGCACCCCATCGTTCGGCCCCCCGCACCCGTACCTCCTGGCCGGGGGCGGAATCCTGCTGCTGGTGCTGGCCCTGCCGCTGGGCTACGCCGTGATCCGCTACCGGCGCGGCCGGCTGACCCGACGGCGCCTGTAGACGGCGGCGAGAACGCCGCTACGGGCGGGTGGCCGGGGGCTCCCCGAGGGTCGGTCAGGCCTGTTCGATCGGGTGGTCGAGTTCCGCAGCGCGATCCCGGCTCGGCCCGCGATACGTGGTGACGGCCTCCCGATCGAGCAAGCCGCAAGGTCAGCCCGCGAGCTGCCACGCAATCGCCGGTCCGGGTAGTCGACAGGTCACCGGTCCGCGCGAGGAGCACTTACGGGGCGAGATCGACCGTACAGGTCGTCCACCTCTGCCATCGACCCTTCGTCACGCACCGATACGGCACCTGGTGCGGCGGACAACGGATCTAGCCGGTGCGAGTGCGCGGCGATGCTGCCCCTGGTCGGCTCAAGCCCCGCGCGGCGGGCTTCCCACAGGTTGATCGGCACCCGGCGTTGCTACCGGGGTGCAACGGCCTGAGCATCGCCGCGCCGAGGCCGCTGAGCAGGGCTCCGTGTTTTACCTCCTGCCCGTTGGCGGCCGCCGAACTTGCACGGTCGTTGGCGGCCGCCTCGGCTGGCCGGGTCAATCGTCGCGAGGGCAACCGTTCACCAGGTGCAGGTGGTAAAGAGGTGGGCCTGCGGGCGCCTGGCGAGAAGAGGTGGACCGGTTCTGAACCGGCGCGACGGATCGTCGCAGAGGGAACGCCGGATCAGTAATTCACCGAGTAGGTAAACCAGCAGCTCCGAGCGTTGCGTCGGGCTCGTGACGACGGGACGGCCACTCGATCAGGCTCGCTGGCTGATCACGTACATGCGCAGGCGTTGCAGTGGCGGCAGGAGGCCGTAATGACGATCGGCACCGCGATGGTGGCCAGGACGAGGGTGCGCAGCACCGTCGGTGTGTGCTGGAGCAGGTCGCCGAGTAGCAGTTGCAGGACGGTGAGCGTGGGGAAGACGGCCAGCCAGATCATCAGGGCCATGTGATGGCGGGGCGGCGGCCCGGCGCGCATCGGCGGGCGGGCGATCGGTTCCTCGGACATGGTGAGTGCTCCTTCAGTATTGATGGTTGTGGGTTCAGAGACCATGACGGCGGTCGGCGAGGACGGCCTCGGTGACTTGCCGTTCCAGTGCGGCCGAGAACGGGCGGGCGTCCGCGATGGCGCGCTGGACGTCCTGCTCGACCAGGTCGGCGTGCAGGGCGATGGCGGCCGCCGATCCGGCGCCGGCAGCGGTGATGACCTGGGCGCGCGGGTCGACGGCGTTGCCCGCAGCCCAGACACCGGGCACGCTGGTGCGGCCCCTCTGGTTGACGACCACCCAGCCGTTGCCGTCCACCTGGCAGCCCAGGCCGGTCAGCAGGCCGTTGCTCGCCACGAACCGGGGCCGGACGAAGATCGCCGCCGGGGCGACAACGCTTCCCCGGTCCAGTTCGACGCCGGCGAGCCGGTCACGGTCGATCACGAGCCGCGTCACCGTGCCTTCGACGATGCGGATACCGCGGGCGGTCAGCCGCTTCCGCTCGTCCGGGCTCAGGTCGCGCGAAGAAGGCGACGTCGGGCGACCACTGCCGCACCAGCAGCGCGTGCTGCACCGCGTCCACCGTGCCGCCCAGCACACCAAGCGGCCGGTCACGGACCTCGTAGCCATGGCAGTACGGGCAGTGCAGCACGTCCCGGCCCCACCGTTCGGCCAGGCCCGGGATCGCGGGCAGGTCGTCGCGCAGGCCGGTGGCCACGAGGACGCGCCGGGCCGGGCGTGGAGGTGCTGCGTCGGCCATGCGATCATCAGACCATGACGACCAGAAAGGCCTATGGCCACTGACCGCCGGCTCGCGTTCCACGCGATGCTTCCCGACCGTTACGCCCATCTTGAGGTCATAGCCTCCACCATCGACCATCTCGGTCGGTTCGTCGCCCTGGTGGCCGATCCCGTCCAAGGCTTCGTCCCTATCCCACACTTCTCCGAGCTTCGTCCGCCGCCGCGTTACGATGCGATCGCTCTCATCTGTCATGGGGCCGAGGTTCGCGAGATCCCGCTGAACGATCTCGACCTCTGGTTTACCGGTATCGATACGCTCGGCGACGGCGTTGTGTTGTTGTCCGCTCGCTGCGACCCGCCGGGTGTCTCCCATGAGCGCTACGGGGAGCCGGTGCCCGAGGATGAACTCCACCTCCCCGCGAACCTTCGGGTGTTCGACAGCGGCGGTCAGACCCGGGCAGCCTTCTACGCGGGCGACGGGATCGAGCAGCTCGTGACGGATTCCCACGGGCACATCTGGACCAGTTACTTCGACGAGTCGAGCTACTGGTTCGCCAACCCGGACGGCACCCGCTCGTACGGGTTCATGATCGGGCTGGCGCGCTGGGACAGCACCGGAGGCGAGCCTTGGATGGTGTCGTCCGACACCCCGGGGGTGGCCTGGTGCGACTGCTACGCGCTGAATGTCGGCCGGGAGCGGGTTCACGCCTGCCCCTACCCCGACTTCCCCCTGGTCGAGCTCGACCCGAATGGTATCCAGGCGGTCACGCCGAACACGGTCACGAGGTGCAGTGGTCTGGCTGTCGCGGGCTCCGAGTTCGCCTTTTTCGACCAGCGCCGGGCGGGCGGGGGGTTTCTCTGGGAGATCCGTCGAGCCTACCGTGAGGGGGAGGTCGTTCTCGAGAAGGGACACGAGCAGTTGGTGCTGCCGGACGGCCGACGACCGTCAGGTTGGGGGCGTGGAAAGGTCGGCCGCGACGGGATGCTGTGGCTGCAGGTGGACGGGGACCGCCGGCGTTGGTACCGGTATGAGATCGATGCGTAGGCTAGGGAAGGCTCCACAGCATCAGATGGAAGGGGTTGTCCTGGCCGCAGGTGAGCCAGGTGCCGTCACCGAGCGCCATCGGGTCCTCCGATACGGGCATCGGGTAGTCCACCTGGCCGAGCACGTCGCCCCGCGTCGTGTCGATCAGCCAGTGCCGCGGAGGCCCATGCCCGTCGAGGGTGCTCGCGATGACCGTGCGCTCGTCGGCGAAGCCGCACTGGTAGCCCCAGAAGGGCTCCTCCTCGACATTCGACGGCGCCTCGGGGTGCGGGGGAATCTGATGGCCGGCGACCTCGTGCGTCACCGCGCCGTCGGGAAGACGGTGGATTGCCGGCTGCCTCCCCCAGTGAGCGATCGTGAGGAACCGCGTCCCGCACGGGCTGACATCGACGAGACAGCGGTCGTCGTCACCGATGCGGGCGACGGTGAGCCGATCGCCGTCCCACCGGCCCCACCGCAGCGGCGAACCGTCCTGGCCCTCCCCGACACTCAGACCCATCTGCCCGGGGTCGGGGTGAGGGACGTGGTGGGAGCCGGCGGCCCCGGTGTCCGTCGGGGCTCGCCCCAGGACGCGACCGTCGACGGCGTCGAGCGCGAGCCACTCCTCGTCGAGCGCCAACTCGCCGTCATCCGGCAGCGGCGTGCGCACGTGCGCCCATGCCGTCGAGCCGTCCGCGCTGATGAAGCACGACCCATGGTCGGGGTGGCGGTGCCCGTCGCTGCCCGCGTACTCCTCGTAGGAGTCGTGCCATGACAAGCAGGGCGATCCCCAGCAGGCGTGCCGCACCGTCCAGCGCAGCGCGCCGGCGGCGTCGACCGCGTGCAGCGCGTGCTGACCGCTGAACACCGCCAGGTCGAGGGTGGGGCTCACCGCATCGACCCCGCCCGCCCCGCGCGGCCACGGCGCTGGAAACCGGGCGGCGGGAGCATCGTCACCGGCGACGAGCAGGTCGATGTCGTACGCCAACAACTCCTCGTCCCGACGGATCACCACGAGCCGGCGATGCGGCCACCGCTGGACAGCAGGCGTGTCCACGGTGCGAGGAGTATCGGGTACGCGAGGAGCGTTCGCCGGCACGCGGAACGACGCCACAAGGCGGGGGGCGAAGAGCACCTGATCATCCTGCCAGGATCCGCCGAATCCCAGGCGGGCAGTGACACCTCGTGATCACATCTCACCGGTCCCACCGAAAACTCGCCGAACGCTCACCGCACAGTTGTAGTAAGGCGACCACCGGGCCCGCCACCGCACGGTGGAGCCAACAGGTGTTGCGGGTGGCCGAGTCCCACGAACCATAGCATCGTTGGCCATCCATATCGGAGCAGACGATTGCAATAACGGTGCGCGGGGAGGGGCCCTGATGCAAGACGCGCCGGAACTCGACGGCCCTGACCTGCTCGGCTGGTGGATACGGCAACCAAACCAGCGAGGCCGCCAACGGACGCGGCGCCCGACAACATCAAGTCCACCAGGCATCCGGTTCGCCTTCTACGGCCGGATGTCCACGGTCGACTTTCAGGACAAGGCGTCATCGTGCGGATGGCAGCGCCACTACGCCGAGGACCTGATCGCCGCCCATGGTCGGATCGTGGCCGAGTTCTTCGACGAGGGTGTTTCCCGCAGGGTGGCCTGGCCGGACCGGCCGCAGGCGGCACGGCTGCTCGCCGCGGTGGCGGACCCGGCACGCGGGTTCGACGCGATCGTCGTGGGCGAGTACGAACGCGCCTTTCACGGACAGCAGCTCGAACAGCTGACCCCCATCCTCGTCAGGCACGACGTGCAGCTGTGGCTGCCGGAGACCTACGGGCCGGTGGACTTCGACAACCCTCGACAGGTGGCGCTGCTGGACCTGCTGGGCGTGCACTCCCAACGGGAGGTGTCCCGGGCCCGGTACCGCACGACCGCCGCCATGCGCGCCCAAGCCGAGCTGCAGGGACGGTACCTCGGTGGCCGGCCGCCCTACGGCTACCGGCTCGTCGATGCCGGCCCGCATCCGAACCGGCCCCACGCCGCCTGGGGACGACGCCTGCACCGCCTCGAACCCGACCCGGCCACCGCGCACTGGGTGAGGTGGATCTTCGAGCAGCGGCTCGCCGTCGCAGTGTGGCCAGCATCGCCCGCGCCCTCAACGAGGCTGGCGTGCCGTGTCCGTCCGGCGCCGACCCGGCACGTAACCGGCATCGCAGCGGCCACCAATGGATGCTGACCACGGTCGCGGCGATCCTGGCCAACCCACGCTACACCGGCCGCCAGGTCTGGAACCGGCACCGCACCGACCACGACGACATCGACCCCGACGGCACCCTCACCCGACACCGCGAGGTCCAGCGCTGGAACGCCGCCCCGCACTGGGTCATCTCCCGCCAGATCGCTCACCCACCGCCCTATGGTCGTCCGGACGACCTGCGACGATAAGGCGGGCATCATCCCAGACCCGTTCGCGTTGATCGTTGACTGGGACAACGAAGCGCCCGACACCAGACGATACGGCTGGGTGCCCAAACCCGTCCGGCGGCGGCCGGAACTCACCGCCACTCGCTGGGGCGGTCGAAATGTGAAATCGGATCTCTACCGGGACGACCCACCTGCCTGACCGAACGGCCGGGATCGGTCCACCATGCGGCATACGGCACCGGCCGCCGCTACCGGACTCCTCGCCGAGTCGCCGCCCGGCATACGCAGCTCCTGCAATCTGCACGTCACGTCACGTAACGTGAGCGGGGGCGGTGCCGCGCCGGGCGCTCGGTGCCGATGTGCGGATTTTTGTGAATTGGCAAACGGTCGGTGGTAGCCGTGTCACCTGCGATCGGTCGTCAGTCGGGTTGATGCGTCAACACGATGGCCCGGCCGTCAACGTTGAGCACGTGCCCGGCGCCGAGGCGGGCCAGGGGCGTTTCCCAGTGCACGTGCCCGCACACGGTTAGGGCCGGCGCCTGGGTGCGCAGATGGGCGCTGATGGCGGGATGGCCGGGCTGGTCGTTGCCCTCGCCCTGGGGGCCTTCGTGCAGGACGAGCACGGCGGGATCGGCGGCGAGCGCGGCGCCGATGCGGGCCAGCTGGGTGGGTTCGCTGCGGCGGCCAGACCGGCGCGGGTCGCCGATGATGCTCCCGACGCCGGCGAAGCGCACCCTGCCGTGGTCGATCCAGCCTCCGTCCAGCAGCGCCGCGGCTGGGCCGAGTTCGGCCAGCTGGTCGCTGGCGATGACGTCGTGGTTGCCGGCTACCCCGACGACCAGCCGGCAGCCGACCGCGACCAGCGCCCACCACACGTCGGCGACCTCGCCGGAGTCGCCGCGCCGGTCGGCGTGGGCGGTGGAGTACAGGTCCCCGACGAGGACCACGGCGAGGCGCTCCGACGGTGGGATGAGCCCCTGCTCGGCCCACACCGGCAGATAGTCAGCCAGCGCGACGCCCAGCAGCACGGGCGGGCCGCCCCACGGCGACGGCGCCACGCCCTGCAGATCCCCGGTGACCAGCACCGCGTCGCAGCCGGCGGGTAATGCCTCGACGCCCAGGCGTCCGACCGTCAGCCGGGCCGTCTCGGTGCCGCCGCCAGACCGCGCCCGCTGGTAGGTCACCTCGGTGACCGGTTCGACGCCACGGCCGGTGATGCGCACGGCGACACCGTAGCCGCATCCCGCCACCACAGCGCTGAGTTTTCTGGCGGCCAGCGGGGCAGGCTGCCGCTGGCCCGATGCGACCTCCATCGAGACACCTACGGTCTAAACCTCGCAACGCACGCTCGTGCCGCGAGTCCCGCACCACCCCTCTTGAGCCTCTCCCCGCCCTGGGTGACGCCCGGGCTAAGCAGGCCAAATGAGAGCCACACGACCAGCGTGGGCAGCCGATGTGAGAGCGACAGCCCGGGCGCCTCGACCGAAGCCTGGCCGGGCCACGGCCGCAGGTCAATGAAACAAGTAGCCGATGTGCGGATGTTGTGGCTAGCGGTCGTGTTGCCCCGACCGGGATAGTGAGATGGTGCCGAACCTGGACTTCTACGCTGCAGACGACGATTGGTTCGTGGTCCTCGAGACCGTCTTCGATCTCGGCTTATTCCGCGTTTCGAGTCCGACTCGGAACCGGACTGCGAGCTGCGAGAGTTCCAAACCGCCACTGACGTTACCAACGGTCCACGGGGACGACACCTAGCGTTGTTCGTCGTCGGGTCCGGGCCGGAGCCCACGGCCAGGCGGATCGAGTTTCATCCGGGCGCGCGTGGAGACGCGACGTTCCGGTACTGCTGCGAAGGCTGGGGTCTCATTCAGCTCTACTACGGCGGATCCGTCGGGACGCAGGAGTTGCGATGGAGCCATACCAACCACAACACGGAGAAGCGTGCCTCGGCATGGGCGACGACCGTGCCACGACTCGGTGATCCTGCCGCGTGGAACTGGGCGGCGGTAACAGGCGCCTCCGGCAAACTCAATCGGGCTATTCGCCGGATGGCCGTGAGCAAGATCGGCTCGCACCCCGTGCTGCCGCACGCCGGGCAGTTCATCGCACAGGCCGGCTTGCGATACGAGTACGGCACGGGCATCCACGCGACTCCGTCCTACGGCATGAGCCGTCGATAAACAGTGCACGGATCCGCCGCTGGCCGTCCGCGCCGCCTCATCGAACCTCAGTCGCCGTGCTGCGGATGCAATGACCTATCCTGCGGTCATGGTTGTCGACCCGCCGACAAGGATCAGCGCCGCCTTCCACTCTCGATCTCGACCGGCTTGATCCACACTCGGGGGCACCCGCCAGTAGCGGCCCCGGTCGTCGCCGCCGAGCACCACGACGTTGACCTTCGGGCCCGGCCATAGCTTCCAACGAAAACCAACGCTAAGGTCCATTGATCTTCGTGGTGAGTGACCCGTGCGTGCCGTCCGTTTGATGTCGGTCGATGTTCGGGCGGTGGCTTCCAATTTCCGTTCCGTTCGCCCCCGAAACGCCCGAGGGCGAGCACCGCCGGTGCTCGCCCTCGGTTCAGCCTGCTCGTGAATTCAGACCAGCAGAGGCGCGACGCTTCGACTAGCCACCAGCACGACCATCTGTTTCCAGTCGGACGTGCTTACTGGCGCCGGACGCTGTCGATGACGGCGACTTCCTCCGTGCCACTGGTGCAGGCTTCCGGGATGGTGGGCATGCCGTTGCCGAGTGGTGGGGTGGCGTAGCCGCCAGAGGCGGTGAAGGTGGAGCCGACCTGGACGGTGCCCGCGCCGGGCACCCCAACCCTGGTGCTGCCCCCGGTCTTCAGTTCGCTTCCGGCCGGCCACACGACGACCAGCGTCTGGTTCTCGGCAGTCCGCACGGCCAGGCACTGGCCCTTGCCCACCACCAGTTCCCCGATGATCTCGGCGTCCTGGCCCCCGTCGGCCTCCGGCGCCACGAACGTGATCACTCCGTCCGCCTCCATGGTCCGGCCAGGGGCATCCTCTCCGCAGCCGGACAGGAACGCCACCGGCAGAGTGAGCCCGACGAGCGCGGAGGTGAGAACTCGGGAGCGCAGATGGCTTGGCACGGTGCCCGCCTCCTGGTGTCTGTGGGCAGGGGTGCCCTGATCAGTACGTTTGAGCAACAGCCCGAGGGTGGTGTGGACCTGCTGAAGCGGCGTGAACATGTCGCGGTTCAAGAGGTTGTAGGTCTTGTATCCAGAGTGCACACCGTAGCCGGTGGTGCCCCAGTACCAAGGGCCGCCGCTGTCGCCGCCGTCCGCGTTGCGGCGATGGGTCATCGCTAGGCCGCAGTAGATGCCCCGGCACTGGTTGAGCTTGTACACCTCGTCGCAGGTGGCCCCGGTCGTCTTGCCGAACTTGCACGCTGACAGGCCGAGCGTGGGGTGGCCGACATATTGGGCGTCACGCCGCACTCCCCTGTCGTAGTAGAACTGGTTACCCACTGCCTCGGACGAATAGTGCCACGGCAGTTGTCAAGTCAACCTGAGACAGGTTGTCGTTAGCGGGCGGGTTGTTCTTGCCGGGCGGGGTTGTTGATCCAGGCGCTGTCGGGTGCCTGGGGTGCTCGCGGGCGGCGGGTGAACCGCTCCGGGTGAGCGGTGTAGGCCCGATCGAGGGTGGTCTGGCGACGGCCATTACCCCCCGGAGCGCCTATGGCATCACAAGAACCAGATTTTCCGATTTCCCATGACCCCGAATACAATTACCCCAACGAACAGGCGACACACAAACAGGACCCCCGACGACTAACTGTAATCGTGCCCACGGATCCGCCCGACATTAATCAAGCCGCCGCGCGCGCACTTCTACGGATACTGCTCGCCGCGCCTCAACGACTTCGTCACCTCAAGAGCGAGGAAGCATGACAATGGAATGGACAAACAAGAACCACGGCTCCCCAATGCGCGGCCTTGTTCCTCAGCCGCTTCGTTTCGCCTTCTACGGGCGAGCCTCGACCGAGGACCAGCAGGACCCGGAAGCCTCTCGGGCCTGGCAACTCTCACGATCACGAGCGCTGATCGAGCCAGCCGCGGGCAGGTGGTCGCCGAGTTCTTCGACGTCGGCCTGTCCCGCTCAGTGCCGTGGAAACGCCGCCGCGAGGCAGCCCGCCTGCTCGCCGCGCTCCGTGACCCACGCCGCAGCTTCGACGCCGTGGTTATCGGTGAGCCGCAGCGCGCCTTCTACGGCAATCAGTTCGGCCTCACCTTCCCTCTGTTCGAGCACTACGGTGTCGCGCTGTGGGTGCCCGAGGTCGGTGGAGCCGTCGATCCGGGTAGCGACGCCCATGACCTCGTCATGGCCCTCTACGGCGGCATGAGCAAGGGCGAGCGTAATCGCATCAAAGTGCGAGTACGCAGCGCCATGGCTGCCCAAGCCGCCACCGAGGGTCGGTTCCTCGGCGGACGGCCGCCCTATGGCTACCGGCTCGTTGACGCCGGCCCCCACCCGAATCCGAGCAAGGCAGCCGACGGCCGGCGACTGCAGCGCCTGGAACCCGATCCGCTCACGGCACCCGTCGTACGGCGCATCTACGCCGAGTACCTCGCCGGTAACGGCATCCTCGCCATCGCCGAAGGACTCACCCGCGATGGCATCCTCTCCCCCTCCGCCTACGACCGACGGCGCAACCCGCACCGCACCACCACGGCGTGGAGCAAGAGCGCCATCCGGGTCATCCTGACCAACCCCCGCTACACAGGCCGGCAGGTCTGGAACAAACAACGCAAGGCCGAAATCCTCATCGATGTCGACGGCGTCGCCCTCGGGCACGAGACAAAGATGCGGTGGAACCCGGCCGAGGAATGGATCTACTCGGGGTGCCCTGGCGCACGAGCCCTTGGTCGATGACGAGACCTTCGCCCGCGCGCAAGCCCTAATCGCCACTGCGGGGAGGCGCCCCGATGGGGTCAGAAAGCCGCGTGCCAGCAAGCGCAACTACGTGCTGTCCGGCCTCCTGCGCTGCGGCATCTGCCAGCGGCGCAGGATCGGCAGCTTCAACAACGACCGCAACCACTACCGCTGCACCTACGCCGCCGAGTACGCCGACGCCAACCGCATCGCCCACCCCCGCAGCGTCTATGTCCGCGAGGACCACATCCTGGAACAACTCGACCCATGGCTCGCCCGAGCCTTCTCGCCCAGCCGACTCACCGCAACTGTGCAGGCCATGGCCGACGCGCAGCACGACGACGTCGACCAACAGGCGATTAAAGCGGCACGGGAAACCCTCACCACGTGCACCACTCGGCTGGACCGCTACCGCGCCGCTCTCGACAGCGGCGCCGACCCCACCGTCGTCAGCCGGTGGATCGCCGACGTCCAACCCGAACAGGTCACCGCCGAGGCCACCCTGCGTCGCCTCACCGGACGTCGGACCATGAGTCCTGACGAGATCCAGCGCGTCGTAGAGGCCTTGGGAAACATCACCGCCGTGCTCCGCGACGCCGACCCCGCCGATAAGGCATTGATCTACCGCGAATTGGGGCTGACCCTGACCTACCGGCCGACGGCCCGCACGGTATCCGCTCAGGCGACCCCAAGTGGATCATGTACTAAATTGTGTCCGAGGGGGGACTTGAACCCCCACGCCCTATACGGGCACTAGCACCTCAAGCTAGCGCGTCTGCCATTCCGCCACCCGGACTTGCTCGTCCAGCCTACCGCGCCGACCTGGGTGATCTTCTCACCCGTAGGCCGCTCTGGCGGGCCGCACGGGGAGTTACTGTACACGCCCCGGGTGGATCATGCACATCGGCTGCCGGCCGGCGCGTCCGCGCAGGTCGGGCCTGCCCCACAACGCAGGACGACCGACGCCAGTCGGCGAGCCCCGGGTGGCGTCCGGCGGGTCAGACCCGGCAGCATGACCACGTGTCCCATCCCTCTCCGTTGGCCGCCGTCCAGCACCGGGCCCTCGCCCTGCGCGCCGCGGGCGATCTGACCGCCGCCTGCCAGCTGCTCACCGACGCCGTCGAATCCGCCCGGCCGCCGTACGGCAGGGACCACCCGGATGTGCTGAGCACCGCGCACCTGCTGGCCCGTCTGCACCGGGAGGCGGACGACCCGAGCGCCGCCCGCCGGACGCTCGAGGAGGCGTACGCCGCCGGTGAGCGAAGCTGGCCTGCCGCCGACCCGCTGATGCTGGCGATCTCCTTCGAGCTGGCCACGGTGGCGGACGAGTTGGGCAACCGGCACGAGGCGCGCCGCAACTACAGCCTCGTCGCCTCGCTGGGCCCCGCCGTGCTCGGTGTCGATCATCCGGCCGTACGCACGGCCCGGCAGTATCTCGGCGATGCCGCTCCCGCCCCTCAGCCGGCCCCGCCGGACCCGCGGCCGGACCTGTCGGCCCTGTCGGAGCCGACCATCTCGCTGGCCGCCCTCTCCACCGCGTGGCGACCCCACGAGCCGACCGCGAACTTCCAGCCACCCCGGTTTCCGGCCGCACAGCCCCCGGCGGCGCAGCCTCCGGCCCCGCAGCCGCCCACGCCACACGTGACCGCCGGGCCACCCACGGCACCGCCAGCGCCGCCCGTCACCGCCGGCCCAACCGCACCGCCGTATCACCGGCCGACCGCGCCGCCGCCCACCGTTCCGGCTCCCCCCGGGCCGGCTCAAGCCACCGCCACCCCGGCGCACACCCCCGCGCCCCCGTACCCGCCGCACAGCGGCTCCGCCCCGGTGCCGCAACCGCCGCCGGCCCAGCCGTACCTGGGTCCGCAGGCCGGCCGTGTCCCGCCCCCACCGGCGGTGCCCGCGCCGGCGCACGCCGCGCCGGTGCCGCCCCCGCCGGTGCCCGGCCCGCCGCACAGCGGATGGGCTCCCCCGGCCCCGCCCGTCATGCCGAACCCGCCGCACGCCGCCCGGGTCCCGGCTCCGCCCGTACCGCCGCACGCCGCCGCGACCGGACAGGCCGCTCCGCACGCCGTCCCGGCGCAACAGGTCCCGCCGCCCCCGGTGGTCCCGGCACCACACAGCGCGCCCTCGGCGGCGGCCCAAACCGCCGCCCCTCCACCGCCGGTCGCGCCACCGCAGCCGTCGCCCACCCCGGCGCGGCCACCGCACGTCCCGCCGCAGCACTCCGGCGGTGCGGCGGCGCCGACGCCGCAGTCACCGTGGGCCCCCGCCCCCGCACAGCCGTCGGCGCCCGCCACCCAGACGTCGGCCCCCACCGCACGCCCGACGCCCGACGCCGAGGCACCGCGTCCGGCCGTGCCCGACGACGCGTCGGCCGGGCCGGAGACGCCGGAACGGTCGACCCACGGGCCCCGGTGGGACAACCCCACGATCCAGGTACGGCAGATCGAGCCCCTGCTCGCCGAGGAGGCCGCCCGCGCCGCCAACGCGAGGGAGACCGAGGCCGGTGCGGGCACTCCGGCCACCAGCGCGTCATCCGGGGCGTCGGAGGCCGCCGTCGCGACCCCGCACACCCCGCCGCCGACTACACCGCTCAGCACTGCCCCCACGGCCCCGGTCAGCGCGCCACCCGTCAGCGCGCCCCCGGTGAGCGCACCGCCGATGCCGCCGGTCAGCGCACCGCCGATGCCGCCGGTCAGCGCGCCACCGATCAGCGGACCGCCGGTCAGCGCGCCGCCCGGGTACCCACCCGTCAGCGCACCGCCGCAGTCCTCGCCGCCCGTGAGCGAGGCGCCGGACATCGAGACGTTCCCCATGAGGGCGGTGCCGCCGCCGTCCACCGCGCCCGGGCCGGCCTACCGGGCGCCGGCCCACCAGGCGCCGGCCTACCCGCCGCCGGTCCACCAGGCGCCGGTCCACCAGGTGCCGCCCTACCAGGCGCCACCGGCGTACCCGATGATCCCGAAGCCCGAGCAGCGCGGCCGGAGCCGGACGGCGGTGATCGTCGCCGTGGTGGTCGCGGTCCTGGCCGTCGCGGCGCTCATCGGCGTGGGTGTGCTGGTGCTCAGCCGGGAGGCGGCGCCACCGGCGGGACCCGCCTCGCCGCCGGCCGCGCCAGCCACGACGGCCACGACGGCCACGCCGAACGCGGCCGGCCCCCCGCCGGGCGACCTGACGCTGCGGGACGAATCGGCGACGATCACCCTGAGCTGGACGGACCCCACGGACGGCGGCGTGTCGTTCATGGTGGCCGGCGGCCGGGCCGGGCAGAAGCTGGGCGTGATGGCCACGGTGGACCCGGGTCAGACCAGCTACACGGTCAACGGCCTGAACTCGCGGGTGGACTACTGCTTCACGGTGCTGGCGGTCTACTCGACCGACTCGTTCGCCACGTCGGGGCAGGTCTGCACCGATCGGGAGAGCGACACGCCGGCGACCTGAGGTTACCCCGGCGCGGCGCGCACGCTCGGTATCCACAGCGGGACAACGCGGGTTCCCCCGTCCCCGGCCGGGCCATATGATGGCACCCGGCTCAGGGGAGGGTCGCCGGACAGGGCGCGCCACCTGCCAGGACGACACGGGAGGCAGCCGGTAGTGGCCACCATCGACGACGCCGCGAACGCCGACGGTCCGCGGCCCCGCTCCCGCCGGATGCGCGGCGGTCTGGTCACCATCGGCACGGTGGCCGCGCTGCTGGCCGCCATGGGGCTGACCGTCCTCGGTCTCGGCGCGGCGGACAACGCGGTGGCGAGCTACGACGCGAGTTCCTGGTTGTGGAGCACCGCGCGCAGCGAGATGGCCCGGGTCAACGGGGTCACCGCGCGGGTCGACACCCGGGTCGAGATCCCGGCCGCCCGCCAGCACCCGATGCAGGTCACCCAGACCGACCGGCTGCTGATCCTGCGGGACCTGAACACCGGCCAGGTCAGCTCGCTGGACCTGGCAACCCTGCAGATCACCGCGACCACCCGGACCGCCCCGGGCCTCGGGGTCAGCGTCGCGCTGCACGAGGACGCGGCGTTCGTCGTCGACGCCGTGCAGGGCATCGTCCGGCAGCTCGACCCGCGGTCCCTGACGCCGGTCGGCGAGCCCGTGCGCTATCCGCCGGGCATCACCGGCGGGTCCTTCGACGGCGAGGGCCGGCTCTGGATCGCGGTGCCCAGCGAGGGCACCGTATCGGCGATCACCGCCGCCGCGCTGCCCTCCGCGCCCGCCTCGGCCGCCGCCGAGGGCGGGCTCAGCCCGAAGCAGGTCGAGACGTACGACGTGGCGGATGCCAGTCACGAGCTGGTCGTCTCCACCCTGGACGACGGCGTGGCGGTGCTCGACCGCACCGCCGGGGCGCTGGTGACCGTGCAGCGGGGCCAGGTCCGGCCGACGCCGCTGGCGATGAGTGCGCCGGGCTCGCTGCCGGCGCGGACCAGCGGGCCGACGGTGCCGGTGACGGTGCCCGGCGAGCGGCGGGTGCACGTGGTCGGCGAGGGCGGCGAGGTGCGCGCGTTCACGGTGCCGGGCACGGGCGACCGGCTCAGCCCGGCGGTGGCGTGGGCCGGTCGGTACTACTGCGCCGACGAGGCGTCGGGCACGATCTACGCCTTCGACGCGAACGGCCAGGTGGTGGACACCATCCGCAGCAAGGGCACGGGGCCGCTGGAGCTGGAGGTGCGGGAGAACCACCTCTTCATCAACGCCCCCGACTCGGCGACCGCGCGGGTGGTGGACGACAGGCACCAGGTCCGCGAGGTCGACAAGTACGCCAACGACGTGCTCGGCGGCGACCCGCCGCCCGCTCCCCCGCCGCCGCCCCCGCCGAAGAAGCCCAAGGTCGGCAAGCCGGGTGCGCCGCGCAGCGTGACCGCCGCCGCCGGCAACGCGCAGGCCCGGGTGAGCTGGCGGCCGGCCCCGGCCAACGGCGCGGAGATCACCCGGTACGTGGTGGAGGGCGCCGGCCAGCGGGTGCAGGTGGGCGCCAACCAGCGCGCCGTGGAGATCAAGGGCCTCACCAACGGCGAGACGTACCGGTTCTCGGTGCACGCGGTCAACGCCAAGGGCGACGGTCCGGCGCGGACCAGCAACCCGGTGACGCCGACCGCCGCGGTGCCCGACCCGCCGGCCAGCGTCACCGCCCAGGAGCGGCCCGACGGCACGGTGCTGGTGAAGTGGCCGGCGGCCAACGGGCAGGGCAACACGATCGCGAAGTACGTGGTGACGGCCACCTCGGCGGGCACGAACGCGCCGGCCGGCGAGTCCCGCAAGACGGAGCTGGTGGTGCCGGCCGGCGAGCTGGAGTACGGCACGCAGTACGCGTTCACCGTCGTCGCCGTCAACGACCGGGGCGCCGGCTCGGCGGCCTCCCCGGTGAGCAACACCGTCGTGCCGTACGCGGCGCCGGGCCGGCCCGCCGACCTGCGGGCGACCACGGTCGCCGACCGGCCGGGCACGGTCGCGGTGCAGTGGTCGCCGGCCGAGGCGAACGGCCGCCCGGTGACGAAGTACCTGGTCGACGTGGGCGGGCGCACCAGCGAGGTGACCGACACCCGGGCCACCGTGGACGGGCTGGGCAACGGCCAGAACGTCACCGTGAAGGTGAAGGCGGTCAACGAGGCCGGTCCCGGCCCGGAGGCCACCGCCACCGCCCGGACGGTGGCCGAGCCCCGCATCACCGTGACCGGTTCGTCGGCGACCGCCACCTCGGCGACGGTGACGTTCACCGTGGACGCCGGCGGCGGCAAGGCGACCTGCTCGCTGAGCACGACCGGCGAGCCGACGAAGACCGGGAACTGCTCCGGCATCACGATGACGGGCCTGGCCCCGGGCACGGCGTACACGTTCACGGTGACCGCGAGCAACGCCGCCGGCAAGGGCACCGCCACCCGCGCCCAGGCCACCGACGCCCTCTATGGCATCGCCACCTGCCGCAACGGCGCCTCGGGTCCGGAGGCCACCTACTGCAACGAGGAGGTCGACGGCCGCAACGGGAACGAGGTCTTCTCGGTGCCCCGTCAGGACAACAACCGGCAGGTCGGCTGGGCGGAGCCGGGCACCCGGCTGAAGGCGTACTGCAAGAAGCAGGGCGAAGAGGTCTACGCCTACATCTACAACAACCACAAGCGCAGCACCTGGTGGGTGCAGGTCGACTACTCCGGGCGCAACTACATCCCGTGGGCCTGGCTCAACCTCGAGGGCGGCGACAACATCAACGTCCTGCCCACCTGCTGACCACCAGGCAAGGAGCACCACCGACCGTGAACACCCACGAGCCGCTCACCCAGCCGGAGGTGCAGGGCTTCGCCGCCCTCGCCGCCCGGCTGGCCGAGAACGTCAACGCGGTCGTGCTGGGCAAGCCGCAGGTGGTCCGGTTGGCGCTCACCGCGCTCTTCGCCCAGGGCCACGTGCTGCTGGAGGACGTGCCCGGGGTCGGCAAGACCACCCTGGCCCGGGCCATCGCCGCCACCGTGAAGGGGCAGTGGCGGCGCATCCAGTTCACCCCGGACCTGCTCTCCTCGGACGTGTCCGGGGTGACCATCTTCAACCAGGCAACCCGGGGCTTCGAGTTTCACCCGGGGCCGGTGTTCGCCAACATCGTCATCGCCGACGAGATCAACCGGGCGTCCCCGAAGACGCAGTCGGCGCTGCTGGAGGTGATGGAGGAGCGCACGGTCACCGTCGACGGCGTCCGGCACCCGGTGCCGCAGCCGTTCCTGGTGGTGGCCACCCAGAACCCGGTGGAGATGGACGGCACCTACCGGCTGCCCGAGGCCCAGCTCGACCGGTTCCTGGTGAAGCTCTCCGTCGGCTACCCCGACGAGGCGGTCGAGGTGGAGGTGCTGCGCGGCGCGACGGTCCGCTCCCCCGAGGCGCTCACCGCGGTCACCGACACGGCCACCGTCGGCGAGATGGTCCGCATGGCCCGCCGGGTGCACATCGCCGAGCCGCTCTACACGTACGCGGTGCGGCTGGCCGCGGCCACCCGAAACCATCCGCAGGTGCGCGTCGGGGTCAGCCCCCGGGGCGTGATCGCCCTGACGAGGGCGGCGTGCGCGTACGCGCTGATCGACGGTCGGGGCTGGATCATGCCGGAGGACCTCAAGGCGCTGACCGAGCCGGTCTTCGCGCACCGGCTGCTGCTCACCCCGGACGCGCAGGTGCGCGGGGTGACCGCCGCCGAGGTGCTGCGCCAGGCGGTCGCCTCGGTGCCGGTGCCGCTCCCCTCGGGCCAGCCCGCCCCGGTCCAGGGCTGACCGGCGACGCCGGTGTCCCCGCTCACCGCCCGAGGCGTCGGGCTGCTCGTCGCCGCCGTCGTGCTGCTCGGCGCCGGCTTCCGCTTCGCGTACCCCGAGTTGACGCTGCTCGGCGCGGCGGCCGGCACCGCCGTCGGCTACGCCCTGGCGACCGCGGCCTGGCGGCCCCGGCTGGAGGTGACCCGCAGCGCGGACCCCGACCGGGTGGCGCGGGGCGAGCCGGCCGTGATGACGCTGGCCGTACGCAACGCCGGCCGGCTGCGGGCGACCAGCCTGGTCGCCGAGGACCGGTGCGGGAACCGGTCGGTGCCGGTGCCGCTGCTGCGGCTGCGACCGGGCCGTGACACCACGGTCCGCTACGACGTGCCGACCTCCCGCCGGGGCGTGGTGCCGGTCGGGCCGCTGCGGGTGACCCGGCGCGACCCGCTGGGCCTGGTGGCGCTGGCCCGCCCGTACGGCGGCACGGTGCCGGTCTGGGTGCACCCGCGCGTCCATCCGCTGCACGCGGTGCCGACGGGGGCGGGACGCAGCCTCGACGGCCGGGTCGACAGGGTGCCGCACGGGTCGATCACCTTCGACTCCCTGCGCGAGTACGTGGTCGGCGACGAGCTGCGCCGGGTGCACTGGCGCACCAGCGCCCGGGTGGGCGAGCTGATGGTGCGGGAGAACGTCGACACCAGCCTGCCGAGGATCGTGGTGCTGTTGGACAACCGGGCCACCGCCCACCCGGAACGCGTCGACGGCGTGGCCGAGTCGTTCGAGTCGGCGTGCGAGGCCGCCGCCTCGGTGGTGACCGCCGCGGTCCGCGAGGACCTGCCGGTGGTGCTGCTGCTGGTCGCCCCGGAACCGTCCGGGCCGGACGCGACGGGCGATGGGGCGGAGCACGGCGGCGGGCCGTTGGACCGGCTGGCGGCGGCGCAACTCGCCGACGACGACGTCCTCCAGCCCGCCACCGCCCGGCTGCGCCGGGAGCGGCTCGGCGACACGCTGGTCTTCCTCACCGGTCCGGGCGGCCGGGGCGACCTGGGTGCGGTGGGCGCGCTGCGTGCCGCGTACCCGTCGGTGGTGGTGGGGATCTTCGGGGCGGCGGAGCCGGCGCCGTCGGGCGCGGCCGGCCCGGTCGTGATCGATGCCGCGGACGGCGCCGCGTTCGCCGCCGAGTGGGACGGGGTGCGCAGGTGGTGAGGGCGACCGGCGGGGTCCGGTCCGGCACGGCGACGGTGCCCGCCGACGGCGTCGGCCCGACCGAGGACAGCGCCGGAACGAACCGCGACGGCGGCGGCAGCGGGACCGCCGGGCCGGGGCGGGCGGTGCTGCGGGCGCTGCGGGCCGTGCCGGTGCCGCTGGCGCTGGTCGCGATGATCGGCCTGGCCGGCGTGGTGCTCGGCCGGGTCTACGCCGGTCCGCTGCTGACCCGGCTGATGCTCGGGGCCGCGGTGGGTTCGGTGCTGGTCAGCGTGGCGGCCCGCCGGCTGCCCTCGTGGCTGGTCGCGCCGGTCTCGGTGACCGCGATGGCCGGCTGGACGGCCTGGTCGCTGCGGCTGACCGCGACCCGGGCCGAGCTGCCCGGCGGTCTGGTCGAGGTGACCGCGGACGCCGCCGCGAACGGCATTCCCCGGCTGCTGACGGCGATGATCCCGGTCGAGCCGACCCCGGACACGGTGCTGGTGCCGCTGGTCGCCGCCTGGCTGGCCGGGCTCGCCGCGGCGGAGGTGGCGCTGCGGGCGGGCCGGGTGCTGCTCGGTTACCTGCCGCCAGTGCTGCTCTACGCCGCCGCGCTCTACGTGGTCGGCCCGAACGCCGATCCGGCGATCGGGCCCACGCTGGCGTTCGTGGCCGTGGCGGTGCTCGGCCTGGCGGTACCGGCGGGCGGCGCGGCGACGGCCGGCGGCGACCCGACCTCCGGGCTGGCCCCCGCGGTCCGCGCCGCCGTGCGGGCCCGGCTCGCCGCGGCCTCCGCCGCCGGGTTGGCGGTGGTCGTCGGCCTGGCCGCGCTGCTCGGCCCGGCGCTCGCCGGCCAGGTCGACGGCCGGCCGGTGGACCCGCGCCGGTACGTCGAGCCGCCGCAGGTGGAGGCGCTCGACGAGAGCCCGCTCATCCGCATCTCCGGATGGGCGCTCAACCCCGGGCAGAAGCTGCTCGACGTCCGCACCGACGCCCCGGGCGCGCCCGCGCCGACCGGGGCGCCCGCCGCCGACTCCGACTCCGGTACCGAACCGGGCGCCGGCGGCCGGCCGGCGCCGATCCGGCTGGCCGTGCTCAGCGACTACGACGGCGTGACCTGGCGGGTCGGCGCGACGTACCGCAACGCCGGACGGATCCTGCCGGCGACGGCACCCGCCCCGGACAGCACCGTGCGGACGGTACGCCAGGAGATCACCGTCGCCGAACTCAGCGGCCGGCTGTTGCCCGCCGTCGCCACGCCGCGCGAGGTCACCGGGGCGCGGGTGGCGTACGACCCGACGACCGGGACGCTGATCCGGCCGGAGGGGCTGACACCCGGCCTGCGCTACACCGTGACCTCGGCCGTGGAGACGCCGGACTTCAACCTGGTGAGCACGGCGGACGTGCCGGCCGGCGACGAGGTGGCCCGGGTGCTGCGGGTCGCCGACGGGGTGCCCGAGCCACTGCGCCGGCTCGCCACCCAGCTCGCCGAGTCCAACGGCGCCCCGTTCGCGCGGGCCTCCGCCGTGGAGCAGTTCCTCGCCGAGCACTACCGCCTCGTCGCCGACGCGCCGAGCGGGCACGCGTACCCGAACCTGAACTTCTTCCTCTTCGGACCGCGCGACGCCGGTGGCCAGCGCGGCACCTCGGAGCAGTTCGCGGCGGCGTTCGCCGTGCTGGGCCGGCTGGCCGGTCTGCCGACCCGGGTGGTGGTCGGCTTCCGCTCCACCGGCGACGGCCCCGTCCGGGCCGGCGACGCGTACGCCTGGCCGGAGGTCCTCTTCGACGGGCTCGGCTGGGTGCCGTTCGACCCGCTGCCCCGACCCGACGAGGAGCCGCGCCCGGTGGAGGAGGACTTCCGCCCGACGCCCGACGATCCGCCCCCGTCGGAGGTGCCCGAGCCGACCGTCGAGCCGACCGCGCCGCCGGAGCCGGTGGCCGCGCCGGGCGGGCCGACCGACGCCGGCGGGCCGTCCACGGCGCTGCTCGTCGGCGGCGGTACGGGCGGCACGCTGCTGCTGGTCGTGGCCGCGCTGCTCGCCCTGCTGGTGATGCGCCGGGCACAGACCCGGGCGCGGCTGGAACGGGGCGACCCCGGTCAGCGCATCGCCGGCGCCTGGCGGGAGGTCACCGACGCGCTGCGGCTGGCCGGCCGCCCGGTCGGCGGCGACCTGGCCGCCACGGAGGTGGCCGCCCACGCCCGCCGGGCCGTCACCGACGCCCGCGGCGGGAGGCCCGGGCCCCCGAGCGGCCCGGCCGCCACCGCCGGTCCCGCCCCGGTGGGCGGCCCGCCGGGCACCATGGCGGGCTCCGGCGACCTCGACGCACGGGTGGAGGAGTTGGCCGGCCTGCTCAACCAGGTGGCCTTCGCCCCGGGCACGGCCACCGCGGAGCAGGCCGCCCGGGCGGTCACCACCGCCCACGACTACGTCACGGCGCTGCGCGCCGCCCGCCCCTGGTGGCGCCGCATCCTCTGGTCCGTCCGCCCCGGTCCCCTCCGCTGGCCACGCTGAACCCCTGCCCGGGCCGCGACCGGCGCAATCCGGGCGGCCCACCCGGAACGCGTCGACGCCGGCATGCGGCCATCCGGCGTCACTCCACCGACGACCGCAGCGCGGCGATGGCCGTGTACAGGTCACGTCGCAGGCGGTCGTCGCACCACACCGTCTCGTCGTGGGAGCCGTACGTCACCACCCGCTCGTCACGGTCGGCCAACTCGACCAGCCCCGGCACCGCGTCGACCGCGCCCATCTCCACCAGCAGGGCCAGCGCGCCCTTGTCGCCGTACGGGTCGGCAACGGCCGTGAGCAGCGGATCGACGAGGTCGTCGACGGCCGTGCCGAGCCGCCAGAGGGCACGGGCGGCATCGACGCGACCGTACTCGTTGCCGAGCGCCTCCCGCAGCCCCGACGCCAGTTCGGCGCCGGCCACGGGTGCCATCTCGGCGGCCAGTTTCGTGGCGGACCGGACGGGGACGTCGCCGGCACCGAGCACAGCCGCCACGGTGGGCAGCACCTCGGCCGCGGCGCCGGTCGCCCGCCACACCAGCCGTGCGGCGGCGATCTGCTCCTCGCGTTCGGGATACGTCGCCGCCGGCGCACCGGTCAACCGGCCACGCAGCGCGGGAACGAGGGATGCGGCTGACGGCCCGGCGTCCGCGACGAGGTCCAGGTCCCAGGCCAGGTTCCGCCGGGACGAGGCGAGCAGGGCGGAAGCCGCCACGACGAGCGGGCCGGCGTCGCCGGTGAGGCGCCATACCGCGTGTCCCGCCCGTACCTGGCCGGTGTGGGCGACCTCGCGCAGCGCTGGCACGGCGTCCAACGCGGCCGGCCCGATCTCGGCAAGCGCGGCCGGCGCCGCCCACGGCGCGGCGGGCAGGGCGGCGAGGAGTTCGGGGACCGCGTCGGCCGCGGCCGGCCCCCAGTGGTGCACCAGCGACACCAGGTGGATGACCGGGTTGCCGGTGAGACCCGCGGCGAGCTGCGCGGCGAGCCGGCGACGCAACGCCACGAAGACGTCCGGGTCGAACGCGGGCCGGTACTCGGTCAGCACGTACATGGCGGCCGGGTCCCGCCCGGCGGCCCACGCGGTCATGACCGGTTCCCGCCACCGGTCGTCACCGAGCCGGACAAGGGTGTTCAGGGCGGTGCCCGCCGGTCCACGGCCGTCGTCGTCGCCACCGGCGGCGATGCTCGCCAGTACGCTCGCGACAGCCGCCGCCGGCATTCCCGCGTGGGCCGCGGCCTGCACGGCCGCCGCCCGGACGTCGGCGTCGGCGTCGGTCAGCAGCGCCCGTAGGCGCGGCATCAGGTCGGCCGGCGCCGAGCGCCGGCTCCGGAAGCGGTCGGTCATGGCGTTGGCGGCACGGATCCGAGCCTTCGGGGTGGCGCCCGCGCCGCGGGTGCGCCGTGCCGGACCGCCTGGACCGGGCGCGCCGTCCGTCAACGCCGCGGTGATCGCGTTCGCGGTGGCGGCGTCGACCCGGTCCAGCACCTCGGAGAGTGCGTCGGCGTGACCCTGCCAGGGGCTACGCCACGCGTCGTCGCTGGCGAACGCCGCCGCGATCGGGGCGATGGTCTCCGGGGGGAGGGGCAGCCCGGCCCGGGCGAGCGCGAGCGCGGCCGCCGCCGGCACCGGGGACGGCTCCGACCTCGCGGCCGACCGCAACCGGTCGGCGCACCCGACGGGATCGTGCAGGGCGATGCCCAGCAGCAGAGAGGCGCGCACCCGCGCGTCCTCTTCGAGGGCCCAGCGCGCCGCCAGCGCCTGCCGGGTGTGCGGACCGCAGCGCCCGACCGCGTAGGCGGCGCACTCGCGTACCTCCGGGTCCAGGGCGGCCAGCTGGGGCAGCAGCACGTCGCTGTGCTCGGCGACGGCCGCCCGCACCGCCGGCTGGTCGTCGCCGTCGGTCTGTTCGGGGTCGCAGAGCGCGCCGAGCACGTGGAGCAGTTCGTGTCGCTGGTGCACTCCTGGTGTGGTGGCCAGCTCGACCAGGAACGGTACGGCCACCACCGTCACCGGGTAGACGGTGCCCTGGTGCCACAGCGAGGAGGCGAACTCGTAGCGGCCCTCGCGGGCGGTCTCCGGATCGGGTGAGGCGATGGCGCGCAGGATGTGCGGGGCTTCCTCGGCGGGGCCGTAGGCGCCCTCGTAGGTCGCCCAGTCGATCTTCTCCAGTCCGGCGAGCATCGGGACAGGGTAGACGATCGGGAAGCATCCTCCGCTGGCGCTATCATCGCCTCATGACGATTGGTTGTGTTCCGGGGCTGACCCCCGCGGTGGCGCTGTTCCGGTCCCTCGCGGATCCGACGCGCCTGGCGATCCTGCACCGGCTCGCGGCCGGCGAGGCACGGGTGGTCGACCTGACGGGCGAGTTGGGACTGGCGCAGTCGACGGTGTCGAAGCACCTGGCATGTCTTCGCGACTGCGGGCTGATCGACTACCGGGCCGAGGGCCGCCAGTCGTTCTACGCACTGACCCGGCCGGAGCTGCTGGACCTGCTGCGCTCGGCGGAACGGGTCCTCGCCGCCACCGGCGAGGCCGTCGCCCTGTGCCCGGTCTACGGAACGCCGGCCGCCGCCACCCGGGCGGTGGGCGCGTGAGCACGTCCGTGCTGTCCCCGGAGCGCCGGGCTGCGCTGTCGCGGCGCAGCCTGTGGCTGGCCTACGCCACCGCCGGCTACAACCTGCTGGAGGGCCTGATCGCGATCGCCGCCGGCGCGGCGGCCTCCTCGACGGCGCTCATCGGCTTCGGCCTGGACTCGTTCGTCGAGGTGTCCAGCGCGGCCGTACTGATCTGGCAGTTCCGCTCCCGCGTGCCCGAGAATCGGGAACGGTTGGCGCTGCGGCTGATCGGCGTGTCGTTCTTCGCCCTGGCCGCCTGGGTGACCTTCGACGCCCTCCGCGCGCTCCTGGCCGACGGGGACGCCGACCCCAGCCCCGTCGGCATCGGCCTCGCCGCCTCGTCGCTGCTCGTGATGCCGCTGCTCGTACGGGCCAAACGGCGCACCGGCCGGGAACTCGGCTCGGCCACCGTCATGGCCGACTCGACACAGACCCTGCTGTGCACCTACCTGTCCGCGGTGCTCCTCGTCGGCCTGGTCCTCAACGCCGTCTGGGGCTGGTCGTGGGCCGACCCGGTCGCCGCGCTCGTCATCGCCGGCGTCGCCGTCAAGGAGGGCGTGGATGCCTGGCGCGGTGAGCACTGCGACGACTGCGCGCCCCTGCCCGCCACGGCCGACCGGGGCCCGGCCTGCGCCGACGGCTGCTGCTCGCAAGGGAAGGCGTGACCGGTGGCCCTGCTCGCGCTCGGGCGGCCACCAGACTCGGCCTGACCCTCCTGGGGCCACCGCCGTCTCGCTCTGAGTCTGCGCCAGCGCCTGTCAGCATGCCGTCGTTCGGCGTCGTCGCTGTCAGGGCTGCTGTCGGTTCCCCACCCACTGTTGGTAGAACCGCCGCATGGATCAACTGACCGACCCGCTGGCCGGGCTCGACGAGGTCCCGTGGGGGTCGCTGCACCACGCGTATGGACCGGCCGTTGACGTACCGGACCAGTTGCGGGCGTTGCGCTCGACGGAGGCGGCGGTCCGCCGGCGTGCGTTGGCCGAGCTGTCCGGCAACATCTACCACCAGGGCACGCGGTGGGGGGCGAGCTGTCACGTGGTGCCGTTCCTCGTAGCGCTCGCTGACGACCCAGACACCCCGGACCGGGCAACGGTGGCCGATCTGCTGCGTTCGGTGGTGGTCGGCGACCGGCGCGACGACGAGCTGCCGTTCGATCCGCGGCGGACCTTCGCCGCCGCCGAGGGGATCACCGACGAAGATGCGGCGCTGGTGGAGCGGCATCTGGAGGCCGAAGACCTGTTCGAGCACGACGAGGCCGCGGAACTGGCCGACAACGTGGCGGTCCGCTGGGAGGCCGACGCCTTCCACGCCGGAGCCCGGCACACCGACCGGTACGTCCGATGGCTCACCGACCCGGACCCGCTGCTGGCGGGGTACGCCGCCGAACTACTCGCCTGGTTCGCACCCGACGAGGCCGCGTTGGCCGGGCTCATCACACTCCCGGATGACGAGGCCCGCGCCGCCACCCGGGCCAGCGCCAACCTGGCCCTCGCCCACTTTCCGGTCGACTCGGAACCGATCGACGCCTGCCTCCGCGAGATGCTGTCCGCGAACGCTGCGGTCGTCCGGGTCACCGCGGCCGTGGGGCTGGCGTACCGGCTCGGCGACCAGCTACCCGACCTTGCCCTCGACGTCCTCACCGAAGCCCGCAGCGTGGACTTCGATGCCGACGTACCCGGCTGGGACCGGTCGGTGCGCGGGTTCGTGGCGCTCGCGTTGCACCGGCTCGGTCTCGGCTGACTTGCCCCTACGACACGGTTTGGAAAGGCGACTGAGGCGCCGCGAACACCAGGACCAGGCGAGGGCGCATGAGAGCGAGCTCCAAGCGTGCGCGAGGGATACCAGCCGGGCACCGATGGCGGGCCGCGCCGGGGCGGCCCGCCCGGGTGGTGAAGGTCAGCCGGTCTGACCGACTTCGTCTACGACGGTGTGGACGATCACCGCCGTGTATCGGGAGGTGCCGAGGTAGGCATAGGTCTCGGGGTGGAAGACGGGGACCATCTGCTCCGCTCCGTTCGTGGATGGCCAGGCGATTCCAATGCCCGGCCGGCCCGCGCCGTCCGTGACGTGCTCGACGGCGCGCAGACCCGGGACCGCTGCTGCGGCTTCGTACAGCGCCGCCCGTGTCTGCGGTCGTAGATAGCTCTCGGCGAGGAAGAGCACGTCCTTGCCGGCGGCATTCACGTCACCGGCTTCGCCGCTGCGGTGCTCGGCCAGGTGGGTCCGCATGGCAGCCGCGTCGGTAGGCAGGTCGGAGCGGTACGCGGGTTCCGGGGTGCACTGCTCGGTCCGGCCCGGAACCACCTGGCCGCGCCGGGGCCGACCCCGCACCACAGCCGCCTGTCCGATCAGGCCCGACGACGTTCATGGATAGCGCACTCGCCAGCACGCCGCGGCCGGTGCAGCCAGGGCGCGACCCTGGGCGCCGCCGCGATCAGGGCGACCGCGAGTGCCGTGATCACCGCCTGCCCGATCCGGCCGGGCGTGATCCCCGGCGCGGTGTCCAACACGTAGTTGGCGTACCCGTTCGCCGCCGCATCGCTGCCCAACAAGACACAGCCGAGCAGCAGCCCTTCGCTCCGGCGCAGCGCCAGCAACAGCGCGGCGAGCGGATCGAACACGGTCAGCGAGGTGAAGTACAGCATCAGCCAGGTGGGGGTGGACTGGCTTGGACCACCCGGTCGGATGCCGAGCAGGCCCAGGTGGACGATCCCGCCGTACGCGAAGAGGCAGACGGCGGCGATCACGACGACCCGAACCCACCGGGGCACGCCGGCCCACCGCCGGAGTGATGTCCGCCTCGCCGCGCCCACTGTCCCCCGTTTTCGGTCGGGCACGGCCCGCCCGCGCCGCACCGATGCTACGGCGGCATCCAGGAACGTGTGGCCCGCCGGGTCCAAACCACGACCGGCGGCGTTGGAGGCGCGCCGGATCGCCGTTTGGACCTCGCCGCGGCACTGGCAACGCGCGTGGAGACCGCACTGGGCGCGGAGGCGGCGGACGAGTTTGCGCAGGCTGGTGAGTACCGCAACTCAGGCGACCTGGCGCGCGCCGGGCCAGGATCAGGGCATGACCAACGCAGGAGATGGCGAGCAGCACGACGGGGCCGTTGCGGGCTCTTCCCCTCCCCGCGAACGAGGCCACCGGGCGTACCCCTGGTTGATGCTGATTCTGTCGCTGCCCGGCGCCGCATGGTCCCTGTACGCGGGCCTCATCGCCTCCGCGCCGTTCTTCGGTGAGCAGCCCTCTCCGACCGACCGCGCCACCACCACCGCCGCAGTCCTGTCCGGGGCGTCTCTGTGGCTGGTAACGGCTCTGCTCACCGCAGTCATGTTCCGCCGCGCGGTGGTGCCGGTGCTGTCCGCCCTTGCGGCGGCCGGCTTCGCCGCGGCGGCCCTGTCGGTGCGGCAGCCGCGTGCTCCCTTGAGTGCGGCGGACAGTGCGGGCTGGCTGTCGGCCTGGACCCCACCGACGAGTTGGGCGATCGTCCTCTGGGGCGTTGTCGCGCTGGTGCTGTGGGCGTACGGCCGGGCGTCCAGGGCGCGTGGTGGCCGTGCGGTTCGCTGACACCGGGCGGCGACGTCCGTGGGCAGCGGGCGCCTTCTGCCAGCCACCACCGCACCACCTGCTCAGAACAACGTCACCGCACCCCTGCCGCCCGTCGTGCGGATGCCTGCCGCCACCGTGACGGAGGCCGATGGCGCCGCGTCCTCTGGTTGGGGTGGGAGCGACGGTGGGCGCGACGAGCGGGGTCCCGCGCCGCATTCAGGAAGCCAGCTGGCTACCCGCAGCGGAGGGTGAGGCCACCACCGGGCGGCTTGCTCGCCGATACCATCGAGGGGGTCAGGGGTTCAAATCCCCTCGGCTCGACCCAGTTCAAAGGCCGTTTCCTGTCGCGGGAGACGGCTTTTTTGGATCTTGTACAGCAGTGAAGTACAGCAGTCGTCGACCGCAGGGGCGATGGGCTGGCCGCGAGCTAATCCGGCAGCGGCGTGGGATGCATCGTGAGGTAGATCAGCCCCTGCTCCTCGTGAACCGTGCAGCTCAGTTCGTAGGGCTCCGCAGCGCCGATGCGGAAGATGAGGGTGACCCGATCCCGCACGAATCTCTGTGTGCCGGTGGGCTCCCCAAACACGCTGGTAATCTCCTGTTGGTGCTGTCCTGCCCGCAGGGGGAGCCGGAGCGCGTCGATCATGCTCTGGACCGTTGATTCCGGCAGGGCGACGAGGTCGATCGCTACCGAACGCGTTACCCCGGGAGCCGACTCAAGACGAAGCCACTCCGTGAAGCCCGATGCCTCTCCGACCTGTAAACTTTTACCCTGGCCGCAGAGCCCGTCAGGACCGGCGTTCCCGCGATGTTCCCGTAGAGCTTCATCTAGCACTGGATCGGGCTGGACTCGATTGGGCGGTACGAGAACGGCCCTGGAGCGCGTTTCCGCAGCTCACGAGGTCGTTCGTGTGCCTGGTGGCGGGTAGAGGTTTGATCTGCGCAAGGCAGGATGCATGGCCTTCGCCGGCGACTGGTTGCACCTGCTGCCTTGGTGTCCGCCCGGAGGTCGGTGCTGCGCGGCGTAGACCGCGAGTACGGCTGATCAGACGGTGCGCAGCAGCCGGAAGCGTTTGGTCACCACCAGGGTGTCGTCATCGACGGTGAAGCCGGGGTCGCCCAGCTCCGCACGCACTTCTTCGCTGTGCCAGAACGTCTCGTGCCCGGCTCGCCACTGCGCCACGGACTCGTCGCCCTCGCCCTCGTCCAGTGCGTGTTGCAGGTCGACCTCGGCGAGCCGGAGCACGCGCACCTCGGTCAGCTCGATCACCGCGACCGGTCGGTCCTCCGAGTCCACCACCGCCAGTCGCCGGCCGACCTCGGGCAGCGGCTCGTTCGCGCGCTCGTATCCGACCAGCAGCCCGGTGGTGGAGGTCTTCGCGCCCGACAGGATCGCGGCTAGCAGCTTGTCCCGCAGTGGCCCGGGGAACGCGAACTCAGCACGCGGAAGATCCTCGTGGTCCATCCGGAGAGGGTACGCGAACCGGTAAGCCATGAACGGCCTCTCGCTTGTCCCGCCCGTGGTGGCGCCGCGTCCTCTGGTCGGTTCGCCCCCGACACGGTGACCTCCTTCACGGACCACGTCAGCTCGGCGGGTCGACCTCGGCGATGCGCGTGCGCAGGTGTCGTTCCGCCGCATCCAGAGGTGTCCAGAGGTCGAACCACACCCGGCTGCGCGCCTGCTCGCCCCGGTCGAGACCGACCACCGCGATGCTGTGGACGCCCCAGAGGATTTCGTAGCGGCCAGACGGCGAGTCGACCCCGATCGCGAAAGGCGCGGCAAGGGCGGCACGAGTGACGATCAGGTGGTTCGGGTCGTCCGTGCCACGGCGCCCGGCGGTGAGGAACCGCGGCTCGTCGGTGATCTTCATCCATCGCAGGGTCGCGCCCGGCATCTGCTCGTTGACGACTTCGGCGACCGATTCTCGGACGGCGGCGGCCGGGTCGTCGCCCAGCCAGTGCAGGAAATGACCGGTGCCGACGAGCTTGGCGAAGTCGTCCCGGGGAGGCCCATACGTGGGGTTGGGCTGGAATTCGCCGGTGAGCTGGCCGGCGGAGTCGACCTTCTACATGCCGCGGATGGCTTCGGCCGGGATGTAGCCGTCCGGATCGCTGATCAACGTCGGGTCGATCTCGGCGACCGAACCTCCCGGACGCCGTGCCGCCTCGGCGACCAGCGCGGGAGGTGGGGCAACCTTCCGCCCGGGATCGTCGCCCGATGCTGTCGAGGTGGTCACCATCGCAAAACCTGCCTGTCGGACTGACCGGATAGACATCCGAAACTAGATCACCTGTCATCCGCCCGGTGACGACGAGGGCGACGACCAATCGCGTGGCCAGGAGGCCGGAGCACGCGGGCAGTCCCGTCAGCGTGCTCGGCGTCTGTTCCTGCCCCGCCGGTGAGCAGTCGCACGACGAGCACCACGATGACGACCAGCGCCGGAATGGTCAGCAGAACCCAGAGGCCACCGGCCAGGTTGCCGATACCGAGCAATGCCGCCGCCCCGCCCTCCCACAGCAGCTCACGTCCACTGAACGGCTCGCCGGGCAACGAACGCCGATGCTGACGCCGTTCCTCCCGGGCGAGTCGCAACCCCCGTGCCATGAACAGCAGCCCCAGCCCGCCAGCAAGCTCAGCTCATGCGGCATGCCACCCCCCTTTCACCGGCCCTCCGACCGGATCCGAACCTGCCACTTCCCGACGCGTTTCTCGTACGCCTAGGCCCGGAGGCGGCGGACGAGTTTGCGCAGGCCGGCCTGCCAGCCGTCCGGGTCCTCCGCGCGGCGGAGGGCGTACGCGGCGACCTCCGGGTGGGGCAGGATGAGGAAGCGCTCCTCGGCGAGGCCGACGACCACCGAGTCGGCGACCTGGTCCGGAGTGAGGACCGCGCCGGAGGCGGCGATGACCCGGGCGCCGAGGTGCCCGGCGGCCAGCCCTTCGGCCAGCATCGGCGTGTCCACGCCCTGCGGGCACAGCGCGCTGACCCGCAGGCCCTGGTCCCGGTAGGTGACGGAGAGCCACTCGGCGAAGCCGACGGCGGCGTGCTTCGTCGTCGTGTACGCCGCGTCGCCGACCGCGGTCAGCACGCCCGCCGCCGAGCAGGTGTGCAGCAGGTAGCCGCCGCCCCGGGCCAGCATCGCCGGGAGCACCGCCCGGGCCGCGTAGACGTGGGAGAGCACGTTCACCCGCCACGCGCGGTCCCAGCCGGCGTCGTCGACCTCCACTCCCCCGCTGGTGGTCACGCCCGCGTTCGCGCAGAACAGGTCGATCCGCCCGTACCGCCGCTCGGTGTCAACGACCAGCGCGCGGACCTGCTCCTCGTCGGTCACGTCCAGGGCGGCGGCGTGGGCGACCGGGCCGACGCCGTCGGCCACCGCGCGGGCCGCGTCGGCGTCGAGGTCGGCCACCACCACGGCGGCCGCGCCCTCGGCGGCGAACCGGCGCGCCAGGGCGGAGCCGATGCCGCCGGCCCCGCCGGTGATCACCACCACCCGGTCGGTGAGGTTCACCGCGGCTCACCCCCAGCCAGGCGCGTGATCAGGTCGCCCAGCGCCGCCGTGCCCCCGGCCGCCGCCTCCGGGGTGGGCAGCAGGGCCAGCAGCGGCACGTCGATCCCGGCATCGGCGTAGCGGCGGACCTGCTCGCGGCAGTGCTCCGGCGAACCGTGCAGCACCAGCGCGTCGACCACCTCGTCGGGCACCGCCGCGCCGGCGCCGCGCCGGTCCCCGGCGGCCCAGGCCCGCCACATCGGCCCGAGCGCCTCCTCCCGGCCCAGCCAGCGATGGAACTCGGCGTACGCGGGAACGGTCAGGTAGGTGGTGATCAGCCGGCGGCCCAGGGCACGGGCGTGCGCGGCGTCGGACGTGGGGCAGACGAAGATCCGGGCGACCACCTCGAAGCCCGAGCGCCGCTCGCCCACCTCGGCGAGCGCCCGCGGCACGTCGCCCGCGGCGAGCCAGTTGAGGATGACGCCGTCGGCTTCCGCGCCGGCCAGCCGCAGCATTCCCGGGCGCAGCGCGGCGAGCAGCAGCGGCGGCGGCACGGCCGGCGGCCGTTCCAGGGTGAACCGGCGCACGGCGAAGGTGTCGTACGCCTCGTCGACGGTTGCGCCGGACAGTGCCGCGCGCAGGAAGCGCAGCACGTCCCGGGTGCGCCGGAACGGCTCGTCGAACGGCACGGCGTTCCAGTTCCGCACGATGACCGGCGAGGACGCGCCGATGCCGAGCGCGAACCGGCCCGGCGCGGCCTCGGCGAGCGCGGCGGCGCTCATCGCCAGCAGGCCGGGCCCCCGGGTGAACACCGGCGTGATCGCGGTGCCCAGGCGCAGTCGCGGCTGCCAGGCGGCGGCGAGCGCCAGCGGGGTGAACGCGTCCGCCCCGGCGACCTCAGCGGTCCACACGTCGGTGTACCCGGCCCGGTCGAGGGCCGCGTAGACCGCGGCGTGGTCGGCGAGCGGGATGCCGTCCAGCGGCACGGTCATGCCCCAGCGCGTCGTCATCGATCGATGGTGCCCGCCGGCCGCCACCCGGATCAAGATCCCGCCCCGGTTTCCCCGGTACCCGGGCGGCCCGGCGGTCGGCGGTGTCACGACTGCGCGATGGGCGCGCGCGACGGCGGGGCGGGCTGACCGTGGCCACCCACGGGGCGGGACGCCCGCTGCCCTCGGCCGGCAGCCGGCCGACGTTCCTCGAACTCTTCATCGACCTGGTGTACGTCTTCGCGCTCACCCGCATCTCGGTCCGCGCGTTCGAGGACCTGGCGCTGGAGCCCGGGGCTAGGCCGACCCTTGGGCCCCGGTCTGCTCGGCGGTCTCGCGGACCGCCTCCGGGCTGTCGAGCCGCCGGCTCGCCCGGCAGGAGGGTCGCATCCAGCAACGACGACGGCCGCCGGCAGCGGGTTAGTCTCCCCGCGTGACCTTCTCGCTCGTCGCCCGCTCCGACGACGGCCGCCTGCACGGCGTCGTCGTGGCCAGCAGGTTCCTGGCCGCCGGCGCGCTGGTTCCGGCCGCCGAGGCCGAGGTCGGCGCCCTCGCCACCCAGGCGCACGTCAACCTCGCGTACCGGCCGCAGGGGCTGACGCTGCTGCGCACCGGGGTGGCGGCGGCCGACGTGGTCGCCGGCCTGGTCGCCGCCGACCCCGACCGGGACCACCGCCAGCTCGGCGTGGTGGCCGCCGCGGGCGCGGGCGCGACCTGGACGGGCCCGGCCTGCCACCCGTGGGCCGGCGGCCAGACCGGCGACGGCTGGGCGGCGCAGGGCAACATCCTGGCGGGGCCGCAGGTGATCGACGCGGTGCGGGACGCCTGGCTGGGCGGGACGGCGCTGCCGTTCCCCGACCGGCTGCTCGCCGCGCTACGCGCCGGGGACCAGGCCGGCGGCGACCGGCGCGGCCGGCAGAGCGCCGGGCTGCTGGTGGTCGAGCGCGGCGGCGGGTACGGCGGCACCAGCGACGTCCTGGTCGACCTGCGGGTCGACGACCACGCCGACCCGGTGACCGAGCTGGGCCGGCTGCTCGCGCTGCACACCCTGCTCTTCGGCCGGCCCGATCCGGCGACCCTGCTCGACCTGACCGGGGCGGTGGCGACGGAGGTCGGCGGGCTGCTGGCCGCGCTGGGTCTGCCGGTCGACCCGGACCGGCCGGAGGAGGCGCTCTTCGCCTGGGCCGGGATGGAGAACCTGGAGGAGCGGCTGGTGCCGGGCCGCATCGACCCCGTGGTGCTGGACCACCTGCGCAAGGCGGTGCCGCAGGTGCCCGCGCCGCGCGCGGCGGCGGACCCGCTCGCCACCACCTGACCCACGTCGCCGACCCGGGAACCGGGGCACCCCCGGGACCGGCCCGCCGCCCGGCCACGCGGTCGCCCGGTGATTCGCGCGGTCGGCGGGTGGAGTCCGGTCAGCCGCCGAAGGAGAGCCAGCGGAAGCCGGTGGCGTCCAGGACGGTCCGCTCGCGGTCGGTGAGGTCCGCCCGGCCCGTGGCCTTGCGGATCAGCGTGAGCCGGTCCCAGCCCAGCTCCGCCGGGACGGGCCGCCCACCGGTGAGCAGGCCGGCGACGACGTCCGCAGCGGTGGGGGTCAGCCACGGCTCCCGGTCCAGCGCCGCCGCGAGGTCCAGGCCGTGCACCCCGACCTCCACCACGCGGGTACGCAGGAACTCGGCCAGCGCCATCGCGTCGCCGTGGCGGGTGCGCACCACCCGGCCGGGTGGCTGGGCGTCGACGGCGGCCAGGGCGTCCCGCCAGGCCCGGTCGAAGTCGGCCACGAGGGCCGGGCCGTCGAGTTCCCGGGCCTCCCGCCGGCCGCTGTCGATGCGGGCGGCGTCGACCGGCGGGGTGAACTTGGCGGCGCCGTAGTACGCGGCGGCGTCGACCTCGGCGCGGGGCGGGGCCGGCGCGGCGAGCATGTCGACCAGGCGCCCGGCGCCGGTACGCACGTGGGCCAGCAGCTCCCGCACGGTCCAGGGGCGGCAGTCGGTGGGGCGGTCGAGATCCGCCTCGTCGACGGCGCGCAGCACCTCGCCGAGCCGCGCGCACTCGTCCCGGAACGCCGCCCGTACCCGCTCCACCGGTCCTCCCCCGTCGCGTTCTGCCGCTCCGACCCTCTCACACCGCCGATCCGCCCCGGCGCGGCCGTTTCGGCGGCTGCCGGGCGGGTACGCGCGGCGGGCTGAGGAGAGGAGCGTCACCGATGGCCGGGATCATGCTGCGCAGCACCGCGTTCAACGACCACGACATGTTGCCGAGCCGCTTCGCCCGCGAGGGGGGCAACGTCTCGCCACCGTTGGAGTGGTCGCAGGTGCCGGAGTCCGCGACCGAGCTGGTCCTCTTCGTCGAGGACCCGGACGCGGGGAAGACCCCGTTCCTGCACTGGCTGGTGACGGGCATCGCGCCGACCGCGGCCGGGGTGCCCGAGGGTGGGGTGCCCCTGGGCGGCCGGGAGTGGCCCAACGACTTCGGCACGACCGGGTGGGGCGGGCCGCACCCGCCGCAGGGCGACGATCCCCACCGGTACTTCTTCCGGCTCTACGCGTTGGACCGGCCGCTGGAGCTGCCCGACACGCCGCACGCCGCCGACGTGCACCGCACACTCGTGCAGCGGGACATCGCGAGCGGGACGATGGTCGGCACCTACTCCCGTGGAGGCAGGGTGCCTGGAAGCAGCTGAGCCGGGGTCAGTCCCTGCCGCACAGCAGGGCCGGGGTCAGCCCTTGACGCGGGGCACCAGGCGGTGCACGGCGGCGAGCACCAGCGCCATCACCACGCCCATCGTCCCGGCGATGCCGGCGGCGCTGCCGGCGTACCCGACGAACAGCGGCCGGCGGGCCAGCTCGTCGGGCGGGGTGGCGCGCAGGTCGAGCAGCCAGGCCAGGGCGATCCCGCAGGCCGCCGCCGCCAGCACGCCGCCCACGCCGAGCACCGTGGCGGCAACCCGGTGCGCGTCGGCCGACTCCACCTGCGCCTGTTCGCGCTGGGTGACCAGCAGCAGCAGCCCGGCCAGCGCCGCCCACACCCCGACCACCAGGAACGCCGCCACCGCGTCGCTGGGCCGGTGCCAGCCGGCGGAGAGGGTGGCGATACCGGCGACGGCGGCGTAGCCGGCCCCGAGGAAGGCGCCGAGCGCCCGCACCTTGCGCGGCAGCACGAGCACCAGCGCCACCGCGACCGACGCGGCGACGGTGGCGTGCCCGCTGGGCAGGCTGTTGCCGGCGTAGATCCGCTCCGGGTCGATGCCGAAGTCCGGGCGGGCCAGGCCGTACTTGAGCAGCTGGGTGGTGGCGTTGGCGCCGGCGATGAGCAGGGTGGCCGTGACGGCGAGCGCGATGCGGCCCCGGATCAGCGCGATGAAGCCGATCACCGCGGTCGCCGCCAGCAACGACACGACCGACATGGCGTTGAGGATCCGGTCCACCGGGCCGTCGATGCGGTCCTGACCGATCCGGTTGCCGGTCAGGGCGACGGTGTCGACCCACTGGCCCGCCTCGGTGTGCACGGCGACGCGCCACACGGCCAGGAAGGCGGCCGCCTGCACGATCGCCAGGACGACCAACCAGACTGCGGTCCAACCCCTCGGCGTCGCTCGCACCCGCACACCGTAGCGGCCGGCCCGCGCCGGTCACCCGGTGGCCCGCCCACCGGCGGCGGATAGGTTGGGGGCGGACGTGAGGAGGTGGCGGTGGTCAGCACACCGGAACGGGAGACGACCCCGACGGACCGGCCGGAGACCCTCGCCGACCTGCTCGGCGGGCGTCGGGGCGCCGTCGACGCCACCCTGCCGCCGGTGGCGTTCGCGGTCGGTTGGCTGCTCGGCGGCCACTCGCTGTGGGCCGGGGTCGGCGCGGCGGTCGTCACGGGTGCGGCGCTGGCCGGCTGGCGGTTGCGCCGGGGCGACCGACCGCGCTCGGTGCTGGTCGGGCTGTTGGCGGTCTGCGTGGCCGCGCTGGTCGCGTTGCGCACCGGGCGCGCCGAGGACTTCTTCCTCGTCCAACTGCTCTCCAACGCGGCGAGCGCGCTGGCCTGGGTGGTCAGCATCGTGGTGCGCTGGCCGCTGCTCGGTGTGGTGGTGGGCGTCGCGCTCGGGCAGCGCGGCCGGTGGCGGCGCGATCCGGCGCTGCTGCGCGCGTACGGCCGGGGCAGTTGGGTGTGGGCGGCGACCTACGTGCTGCGGGTGGCGGTGTTCCTGCCGCTGTGGCTCGGCGGCCAGGTGGTCGCGCTGACGGTCGCCCGGGTGGCGCTGACCTGGCCGCTGGTGGCGACCGCGCTGGCGGTGAGCTGGGTGGTGGTGCGCCGGTCGCTGCCGGCGGGTCACCCGGGGCTGCGGCATCCGGCCGCCCCGGCCGTGGTGGCGACGGAGAAATGAGGGAGAGGCCGCCACGGGGGGAGCGGCCTCTCCGGTGACGTACGTTACTCCGTCGCGGTCCCGCACGTGATCCCGTGACGGCCTGTTTTTGCGGGCTTTTTCGCGCCCGTTGCGTATCCGGGTGGTGGGTGGGCCGGTCCGTTCCGGCGAGACGGAGGCGCCGGTTCAGCCGTTGGGGGACGAGCCTGCCGTAGTCGGCGTATGCCATGGCGACATCAGCGAGGGGCGGCAGCCGTGGACCCCGAGGAATACGTGGGCGCGGGCACCGGCTGGATCCGTCCCGCGATCGTATGCTGACAGCGGAACGGGTGGCGGGTTCGGCGGGACGCTGCCTAGCCTCGGGCACGTGGAAGTCGTTGAGTTACGGCCCCGGCTGCACTTGGTACGGATGGAGTTCGGCCAGGTCTACCTCTGGCGCGACGCGGACGCGCTGACCTTGATAGACACCGGCGTCCCAGGCTCCGGGCCGGAGATCGCCGAGGCGGTGCGGAGCCTGGGGCTGGGCCCGTCCGCAATCCGGCGGATCGTGGTGACGCACGGGCACGAGGACCACTCTGGATCGGCCGCGGAGGTTCGGTCCTGGCACGGCGCACTGGTGCATGCGCACGAGGCGGATGCCCCGGTGATCCGCGGCGAGGCGAGGCGGCGGGAGCCGGTGCTCACCGAGTTCGACCGGCCCATCTGGGAGCAGGTCAGCTCGCTGGGCGTACCGACCGTGGACGTTCCGCCGACCCCGATGGATGTCGAGCTGCAGGACGGTGACGAACTCGACTTCGGCGACGGGGCGCGGGTTCTCAGCGTGCCCGGGCACACACCGGGCAGCATCGCGGTGTACCTGCCGAGGCACAAGGTGCTGTTCACCGGGGACACGGTGGCCGCCGGCCAGCCCGGCGAGATCATCCTCGGGGTGTTCAACCTGGACGAGGACGTGATGCTCGACAGCTGCCACCGCCTCGCGGCACTAGACACCGAGACGGCATGCTTCGGCCACGGCGACCCGATGGTTACGGGTGCCGGCACCGCCCTGCGGCACGCCGCCGCCACCCACCAGAAGCGCCAGCCGATTTAGACAAGCTGGGGCGGGGTTCGGCTGGTGGGCGGGACTGGTCATGTCGCCGTCCCGGCCGGCCTCATCCGATCGCGCGCCGTGCCCGCGGCGTACGGCCACGCCCCTTCCGCCGTCTCCGAGCACCGCCGCACCTTCTGGCCGACCGACCACCTCGCCGCCGCCCGCCGGGCCGTGGCCGCCGGCGTGGCCCTGGAGAGCTTCCACGTCTGGTCCCTGCTGGACAACTTCGAGTGGGCGGAGAGGTACGACCAGCGCTGGGGCCTGGTCTACGTGGACTACCCGACCCAGCGCCGGGTCCTGAAGCGCAGCGCGCGCTGGTACCGCCAGGTCATCGCCACCAACAGCATCTGAACGGGGGACCGATGCCGCAGCGACGACACCGGCCGTCCGGTGAGGACACCATTGCGCCGCCGGCGGCGTGACGCGCGGCCCGGGGTCACCGCGTCACGCCGTCCGCGGTCGGTCAGCGGGGCAGGGCCTGCTGCAGTTCCGCCCGCAGCGCCGGGGTGAGCATCTCCCCCGCCTGCTTGGCCAGCCGCGCCATCTCGTAGCCGACCACGCCGATGTCAGCGTCCGCGCCGGCCAGCGTGGCCAGGATCGACCCGTCGCGCACCTGCATGACCAGGAAGTAGCCCCGCCCCATCTCGACGACCGTCTGCTTGACCACGTCGCCGTCGAACATCTGGGCGGCGCCCGCGGTGATGCTCATCAGCCCCGACGTCACGGCGGCGAGCTTGTCGGCGTGGTCGCGGGGCAGGTGATCGGAGATCGCGACCAGCAGGCCGTCGGAGGAGACCACGATGGCGTGCGCCACTCCCGGCACCCGCTGCGTGAATCCGCTGACCAGCCAGCTCAGGTCGCGGGCCTCCCGGCTCAACGTCGTCATCGATGTCCCCCTTCGGTGCGCACGCCGCCGGGCGGCATGACTATCTCGGTGGTGTCCTCGGCTTCGGCCCGCCGGACGCCGCTGTAGAGCCGCGACAGCATGCCGCCGACCGCCTCCGGGTCCGGATCGTGGCGTGCCGCCGGCGGCGCCGGTCGCGGCGGCGAGGTGACGGTGGAGAGCTGGGCCATCGGCACCCGTACGGGCAGCCCGCGGGCGTTGGTCCCGCCGGTCACCGGGACGGCGGGCGGGGTGGGCGAGGTCTGCCGCACCGGCGCCGGGCCCTGGCGGAACCAGCAGCCCTCGCCGGTGGGCGGCCCGGCTGCCGGGGCGAGCACGTCCTCGGCCCGCACCGGGACCGGCCGGGTCTGGCGGGGCACGTCGGCCCCCGGGCGCCGGCCGGCCACCGGCATCTCGTCGGAGGACCGGGCGCCGGCCCAGGCGACCGCGGAGGTCAGCATCCGCGCCGGGGCGGGCGCGCCCGGCTCCGTCGCCGGGGCCAGCAGCTCGCCAGGCAGCCGGATCCGGGCGACCAGGCCGGCGGTCGCACGGCCGTGCAGCCGCACCTCGATGCCGAGCCGCGCGGCGAGGTGGCTGACCACGAACAGGCCCATCCGCTCGACGGTCGCGACGTCGGCCGCCGGCGGTGTGGCGAGGGCGGCGTTCGCCTCGGCCAGGGCGGTCGGGCTCATGCCGAGGCCCTCGTCGGTGATCTCGACGACCGCGCCGGCGCCCTCGGCACGGGCGGTGACCGCCACGACGGTGTCGGGGCGGGAGAACGAGGTGGCGTTCTCCAGCAGCTCGGCGAGGACGTGCACCAGCTCACCGACGGCGTGGCCGACGACGTGCAGGTCGGCCACCTCCTCGTGGCGCACCCGCTGGTACTGCTCGATCTCGGCGCTGGCCGCCAGCAGCACCGCGCCGAGCCCCACCGGCCGGTTCCACCGGCGGGTGGACTCGGTCCCGGCCAGCACCAGCAGGCTGTCGTCGTTGCGCCGCATTCGGGCGGCCAGGTGGTCGAGCTTGAACAGGTTCTCCAGTTGGTCCGGATCGCTCTCCTCGCGTTCCAGGTCGTCCAGCAGCTCGAGCTGGCGCTCGACCAGCACCTGGCTGCGCCGCGCGAGGTTGACGAACATCGCGTTGACGTTGCGCCGCGTGGTGGCCTGCTCCACGGCGACGCTGACCGCGCTGCGGTGCACCGCGACGAACGCCTCGGCCAGCTCGCCGATCTCGTCGAGCGAGCGGACGACCGCCGGCGGGACCTCGATCGTGGGGACGCCGCCGGTCACGGTGCGCAGCCGGTCCAGCGCCTCCGGCAGTTCCTGCTGGGCGATCCGCAGGGCCTGGCCGCGCAGCAGCCGCATGGACCGGGCGATGGACCGGCCGACCAGGACGGAGATGAGCAGGGCCACCAGCAGCACCGCGACGACCATGCCGACGGCCAGCAGTGTCGTGCGCAGCTGCGCGGCGCTCACCTCGTCGGCCTGCCGTACGGCGTCGTCGAGCACCGACGCCTCGACCCGGCGCAGCAGTTCCTGGCGCTGCTCGCTGGCGGCCCACCACTGTGGAGCGGGCAGCACGGCCGGCTGGGCGCCGCCCGCCGGCAGGCTCTGCTCCTCGAGCCGGGTGGCGGCCAGGAACGCCGGGTCGACGGAGGTCTCGTCGTAGCGGCCGATCTGCGCGGCCGTCGCGGCCACCCGGAACGCGCCGAGCGCGGTGAGCTGCTGGGCCCGCAGGTCGGTCAGGATCACCTGGTCCTCGACGCCGTACCGGCCGGAGCGAGCGGCCTCGTAGAGCTGGGCGCGGACCCGGGAGGACAGCTCCTTGACCCGGGCGAGCTGGACGTAGCGCAGCACCGCGTCGCTGAGGGCGGGCTGGTCCTGGCCGGGAGACGGCTCGGCGAGGAGGCTGAGCAACGCGTCGACGGCGCGGTGGTAGTTGCTGAGGATGGTGTCGCTGCTCAGCACCGCCGGGGGGATCGCGGCCCGGATGTAGACGACCTGCTGGTAGGCCTCCAGCACCTCGGAGTAGGCGACCCGCCAGGACGCGTCGGCGTCGGCCAGCGGCTCGGCCGCCTGGCGCAGCTCGCGCAGGGCCTGGTCGGTGGCGCTCTGCAGTGGTTTCAGCGCGACGATGGCGGCGTCCCGGTCGGCGGCCGCGCCGCTGCGACGCAGCTCGCCCAGCTCGCCGGCGGCCCGGTCCCGCTCCTGCTGAAGCTGGTGGACGGCGGCGGTGATCTGCCGGCCGATACCCACCTGCCGGGCGAAGTCGCCCAGCGCGGTGGTCTGCCCGACCAGGGCGTGGGTCTGCACGCCGGCCAGCACCAGGAACGCCACCGAGGGGATGACCAGCACGGTGGCGAGCTTGGTGCGCATCCGCCAGTCCCGCAACCGGAACGGCGAACGGCGCCGGTGCGGGACGACCCGGACGTCGAACCGGCGCCGGCGGTGGTGCGGCACCTCGCCCCGCGCCGGGTCCGGACCTGCGCCCACACCTGCCTCCTACGTCCTCGCGTCCGCCGCGACACGCGGAGCGGAGTCCATCCAATCAGGCCGGCGAGGCGTGTCAACGGGCCGGGCTGAGGAGCGACTCAGGAGGGTGAGGCGGGCTCGTCCGTCCGGCCGATGTCGGCGAGCCGGGCCGCGTCGCCGAGGCGGTCCAGCGCGACCAGCGTGGCGCCGCTCGCCCCGACCTCCGGGTTGCGCCCGTGCCACACGGGCCGGGGTGCGAGTGCCGCGGCGAACGCCGAACGCCACCAGCGCGAGGCGGAGACCGCTCCCCCGCCGAGCACCACCTCGACCGGTTTGTCGACTGTGGACTCCAGCACCGTCAGGTCCTCGGCGACCAGGTCGCACAGGCCCCGCATCAGCCCGGCCAGGATCTCCACGGCGGTGCTGCTGAAGCTCAGCCCCCGCAGCTCGCCGGAGCCGGCCGGCGCCAGGCCGGGCGGCCGGTCGCCGCCGAAGCGGACGTTCACCGGCAGTCGGCCGTCGGGCGACAGCCGGGCCAGCGCGGCGTCCAGCTCCGCGCCCTCGGGCAGTCGCAGCTCCCGGTTGGCCCAGGCGAACAGGTTGCCGCCGGAGGAGAAAGCCGCGCCGGTCACCACGTGGTCGTGGTCGACCCGGTAGCGCCAGAGCGTCTCCGGCAGCGGGGGCAGTTCCGCGCCCGCCGGGGCGTGCTGCATCAGCCGGACCGCCGCCGAGGTGCCCACGGTCACCGCGACCCGGTCCGGCGTGACGCAGCCGGTGCCGACGTTCGACGCCGCGCCGTCGCCCACCGGCTCGGCCCACGGCGCGTCGGTGAGCGGAGGCCAGCGCCGCGCGTACGCGGGCCGCAGCCGGCCCCGCCACCGCGCCGGGGCCAGCTCGGGCAGCTCCTCGGCCGGGCTCCCGGCCAAGGCGCAGGCCTCGGGGTCCCAGTCGAGCGTCCGCAGGTCCAGCAGCCCGGTGCCGGACGCCTGGGAGATCGACATCGGCGCGGCGTCGAGCAGCTCGCCCAGCACGTACTCGGCCAGGCCGGCGAACCGGGCGATCGGGCCGCCGGTGTGCTCCCGCAGCCAGGGCAGCCGGATCGACCAGTAGCAGCGGTGCCACCACGCGCCCGTGCGCTGGTGGAACCCGTCCGGGTCGGCCGGCCCCGGCGCACCGGGCAGGGCCTCCGGCCGGGTGTCCAACCAGGTCAGCACCGGGCCGAGGGGCGTGCCGTCGGCGCCCAGGGGGACCACCGAGTGCCACTGCGCGGAGGTCGCCACCAGGGACACGTCCCGCAGGTGCCCGGCCGCGGCCAGCTCGTCCAGACACTCGATCAGGCAGGCCAGGTAGCCGGGGCCGTCCAGCGTGCCGGTCCCGTCGTCGTGCACGACGAGGCTCACCCTGCGCCGGGCCAACGCGCCGGGCAGCGGGCGGGCGTCCGCGTCCAGCACGAGCCCGCGTACCGAGGAGGTGCCCAGGTCGAGCGCGAGAATGTTCATCGCCGGTCAAGGTACCCGGTGTGCCGCGCCCCGGCGTCCCAGCGGGTGGGCCGTACGCCCGATCGGCTTCCCGGCCCCCGGACCGCCGCGTAGGGTGGTGCCATGCTCGCGCACCTGTCCTGCTGGTGGCCCGCCGACCCGGCGGCCATCCCCCGCGCGTAGCTTCCCACGCGGCCGCCCGACGAGGCGGCCGCCGGTCTCTCCCCGGCCCTCCCGGTCGCCCCGCCCGGGCGCCGCCCGGCCCGAGGAGACCCGATGACCCACCTGCCCGAGCTGCTGGCCGCCGTCGCCGCCGGCGCCGACCCCGGCCCGTTCGCGCTCGTCCGGCGCGAGGGCGCCGACCATCTGGAGCTGTTCACCGGCACGGTACGCGTGGCGGACCGGCTCGCCGACATCCCGCTGCCCGACGGGCCGCCCGGCCCCCGCACGCTGGCGCTGGTGCCCTACCGGCAGATCACCGAGCGGGGCTTCACCTGCGTCGACGACGGCGTCCCGCTGGAGTGCCTGGAGATCGCCCGGCACGAGCGGATCGGCCTGGCCGAGGCGCTCGCCGCGCTGCCCGACGTGCCCGTGCGCACCGCCGAGGCCGGCTTCGACGTCAGCGACGACGAGTACGCGGCCATCGTCGGCCGGGTGCTCGCCGAGGAGATCGGGCGTGGCGAGGGCGCGAACTTCGTCATCCACCGCTGCCTGCGCGCCACCGTCGAGGGGCCGCCGCTGGTCGCCGCGCTCGCCGCGCTGCGCCGGCTGCTGTCCGGCGAGCGCGGGGCGTACTGGACGTTCGTGGTGCACACCGGCTCCCGCATTCTGGTGGGCGCCAGCCCCGAGCGGCACGTCAGCGTCGACGACGGGCTGGTCATGATGAACCCGATCAGCGGCACCTTCCGGCACGCCGGCGCGGACGCCGACCGCGCCGCCCTGCTGCGCTTCCTCGCCGACCCCAAGGAGGTCGAGGAGCTGTACATGGTGCTGGACGAGGAGCTGAAGATGATGGCCACCGTCGCCGAGCACGGCGGCCAGGTGGTCGGGCCGTACCTCAAGGAGATGTCCCACCTGGCGCACACCGAGTACCTCCTCGCCGGCCGGGGCACGAAGGACGTGCGGGAGGTGCTGCGCGAGACGATGTTCGCGCCGACCGTCACCGGCAGCCCGATGGAGAACGCCTGCCGGGTCATCGCCCGGCACGAGCGCACCGGGCGGCGCTACTACGCGGGGGTGCTGGCGCTGCTCGGGCGCGACGACGCCGGCCGGCAGAGCCTGGACGCGCCGATCCTGATCCGTACCGCCGAGATCTCCCCCGCCGGCGACCTGCGGGTGCCGGTCGGGGCCACCCTGGTCCGGCACTCCACGGCCGAGGGCGAGGTGGCCGAGACGCACGCCAAGGCGGCCGGTGTGCTCGCCGCGCTGGGCCTGGGCCCACAGGCGCCCGCGTCCGGCGCGCGCCCGGCGGTACGCCTCGCCGACGACCCCGAGGTCCGCGCGGCGCTGGCCGCCCGCAACGCGCCGCTGGCCCGGTTCTGGCTCGACCAGCGCGCCCCGGACACCCCCGGCCTGCCCGGGCTGGCCGGGCGTCGGGTGCTGATCGTCGACGGCGAGGACACGTTCACCGGGATGCTCGCCCACCAGTTGGGCGCGCTGGGCCTGGCGGTGACGGTGCGGCCGTGGCACGCCGCCGGCCCCGTGGACGGATACGACCTGGTGGTGGTCGGTCCCGGCCCGGGCGACCCGGGCAGCACGACCGAGCCGAAGATGGTCGCGATGCGCGGCCTGCTCGCCGGGTTGCTCGCCGAGGGCCGGCCGACCCTGGCGGTCTGCCTGGGCCACCAGTTGCTGTGCGGCCTGCTCGGGCTGGCGCTGCATCGCCGGGACGCGCCCTACCAGGGGCTCCAGCGGGAGGTGCAGCTGTTCGGCACGCGTCGCCGGGTCGGCTTCTACTCGACGTTCACGGCCAGGGCGGACGCCGACCGGCTGGCCACCCCGTACGGGCCGGTGGAGGTGGCGCGCGACGGCGCGGACGGCGCGGTGCACGCGCTGCGCGGGCGGGGCGTGGCGGGGGTGCAGTTCCACCCGGAGTCGGTGCTCAGCCCGGACGGCCTGGCGGTCCTGGCCGACCTGCTGTCCGGGCTGCTGCCGGCCCCGGCCGGGCAACTCCCGCCTGCCGGGGAACGGCCGCCGCTCGGCGAACGGTCGCCTGCCGGGGACCTGTCCGCGGCCGGGGAGCGGTCGCCGGCGGCCGAGCGTGCATAGTCGGCCCGATCGGGGGTAGGGCTGGGTGCGACCGGTGGTCCGGGCGGGTCGAGAGCCCCCGCCCGGGCCGCCGGCTCAGCCGGCCAGGCCGGCCTTCAGCGCGGCGCCGATCTGCACCGCCCGCCTCGTCATCAGGGCGGTGGCGCCGAGGGCGATGTCGTCCGGTGCGGTCTCGCCGTTGTTGCTGGTGTGCGAAGCACCGTACGGGTTGCCGGCGACGAACTGGCTCGGGTCGGTGTAGCCGGGGGTGACCACCACCCCGCCCCAGTGGTAGAAGACGGTGAACAGCGACAGCAGGGTCGCCTCCTGGCCGCCGTGGGAGGTGGCCGTCGTGCAGAACGCGGAGTAGACCTTGTTCGCCAGGGCGCCCTGCGACCACAGCGGCCCGGTGGTGTCGAGGAACTGCTTGAGCTGGGCGGCCATCACGCCGTACCGGGTCGGCGTTCCGAGGATCACCACGTCCGCCCAGGAGAGGTCGTCCAACTGGGCCTCCGGGACGGCCTGGGTCTCCATCCGGTGCGCGTGCCAGCCGGAGTTGGAGCGGATCGCCTCGTCCGGCGCCAGCTCGCGCACCTTGCGCAGGCGCACCTCGGCGCCGGCCTCACCGGCGGCCTCGCACGCCGCCTGCGCCATCTGGTACGTGATGCCGGTCGCGCTGTAGTAGATCACCGCGACCTTGGTCTGGGCAGCCATCAGGTGTTTCCCTCCTCATGTCGGGTCAGCTCCGGCGACTACCCGGTACTTGCGGCGTCAAACGGCGAGGCCGGGCCCCGGCCCGCCCGACGTGCGAGATGCTGGGGGCGTGCTGATCAGGGACGCCACCGCCGAGGACTGGCCGCGGATCTGGCCCTTCCTGCGGGAGATCGTGGCCGCCGGCGAGACCTACACCTGGCCCCGCGACATCGACGAGGAGCAGGCCCGGGCGATGTGGCTGGTGCCCCCGCCGGGCCGGGCGGTCGTCGCGGTCGACCCGGACGGCGCCGTGCTCGGCTCGGCGAAGCTGGTGCCCAACCAGCTCGGGCCCGGCGACCACGTGGCCAACGCCAGCTTCATGGTCGCCCCGACCGCCGGCGGGCGCGGCGTGGGGCGCGCCCTCGGCGAGCACGTGCTGGCGCTCGCCCGCGCCGACGGCTACCGGGCCGTGCAGTTCAACGCCGTCGTGGCGACGAACACCCGGGCGGTGGCGCTCTGGCGCTCCCTGGGCTTCGAGGTCGTCGGCCGGGTGCCCGAGGCGTTCCGGCACCCCGACCAGGGGTGCGTGGATCTGCTCGTCATGCACCGCCGGCTCTGAAGCCGGGGCGACCACTCCGGCTCAAGATATGCGCAAGTTTCGATGTGTACCGTGTCGGGGCGGGCCGCCGGCCGGGCATCCTGGTGGCACCGGCGCGGGCGGGCCGGCAGCCGCCCCGCACCGGTCGACCTGAACGGGGGATCGCGCTCCGCCGGCGGGGCCGGCGAAGCGCGATCAGGGGCGGCCCCGGCGGGTCAGTCCAACCGGTCGCGCAGGTCGTCGACCTGCCGCTGGATCCGGTCCACCCCACCCTCGTCGTTGAGGAACGTGGTGACCCCGGCGGCGAAGGCCAGCCCGATCAGCACCGCGAGGGCGCTGAGCACCAGGCCGCCGATCGCGACGCCCCGGCCGGTCACCCCGGGCCGGCGGGCCATCTTGAGCCCGACGATGCCGAGGATCACGCCGATGATGCCGAGCAGCAGGCCGACCCAGGACAGGATCACGGTCAGCACGCTGATCAGCGCGGCCACCCCGAAGACCAGGGCGAAGGTCGCGGCGGCGCTGGTCTTGGCCGACGGGCCCGCCCGGCCGGCCCGGGTCGATACGCCGGCACCCCGGGCCGGCTCGCTGGACGCAGTCATGTCACTCCCTCCGGGGCGCGTGACGCGCCCGTCGGCGGCCGGTTTCCCGCTGCCACGGCCGTCATGCGTCGGATGTCGGGGGCCGGTCCTAAGCTGTGACCCTGCCCGACCCGAGGAGCCCGATCCCGTGGACCTGACCGGCCGTGAGGCGCTCGCGCTGCGGATGACCAGCCTGCTGCTGCGCCCGCACCCCACCGCCCGCCCGGTCGGGGTCGCCGACGTGGTGGAGTGGTTCGGGGCCCTGCAGGCGCAGGACCTGGCGAGCGGCATGTGGTCGCTCGGGGTGCGGCTGCCCGCGCTCGGTCACGCCGACGTGCACGCCGCGCTGGAGCGCCGGGAGGCGCTGCGCACCTGGCCGATGCGGGGCACCGTGCACCTCGTGCCGTCCCGCGACGCCCGCTGGATGCTGGAGCTGACCGGCGTCCGCGCGCTGGCCGCCGCCGCGACCCGCCGCGCGCAACTCGGGCTGACCGAGGCCGACGCGGACCGGGCGATCGACGTGCTCGGCGCCGCGCTGGCCGGCGGCGGCCGGCTCACCCGGGCACGGTGCCTGGCGGCGCTGGAGGCGGCCGGCATCGCCACCGCCGGTCAGCGCGGCTACCACCTGCTCTGGCACGCGAGCGTGCGGGGCGTCACCTGCCTCGCGCCGAACGTGGGCACCGAGCAGACCTTCGCCCTGCTCGACGAGTGGGCCCCCGCGCCGCGCCGGCCCGACCGGGACGAGGCGCTGGCGATCCTGGCCCGCCGCTACGTCCGTGGCCACGGGCCGGTCACCGACCGGGAGTTCGCCGGCTGGACGGGCCTGACGCTCACCGACGCCCGCCGGGGCCTGGCCGCGGCCGGCGACGCCCTGGCCCGGGTGCGGGTCGACGGGCAGGAGGCGCTGGTCGACGCGGCCCTGCCCGACGCGCCGCGCGCACCGGTCGACGACGACCTGCTGGTGCTGCCCGGCTTCGACGAATACCTGCTGGGCTACAGGGACCGTTCGCTGATGCTCGACGCCGCGCACCGGGACGCGATCGTGCCGGGGGGCAACGGCGTCTTCCAGGCCACGGTCGTGCGCGGCGGTCGGGTCGTGGGCACCTGGAAACGGACGATCGGCCGGGGCCGGCTGGCCGTGACGGTCCGCCCGCTGGCGCCGCTCGACGCGACGCAGCGGGCCGGGGTGGAACGCGCCCTCGGCCGCTACGCGGCCTTCCTCGACCGCGCGCTCCACGTCGACTGGGCGTCCTGAGCCCCTCAGCTGCCGGCCCGGCACGACGGCCCGGCCCGGCTCACACCGTCCCCATGCGCACGCCGGACCCCACCCGTCCCGGCGGCCCCGCCGCCCCATCGTGCTGCTCCTATTCAGCGGGCCATCGACGAATCCGCTCCGGCCGACCGGGTAATCGCCGGGCGACACGAGAGGGAGGTAGACGATCCATGAAGCTCAACGCACAGCAGGCAAGCTCGCTGTACGGGCAGGACGTCAAGGACCGCTCGGGGTCGAAGATCGGCAGCGTGGGTCAGATCTGGACCGACGCCACCGGCGAGCCGACCTGGGTCAGCGTGAAGACCGGCCTGATGGGCCAGAAGGAGTCGATGGCTCCGCTGGACAAGGCACGGATCACCGACGGCGGGCTCGCGGTCGACTACGACACGTCCACGGTGAAGAACGCCCCGGCCGTGGACGCCGGCACCGACCAGCCGCTGAACACGGCGCAGATCGAGCAGCTCTACGCCCACTACCACCTGCAGCCGAAGGGCGCGCCGAGCGCCGCCCGGGGGCGGGCACCGGGGGCGGGTGAGGACCTGATCCGCTCCGAGGAGCGGCTGCGGGTCGGCACGGAGAGCCAGCCGGCCGGTACGGCGCGGCTGCGCAAGTACGTCGTCACCGAGGACGTGCACACCACCGTGCCGGTCGAGCACGACGAGGTGTACGTGGAGCGGGAGCCCATCGCTGCCGGCGACGCCCGCGGCGTCCGCGCCGACATCGGCGAGGCCGAGCAGGAGATGACCCTGCGCGCCGAGCGGCCGGTGGTCGCCAAGGACAGGGTGCCCGTCGAGCGGGTCCACCTCGCCAAGGACGAGGTCGTCGAGCAGCAGCCCGTCGACGACCAGATCCGGCGGGAGCGGGTCGAGGCGGAGATCCCGGAGGCCAGTCGGCGACGTCGCTGACCGCCGACACGGCAAGGGCGGGTGGGTCGGTCCGACCCACCCGCCCCGCGTCGTCGCGTCAGTCGGCGAGCGCGCCCGCCGCCCGCCCCTCGTGCAGGGTCAGGTTGCGCCCGTTCGACGGGTCGAACAGGTGGATCTTCTCCAGGTTGAACCAGACCCGCCGGTGCTGCCCCTCCTGCACCGGGGACTCGGCCGAGAGCCGGGTCACCAGGCTGGCGCCGCCGCCGCTGAAGTCGGCGCCCGCGTCGGCCGCCAGCTCCTCCAGTTCGGCGGCGCTGGCCCGCTCCCCCTCGACGCTGAAATAGACGTACTTGTCGGAGCCCATCGACTCGACGATGTCGACCGGCGCCTCGAACTCCATGCCCCGGCGGCGGGTGTCGTCGTCGATCAGCGCGGCGTCCTCGAAGTGCTCCGGCCGGATGCCGAGGATCAGCTCGCGCGGGGCGTCGGCGCCCTCCAGCTCGCGCCGGATCCGCTCGCCGATCGGCACGTCGCCCAGCGCCGTACGCAGCTTGCCGTCCTCGACCGCCGCGTGCAGGAAGTTCATCGACGGCGAGCCGATGAAGCCGGCGACGAAGAGGTTGCGCGGGTGGTCGTAGAGCTCCTGCGGCGGGCCGACCTGCTGCACCGCGCCGCCCCGCATGATCACCACGCGGTCGCCGAGGGTCATCGCCTCGGTCTGGTCGTGGGTGACGTAGACGGTGGTGGTGCCGAGCTGCTTCTGCAGGCGCGACACCACGGTGCGCATCTGCACCCGCAGCTTCGCGTCCAGGTTGGACAGCGGCTCGTCCATCAGGAACGCCTTCGGCTGCCGGACGATCGCCCGGCCCATCGCCACCCGCTGCCGCTGGCCGCCGGAGAGGTTGGCGGGCTTGCGGTCCAGCAGCGCGGATAGCTCCAGGACCTTCGCCGCCTCCTCGACCTTCTGGTTGATGGTCTCCTTGTCCAGCTTCGCCAGCCGCAGCGGGAACGCCATGTTCTCCCGCACGGTCATGTTCGGGTAGAGGGCGTACGACTGGAACACCATCGCGATGTCCCGGTCCCGGGGGGCCTTGTCGTTGACCCGCTCGCCGCCGATGCGCAGCTCGCCGGAGCTGATGTCCTCCAGGCCCGCGATCATGTTCAGGGTGGTGGACTTCCCGCAGCCGGACGGGCCGACCAGGATCACGAACTCGCCGTCGGCGATCTCCAGGTCGACGTCCCGCACCGCCGTGGTCCCGTCCGGGAACCTCTTGCTCACCTTGTCGAGCACGATGTCAGCCATGACTACCACCTATCCCTTGACTGCGCCGGAGGTCAGGCCGGAGACGATGCGGCGCTGGAAGAAGAGGACGAACAGGATGATCGGAATGGTGATCACCACGGCGGCGGCGCAGATCGCCCCCGTGGGGTCCTCGAACTGCGACTCGCCGGTGAAGAACGACAGCGCCACCGGCACCGTGCGGGCCCGCTCGGTGGAGGTCAGCGTGATGGCGAAGAGGAAGTCGTTCCAGCAGAAGATGAAGACCAGGATCGCCGTGGTGAACAGCCCCGGCGCGGCCAGCGGGGCGATGACCCGCCGGAACGCCTGACCCTGGGTCGCGCCGTCCATCTTCGCCGCCTTCTCCAGGTCCCACGGGATCTGCTTGAAGAACGCCGACAGCGTGTAGATCGCCAACGGCAGGGCAAAGGTGATGTACGGCAGGATCAGCCCCGGCCAGGTGTCGAAGAGGCCGAGCTGCCGCTCGATCTCGAACAGCGGCGACACCAGCGACACCTGCGGGAACATCGCGATCAGCAGGGAGACGCCGACCAACAGCTTCTTGCCGGGGAAGTCCAGCCGGGAGATCGCGTATGCGGCCATGGCGCCGAGCACCACGGCGATCAGCGTGGCGATCAGCGCGATGCCGATCGAGTTGACCAGGGCGCGGACGAACTGGTCGGTGGAGAAGATCGTCCGGTAGTTGTCCAGCGTCCACTCGCGCGGGATGAACTTCCCGTCCGTCAGGGTCGCCGGGGTCTTGAACGACAGCGACATGATCCAGAGCACCGGCACCAGCGCGAAGACGACCACGATGGCGTCCAGCAGGCCCCAGCGCAGCTTGGCCCGGGTGGTGGTGTCAGCCATCTCAGCGCCTCTCCCCGTCGTCGCTGCCGGGGGCAGCGGTACCGAACAGCTTCACGAAGACGAAGGCGATGATCGCCACGGCGATGAAGATCAACACCGACATCGTCGACCCGATGCCGAGGTTCAGGCCCCGGATCAGGTTGTTGTAGGCGAGCATCGACACCGACGAGGTCTCGTTGCCGCCCGCGGTGAGCACGAAGATGTTGTCGAACACCCGGAACGCGTCCAGGGTGCGGAACAGCAGCGCGACCAGGATCGCCGGCTTCATCACCGGCAGCATGACCTTGGTGAACCGCTGCCAGGCGGTCGCGCCGTCGGTGGAGGCGGCCTTGAGCAGGTCCTCCGGCACCAGCGCCAGACCGGCCATCAGCAGCAGCGCCATGAACGGCGTGGTCTTCCAGATCTCGGCCAGCATGATGATCGCCAGGGAACTGGCCCGCTCGGTCAGCGGCGCGCCCTCGCTGAACAGGTTCGCCAGGTAGCCGGTGCCGGGCGTCCACGCGTACCGCCAGGAGAACGCCGCGACCACCGTGACGATGCCGTACGGGATCAGCGCCGCGGTGCGGACGATACCCCGGCCGACCAGCGTACGGTGCATGATCAGCGCCAGCCCCATGCCGAGCACCAGCTCGACCGCGACGGTGACCACGGTGATCAGCGCGGTCACCCCGAACGCCGTCCACCAGAACTCGTTGGTCAGCACGGTGACGTAGTTCTCCAGCCCGACGAACTCGCGCTCGTCGGGGAAGCGCAGGTCGAAGCGCTGCAGCGACAGCCAGACCGAGTAGAGGATCGGGTACGCGGTCACCAGCACCATGACCAGCGCGGCGGGGGCGCAGAGCAGCCAGCCCAGCCGGCGCTCGGCCTTCTTGTTCTCGCTCAGCGGGGCCTTGCGGCCGCGACCGCCCCGCTGGGCCGGCACCGCGGCGTGCCGACCGGCGGGGCGCTCGGCCCGCGCCGTGGCGTCGGCGCCGGCGGGCGTGGCGTTGACGCTCATGCCGTCCCCTCCCGCGGGTAGGCGACGGCCCGCACGGCCGCCGCGCCGGGTCGTCCGGCTCGCTCGCTACGCCCGCTCACGGCAGGACCCCCTTCGAGTCGAGGGCGTCGGCGATGGCGTCGCGCAGCTCGTCGGCGGTCTGCTCGGGCCGGATCGCCGACGGCGGCGACAGGATCGCCGACATGACGGTGGAGATGCTCTGGTACGCCGGGGTCAGCGGCCGGACCGCCGGTTCCTTGAGCTCCTCGAGGATCGTCTCCTTCATCGGGTACGCCTCGGCCATCTCCGGGTCGTCGTAGACCTTCTCGATGGTCGGCGGCACGCCGTCGTTGATCGCGGAGAACTTCTGGTTCTTCTCGTTGCGGATGCACCTGGCCGCCTCGAAGGACTCCTCGGGGTGCTTCGAGTACGCGCTGACGGCCATGTTGATCCCGCCGATGGTGACCTTGCTCGGCGTGTTCTCGTCGACGCCCGGGATCCGTGCCCAGCCGACCTGCCTGGCCAACTCCGGGTTGGCCTCCTGCATCGCCGGGTAGACGAACGGCCAGTTCACCTGGAACGCGCCGTTGCCGGACTGGAACTCCAGCCGCACGGGGTCCTCGGTGGCGTTGCTGAACGACGGCGACGTCACGCCCGACGTGGCGAACCGCTGGAGCTGCTCCAGCGCCCGGACGGTGCCGGCGTCCATCACGGCCTGCTCGCCGTCGTCGCTGAGGATCTTGCCGCCGGCGCTCTCGGCGAGGGTGTTGTAGAGGACGACGAGGCCCTCGTACTGGGCGCCCATGGTGAGTACCTGGTACGGCTTGCTCTGCTGCTTCAGCTCCTGGGCCGTGGAGATCATCTGATCCCAGGTCTTCGGCGGCTCGGGGACGAGGTCCTTGCGGTACCAGAGCAGTTGCACGTTGGTGTTCTTCGGCGCGCCATAGAGCTTGTCCTCGTAGCGGGCAGTTTCGAGGGGGCCGGCGAGGGTGCCCTGCTCTACCTCGGCCTTGTCCTGCCCGGTCCACTCCAGGATCCAGTCGGCGCTGGCGAACTCCTGGGTCCAGGTGACGTCGAGGCCGAGCACGTCCATCCCGCTGTCCTGCGCCGCCAGCCGGCGGACCAGCTGCACCCGCTGGTCGTCCGCCTGCCGCGGCAGCACCCGGTAGGCGATCTTGTAGCGCCCCTGGGCCTGCGCGTTGCAGTCGTCGACGACCTTCTGCAGGTTCTGCTCCGGCGGGTAGTACAGATTGATCGTGGGCGTACCGCCGTCTCCGCCGGAACCGCAGGCCGCCGCCATCGGCGCCACCAGCGTCAACGCCGCGGCGGCCGCCACCGCGCGCACGCGTGGCCGCCGTCGACGTCGGGCCTTGTCAGGGTCGCTCATCAACCCTCCCCTCATTCGGCGAAAGCCGGGGTGAAGCTTTCCGCGCCCCGGCGCACGGCGCGACGATCCGGGCGCTGGCCAGCGGTTTTGCATCCCGGACGTGTCGTGGCCCCAACACTGCCCGACCTGCGAAGTGGCGAAACCTGACGCTGCCCCGACAGGGCCCGGTGTGGCGCGGGCCACCGCCCTGCGGGTCCGACGGGCCGCCCGTAGGCTCGGCCGATGGACGCCACCTTCTTCTTCGACCCCGCCTGCCCGTGGACCTGGCGCACCTCCCGTTGGCTCGTCGCCGTCGCCGATGCCCGCGGCCTGCACATCGAGTGGCGGGCGTTCAGCCTGGCCATCCTCAACGAGGGAAACGTGGCGCCGCAGTTCGCCGAGGCGATGACCGCCTCCAGCCGGGCGCTGCGGCTGGTGGAGGCGCTGCGCGCCGAGGGTCGCCACGACGACGTCGCCCGGTTCTACGCCGAGGTCGGCGTCCGCAGCCACGACGCCGGCAACCCGCTGTCGCCGAAGATCGTGGACGCGGCCGTCGAGGCGGCGGGCCTCCTGGCGGCCGCGCCGGCCCTCGACGACGACCGCTGGGACGACGCGGTACGCGAGTCGCACGCGCTGGCGTACGGCTCCGCCGGCCCCGACGTCGGCTCACCCGTGCTGATGGTGCCCGGCGTCGAGCGCGGCATCCACGGCCCGATCCTGACCGAGGTCCCCGGCACCGACGACGCCCTGACCGTATGGGACTCCCTGCTCCCGCTGATCCGGATGCCCGCCTTCCAGGAGATCAAGCGCGGCCGCCACTGACCTCCCCCTCCCCGTTCGCGCCGACTTCGTCGCCGCCAGCCTCACGACCGACGGGGAGTGGGGCAGGCGTGGCGGGGCGGGTCGCAGGGGGTGGGGCGGGATGATGGTGGTGTGATCGCGCGCTTCAAGGATCTCTGTCTGGACGCCGCCGACCCCCACGAGACGGGTGCCTTCTGGGGCCGGGTCCTCGACGGCGACGTGGTGGACCTCGGCGACGGGGACACCCGGGTCGACCCCCGGGCCGCCCGCTCCGGCGCGGAGTCGATCTGGGTCAACCGGGTGCCCGAGCCGCGTACGGCCAAGACCCGGGTGCACCTCGACCTGCGGCTGGCCGACGCGGGACCGGCGGCGCTGCTGGCGGCCGGCGCCCGCCTGGTCCGCGAGCCGGACGCGGAGATCGGCTGGTGGGTGCTGGCCGACCCGGACGGCAACCTGTTCTGCGCGTTCCCGCCCCGCGAGGGCGCCCCGAGCGGCCCGTTCGAGCTGGTCGTCGACGCGGCGGACCCGGCCGCCCAGGCGGCCTGGTGGGCCGAGGTGACGGGCGGCAAGGTCGACGCCGGCGACGCGGGCGCCGCCGCCTCGGTGGTGGGCGCGGCCGGCTTCCCGTGGGACCACTGGGTCTTCGACCCCGTGCCCGAGCGCAAGACGGTCAAGAACCGGATGCACTGGGACGTCGACCTGCTCGACCCGGAGCCGACGGCGTTGATCCGGGCCGGCGCGACGCTGCTGCGCGAGCCGGACGACACGGTCAGCTGGTGGGTCCTGGCCGACCCGGAGGGCAACGAGTTCTGCGCCTTCGCGCCCCGTCCCACCCAGTGAGCGGTGGAGCTACCCACGGGCCGCCCGGTCGACTAGCGTTTCCGTAGCTCCGCAGCCAGCGCGTTCGCCGCCGACGTCGACACGCCTCCGGCCGACCCCAGCCCCGTCCGATCGGTTGGTTCTCGCGGGAACTCCCCTCTGCCGTTCCACCGGTTGGGCAGGATCGTCCCCAACGAGGAGGTGCCGTCGTGCAGGACACCCGCGCTCTCGCCCTGACGTTCGAGGTGAGCGGCCTGCCACCGGTCAAGACCGAGGCGCTGTCCATCTTCGCCGCCGGCCACCGGCAGGCGACGAGGGTCCGCGCCCTGCTCGAAGCGGCCTGCGCGGCGGCCCAGCGTACCGGCTGGACCCCGCTGTCCGGGCCGGTCGAGGTGGACCTCGTGCTGCGCTGCCCGCCGGGGCACCGCACCTCCGACGCCAGCACCCTGCTGGGCGGGGTGTGCGCGGTGCTCCAGGACAAGAAGCGGGTGGCCAGCATCGGTCTGGCGCACCTCGGCGTCCTCGTGGACGTCGCCCTCTACGACGACGACCGGCAGATCCGCCGGCTGTCGTACGCGGAGGAACCGGCGGAGGACTTCTCGTACCAGGTGCGGGTCGCCGCCGTACCGAACGTGGTTTGACCGACGGCCGCGGTGGGGTACCGCGGACGCCGACGAAGGGAGCGCCGATGTCGGAGCCACATGTCACGCTGGACCCTCGCGGGCTCGATCCCGTGCAGCAGAAGCTGCGCGGCCCGCTGGAGGACCAGCTGACCTCGGCGCTGCAGGCCGCGACGGAACGCGTCCGGGCCAGCTACGCCGGCGAGCCGGTCGAGCAGGTCTGCCAGCGGCTCCTCGACGAGACGCGCGGCGGCCTGCACCCCGACATCGCGGCCGGCTTCCAGCCGGACATGGACGAGTTCTGCCGGGTGGCGGTGGCGATCGTCCGCGGCGAGGTCTCCTGAGACTGCCTGCCGCTCGGCGGCCTTCCCGGCGCGCTGCTCAGGCCGCGAACGACTCGACCCGCCAACCCGTCAGCGGGTTCGCCGCGACGGTCGGCTCGGCGGCCATCTCGGCGGCGTACTCCCGGACCAGCGCCGGCAGCCGGTGCCTCCCCTGCTCGTCCCGGCAGACCAGGTGCGCGTCGGCCAGGTCGTCCAGGGCGCGGCGCAGTCGCGCCGCGGAGATCCCGAGCTGCCGGGCGACCCGTTCAGGCTGGAGCAGGGCGTCAGGCGCCGCGCCCAGCAGCGTGAGGAGCCGCCCGGCCACCTCGTCGTCGGCGCGGACGGCGGCGACGACGGCGGCCAGGCTGGCCCGCACCGACAGGTCGTCGTAGTCCAGCACGTCGAGCCGCTCCCGCCCGTCGGCGAGCTGACCGACCAGGGTGTCCACCGGCAGCCCTGGACGGGCCGCCAGGCGGGTGCCGGCGACGCGCAGGGCGAGCACCGACCCGGCGCAGAGGCGCACCAGCTCGCCGGTTGCCGCCGACTCGACGGCCAGCCGCTCGGGGCCGACGAGCTCCGTCAGCAGGTCACGCGCGTCGTCGGCGGCGAGAGGGCGGAGCGTCACCCGCCGTACGCCGTCCAGGCTGGCCAACCGGCGCTGCGCGACCACGACCAGGCCCGGACCGGGGCCGGCCGGGAGCAGCGGGCGGACCTGGGCGGCTCGGGTGACCCCGTCCACCACCAGCAGCAGCCGCCGCCCGGCGACCAGTGACCGGTACCAGCCGGCTCGCTCGTCGGTGTTCGCCGGCACGTCCCCGGGGGCGACCCCGATCGCGCGCAGCACCCGGGCCAGCACCTCGCCCGGGGCCACCGGGGTCCGGTTGCCGAGGTCGACGAAGACCTGCCCGTCGGGGAAGTCGGTGGCGACGGCATGCGCGGCGCGTACCGCCAGGGCGGTCTTGCCGCTGCCGAACGCGCCGGTCACGACGACGGCGGCGGCGGGGGTCGCACCGCGCAGGGCCGTGACGACCTCGGTGGTCTCCCGCCCCCGGCCGACGAAGGTGACCAGGTCCGCCGGCAGTTCACGGGGCACCGCCCAGCCGGCGCCCCCGACGAGGCTGGGCGGGGGCGGTGCCATCCCGGCGGCGCCCGGCGCCGGCGGCGGGGCGACCGGCGCGGTCGCCGCCGTGACCAGCGCGGGCGGCGGGGTGTACGCCAGCTCGGGCGCCCGGTCGAGCATCGCGCGGTGCAGTCCGGACAGCTCCTCGCCCGGCTCGATGCCGAGCTGCTCGTCGAGTACGGCCCGGGCGTCCCGGTACACCGTGAGCGCCGCCGGAACGTCCCCGCAGCGGTAGAGAGCCAGCATGAGCTGCGCCCAGGCGCGCTCGCGCAGCGGGTGCGCGGCGAGGTGCCCGCGCAGTTCGGGCAGGAGGTGCCCGTGTTCACCGGCGGCCAGCCGCGCCTCGGCGAGTTCCTCGAAGACCTGGAGGCGCTGCTCGTCGAGGCTGGCCCACCGGTTGTCCAGCGCGGTGCCCCGGGGCAGGCCGTCGCCTGACGCCCCGCGCCAGTGCGCCAGCGCGGCGGTGAGGGTGTCGACGGCGCCGGCCGGGTCGGCTGCGGCGAGCAGGGCCCGCCCCTCGCCCGCCAACCGGTGGAACTCCGTCACGTCCAGTTCGTGCGGCGAGAGTCGCAGCTCGTACGCGTTGGGCCGGGCGACCAGCCGATCTCCCAGCGCCCGCCGCAGCCCAGCGGCGTGGGAACGCAGATTCGCCACCGCCGAGGCGGGCGGCACGTCGGGCCAGACCATGTCCGCCAGCCTCGGCAACGAGACTGGACGGTTGGCGTCCAACGCCAGACCTGCGAGGACCGCGCGACGCTTCGGCGCGCCGGGCGTGACAACCTGGCCGTCGACGCACAACTCCACGCTGCCCAGAAGCCGAATCTGCAGTTTCATGGTGCCGCTCCCCCGTTGAACCTTGAGCGCGCTCAGGCTAAATGGGGTGTTCCGGCTACAACAAGACCGAAAGCCGGCCCCTGAGGGTGAGCAACATCAATGCCTTTTGGCGGCGAGTCGCCGTAACGAAACAGCGGCCGGAAGCGCTCCGGAACCCCCTCACGGGGCGTGATCGGCGACGCCGTGGACCTGTCCGGCCACGAGTCAACGAACTACCCCGAGGCTGCCCGCGTAAACAGTGGTGGGAGCGACGGACACCAGTGCACACCGGAGCAGCCGACACGCCAAGTCGGCGGACGGGTCCAGGTGACGCACCGCTCCGGTGAGTCACGGTCAGCCTGTCGGCAAGAGCCCGTCGTCCCACCGGACGGGAGGCACCGCCGAGGGTACGGCGCTCATCACCCGAACAGTGGAGTCCAGCGGTGGCCAATACACGTCCCGAACCGGGGCGAAAACCTCAGCAGTGCGCTTCACCGAGGACCTGAACGTGCCGGCCACCTCGAACCAGGCCGAACGCGGCCTACGACCCTCCAAGATCCAGCAGAACATCTCCGGCAGGTTGACCAGCGACGACCGCGCCCGCGACCGGTACAAGATCCTCGGCTACCTCTCTACAGCCGCAAAACACGGACTCAACCAGATGGGCGTCCTACGCGACGCGATCCGCGGCCGACCCTGGATGCCCGAGTTACCCGCAACCGCCTAACCACCACCGTCATCACACCGCGCCACCACGCCGCGATCCCGCGCGCTCTGGCTGAATGTTTGCACTCTTCAATGCGACCGCCGTGCTCAGCAGCGACGAGCGTACGCCTCGTGCAGGCCAACTCCGTCCATAACATCAAGAGCGATCCGGGCAGCAACCCCTATCCAGTCCTGGCGATTCTGTGCCAACGCAGCTAGCGCGACGCGATCGGCGGCGGAAAGAGTCCGACGCAACTCATGGGTGGTATCAAGGCCGATCTCCAACCAAATCCAGTGCGCCACGATCACCGCATCACCAACGGCCTCAGGGTCTGCGGCGACCTCCGCAGTGAGGTATGGCAGCCCCCCGTCGTTGGCGCCATACCTCAGCCCGAGCGCAACCAGCGTACGACTGGCGCGAAGGTCGTTCGGGTCGCGATCGACCCGCCGCCTCGCGTACTCATCGAGTTTGAAGATCGTGAGCCGGTCGTTGGCCCGCCCCGCCCAGAAGTCGTCCGACCGCGGCAGCGCAACGAGGTTTTCCATGGTGGTCCTCAGCGGCGTCAACAGCCGCTCCAAGCGGCGTCAACAGCCGCTCCACGAGGTCCGGGTGCCCGACGGCCTCCGCCGTATCCCGCAGGAAATCAGCGACCAGGGCGACTTGCTGCTCAACCTCCGCAGTCGTCATGAGCAACAGTGCCTTTCGCGAGGTGTCGCCACCGAAAGCGGCATCCGCCCAAAGCGGGAGTACAGCGGCCGGCAGCAACCATAACAGCAGCGATTGGTCACCATGAGCGAGCCTCTCAGCAACCTTGCCATGCCCACCCAGTCGAGGCCGAACCGGCCAAGGAGCCCGGGGCTGGGCGCAACATTTATCGCGCTCCGGCCCCGGACCCGTTCCACTGGCTAAATCTCGATGCTCATGCGTTAGCAGGACAGGGACCTAGGGTCCCTCCTCCGCATCGGCTACCTCCTGCGATACGCAATCGTCTCCAGCATATTCCACAACAATTGAGCCGCCATCTGAACGCCTCATCGATCCGTAGGTATGAGCCGGATCGAGCGGACCACGGCTGACCACCTCGAAGCCGGCGTCCTCAACCTGCTGGGCACTCGCGCGCCCGTACTTGTTCTTCTTCATCACGGCCGTCACCTTGAGGATGCCGCCCGGCTTCATGACACGCGCCGTTTCCGCGTTCACCGGGTTGTATCCGTACGGGTTCATCGCGTGCACCTCGTCGAAGGTGCCGTTCTTGAAGGGCAGGGCGTTGGCATCGGCGACCACGTCCACGCCCGGCTTCGCCGCGATGTCGGCGTTGACCGCACCCGGCATCGGATTCTCACCCGAACCGAGATTGAGCTTCATCGGATCGGCAGTCTCGCCGTTGATCGGGCAGGATTCGTTGTGGGCGAGTACGGGGGTTTCGCCGGCGAGGACGTAGTAGGTGTGCTGCCCGTCGACGGTGAAGTTGTGTACTTGCTGGACGCGGGTGTCATGCTGGACGGTGGAGATCTGGGCCATGTGCCGGCAGAGGTCTGAAGCCAGGCGCCGACCTTGAGCTGGTCCGCGGTGACCCATATCCCAGCATCCGGCAGCCAGAACCGGTGACCGTCCGTCGCGACGATCGTGTTGCTCTTGCTACCGGACTTGCCGTCGGCGTCGATGACGATAGTGACGAGTTTCTTGATCCCGTCGCCCTTGATCAGATGGGTGACTGGACGGCTCTGCTTCTCGCCGGACTCGACGTCGGCGGCCAGGACACGATCCCCGACCTTTACATCCTCAATGCGTTTGCTGGTGCCGTCAGCGAGGAGAACTCTCGTGCCGGGTACGAAACTGTTGCACTCGTCCGGCTTCTTCGTCGACGTACTCGGCTGTTCGGTTTTAGCCGCGGTCGGTGGTGGTGTCGCGGCCTTGGCGGTGTCGGTGGCGTTGTCGACGTTCTTCGCGGTGTCCGCGGTCGCGGTGGCACCGTCGTAGATCTTCTTGCTCGTCTTACCGAACTTGACCGCCGACGCCCCATACCCCGCCAGGGGAATGGCTGAGGACATCGACAACCCGGCGTCGACATAGTTGCCCTCGGCCAGGTACCAGATGCCGTTGGCCACGTCGGCGACCTGAATCCTGCGCACCTCAACCCACCGTCGCCCAATCCCCTAGCCTCCGAATAAGCGATAGAGATCGACGGAGCCCGTTGCCGAGTCTGTCGGTTTCGAGCAACTCCCACTGCTTGTCCAACAACTCACCGGGCCTCGCGGCCTCCGCTCTCGGGGTGACACCAGCACCGGTGCCGGGCAAGCCTTCACCGAGTCGCGAGACGTCCTTTAAGGAGCCGCTAACGGCGTAGTAGTTTTTCCTGGTGTTGGCCGTAGCGACCGCGATTGTAGGTGTGCAGCCCCAACGAAGAGGGCGGCAATTGCCACTCAGGGCCAACGAGCCGGGCGGGAAGACTGCCAGGATCGGTGCCGGCACTCCCGGGGTTAGATCCGCCCGCCTCGGTGCGTCCAAATCGCCCGCAGCAGAGTGCTGCCGCAATTCAATGCGCACTCACGGCAGGGTCGGGCAGCCAGAGGAAGTTTCACCCCCCGGCCCCCACAGTCCCGGCATGTGTCTCCTGTCCCGGGCTCTCGTCATCCTGCTCACCACGCGTAATGACCCTAGCGCCAATGCATGAAGATCCGCGGATACCCACGGGTGGTCTCCGTTGCAGCAAACACCACTATTCCCTGCCGGCCACCCTTAGCAATCGCCGCCATCGTCTGTATAGTCGCCGACTGCAACGTCATTCAGCAATGAACGCCAGAAGCCTGCATCGTCTGCCAGAGCCATTGGTTCAATATTCGTGATGCCAGCTTCCAGTAGTTGCGCAAGATCTTCCGGGTCGGTCTCGCCAGGGCCTTGCACAGCGCCTGCTACTTGGGCATCAAACTCCGCCAAACAGTGGGCGAATATTGCGGGCGATGAGTTGACAAAAACCGACTCCAAGTCGTGTAAATTTACATAAATTACTGAACCAGTGTCGCAGTCGATGCAGTACACTCCAACGTCGTCGCTCTCCGATCCGACACCAATCTTAAGCACCTCCAGCCCTTCGATCATCAAAGCCGCGCCCTCGCCTGGCATCTCCAAAGCCGTAAATATGTCATGCCTAGCGGGCAACCCGACTGCGACGAGAAAACTGCGGGCCGACACATCGCGCACGCACTCGACGTATTCAGGAGAGTAGCGAAACTTTTCTTCTATCATTCAAGCCTCCCATCCACGCGGAGTGGCCGGCCTGCCGCCGTGCAGCAGGCCGGCCACTAACACAGATACTAGTGTCAACTCCAGGGGCGACGCCAGTTGCCCGAAAGAGCATCGGCGAACACCTGAGTCACTGCCTTGGCTCTTGCAGTGCGCGCAGTGCTACCCTCGGCGGATGTAGTCCAGTTCCAGGACCAAGACGTGGAAATGCCTGCGTCCGCTAGCTCCCTACGACACTTGTTCGTGCCAACACAGGGCTGGCACTCCGAGTACATTTCCTTGATTTGACCACCGAACTTCCTCATCAACTTGCGTTCCGCGTGATTGCCGATGCCCTTCGATGAATAAGCAACCTAATCCTTTCAACGCCGTTTTGAACAACCCTAGCGGCGGCGAAGTTGTTGCCCTTTTTGTTCAGCTTCAGCCGTTCCTGGATCACCGCTTGACTCAGATCGGTGCTCCCGTATTCGACCTGTCCGCAGTTGTGTACGAGGAGCGGCGTAGCGCCTGCGAGCACGTAGTAGCTGTGGAGGCCGTCGACGGTGAGGTTGTGGACCCGTTCGTGCTTGACGGTGCGCTTGACTGCGGTGATTTGGACCCAGGTCCCCGCTGCGGTCTGTAGCCACATGCCGGGCTTGAGCTGCTTGGCCTCGACCCACATGCCGGCGTCGGGCAGCCAGGTCAGGTGGTTGTCGGTGGAGGTGATGCTTCCGGTCTTCGACCCGTCCTTCCCGTCGGTGTCGACGGTGAAGGTGATGAAGGCCTTCTTGCCCGCGACGCTGCGGGCGTTGGTGACCTCACGCTTCTGGTTCTGGCCGGTCTCCACGTCGGTGGCCAGGACCCGGTCACCGACCTTCAACTCTTCGATGGCCTTGCTGCTGCCGTCGGCCATCACCACCTTCGTACCGGGCACGAAGCTGTTCGGCTTCGCCTGACAGGAGGGCCCGTCAGTGTCCTGCTTCGGCGCCGTCGGCTGGTCGGTCTTGGCCGCGGTCGGGGGCGGGGTGGCGGCCTTGGCGGTGTCGGTGGCGTTGTCGACGTTCTTCGCGGTGTCCGCGGTCGCGGTGGCACCGTCGTAGATCCTCTTGCCCGTCTTACCGAACTTGACCGCCGACGCCCCATACCCCGCCAGGGGAATGGCTGAGGACATCGACAACCCGGCGTCGACGTAGTTGCCCTCGGCCAGGTACCAGATGCCGTTGGCGACGTCGGCGACCTCACCGACCACCGGCACCAGGCCGACCACGTCCAGGGTGGCGTGGCCGACGTCCGACCACGACATGCCCCACAGGTGCCCGTCCAACTCCACGAAGCTGATCGGGTTACCACCGGCGAAACGAGTACCGGTTGCCCGTGTACGGATCCACCGCCAGACCCATGTCCGCCATCGCGCCGCCGTACATGTCCCGCGTCAGGAACCGGTTCAACCCCGGGTCGTAGTTACGGAACCCCATGCCGTACGTGCCCGAACCCGAATCCCAACGCGAGGCGTTGAACCGGAACGCGTTGTACGGCTCCTCACCCTCCGGCTGCGCACCCGGTCAGGCTTGGCTACGGTAGATGGCGTTGTCGCCTTGGTGGCGTCGGCGGAACGGACATCGACACCGCCGGGTCACCGTAGGTGCGGAGTCCAAACGAGGAGGGCGGCAAGCCACTCGGCTGCCACCCTCTCGATCAGGTGCCTGGGTTCAGCGCCCGCACCGTGCTACTTATTTCAGCGGGGATCCTAACCACCTCTCAACAAGCAGAGTTAACACCTTACCCACCTGCTCTGCAGGCGAACGCCTGCCGAGCAGACGATTCAGGCAAGCACTACGAAACGCTGCCCTCCAAAGGCCCCCTCCGCAACAATAGTTGCGTTTTGATCCATGGACTCGAAATGACCCCCGCGCAGTAGAACTGATGAGTGAGATCCGCTGAAAGGGTGATCCAACTAAAGGACGTCTCGTAACTCGGTGAAGGCGTTGCCTGGCAACGGTGCTGGTGTCACCCGGCGAGGATGATGTTGTGGAGGTGGGCGATGCCGGA
>NZ_JBIAZP010000019.1:0-62834 GCF_042899165.1 Micromonospora sp. NPDC000121
AACGCGACCTCGCCCGGCGCACCGGCAACCCCGGCGACGACCTGCGGCGCGGGCCGACCCTCGGCGAGCGCGTCCAACGCGACGGTCAACTCGTCCCGATCGGCGGCGAAGACCACCGCCCGGTGGTCGAGGGGCGACCGGGAGACCGCCGAGGTCCAGGCGACGTCGGCCGGGCTCAGGTCGGCGTCGCCGGCGACGTACCCCGACCAGAGCTCGGCCTGGCGGCGCAGCGCGGTGCGGGTACGCCCGGTGAGCAGCACGGGCGCGGGCGCGGGGAGCTCCGCCCGCTCGGCGTCGGCGGGGGTCTCCTCGGGTTGTTCGAGGATGATGTGGGTGTTGGTGCCGCTCATCCCGAACGAGGAGACGGCGGCCCGGCGGGGCCGGTCCACCGCCGGCCACGGCGTCGGTTCGGTGACCAGGGCGACCGCGCCGGCGGTCCAGTCGACGTGCGGGGTGGGCTCGTCGACGTGCAGGGTGGGCGGCAGCACGCCGTGCCGCATCGCCAGGACCGTCTTGATGATCCCGGCGACCCCGGAGGCGGCCTGGGTGTGCCCGATGTTGGACTTGATCGACCCGAGCAGCAGCGGGGCGCCGTCGCCCCGGTCCTGCCCGTACGTGGCGAGCAACGCCTGCGCCTCGATCGGGTCGCCGAGGGTGGTGCCCGTGCCGTGTGCCTCGACGGCGTCGACCATGTCGGGGGTGAGCTTCGCGCTCGCCAGTGCCTGTCGGATGACCCGCTGCTGGGCGGGCCCGTTGGGGGCGGTGAGGCCGTTGCTCGCACCGTCCTGGTTGACCGCGGAGCTGCGGATGATCCCGAGCACCGGGTGACCGTTGCGGCGGGCGTCGCTGAGCCGCTCGAGCAGCAGCACGCCGACGCCCTCGGACCAGCCGGTGCCGTCGGCGGACGCGGCGAACGACTTGCACCGCCCGTCGGCGGCGAGGCCGCGCTGCCGGGAGAACTCGAGGAACGCGCCGGGGGTGGCCATGACGGTGGCCCCGCCGGCGAGCGCCAGGCCGCACTCGCGTTCGCGCAGCGCCTGGCAGGCCAGGTGGACGGCGACGGACGACGACGAGCAGGCGGTGTCGACGGTGACCGCGGGGCCTTCGAGCCCGAACGTGTACGCCAGCCGGCCGGAGACGACGCTGGCGGCGGTACCGGTGAGGACGTATCCCTCGACGCCGGGGGCGCGGTGCATGACGGCGGCGTAGTCTTGGCCGGAGGTGCCCATGAACACGCCGGTGCGGCTGCCCCGCAGCGACAGCGGCGCGATGCCGGCCCGCTCGAACAGCTCCCAGCTGGCCTCCAGCAGCAGCCGCTGCTGCGGGTCCATGGCGACGGCCTCGCGGGGCGAGATGCCGAACAGGGCCGCGTCGAACTGCCCGGCGTCGGACAGGAACCCGCCGGACGCGGTGTACGAGGTGCCGGGGTTGTCCGGGTCGGCGTGGTGCAGCCGGTCGAGGTCCCAGCCCCGGTCGGTGGGGAAGTCGCCGATGGCGTCCCCGCCCTCCGAGACCAACCGCCACAGCTCCTCCGGCGAGCTGATGCCGCCCGGGTAGCGGCAGCTCATGGCCACGATCGCCACCGGCTCGGACTCCTCGGCGGTGACCTCGCGCAGCCGCTGGCGGGTCTGGTGCAGCTCGGCCATGACACGCGTCAGGTAATCGCGGAGCCGCTCCTCGTCCGACATGGTCGATCCCGAGCCCTCGTTCTCCACCGGCACGTTCGCCATGGTTGGTCTCACTTCCTCGTTCATTACCGGTAGGTGACGCGTGCCTCAGGAGAGCCCGAGGTCCCTGTCCAAAAGATCGAAAAGCTCCTGGTTGCTGGCCGTCCGCAGCCGGTCGGCCACCTCGGCGGCCTCGTCGGGCCGCTCGCCGGCACCCCGCTCGGCGGCGCCGAGGCGCTCCAGCAGCCGGTGCAGCCGCATGGTGATCCGCACCCGGCCGATGTCGTCGGCCTCGCGCCGGACGAGCGCCTCCTCCAGCCGGTCGAGCTCCTCGACGGTGGGCAGCGCCTCCACCGACGCCTCGCTGACCAGTTCGGCCCGCAGGTGCTCGGCGAGGGCCTGCGGGGTCGGGTAGTCGAACACCACCGAGCTGGCCGGGCTGAGGCCGGTGGCCTTCGCCAGCCGGCCGCGCAGCTCCACGGCGGTCAGCGAGTCGAAGCCGAGGTCCCGGAACGGCCGGTCGGCCTCCAGGGCGTACGGGCTGTCGTGGCCGATCACCTCGGCGGCGGCGGTGCGGATCAGGTCGACCAGCAGCCGGTTCTGCTCGCTGACGGTGAGGTCGGCGAGCCGCTTGCGCAGCCCGGCGAGCACCTCGTCGCCGCACTCGTCGGCCGGGTCGGGACCGGTGTGCAGCGCCGCCACCTCGGGCAGGTCGCTGATCAGCGGCCGGGGCCGGGCGGAGGCGAAGACGGGGGCGAAGCGCGCCCAGTCGACGTCGGCGACGGTGAGCACCGCGCCGTCGCCCTCGACCGCGGCGCGCAGGGCGGCCATCGCCGGCTCCCGGTCGAGCAGCGTGACCCCGCGCCGGCTCATCGCCACGGCGAGGTCGTCGCTGATCATGCCGCCGCCGGCCCACGGCCCCCAGTTGACCGAGAGCACCCGGGCCCGGCCTGCGGGCCGGGACTGCGCCCAGGCGTCGAGGAAGGCGTTGCCGGCGGCGTACGCGCCGTGGTCGCCGACGCCCCAGGCCGCCGCGATGGAGGAGAAGTAGACGACCAGCTCCAGGTCGTCCGGGTCGAGCAGCTCGTCGAGGTGGCGGGCCCCGGCGGTCTTGCCGGAGACCACGTCGGCGAGTTCGTCGGCGGTGACCACCGCGACAGGGTTGAGGCGTCCGACGCCGGCGGCGTGCACCACGGCGCGCACGGTCTCGCCGTCGCGGCGCAGCCCGTCGACCAGGGCCGCGACGGCATCCCGGTCGGCGAGGTCGCAGGCGAGCACGGTGGCCTGCGCGCCCAGGTCGGCCAGCTCGGCGACGGTGTCGGCGACGCCCGGGGCGTCCGCGCCGCGCCGGCTGACCAGGATCAGCCGCCGGGTGCCGTGCCGGGCCAGCCACGTGGCGGCGTACCGGCCGATGGCGCCGGTGCCGCCGGTGATGAGCACGGTGTCCGGCGGCTGCCAGGCCGGGGCGTCGGGCGCCTCGGCGCGGGCCGCCCGGGCCAGCCGCCGCAGGTGCGTGCCCAGGGGGCGGACGGCGAGCTGGTCCTCGGCGTCGGTGTTGGTCAGCGCCCGCAGCAGGTGCTCCCCGGCGGCGGCGTCCAGCTCGACCGGCAGGTCGAGCAGGCCGCCCCAGTGCGCGGGGTGTTCCAGGGCGGTGACCAGGCCGAGGCCCCAGGTGGTGGCCTGGGCCGGGTGCGCGATGGTGTCGCCGGGGCCGGTGCTGACGGCCTGCCGGGTGAGCAGCCACAGCGGCCCGGCCGGCGCGCCGTCGGTGACGGCCTGGATGAGGGCGAGGTTGCCGGTGAGCCCGGCGGGCACGTTCGGGTGGTCGGGGTGGGCGCGCTCGTCCAGGGCGAGCAGCGAGACGACCCGGGTGGGTGGGCCGGCGGGCAGCAGCCCGGTCAGCTCGGCCCGGGTGACGGACGCGGGGTCGACCGCGACGGTCCGTACGTCGCCGCCGTGCGCGCCGATCAGCTCGGCGATCCGGTCGGCCGTCTCCGCCGCCGCGCCCGCCGGGACGACCAGCAGCCAGTCCCCCGTGGCGTCGCCGGCGGTGAGCCGCCGCTGCGGCCAGGTGATCCGGTAGCGCCAGCCGTCGACGAGCGCGTCGGCCTGCCGCCGGCGGTGCCACTCGGCGAGGGTGGGTAGCTGGGCGCGCAGCGGCTGGTCGGGGTCCACGCCGAACCGGGCCGCCAGCCCCTCGCCGTCGCCCGCGGCCACGGCCTGCCAGAACGCCTCGTCGGCGGTGCCGGCCACGGCGGTGGCCTGCTCGGCGGCGCCGACCACGTCGCCGGCGCCGACGGGCCAGAACCGCCGGTGCCGGAACGCGTACGTGGGCAGCTCGACCGGGTCGGCGGCCGGCAGCAGAGCCGCCCAGTCGACGCGTACGCCGTGGCTGTGCAGCCGGGCCAGCGCGCCGAGCAGGGCGGCCACCTCTCCCCGGCCGCGGCGCTGCGTTCCGGTGACGAGCGGGCCGTCGTCGGGCAGCGCGTCGGCGGCCAGGGCGGTGAGCACGGTGTCGGGGCCGACCTCCAGCAGCGTGCCCACCCCGAGGTCGCGCAGGTGGGTCACCGTGTCGGCGAACCGGACGGCCTCCCGCACGTGCCGCACCCAGTAGTCGGGGGTGCAGACCAGCTCGGGGTCGGCGACCCGGCCGGTCAGGTTGGACACCAACGGCACGGTCGGCGGGGCGTAGTCGAGGCCGGCGGCGACGGCGGCGAACTCGGCCAGCATCGGCTCCATCAGCGGGCTGTGGAACGCGTGGCTGACCTTCAGCCGCTTGACGCGTACGCCGAGCGCGGTGAAGTGCTCGGCCAGCTCGGTGAGCGCGTCGCCGTCGCCCGAGACCACCACGGCGGCCGGGCCGTTGACGGCGGCGACGGCGACCCGGTCGACGTACGGGGTGAGGGTGGGGGTCACCTCGGCCTCGCCGGCGGCGACCGCGAGCATCCCGCCGCCGGCCGGCAGCGCCTGCATGAGTCGGCCCCGGTGGCCGACCAGGGCGCAGGCGTCCGGCAGGGTGAGCACCCCGGCCACGTGCGCGGCGGCGATCTCGCCGACGGAGTGCCCGGCGACCAGGTCGGGGCGGACGCCCCAGCCTTCCAGCAGCCGGTGCAGCGCCACCTCGACGGCGAACAGTCCGGCCTGGGTGAAGACGGTCTGGTCCAGCAGCGCGGCCTCGGCGCTGCCCTCGGCGGCGAACAGCACGGTCCTCAGCGGCCTGGGCAGGTGGGCGTCGAGGTGCTGGCAGACCTCGTCGAGGGCCTCGGCGAAGGCGGGGAACGTCTCGTACAGCTCCCGGCCCATTCCCGCGTGCTGCGCGCCCTGGCCGGAGAAGAGCACGGCGACGGTGCCGCCGGACGCGGCGACGTCCCGGGTGAGGCTCGGATGGGTCTGCCCGGCGGCGAGCGCCCGCAGCCCGGCCACGTACCCCTCGCGGTCGGTGGCCAGCAGCACCGCGCGGTGCCGCAGGTGGGACCGGCCGGTGGCCAGCGCCCGGGCCACGGCCGCGTCGGCGGCGGGCTCGGTGGACGCCCACTCGGCGAGCCGGGCCGCCTGGGCACGCAGCGCGTCCTCGTCGGCGCCGGAGACCGCCCAGGGCAGCAGCGGCAGCGCCGGGGGCCGCGCGGCGTCGGTCCGCTCGACGTCGGTCCGCGGCGCGTCGTCCTCGGCCGGCGGCGCCTGTTCGAGGATGACGTGGGCGTTGGTGCCGCTGACCCCGAACGACGACACCGCGGCCCGGCGCGGCCGGTCCACGACGGGCCACGGCTGGGGCTCGGCGAGCAGCGCGACCGCGCCTTCGGTCCAGTCGACCTGCGGGGTGGGCTCGTCGACGTGCAGGGTGGGTGGCAGCACGCCGTGCCGCATCGCCAGCACCATCTTGATCACGCCGGCGACGCCGGCCGCGGCCTGGGTGTGGCCGATGTTCGACTTGACCGAGCCGAGCCACAGCGGCCGGTCGGCGGGCCGGTCCTGCCCGTACGTGGCGAGCAGCGCCTGCGCCTCGATCGGGTCGCCGAGGCGGGTGCCGGTGCCGTGGCCGTCGACGGCGTCCACGTCAGCCGGGGTGAGCCGGGCGTTGGCCAGGGCCTGCCGGATGACCCGCTGCTGGGCGGGGCCGTTGGGGGCGGTCAGCCCGTTGGACGCGCCGTCCTGGTTGGTCGCGGAGCCGCGCAACACGGCAAGCACGCGCCGGCCCTCGCGCCGGGCGTCGGAGAGCCGCTGCAGGAGCAGCAGGCCGACGCCCTCGCCCCAGCCGGTGCCGTCCGCGCCGGCCGCGAACGCCTTGACCCGCCCGTCGGCGGCGAGGCCACGCTGCCGGGAGAACTCCAGGAACGCGCCCGGCGTCGACATCACCGTGACACCGCCGGCCAGCGCCAGATCACACTCGCCGGAACGCAGCGCCTGCGCGGCCAGATGCAGCGCGACCAACGACGACGAACACGCCGTGTCCACGGTGACCGCGGGGCCCTGCAGGCCGAACGTGTAGGACAGCCGGCCGGAGACGACCGCCGCGGTGTTGCCCGTCGCCTGGAAGCCCTCGGTCTCGGCCCGCGCGGCCATCAGCAGGGTGGCGTAGTCCTGCCCGTTGGTGCCGACGAAGACGCCGGTGCTGCTCTCCCGCATGTCCGCGGGGGCGATGCCGGCGCGCTCGAACAGCTCCCACCCGGTCTCCAGCAGCAGCCGCTGCTGCGGGTCCATCACCAGGGCCTCGCGGGGCGAGATGCCGAACAGGCCCGGGTCGAACCCGCCGACGTCGGCGACGAAGCCGCCCTCGCGGACGTACGAGGTGCCGAGCCTGTCGGGGTCGGGGTCGTAGATGGCGTCGAGGTCCCAGCCCCGGTCGGCGGGGAACGGGGCGATGGCGTCGTGGCCCTCGGCCACCAGCCGCCACAGGTCCTCCGGGCTCGTCACCCCTCCCGGGTAGCGGCAGCTCATGGCGACGATGGCGATCGGCTCGTCCAGCGCGGCGGCGGCCTGTGTGGGGGCGGCCGTCTCGTCGGTCACGCCGAGGATCCGGTCGGCCAGCCAGCCGGCGAGCAGCGACGGGGTGGGCCGGTCGAAGACCAGCGTGGCGGGCAGCCGCAGCCCGACCGCCTCGCCCAGCCGGTTACGCATCTCCACGGCGCTGAGCGAGTCGAAGCCGATCTCCCGGAACGGCCGGTCCACGCCGATCGCCTCGGCGGAGGCGTGCCCGAGCACCGCCGCGGCGTGCATCCGGACCAGCTCCAGCAGGGTGCGGCGGCGCTCCTGCTCGGCCAGGCCGGCGAGCCGGTTGCGCAGGGGGGACGCCTCGGCCGGCTCGTCGTGGTCGCGGGCACGGGCGGCGGCGATGATCCGGGCGACCTCGGGAACGTCCTCGATCAGCGGCCGAGGACGGGTCATCGCGTAGGTCTGGTGGAACCGGTCCCAGGCGATGTCGGCCACGGTGAGGGTCGCCTCGTCGTGGGCGAGGGCCTGGGCGAGCACGGCGACGGCCAGGTCGGGGCGCATCGGCCGGACGCCGGAGCGGAACATGTGGTCGGCGGCGCCCTCGGCCTCCAGCATGCCGCCGCCGTCCCAGGCGCCCCAGGCCACGGCGGTGGCCGCGAGGCCCCGGCGACGCCGGTCCTCGGCGAGCGCGTCGAGGAACGCGTTGCCGGCGGCGTAGCTGCCCTGCAGACCGCCGCCCCAGACGCCCGCCCCGGAGGAGAACAGGACGAACGCGCCCAGGTCGCCGCCGAAGGTCTCGTCGAGGTTGACCGCGCCGGCGACCTTCGCGTGCAGGCCGTCGGCGAGCTCGGCCAGGTCGGTGCCGGCGAGCGGGCCCGCGTGGGCGACCCCGGCGGCGTGGAAGACCGCGTCGATCCGGACGCCCTGCCCGGCGAGCCGGTCGACGAGGCCGCGCAGCGAGTCGAGGTCGGCCACGTCGCAGGCCGCCACGGTGACGGTCGCGCCGAGCGCGGTCAGCTCCGCCTCCAGCGCGGCCGCACCGGCCGCCGCCGGGCCCTGCCGGCTGGTCAGCACGAGGTGGGACGCGCCGCCGCGGGCGAGCCAGCGGGCCACGTGCGCGCCGAGCGAGCCGAGGCCGCCGGTGACCAGGACGGTGCCGGCGGGCCGCCAGCCGGTGGCCGCCGGCGGGGTGTCCGTGCCGGCGCGGACGAGCCGGCGGGCGAACAGGCCGGAGGGGCGGACGGCGATCTGGTCCTCGTGCCCGGCCCCGGCGAGGACGGCGGCGAGCCGGCCCCGCGAGGTCCGGTCCAGGGCGGCCGGCAGGTCGACCAGGCCGCCCCAGCGCTCGGGGTGTTCCAGGGCGACCACCCGGCCGAGGCCCCAGACCGGGGCCTGCCGGGGGTGGTCGAGCGGGTCGGCGCGACCGGTGGAGACGGCGCCGCTGGTGGCGCACCACAGCGGGGCGGTGATCCCGAGGTCGCCGAGGGTCTGCACCAGGGCGAGCGTGCCGGCCAGCCCGGCGGGCACCACCGGGTGGTCCGGGTGGCCGGTCTCGTCGAGGGCGAGCAGGGAGAGCACGCCGGTGACGGCGTCGGCCTCGAGGTGGGCGAGCTGCCCGGCCAGCGCCGCGCGGTCCGGGTCGGCGACGGTCACCGGGACGACGTCGGCCCCGGCCTCGTCGAGGGCCTGGGCGACCTGCCCGACCAGCGGGTGGTCGGCGTACGCGGCGGGCGACACGAGCAGCCAGGTCCCGCCCAGCCGGGCGGAGGACGCGGCGGTGAGGGGCTTCCAGCGCACCCGGTAGCGCCAGGCGTCCACCGTGGACTCGTCGCGGCGCCGCTGCCGCCATCCGGAGAGCACCGGCAGCGCCTCGCCGAGGGTCCGCGCCGCGGTCCCGTCGATGCGCATGGCGGCGGCGAGGGCGTCCGCGTCGGCCCGCTCCACGGCGTCCCAGAACTGGCGGTCGACGGAATCCTCCACCGTGGACGCCGGGCCGGTGCGCAGCGGCGCCTCGGGCCAGTACCGCTGCCGGTGGAAGGCGTACGTCGGCAGCGGCACGGCCGGTCCGGTACGCACGCCGCAGACGGCGTGCCAGTCCGCGTCGACGCCGCGGACGTGCAGCTCGGCGAGGGCGGTGAGGATCCGGGGCCAGCCGCCCTCGCCGTGGCGCAGGGTGTCCACCACGGCCGCCTCGTGCTCGCTGGCGTCGATCGCCTCCCGCGTCCCGGAGCTGAGCGCGGGGTGCGGGCCGACCTCCAGGAAGACCTGGTGGCCGTCGTCGAGCAGGCTGCGCACGGCCCGCTCGACGTCCACCGTCTCCTGCAGGTTGCGGTGCCAGTAGTGGGCGTCGAGGGTGGTGGTGTCGGTCTGCCGGCCGGTCAGCGCGGAGTAGAAGGGCAGCTCGGCGGGGCGGGCGGTGATCCCGTCGAGGGCGCTCAGGAACCGGTCGGCGACAGCCTCGATCTGTGCGGGGTGGAGGGCGCCGTCGACGTCGAAGGCGTCGACCGTCCCGGCCTCGCCGGCGAGGTCGGCCAGCACCTGGCTGCGCAGGACCACGATCCGGGCGGCGTCCTCCAGGGAGAGGGCGCCGGCCACGCAGGCGGCGGCGATCTCCCCCTGGGCGTGCCCGACCACCGCGGCCGGCCGTACGCCGAGCGAGCGCCACAGCCGGGCCAGGGAGACCGTCACCGCCCAGAGGGCGGGCTCCAGCACGCCGGATGCGGCCAACGGCGGGGCGCCCTCGGCGCCGCGCAGCACGTCGGTCAGCGACCAGTCGACCCAGGACGCGAGGGCGGCCTCGCACTCGGCCATCGACGCGGCGAAGACCGGGGAGCTGTCCAGCAGCTCCGTCGCCATGCCCGGCCACGGCGAGCCGTGGCCGGAGAAGACGAAGACGGGGGCGGTGTTACGCAGGGCCGTACCGGTCACCACGGCGGGGGCGGACTGGCCGTCGGCGAGCGCGGTGAGGCCCCGGGTCAGCTCGGCCTGGTCCCGGCCGAGCACCACGGCCCGGTGCGGGAACGACGCCCGCGTGGTCGCCAGGGCGTACGCCACCTCGTCCGGTTGGATCTCGGGGTGCGCGGCGAGGTGCGACCGCAACCGGACGGCCTGCTCCCCCAGGGCGGTCCGGTCCGCGGCGGACAGCACGAGCGGGACGAGCCCGGCTTCGGCGGCGGTGCCGGGCCGGAACTCCGCCACGACCGTGGGCTCGGGGGCCTGCTCCAACACCACGTGGGCGTTGGTGCCGGAGATGCCGAAGGACGACACGGCGGCCCGGCGCGGCCGGTCGACGGCCGGCCACGGGGTCGCCTCGGTGGCGAGCGCGACGGCCCCGGCCGTCCAGTCGATGTGCGGCGAGGGCTCGTCGACGTGCAGCGTCGGCGGGACGAGGCCGTGCCGCATGGCGAGGACCATCTTGATCACGCCCGCCACACCCGCCGCGGCCTGCGTGTGCCCGATGTTCGACTTGATCGACCCCAGCAGCAGCGGCCGGTCGGCGGGCCGGTCCTGCCCGTACGTCGCCAGCAACGCCTGCGCCTCGATCGGGTCGCCGAGGGTGGTGCCGGTGCCGTGCGCCTCCACGGCGTCGACGTCGGCCGTGGTCAGGCGCGCGTTGGCCAGCGCCTGGCGGATGACCCGCTGCTGCGACGGACCGTTCGGCGCCGTGAGGCCGTTGGACGCGCCGTCCTGGTTCACGGCGGTGCCGCGCACGACCGCCAGGATGCGCCGGCCCTCCCGCTGGGCGTCGGACAGCCGCTGCACGAGCAGCACGCCGGCGCCCTCCGCCCATCCGGTGCCGTCGGCGGCGGCGGCGAACGACTTGCACCGCCCGTCCTGCGACAGCGCGCGCTGCCGCGAGAACTCGACGAACGTGCCCGGGGTGGCCATCACGGTCACGCCACCGGCCAACGCCAGGTCGCATTCCCCCGACCGCAGCGCCTGCGCCGCGAGGTGCAGCGCGACGAGGCTGGAGGAGCACGCCGTGTCGACCGTGACCGCCGGGCCCTCGAGCCCGAACGTGTACGCCACCCGGCCGGACAGCACGCTGCCGGAGGTGCCGGTGCCGATGTAGCCCTCCACCTCGGCGGGCAGGTCCAGCAGACGGGACGCGTAGTCGTGGTACATGACGCCCGCGAACACGCCCGTCCGGCTGCCCCGAAGCCGGTGCGGGTCGAGGCCCCCCGACTCGAACGCCTCCCACGAGGTCTCCAGCAGCAGCCGCTGCTGCGGGTCCATCGCAAGGGCCTCGCGCGGCGAGATCCCGAAGAAGCCCGGGTCGAACTCGGCGGCCCCGTACAGGAATCCGCCCTGCCGGGTGTACGACGTGCCGCTGCTGTTCGGGTCCGGGTCGAACAGCGACTCCAGGTCCCATCCGCGGTCGGCCGGGAACTCGCCGATCCCGTCCCCGGCCGTGGCCAGCAACTCCCACAACCGGTCCGGGCTGTCGACCCCGCCCGGGTACCGGCAGGCCATGCCGACGATCGCGATCGGCTCGCCGAAGCCGGTGCCCGTGGCCGCCTCGGCGGCGGCGACCGTGGCCGCCCGGCCGCCGGCCAGCTCGGCGTAGACCTGGTCGGCGAGGATCCGCGCGGTCGGGTAGTCGAACACCAGCGTCGACGGCAGCCGCAGCCCCGTCGCCGCGTTGATCCGGTTGCGCAGGTCGACGGCCGTCAGCGAGTCGAAGCCCAGCTCCCGGAACGCCCGGTCCCCCGGCACCGCCTCGGCGGTGCCGTGCCCGAGGACCTGGGCGACCAGGCCACGGACGAGAACATCGACCTGGTCGCGGGCCTCCTGCGGGTCCAGTCCGGCCAGCCGGTCGGCCCAGTTGCCCCGGCCCGCCTGCCGGCGGGCGTTGACCGCGCCCAGCAGCACCCGCAGCAGCGACGGCACCCGGCCGGCGACGACCTGCGCCCGCATCGCCGCCACGTCGATGACGGCCGGCACCAGCACGGGCCGGTCCGCGGCCAGGGCGGCGTCGAACAGCTCCAGGCCCGTCTCGGTGCTCATGCCGGTGATGCCGGCCCGGGTCGACCGGGCGCGGTCGGCGTCGCTCACCGACGCGGCCATGCCGGCGGTGTCCCACATGCCCCACGCCAGGCTGACGCCGGGCAGCCCCGCCTGCCGGCGGTGCACCGCGAGGGCGTCGAGGAAGGCGTTCCCCGCCGCGTACGCGGCCTGGCCCGGGGAGCCCAGCACGCCCGCCGCGGACGAGAACACCACGAACAGGTCGAGGTCCAGGCCGAGCGTCGCCTCGTGCAGCCACCAGCCGGCGGCGGCCTTCGGGGCCAGCACGCCGGCCAGCCGCTGCGGGCTGATCGCCGAGACCACGCCGTCGTCGAGCACGGCCGCGGTGTGCACCACACCGGCCAGTCGGCCGCCGACGCCGGCGACCAGCGCCGCCACCTGGTCGCGGTCGGTGACGTCGGCGGCGACGACCTCGACCCGGGCGCCGAGGCCGGTCAGCCGCTCCGCCAGCGCGTCCGCGCCGGGGGCGGCCGGGCCCCGCCGGGACACCAGCAGCAGCGACCGCGCCCCGTACGCCGTGACCAGGTGCTCCGCCACGAGGGCCGCCAGCGCCCCCGTGCCGCCGGTGACGAGGACCGTGCCGTCGCCGAGGGACGGCGCGTCCCCCGTCGAGGGGAGCGTGGCCCGGGCGAGGCGGGGGGTCAGGACCGCGTCGGCGCGCAGCGCCACCTGCCCGCCGGTGGCGGGCAGGTCGTCGGCGACGCCGGCCAGCACGGCGAGGGTGGCGGCGTCCGGGTCACGGTCGAGGTCGGCCAGCACCAGGCGCTCCGGGTGCTCGGACTGCGCCGAGCGGAGCAGGCCCCACACGGCGGCGCCGGGCAGGTCGGCGACCTGGTCGGCGTCGCGGGCCGCCACCGCGCCCCGGGTCAGCACCACCAGTCGGGAGTCGGCCAGGGCATCGGCGGCGAGCCACGCCTGCGCCACCCCGAGCACGTCCGTGGTCACCGCCCGGACCGCCCCCGGCACGTCCAGGCCGGACGGGGCGGACACCGGCAGCACGAGGATCCGCGGGGGCTCCTCCCCCGTCTCGGCCGCGGCGGCCAGCACCGCCGCCACGTCGGCGAACGCGGGCAGGCCGGCGAGGTTCGGCTGGTCCGCGTCGGCGAGCAACGCCCAGCCGGACAGGTCCTCGACCGCCGTGACCTCCTCGGCCTGCCAGACCACCTCGAACATCGACCGGGCCGCCGCGCCCGGGGCGGTCAGGCCGGTCATCTCCCGCAGGACCAGGGAGTCCACCGACACGACCGGCGCGCCCGTGGCGTCGGCGGCGACCAGCCGCACCGCCGAGCCGTCACGGGACAGCCGCACCCGCAACGCCGACGCGCCGGACGCGTGCACCTGGACGCCCTCGAACGCGAACGGCACCCGGGGGCCGTCGCCCGCATCGGCGAGCAGCACTCCGACGGGATGCAGGGCGGCGTCCAGCAGCGCCGGGTGCACCCCGAAGGCGCCGGCGGCGTCCGCCACGTCCTGCGGCAGGGCCACCTCGGCGTACACCTCGCCGTCGCCCGTCCACAGCCGGCGCAGCCCCCGGAACGCCGGCCCGTACGCGAGGCCGCGCCCGGCCAGCGCGTCGTACCAGTCGTCGAGCCGCACCTCGGTCGCGGCGGCGGGCGGCCACGCCCCCAGGCCGGGTTCCTCGGCGGTGGCGGGCTCCAGCACGCCCTCGGCGTGCCGCACCCAGCCGGCCTCCGGGTCCTCCTCGGACTGGGCGTGCACGGTCACCGCGCGGGCGCCGGCGTCGTCGGCCGGGCCGACGCGCACCTGCACCCGCATGCCCCCGGCTGGGGGCAGCGTCAGCGGCGCGGCGACGGTCAACTCCCGTACGCGGGAGGCGCCGATCTCGTCGCCGGCCCGCACCACCAGCTCTACCAGCGCCGTGCCGGGCACCACCACGACGTCGGAGACCGCGTGGTCGGCCAGCCACGGGTGGGTGGCCAGCGACAGCCGGCCGGTGAGCAGCACCATGTCCTCGCCGGCGACGGAGACCGCCGCGCCGAGCAGCGGGTGCCCGGCCGCGCCGAGTCCGGCGCCGGAGACGTCGGCGAGCCGGCCGACGGGCTCCAGCCAGTACCGCTCGTGCTCGAACGCGTACGTGGGCAGGTCCACCCGGCGGGCGCCGGTGTCGGCGAGCAGCGCGTCCCAGCCGACGGCGAGGCCGTCGGCGTGCAGCCGGGCGAGCCCCTCCAGCACGGCGCGGGGCTCCGGCCGGTCCTTGCGGACCAGCGGCACCAGCACCGCGGCCGGGTCGGTGAGGCAGCTCTGGGCCATGGCCGTGAGCACTCCGCTGGGCCCCAGCTCGACGTACGTGCCGACGCCGGCCTCGGCGAGCCGCCCGACGGCGTCGGCGAAGCGCACGGCCTCCCGGACGTGCCGCACCCAGTAGCCGGGGCTGCACAGCTGCTCCGGCTCGGCGATCCGGCCGGTCACGTTGGACACGATCGGCACGGTGGGCGGGCGGAACGTCAGGCCCTCGGCGACCGCCGCGAACTCGGCGAGCATGGGCTCCATCAGCGCGCTGTGGAAGGCGTGGCTGACCCGCAGCCGGTGGGTGGGCGTGCCCCGGCCGGCCCAGAGCGCGGCCAGCTCGTCGATGGCCTGCGCGTCGCCGGAGACGACGACAGAGGCGGGCCCGTTGACGGCGGCGATGTCGACGCGGCCGGTCACGCCGGACAGCGACTCGGCCACCGACGCCTCGTCGGCGGCGACGGCGAGCATCGCGCCGCCGGCCGGCAGGGCCTGCATGAGCCGGCCCCGGGCGGCGACCAGCGCGGCCGCGTCCGCGAGGGAGAGCACCCCGGCGACGTGCGCGGCGGCCAGTTCGCCGATCGAGTGGCCGACCAGGAAGTCGGGGACGACGCCGAACGACCCGGCGAGCCGGGCCAGGGCCACCTCGACGGCGAAGAGGCCGGCCTGGGTGAACACCGTCTGGTGCAGCAGCTCCGCGTCCGCGGTGCCGTCCTCGGCGAACATCACCTCCCGCAGCGGCCGCGGCAGGTGCGGGTCGAGCTGGGCGCAGACCTCGTCGAGGGCGGCGGCGAAGACCGGGTACGCCTCGGCGAGCTGCCGGCCCATGCCGGGACGCTGGGCGCCCTGGCCGGAGAAGAGGAACGCGACCCGGCCGCGGGAGGCGGCCGCGCCGGTGACCACCGAGGGGGCCGCCGCGCCGTCGGCGAGGGCGCGCAGCCCGGCGAGCAGGTCGGCGCGGTCGGCGGCGAGCACGACGGCCCGCCGGTCCAGCCCGCCCCGGCTGAGCGAGGACGCGGCCACGTCGACGGGCCGGGCCGAGGAGTCGGTGGCGAGGTGGTCGGCCCAGCGGCGGGCCTGCGCGGCGAGGGACCGCGGGCTGCGCGCGGACAGGAGCACCGGGACCAGCGGCGGCGGGGCCGCCTGCCCCGCCGGCTCCGGCTCCTCGGCGGCGGGGGCCTGTTCGACGATGACGTGGGCGTTCGTGCCGCTGACGCCGAAGGACGACACGGCCGCCCGCCGCGCCCGCTGCTTCTCCGGCCAGGGCCGGGCCTCGGTGAGCAGCTCGACGGCGCCGGCCGACCAGTCGACGTGCGGGGTGGGCTCGTCGACGTGCAGGGTGCGCGGCAGGACGCCGTGCCGCATCGCCATGACCATCTTGATGATGCCGGCGGCCCCGGCCGCGGCCTGGGTGTGACCGAGGTTGGACTTCACCGAGCCGAGCCACATGGGCTCCCCGTCGGCGCGGTCCTGCCCGTACGTGGCGAGCAACGCCTGCGCCTCGATCGGGTCGCCCAGGGTGGTGCCCGTGCCGTGCGCCTCGACCACGTCCACGTCGGCCGGGGAGAGCCGGGCGTTGGCCAGGGCCTGCCGGATGACCCGCTCCTGGCTGGGACCGTTCGGGGTGGTCAGGCCGCTGCTGGCGCCGTCCTGGTTGACGGCGCTGCCCCGGATCACCGCGTAGATCCGCCGGCCGTCGCGTTGCGCGTCCGAGAGCCGCTGGAGCAGCAGCACGCCGACGCCCTCGGCCCAGCCGGTGCCGTCGGCGGCGGCGGCGAACGACTTGCACCGCCCGTTGCCGGAGAGCCCGCGCTGCCGGGAGAACTCGGCGAAGACGCCGGGGGTGGACAGCACGGTCACACCGCCGGCCAGGGCGAGGTCGCAGTCGCGCTGACGCAGCGCCTGCACGGCGAGGTGCACAGCGACCAGCGACGACGAGCAGGCGGTGTCGACGGTGACGGCCGGCCCTTCGAGGCCGTACGTGTACGCCACCCGGCCGGACACCACGCTCCCGGAGTTGCCGGTGCCGAGGTACCCCTCCACACCCTCCGGCAGGTCCACCACCCGGGAGGCGTAGTCGTGGTACATCACCCCGGCGAACACCCCGGTACGGCTGCCGCGCAGTCGCTGCGGGTCCAGGCCGGCGGACTCGAACGCCTCCCAGGAGCTCTCCAGCAGCAGCCGCTGCTGCGGGTCCATGGCCAGGGCCTCGCGGGGCGAGATGCCGAAGAAGGCCGGGTCGAACTTGGTGGCCTCGTAGAGGAAGCCGCCCTTGTCGGTGTACGAGGTGCCCGGGTTGTCCGGGTCGACGTGGAACAGCCGCTCCAGGTCCCAGCCCCGGTCGGTGGGGAAGTCCCCCACCCCGTCCCGGCCGTCGGCGACCAGTCGCCACAGCTCGTCCGGGCTCGTGACGCCGCCCGGGTAGCGGCACGCCATGCCGACGATGGCCATCGGCTCGCGGTCCTTCGCCTCCACCTCGCGCACGCGCCGCCGTGCCTCGCGCAGGTCGGCCGTGGCGCGCCGGAGGTAGTCGAGGAACTCTTCCTCAGTGGGCATCGGGCCACTCCGTATCGGGGTCAGAGGTCCGGGACATGCGCGCTCAGGCCGTGCCGAGCTCGTCGTCGAGGAGGTTGAACAGCTCCTCCGCGCTGGCGGAGCTGAGGTTGCCGTCGGCCGCGGCGGCGTCGTCGGTGCCGCTGTCGGCGTACGTCCAGAGCGAGAGCAGCTCGCGCAGCCGGGCGGCGACGGCGGTCCGGTCGGTGTCGTCGGCGGCGACCGCACGCATGGCGGTCTCCAGCTTGTTGAGCTCGCCGAGCACCGACAGCGCGGAGGTGGTCCGCTCGGCGAGCAGCGACCCGCGTAGGTGGGCGACGATGGCCGCGGTGGTCGGCCGGTCGTAGATCAGGGTGGACGGCAGGCGCAGGCCGGTGGCGGCGCTGAGCCGGTTGCGGAACTCCACCGCGGTCAGCGAGTCGAAGCCCAACTCGACGAAGCCCTTCTCCTCGTCGATGTCGCGCATCGAGGAGTAGCCGAGCACCGCGGCCGCGTGGGTGCGGACCAGGTCGGACAGCACCCGGTCCCGCTCCCCCTCGGGGGTGGCGGCGAGGGTGTCCGCCAGCGCCGCCGCCGCGTCCGCCGCCGACGTCGCCGCCGCCGGTGCCCCGACGGTCGGGCGGACCAGGCCGTGCAGCAGCGGGGGCAGCGCCGGGCCGAGCCGGCCGAACACCCCGTGGTCCAGGCTCACGGGCACGACCACCGCGTCGCCGAGGCGCAGCCCCTCGCTGAACAGTTCCATGCCCTCGTCCGGGTCGAGGGGGTGGAAGCCGGCGCGGCTCATCCGCTCCTCGTCCACGTGCCCCTGCGGCCCGCCGGGCTCGTCGGGGTTGGCCCACGGCCCCCACGCCATCGAGGTGACGGCCAGCCCGCTCGCCCGGCGGTGGTGGGCGAGGGTGTCGAGGAACGCGTTCGCGGCGGCGTGGTTGGCCTGGCCGGGGCCGCCGAACAGCCCAGCCGCGGAGGAGAAGAGCACGAACGCGGCCAGGTCGAGCTTCTCGGTCAGCTCGTGCAGGTGCCAGGCGGCGTCCACCTTCGGCCCGAGGACCCTGTCGAACCGGGCCGGGGTGAGTGCCGGCAGCACCCCGTCGTCGAGGATCCCGGCGGCGTGCACGACGCCGACCAGCGGTCGGTCGGCGGGGATCTCGTCGAGCAGCACGGCGAGGGCGTTGCGGTCGGTGACGTCGGCGGCGGCGACCTGGGCGGTGGCGCCGAGCCCGGTCAGCTCCTCGACGAGTTCCGCCGCGCCCGGGGCGTCGAGGCCGCTGCGGCTGACCAGTAGCAGCCGGGGCACCGCGTACCGGGTGACGAGGTGCCGGGCGACCAGCCGGCCGATCACACCGAAGGCACCGGTGATCAGGACGGTGCCGGCGGACAGGTCCGGCGCCGGCCGGTCCTGCGGCGCCGGACCGAGCCGGGTCAGCCGGGGCACCCGGAGCTGACCGGCGCGGACGGCGAGCTGCGGTTCGCCGGTGCCCAGCGCCGCCGGCAGGGCCACCGCCGAGCGGGGGTCGTCGTCGAGGTCGAGCAGCACGAACCGGCCCGGGTTCTCCGACTGTGCGGAGCGGACCAGCCCCCACACCGTGGCGGCCGGCAGGTCGGCGGGCCGCTCGTCGCCGTCGACGCAGACCGCGCCCCGGGTGACGACGACGAGCCGGGCGTCCGCCAGCGGCTCGCGGGTGAGCCAGTCCTGCGCCAGCGCCAGCGTCTCGTGGCTGACCAGGTGCGCGGCCCGCGCCGGGCTCGGCTCGTCGGCGCGCTTCCCCACGCAGGTGGCGAGCACCGCGTCGGGCACGGCCGTCCCGCGGGTCACGGCCTCGACCAGCTCGTCGAGGTCCCGGTACGCCTCCGTGCCCGGCCACCCGTCGGCGTCGCCGAGCACGGCGATCCGGGCGGGCCGGCCCGTCGCGGGCTCGGGGGCGATCCAGTCGAGCCGGTGCAGCGACCGGTTCGCCGCCCGGCGGGCCGCGTCGAGCTGGTCGGTGCTGACCGGCCGCAGGACGAGGGAGTCGAGGGACGCGACGGGCACGCCGGAGGTGTCCGTGACGGTCGCCGCCACCGACGCCTCGGTGACCGTGAGTCGGACCCGCAGCTCACGGGCCCGGGTGGGCTGGATGGCGACGTCCGTCCAGGAGAACGGCAACCCGGTCTGCGTCGCGCTCGGCTGCGCCTCGGTGTCGACGCGGTCGAGGACGCTGGCGCCGATGGCGTGCAGAGCGGCGTCGAGCAGCACCGGGTGCACCGAGAAGGCGGCGCTGTCGGTGGCCGCGTCGACGTCCAGCGCCACCTCGGCGAGGATGTCGCCGCCGCTGCGCCAGGCCGCGCGCAGGGCCTGGAAGACCGGTCCGTAGTGGTAGCCCTGCTCGGCGAGGTGCGGGTAGAGGGCGTCCAGCGCGATCGGCTCGGCGTCGGCGGGGGGCCAGGCGCCGGCCGGGGCCGCCGTCACCGCCCGGGTGGGGGCGAGCAGGCCCGTGGCGTGCCGCTGCCACTGCCGGGTCTTCTCCGGCCGGTCGGTGCCGTCGTCGACGTACGAGTGGATGGCGACCGGGCGGCAGCCGTCGGCGTCGGCCGGGCCGACGCGGACCCGCAGGTCGACGCCGCCGGTCCCGGGGACGACGAGAGGCGCCTCCAGGACCAGCTCCGCCACGTGGGCGGTGCCGACGCCCCGGCCGCTGGACGACGCCAGCTCCACCATGGCCGTGCCGGGCAGCAGGGCCGTGCCGAGCACGGCGTGGTCGGCCAGCCACGGGTGGGTGGCCAGCGACAGCCGGCCGGTGAGCAGCAGGCCCTCGTCGCCGGGCAGGTCGGCCGCCGCGCTGAGCAGCGGGTGGTCCACCGGGTCGAGGCCGACCGACGGCAGCCCCGCCCGGCTGGCGCCGCCGCGCGACAGCCAGTACCGGTCCCGCCTGAACGGGTACGTGGGCAGGTCGACGGTCGGCGCGGGCGTGAGGACCTTCGCCAGGTCGACGGGCAGGCCGATCGCGTACGCGGTGGCCAGGTTCGTCAACAGCCGCGTCGGATCATCATCACCCCGCCGCAAGCTACCCAGCGTGTGCCCCGTGCTGCCGGTGTCGTCCAGGATCGCCGTCACCGGCATCGTCAACACCGGATGCGCCGACACCTCCACGAACGTGGTGTGCCCCGCCGCGACCGCCACCCGCACCGCCGCGTCGAACCGCACCGGATTCCGCAGGTTCTCATACCAGTAACCGCCATCCATGACGGTCGGATCAGCCCAGTCACCAGTCAGCGTCGACACCAACGGAACGTCCCCGCGCCGCGGCTCCAGACCCGCCAGATCCGCCAACATCTGATCACGAATTTGCTCGACCGCCGGGGAGTGCGAGGCGTAGTTGAACCGGATCGGCCGCGCCCGCACCCCCTCGGCCCGGAACACCTCCACCAACTCCGCCACCTGCTCCGGCGGCCCGGAAACCACCACCGTCGCCGGCCCGTTCACCACCCCCACCACCACCTCGGGATGATCCACCAGACGAGCCGTCACCTCGTCGGCCGGCAGGTCCACCGCCGCCATCGCCCCCGTACCCGCAAGACCGGCCAGGGCACGAGCCCGCAGAATCACCGCCCTCGCCGCATCATCCAGGGACAGCACACCCGCCACACAAGCCGCCGCGATCTCCCCCTGCGAATGACCAATCACCACCTGCGGAGTCACCCCCGCCTGCCGCCACACCTCCGCCAAAGACACACCCACCGCGAACAACACCGGCTGCAGGATCTCGACCCGGTCCAACCAGGACTCGTCATCCCCGGTCAACACCGACACGATGTCCACATCCAGATACGGCGCGAACGCCCGCTGACACTCCGCCAGCCGCGCATCAAACGCCGCACACCGCCCCACCAGACCCGCCGCCATCCGCGCCGACTGGCCACCCTGACCGGGGAACACGAACACCACCCCGTGGTCGGACGCCGTTCCGCCGACGACGTGGCCGGCGGGCGCGCCGGTCGCCAGGGCGTCCAGGCCGGCCAGCAGCTCCTCGGTGTTCGCCCCGACGACGGCGGCGCGCTGCTCCAGTGCGGCCCGGGTGGTCGCCAGCGACCACGCCACGGCGGCCGGGTCGAGGTCGTCGTGCTCGCGGACGTGCCGCGCGAGCCGTTCCGCCTGGGCCCGCAGTGCCGCGCCGGACCGCGCCGACAGCGGCCACAGCACCACGTCCGAGCCGACCAGCCGGTCGGGGCCGCCCTCGGCGGGCGGGCCGGCCTCGGTGGGCTCGGCGTCGGCGTCCGGCTCGGCGGGCTCCTCCGGCTGTTCGACGATGATGTGGGCGTTGGTGCCGGAGACACCGAACGACGACACCGCTGCCCGGCGCGGCCGGCCCGTCTCCGGCCACGGCCGCTGCTCGGTGACGAGCGTGACGGCCCCGGCCGTCCAGTCGATGTGCGGGGAGGGCTCGTCCACGTGCAGGGTCGCGGGGACGACCCCGTGCTGGATGGCCTGCACCATCTTGATCACACCGGCCATCCCGGCCGCGGCCTGGGCGTGCCCGATGTTCGACTTGATCGAGCCGAGCAGGAGCGGCTCGGCGTCGCCCCGGTCCTGCCCGTACGTGGCCAGCAGCGCCTGCGCCTCGATCGGGTCGCCGAGAGTGGTGCCGGTTCCGTGTGCCTCGGCCACGTCCACGTCGGCCGTGGTCAGCCGGGCGTTGGCCAGCGCCTGGCGGATGACCCGCTGCTGGGACGGCCCGTTCGGGGCGGTCAGCCCGTTCGACGCCCCGTCCTGGTTGACCGCGGAGCCGCGCAGCACGGCGAGGACGCGGTGGCCGTTGCGCCGCGCGTCGGAGAGCCGCTCGACCAGCAGCATGCCGACGCCCTCGGCCCACCCGGTGCCGTCGGCGGCGGCGGCGAACGACTTGCACCGCCCGTCGCCGGCGAGACCGCCCTGGCGGGAGAACTCGGCGAAGGTGTCCGGGGTGGCCATCACGGCGACACCGCCGGCGAGGGCGAGATCGCACTCGCCCCGGCGCAGCGCCTCGCCGGCCAGGTGCAGCGCGACCAGCGACGACGAGCAGGCGGTGTCCACGGTGATGGCCGGGCCCTCCAGCCCGAGCGTGTACGCCACCCGGCCGGAGATGACGCTGTGCGAGCCGCCGGTCATCAGGTAGCCCTCGGTGCCCTCCGGCACCTCGGTCAGCCCGCTGCCGTAGCCGGAGGTGGACGCGCCGACGTACACGCCGGTGCGGCTGCCCTTGAGGGCGGTCGGGTCGAGCCCGGCCCGTTCCAGCACCTCCCAGGACGCCTCCAGGGTGAGCCGCTGCTGCGGGTCCATCGCCAGGGCCTCGCGGGGCGAGATGCCGAAGAACGCCGGGTCGAAGCCGGTCACGTCGTAGAGGAAGCCGCCGGCCGGGGTGTAGCCGCTGTCCGGCGCGGGGGTGTCCCAACCCCGGTCGGTGGGAAACTCGCCGATCGCGTCGACGCCCTCGGTGACGAGCCGCCACAGCTCCTCGGGGCTGCCGGCGCCTCCCGGGTAGCGACAGGCCATGCCGACGATGACGATCGGCTCGCCGGCGGTGACGGCGACCGCGACGGGCGCGGCGGCGCGGTCCGCGCCGAACGCCGTCTCGCGCAGGTGCCGGGCCAGGTCGGCCGGGGTGGGGTGGTCGAAGACGAGGGTGGCCGGCAGCCGCAGCCCGGTGGCCTCGTTCAGCCGGTTACGGAAGTCCAGGGCGGTGAGCGAGTCGAAGCCGAGGTCCTTGAACGGCCGGCCGCGCAGGTCGTCCGGGGTGGCGTGGCCGAGCACGCGGGCGGCCTGCTCGTTGACGAGCCGGAGCAGCTCCCGCTCCTGCTCGGCCCCGGGCAGGTCGGCCAGGTGGCGCAGCGCGTCGGTCGCGCCGGCCGGCGCGTCGGTCTCCGCCTCGGCCTCGGCCAGCGCCCGCACAGTGGGCAGCTCCGAGAGGAACGGGCTGGGCCGGGCCAGGGTGAACGCCGGGTGGAAGCGGCTCCAGTCGACGTCGGCGACGGTCAGGCAGGTCTCGCCCTGCTCGACGGCGCGGCGCAGGGCGAGCAGCGCGTCGGCCGGCTGCATCGGGTTGAGGCCGCGTCGGCTGAGCAGTTGTCGGGTTTCCTCGGTGGTGGCCATGCCGCCCTCGGCCCAGGCGCCCCAGGAGATCGAGGTGGCGGTGAGCCCCCGGGCGCGGCGCTGCTCCGCGAGCGCGTCGAGGTACGCGTTGGCCGCGGCGTACCCGCACTGGCCGGCGCTGCCCCACACCGCGGCGATGGAGGAGAACGTGACGAAGGCGTCGAGTTCCCGGTCCGCCAGGAACTCGTCGAGGTGCAGCGCGCCGAGCACCTTGCCGGCGATGACGTGGTCGAACACGTCGAGGCCGGTGTCGACCAGCGGGGTGAGGTGGTCGGTGCCGGCGGCGTGCAGCACGGCGGTCAGCGGGGCCACGTCGTCCAGGCCGGCGACCAGCGCGGCGACCTGGTCACGGTCGGCCATGTCGCAGGCGACCACGCTGACCCGTACGCCCGTGGCGGCCAGTTCGTCGACCAGCTCACGCGCGCCGGCGGCGTCGAGGCCGCGGCGGCTGGTCAGCACCAGGTGCTCGGCGCCGTTGCCGGCGAGCCAGCGCGCGGCCTGCGCCCCGATCGCACCCGTGCCGCCGGTGATCAGCACGGTGCCGCGCGGCTGCCACGGGATCGCCTGCCCCGAGGGGCGGGCGGTGGCGGTGTGGAGCCGCCGGACGAACGTACCGGACGGACGCACCGCGAACTGGTCCTCGTCCCCGGCGCCGCCGGTGAGGATCCGGGCGACCTCCGCCCAGGTCGCCGAGTCGGGCTCGGCGGGCAGGTCCACGAGCCCACCCCACTGCCGCGGGTATTCCAGGCCCACCACCCGGCCCAGCCCCCACAGCGCGTGCTGCGCGGCGCTGACGACCGGCTCCGCCGGGCCCGTGCCGACCCCGCCACGCGTCACGCACCACAGCGGCGCGGACACCTCGGCGTCCTGCAACGCCTGCACCAGGCGCGTCGTCGCGACCAGCCCGGTGGCGACGCCCGGGTGACCGGGGAACTCCGCATCCACCAGGCCGAGCAGGGACACCACCCCGGCCAGCGGCGCGTCCGCGTGCCCGGCCAGCCGCTGTGCCAGCTCCTCCCGGGACACCACGGCCGGGTCGACGGCCAACGACCGCACCGCCGACCCGCCCGGCAGTGCTGCGGCGAGCAGGTCCAGCCAGCCGTCGACCGTCGCGTCGTCGGCGGGCCGCACCACCAGCAGGTCGCCGGCCGCGACGGCACCGCCGGCCGCCGCCACCCGCTTCCACACCACGCGGTACGACCAGCCGTCCAGCACCGCCCGCTGCAACCGGGCCTTGCGCCACGAGGACAGCACCGGCAGCGCCGGGGCGAGCACCTCCGCGTCGGCCGCGCCACCCTCGAGCTGCGCGGCCAGGGCCGCCACGTCGGAGTTCTCCACGGCCGACCAGAACTCGACGTCGACCACGTCGGGGCTGACCGGACCGGCGACGGCCGGTGCCACCTGCTCCGGCCAGTACCGCTCGGCCTGGAAGGCGTACGTGGGCAGGCCGGTGAGGATCGGCGCGGGGGCGAGGACCCGGCGGTAGTCCACCGGCAGCCCGTTCGCGTGGGCGGCGGCGATGCTGGTCAGCAGCCGGACGCGGGCGTCCTCACCGCGACGCAGCGTCGCCAACGCCCGACCGGCGACGCCCGTGTCGTCCAGGATCGCGGTCACCGACATGCTCAGCACCGGGTGCGGGGAGACCTCCACGAAGTCCGTGTGGCCGGCGTCGATCGCGGTACGCACCGCGGTGTCGAACAACACCGGCAGACGCAGGTTCTCCGCCCAGTAGTCCGCGTCCATCCGAGCGCCGTCGAGCCAGGTCCCCGTGACGGTCGAGATGATCCGGACGTCGCCGTCACTCGGGGCGAGACCAGCCAACTCGACACGCACCCGATCGGAGACCGGCTGCACCGCCGGAGAGTGCGAGGCGTAGTCCACGGCCACCAACCGGGCCCGCACACCATCGGCGACACACGCCGCCACCAGATCGGCGACCGGCTGCGGCGGCCCCGCGACCGCGGTGGTGCCGGGGCCGTTGATGACGGACACGGTCACCCCCTCGGGCAGCCGTGCGTTGACCTCAGCGGCGGGCAAATCGATCGCGGCCATCGCCCCGGTGCCGGCGATGGTGGCCAGCGCCCGGACCCGCAGCGCCAGGACCTTGACGGCGTCGGCCAGCGACAGCACCCCGGCGACATGAGCGGCCACGATCTCACCCTGCGAGTGACCGATCACCGCCTTCGGGGCCATCCCCGCCTGCCGCCACAACCGCGCCAAACCCACACCGACCGCGAACAACGCCGGCTGCGCCACCTCCGAGCGAGCCAGCCACGAATCGTCGGCACCGGTCAGCACCGCGACCACATCGATGTCCAGCCACCGGTCGAACTCCGCCTGACACTCGGCGAGAGCCTCGTCGAACACCGGACACGCACCGATCAACCCGGCCGCCATCGCCACGTGCTGCGCGCCCTGACCAGGGAACACCCAGACCGGACCCTCCCCCGGCTCACCGGCCACGCCGGTGACGACCGTGCCGGCGGGGGTGCCGGCGGCCAGGGCGTCCAGCCCCGCGAGAAGCTGCGCCGGATCGTCGGCCACCACCGCCGCCCGGTGCTCGAACGCGGACCGCGTGGTCGCCAACGACCAGGCCAGCCGGGCCGGATCGACATCACCGTGAGCGCGGACGTACCGGGCGAGCCGGGCGGCCTGCTCCCGCAGCGCGGACGTGGACCGGGCCGACAACGACCAGACCGTGGCAGGAGACGCGAGCAGGCCGGGCTGCTCCGGTGCGGGCGCCGGCGCGGCGGCGGGGTCGGTCGCCGCCTCCGGGGCGGTGTCGCCGTCCGGGGTTTCCTGGGGCGCCTCCTCGATGATCACGTGGGCGTTGGTGCCGCTCATCCCGAACGAGGAGACCCCGGCGCGGCGGGGCTGCTCCCCACGCGGCCAGGGCAGCGCCTCGGTCAGCAGTGACACCGCGCCGGCCGACCAGTCGACGTGGGGGGTGGGCTCGTCGACGTTCAGGGTGGCCGGCAGCGTGTCCTGCCGCAGGGCCATGACCATCTTGATCACCCCGGCGACGCCGGCGGCGGCCTGGGTGTGGCCGATGTTCGACTTGACGGAGCCCAGCCGCAGCGGGCGGTCCGCCGGCCGTCCCTGCCCGTACGTGGCGAGCAGAGCCGTGGCCTCGATCGGGTCGCCGAGGCTCGTGCCGGTGCCGTGCGCCTCCACCGCGTCGACCTGCTCCGGGGAGAGTCGCGCGCTGGCCAGGGCCTGGAGCACGACCCGCTGTTGGGACGGGCCGTTGGGGGCGGTGAGGCCGTTGGACGCGCCGTCCTGGTTGACGGCACTGCCGCGCACCACGGCGAGGACGGGGTGGCCGTTGCGGCGGGCGTCGGAGAGCCGCTCCACGAGCAGCATGGCGGCGCCCTCGCCCCAGGCGGTGCCGTCGGCGGCGGCGGCGAACGCCTTGATCCGCCCGTCGGGGGCGAGCCCGCGCTGGCGGGAGAAGCCGACGAACGCGCTGGGGGTGGACAGGATGGTGGCGCCGCCGGCCAGCGCGAGGGTGCACTCGCCCTGACGCAGGGCGTGACAGGCCAGGTGCAGCGCGACCAGGGACGAGGAGCAGGCCGTGTCGACGGAGACGGCGGGGCCCTCGAGCCCGAGCGAGTACGCGATGCGGCCGGAGACCACGCTGGCGGCGGTACCGGTGAGGACGTACCCCTCGACGCCGGGCGGGGGCGGCTGGAGCAGCGCCGCGTAGTCCTGGACGGTGGTGCTGGCGAAGACGCCGACCTGGTGGCCGCGCAGCGTGGCCGGGTCGATGGCGGCGTGTTCGAACGCCTCCCACGAGGTCTCCAGCAGCAGCCGCTGCTGCGGGTCCATGCCCAGCGCCTCGCGCGGCGAGATGCCGAAGAAGCCGGGGTCGAACTCGGTGGCCGAGTCGAGGAAGCCGCCCTGTCCCACGTACGAGGTGCCGGGATGGTCGGGGTCCGGGTGGATCAACCGCTCCAGGTCCCAGCCGCGGTCGGTGGGAAAGTCGACCATGGCGTCGCGACCGGAGGCGACCAGCCGCCACAGGTCCTCGGGCGAGCGCACCCCGCCGGGGAATCGGCAGCCGATACCGACGATGGCGATGGGCTCCCGGTGCGCCGCCTCCAGTTCTCCGAGCTTCCTCCTGGTCTGGTGGAGGTCCGCGGTAACCCATTTGAGGTATTCCCGGAGAGTGTCTTCAGTCGCCATTAACGCCACCTTTTCGGGCCGGAAAAAGGCGACCCGATACCGTCCACAGACGCCTCAAGCCGCGACACCACAGCCCATTAAGCCCGACCACGAATTGCAAAAATCAACAGCGTTGCAGTGCCCACCAGGTCCTACTTCCCGGAGGAAGGTAAGTGTCGGCCGACAGCGGTCACAACCCCTAGCGTCCCCTACGGCCGCCCCTAGCAGGACCACCGCCGGAACGGCCGCAGGCTGGCCCGCCGACCCGCCGCCGCCGACCCCACGGGGCCGGCGGCGGTGGCGATGTCAGCCGCCGCGACCGGCCCCGTGGGCGCGCCCCACAATGGGCCGCCAATTGTTCAGAAAACACCGCCGACATTGCCGCCTGGGCCGCCGAGCTCCCGATGGATGAATTCGAAGATCTCGGCGTCGCTGGCCCCCTCGAGCGTCTGCGTGACGGGGGCCTCCGCCGGCGCGGGCCGGTCCTCGCCCCAGCGGGCGATGAAGGCCTGCATCTGCACCAGCAGCTTCTGCCGGGTCAGTTGGTCCGGGGCGCTGGCGGCGAACAGGCCGTCCAGTTTCTCCAGTTCCGACAGCAGGCCGGCGGTCGCGGTCACCCCCTCCTCCACCACGAGGGTGCGCAGGTGGCGGGCCAGCGCCAACGGGGTCGGGTAGTCGAAGACCACGCTGCCCGGCAGGCTGACCCCGGTGGCCGCCCGGAGCCGGTTGCGCAACTCCACCGCGGTCATCGAGTCGAAGCCGACCTCGCGGAACGCCCGCGTCGGGCCGAGCTCGCCGGTGCCCGGGTGACCGAGCACCGCCGCGGCCTGGGTGGAGACGAGATCGACCAGGACGGCGTCCCGCTCCGCGTCGCCGAGCGGCCGCAGCCGGTCGCGCAGCGCGGCGGCCGCCCCGTCGTCGGCCGGCTCGTCGGCGTGCAGGCTGTGCAGCGCCTCCTGCGCCTCGGGGATCTCGCCGAACAGCGGCCGGGCCCGCACGGCGGCGACGGCCGGCACGAACCGGTCCCACCGCACGTCGGCCACGACGAGCTGCGCGCCGTCGGCCACGGCCCGACGCAGCGCGGCGACCGCCAGCTCCGGGTCCATGCCGGGCAGGCCGCGCCGGCCGAGCTGCTCCAGGTCGGCGTCGGCGAGGCCGTCCGCCCAGGGGCCGAACGCCACCGACGTCACCGGCAGGCCGGCGAGGTGCCGGTTGGCGGCGAGGACCTGGAGCAGGGCGTCGCCGGCCGCCTGGCCGGAACGCCCACCGGAGCCCCACACCCCCGAGGTGGACGAGCAGAGCACCAGCGCCCCCAGGGCCCGGCTCTCCAGCTCGTCGGCGTACCGGGGGATGTCGCCCACGGTGGCGAGCAGGTCCGCGGCGAGGTCGGCGAGGGTCAGCTCGGCCAGCGGCACGGTGCCGGTGTCGGTCGGTACGTGCACCAGGGCGGTCACCGGCCGCCCGTCGGCGGCGAGCTGCTCCATCCGGTCGGTCAGCTTCCCGCCGGCCGGCTGGTCGAGCGGCACCACGGCGGCGCCGTTCCGGTCCAGCCAGGCGGTGGTGTGCCGGGCGATGGCCCCCGCCCCGCCGGTGACCAGGACGGTGCCCTGCGGGGACCAGCCCGTACCCCCGGCCGGGCCGGTGGCCCGCAGCAGGCGCCGGACGCGCACGCCGGACGCGCGGACGACGACCTGGTCCTCACCCTCCACGTTGGTCAGCGCGGCGACCAACGCGGCGGACAGCTCCCCGGTCACCGTGTCGGGCAGGTCGACGAGGCCCCCGACGTGCCGGGGGTGTTCGAGCGCGGCGGCCAGGCCGAGGCCCCAGGTGGTGGCCTGCCACGGCCGCGTCGCCGGCTCCTCGTCGCTGGCGACCGCCCCGGTCGTGGCCAGCCACAGCGGCGCCCCGGTCTCCCGGCCGGTGTGCGCCTGGAGGAGCAGCAGGTTCGCCGCGAGCCCGGACGGCAGAGCGTCCTGCTCGGGGTGCGGCGCCTCGTCGAGGGCGAGCAGCGACAGCAGCGCCGTCGGCTGGTGCTCCGCGCATGCCCGGTCGAGGTCGGCGGCGAGGCCGTCCCGCTGCGCCGTCGCCGGGTCCACCGTGAGCACGTGTACCGCGGCTCCGCCCGCCCGCAGCGCGTCGGCGACCGTTTCCGTGGTTTCCCGCGGCGGCGCGACCAGCAGCCAGCGGCCCGGCTCGCCGCCGGTCAACCGCCGCTGCCGCCAGGTGACCCGGTACCGCCACCCGGTGAGCGTGCCGTCCTGCCGCTGCTGGCGCCGCCACGACTCCAGCTCCGGGAGCAGCTCCTTCAGCGGCTGACTGGTGTCGATGCCCAGCCGGTCCAGGTCGCCGTCCCTGACGGCCCGCCAGAACTCGGTGTCGGCCTGGTCCGTGGTCCCGCCGAGCGGCGTGGCCAGGGTCGGCCAGTACCGCTGCGGCTGGAACGCGTACGTGGGCAGTTCCGGCAGGTCGCGCGGGGCCGGTCGGGGTCCGGCCAGCGGCGTCAGTACCGCGGCCCAGTCGACGTCCCGCCCGGTCGCGTACCGGGAGGCGACGGCCGTGAGCAGCGCCGTCACCTCGGGTACGCCCGCCCGCTGGACGGCGACGGCGGTGCCGCCGTCGTCGGGGAGCACGTCGGCGTTCATCGGGGTCAGCACGGCGGCGGGGCCGATCTCCAGGTACGTGTCGACGCCGGCAGCCCGCAACGCCGCGACGCCGTCGGCGTACCGCACGGCCTCGCGGACGTGCCGCACCCAGTAGTCGACCGTGCGAAGCTCGTCGCCCGCAGCCAGCGCCCCGGTCAGGTTCGACACGACCGGCACCAGCGGCGCCGAGAAGGTCAGCCCGTCGAGCACCGTGCGGAACTCGGCCAGCATCGGCTCCATCAGCGGGCTGTGGAACGCGTGACTCACCGTCAGCCGCCGCGTCCGCACGCCCCGGCCCCGCCAGACGGCCTCCACCTCGTCCAGGGCCGTCAGGTCGCCGGACACCACGACGGAGGTCGGACCGTTCACGGCCGCGATCCCGACCCGGTCGGTCAGCCCTTCAAGCGTCGGCAGGACGTCGGCCTCGGCCGCGTTCACCGCCAGCATCCCGCCGCCAGCCGGCAACGCCTGCATCAACCGACCCCGCGCCGCCACCAGGGCACACGCGTCCCCAAGGGACAACACCCCGGCCACGTACGCGGCGGTGATCTCCCCCACCGAGTGGCCACCGACGAAGTCCGGCACCACACCGAACGACTCGACAAGGCGGAACAGCGCCACCTCGACCGCGAACAGGCCCGCCTGGGTGAACACCGTCTGGTCCAGCAGCCCCGCCTCCGGCGAGCCCGCCTCGGCGAACAGGACCTCCCGAAGCGGCTGCGGCAGCAGCGGGTCCAAGTGCCCGCACACCTCGTCCAACGCCGACGCGAACACCGGGAACGAGTCGTACAACTCCCGGCCCATGCCCGCGCGCTGCGCGCCCTGCCCGGAGAAGAGGACGGCGGTGCCGCCCGAGGCGGCCGGGCCAGCCGGGACGAGCGCGGGGTGCGCATCCCCGGCGGCGAGGGCCCGCAGCGCCGCCAGCCGGGCCTGCGGGTCGGCGGCGACGACCACCGCCCGATGGGCCAGGTGCGCCCGGCCGTCGGCCAGCGCCCAGGCCACCGTCCCGGGCCGGCCCGCCGCGTCCCCGTCGCCCGGGTCGGCGAGCCGGCGGGCCAGGCGGTCGGCCTGCTCCCGCAGGCCGGCGGCCGTCGCGGCGGCGACCGGCCACGGCAGCGCGGCGTCGGCGGCCCGGTCGGTCCCGTCGACCGGCCCCGCGTCGACGGCGACGTCGGCGGGCGCCTCCTCCAGGATCACGTGGGCGTTGGTGCCGCTGATGCCGAACGACGAGACGCCCGCCCGGCGGGGCCCCCTGTCGGCGTCCCACGGGCGCGCCTCGGTGAGCAGCTCCAGCGGGCCCGACGCCCAGTCCACGTGGGGCGACGGCTCGTCGACGTGCAGGGTCGCCGGCAGCGTCCGGTGCCCCAGTGCCAGCACCATCTTGATCAGGCTGGCCACGCCGGCCGCGGCCTGGGTGTGCCCGATGTTCGACTTCACCGAGCCGAGCCACAGCGGCCGGTCGGCGGGCCGGTCCGGCCCGTACGCGCCGATCAGCGCCTGCGCCTCGATCGGGTCGCCGAGGGTGGTACCGGTGCCGTGCGCCTCGATGGCGTCGACGTCGGCCGGGGTCAGGCCGGCGTTGGCCAGGGCCTGCCGGATGACCCGCTGCTGGGCGGGGCCGTTCGGGGCGGTCAGCCCGTTGGACGCGCCGTCCTGGTTGACGGCGCTGCCCCGCACCACGGCCAGGACGCGCCGGCCCTCCCGCTCGGCGTCGGAGAGACGTTGCAGCAACAGGACGCCGACGCCCTCGCCCCAGCCGGTGCCGTCCGCGCCGGCCGCGAACGCCTTGACCCGCCCGTCGGCGGCGAGGCCACGCTGCCGGGAGAACTCCAGGAACGCCCCCGGCGTCGACATCACCGTCACGCCACCGGCCAGCGCCAGATCACACTCGCCGGAACGTAGCGCCTGCGCGGCCAGATGCAGCGCCACCAACGACGACGAACACGCCGTGTCCACGGTGACCGCGGGGCCCTGCAGGCCGAACGAGTACGCCAGCCGGCCGGAGACCACCGACGCCCCGTTACCGGTCGCCTGGTAACCCTCCACCTGCGACCGGGCGCCCAGCAGCAGCGTCGCGTAGTCCTGCCCGTTGGTGCCCATGAAGACGCCGGTCTCGGACCCGCGTACCCGGTGTGGGTCGATGCCGGCGCGCTCGAACACCTCCCAGGTGGTGTGCAGCAGCAGCCGCTGCTGCGGGTCCATCGCCAGCGCCTCACGCGGGTTGATCCCGAAGAACGCCGCGTCGAAACCGGCCACGTCGCCCAGGAAGCCGCCGTTGCGGGCGTAGCTGGTGCCGATCCGCTCCGGGTCGCTGTCGAACATGCCGTCCAGGTCCCAGCCCCGGTCGGTGGGCATCGGCGTCACCGCGTCCACGCCGTCGGCGAGCAGCTGCCACAGCTCCTGCGGGGAGGACACCCCGCCGGGGAAGCGGCAGGCCATCGAGACGATGGCGATGGGTTCGTCCACGGGTGGCCGGACCACGGTGGTGACGGCCGCCGGGCCGTCCGCGCCGCCCACCAGTTCGGTACGCAGGAAGCGGGCCAGTTCCGCCGCCGACGGATGGTCGAAGACCACGGTCGACGGCAGGGTCAGCCCGGTGGCCCGGCCCAGCCGGTCCCGCAGCTGCACCGCCGCGAGGGAGTCGAAGCCCAGCTCGCGGAACGCGCGCCCGGCCGGCACCTGGTCGGTGGAGGCGTGGCCGAGCACCGCCGCCGCCTCCGCGCGGACCAGGTCGACCAGCAGGTTCTCCTGGCCGGTGGCCGGCAGCGCGGCGAGCCGGGCGCGCAGCCCGTCGGTGCCCGCCTCGGTCTCCGGCCGCTCCGGTTCCGCCTCGACGGCCGGGGCGACCCGGTCGAACAGGCGGCTGGGTCGCGCCGCGGTGAACGCCGCGACGAACCGGGACCAGTCCACGTCGACGATCACCGGCGCCGGCTCGGGGGCGTTCACCCAGCGGCCCAGCGTCGCGACGGCGGCGTCGGGCGCGAGCGGGGTGAATCCGCGGCGGCGCAGGCCGTCCGCGGTCTCCCCGGCGGCCATGCCGTCCTCCGCCCACGGGCCGTAGGCCAGGGCGGTGGCGGGCAGCCCGGCCGCGCGGCGGGCCGCGACGAGCGCGTCGAGCAGGGCGTTGCCGGCCGCGTAGCCGGCCTGGCCGCCGCCGCCCCAGACGCCGGCGACGGAGGAGAAGACCACGAACGCGTCGAGGTCCCGGTCGCGGCACGCGCCGTCCAGGTGGACGGCCCCGAGCACCTTGCCGGCCAGGGTTTCCGCCAGGTCGCCGTCGGTCAGCTCGTACGCCGGCGCGGTCCCGCCGGACGCGCCGGCGGTGTGCACGACGGCGGTCAGCCCCGGCAGGTCGTCCACCAGGTCGGTGACGGCGGTGGCGTCGGTGACGTCGCACGCCACCACCCGCACGGCGCCCAGCTCCGCGACCAGGTCGGCCGCGCCGGGGGCGTCCGGGCCGCGCCGGGAGGCGAGCACCACCTCGGCCGCGCCGTTGGCCAGCAGCCACCGGGCCACGTGCCGACCCAGCGCGCCCGTGCCGCCGGTGACCAGCACCGTCCCGCGCGGCTGCCAGCCCGCCCCGGTGGGCGGGGTGGCCGGCAGCAGCCGCCGGCCGAACACGCCGTTGCGGCGCACCGCCACCTGGTCGAGGGTGCCGTCGGCGAGGACCGCGACGAGCGCGGCCCGGGTGCCCCGGTCGCCGCGGGCGGGCAGGTCGATCAGGCCGCCCCAGCGGTCGGGCTGTTCCAGGGCCACGGCCCGGCCGAGGCCCCAGGTCAGCGCCGCCCACACGTCGCCGCCCGGTTCGCCGGCCGTGACCGGCAGGGCGGCACGGCTGAGCGCCCACACCCGTCCGGGCAGGCCGGTGTCGGTCAGCGCCTGGGTGAGGGTGAGCAGCCCGGCCGTACCCGCGGGAACGGCCGGCGCGTGCGCGAGCGGCTGGTCCTGCCGGGGCAGGACGCACAGCACCCCGGCCCAGCCCTCGCCGCTGATCGTGCGCAGCCGCTCGCCCAACTCCCGCCGGCCGAGGGTGGACGGCACGGTCACGGTGTCCACCCGCGCGCCGGCCTCGGCGAGCGTCTTCGCCACGCCCGCGTCGGCGCCGCCACCCACCGTGGCGACCAGCCACCGGCCGGACAGCCCCGAGGTGGGAGCCGGCCGCACCGGCTCCCACCCGATCCGGTACGACCAGCCGTCGAGCGCCGTTCCCCGGTCCCGGCTGCGGCGCCACGTGGAGAGCACGGGCAGGGCCGGCGCGAGGGCGTCCACGGCGTCGCCGCCGAGCTGGCCGGCGAGGGCGGCGAGGTCGCCGCTCTCGACGGCTGCCCAGAACTCGGCGTCGTGCTCGGGGACGGCCTGCGGTCGGGGGGCCGACTCGGGCCAGTAGCGCTGGTGCTGGAACGCGTACGTCGGCAGGTCCACCCGGGCCGCGCCGGTGCCGGCGAACCACTGCGCCCAGGTCAAGGGAACGCCGTGGACGTGCAGCTCGCCCAATGCGGCCAGCAGCGCGGCGGTCTCGGACCGGTCCCGACGCTGGGCGGCCACGGCGAGCACACCCGCCTCGCCGGGCAGCACGTCCGCCGTCATCGCCGTCAGCACGCTCTGCGGGCCGACCTCCAGGAACGTGCCCACCCCGGCGTCCCGCAGCGCCACGACGCCGTCGGCGAAACGGACGGCCTCGCGGACGTGCCGCACCCAGTAGTCGACCGTGCGAAGCTCGTCGGCGGTCGCCAGGCTGCCGGTCAGGTTCGACACGACCGGCACCAGCGGCGCCCGGAACGTCAGCCCGTCGAGGACGGCCCGGAACTCGGCGAGCATCGGCTCCATCAGCGGGCTGTGGAACGCGTGGCTCACCGTCAGCCGCCGCGTCCGCACGCCTCGGTCCCGCCAGACGGCCTCCACCTCGTCCAGGGCCGTCAGGTCGCCGGACACCACGACGGAGGTCGGACCGTTCACGGCCGCGATGCCCAGCCGGTCGGTCAGCCCTTCGAGCGTCGGCAGGACGTCGGCCTCGGCCGCGTTCACCGCCAGCATCCCGCCGCCAGCCGGCAACCCCTGCATCAACCGACCCCGCGCCGCCACCAGGGCACACGCGTCCCCAAGGGACAACACCCCGGCCACGTACGCGGCCGTGATCTCCCCGACCGAGTGGCCGCCCACGAAGTCCGGCACCACACCGAACGACTCGACAAGGCGGAACAGCGCCACCTCTACCGCGAACAGACCCGCCTGGGTGAACACCGTCTGGTCCAGCAGCCCCGCCTCCGGCGAGCCCGCCTCGGCGAACAGGACCTCCCGAAGCGGCTGCGGCAGCAGCGGGTCCAAGTGCCCGCACACCTCGTCCAACGCCGACGCGAACACCGGGAACGAGTCGTACAACTCCCGGCCCATGCCCGCGCGCTGCGCGCCCTGCCCGGAGAAGAGGAGGGCGAGCTGGCCGCGTTCGCCGCTGGTACCGGTGACGACGGCGCCGGAGGGGTCTCCGGTGTCGAGGGCCCGCAGCGCGGACAGGAGGCTGTCCCGGTCGGTCACCACGGCGACGGCACGCTGTTCCAGTGCCGGGCGGGTGGTGACCGACGACCACGCCACGTCCAGCGGACGCAGCCCCTCGTCGGCGGCCAACCAGCGCGCCCACCGGCCGGCCTGCGCCGCAAGCGCCGCGTCGGTCCGCGCCGACAGCAGCACCGGCACCACCGGCGACACCCGGTGCTCCACGATCTCGCCCTCGACCACCTGCGCCGGCGGCTGCTCGATGATCACGTGCGCGTTGGTGCCGGAGATGCCGAACGACGACACGGCGGCCCGACGCGGCCGGTCCACCGCCGGCCACGGGGTCGCCTCGGTGGCGAGCGCGACGGCCCCGGCGGTCCAGTCGATGTGCGGCGACGGCTCGTCCACGTGCAGCGTCGGCGGCACGAGACCGTGCCGCATGGCGAGGACCATCTTGATCACGCCCGCCACACCGGCCGCAGCCTGGGTGTGGCCGATGTTCGACTTGATCGACCCCAGCAGCAACGGCCGGTCGGCGGGCCGGTCCTGCCCGTACGTCGCCAGCAACGCCTGCGCCTCGATCGGGTCACCCAGCGTCGTGCCGGTCCCGTGCGCCTCGACCGCGTCCACGTCCAGCGTGGACAGCCCGGCGTTGGCCAGCGCCTGCCGGATCACCCGCTGCTGCGACGGCCCGTTCGGCGCCGTCAACCCGTTCGACGCACCGTCCTGGTTCACCGCCGTGCCACGCACGACCGCCAGGATGCGCCGGCCCTCCCGCTCGGCGTCGGACAGCCGCTGCACGAGCAGCATGCCCACGCCCTCGGACCAGCCCGTGCCGTCGGCGGCGGCGGCGAACGACTTGCACCGGCCGTCCTGGGCCAGGCCCCGCTGCCGGGAGAACTCGATGAACGTCCCCGGCGTCGCCATCACGGTCACGCCACCGGCCAGTGCCAGGTCGCACTCACCGGAGCGCAGCGCCTGCGCCGCCAGGTGCAGCGCCACGAGGGACGACGAGCACGCCGTGTCGACCGTGACCGCCGGCCCTTCCAGGCCGAACGTGTACGCCAGCCGACCGGACAGCACGCTGCCCGAGGTGCCCACGCCGACGTAACCCTCGACCTCGGCCGGCTGGTCCATCAGTCGCGTCGCGTAGTCGTGGTACATCACGCCGGCGAACACGCCCGTGCGGCTGCCGCGCAACCGCGCCGGGTCCAGCCCGGCGGACTCGAACGTCTCCCACGACGCCTCCAGCAGCAGCCGCTGCTGCGGGTCCATGGCAAGGGCCTCCCGCGGCGAGATCCCGAAGAACCCGGGATCGAACTCCGCCGCCCCGTACAGGAACCCACCGTGCCGGGTGTAGGACGTACCGCTGCTGTTCGGGTCCGGATGGAACAACGACTCCAGGTCCCAGCCCCGGTCCGCCGGGAACTCCGAGATCCCGTCGCCGCCGGTGGCCAACAGCTCCCACAACTGATCCGGGCTGTCCACCCCGCCCGGGTACCGGCAGGCCATGCCCACGATCGCGATCGGCTCGTCTGCCGCGACGGCCCGCACCACCGACCGCCGGACGGCGAGCTGACCAGACACCTGCTCGTACAGATGCTCCGCCAACGCGGCCGGGGTCGGATAGTCGAACACCAGCGTCGACGCCAACCGCAACCCCGTGGCCGCGTTCACCCGATTACGCAGGTCCACAGCCGTCAACGAGTCGAAGCCCAACTCCCGGAACGCCCGGTCCGCCGGCACCGCCTCCGCACCACCATGCCCCAACACCTGCGCCACCAGACCCCGCACCAGCAGCGCGACCTGGGCCCGGCCCTCGTCCTCGGTGAGTTCGGCGAGTCGCCCGGCCCAACCGCCGACGCCCTGTCCCGCCTGGCGGCGGGTCGCGGTCGAGCCGACGAGGGCACGCAGCATCGGCGGCACGGTTCCGCCGGTGGCCGCCGCCCGCAGGGCGGGCAGGTCGATCACCGTGGGCACCAGGGCCGCCCGGTCCGCGGCCAGGGCCGCGTCGAACAGCTCCAACCCGACCTCGACGCTCATCGGCGTCAGGCCGGCCCGCGCCGACCGCGCCCGGTCCGCCTCGGACACCGACGCGGCCATGCCATCGGTGTCCCACATGCCCCACGCCAGGCTCACCGCCGGCAGACCCGCCTGCCGCCGGTACGCCGCAAGGCCGTCCAGGAACGCGTTCCCCGCCGCGTACGCCGCCTGACCCGGCGAACCGAGAACACCCGCCACCGACGAGAACACCACGAACAGATCCAGGTCCAGACCCGCCGTCGCCTCGTGCAGCAACCAGCCCGCCGACACCTTCGGCGCCAGCACGCCGGCCAGCCGCTCAGGGGTCAGCCCTTCGACGACGCCGTCGTCGAGCACGCCGGCCGTGTGGACCACCCCGGCCAGCCGGCCCGGAACGCCCGCCACGAGGTCGGCCACCTGCTCCCGGTCCGTCACGTCGCACGCGACCACCCGCGCCGACGCACCCAGCCCCGACAGCCGCGCCACGAGCGCCTCCGCGCCCGCAGCGGCCGGACCCTGCCGCGACACCAGCAGCAGCGACCCCACCCCGTACGCCGTGACCAGATGCTCCGCCACGAGCGCACCCAACGCACCCGTGCCACCGGTCACCAGCACCGTGCCCTCGCCGAGGACAGGGGCGGCCCCTACCGAAGCCCGGACCAGCCGCGGCACGAGGACGCGGCCCTCCCGGACGGCCAGTTGGTCGTCCGAGCCCTCGCCCACGAAGCCGGCGAGCGCGGCGAGCAGCGTCGACTCCACGTTGCCGTCCAGGTCCACGAGGACGACCCGACCGGGGTGCTCCGACTGGGCCGACCGCAGCAGGCCCCAGACGGCGGCGCCCGCCAGGTCGCTGATCCGGTCCGCGTCCCGAACCGCCGTCGCGCCCCGGGTCAGCACCACCAGCCGCGAACCGGCCAGGGAATCGGCGGCCAGCCACGCCTGGACCGCCCGCAGCACGTCCGACGTCACCGACCGGACCGCCTCCGGCAGGTTGCCGGCCGGCTCGGACGCGCCGAGGACCGGCAGCACGAGGACCTGCGGCGCGTCCGCGCCCGCCTCGACGGCGGCGAGCACCGCCGCCACGTCCGCGTACGCCGGCAACCCGGCCCGGGCCACCGACTCGTCCACGCCACCGGTCAGGACCGCCCAGCCGGACGGCTGCCGGGCTGCCGGGGCCGCGTCGGCCTGCCAGCGCACCTCGAACAGCGACCGGGCTGCCGCGCCCGGGGCGGGCAGACCCGTCATCTCGCGCAGGACGAGGGAGTCGACGGACACCACGGGCATGCCCGACTCGTCGGAGGCGACCAGCCGTACCCCGGAGCCGGCCCGGGTCAGCCGCACCCGCAGCACCGAGGCGCCGGAGGCGTGCACCTGCGCGCCCTCGAACGCGAACGGCACCCGCGGCCCGGCCGCCTCGTCGGTCAGCAGGAGCCCGACGGCGTGCAGGGCGGCGTCCAGCAGCGCCGGGTGGACGCCGAAGCGCGCCGCGTCGCCCGCCGCGTCGTCGGGCAGGGCCACCTCGGCGTACGCCTCACCGTCGGCCGTCCAGGCCCGCCGCAGCCCCTGGAACACCGGCCCGTACGTGAGGCCGTGCCCGGCGAGCGTCGCGTACCAGCCGGTCAGGTCCACCTCGGACGCACCAACCGGCGGCCAGGCGCCCACGGTCGGCTCGTCCGGCGAGGACGCTTCGAGGACGCCCTCCGCGTGACGGACCCAGCCCGCCTCGGGGTCGTCGTCCCGTCGGGAGTAGATGGCGACGGCACGCTGCGCGGAGCCGTCGGACGACTCCACCCGTACCTGGACGCGCACGCCCCCCGTCTCGGGTACGACCAGCGGCGCGGCGACGGTCAGCTCCCGCAGCCGGGAGGCGCCGACCTCGTCGCCGGCCCGCACGGCGAGCTCCACGAGCGCGGTGCCGGGGACCAGCGTCACGCCGGACACGGCGTGGTCCGCCAGCCAGGGGTGCGTGGCCAGGGACAGCCGGCCGGTGAGCACCACCTCGTCGTCGCCGGCCAGGTCCACGGCCGCGCCGAGCATCGGGTGCCCGGCGTCGCCCAGCCCCGCCCCGGACACGTCGCCGACGCGGGGGCGGCCCGAAGCGGGCCAGTAGCGCTGGTGCTGGAACGCGTACGTCGGCAGATCCACCCGCCGCGCGCCCGCCCCGGCGAACCACTGCGCCCAGGTCACCGGAACGCCGTGGACGTGCAGCTCGCCCAATGCGGCCAGCAGCGCGGCGGTCTCGGACCGGTCCCGACGCTGGGCGGCCACGGCGAGCACACCCGCCTCGCCGGGCAGCACGTCCGCCGTCATCGCCGTCAGCACACTCTGCGGGCCGACCTCCAGGAACGTGCCCACCCCGGCGTCCCGCAACGCCAGGACGCCGTCGGCGTACCGCACGGCCTCGCGGACGTGCCGCACCCAGTAGTCGACCGTACGAAGCTCGTCGCCCGCAGCCAGCGCCCCGGTCAGGTTCGACACGACCGGCACCAGCGGCGCCGAGAAGGTCAGCCCGTCGAGCACCGTGCGGAACTCGGCCAGCATCGGCTCCATCAGCGGGCTGTGGAACGCGTGGCTGACGGTCAGACGCCGGGTCCGGGCGCCGCGCGCCGTCCAGACCTTCTCCACCTCGTCCAGAGCCCCGACGGCACCGGAGACGACGACGGCGTTCGGCCCGTTGACGGCCGCGATGCCCAGCCGGTCGGTCAACCCGTCGAGGCTCGCCAGCACCTCCGCCTCCGGCGCGGCCACGGCCAGCATCCCGCCCCCGGCCGGCAACGCCTGCATCAACCGACCCCGCGCCGCCACCAGGGCGCACGCGTCGGCCATCGTGAGCACCCCGGCCACGTACGCGGCCGTGATCTCACCGACCGAGTGACCACCGACGAAGTCCGGCACCACACCGAACGACTCCACCAGGCGGAACAGCGCCACCTCGACCGCGAACAGGCCGGCCTGCGTGAACACCGTCTGGTCCAGCAGCCCCGCCTCAGGCGAGCCCGCCTCGGCGAACAGGACCTCCCGAAGCGGCTGCGGCAGCAGCGCGTCCAAGTGCCCGCACACCTCGTCCAACGCCGAGGCGAACACCGGGAACGAGTCGTACAACTCCCGGCCCATGCCCGCGCGCTGGGCGCCCTGCCCGGAGAAGAGCAGGGCCAGGTGCCCGCGCTGGCTGACGGTCCCGGCGACGACCGCGCCGGACGGGTCCCCGCCGGCGAGGGCCGTCAGCGCCGCGAGCAGATCCTCGCGGTCGGCGGCGGTCACCACCGCCCGCTGTTCCAGGGCCGGGCGGGTGGTGACCGACGACCACGCCACGTCCAGCGGACGCAGCCCCTCGTCGGCGGCCAACCAGCGCACCCACCGACCCGCCTGCGCCGTGAGCGCCGCTTCCGTCCGCGCCGACAGCAGCACCGGCACCACCGCCGGCACCCGACGCTCCACGAGTTCGCCCTCGACCACCTGCGCCGGCGGCTGCTCGATGATCACATGCGCGTTCGTCCCGGAGATCCCGAACGACGACACCGCCGCCCGACGCGGCCGGCCCACCACCGGCCACGGCGTCGCCTCCGTCGCCAGGGCAACCGCCCCGGCAGTCCAGTCGATGTGCGGCGACGGCTCGTCCACGTGCAGCGTCGACGGCACGAGACCGTGCCGCATCGCGAGGACCATCTTGATCACACCGGCCACACCGGCGGCGGCCTGGGTGTGGCCGATGTTCGACTTGATCGACCCCAGCAGCAGCGGCCGGTCGGCCGGCCGGTCCTGCCCGTAGGTGGCCAGCAGCGCCTGCGCCTCGATCGGGTCACCGAGGGTGGTGCCCGTGCCGTGCGCCTCCACGGCGTCCACGTCCAGCGTGGACAGGCCGGCGTTGGCCAGGGCCTGGCGGATGACCCGCTGCTGCGACGGACCGTTCGGGGCGGTCAGCCCGTTGGACGCGCCGTCCTGGTTCACGGCGGTGCCGCGCACCACGGCGAGAACCCGGTGGCCGTTACGGCGCGCGTCGGACAACCGCTCGACGAGCAGCATGCCCACGCCCTCGCCCCAGCCGGTGCCGTCCGCAGACGCCGCGAACGACTTGCACCGCCCATCGGCCGACAGGCCCCGCTGCCGCGAGAACTCGACGAACGTCCCCGGCGTCGCCATCACGGTCACGCCGCCCGCGAGCGCGAGGTCGCACTCACCGGAGCGCAGCGCCTGCGCCGCGAGGTGCAGCGCGACCAGCGACGACGAGCACGCCGTGTCGACCGTGACCGCCGGCCCCTCCAGGCCGAACGTGTACGCCACCCGTCCCGACAGCACGCTGCCGGAGTTGCCGGTGCCGACGTAGCCCTCGGCGTCCGGCGGAAGGTCGGCCAGCCGCGAGGCGTAGTCGTGGTACATCACGCCGGCGAACACGCCCGTGCGGCTGCCCCGCAGCCCCTGCGGGTCCAGCCCGGCCGACTCGAACGTCTCCCACGACGCCTCCAGCAGCAGCCGCTGCTGCGGGTCCATCGCGACCGCCTCGCGCGGCGAGATCCCGAAGAACGCCGGGTCGAACTCGGCCGCGCCGGCGAGGAAGCCGCCGTGCCGGGTGTACGACGTGCCGCTGCGATCCGGGTCGGGGTCGAAGAGGCCGTCGAGGTCCCAGCCCCGGTCGGTGGGGAACTCCGAGATCCCGTCCCCGCCCGTGGCCAACAGCTCCCACAACTGATCCGGGCTGTCCACCCCACCCGGGTACCGGCAGGCCATGCCCACGATCGCGATCGGCTCGTCTGCCGCGACGGCCCGCACCACCGACCGCCGGACGGCGAGCTGACCGGACACCTGCTCGTACAGATGCTCCGCCAACGCGGCCGGGGTCGGATAGTCGAACACCAGCGTTGACGCCAACCGCAGCCCCGTGGCCGCGTTCACCCGATTACGCAGGTCCACAGCCGTCAACGAGTCGAAGCCCAACTCCCGGAACGCCCGGTCCGCCGGCACCGCCTCCGCACCGCCATGCCCCAACACCTGCGCCACCAGACCCCGCACCAGCAGGTCGACCTGGGCGCGGGCCTCGTCGGCGTCCAGTCCGGCGAGCTGGTTGGCCCAGTCGCCGCCGTGGCCGGCCTGCCGGCGGGTGACCGTCGCGCCGACCAGGGCGCGCAGCACCGCCGGCGCCTGGCCGCCGGCGAGGGCGGCCCGCATCGCGGGTACGTCGAGCGCGGCCGGCACGAGCGCCGGCAGGCCCGCGCCCAGGGCGGCGTCGAACAGCTCCAACCCGACCTCGGCGCTCATCGGCGTCAGGCCGGCCCGCGCCGAGCGGACCCGGTCGGCCTCGGACACCGACGCGGCCATGCCATCGGTGTCCCACATGCCCCACGCCAGGCTGACCGCCGGCAGACCCGCCTGCCGCCGGTACGCCGCAAGGCCGTCCAGGAACGCGTTGCCCGCCGCGTACGCCGCCTGACCCGGCGAGCCGAGGACGCCCGCCGCCGAGGAGAAGACCACGAACAGATCCAGGTCCAGACCCGCCGTCGCCTCGTGCAGCAACCAGCCCGCCGACACCTTCGGCGCCAGCACGCCGGCCAGCCGCTCCGCCGTGATCGACGAGACCACCCCGTCGTCCAGCACGCCGGCGGTGTGCACCACGCCCGCGAGCCGCCCCGCCGAGGTCACCTCGGCCATCAGCCCGGCCACCTGGTCCCGGTCCGTCACGTCGCACGCGACCACCCGCGCCGACGCACCCAGCCCCGACAGCCGCGCCACGAGCGCCTCCGCGCCCGCAGCGGCCGGACCCTGCCGCGACACCAGCAGCAGCGACCCCACCCCGTACGCCGTGACCAGATGCTCCGCCACGAGCGCACCCAACGCACCCGTGCCACCGGTCACCAGCACCGTGCCCTCGCCGAGGACAGGGGCGGCCCCTACCGAAGCCCGGACCAGCCGCGGCACGAGCGCCCGACCGTCGCGGACGGCCACCTGGCCACCCATCACGGCCGGATCGGCGGCGACCCGGGCCAGCAGGGCCAGGACGCCCGCGTCCAGGTCGCCGTCGACGTCGGCCAGGACGATGCGGCCCGGGTGCTCGGTCTGCGCCGAGCGCAGCAGGCCCCATGCGGCGGCGCCCGCGAGGTCGGTCACCCGGTCCCCGTCGCGGGCGGTCACGGCCCCCCGGGTCGCCACGACGAGCGTCGTGTCGGCAAGCGCGTCGGCCGCCAGCCAGGTCTGCACGGCGGCGAGGACGTCGGCGGTGACCGTGCGGACGGCGTCCGGCACGGGCGCCTCGGAGGCGGCGGGCAACGGCAGCAGCAGTGCGCGCGGGGCCTCGGCCCGGCCCGCGCCGACCGCCTCGGTCAGCGCCTCGACGGCCGGGAACGCCGGCAGGTCCACGCCGCCGGCAGGCAGGTCACCGGAGAGCAGCGCCCAGCCGGACGCGTCGTCGGCCGGGGTGACGTCTTCGGGCTGCCACGCGAGTGCGAACAGCGACCGGGCCGTCGCGCCGGGGGCGGCCACGGCCGTCATCTCCCGCAGGACGAGGGAGTCGACGGACACGACCGGCGCGCCGGACTCGTCCACCGCGACCAGGCGCGCGGAGGTGCCGGCCCGGGTGAGCCGTACGCGCAGGACGCGCGCCCCGGCGGCGTGCACCTGCACGCCCTCGAACGCGAACGGCACGCGTGGCCCGCCGGCCTCCTCGGCGAGCAGCAGCCCGACGGGGTGCAGCGCGGCATCCAGCAGCGCGGGGTGGACGCCGAACCGGGCGGCCTCGCCGGCCGCCTCGTCGGGCAGGGCGACCTCGGCGTAGACCTCGCCGTCGCCGGTCCACAGCCGGCGCAGCCCCTGGAACACCGGCCCGTAGGACAGGCCGTGCTCGGCCAACACGTCGTACCAGCCGGCCAGGTCCGCCTCGGCGAGCCCGACGGGCGGCCACGTCTCGAGCGTCGGCTCGCCGGCCGAAGCCGGGTCCAGCACACCCTCCGCGTGCCGGATCCAGTCAGCCTCCGGGTCTCCGTCGGACTGCGAGTGGACGGCCACGCCCCGGCTGCCCGCCTCGTCGGCGGCGCCGACGCGCACCTGCACCCGCACCCCGCCGGTCTCGGGCAGCACCAGCGGGGCCGCGATGGTCAGCTCCCGTACGCGGGAGGCGCCCACCTCGTCGCCCGCCCGGATCGCCAGCTCCACGAGGGCGGTGCCGGGCACGACGACCGCGCCGGAGACGGCGTGATCGGCGAGCCAGGGGTGCGTGGCGACCGACAGCCGGCCGGTCAGGACCACCATGTCCTCGCCGGCGACGGTGACGGCCGCGCCGAGCAGCGGGTGCCCGGCGGCGCCGAGCCCGGCGCCGGTGACGTCGCCCGCCCGGGCCCGGCCGATGCCGAGCCAGTAGCGCTCGTGCTGGAACGCGTACGTCGGCAGGTCGACCTGCCGGGGGTCCGTCCCGGCGTACCACTGGGTCCAGGTGACGGGTACGCCGTTGACGTGCAGCTCGGCCATGGCGTGCAGCAGCGCCTGCCCGCCGGCGCGGTCCCGCCGCTGCGTGGCGAGCGCCAGGGCGTCCTCGGCGAGCAGGTCGGCGTTCAGGGCGGTGAGGACGCTCTGCGGGCCGATCTCCAGGTACGTGCCCGCGCCGGCGTCCCGGAGGGCGGCGACGCCGTCGGCGTACCGGACGGCCTCGCGGACGTGCCGGACCCAGTAGTCGGCGCGGGTCAGCTCCTGCGGGTCGGCGAGCGCCCCGGTCAGGTTCGACACGACGGGCACCAGCGGCGCCCGGAACGTCAGCCCGTCGAGGACGGCCCGGAACTCGGCGAGCATCGGCTCCATGAGCGGGCTGTGGAACGCGTGGCTGACCGTCAGCCGGCGCGTCCGCACGCCCCGGTCCCGCCAGACGGCCTCCACCTCGTCCAGGGCCTCGACGGCACCCGAGACGACGACAGCGTTCGGCCCGTTGACGGCGGCGATCCCGACCCGATCGGTCAGCCCGTCCAGCGTCGACAGCACCTCGGCCTCCGGCGCGGCCACGGCCAGCATCCCGCCGCCGGCCGGCAGGGCCTGCATCAGCCGACCCCGCGCGGCCACCAGGGCACACGCGTCGGCCAGGGACAGCACCCCGGCCACGTACGCGGCCGTGATCTCCCCGATGGAGTGACCGCCGACGAAGTCGGGAACGACCCCGAACGACTCGACGAGCCGGAACAGCGCCACCTCGACGGCGAACAACCCGGCCTGGGTGAACACGGTCTGGTCCAGCAGCCCCGCCTCCGGCGAGCCCGCCTCGGCGAACAGGACCTCCCGAAGCGGCTGCGGCAGCAGCGGGTCCAGGTGCCCGCACACCTCGTCCAACGCCGACGCGAACACCGGGAACGAGTCGTACAACTCCCGACCCATCCCGGCACGCTGCGCGCCCTGCCCGGAGAAGAGGACAGCGAGCCGGCCGCGCGCGGACCCCGTGCCGGTGACGACCCCGGCGGCCGGGGAGCCGGCGGCGAGGGCGCGCAGCCCGGCCAGCAGCTCGTCCCGGTCGCCGGCGGTGACCACGGCGCGGTGTTCGAGGACGGCGCGGCTGACCACGGACGACCAGCCGACATCGATCGGACGCCGGGTCTCGTCGGCGGCGAGCCAGCGGGCCCAGCGGTCGGCCTGCGCGGCGAGCGCGGCGTCGGAGCGGGCGGAGAGCAGCACCGGGGCGGAGCGGGCCGGGTCGGGCGTCGCTGCGGCCGGGGCGGGCCGGGTGTCGGCGGGCGGCTGCTCGATGACGACGTGGGCGTTGGTGCCGCTGACCCCGAACGAGGACACGGCGGCCCGGCGCGGCCGGCCGGTCCGCGGCCACTGCCGGGCCTCGGTGAGCAGCTCGACCGCGCCCGCGGTCCAGTCGATGTGCGGAGACGGCTCGTCGACGTGCAGGGTGCGGGGCAGGACGCCGTGCCGCATCGCCATGATCATCTTGATGATGCCGGCCGCCCCGGCCGCCGCCTGGGTGTGCCCGATGTTCGACTTGATCGAGCCGAGCCACAGCGGCTCCCGGCCGTCGCGGTCCTGGCCGTACGTGGCCAGCAGCGCCTGCGCCTCGATCGGGTCACCCAGCGTCGTGCCGGTGCCGTGCGCCTCCACCGCGTCCACGTCCAGCGTGGACAGCCCGGCGTTGGCCAACGCCTGCCGGATCACCCGCTGCTGCGACGGCCCGTTCGGCGCCGTAAGGCCGTTCGACGCCCCGTCCTGGTTCACGGCCGTGCCACGCACGACCGCCAGGATGCGCCGACCCTCCCGCTCGGCATCGGACAGCCGCTGCACGAGCAGCATGCCCACGCCCTCCGACCAACCCGTGCCGTCGGCGGCAGCCGCAAACGACTTGCACCGCCCGTCCTGCGCCAGACCACGCTGCCGGGAGAACTCGATGAACGTCCCCGGCGTCGCCATCACGGTCACACCACCCGCCAGGGCCAGATCGCACTCACCGGAGCGCAACGCCTGCGCCGCCAGGTGCAGCGCCACGAGGGACGACGAGCAGGCGGTGTCCACGGTGACCGCCGGCCCCTCCAGGCCGAACGTGTACGCCACCCGCCCGGACACGACGCTGCCGGAGTTGCCGGTGCCGATGTAGCCCTCCAGGCCCTCGGGCAGCTCCTGCACCTGCGAGGCGTAGTCGTGGTACATCAGGCCGGCGAACACGCCGGTGCGGCTGCCGCGTACCCGCGCCGGGTCGATGCCGGCGGACTCGAACGTCTCCCAGGACGCCTCCAGCAGCAGCCGCTGCTGCGGGTCCATCGCGACCGCTTCGCGCGGCGAGATACCGAAGAATGCCGGGTCGAACTCGGCCGCCCCGGCCAGGAAGCCGCCGTGCCGCGCGTACGAGGTGCCGGCGTGGTCGGGGTCGGGGTGGAAGAGGGCGTCGAGGTCCCAGCCCCGGTCGGTGGGGAACTCGCCGATGCCGTCGCCGCCGCCGGCCAGCAGCTCCCAGAGCTGCTCGGGGCTCTCGACCCCGCCGGGGTAGCGGCAGGCCATGCCGACGATGGCGATGGGCTCGTCCACGCTGGTGGCGGCCACCGCGTCGGGGCGCGCCGCGACGTCGCCGGTGAGCTGCTCGTGCACGTGCGCGGCGAGCGCGGCCGGGGTCGGATAGTCGAACACCAGCGTCGACGCCAACCGCAGCTCCGTGGCCGCGTTGACCCGGTTACGCAGGTCCACGGCCGTCAACGAGTCGAAGCCCAGCTCCCGGAACGCCCGGTCCGCCGGCACCGCCTCCGCACCACCATGCCCCAGCACCTGCGCCACCAGACCCCGCACCAGCAGGTCCACCTGGGCGCGGGCCTCGTCGGGGGCGAGCGCCGCGAGGCGCTGGGCCCAGCCGCCGGCCGCGCCGCCGCCGGCCTGGCGCCGGGCGGTCGCGGCGCCGACGAGGGCGCGCAGCATCGGCGGTACGCCGGCGGTGGCCGCCGCCCGCATGGCGGGCACGTCGACCACTGCCGGTACGAGGGCGGCGGCGTCGGTGGCGACCGCCGCGTCGAACAGCGCCACGCCGACCGGGGCGGTGATCAGGCCGAGGCCGGCGCGGGACACCCGGGACCGGTCGGTGGCGTTGAGGCCGGCCGCCATGCCGTCGGTGTCCCACATGCCCCAGGCCAGGGAGTGGCCGGGCAGGCCGCGGTCGCGCCGGTGGGCGGCGAGGGCGTCGAGGAAGGCGTTCGCCGCCGCGTACGCGCCCTGGCCGGGCGAGCCGAGCACCCCGGCGATCGAGGAGAACACGACGAACAGGTCGAGGTCGAGGTGGGCGGTCGCCTCGTGCAGCCACCAACCGGCGTCGACCTTCGGGGCGAGCACGCGGGCCAGCCGGTCCGCGTCGATGCCGGTCACGACGGCGTCGTCGAGGACGCCGGCGGTGTGCACCACCCCGGCGAGGCGTTCGCCGTCGGTGAGCCGCGCGACGAGGGCGCGCACGGCGTCGGGGTCGGTGACGTCGCAGGCGAGCACCCGGACACGGGCGCCGAGGGCGGTGAGTTCGTCGGCCAGCTCGGCCGCGCCGGCGGCGTCGGGGCCGCGCCGGCTGACCAGGGCGAGGGAGTCCACGCCCCACTCGGTGACCAGGTGGCGGGCGAGCAGGCCGCCGAGCGCGCCGGTGCCGCCGGTGACGAGGACGGTGCCGCCGCGGGTGCGCGGGGCGTCCGCGGGCGGGGCGTCGGCGCGTACCAGCCGGGGGGTGAGGGCCGTGTCGCCGCGGACCGCGAGCTGTGCCGCGGCCGGGTCGTCGGCGGCGGCCGCGAGCAGCGCGACGGCGGGTTCGTCGAGGTCCCGGTCGAGGTCGGCCAAGACGATCCGGCCGGGGTGCTCGGACTGGGCGGAGCGGACGAGGCCCCACACGGCCGCGCCGGCCAGGTTGCCGGCCGGGTCGGCGTCGGTGGCCCGCGCCGCGTCGCGGGTGACCACCACGAGCCGGGCGTCGACGTCGGCGGCCAGCCACGCCTGCACCTCGGCGAGCACACCGGCGGTGACCGACCGGACGGCGGCCGGCAGCTCGTCGGGCTGCGCCGCGGGCACGGGCAGCAGCACCAGCGGGGGTACGTCGCCAGCGGCGACCAGCTCGGCGACCCCCGGGTACGCGGGTGTGTCGGGCAGGGCGGGGACCGGGGCGCCGAGCACCGCGCGCCCGGCGGTCGCCGGGGCGGGGGTGAGCGTCTCGGCCTGCCAGGCGACCCGGAACAGCGACCGGGCGGCCAGGGCGGCCGCCGACGGGTCGACGCTGGTCATCTCGCGCAGCACGAGCGAGTCGATGGACACCACGGGCCGGTCGGTGTCGTCCACGGCGAGCAGCCGCACCGCCGCGCCGGCCCGGGTCAGCCGGACCCGCAGGGTGTCCGCGCCGACGGCGTGCACCTGGACGCCCTCGAACGCGAAGGGCGCCTTGGGGCCGGTGGTGCCGTCGCCCGGCAGCAGGGCGGTGGGGTGCAGGGCGGCGTCGAGCAGGGCGGGGTGCACGCCGAAGCCGGTGACCCCGTCGGGGCCGGCCGCGGGCAGGGCCACCTCGGCGTAGACGGTGTCGCCGGCCGTCCAGGCCCGCCGCAGGCCCTGGAACGCCGGGCCGTACGTCATGCCGTGCCCGGCGAGGGCGTCGTACCAGCCGGCGAGGTCGGCCTCGACGGCGTGCGCCGGGGGCCACGCGCCGAGGCCGGCGTCGTCGCCTGCGTCGACGGCGGTGAGCACGCCCTCGGCGTGTTGCACCCAGTCGCCGTCGGGGTCGTGGTCGGGCTGGGAGTGCACGGCGACGGCCCGCCAGCCGGCGCCGTCGCGCGGGCCGACCCGGACCTGCACCCGCACCCCGCCCTGGGCGGGGAGCACGAGCGGCGCGGCGATGGTCAGCTCCCGTACCCGGCAGGGGCCGAACTCGTCGCCGGCCCGCAGCGCCAGCTCGACGAGGGCGGTGCCGGGGACGATCACCGCGCCGGCCACCACGTGGTCGGCGAGCCACGGCTGGGCCGCCACCGACAGCCGGCCGGTGAGCACGGCCGCGTCCTCGCCGGCCAGCCGGACGGCGGCGGCGAGCAGCGGGTGGCGGGCGGCGCCGAGTCCGGCGCCGGAGACGTCGGAGGCGCGGCCGGCGGGGCGGAGCCAGTACCGCTCCTCGGCGAAGGCGTACGTGGGCAGGTCCACCCGGGTGGCGGCGGCACCGGCGAAGACCGGGGCCCAGTCGACGGCGCCGCCGGCGGCGAAGAGTTCCGTGAGGCCGGTGAGCAGGGCGCGCGGCTCGGGGCGGTCCCGGCGCTGGGCCGGCACGGCCACGACGGCGTCGTCCCCGGACAGGGCCTCGCGGACCAGCGCGGTGAGGACCGGGCCGGGCCCGACCTCGACGAAGGTGTCCACGCCGGCGGCGCGCAGGGCGGCGACCCCGTCGGCGAAGCGGACGGCCTCGCGGACGTGGCGCACCCAGTAGTCGGCGCGGGTCAGCTCCTGCGGGTCGGCGAGCGCCCCGGTCAGGTTCGACACGACCGGCACCAGCGGCGCCGAGAAGGTCAGGTTTTCCAGCACGGCCCGGAACTCGGCCAGCATCGGCTCCATCAGCGGGCTGTGGAACGCGTGACTCACCGTCAGCCGCCGCGTCCGCACACCCCGGCCCCGCCAGACGGTCTCCGCCTCGTCCAGGGCCGTCAGGTCGCCGGACACCACGACGGAGGTCGGACCGTTCACGGCCGCGATGCCCAGCCGGTCGGTCAGCCCTTCGAGCATCGGCAGGACGTCGGCCTCGGCCGCGTTCACCGCCAGCATCCCGCCGCCGGCCGGCAGGGCCTGCATCAGCCGGCCGCGCGCCGCCACGAGGGTGCACGCGTCCCCAAGAGACAGCACCCCCGCCACGTACGCGGCCGTGATCTCACCGACCGAGTGACCACCCACGAAGTCCGGCACCACACCGAACGACTCGACAAGACGGAACAGCGCCACCTCGACCGCGAACAGACCCGCCTGCGTGAACACCGTCTGGTCCAGCAGCCCCGCCACGGCCGAACCCGCCTCGGCGAACAAGACCTCCCGAAGCGGCTGCGGCAGCAGCGGGTCCAAGTGCCCGCACACCTCGTCCAACGCCGAGGCGAACACCGAGAACGAGTCGTACAACTCCCGACCCATGCCCGCGCGCTGCGCGCCCTGCCCGGAGAAGAGGACCGCGACGGGGCCCCGGTCGGCGGCGCGGCCGGTGACGACGGCGTCGGTGGGCTCGCCGGCGGCGAGGGAGCGCAGCGCGGCGATCAGCTCGTCGTGGTCGGCGGCGAGCAGCACGGCCCGGTGCTCCAGTGCCGTGCGGGCGGTCAGGGACGTCCAGCCGGCGTCGACCAGCCGCGGCCGGTCGGGCGCGGCGAACCGGTCGGCCCAGCGGTGGGCCTGCCGGGCGAGGCCGTCGCCGCGGGCGGAGAGCAGCACCGGCACCAGCGGCGGTGCGGCAGGCTCGACCACCTCACCGTCGACGATCTCGGCCGGCGGCTCCTCGACGATGACGTGCGCGTTGGTCCCGCTGACCCCGAACGAGGACACGGCGGCGCGGCGGGGGCGGCCGGTCTCCGGCCAGGGCCGGGCCTCGGTCAGCAGTTCGACGGCGCCGGCCGACCAGTCGACGTGCGGGGTGGGCTCGTCGACGTGCAGGGTGCGGGGCAGGACGCCGTGCCGCAGCGCCTGCACCATCTTGATCACCCCGGCGACGCCAGCGGCGGCCTGGGTGTGGCCGATGTTCGACTTGATCGAGCCCAGCCACAACGGCTCCCGGCCGTCGCGGTCCTGCCCGTACGTGGCGAGCAGCGCCTGCGCCTCGATCGGGTCGCCGAGGGTGGTGGCGGTGCCGTGGGCCTCGACGGCGTCCACGTCGGCCGTGGTGAGGCCGGCGTTGGCGAGCGCGGCCCGGATGACCCGCTGCTGCGACGGGCCGTTCGGCGCGGTGAGCCCGTTGGACGCGCCGTCCTGGTTGACGGCGCTGCCCCGGACGACGGCGAGGACGCGGTGGCCGTTGCGTCGGGCGTCGGACAGCCGCTCGACCAGCAGCACGCCGACGCCCTCGCCCCAGCCGGTGCCGTCGGCGGCGGCGGCGAAGGATCGGCAGCGGCCGTCGGCGGCGAGTCCGCCCTGCCGGGTGAACTCGACGAACGCGCCGGGGGTGACCATCACGTTGACGCCGCCGGCGACCGCCAGGTCGCACTCGCCCTGCCGCAGCGACTGCACGGCCAGGTGCAGCGCGACCAGCGACGACGAGCAGGCGGTGTCGACGGTGACGGCCGGGCCCTCCAGTCCGAACGTGTACGCGACCCGGCCGGAGATGACGCTGTGCGCGCCGCCGGTGAGCCGGTAGCCGTCCAGGTCGGGGGTCTCGTCGCCGGTGCCGTAGCCGGACGGGGACGCGCCGACGAAGACGCCGGTGGCGGTGCCGTGCAGGGAGTCGGGCGTGACGCCGGCCTGCTCGAACGCCTCCCAGGTGGCCTCCAGCAGCAGCCGCTGCTGCGGGTCCATCGCCAGGGCCTCGCGGGGCGAGATGCCGAAGAAGACCGGGTCGAAGTCGGTGGCCCGGTCGATGAACCCGCCGTACCGGGTGTGCGAGCGGCCGGACGCCTCCGGGTCGGCGGCGTAGAGCCGGTCGAGGTCCCAGTGCCGGTCGGTGTGGAACTCGGTGATGCCGTCGCGGCCGTGTGCGACGAGGTCCCACAGCCCGTCGGGGTCGCTGACCCCGCCCGGGTAGCGGCAGCTCATCCCGACGATGGCGACCGGCTCGTCGGCGAGGGCGGCGCCGGTGGCCGTGGCGGGCGTCCCGGCGGGGGCGGCGGCCTCGGCGTCGTCCAGGCGCAGCAGGGACGCGAGGTGCCCGGCCAGGGTGGCCGGGTTGGGGTAGTCGAAGATCAGGGTGGTGGGCAGGGCCAGCCCGGTCGCGCCGGTGAGCTGGTTGCGCAGCTCGACGGCGGTCAGCGAGTCGAAGCCCAGCTCCTTGAACGCCCGCTTCGGCCGGACGGCGTCGGTGCCGGCGTGGCCGAGCACGGCGGCGGCGTGGTCGCGGACCAGGTCGGTGAGCTGGCGGTCCCGTTCGGCGCGGGGCAGGGCGAGCAGCCGCTCGCGCAGCACGGCGGCGGAGTCGGTGACGCCGTCGGCGGGGCGGGCGGCCAGCGCCTCGCGCGCCTCGGCGATGTCGGCGAGCAGCGGCCGGGGCCGGGCGGAGGCGTACGCGGGGGCGAAGTGCGCCCAGTCGACGTCGGCGACGGTGAGGCAGGTCTCGCCGTGCTCGACGGCGCGGCGCAGGGCGAGCAGCGCGGCGGCCGGCTGCATCGGGTTGAGGCCACGGCGGCTGAGCAGCCGCTGTGCCTCCTCGGTGGTGGCCATGCCGCCCTCGGCCCAGGCGCCCCAGGAGATCGAGGTGGCGGTGAGCCCCCGGGCGCGGCGCTGCTCGGCGAGCGCGTCGAGGTACGCGTTCGCGGCCGCGTACGCGCCCTGCCCGCCGCTGCCCCACACGCCAGAGATCGAGGCGAACGTGACGAACGCGTCGAGCTGCCGGTCGCCGAGCAGCTCGTCGAGGTACGCGGCGCCGGCGGCCTTGCCGGCCATGACGTGGTCGAACACGTCGAGGTCGGTGTCGACGAGCGGGGTGAGCTGGGTGATGCCGGCGGCGTGCAGCACGGCGGTCAGCGGGGCGACGTCGTCCAGGCCGGCGACCAGCGCGGCGACCTGGTCGCGGTCGGCCATGTCGCAGGCGACCACGCTGACCCGTACGCCGGTGGCGGCCAGCTCGTCGACCAGCTCACGCGCGCCGGCGGCGTCGAGGCCGCGACGGCTGGTGAGGACCAGGTGCTCGGCGCCGTTGTCGGCGAGCCAGCGGGCGGCCTGTGCGCCGATGGCGCCGGTGCCGCCGGTGACGAGCACGGTGCCGTGCGGCCGCCACGGGGTGACCTGCTGGGCGGTGCGGGCGGTGGTGCGGGCGAGCCGCCGGACGAAGGTGCCGAAGGGGCGGACGGCGAACTGGTCCTCGTCCCCGGCGCCGGCGAGGATGCGGGTGACCTCGGCCCAGGTGGCGGCGTCGGGCTCGGCGGGCAGGTCGACCAGGCCGCCCCAGGTGCGGGGGTGTTCCAGGCCGATGACCCGGGCCAGGGCCGACAGCGCGTGCTGGGCGGCGCTGGCGACCGGCTCGGCGGGGCTGGTGCCGACGCCGCCCTGGGTGACGCACCACAGCGGCGCGGGCAGGTCGGCGTCCTGCGCCGCCTGCACGAGGCGGGTGGTGGCGACCAGCCCGGTGGGGATGCCGGGGTGGCCGGGGTACTGCGCGTCGGCGAGGCCGAGCAGGGACACCACGGCGGCCGGGGGTGTCTCGCGGTGCCCGGCCAGCGACTCGGCCAGCTCCGTCCGGGTGACCCGCTCCGGGTCGACGGCCAGCGTTCGCACGGTCACCCCGTCGGGCAGGGCGGCGGCGAGCAGGTCCAGCCAGCCGTCCACGGCCGCGTCGGTGGCGGGCCGCACCACGAGCAGGTCGCCGGCGAGGGTCGCCCCGCCGGCCGGGGCGGCGGGCTTCCACACCACGCGGTACGACCAGCCGTCCAGCACCGCCCGCTGCAACCGGGCCTTGCGCCACGAGGACAGCACCGGCAGCGCCGGGGCGAGCACCTCCGCGTCGGCCGCGCCACCCTCGAGCTGCGCGGCCAGGGCCGCCACGTCCGAGCGCTCCACCGCCGACCAGAACTCGACGTCGACCACGTCGGGGCTGACCGGCCCGGCGACGGCCGGCGTGCTCCGCTCCGGCCAGTAGCGCTGCCGCTGGAAGGCGTAGGTGGGCAGGTCGGTGAGGATCGGCGCGGGGGCGAGGACCCGGCGGTGGTCGACCGGCAGCCCGTTGGCGTGGGCGGCGGCGATGCTGGTGAGCAGTCGGAGCGCGGCGTCCTCGCCACGGCGCAGGGTGGCCAGCGCCCGGCCGGTGGTGCCGGTGTCGTCGAGGATGGCGGTCACCGACATGGCCAGCACCGGGTGCGGGGAGACCTCCACGAAGTCCGTGTGGCCGGCGCCGATCGCGGTACGCACCGCGGTGTCGAACAACACCGGCAGACGCAGGTTCTCCGCCCAGTAGTCCGCGTCCATCCGGGAACCGTCGAGCCAGGTCCCCGTGACCGTCGAGACGATCCGGACGTCGCCGTCACTCGGGGCGAGACCAGCCAACTCGACACGCACCCGATCGGAGACCGGCTGCACCGCCGGGGAATGCGAGGCGTAGTCCACGGCCACCAACCGGGCCCGCACACCATCGGCGACACACGCCGCCACCAGATCGGCGACCGGCTGCGGCGGCCCCGCCACCGCGGTGGTACCCGGACCGTTGATCACGGACACGGTCACCCCCTCGGGCAGCCGCGCCTCCACCTCAGCAGCCGGCAGGTCGATCGCCGCCATCGCCCCGGTGCCGGCAATGGCCGCCAGGGCCCGCACCCGCAACGCCAGAACCTTCACCGCGTCAGCCAGCGACAACACCCCAGCCACATGAGCGGCCACGATCTCACCCTGCGAGTGACCGATCACCGCCTTCGGGGCCATCCCCGCCTGCCGCCACAACCGCGCCAAACCCACACCGACCGCGAACAACGCCGGCTGCGCCACCTCCGAGCGAGCCAGCCACGAATCGTCGGCACCGGTCAGCACCGCGACCACATCGATGTCCAGCCACCGGTCGAACTCCGCCTGACACTCGGCGAGAGCCTCGTCGAACACCGGGCAGGAGCCGATCAGCCCGGCCGCCATCCGCACGTGCTGCGCGCCCTGGCCGGGGAACACCCAGACCGGACCCTCGCCCAGCTCACCGGCCACGCCGGTGACGACCGTGCCGGCGGGGGTGCCGGCGGCCAGGGCGTCCAGCCCCGCGAGAAGCTGCGCCGGATCGTCGGCCACCACCGCCGCCCGGTGCTCGAACGCGGACCGCGTGGTCGCCAACGACCAGGCCAGCCGGGCCGGGTCGACGTCGCCGTGGGCGCGGACGTACCGGGCGAGCCGGGCGGCCTGCTCGCGCAGGGCGGGCGTGGACCGGGCCGACAACGACCAGACCGTGGCAGGAGACGCGAGCAGGCCGGGCTGCTCCGGTGCGGGGGCCGGGGCGGGCGCGGCCTCGGCCTGTTCGAGGATGACGTGGGCGTTGGTGCCGCTGATGCCGAACGACGACACGGCGGCCCGGCGGGGCCGGTCCACCTCGGGCCAGGGCCGGGCGTCGGTGAGCAGTTCGACGGCACCGGCCGACCAGTCGATGTGCGGGGACGGCTCGTCGACGTGCAGCGTGGCGGGCAGGACGCCGTGCCGCATGGCCATCACCATCTTGATGACGCCCGCGACGCCGGCGGCCGACTGGCTGTGCCCCATGTTGGACTTGATCGAGCCGAGCCACAGCGGGTCGGCCTCGCCGCGCTCCTGCCCGTACGTGGCGAGCAGCGCCTGCGCCTCGATCGGGTCGCCGAGGGTGGTGCCGGTGCCGTGCGCCTCGACGGCGTCCACGTCGGCGGTGGTGAGGCGCGCGTTGCTGAGCGCCTGCCGGATCACCCGCTGCTGGGCGGGCCCGTTCGGGGCGGTGAGCCCGTTCGACGCGCCGTCCTGGTTGGTCGCGCTGCCGCGGATGACGGCGAGGATGCGGTGGCCGTTGCGTTGGGCGTCGGAGAGCCGCTCGACGAGCAGCAGGCCGACGCCCTCGCCCCAACCGGTGCCGTCGGCGGCGGCGGCGAACGACTTGCACCGTCCGTCGGAGGCGAGGCCGCGCTGGCGGGAGAAGCCGACGAACGGGCTGGGGGTGGCCATGACGCAGACGCCGCCGGCCAGGGCCAGGTCGAACTCGCCGGCCCGCAGCGCCTGGCAGGCCAGGTGCAGCGCGACCAGGGAGGACGAGCAGGCCGTGTCGACGGTGACGGCCGGCCCCTCCAGCCCGAGGGCGTACGCGATCCGCCCCGAGACGACGCTGGTGACGGTGCCGGTCAGCAGGTAGCCCTCGTCGGCGCCGTCCGCGCCGCCGTCCTGCCCGACGCCGTAGCCGTTGGCGGCGGTGCCGACGAACACGCCGACCTTCTGGCCCCGCACCGACGACGGGGCGATGCCGGCCGACTCGAACGCCTCCCAGGACGTCTCCAGCAGCAGCCGCTGCTGCGGGTCCATCGCCAGGGCCTCGCGGGGCGAGATGCCGAAGAAGTCGGCGTCGAACTCCGCCGCGTCGTAGAGGAAGCCGCCCTGCTGGGTGGTGGACTTGCCGACCCGGTCGGCCTGCGGGTCGTACAGGTTGTCCAGGTCCCAGCCCCGGTCGGTGGGGAAGCCGCCGATGGCGTCCCCGCCGGAGGCGACCAGGTCCCACAGCTGGTCGGGGCTGGACACCCCGCCCGGGTAGCGGCAGGACATGGCGACGATGGCGATCGGCTCCCGGGCCGCCGCGGTCAGCTGCTGGTTGAGCTGCTTGAGCCGGCTGGTCTCCTTGAGCGAAGCCCGAAGCGCCTCGACGACCTTATCTGCAGACGTGGACATCATGTACTCCGTACGTGGGACAAGGGGTCAGGACTCGGAGCCGTCGAGCGCCAGCCGGATGAGGGCGTCGGCGTCCATCTCGTCGATGGAGTCGCCGTCCTCGCCGGTCGGGGCCTGCTCGGCGTCGTCGCCGTCGGTCAGCTTGAGCAGCAGGTCGAGCAGCCCGGCCTCACGGATGCGGGCCAGCGGGATGGTGGCCAGGGCCTGGCGCACCGCCGCCTCGGCCGGGTCGGCCGCCTCCTGCCGCCCGGCCTCGGGGACCAGCGCGGCGAGCAGGTGGCCGGCCACGGCGGCCGGGTCGGGATAGTCGAAGACCAGCGTGGTGGGCAGGGACAACCCGGTGGCCCGGGTGAGCCGGTTGCGCAGCTCGACCGCCGTCAGCGAGTCGAAGCCGAGTTCCTTGAACGCGCGTTGCGGCTTGACCCGCTCCGGGCCCGAGTGGCCGAGGACGGCCGCGGCGTGGGTGCGGACCAGGTCGGTGAGGAGCTTGTCCTGCTCGTCCCCGGGCAGGGCGAGCAGTTGCTCGCGCAGCGGCTGACCGCCGTCGCCCGGCTCGTCCTCGGTGGTCGGGGCTGCCGGCCGGGCCTCGGGCAGGTCGGCCAGCAGCGGTCGCGGCCGGTTCGAGGCGTACGCGGGGGCGAACGTCGCCCAGTCCACGTCGGCGACGGTGAGGCAGGCGCGTCCGCGCCCGACGGCGACCCGCAGCGCGTGGATCGCGTCGGCCGGGGACATGACCCGCAGCCCGCGCCGGGCCAGCTCCCGCTGGGCCTCGTCGGTGGCCATCCCGCCGTCGGCCCACGGCCCCCACGCCACCGAGGTGGCGGCGAGGCCCCGGGCGCGCCGCCGCTCGGCGAGCGCGTCGAGGTACGCGTTGCCGGCCGCGTAGCCGGCCTGCCCGCCGCTGCCCCACACCCCGGCGATCGAGGCGAACAGCACGAACGCGTCCAGCGGCCGGTCGCCGAGCAGCTCGTCCAGGTGCGCCGCCCCGGCGATCTTGCCGCCCATCACGGCGGCGAGCCGGGCCAGGTCGGTGTCGACGAGCGGGACGACGTCGTTCAGGCCGGCGGCGTGCACCACCGCGGTCAGCGGCGCCGGGTCGTCGTCCAGCCGGGCCAGCAGCCCGGCCAGGGCGTCCCGGTCGGCCACGTCGCACGCCGCCACCGTCACCCGTACGCCGAGGGCGGTCAGCTCGTCGCGCAGCTCCGTCGCGCCGGGGGCGGCGTCGCCGCGCCGGCCGGTCAGCACCAGGTGCTCGGCGCCGTTGCCGGCCGCCCAGCGGGCCACGTGCGCGCCCAGCGCGCCCGTGCCGCCGGTGACCAGCACGGTGCCGGAGGGCCGCCACCGCTCGGCCGCCGCCGCGTCGGCGGGGGTGGCCCGGGTCAGCCGCCGCGCGTACACGCCGCCGCGCCGCACCGCGAGCTGGTCCTCGTCGCCGGCGGCGACGAGCGCCGCCACGAGCCGGGCCGGGTCGACGTCCCGTTCGGGCAGGTCCAGCAGGCCCACCCGTGGCTGCGACAGTTCGAGGCCGGCCACCCGGCCCAGGCCCCACAGGCCGCCCTGGCCGGCGCTGCGGACGGGCTCGCCGTCTCCCGCGTCGACCGCGCCCCGGGTCACGCACCACAGCGGCGCGGTCGCCGCGGCGTCGTGCAGCGCCTGGAGCAGCAGCAGGGTGGCCGCCGTACCGACCGGCACGGCCGGGTGGTCCGGGTGCGGCTCGTCGCGCAGGCCGAGCAGCGAGACCACGCCGGCCGGCCCGTCGGCCAGCGCGTCGCCCAGCAGCTCGGCGAGGCCGGCGCGGGTGGCGGTGGCCGGGTCGACGGTCACCCGCCGCACGTCTCCGCTGGACGCTGTCAGCGCGGCGGCGACCTGGTCGGCCGACGGCTCGCCGGCGAACTCGACCAGCAGCCAGGCCCCGACCGCCGCCGGGGAGTCGGCCAGGTCGATCCGCCGCCACCCCACCTGGTAGGACCACCCGTTCACCGCCGCGTCGCGGGTGCGGGCGCGGCGCCAGGTGGACAGGACGGGCAGGGCCGGGGTCAGCGCGTCCACCGCGGCGTCGTCGCCGAGCTGGCCGGCGAGGGCGGCGAGGTCGCCGCTCTCGACGGCGGCCCAGAATTCGGCGTCGCCGCCCGTGTCGGGGGTGGCCTGCGGGCGCGGCGCGGCTTCCGGCCAGAACCGCTGGTGCTGGAACGCGTACGTCGGCAGGTCGACGCGGCGGGCGCCGGAGTCGACGAACCAGGCCCGCCAGGTCACCGGCTCGCCGTGGACGTGCAGCTCGCCGAGGGCTGCCAGCAGCGCGTGGGTCTCGGGCCGGTCCCGGCGCTGGACGGCGACGGACAGCACGCCCGCCTCGCCGGGCAGCACGTCGGCGACCATCGCGGTGAGCACACTCTGCGGGCCGATCTCCAGGAACGTGTCCACCCCGGCCTTGCGCAGCGCGGTGACGCCGTCGGCGTACCGGACGGCCTCGCGGACGTGCCGCACCCAGTAGTCGGCGGTGCGGATCTCGTCGCCGTCGGCGAGCGCGCCGGTCAGGTTCGACACGACCGGCAGCAGCGGCGCCTGGAAGGCGAGGCCCTCCAGGACGGCCCGGAACTCGGCCAGCATCGGCTCCATCAGCGGGCTGTGGAACGCGTGGCTGACGGTCAGACGCCGGGTCCGGGCGCCGCGCGCCTTCCAGACCTTCTCCACCTCGTCGAGGGCGTCGACGGCACCCGACACGACCACGGCGTTGGGGCCGTTGACGGCCGCGATGCCCAGCCGGTCGGTCAACCCGTCGAGGCTCGCCAGCACCTCCGCCTCCGGCGCGGCCACGGCCAGCATCCCGCCCCCGGCCGGCAACGCCTGCATCAACCGACCCCGCGCCGCCACCAGGGCGCACGCGTCGGCCATCGTGAGCACCCCGGCCACGTACGCGGCCGTGATCTCCCCGATCGAGTGGCCGCCCACGAAGTCCGGCACCACACCGAACGACTCCACCAGGCGGAACAGCGCCACCTCGACCGCGAACAGGCCGGCCTGCGTGAACACGGTCTGATCCAGCAGCGCCGCCTCCGGCGAGCCACCAGAGGCGAACAGCACCGGCTTCAGCGGCTGCGGCAGCAGCCCGTCCAGGTGCCCGCACACCTCGTCGAGAGCGGACGCGAACACCGGGAACGAGTCGTACAGCTCCCGGCCCATGCCCGCGCGCTGGGCGCCCTGCCCGGAGAAGAGCAGGGCCAACTGGCCGCGCTGTTCCGGTGCGCCGGCCAGCACCGCGCCCGACGGCTCACCGGCGGCGAGCGCACGCAGCCCGGCGAGCAACTCGTCCCGGTCGGCGGCGGTCACCACCGCCCGCTGTTCCAGGGCCGGGCGGGTGGTCACCGACGACCACGCCACGTCCAGCGCACGCAGCCCCTCGTCGGCGGCCAACCAGCGCGCCCACCGACCGGCCTGCGCCGCAAGCGCCGCCTCCGTACGCGCCGACAGCAGCACCGGCACCACCGCCGGCACCGGACGCTCCACGATCTCGCCCTCGACCACCTGCGCCGGCGGCTGCTCGACGATCACGTGCGCGTTGGTGCCGGAGATCCCGAACGACGACACCGCCGCCCGACGCGGCCGGTCCACCACCGGCCACGGCGTCGCCTCCGTCGCCAGGGCAACCGCCCCGGCGGTCCAGTCGATGTGCGGCGACGGCTCGTCCACGTGCAGCGTCGGCGGAACAAGGCCGTGCCGCATGGCGAGGACCATCTTGATCACACCCGCCACACCCGCCGCGGCCTGCGTGTGCCCCATGTTGGACTTGATCGACCCCAGCAGCAGCGGCCGCTCGGCGGGCCGGCCCTGCCCGTACGTCGCCAGCAACGCCTGCGCCTCGATCGGGTCACCGAGGGTGGTGCCGGTGCCGTGCGCCTCGACCGCGTCCACGTCGGCCGTGGTCAGCCGCGCGTTCGCCAGCGCCTGCCGGATCACCCGCTGCTGCGACGGACCGTTCGGCGCCGTCAGGCCGTTGGACGCGCCGTCCTGGTTCACGGCGGTGCCGCGCACCACGGCGAGGACCCGGTGGCCGTTACGGCGCGCGTCGGACAACCGCTCCACCAGCAGCATGCCCACGCCCTCCGACCAACCGGTGCCGTCGGCGGCGGCCGCGAACGACTTGCACCGCCCGTCCGGGGACAGGCCGCGCTGCCGGGAGAAGCCGATGAACGCGCTCGGGGTGGCCATCACGGTCACGCCGCCCGCCAGGGCGAGGTCGCACTCGCCGGAGCGCAGCGCCTGCGCCGCGAGGTGCAGCGCGACCAGCGACGACGAGCACGCCGTGTCGACGGTGACCGCCGGGCCTTCGAGGCCGAAGACGTACGCGACGCGGCCGGAGGCGACGCTGCCGGCGGTGCCGTTGACCAGGTACCCCTCCAGTTCCTCCGACGCTTCGAGCCGGCCCGCGTAGTCGTGGTGGATCAGGCCGGCGAAGACGCCGGTGGTCACCTTCGTGTCGCGCGGGTCGATGCCGGCGTGCTCGAACGCCTCCCACGAGGTCTCCAGCAGCAGCCGCTGCTGCGGGTCCATGGCGAGGGCCTCGCGGGGCGAGATCCCGAAGAACGCCGGGTCGAACTCGGCCGCGTCGTACAGGAAGCCGCCCTGCCGGGTCGTCGACGTGCCCGCCCGGTCGGCGTCCGGGTCGTACAGGGCGTCGAGGTCCCAGCCCCGGTCGGCGGGGAACCCGCCGATCGCGTCCCCGCCCGAGGCCACGAGGTCCCACAGCTGGTCCGGGTTCGACACCCCGCCGGGGAAGCGGCAGGCCATGCCGATGATGACGATCGGGTCGTCGTCGCCGGCGGCGACGGCCCGGGTGACGGTGGCGGCGGCCGGCGCAGCGGAGTGACCCAGCTGCTCGTGCAGGTGCTCGGCCAGCCGCTCGGGCGTGGGGTAGTCGAAGACGAGGGTGGCGGACAGCCGCAGCCCGGTCGCCGAGGCGAGCCGGTTGCGCAGCTCCACCGACGTCAACGAGTCGAAGCCCAACTCCTTGAACGCCCGACCACCCGGCACGGCCTGCGCCGACGCGTGCCCCAGCACCGCCGCCGCCTGCCCGCACACGAGGTCCACCAGCAGCCGACGGGCGTCGTCCTGCGACAGCCCGGCCAGCCGCTCGGACCAGGACGACCCGTCTCCGGCCTGCCCGGAGCGCGCCTGCCGGCGTCCGCCGGCCCGCGCCAGCAGCCGCAGGACCGGCGGCACCTGGGCGGCGTCGGCGGTGATCCGCAGCCGGGCGGCAACGACCGCCGGCGCGGAACCGGCGGACGCGGCGTCGAGCAGCGCCGCGCCCTCGGCCGCCGACAGGCCCGTCATGCCCAGCCGGCCCAGCCGCTGGCGGTCGTCGGCGTTGAGCTCGCCGGCCATTCCACCGGCGGTGGCCCACATGCCCCAGCCGATGCTGGTCGCCGGCAGACCCCGCCCGCGACGGTGCTGCGCCAGGGCATCGAGGAACGCGTTCGCCGCCGCGTAGTTGCCCTGCCCCGGCGAACCCAGAGTCGCCGCGATCGACGAGAACACCACAAACGCGCTCAGGTCCAGACCCGCGGTCGCCTCGTGCAGCGCCCACGCCCCATCCACCTTCGGCCCCATCACAGCAGCGACGGCCTGAGCGTCCAACCCGGTGATCGTCGCGTCGGCGAGCACACCTGCGCAGTGCACCACCGCCGCCAACCGAACCGCCCCCGCCACCAGGTCCGCCACCTGAGCCGGGTCGCTCACGTCCACCGCAACCGCGTCGACCGTCGCACCCGCCTGCGTCAACTCCGCGACCAGCGCGGCGTACTCCGTGCCCTCGACCGGCAGGCGACGCGAGGCCAGCAACAGCCGACGCGCCTGACCCGTGGCCACCAGGTGCCGCGCCACCACCCCCGCGAGGGTGCCGGACGCCCCGGTAACGAGGACGGTGCCGTCCGGGTCGATCGGTGCCGGAACCTGGAGGACGACCTTGCCCACGTGCCGGGCCTGACTGATGTGCCGCAACGCCGTACGCGCCTGCCGCACATCCCACACCCGCACCGGCAACGGACGCAGCACACCCCGCTCGAA
>NZ_JBIAZP010000020.1:0-48890 GCF_042899165.1 Micromonospora sp. NPDC000121
GCCACACCCAAACCACGCAACACGCCCCACTTACCAGGGCTCGCCGTCGCATACACCGTCGCACCGAAATGCTGCGCCAACTGGATCGCCGCCATACCGACCCCACCCGCACCCGAGTGGACCAGCACCGACTCCCCCGCCCGCAACCCGGCCAGATCACGCAACGCGTAGTACGCCGTCAGGAACACGAGCGGGACGGAGGCCGCCTGGGTGAACGACCAGCCGGCGGGGATCTTCGCGACCCGCTCGCGCTGGGCGACGACCTGGGGGCCGAAGCCGGGCTCGAACATGCCCATCACCCGGTCGCCGGGGACCAGGTCGTCGACGCCGGGGCCGGCCTCCAGCACGACACCGGCGCCCTCGCTGCCCATCCTGGCTGCGGGGTCCGGGTACATGCCCAGGGCGATCAGCACGTCCCGGAAGTTGACGCCCGTGGCGCGGACGGCGATCCGTACCTGGCCCGGCCCGAGCTTCACCGCCGGGGCGGGCACCAGGTCGATGCCGTCCAGCGTTCCGGGCTTGACGGGCGCGAGGTGCCAGAGGCCCGTCGCCGGGGGCACCAGCTCCGCGCCGGTGAGGCGCGTCAGCCGGGGTACGAGCACGGCGCCCTCACGGATCGCGAGCTGGCCGCCGGTGACGGCGGGGTCGTCGGCCACGGCGGCGAGCAGGGCCAGCGCGTCGGCGTCCAGCTCCCGGTCGAGGTCGGCCAGGACGATGCGGTCCGGGTGCTCCGACTGCGCCGACCGCAGCAGACCCCACACCGCCGCACCCGCCAGATCGTCGACGCGGTCCTCGTCGCGGGCCACCACCGCGCCCCGCGTCGTGACCACCAGCCGCGCGTCCGTCAACGCCTCGGCGGCCAACCACGACTGCACCGCGGCCAGCACGTCGACGGTGAGCGCGCGTGCCGCCTGCGGGGCCGGCACCGCGAGGTCGTCGGCCTCGGCCCGCAGCAGCACCGCCTTCGGCGCGGGCTCTCCCGCCTCGACGGCCGCCACCAGCGCCGCCACGTCCCCGAACACCGGCAGCCCGGCCGGCGCCTCACCCAGCGCCGCCAAACCCGAGACGCCCCCGGCCGGCACGACGTCCTCGACCTGCCACGACACCTCGAACAGCGACCGGTCGGCCGCGTTCGGCGTGGCAACCGCACCCATCTCCCGCAGCACGAGCGAGTCCACCGACACCACCGGCGCACCCGACCCGTCCACCGCCACCAACCGGACCGCCGAACCGGCACGGGTCAGCCGCACCCGCAACACCGACGCGCCCGACGCGTGCACCTGCACACCCTCGAACGCGAACGGCACCCGCGGACCGGAACCGGTCCCGGCGTCGAGCAGCCCGATCGGGTGCAGCGCGGCGTCCAGCAGCGCCGGGTGCACTCCGAACGCCGCCACGTCCGGCGCGTCGTCGGGCAGGGCGACCTCGGCGTACACCTCGCCGTCGCCGGCCCACACCCGCCGCAACCCCTGGAACACCGGCCCGTACGCGAGCCCGTGCTCCGCGAAGGCCGGATACCAGCCGGCCAACTCCACCTCGGACGCCCCGGCCGGCGGCCAGACACCGATCGCCGGCTCCTCGGCCACGGCCGGCTCCAGCACACCCTCGGCGTGCCGAACCCACTCCGCCTCGACGTCGTCCTCCGGCTGCGAGTGCACCGTCACCTGACGCGCCCCGGACCCGTCCGCCGCGCCGACGCGCACCTGCACCCGCACGCCACCCGACGCCGGCAGGGCCAACGGCGCCGCGATCGTCAACTCCCGCACCCGCGACGCGCCCACCTCGTCGCCGGCCCGCACCACCAACTCCACCAACGCCGTGCCCGGCACCACCACCGCACCCGACACCACGTGATCGCCCAACCACGGATGCGACGACAACGCCAACCGACCCGTCAGCACCACCTCGTCGTCACCCGCCAGGCGCACCGCCGCACCCAACAACGGATGCCCGGCAACCCCCAGACCCGCACCCGACACGTCACCGACCCGCCACGACCCCACCTCGGGCCAGAACCGCTCCCGCTGGAACGCGTACGTCGGCAGGTCCACCCGCGCCGCACCGGAGCCGGCGAACCACGCCTGCCAGGTGACGGGGACGCCGTGGACGTGCAGTTCGCCGAGGGCGGCGAGCAGGGCGTGCGCCTCGGGCCGGTCCCGGCGCTGGGCGGCGACGGCGAGCACGTCGTCGTCGGGCAGGATGTCGCCGGTCAGCGCGGTGAGGACGCTCTGCGGGCCGATCTCCAGGAACGTGTCGGCGCCGGCGGCGCGCAGGGCGGCGATCCCGTCGGCGTACCGGACGGCCTCGCGGACGTGCCGGACCCAGTAGTCGACGGTGCGGATCTCCTCCGGGTCGGCGAGGGCGCCGGTCAGGTTGGACACGATCGGCAGCGTCGGGGCGGAGAACGTCAGCTTGCCGAGGATGCGGCGGAACGTCGCCAGCATCGGCTCCATCAGCGGGCTGTGGAACGCGTGGCTCACCGTCAGCCGCCGCGTCCGCACGCCCCGGCCCCGCCAGACGGCCTCCACCTCGTCCAGGGCCGTCAGGTCGCCGGACACCACGACGGAGGTCGGACCGTTCACGGCCGCGATGCCCAGCCGGTCGGTCAGCCCTTCGAGGGTCGACAGCACCTCGGCCTCGGCCGCGTTCACCGCCAGCATCCCACCGCCGGCCGGCAACGCCTGCATCAGCTTGCCGCGGGCCGCGACGAGGGCACACGCGTCCTTCAGCGTCAGCACCCCGGCCACGTACGCGGCCGTGATCTCCCCGATCGAGTGGCCGCCCACGAAGTCCGGCACGACCCCGAACGACTCGACCAGCCGGAACAGCGCCACCTCGACGGCGAACAGGCCGGCCTGGGTGAACACCGTCTGGTCCAGCAGCCCCGCCTCCGGCGAGCCGTCGGGCGCGAACAGGACCTCGCGAAGCGGCTGCGGCAGCACCCGGTCCAGGTGCCCGCACACCTCGTCGAACGCCGCCGCGAAGACGGGGAAGGTCTCGTACAGCTCGCGGCCCATCCCGGCGCGCTGGGCGCCCTGACCGGAGAACAGCACGGCGAGCGGGCCCCGGTCCCCGACCTGGCCGGCGACCACCGCGCCGGACGGCTCCCCGGCCGCCAGGGCGCGCAGCCCGGCCAGCAGGTCGTCCCGGCCCGCGGCGGCGACCACGGCCCGGTGGTCCAGGGCCGCCCGGGCGACCACCGACGAGGAGGCCACGTCGAGCGGGCGCAGGTCCGGTTCGGCGGCGAGCGCGGCGGCCCACCGCTCGGCCTGGGCCGGCAGGGCGGCGGCCTGCGCGGCCGAGAGCAGCACCGGGATCACGGGGAGCGCGCGGGGTGCGGGCTCGGCGGCCGGCTCGGCCGTGGCCGCGGGCGCCTGCTCCAGGATGAGGTGGGCGTTGGTGCCGCTCATGCCGAACGAGGAGACCGCGGCCCGACGGGGCCGGTCGTCCTCGTCGGCCCACGGCCGCGCCTCGGTGAGCAGGGCGACGGCGCCGGCCGACCAGTCGATGTGCGGGGACGGCTCGTCGACGTGCAGGGTGCGCGGCAGGATGCCGTGCCGCATCGCCAGGACCATCTTGATGACCCCGGCGACGCCGGCGGCGGCCTGGCTGTGACCGATGTTCGACTTCAGCGAGCCGAGCCACAGCGGACGGTCGGCGGGCCGGTCCTGCCCGTACGTGGCGAGCAGCGCCTGCGCCTCGATCGGATCGCCGAGCCGGGTGCCGGTGCCGTGCGCCTCCACGACGTCGACGTCGGCGGGGGCCAGCCGGGCGTTGTCGAGGGCCTGGCGGATGACGCGTTGCTGGGCGGGGCCGTTCGGGGCGGTGAGGCCGCTGCTGGCGCCGTCCTGGTTGACGGCGCTGCCCCGGATGACCGCGAGGATCCGCCGGCCGTTGCGCTGGGCGTCGGAGAGCCGCTCGACCAGCAGCATGCCGACGCCCTCGGACCAGCCGGTGCCGTCGGCGTCGGCGGAGAACGCCTTGCAGCGCCCGTCGGAGGCGAGGCCGCGCTGGCGGGAGAATTCGACGAAGCCGCCGGGGGTGGCCATGACGCTGACGCCGCCGGCCACGGCGAGGCTGCACTCGCCGTCGCGCAGGGCCTGGCTGGCCAGGTGCAGGGCGACCAGGGACGAGGAGCAGGCGGTGTCGATGGTGACGGCCGGCCCTTCGAGGCCGAACGAGTAGGCGAGCCGGCCGGAGATGACGCTGGCGGCGGTGCCGGTGAGCACGTACCCCTCGGCGCCCTCGGGAAGGCGACGGAGCACGGTGGCGTAGTCCTGGCCGGCGGTGCCGACGAAGACGCCGGTGTGGCTGCCGCGCAGGGAGTTCGCGTCGATGCCGGCGCGCTCGAACACCTCCCAGGTGGTCTCCAGCAGCAGGCGCTGCTGCGGGTCCATGGCGAGGGCCTCGCGCGGGGAGATCCCGAACAGCGTCGGGTCGAAGTGGCCGGCGTCGCGCAGGAAGCCGCCCCGGTCACTGTACGAGGTGCCGGGGTGGTCGGGGTCCGGGTGGTACAGCGCCGCCAGGTCCCAGCCGCGGTCGTCGGGGAACGTCCCGGTCGCGTCCGCACCGGCGGCCACCAGGTCCCACAGGTCCTCGGGCGAGCCCACCCCGCCGGGGAACCGGCACGCCATGCCCACGATGGCGATCGGCTCCGGCTCGGAGCTCTCCAGTTCCCGCAGGCGCCGGTGCGCCTGGCGGAGCTCGGTGGTCACCCACTTCAGGTGTTCGAGGAGCTTTTCTTCGTCCGCCATGACCCACCCGCCCGGAGCTTGCTACCGATCAATTCCGCCGAACATTGAGCAAGCCATCGATTCGACTCGGCGTAATTGACCGGAGAGGACCGATGGCGAAGAACCACTTAGCGCTTCAATGTGTTTCCTTACCGCTGATCACGCGCACGCCACCGCACCGTCCGACCCCGCAATGCCGGCACCTGACCGCCACCGTGTGTGGACGGTACTGAGCGCTGACCTGCGGCCCAACCCCTACGGACCCCTCAATCAGCCCACGCCCGGCGGCCCCGGCGCGGCCGAATAAACGCAGGTCGGAGCCGTTGGCGGCAGCGCGGCAGCGGGGTGGTCAGGCGGGGCGCCGGGCGGGGGCCGGCAGGATCGTCCGAAGTTGTCCCGGCGGGTTGGCGCGGCGTCGCCACTCGCGCGGATAGCCGACGGAGACCTCCTCGAACCTGACCCCGTCGTACCAGGTGGTGCGGGGGATGTGCAGGTGGCCGTAAACGGCGACGCGGGTGTCGTAGCGCAGGTGCCAGTCCCCGGTGAGGTCGGTGCCGCACCACTGGGCGAACTCGGGGTAGCGCAGGATGCGGGTCGGCTCGCGGACCAGCGGGTAGTGGTTGACCAGGATGGTGGGCAGCCCGCCGCGTTCCGCGTCGAGCCGCCGCTCGGTCTGGATCACCCGCGCCCGGCACCAGGCGTCCCGGCTCGGGTACGGGTCCGGATGCAGCAGGATCTCGTCGGTGCAGACGACGCCCGTCTCGTGCGCCCGTGCGAGGGCCTGCTCCCGGCTGTACGTGCCGGGGGGCCGCCACGTGTAGTCGTACCCGACGAAGAGCGGGGCGATCAGGACGGGGTCGCCGTCGGCGTCCCACACCGGGTACGGATCCTCGGGGGTGACCACGCCGAGGCGGCGGCACAGCTCCACGAGGTGCCGGTAGCGGGCCTCGCCGCGCAGTTGGTTCGGGTCGTCGCGGGGGGTCCACAGCTCGTGGTTGCCGGGCGCCCAGATCACCTTGGCGAAGCGGTCCCGGAGCAGGCCGAGCGCCCACTCGATGTCGGCGACGAACTCGCCGACGTCGCCGGCGACGATCAGCCAGTCGTCGTCGCCGTGCGGGCGCATGCTCTCGACGAGCGCGCGGTTCTCCGCGTACACGACGTGCAGGTCGCTGATCGCGAGCAGTCGACGGCCGTGGGAGCCGGTCACACGGAACCTCCCGTCCCTCCGGGCACCCGCGTGCACCCCCACCACCCGTCCGCGCGCACCGGCCCGGGACGGCATCCGCCTGTCGGGCTCCGACCCTACGGAGCCCGACAGGCGGCGCACACCCCTAGATGCGCCCGGCCCACCCCTAGGGCGGGCGACGGTCAGGACTTGCCGAACTCCCGCTGGATGATGTCGAAGATGTCGTCCTCGCTCGCGTCCGCCAGGTCGTCGGCCGGGTCGCTCGCGGGCGCCGGCCGGCTGGCGGCCCGCCACCGGGAGAGCAGGTCCTCCAGCCGGCGGGTGATCTCCGCGTCGTCGCGCTGCTCCGCCGGGACCGTGCGCAGCACCTCGTCCAGCCGGTCGATCTCGGCGACGACCGGGGTGGCCGGCGCGGCGGGGGCCAGCTCGGCGCGCAGGTGGTCGGCGAGGGCCGCCGGCGTCGGGTGGTCGAAGACGAGGGTGGTGGGCAGGGCGAGGCCGGTTTCGGCGGTGAGCCGGTTGCGCAGCTCGACGGCGGTGAGCGAGTCGAAGCCGAGTTCCAGGAAGCCCCGCCCGGCCCGGATCGCGGCCGGGGTGCGGTGGCCGAGGACCGTGGCCGCACTGTGGCGTACCAGGTCGAGCAGGATGCGCTCCCGCTCGGTCTCGCCGGCGGCGGCCAGCCGGTCCCGTAGCGCCTGCGGCGCGCCCGCGTCCGACGGCGGGGTCTCCTGCCGGTCGGTCGTCCGGGCCTCGGGGATGCCGCCCAGCAGTGGGCTGGGACGCATGGCGGTGAACGAGGGGGCGAACCGGTCCCAGGCCACGTCGGCGACGACGACGGACGTGTCGTCCCGGTCCAGCGCGGCCTGCAACGCGGCGACCGCCAGCTCCGGCGCCAGCGCCGGCAACCCGCGACGGCCGAGCTGCTCCTGCTGCTCTCCGTGGGCCATGCCGGCACCCGCCCACGGGCCCCAGGCCACCGCCGTGCCGACCGCGCCCCGGGCGCGCCGACGCGCCACCAGACCGTCGAGGTACGCGTTGGCGGCGGCGTAGCCGGCCTGCCCGGCGGAGCCCCACACCCCGGCGATCGACGAGAACACCACGAACGCGTCCAGCGACCCGTCGGGCAGCAGTTCGTCCAGGTTCGCCGCACCATCGACCTTGGCCCGCAGGACGTGGGCCAGCTCGTCGGCGGTCATCTCGGCGAGCGGGGTGGACTGCGCCGCCCCGGCGGCGTGGATCACGGCGCGGACGGGCTCGTCCAGCTCGGCCAGCAGCCCGGCGAGGGCGTCCCGGTCGGCCACGTCGCAGCCCGCGACCGTCACCCGCGCCCCCGACCCGCGCAGCCGCTCCGCCAGCTCCGCCGCGCCCGGTGCACGCTCACCCTGCCGGCTCGTCAACACGACGTGCTCGGCGCCGGCGCCGACGGCCCACTGTGCCACCCGCGACCCGAGCGCGCCCGTGCCGCCGGTGACGAGCACCGTTCCCGACAGCCGGAACTCCCGCCGCGCCGCGTCGGCGCCGGCCCGCACCAGGCGTCGGACGAACACCCCCGACGACCGCACCGCCACCTGATCCTCGGCCCCGGCCGCGATCACCCCACACACCCGGCGTACCGCCCGGGCATCCAGAACCTGCGGCAGGTCGACCAGGCCACCCCACCGGCGCGGCTCCTCCAACGCCGCCACGCGCCCGAGACCCCACGTCGCGGCGGCGACGGCGTCCACGGGGGCGTCGGAGCCGCCCACGGCCACGGCGCCCCGCGTCAGCCACCACACCCGGCCGTTGAGGGCGCAGTCACCGAGCGCCTGCACCGTCGCCAACGCCTCCGGCACGCCCGCGCCGGGCAGCGACAGCAGCGACACCACCCCGGCAACCTCGCCGGCGTCGCGGAGGGCCTTGGCCACCAGCTCGCGGTTGTCGGCCGGGCCGTCGAGCACCAGCGGCCGGACCTTCGCCCCGGCCGCCGTGAGACCGTCGGTCACGGCCGCGAGCAGGGCGTCGTCGATGCCGGCGTACGGCACCAGCAGCAGCCAGGTCCCGGACAGCGTCCCGTCGGCGTCGGGTACGGCCTCCCAGTCGACCCGGTAGCGCCAGGAGTCGACGGTCGACCGCTGCCGTCCCGCCCGCCGCCACTGCGCCAGCCTCGGCAGCAGGACGCTCAACGGCTGATCCGCCTCCAGGCGGAACTCCTCTCCCAGCCCGGCCAGGTCCTCCTGCTCCACCGCCGCCCAGAACCGCTCGTCGGTGTCCGAGCCGCCGGTGGCCGACGGGGCCGGGGCGGCCGGCGGCGTGTCGAGCAGCCAGTAGCGCTGGCGCTGGAAGGCGTAGGTGGGCAGGTCGACGGTGCGGGGCGGCTGGCCGGTCTGCGCGGTGAACCAGGCCGCCCAGTCCACGGTCGTGCCCGTCACGTGCAACCGCGCCAACGCCGTGACCAGGCTCGTCGTGTCGAGCTGGTCCCGCCGCAGGCCCGGGATGTGGTGCACCGGCCGGTCGGCCGGGGTGTCCGCCGCCATCGCGGTCAACGTCGCGTCCGGGCCCACCTCCAGGAAGGTGGTGACCCCGCAGCCGTGCAGGGTGGCGACCGCGTCGGAGAACCGGACCGCCTCGCGGACGTGCCGCACCCAGTACCCCGGCGAGGCGATCTCGCCCGGATCAGCCAGCCGGCCCGTCAGGTTGGACACGATCGGCAGCTTCGGCGCCTGCCAGGTCAGCGTGTTCAGGACGGCGCGGAAGTCATCGAGCATCGGCTCCATCAACCGCGAGTGGAACGCGTGACTCACCGACAACCGCTTGACCCGCCAACCCCGCCCCGAGCACCGCTCAGCGACCCGATCGAGATCCACCACCGCGCCGGACAGCACGACGGACCTCGGTCCGTTCACCGCCGCGACATCCACGCCGTCACCGGCCAACTCGCGGACCTCGTCCTCAGCGGCGTTGACCGCCAACATCCCGCCACCCGACGGCAACGCCTGCATCAACGAACCCCGCGCCGCCACCAGCTTGCAGGCGTCCTCCAACGACAAGACCCCGGCCACGTACGCGGCCGTCACCTCACCGATCGAATGACCGGCCAGGTAGTCGGCCCGCACACCCCACGAGGACAGCAGCTCGTACAGGGCCACCTCGACCGCGAACAACCCCGCCTGCGTGAACACCGTCTGATCCAACAGCTCAGGCTCACCGAACACCACGTCCCGCAACGAACGCGGCAACCGACCCTCGAACCGGGCACACACCCCGTCGAACGCCTCCGCGAACACCGGGAACACGTCGTACAACCCACGACCCATCCCCACCCGCTGCGAACCCTGCCCCGTGAACAACACCGCCCGCCGCCCGGACACCACCTCACCCGACACGACACTGCCCACCCCGACCCCACCAGCCAGAGCATCCAACCCGGCCAACAACCCGTCCCGGTCCGCGCCGAGGACCACCGCCCGGTGCTCCAACGCCGCCCGGGAGGTGGCCAGGGACCAGCCGAGGTCCCGGGCCGACTGCCGCTCGTCGCGCCGTACGTGCTCGGCCAGGCGGGTCGCCTGCTCGGACAATGCCTCCGCCGACCGCCCCGACACCAGCCACGGCAGCACCGGCGGATCGTCGTTCACGACCGCCTCGGCCTCGACGGCCTCGGCATGCTCGATGATGACGTGGGCGTTCGTGCCGGAGATCCCGAACGACGACACCGCCGCCCGACGAGGACGCTCCACCACCGGCCACGGCCGCGTCTCCGTCACCAGAGAGACGGCACCTGACGACCAGTCCACCTTCGACGACGGAGCGTCCACGTGCAGGGTCGCCGGCACCACCCCGTGCCGCATGGCGAGGACCATCTTGATCACGCCCGCCACGCCGGCGGCGGCCTGGATGTGACCGATGTTCGACTTGATCGACCCGAGAAGCAGCGGCTCCGCGCCGTCGCGGCCCTGGCCGTACGTGGCGAGGAGGGCCTGCGCCTCGATCGGGTCGCCGAGGGTGGTGCCCGTGCCGTGCGCCTCCACCGCGTCCACGTCGGCGGTGGTGAGCCGCGCGTTGGCGAGGGCCTGGCGGATCACCCGCTGCTGCGCCGGCCCGTTCGGCGCGGTGAGCCCGTTGGACGCGCCGTCGGAGTTGACGGCGGTCCCCCGCACCACGGCGAGGACCCGGTGACCGAGACGTCGCGCGTCGGACAGCCGCTCGACGAGGAGCATCCCGACGCCCTCGCCCCAGCCCGTCCCGTCCGCCGACTCGGCGAACGACCGGCAGCGGCCGTCGGCGGCGAGACCCCCCTGACGGGAGAACTCGACGAAGGTGGCCGGGGAGGCCATGACGGTGACACCACCGGCCAGGGCCAGGTCGCACTCCCCCGACCGCAGCGCCTGCGCCGCCAGGTGCAACGCGACCAGCGACGACGAGCACGCCGTGTCGACGGTCACCGCCGGCCCCTCGAACCCGAACGAGTACGCCACCCGCCCCGACAGGACGCTGGTCGCGTTGCCGGTCAGCAGGTGACCGCCGACCTCCTGGTCCCGGCCCATGGCGTTCGAGGCGTACCCCTGGAAGCTGGCGCCCGCGAAGACGCCGACGCGCTCGCCCTTCAGGCGCGACGGGTCCACGCCCGCGGACTCGACCGCCTCCCACGAGACCTCCAGCAGCAGCCGCTGCTGCGGGTCCATGGCGAGCGCCTCGCGGGGCGAGATCCCGAAGAACTCCGCGTCGAACGCGCCCGCGTCGTAGACGAAGCCGCCCTGGCGGGGGAAGGAGGTGTCCGAGAGCCGGCCGTCGAGGAAGCTGTCCCAGCCCCGGTCGAGGGGGAAGTCGGAGATGCCGTCGCGGCCGGCGACCAGCAGGTCCCACAGTTGGTCGACGTCGTCGGCGCCGCCGGGCAGCCGGCAGCTCATCCCGACGATCGCGATCGGGTCGTCGTCGACCGCCGCCGTCCGTTGCTCCGCGACGGCTTCGGCCGGCGTACCGGTCAGCTCGGTGCTCAGGTGGGCCGCCAGCGCCAGCGGCGTCGGGTGGTCGAAGACGAGGGTGGTGGGCAGGGCGAGGCCGGTCTCGGCGGTGAGCCGGTTACGCAGCTCGACGGCGGTGAGCGAGTCGAAGCCCTGGCTCTGGAAAGCCTTGTCCGCCGGCACGGCGTCGGGCGTCGCATGCCCGAGCACCACGGCGACCTGGGCGCGTACGAGGTCGAGCAGGTACGCGTCCCGCTCGGCCGGCGTCATCCCGGCGAGCCGTCGGCCGAGCTGCGAGCGCTCCTGGGCATCGTCCCCGCCGCCCTCGGCGTCCGTCGCGGCCCGCGCCTCGGGGATCTCGGTCAGCAGTGGGCTGGGCCGCAGCGCCGTGTACGACGCGGCGAACCGGTCCCAGGCCACGTCGGCGACGACGACGGACGTGTCGTCCCGGTCCAGCGCGGCCTGCAACGCGGCGACCGCCAGCTCCGGCGCCATCGCCGGCAACCCGCGGCGGCTCAGCTGTTCCTGCGCCTCGCCCTGCGCCGCCATCCCGGCGCCGCCCCAGGGGCCCCAGGCCACGGCCGTGGCGGTCGCGCCCCGGGCGCGCCTGCGCGCGGCGAGCGCGTCCAGGTACGCGTTGGCGGCGGCGTAGCCGGCCTGCCCGGCGGAGCCCCACACCCCGGCGATCGACGAGAACACCACGAACGCGTCCAGCGACTCGTCGGGCAGCAGCTCGTCGAGGTTGGCGGCACCGTCTACCTTCGCGCGGAGCACCTCGTGCAGCTCGTCGGCGGTGATGTCGGCCAGCGGGGTGAACTGGGGGGCTCCGGCGGCGTGGAAGACGGCGCGGACGGGCTCGCCCAGCTCGGCCAGCAGCCCGGCGAGGGCGTCCCGGTCGGCCACGTCGCAGCCCGCGACCGTCACCCGCGCCCCCGACCCGCGCAGCCGCTGCGCCAACTCCGCCGCACCCGACGCCCGCTCGCCCTGCCGGCTCGTCAACACGACGTGCTCGGCGCCGGCGCCGACGGCCCACTCCGCCACCCGCGACCCGAGCGCCCCCGTACCACCGGTGACCAATACCGTCCCCGACAACCGGAACTCCCGCCGGACAGCGTCGCCCGCAGCCCGAACAAGGCGCCGCACGAACACCCCCGACGACCGCACCGCCACCTGATCCTCGACCCCGGCCGCGATCACCCCACACACCCGCCGCAGAGCGCGGGCATCCAGGGTCTCCGGCAGGTCGACCAGACCACCCCACCGCCGCGGCTCCTCCAACGCCGCCACGCGTCCCAAGCCCCAGATCGCCGCGGCCAGCGCGTCCACCAGCGCGTCCGACCGGCCCACCGACACGGCGGCCCGCGTCACCCACCACACCCGGCCGTTGAGGGCGCAGTCACCGAGCGCCTGCACCGTCGCCAACGCCTCCGGCACACCAGCGCCCGCCAGCGACAGCAGCGACACCACCCCGGCCACCTCGCCGGCTCCGGCCAGTACGGGACGCAACCGGTCGGCCACGTCGGGCCGCGTCAGCGCCGCCGGGTCCAGAACGACCGGGAGCACCTGCGCGCCATGCGTGGCCAGGCTCTCGGCCAGGGGGTGGTCGGCCTGCCCTGGCAACGCCAGTACCAGCCAGGTCCCGGTCACGGCCTCAGCCGGTGCCGAGGAAAGGGGCCGCCACTCGACGCGGTAGCGCCAGGAGTCGGCGGTCGAGCGCTGCCGTCCCGCCCGCCGCCACTGCGCCAGCCTCGGCAGCAGGACGCTCAACGGCTGATCCGCCTCCAGGCGGAACTCCTCCCCCAGCCCGGCCAGGTCCTCCTGCTCCACCGCCGCCCAGAACCGCTCGTCGATCTCGGAGCCGGGCCGGGATGCGCTGTCGCCCCGGGTGGGCGGCTCCGGCCAGTACCAGCCGCCCTGGAAGGCGTAGGTGGGCAAGTCGACGGTGCGGGGCGGCCGGCCGGTCTGCGCGGTGAACCACGCCGCCCAGTCCACCGGCGTGCCCGTCACGTGCAACCGCGCCAACGCCGTGACCAGGGCGATCGTGTCGGGCTGGTCCCGCCGCAGGGCCGGAATCTGCTGCACCGGCCGGTCGGCCGGGGTGTCGGCGGCCATCGCCGTCAGCGTCGCGTCCGGGCCCACCTCCAGGAAGGTGCCCACCCCGATCCCGTGCAGGGTGGCGACCGCGTCGGAGAACCGGACCGCTTCGCGGACGTGCCGCACCCAGTACTCCGGGCCGGCGATCTCGGCCGGATCCGCCAACCCGCCGGTCAGGTTGGAGACGATCGGCAGCTTCGGCGCGTTCCACTGCAAACCGTTCAGGACGGCGCGGAAGTCATCGAGCATCGGCTCCATCAACCGCGAGTGGAACGCGTGACTCACCGGCAGCCGCTTGACCCGCCAACCCCGCTCCACGCAGAGCTGCCCGACCCGGTCAAGGTCAACTTCTGCACCGGACAGCACCACCGACCGAGGCCCGTTCACCGCCGCCACATCCACGCCGTCACCGGCCAACTCGCGGACCTCCTCCTCGGCGGCGTTGACCGCCAACATTCCGCCGCCCGACGGCAACGCCTGCATCAACGAACCCCGCGCCGCAACCAGAGCGCACGCGTCATCGAGCGACAGCACCCCCGCCACATACGCGGCGGTCACCTCACCGATCGAGTGACCAGCCAGATAGTCCGGCTTCACACCCCACGACGACAACAGCTCATACAGGGCCACCTCGACCGCGAACAACCCCGCCTGCGTGAACACCGTCTGATCCAACAGCCCGGCCTCGGACGAGCCCTCGGACGCAAACACCACGTCCCGCAACGAGCGCGGCAACCGACCCTCGAAACGGGCACACACCCCGTCGAACGCCTCCGCGAACACCGGGAACACGTCGTACAAACCACGACCCATCCCCACCCGCTGCGAACCCTGACCCGTGAACAACACCGCGACCCGGCCCGGCGACGCCGGCCCCGTCACCACACCGGGAACCGCCGAACCGCCCGCCAGAGCCTCCAGCCCCGCCAGCAGCTCACCACGATCACGGCCCAGTACCACCGCCCGGTGCTCCAACGCCGCCCGGGACGTGGCCAGGGACCAACCCACCTCCACCGCCGGCACATCGGACTCCCGCCGGGCGAACTCCGCCAACCGCACAGCCTGACCGGACAACGCCTCCGCCGACCGGGCGGACACAAGCCACGGCACCACCGGCACGACCCCGGCCACCGCCGTGTCGGCAAGCTCCTCCGCCTGCTCCACGATCACGTGCGCGTTCGTCCCGGAGATCCCGAACGACGACACCGCCGCCCGACGCGGCCTATCCACCAACGGCCACGGCGTCGACTCGGTAGCGAGCGCGACAGCGCCCGACGACCAGTCCACCTTCGACGACGGAGCGTCCACGTGCAGCGACGCCGGCACCACACCATGCCGCATCGCCAGGACCATCTTGATCACACCCGCCACCCCGGCAGCGGCCTGCGTGTGCCCCAGGTTCGACTTCACCGACCCCAACAGCAGCGGACGGTCCCCCGGCCGCCCCTGACCGTAGGTCGCCAACAACGCCTGCGCCTCGATCGGATCACCCAACGTCGTACCCGTGCCGTGGGCCTCCACCACATCCACGTCGGCAGGAGACAACCGCGCGTTCGCCAACGCCTGCCGGATCACCCGCTGCTGCGACGGACCGTTCGGCGCCGTCAACCCGTTCGACGCCCCGTCCTGGTTGACCGCCGAGCCTCGTACCACCGCGAGGACCCGCCGACCGTCCCGCCGGGCGTCCGACAGGCGCTGCACCACCAGCACGCCGACGCCCTCACCCCAGCCCGTCCCGTCCGCCGACTCGGCGAACGACCGGCAGCGGCCGTCGGCCGACAGGCCCCGCTGGCGCGAGAACTCCACGAACGCGCCCGGAGTGGCCATCACCGTCACGCCGCCGGCCAGGGCCAGGTCGCACTCCCCCGACCGCAGCGCCTGCGCCGCCAGGTGCAACGCGACCAGCGACGACGAGCACGCCGTGTCGACGGTCACCGCCGGCCCCTCGAACCCGAAGGAGTACGCCACCCGCCCCGACAGCACGCTGGCGGACGCGCCGGTGGCGCCGTACCCGGCGAGGCGTTCGTCGCCGTACCGGATGAGGTTGTCGAAGTCCTGCCCGTTGGTGCCGGCGAAGACGCCGACCCGGCCGCCCCGCAGCGACAGCGGGTCGATCCGGGCGTCCTCGATCGCCACCCAGGACACCTCCAACAGCAGGCGCTGCTGCGGGTCCATGGCGGTCGCCTCGCGCGGCGAGATTCCGAAGAACTCCGCGTCGAACGCGCCCGCGTCGTGCAGGAACGCCCCCTGGGACACGTACGACGACGCCAGCGCCTCGGGGTCCCAGTGCCGGTTGACGGGGAAGTCGGACATGGCGTCGACGCCGTCGACGAGCAGCCGCCAGAACTCCTCCGTCGACCCGGCACCGCCCGGGAATCGGCAGCCCATGCCGACGATGACGATCGGGTCGTCGTCGACGGGACGTGCGGTCGGGGTCCGCGTCGCGGGCAGCGCGTGCCCGCCCAGCAGTTCGGTACGGACGTGGGCGGCCAGGGCGGTCGGGTTGGGGTGGTCGAACGCCAGCGTGGCGGGCAGGGTGAGCCCGGTGGTGGCGTCGAGCCGGTTGCGCAACTCGACGGCGGTGAGCGAGGTGAAGCCGAGGTCCCGGAACGCGCGTTCCGCCGGCACCTGGTCGGCGCTGCCGTGGCCGAGCACCGCCGCGACCTCACCGCGCACGAGGTCGCGGAGCAGGTCGAGCTGCTCGGGCTCGGAGAGCCCGGCGAGCCGGTGTCGCAGCGCGCCGGCCCCGGCGACCCGGTCGGCGGTGGCGGCGTCGGTGACCTGCGGTGCGGTCAGCAGGTCGCGGATCAGCGGGTCGGGGCGCGGCCCGGCGGCGTTGCCGGCGAGCCGGTCCCAGTCGACGTCCGCGACCACCAGGTGGGTCTCGTCGTGCGCGAGGGCGTGGGCGAGCGCCCGGACGGCGGTGGTCGGGTCCATCGCACCGAAGCCGTTGCGGGCCATCCGGCGCTCGAAGTCGCCCGCGCTGACCCCGCCGTCGGCCCACAGGCCCCAGCCGATGGACGTGGCGGGCAACCCCTCGGCGCGCCGGCGGTGAGCGAGGGCGTCGAGCCATGCGTTGCCGGGGGCGTAGTTGGCCTGCCCGGGGCCGCCCATGGTGCCGGCCAGGGAGGAGAACAGCACGAACGCCGAAAGGTCGTGGTCGCGGGTCAGCTCGTCGAGGTGGCGGGCGGCGTCGACCTTGGCGCGCAGGGCCGTGGCCAGTTGCGCGACGGTGAGGCCGTCGACGACGTTGTCGTCGAGCGCCGCGGCGGTGTGCACGACGGCGGTGAGCGGCAGGTCGGCGGGTACGGCCGCGAGCAGTTCGCGCAGGGCGTCCCGATCGGCGACGTCGCACGCCGCCACGGTCACCCGGGCCCCGAGCGCGGTCAGCTCCCGGGTCAGCGCGTCGGCGCCGGGGGCGTCGGGGCCGCGCCGGCTGACCAGGAGCAGGTGGTCGGCGCCGGCCGCCGCGAGAGCGCGGGCGACGTGCGCGCCGAGGGCGCCCGTACCGCCGGTGACGAGCGTCGTGCCGCGCGGGGTCCACTCGCGGCCGGGGCCGGCCGGCTGCCCGGCGCGGACCAACCGACGGGCGTGGAGGCCGGTGGCGCGGACGGCGAGTTGGTCCTCGGCGCGCTCGCCGCCGAGCAGCCGGCGCAGCAGCCGTACGCCGCGCGGGTCGACCGCCTCGGGCAGGTCGACGAGGCCGCCCCACCGCTGGGGGTGTTCGGCGCGCAGCACGCCGCCGAAGCCCCAGAGCAACGCCTGGTCGGGGTCGACGTGCTGGTCGCGGGGGCCGACGGAGACCGCGCCCCAGGTGGCGATCCAGAGGCGGGCGCCGGCCCCGGCGTCGCCGAGCGCCTGGGCGAGGGCGACGGTGTCGGCGAGGGCGGCCGGCACGGAGGGGGACTCGGGGTGCGGGCCGGGCGTGAGGCCGAGCAGGGACAGGACGACGCCGGGCGGCTGCTCGGCGTACGCCTCGGTGAGATCGCGGGCGAGGGCGTCGCGGCCGAGGCCGGGGGCCACCCGCAGCACCCGTACACCGGGCGCGGCGAGCGCCTGCGCCCACTCCTCCGCCGTCTCGCCGGCGGTGTCGGGTACGACGAGCAGCAGGTCCGTGACCTCCCGGTGGGAGGGGGCGTCGGGGAGCGGCTGCCAGGTGACCCGGTACCGCCACGAGTCGAGCGTCGATTCCGCCTCGCGGCGGCGGTGCCATGCCGACAGGGCGGGCAGCACGTCGCTCAGCGTCGCGTCGGGGTCGACGGCGAGCGTGGCGGCGAGGGCTTCCACGTCCTGGTTCTCGATGACCTGCCAGAAGGCGGCGTCGTCGGGAGCGCCAGATCCGCTCTCGGGGCCGTGCGGGCGGGTGCGGGCGTTCAGCCAGTAGCGGTGGTGGCGGAAGGCGTAGGTGGGCAGGTCGACGGTGCGGGGCGGCCGGCCGGTCTGCGCGGTGAACCACGCCGCCCAGTCCACGGTCGTGCCCGTCACGTGCAGCCGCGCCAACGCCGTGACCAGGGCGGTCGTGTCGGGCTGATCCCGCCGCAGGGCGGGAACGTGGTGCACCGGCCGGTCGGCCGGGGTGTCCGCGGCCATCGCGGTCAGGGTCGCGTCCGGGCCCACCTCCAGGAAGGTGGTCACCCCGCAGCCGTGCAGCGTCTTCACGGCGTCGGAGAACCGGACCGCCTCCCGCACATGCCGCACCCAGTACCCCGGCGAGGCGATCTCGCCCGGATCAGCCAGCCCGCCCGTCAGGTTGGACACGATCGGCAGCCTCGGCGCCTGCCAGGTCAGCGTGTTCAGGACCGCCTGGAAGTCGTCGAGCATCGGCTCCATCAACCGCGAGTGGAACGCGTGACTCACCGACAACCGCTTCACCCGCCAACCCCGCCCGACGCACAGCCCCTCGACCCGATCGAGGTCAGCCGCCGCGCCGGACAGCACGACGGACCTCGGCCCGTTCACCGCCGCCACGTCCACGCCGTCACCGACCAACTCGCGGACCTCGTCCTCAGCGGCGTTGACCGCCAACATCCCGCCACCCGACGGCAACGCCTGCATCAACGAACCCCGCGCCGCCACCAGAGCGCACGCGTCATCCAACGACAGCACCCCCGCCACATACGCGGCGGTCACCTCACCGATCGAGTGACCGGCCAGGTAGTCCGGCTTCACACCCCACGACGACAACAACTCGTACAGGGCCACCTCGACCGCGAACAACCCCGCCTGCGTGAACACCGTCTGATCCAACAGACCGGCCTCGGACGAGCCCTCGGACGCAAACACCACGTCCCGCAACGAGCGCGGCAACCGACCCTCGAACCGGGCACACACCCCGTCGAACGCCTCCGCGAACACCGGGAACACGTCGTACAACCCACGACCCATCCCCACCCGCTGCGAACCCTGACCCGTGAACAACACCGCACGCCGCCCGGACACCACCTCACCCGACACGACGGTGCCCACCCCGGCCCCACCAGCCAGAGCATCCAACCCGGACAACAACCCGTCCCGATCGGCGCCGAGGACCACCGCCCGGTGCTCCAACGCCGCCCGCGACGTGGCCAGGGACCAACCGGCCTCCACCACATCCGCGGACCCGCGCCGGGCGAACTCCGCCAACCGCGCCGCCTGGCCTGACAATGCCTCCGCCGACCGCCCCGACACCAGCCACGGCACCACCGGCAGACTCGCCACGGCCGGCGCCTCGACCGCGACCGCCTCCGGCTGCTCCACGATCACGTGCGCGTTCGTCCCGGAGATCCCGAACGACGACACCGCCGCCCGGCGCGGCCGGTCCACCAACGGCCACGGCGTCGACTCGGTAGCGAGCGCGACGGCGCCCGACGACCAGTCCACCTTCGACGACGGAGCGTCCACGTGCAGGGTCGCCGGCACCACCCCGTGCCGCATGGCCAGGACCATCTTGATCACACCCGCCACCCCGGCGGCGGCCTGCGTGTGACCCAGGTTCGACTTCACCGACCCCAACAGCAGCGGACGGTCCCCCGGCCGCCCCTGACCGTACGTCGCGAGCAGCGCCTGCGCCTCGATCGGGTCGCCCAGCGTCGTGGCGGTGCCGTGGGCCTCCACCACATCCACGTCGGCAGGAGACAACCGCGCGTTCGCCAACGCCTGCCGGATCACCCGCTGCTGCGACGGACCGTTCGGCGCGGTCAACCCGTTCGACGCACCGTCCTGGTTGACGGCGGTCCCCCGCACCACGGCGAGGACCCGGTGGCCCAGGCGCCGCGCGTCGGACAGCCGCTCGACGAGGAGCATCCCGACGCCCTCGGACCAGCCCGTGCCGTCGGCGCCCTCGGCGAACGACTTGCACCGCCCGTCCGGGGCGAGCCCGCGCTGCCGGCTGAAGTCGATGAACGTCTCCAGCGTGGTCATCACGGTGACGCCGCCGGCCAGGGCGAGGGTGCACTCGCCGGACCGCAGGGACTGCACCGCCAGGTGCAGCGCCACCAGGGACGACGAGCAGGCGGTGTCGACGGTGAGGGCGGGCCCCTCGAACCCGAACGTGTACGCGACCCGCCCCGACAGCACGCTGCTGGCGGTGCCGCCGCCGATGAAGCCGTCCAGGGTCTCGGGCACCTCGCCGAGCCCGGCGGCGTAGTTGTGGTACATCATGCCGGCGAAGACACCGACGCGGCTGCCGCGCAGGGACAGCGGGTCGATCCGGGCGTCCTCGATGGCCTCCCAGCTCGCCTCCAGCATCAGCCGCTGCTGCGGGTCCATCGCCAGCGCCTCGTACGGCGAGATCTTGAACAGCTCCGGGTCGAAGTCCCCGGCGTCGTGCAGGAACCCGCCCTCGCGGGCGTACGTGCTGCCCCGCCGCTCGCCGGTCGGGTCGTACGCCTCGTCGGTGTTCCAGCCCCGGTCGACGGGGAAGCCGGTGATGCCGTCGCCGCCGGCGGCAACCAGTTCCCAGAGCTGCTCCGGCGAGCGGACGCCGCCCGGGTACCGGCAGCTCATCCCGACGATCGCGATCGGCTCGTGGTTCTTCGCGTCGACGGCCTTCAGGCGTTCGCTGGTCTCGGCGAGATCGGCGGTGACGCGCTTGAGGTACTCACGGAGCTTGGCTTCGTTGGCCATCGGGGATTTCACCTGTCGCGTTGTCGGCAAGCGGGGCGGTACGACGGTCAGTTACGACCGAACGTGCTGTCGATGAAGTCGAAGAGTTCGTCGTCGCTGGCGTCGTCGATGACCTGGGCGGCGGCGCCCGCCGCGGCGGTGTCGCCGTCCCAGCGGCTGAGCAGCGCCCGCAGTCGGGCGGCGACCGCCGACCGGGTCGTCTCGTCGGCGGTCAGCTCCTCCAGGGTCTCCGGCGGGGTGGCGGCGAACGCCGCCTCCAGCCGGTCCAGCTCGTCGAGGAGTGTGGGCGCGGCCCGGCCGGGGCCGAGCTGCGCCATCAGGTGCCCGGTGAGCGCGTCCGGGGTGGGATGGTCGAAGACCAGGGTCGCCGGCAGCGACAGGCCGGTGAGGGTGGTCAGCCGGTTCCGCAGGTCGACCGCGGTCAGCGAGTCGAAGCCCAGCTCGGTGAAGGACTGCCCGGCGCCGACCGCGGCCGGCGAGGAGTAGCCGAGCACCTCGGCGACCTGCCCGGTGACGAGTTCCTCGACCATGCGCCGGCGGTCCTCGTCGGACGCCTCGGCCAGGCGGTCGCGCAGGGCCCCGACGGGCATCGCCCCGCCGGCGGCGGCGCGCCGCGGTCGTGCGCCGGCCAGGCCGCGCAGGGGGGCCGGGAGGTGGTCGACGGTGGTGAGGTCGCGCAGCGCGGCCAGGTCGAGGCGTACGGGCAGCAGCAGGGGCCGCCGGCTGCGCCGGCTCGCGTCGAACAGGGCGAGCGCCTGCTCTGTGCCGAGTGGGGCGATGCCCTGGCGGGCCATCCGTTCCCGCCGCGCGGAACCCAGGTCGCGGGTCATGCCGCTGCTGGCGTCCCACAGCCCCCAGGCGAGGGAGGTGGCGGCGAGGCCGGCGGCGCGCCGGTGGTGGGCCAGCCCGTCGAGGAAGGCGTTGGCCGCGGCGTAGTTGCCCTGGCCGGGACCGCCGAGCGGGCCGGCGATCGAGGAGAACAGCACGAACATCGGCAGGTCCAGGTGCCGGGTGAGGTCGTGCAGGTGCCAGGCGGCGTCCGCCTTGGGGCGCAGCACGGCGGCGGTCCGCTCGGGGGTCAGCGCGGTGACGACGGCGTCGTCGAGGGTGCCGGCGGCGTGGACGACCCCGGTGAGCGGGTGCTCGGCCGGGATGTCGGCCAGCAGCGCGGCGAGCTGGTCCCGGTCGGCCACGTCGCAGGCTACGAGCCGGGCCTGGGTGCCCAGCCGGGCGAGGTCGGCGAGCAGGTCGGCCGCGCCGGGGGCGTCGGCGCCGCGCCGGCCGACCAGGAGCAGGTGGCGCACCTTGTGGGTGGTGACCAGGTGGCGGGCGAGCAGGCCGCCGAGGGTGCCGGTGGCGCCGGTGACGAGCACCGTCCCGTCCGGCAGCAGGTCGACCGCGCCGGTCGGGTCGGGCTCGGCGGGCGCCAGTCGGGGTACGAGGAGCCGGCCGTCCCGCAGCGCGAGCTGGGGTTCGTCGCCGGCCAAGGCCCGGCCGAGCAGCTCGGCGTCGGTGTGCTCGTCGACATCGACGAGGACGAACCGGCCCGGGTGTTCCAGTTGTGCGGTGCGGACCAGGCCCCAGACGGCCGCTGCGGGCAGGTCGGGCACGGTGTCGGCGTCTTCGGCGGGGACCGCGCCCCGGGTGAGCACCACGAGTCGCCGGTCGGCGAATCGGTCGTCGGCCAGCCACCGCTGCATCGCCGTCAGGGTGTCGGCGAGGCGGTCCCGGGTGGGGCCGAGCGGCTCGCCCGCCGGGGCGGCGCCGGCCTGGAGCAGCACCAGCCGGGGTGTGTCCCGGCCGGCGTCGAGGGCGTCGGCGAGGTCGGCCAGTCCGCCGGGCACCGCCGCGTCGGCGAGGGCGGCGGCGTCGCCGAGCGCCACGATCCCGGGGGCCCGCCGCGACGGCAGCGGCAGGGCGGTCCAGCGCAGGTCGAACAGGGGTACGTCGGCGGGCCCGTCGGCGTCGAGCTGGTCGGCGCCGACGGGCCGGGAGACCAGCGAGGCGACCCGGGCGACGGGGGCGCCCGTGCCGTCGGCGAGAGTCAGCGACACCGCCGAGCCGGCCCGTTCGACGCGTACCCGGAGGGTGGTGGCGCCGACGGCGGAGAGCGCGACACCCGACCACGCGAACGGGAGCCGGGCCCCGGCGGCGTCCGCGTCGGCGTCGTCGGTGAGGCCGACGACGTGCAGCGCCGCGTCCAGCAGCGCCGGATGGATGGCGTACCCGCCGGTGGCGGTGCCGTCCGGCAGCGTGACCTCCGCGAAGACCGCCTCGTCGGTACGCCACGCGGCGCGCAGCCCGCGGAACGTCGGCCCGTGGTCGACGCCGAGCCGGCCGAGCTGCTCGTAGATCGGCTCGACCGGTACGGCGGCGGCGCCGGGCGGTGGCCACTCGGTCAGCGCCCCGGGGGCGTCGGCGGCTGCGGGCGCGAGGACGCCCTCGGCGTGCCGGGTCCAGTCGCCGCGCGGGTCGTCGGCGGGGCGGGAGTGGATGCCGACCCTGCGGCGGCCGTGCTCGTCGGGGGCGCCGAGGGTGAGCTGCACGGCCCGGGCGCCCTGCTCGGGCAGCACCAGCGGGGCGGCGAGGGTCAGTTCGTCGAGCACGTCGCAGCCGGCCTGCCCGCCCGCGTGCAGCGCCATCTCGACCAGCGCGGTGCCCGGAACGACGACGGAGCCCCAGACCACGTGGTCGGCGAGCCACGGCTGGGTCCGCACCGAGAGCCGGCCGCCGTGGATGCGTGCGTCGTCGGAGGCGGAGACGAGTTCGGCGTTCAGCAGGGGGTGCCGGCCGCCGCGTACGCCGAGCCCGGAGGCGTCCGCGCCGCCCCCGGCCGGGCCGGCGTCGAGCCAGTAGCGCTGGCGCTGGAAGGCGTAGGTGGGCAGGTCGACGGTGCGCGGCGGCCGGCCGGTCTGCGCGGTGAACCACGCCGCCCAGTCCACGGTCGTGCCCGTGACGTGCAACCTGGCCAGCGCGGTCACCAGGGCGGTCGTGTCGGGCTGGTCCCGCCGCAGGCCCGGGATGTGGTGCACCGGCCGGTCGGCCGGGGTGTCCGCCGCCATCGCGGTCAACGTCGCGTCCGGGCCCACCTCCAGGAAGGTGGTGACCCCGCAGCCGTGCAGCGTCTTCACGGCGTCGGAGAACCGGACCGCCTCCCGCACATGCCGCACCCAGTACCCCGGCGAGGCGATCTCGCCCGGATCAGCCAGCCGGCCCGTCAGGTTGGACACGATCGGCAGCTTCGGCACCTGCCAGGTCAGCGTGTTCAGGACCGCCCGGAACTCGTCCAGCATCGGCTCCATCAACCGCGAGTGGAACGCGTGACTCACCGGCAGCCGCTTGACCCGCCAACCCCGCTCCACGCAGAGCTGCCCGACCCGGTCAAGGTCAACCTCTGCACCGGACAGCACCACGGACCGAGGCCCGTTCACCGCCGCCACGTCCACGCCGTCACCCGCCACCTCGCGGACCTCGTCCTCAGCGGCGTTGACCGCCAACATCCCGCCACCCGACGGCAACGCCTGCATCAACGAACCCCGCGCCGCCACCAGAGCGCACGCGTCATCGAGCGACAGCACCCCCGCCACATACGCGGCGGTCACCTCACCGATCGAATGACCGGCCAGGTAGTCCGGCTTCACACCCCACGACGACAACAACTCGTACAGGGCCACCTCGACCGCGAACAACCCCGCCTGCGTGAACACCGTCTGGTCCAACAGCGCGGCCCCGGCGGAGCCGGCATCCGCGAACAGCACCGTCTTCAACGGCTGCGGCAGCGCCCGGTCCAGGTGCCCGCACACCTCGTCGAGGGCAGAGGCGAACGCCGGGAACGAGTCGTACAACTCCCGACCCATACCCACCCGCTGCGCACCCTGACCCGTGAACAACACCGCGACCCGACCCGGCGACGCCTGACCCGACACCACCCCGACAGCCGACCCGCCCTCAGCCAGCACGCCCAGACCGGCAAGCAACTCGTCCCGGTCCGCGCCGAGGACCACCGCCCGGTGCTCCAACGCCGCCCGGGACGTGGCAAGCGACCAGCCGAGATCAACCGCCGCCAGGCCCGACTCCCGCCGGGCAAACTCCGTCAAACGCCCCGCCTGGCCGGACAACGCCTCCGCCGACCGCCCCGACACCAACCACGGCACCAGGGGCGGCGTCACCCCGGCCGCCGCATCGGCCGCCACGGCCTCTGCCTGCTCCACGATCACGTGCGCGTTCGTCCCCGAGATCCCGAACGACGACACCGCCGCCCGACGGGGACGCTCCACCACCGGCCACGACCGCGACTCCGTCACCAACGACACCGCACCCGACGACCAGTCCACCTTCGACGACGGCACGTCCACGTGCAGCGACGCCGGCACCACACCATGCCGCATCGCCAGGACCATCTTGATCACACCCGCCGCCCCGGCAGCGGCCTGCGTGTGACCCAGATTCGACTTCACCGACCCCAACAACAACGGCTCAACACCATCGCGACCCTGACCGTAGGTCGCCAACAACGCCTGCGCCTCGATCGGATCACCCAACGTCGTACCCGTACCGTGCGCCTCCACCACATCCACGTCCGCAGGAGACAACCGCGCGTCCGCCAACGCCTGCCGGATCACCCGCTGCTGCGACGGACCGTTCGGCGCCGTCAACCCGTTCGACGCACCGTCCTGGTTGACGGCGGTCCCCCGCACCACGGCGAGGACCCGGTGGCCCAGGCGCCGCGCGTCGGACAGCCGCTCGACGAGGAGCATCCCGACGCCCTCGGCGAGGGAGGTGCCGTCGGCGCCGTCGGCGAACGCCCGGCACCGGGCGGACATGGACAGGTTGCCCTGGCGGGTGAAGTCGACGAACACGGCGGGCGTGGGCATGACCGTCACGCCGCCGGCCAGGGCCAGGTCGGACTCGCCGGAGCGCAGCGACCGCACAGCGAGGTGCAGCGCCACGAGGGAGGACGAGCACGCGGTGTCGACGGTCACCGCCGGCCCCTCGAAGCCGAACGCGTACGCGACGCGGCCGGAGCTGATGCTGCCGGCGTTGCCGAGGCCGAGGTAGTCGACGACGCCGTCGGGCACGTCGGCGGCGCCGGCGGCGTAGTCGGCGTGGGTGAGGCCGGCGAAGACGCCGACGCGGGCGCCCTTCAGCCCGGTCGGGTCGACCCCGGCGGACTCGAACGCCTCCCACGAGGTCTCCAGCAGCAGCCGCTGCTGCGGGTCCATGGCCAGGGCCTCGCGGGGCGAGATGCCGAAGAAGCGCGGGTCGAAGTCACCCGCGTCGTGGACGAAGCCGCCCTCCCGTACGCAGGACGTCCCGGGGCGTTCCCGGGCGGGGTCGTACAGCTCGGCGAGGTCCCAGCCGCGGTCGGTCGGGAACGGGCCGACGGCGTCCCCCGACGCGGCGACGAGGTCCCACAGAGCCTCGGGCGAGGTGATCCCGCCGGGGAAGCGGCAGGCCATGCCGACGATGGCGATGGGCTGCTGCGCCTCGTCCTCGACGTCGCGGAGCCGTTGCCGGGTCCGGCGCAGGTCGGTGGTGACCCTCTTCAGGTACTCCCGCAGCTTTTCTTCGGTGTCCATCAACCTGACCCATCGCGGTGGTCGGCGGAGACCCCGACATCGGCGACGGAGCGAATGCGCAATATTCTCAGGCCAGAACGGTTTATCCCTTGAACACAATTCCGCCGGAAGCCACGGGTCCCCTCTGCGGGGGAAAGCTATGGCGTCGCCATGAGCTGCGACAACCCCTAACCCGTACGGCCGTCCGCTAGGGGTGGCCCCGGCCCGGTGGATCCGATTAGCGTCCGTTTGATCGCACGGCGCCGCCCGGGTCGGCGGCGAGACCGCTGGAAGGACCGCGTGTAAATGACCGACTCAGACAACGGCCTGTGGGTACGCCGGTTCCACCCGGCGCCGGCCGGCGCCCCGCGGTTGGTGTGCCTGCCGCACGCCGGCGGGTCCGCGAGTTTCTACTTTCCGGTGTCGCGGGCGCTGTCGCCGGCCGTGGAGGTTCTCGCCATCCAGTACCCGGGGCGGCAGGACCGCCGCCACGAGCCGTGCGTCGGCACGATCCCGGAGCTGGCTCGGCAGGTGTTCGGGGTGCTGAAGCCGTGGCTGGACCAGCCGCTGGCGATCTTCGGGCACAGCATGGGCGCGACCCTGGGCTTCGAGGTGGCACGACTGATGGAGGCGGAGACGGGGCGGCCGGCGGCGCACCTGTTCCCGTCCGGGCGGCGGGCGCCGTCGAGCCACCGGCACGAGACCGTGCACCTGCTCGACGACGAGGGCCTGCTCGCCGACATGAAGAAGCTGAGCGGCACGAACGCCGCCGTGCTGGGTGACCCGGAGCTGCTGCGGGCGGCGCTGCCGGCGATCCGCAACGACTACCGGGCGGCGGAGACGTACGAGTACACGCCGGGGCCGGCGCTGAGCTGCCCGGTGACGGTGTTCACCGGCGACGACGACCCGAAGGCCACGATCGACGAGGCGAAGGCGTGGGAGCAGCACACCACGGGCCCGTTCGACCTGCACGTCTTCCCGGGCGGGCACTTCTTCGTGGCCCAGCACCAGGCGGCGATCCTGCGTACCATCTCGGCGGCCCTGGCCCGGCCGGCGGCCCGCTGAGCGCGCGGACGCGGACACGACGCGGCCCCCGCCGCCCGGGACGACCCGGGGCGGCGGGGGCCGCGTCGTGCGTCACGGCTTGTGACCGACGGCGATGACGTAGTCGAGCAGCGCCAGCTCCTTCTTGATCAGCTTCTCGTCGCGCCAGTGGTTGGCCATGCCCTTGACCGCGCTGCGCTCGACCTCGGCCCGGAAGGCCGGGTCGTTGGGCCGGTTGGCCTGGAACTTCCGCCAGCCCTCCCAGGTGCGGTCCTGGATGGACTGCACGTCGACGTTGGCGAAGCCGGCGGCGGCCAGCTGCTCGGCGTAGCGGGTCCGGTCGTGCCAGTTCTCGTGCGGGATGCTGAACTTGACGAAGCTGAGCGGGCCGGAGCTGATCGACATCCGGGCGGTGTCGTTGCTCAGCGGGATGATGTCCGCGGTGGCGATGGTGCCGCCCGGCTTCAGCACCCGGAACGCCTCGGCGAAGAAGGCGCTGCGCGGGTAGAAGTGGAACGCCGACTCCAGCGCCACCACCCGGTCGAACGTGTTGTCCTCGAACGGCAGCTCGGTGGCGGTGCCGAGCTGGAACTCGGCCTGCTCGGCGAGGCCCTCCTCGCGGGCGCGGTCCTGGGCGTGCTCGACGTGCCGGGGAGTGACGTTGATGCCGTGCACCTTGGCCACCCGGCGGTTTCGCAGCCAGGCGAAGTCCTGGTCGCCGTAGCCGAAGCCGACATCGAGGACGGTGTCGTCGGGCTTGAAGCCGGCGGCGTCGGCGAGCTTCATGGCCAGCGCCTCACCGGCCACGTCGAGGCTGGTCACCCCCTCCTCCCAGTACCCGACGTTCATGTAGCGCGTGGTGCGGGCGGCGAACTCCACGCCCGGGGCCTGGATCTCGTAGAAGCGGCGGACGCGGGTGACCGGGTCCTTGGTGGTCAGGGTCCGGATGAGCCGGCCGAGGGTGCGCATGTTCTCGAACAAGTGAGCTCCTTCTGGAGGGGTGGTCAGGGTTGCAGCGCCCGGGCGGACACCTGCTGGCGCAGGTCGTCCACCAGGGCGGCCAGGCCGCCGGGGCCCGCCGCGACCCCGAAGACGTAGAAGTCGGGCCGGACGAGCACGGCGTCGGCGTCCGCGCCGGCGAGGTAGTCGAGGTGGACGCCGTCGAGGTCGATCACGTCGGCGTCGGTGACCGGCGCGGCGTCGGCGGGCCGGACGGTGACCCGGCGGACGTCGAGGGCATCGAGGAAGGCCGCGGCGTCCGGGGCGAGGGCCGCCGCCGGGTCGTCCCGCGTGATCAGCACGAAGCCGGTGCCGACGGCCTCGTCGAAGCGCCCGGTGCGCCCGCCGGCGCTCACCCGCCCCTGGGGCGCCGGGTCACCGGCGTGCGCGGCGGGGGTGCCGTCGGGGGTGCGGTGCAGCAGGCCGTCGACGATCGCCTCACGGAGCGACCGGGCGTGCCGCTGCTGGGTACGGCGGCGCAGCGCGGCGAGCATCACCGAGTCGCGGCCGGCGGCCTGCTTCGGGTCGGTCTCACAGATCACCTTGCCGGAGTCGATGGACATCCGGATGGCGTGCTGCACGTGCGCCCGTCGCTCCACCTCGTACGTCTCGAGCAGGGCGGCGTCGGCGAGGCCCCGGTGGACGAGGTCCAGCTTCCAGACCAGGTTGACCACGTCGCGGAAGCCGGAGCTCATGCCCTGGCCGAGGAACGGCGGCATGACGTGGGCGGCGTCCCCGGCGAGGAACACCCGGCCGGAGCGCCACCGGTCGGCGTAGCAGGCCTGGGTGGTGTAGACGCCGTACCGGTCGAGGCGGGCGGTGTCGGGGGTGATGTCGAACAGGCCGAGCAGCCGCCACACGCTGTCGAGGCTCTGGAACTCCTCCAGGGTCTCCCCCGGCACCCGCATGAACTCCCAGCGGCGGTGGCCGGGTCCGGCGGAGACGGCGGTGCGGGGGCGGGCCGGGTCGCAGATCTGCAGGTTGTTGGGCTTGAACTCGCGCGCCTCGTTGAGCACGACGTCGCAGACCAGCCAGTCGTGGGTGAAGCCGAGGTCGGTGACGCCTGCGCCGAGCCAGCGGCGGACGAAGCTGTTCGCCCCGTCGCAGCCGAGCACCCAGCCGGCGGTGAAGGAGTGCTCGGCGCCGGCCGCGTCGACGGCGGCCACGTCGACGCGGTCGCCCCGGTCGGCCAGCGCCGTCACCTCCAGCCCGCGCAGCACCTCGACGCCGGGCAGGGCGGCGCCCCGCTCGGCGAGGCGGTCCTCCAGGCCGGGCTGGTAGAAGGAGATCGAGTCGGGCCAGCCGGCGGGGCCGTCCTCGGCGACCTTGACGTGCAGCAGGGTCCGGCCGAAGCCGTTCTTCCAGGTGTACTCGCCGGACAGTTCGGTGACCGGGTCGTCGGCGGTCGGCGCCAGCACGTCGGCCAGGCCGCAGGCGGCGAGGATGCGGCTGGCCTCGCCGTCGTACGACACGGCCCGGGGCATGCTGTACGGGGTGGTGTGCTTCTCCACCACCCGCACGGTGAGGCCGCGCTGGGCGAGCAGGATCGCTGCCACCTGCCCGACCGGGCCGTAGCCCACGATCAGTACGTCGGTCATCGCCGTCCCTCGTGTAGTCCGCGTCGGGCCCGCGTCAGAGCCCGAGCTCCTGGTCGATCAGGCTGAAGATCTCGTCGTCGCTGGCGTCGTCGAGGTCGAGGTCGTCGTCGCTGGCGGACGCGCCGCGCATCGTGCGCCACTTGGCGACCAGCACCTCCAGCCGGGCGGCGACCTGGGTGTGCAGCTCCGGCTCGACCACCGCCTCCGTGAGCGCCCGCTCCAGGCTCTCCAGCTCGGTGAGGACCGCCGGGACCGCCTCGCCGCCGTCGGGGACGAGCTGGGCGCGCAGGTGGCCGGCCAGCGCGGTCGGGTCCGGATAGTCGAAGATCACCGTCGCGGGCAGCCGGTGGCCGGTGACCTCGGCGAGCCGGTTGCGCAGCTCGACGGCGGTCAGCGAGTCGAAGCCGATCTCGTTGAACGCCTGGCCGGGCTTGACGGCGTCCGGGCTGGCGTGGCCGAGCACGGTGGCCGCCTCGGCGCGTACCAGGTCGAGCAGCAGGGTCGACTGTTCGGCGGCGGTGAGCGCCCGGAGCTGGCCGGCGAGGTCCCGGCCGCCGCCGGTCGCCGCCGACCGGGCGCGGGGGCGTTCGCGCCGCACCAGGCCACGCATGAGCGCGGGTACGGCGGCCCGGTCGGCGAGGGCGGCCACGTCGACCCGGGTGGGCACCAGGTGCGCCTCGGGCGCGGCCAGCCCGGCGTCGAACAGGGCCATCCCGAGGTCGGAGGGGATGGCGAGCTGGCCGTCCCGGGCGGTGATCCGGGGGTCGGTGCGGTCCAGCTTGGCGGTCATCGCGCTGGCCTGCTCCCACAGGCCCCACGCGTACGACTGGGCGGGCAGGCCGGCGCCGCGCCGGGCGTGGGCGAGCGCGTCCAGGTACGCGTTGGCGGCGGCGTAGTTGCCCTGCCCGGGTACGCCGAACACGCCGGCGCCGGAGGAGAACAGCACGAACGCGGCCAGGTCGAGGTGGCGGGTCGCCTCGTCGAGGTGCCGGGCGGCGTCCACCTTGGGCCGGAACACGGTGTCGATCCGCTCCGGGGTGAGCGCGGTGACCACGCCGTCGTCGAGGACGCCGGCGAGGTGCACCACGGCGGTGAGCGGGTGCTCGGCCGGCACGGCGGCGACCAGCCGGGCCACGGCGTCGCGGTCGGCGACGTCGGCGGCGGCCACGGTGACGGCGGCGCCGAGCGCGGTCAGCTCCCGGGTCAGCTCGGCCGCGCCGGGGGCGTCCGGGCCGCCACGGCTGGCGAGCAGGAGGTGGCGCACGCCGTGCCGAGTGACCAGGCGGCGGGCGACGAGCCCGCCGAGCAGGCCGGTGCCGCCGGTGACGAGGACGGTGCCGTCGGGTTGCCAGTGGGCCGGCATGGTGAGCACGACCTTGCCGACGTGCCGGGCCTGGCTGACGTACCGGAAGGCGTCGGGCGCCTGACGGACGTCCCAGGCGCGTACCGGCAGCGGGGTGAGCGTCCCGGCCGCGAACAGGCCCATCAGCTCGACGAGCATGCGCTGGATCTCGTCGGGGTCGACGGTCGTCAGGTCGTACGCCTGGTAGGCGACGCCGGGGTGGTCGGCGGCGACCTGGTTGGGGTCGCGCAGGTCGGTCTTGCCCATCTCGACGAACCGGCCGCCGCGGGGCAGCAGCCGCAGCGACGCGTCGACGAACTCCCGGGCGAGGGAGTCGAGCACGACGTCGACGCCGCGTCCGTCGGTGGCGGCGAGGAACGCCGTCTCGAAGTCGAGGGTGCGGGACGAGGCGAGGTGGTCGTCGGGGACGCCCATGGCCCGCAGGGTGGGCCACTTGCCGGGGCTGGCGGTGGCGTACACGTCGGCGCCGAGGTGGCGGGCGAGTTGGACGGCCGCCATGCCGACGCCGCCGGCCGCGGCGTGCACCAGCACGGACTCGCCGGCCCGCAGCCGGGCCAGGTTGACCAGCCCGTGGTACGCGGTGAGGAACACCACCGGCACCGAGGCGGCCTGCGCGAACGTCCAGCCGGCGGGCACCGGCACGAGCAGCCGGCGGTCGGTGACCGCGACCGGGCCGAAGCAGCCGACGAAGACGCCGAGCACCGGGTCGCCGGGGCGCAGGTCGGTGACGGCCGCGCCGACCTCGGTGACCACGCCGGCGGCCTCGCCGCCGGGCGGACCGGGGTCGCCCGGGTAGAGGCCGAGCGCGTTGAGCACGTCGCGGAAGTTGAGGCCGGCGGCGCGTACCCGCACCCGCACCTCCAGCGGGCCGAGCGGCGCGTCGGCGGCATCGGTGGCGACGAGGGCGAGGTTCTCGAGGCTGCCGCGCGTCGGCACGTCCAGCCGCCAGGCGTCCGCGCCGGCCGGCGGGGTGAGCGTCGACGCCTCGGCGCGGCGGGTCAGCCGGGGAGCGTACGGGGCTCCGCCGCGCAGCGCCACCTGGGGCTCCCCGGCGGCGAGGACGGCGGCGAGGTCGGCGGCGGTGGGCTCGACGTCGGCGTCGAGCAGGACGAAGCGGTCGGGGTGCTCGGACTGCGCGGAGCGCACCAGACCCCAGGCGGTCGCCGCGTCCGGGTCGGTCACCTCGGCGGGGCTGTGCACGCCGACCGCGCCCCGGGTGAGCAGGACCAGTGGGATTTCCGCCCAGCGGGGGTCGGCGAGCCAGCCCTGGACGAGGGCGAGCGCCTCGGCAGCGACGCCGCGGGCCCGGTCGGCGCCCGCCGGGTCCGGCCCGTTCGGCGCGGGGTGGGCACCGCCGAGCGGGGCGACGACGGCGTCCGGCGGGGGCGCGCCGTCGTCGACCGCGCGGGCCAGGGCGGCCAGGTCGGGGTGGTGGTGGAGCCCCGCCACGGCCGGGCCGAGCGCCACGACCCGGGCCGGTCCCGCCGGCTCCGGGGCGGCCAGCGGCTGCCAGTCGAGGCGGAACAGGGCGTCGCGGACGCTGGCGTCCTCGGCGCCGAGTTCGGCGCGGGAGATCGGGCGCATGGCCAGGGACGCCACCTCGGCGACCGGCTCGCCGGCCGCGTCGGCGACGGTCAGGGCGATGGCGTGCGGCGCGACCCGGGTGACGCGGACGCGCAGCGCGGTGGCGCCCGCGGCGTGCAGGGTGACGCCGTTCCAGGCGAACGGCAGCAGCAGCCGGCCCGCCCCGGCGTCGGCGATGCCGCCGAAGTGCGCGGCGTGCAGGGCGGCGTCGAGCAGGGCCGGGTGCAGCCCGTACCGGGCGGCGTCGGACCGCTCGGCCGGGGGCAGCTCCACCTCGGCATACACCTCGTCGCCGCTGGCCCACACGGCGCGCAGCCCCTGGAACGCGGGCCCGTACGCGTACCCGTCGGCGGCGAGCCCGGCGTAGAAGCCGGTCAGGTCGACGACGCGGGCGTGCGGCGGCGGCCAGGCGGCGAGGTCCGCGGGCGGGGGCGGCGAGTCGGCGGTGGACAGGGTGGCGGAGGCGTGCCGGGTCCACGGCGCGTCGGCCGGGCCGTCGGCGGGCCGGGAGTGCAGGGTCACCGGGCGGCGGCCGTCGTCGCCGGCCGGGCCCACGGCCACCTGCACCTGGGTGGCCCCGTCGCCGGGCAGGGCGAGCGGCGTCTCGATGACCAGCTCGTCGAGGACGGGGCAGCCGACCTCGTCGCCGGCGCGCAGGCACAGCTCGACCAGGCCGGTGCCGGGCACGAGCACGGTCTCCATGACCCGGTGGTCGGCCAGCCACGACTGGGCGGCGACGGAGAGCCGGCCGGTGAGCAGGTGACCCTTCGCCTCGGCGAGGGCCACGGACGCGCCGAGCAGCGGATGCCCGGCGGCGTCGAGGCCGGCGGCGCCCACGTCGCCGGGGCCGCCGACCGGGCGGGGCCAGTAGCGGCGGTGGGCGAACGCGTACGTGGGCAGGTCGACGCGGCGCCCGCCGGCCAGGGCCGGCCGCCAGTCCACCGGCACCCCGGCCACGTGCAGCTGCGCCAGGGAGAGCAGGAACCGGGCCCGGTCGCCCTGGTCGCGCTGCACCGAGCCGACCACGACGGTGTCGTGCTCGGCGAGGGTCTCCTCGATGCCGACGGTGAGCACCGGATGGGGGCTGCACTCGACGTACGTGGCGTGGCCCTGCTCGGCCAGCGTGCGGACGGCCCGTTCCAGCTCGACGGGCTGGCGCAGGTTGCGGTACCAGTAGTCGGGGCCCAGCGCGGTGCCGTCGACCCAGCGCAGGTCGGTGGTGGAGAACATCGGCACGGCGGCCGGGCCGGGGGTGATGCCGGCGAGGGCGTCGGCCAGCTCGTCGCGGATGCGTTCGACGTGCGCGGAGTGGGAGGCGTAGTCGACGGCGATGCGGCGTATCCGGACGTTCTCGGCGGCCAGGCTCGCGAGCAGTTCCTCGACGGCGGCCTCCCCGCCGGAGACCACCACGGCGGCGGGGCCGTTGACGGCGGCCACGGCGATCCGGTCCCCGTACGGGGCGATCCGCTCGCGGACCACGTCGGCGGGCAGCGCGACGGAGGCCATCGCCCCGTGCCCGGCGAGGGCCCGGATGGCGCGGCTGCGCAGCGCCACGACCCGGGCGGCGTCGGGCAGGGAGAGGATCCCGGCGACGCAGGCGGCGGCGATCTCGCCCTGCGAGTGGCCGACCACGGCGGCCGGCTGCACGCCGTAGGAGCGCCACAGCTCGGCCAGCGACACCATCATGGCGAACAGGGCGGGCTGCACCACGTCGACCTGGTCGAGGCTCGGCGCGCCGGGGGTCTGGCGCAGCACGTCCAGCAGCGACCAGTTCAGGTACGGCCGCAGCGCGGCGTCGCAGGCGGCCATCCGCTCGGCGAACACGGGGGCCTGGTCGAGCAGGTCCAGCCCCATGCCGAGCCACTGGGAGCCCTGGCCGGGGAAGACGAACACGCACCGGCCGGCCGGGCCGGCGTCGCCGCGTACCAGTTCGGGGGCCGGCCGGCCCTCGGCGAGTGCGTCGAGGGCGGCGGCGATCCGTTCGGGGTCGGCGCCGACGAGCACGGCCCGGGCGTCGAACGCGGCCCGGGTGGTGGCCAGTGACCAGGCCACGTCGATCCGGCGCTGGTCGGGATGCGCGGCGAGGTGGGCGCGCAGCCGCCGGGCCTGCCCGGCCAGCGCCTCCGGGGTACGCGCCGACAGCAGCCACGGCAGCGCGGCGGGCTCGGCGGTGGGCTCGTCGACCGGGGTGGGCTCGGCGGGCGGCTCGTCGACCGGGGCGGCCTCGACGATGACGTGGGCGTTGGTGCCGCTGATGCCGAACGACGACACGCCGGCCCGCGCCGGCCGGTCCGCGTGGGGCCACGGCCGGGCCTCGGTGAGCAGGTCGACCGACCCGGCGTCCCAGTCGACCCGGGAGGTGCGCCGCGCGGCGTGCAGGGTGCGGGGCAGGACGCCGTGCCGCATGGCGAGCACCATCTTGATCACGCCGGCGACGCCGGCCGCGGCCTGCGTGTGCCCGAGGTTGGACTTGACGGAGCCGAGCAGCACCGGCGGGGCGTCGGCGGGGCGCTGGCCGTACGTGGCGAGGATCGCCTCGGCCTCGATCGGGTCGCCGAGCGGGGTGCCGGTGCCGTGCGCCTCGACCACGTCGACGTCGGCGGGGGTGAGCCGGGCGGCACCGAGCGCGGCGCGGATCACCCGCTCCTGGGAGGGCCCGTTCGGGGCGGTCAGCCCGTTGGACGCGCCGTCCTGGTTCACGGCGCTGCCGCGCACCACGGCGAGGACGGGGTGGCCCCGGCGGCGGGCGTCGGAGAGCCGTTCCACGACGAGCATCCCGACACCCTCGGACATGCCGAACCCGTCGGCCTCCTCCGCGAACGCCTTGCACCGGCCGTCGGCGGCGAGGCCGCGCTGGCGGCTGAACCCGGTCAGCCCGGCGGGGCTGGACAGCACGGACACGCCGCCGGCCAGGGCCAGGTCGCAGTCCCCCTGGCGCAGCGCCTGGACGGCCAGGTGCAGCGCGACGAGGGACGCCGAGCAGGCGGTGTCCACCGTGACGGCGGGCCCCTCCAGCCCGAGGGCGTACGCGACGCGGCCGGACAGGACGCTGCCGGCCGTGCCGGTGAGCAGGTGCCCCTCGTCGGCGGTGACCTCCCCGTCGTCGGAGGGTACGCCGGGGGCGATCTGGTCGGCGTAGTCCTGGCCGTGGGTGCCGGCGAAGACGCCGGTGCGACTGCCGCGCAGCGCGCCCGGGTCGATGCCGGCCCGCTCCAGGGCCTCCCAGGAGGTCTCCAGCAGCAGCCGGTGCTGCGGGTCCATGGCCAGCGCCTCGCGGGGGCTGATGCCGAAGAACTCGGCGTCGAAGTCGGCGATCCCGGTCAGGAACCCGCCCGCCCGCACGTACGTCTTCCCGGGCGTGCCGGGCACGGGGTCGTACAGGTCGGCGAGCGGCCAACCCCGGTCGGTGGGCAGGTCGCCGACGACGTCGCCACCGGCGTCGAGCAGCCGCCACAGCTCCTCGGGGGAACCGATGCCGCCGGGGAACCGGCAGGCCATGGCGACGACGGCGACCGGCTCGTCCAGGGCCACGGTGGTCGCGTCGGCGACCTCCGTGGCGGCGGTGCCGAGCAGCCGGGCGTGCAGGTGGGCGGCCAGCGCCTCCGCGGTGGGGTGGTTGAACACGGCGTGCGGCGCGAGCCGGACGCCGGTGGCGGCGGAGAGCCGGTTGCTCAGCTCGACCGCCATGAGGGAGTCGAAGCCGAGTTCCTTGAACGGGCGGCGGGGTTCGACCTGCTCGGGTCCGGCGTGCCCGACGACGGTGGCGCACCGGGTGCGGACCAGGTCCAGCAGCAGGGCGGCGCGCTCGGGCTCGGCCAGCCCGGCCAGCCGGTCGGCGAACCCGGACCCGGACGCGGCGGTCTCCGCGTGGTTGACGGCCCGGCGCGGCGGCGGGGGCAGCAACGCCCGCAGCAGGGCGGGCGCCTCCCCGGCGGCCCGGACGGCGGCCAGGTCCAGCCCGATCGGCACGACGGCGGGCCGGTCGGCGTGCAGCGCGGTGTCGAACAGGGCCAGGCCGGCGGCGGTGTCGAGGGGACGGGTTCCGCCCCGGGCGAGGCGGGCCAGGTCGGCCGGGCTGAGCCGGCCGGCCATGCCGTCCTCCTCCGCCCACAGGCCCCACGCGAGGGCGGTGGCCGGCAGGCCGGCGGCGCGGCGGTGTGCGGCAAGCGCGTCGAGGAAGGCGTTGCCGGCCGCGTAGTTGCCCTGGCCGGGGCTGCCGAAGACGGCGGCGGCCGAGGAGAACAGCACGAACGCGGCGAGGTCGAGGCCGGCGGTCAGCTCGTGCAGGTGCCACGCGCCGTGCACCTTGGCCCGCAGGGTCCGCTCCCAGCGGGCCGCGTCGAGGCCGGTGAGCATCGCGTCGTCGGTGGCCCCGGCGGCGTGCACGACGGCGACCAGCCGGTCGGCCAGCGGGGCGACGACCGCTTCGAGGGCGGCCCGGTCGGCGACGTCGGCGGCGACCAGCCGGACGGCGACCCCGGCGTCGGTCAGCTCGGTCATCCAGTCGGCGGGCTGCGCGGTGCGGCTGAGCAGCACCAGCTCGGCGACGCCGTGCGCGCGGGCGAGGTGGGTGGCGACGTGCCGGCCGACGCCGCCCGTGCCGCCGGTGACCAGCACGGTGCCGCCCGCGAGGGCCGGGTGCGGTGCGGCGGGGGCGGCACCGGCCTCGGCGCGCGGCGCCGCCGGGCCGGGGGGCGCGGCGGGGTGGTCGACCGGGCGGAGCCGGGGCAGCAGCGCGCGGCCGTCGCGGACGGCCACCTCCGGCTCGTCGGGGCCGGCGGCCAGGGCCGCGCGGACGGCCGCGTCGTCGCCCGCGTCGAGGGTGAGCAGGAGGAACCGGTCGGGGTGTTCGGCCTGGGCGACCCGGACCAGCCCGGCGACCGGGGCGTGCACGGGGTCGCCGTCGCGCACGGCGAGGGCCAGCCGGGTGGTCTCCGCGCGGGGGTCGTCGAGCCAGCGCTGGAGCACGCCGAGGACGTCCAGCCCGACGGCGTGCGCGCGTTCGGGCACGGAATGCGCGGGGTCGCCGTCGCCGACCCGCAGCACCAGCAGCGGCGGCAGCGGCCCGGCCGGGGGCGTGCCGTCCGCGAGGGTCCAGGCGGGCACCGGCGCGGGCGGGGTGGTGGGGGGCAGCCAGTCGACGGCGTACAGGCCGGCGGGTGCCGGGGCGGCGGCCGGGGCCTCGGCAAGTGGCAGGTCGACCGCCCGCAGCACCACCCGGTCCGCGTCCAGCACGGGCGCGCCGGCGTCGTCGACGGCGCTGAGCGCGACCGCGTCCGCCCCGGCGGGGGCGAGGCACACCCGCAGGGCGTGCGCGCCGACGGCGTGGGCCCGGACGCCCGCCCAGTCGGTGGGCGCGACGGTCGCGCCGGCGGTCGGGAAGTCGGCGAGCGGCAGCAGTCGCAGGGCAGCGTCCAGCACCAGCGGGTGTACGCCGTACCGCTCGGCGTCGGCGTCGCGGGCGTCCTCCGGCAGGCGTACGTCCACGTACAGCCGGTCTCCGGCGACCCACGCGGCCCGGGCCAGCTCGCCGGCCAGCGCCCGGCGCTGCGGCGTGCCGAGGTCCACGGGGCGCGCCCCGGCGGGCGGCCAGGGGGCGCCGGCCGGGGCGGCCTGCGCGACGGCCGGCCCGGCGGGCGAAAGGGCCGGCTCGGCGTGCGACAGCGCCGGGGCGGACTGCGGGTCGGCGGGGGCGAGCACCGCCTCGGCCACCTCCCGCCAGGGCTGGTCGTCGCCGGCCCGGACGTGGCAGCGGGCCAGCCGGCGCAGGTGCTCGTCCGGCCCGTCGACGGTGACCTGCACGTCCACGGCCAGCCCGGCGGGCAGCGGCACCGGCGCGGGGACGGTCAGCCGCTCCACGGTCGGGGCGTCGAGGAGCCCGCCGAGGTGGGTGAGCACGTCGAGCAGGGCGGTGGCGGGCAGCAGCGGCGGCGTGCCGTCGGCCGGCGGGGCCAGCCACGGGTGGGTGGCCGCGGCGACCCGGCCGGTGCAGACGACCTGCCCGGTGCCGGCGACCGGCAGCACCGCGCCGAGCAGCGGGTGCCCGGCGTCGGCCAGCCCGACGTCGGCGGGCCCGCCGGCCACCGCCGAGTACGGCAGCCAGTAGTGCCGGCGCTGGAACGCGTACGTGGGCAGGTCGACGCGACGGTGCGGGCCGGGGCCGGCCAGGGCGGCCAGGTCCACGGCGACGCCCCGCACGTGCAGCCGCGCCACGGCGGCGAGCAGCGCGTCGGGTTCGCCGTCGACGCCGCGCACGGCGGGCACGAACGCCAGGTCGTCGGCCTCGGCGGCCAGGCAGTCCTGGGCCATCGCGGTGAGCACGCCGGCCGGGCCGACCTCCAGGAACGTGGTGACCCCCTGGCGGCGCAGGGCGCGTACCCCGTCGAGGAAGCGGACGGTGCCCCGGACGTGCTCCACCCAGTACTCGGGCGAGCAGAGCCGGGCCGGGTCGACCGGCTCGCCGGTCAGGTTGGACACGATCGGCAGGTGCGGGGTGCGGTACGTGAGGCCGGCCGCGACGGCGCGGAACTCGTCGAGCATCGGCTCCATGCGCGGCGAGTGGAACGCGTGCGAGACCCGTAGCCGGCTGGTCCGCCGGCCGGCGGCGCGCAGGGTGGCCGCGACGGCCAGCACGGCGTCCGTGTCGCCGGAGAGGACGACGCTGGTCGGGCCGTTGACGGCGGCCAGGCCCACCCGGTCGGTCAGGTGGCCGGTCACCTCGGCCTCGTCGGCCTCGACGGCGACCATCGCGCCCCCCTCGGGGAGCGCCTGCATGAGCCGGGCGCGCGCGGCGACCAGGGCCGCCGCGTCGGCGAGGGAGAACACCCCGGCGACGTGCGCGGCGGCCAGCTCGCCGACGGAGTGCCCACCCACGGCGTCGGGGCGTACGCCCCAGGACTCCAGCAGCCGGTACAGCGCCACCTCGAACGCGAACAGGCCGGGCTGGGTGTACAGGGTCTGGTCGAGCCGGTCGGCCAACTCGCTCCCCTCCGGCGCGAACACGACGTCCGCGATCCGGTGCGGGGTGTGGCCGGCGAGGCAGCGGTCGAGTTCGGCGCAGGCGGCGTCGAAGGCGTCGGCGAAGACGGGGTGCGCGGCGTGCAGCGCGCGGCCCATGCCGGGGCGCTGGCCGCCCTGCCCGCCGAAGAGCAGGCCGAGCTGTCCGTCGACCACCCGGCCGGCCAGCACGGTCGCGCTGTCGGGGTCCGGCTCGCCCCGGGTGAGGGCGGTCAGGCCGGCCCGGGCGGCGGCCGGGTCGCCGGCCAGCACCACGGCCCGGTGCTCCAGGGCGGCGCGGGTGGTGGCCAGCGCGTGGCCGACGTCGGCCGGGTCGGCGTCCGCCCCGGGCCCGTCGAGCCAGGCGAGCAGGCGGGCGGCCTGGTCGCGCAGCGCCTCGCCGGTGGCGGCGGAGAGCGGCCACGGCACGTGCGGCCGGGTCTCCGGGCCGGTGGCGGGGTCGGCTTGCGACGCGTTGTCGGCGGCGCGGCCGGCGCCGGTGCCGACCTCGGCCGGGACGGGCGCCTCGGCGTGGTCCTCGGGGGCCGCCTCGACGATGACGTGGGCGTTGGTGCCGCTGATGCCGAACGACGAGATTCCGGCGCGGCGGGGCCGGCCGGTCCGGGGCCACGGCAAGGCCTCGGTGAGCAGTTCGACGCCGCCCGCCGACCAGTCCACCTCGGACGTCGGGGCGTCGACGTGCAGGGTGCGGGGCAGCGTCCCGTGCCGCATGGCGAGCACCATCTTGATCACCCCGGCGGCCCCGGCGGCGGCCTGGGTGTGGCCGAGGTTGGACTTCAGCGAGCTTAGCCGCAGCGGCTCCGCCCCGCCACGGCCCTGCCCGTACGTGGCGAGCAGCGCCTGCGCCTCGATCGGGTCGCCGAGCCTCGTGCCGGTGCCGTGCGCCTCGACGGCGTCCACGTCGGCGGCGGTGAGCCCGGCGGCGGCCAGCGCCCGGCGGACGACGCGCTCCTGGGCCGGCCCGTTGGGGGCGGTGAGCCCGTTGGACGCGCCGTCCTGGTTGACCGCGCTGCCCCGCACCACCGCGAGGACGGGGTGCCCGTGGCGGCGGGCGTCAGACAGGCGTTCCAGCAGCAGCAGGGCGACGCCCTCGGACCAGCCTGTGCCGTCGGCGCCCTCGGCGAACGCCTTGCACCGGCCGTCCGGTGCCAGCCCGCGCTGTCGGCTGAACTCGACGAACGCCTGCGGCGTACCCATGATCGCGACACCGCCGGCCACGGCGAGGGAGCAGTCCCCGGCGCGCAGCGCCTGGGCGGCCAGGTGCAGCGACACCAGCGACGACGAGCAGGCGGTGTCGACGGTGACCGCGGGCCCCTCCAGGCCGAGCGCGTACGCGACCCGCCCGGAGACGACGCTGCCGGCGGTGCCCACGCCGAGGTAGCCCTCGGTGCCGGGCGGGGCCTGGCGCAGGTTCGCCGCGTAGTCGTGGTGCATGACGCCCGCGAACACGCCGGTGGCGCTGCCGCGCAGCGAGGTCGGGTCGATGCCGGCCCGCTCGAACAGCTCCCAGGACGTCTCCAGCAGCAGCCGCTGCTGCGGGTCCATGGCCAGCGCCTCGCGGGGGCTGATCGCGAACAGGGTGGCGTCGAAGTCCGCCGCGTCGGGCAGGAACCCGCCCACCCGCACGTACGAGGTGCCGGGCTGGTCGGGGTCGTCGGAGAACAGGTGTGCCAGGTCCCAGCCCCGGTCGGTGGGGAACCCGGTCAGCCCCTCCCGCCCCGAGTCGACGAGGTCCCACAGCTCCTCGGGCGAGGCGACCCCGCCGGGCAGCCGGCAGGCCATGGCCACGATGACGATCGGGTCGTCGTCGGCGGCGGCGGACCGGGCCGGCCCGTCCGGGGCGGTCACCGGCTCCGGGGCGGCGCCGCGCAGCCGGGCGGCGAGGTGTCGGGCGAGGGCGTCGGGGCTCGGGTGGTCGAACGCGGCCGTCGCGGAGAGCCGTACCCCGGTGGCGCGGGCCAACCGGTCGCGCAGCGCGACGGCGGCGACGGAGGTGAAGCCGAGTTCCTTGAACGCGCGGGCCGGGCGGACGGCCGCCGGGCCGGGCAGGCCGGCGACCTCGGCGGTGGCGGCGCGGACCAGGTCGAGCAGCAGTCGGTCGCCCTCGGCGGTGGTCAGCGCGGCCAGCCGGCGGCGCAGCTCGGCGGCGTCGGCCGCGTCGGCGGGGCCGGTTCCGGCGGGCGCGCGCCAGGCGGGGTGCGCGGGGTTGGCCGGGCCGGCGAGCACGACGAGGTCGTCCCCGTCGTGGGCCACGTCGAACGCGGCGAGGTCGGCGCGGACGGCCGCCTGGCCCGGCCCGCCCGACACCGATTCGTCGGGTCCGGCCGCCGGGCCCAGCCCGCCGGTCGTGCCGACCAGCCGGGCGGGCAGGCCCGCCGCGCGACGGCGGGCGACCAGCGTGTGCAGGGCGGCGACGGCCGCCGCCGCCCGCTCCCGGCCGGCGGCGCCGCGCAGCAGGGCCGCCGGGGCGACGACGGTGAACGCCGTCGCGGCGGCGTGCCGGGTCCGGGCGTCCAGCGCCTCGGCGAGGGCGAGCAGCCGGGCGACGGCGTCGTCGTCGGCGAGATCGTCGTCCGACGGGCAGAGGAACACCGCGTCGAGCGGCGCGTCGTCGCCCACGGCCCGCCCGGCGCGGAGCGCGGTGGTCTCGGCGCCGGCCGCGACCAGGTCCGCGATCAGGTCGTCGAGGCCGGCCGTCGGGTCCGTGCGGACCAGTCGCACCTGACGGGCGCCGTGCGCGCCGACCAGGTGCCGCGCGACGGCCGCCCCGGTCGCCGCGTCGGCGCCGGTCACCAGGGCGACACCGGCCGGGTCGACGACCGTCGCCGGCCGCGCGGGCGGGCCGGCGGGGGCCGGTGCGAGGACCGGGTGCCGGGCGGCGCCGGCGCGGAGGGCGACCTGCCCGGCGCCGGCATCCACGGCGGTCGGCAGCAGGCCGAGGGACCGGTCGCCGTCGCGGTCGACCAGCACCACCCGATCCGGGTACGCGGCCAGCAGGCAGCGGCCCACCGCCCAGGCCACGACGGCCGGCGGGACGAGGTCGGGGGCGTCGGCGCGGTCCGGGGTGGCCGCGTCCACGGCCCCGGTGGTCAGCAGCACCAGCCGGCCGCCGGCGGACCGCTCGTCGTCCAGCCAGCCCCGCGCCGCGTCGGCGAGGCCCGCCGCGTCCCCGTCGTGCCCGACCGCCAGCACGGTCACGTCGGGCCGGTCCGCCTCCGCGGCCAGCGCGGCCAGGTCGGGGTACGTCCGCACCACCGCCCCGGCGGCGCGCAGCGCGGCGGCCGACTCCTCGCCGTCCGTGCCCACCACCGCCCAGCGCGGGGCCGGGCCTCCGTCAGCCTCGGCCCCGGCCGACGGCGCGGCGGTCAGGTCCAGCGGTCGCCACACGATCCGGCTCAGCGCCTCGTGGTGGCTGCCGTTGACGGCGCGCAGCCGGGCGGGCCGTTCCAGCAGCAGCCGCCGGGTCACCTTGCCCGACGCGGTCCGGGGCACGGCCCCGATCTCGTACAGCTCCTCGGGCACCTTGTGGTACGCGAGCCGCTCCCGGCAGACCGCGTACGCGGCCCGCGGGTCGAAGCCGTCCGGGCCGGGGACGACGAACGCCACCGGCATCTCGCCGAGCACGTCGTGCGGCCGGCCGGTCACCGCCACGTCGGCGACGCCGGGCACCGCGCGCAGCGCGTCCTCCACCTCGGACGGGTGGATCTTCTCCCCGCCCCGGATGATCAGTTCCCGGTGCCGGCCGGTGACGAACAGGTTGCCGTCGACGTCGAAGCGGGCCAGGTCGCCGGTGCGGTACCAGCCGTCGCGCAACGCGGCGGCGGTGACCTCCGGAAGGCCGTGGTAGCCGAGCATGACACTCGGGCCGCGTACCCAGACCTCGCCCTCGGCGCCGACCGGGACGTCGAGCCCGGTCTCGGGGCTGACCAACCGCACCTCGACGCCGTCCACCGGCTGCCCGCACGAGCCCTCGACGCGGGGCCGGTCGGGCCGGGTGATGGCGATCGAGCCGCAGGTCTCCGTGCTGCCGTACGCGTCGAGCAGCGGCGCGTCGAAGACCTCGTGGAACGCGCGGCGCAGCGCCCCGGTGGTGATCGCCCCGCCGACCAGGCACACCCGCAGGGCCGGGGCCCGGAAGCCGGTCTCCCGGGCGGCGGCCACCAGGTGGTGGTACATCGCGGGCACCCCGGCCAGCACGGTGGCCTCGTCCTCGGCGACGGCGCGCAGCACGTCGTCGGCGGAGAAACCGTCGACGAGCCGGGCGGTGGCGCCCACCGCGGTCACGCTGAGCACGCACCCGATGTGGGACAGGCTGTGGAACAGCGGCAGCGGCCAGACCACCCGGTCGGCGTCGGTGAGGCCGGGCACCGGCACGTAGCAGGACGCCACCGACCACAGGCAGGTGCGCTGGGTGGAGAGCACGCCCTTCGGCTCGCCGGTGGTGCCGGAGGTGTAGAGCATCCAGGCGACCTCGTCGAGGCCCAGGTCGTCGCGGGCGGCGACGGCCGGCTCCGCGTCGGCCAGGTCGCGGAACGCGGTGACGCCCTCGGCCGCGGGGTCGTCCCCGACGACCCAGAGGCGCAGGCCCGGCCGGTCGGCCCGCAGCCGCAGCAGCCGGTCCAGGTGCGCCGGGTCGGTGACGACGAGCACCGCCCCGGAGTCGTCCAGCAGGTGCGCCAGCTCGGCGTCGGTGCTGTGCGGGTTCAGCGGTACGCCCACCGCGGCGGCCCGGGTGACCGCGAGCCACGTCTCCACCGTCTCCACGCGGTTGCCGAGGCACATCGCCACCCGCTCGCCCCGCCCGACGCCCGCCGCCGCCAGGTGGCCGGCGAGCCGCCGCGTACGCGCCTCCAGGTCGGCGTACCCGACCGCGCGGCCCTCGTCGCGGAAGGCGACCTTGTTCCCGAGCCTCGCGGCGTGGGCCCTGAGCAGATCGGGCAACGGCTGGACCAGATCGCTCCGAAGCATGTCACCATCCGTCCGTCGGCGAGACTCCTCATCGCGGCGTAGACCTCGCTCGCCGTACAACGGCACAAGTCTTCCGAGCAGCGTGGCGGCGACCTACCCCTGTCACCCCCTAAGTCGTCCCCAATTCCGGCCGGCGACCTGCCGACGGGACGCGTCGCAGGCCGATGATGGGGCCGACCCCCCGCAGACCGGCCGTCGCGCCCGCGCTCTGCCCGCCGTCAGTCGAGGTGCCACCCTTGGAACGCTCCTGGTTGTTCGCCCGCCTCGCCGTGCCGGCCGGCGGGTGCCCGGACGCGCGGGCGGCCGAGCTGGTCGGCACCGTGCTGGCCGGGCTGGTCGCCGACGCCCGCGGCGCCGACCCCGAGTCGGACTGGTTCTTCGACCGGCTGGGCACGGGCCTGAGGCTCGGCTTCCACGCGCTGCCGCCCGCGCTCGACGCCGTACGCCGGGGCCTGCTCACGTACGACCCGGCCGTGCCCTTCTCCGCCGACCCGTACGCGATCCGCGACGCCGCCCGCGGCGGGCCGCTCGCGCACGCGGGCAGCGACCTGGCGCTGGCCCTGCTCGGCGGCGACGGGCCCTGGCTGGCCGGCCTCGAGCTGCCCCTCGCAGTGGCGCACCTGCGGCACCTGACCGGGCTGGTGCCGGCGGCCGACCGGCCGGCCTTCCTCTTCCTGCACTGGCAGGACCGGAGCTGGTCGCTGACCGGGGCGCAGCGCCGGGACCTCGTCACGCAGGCCGACGCGCAGGCGGAGAAGATCGTGCTGGCGGCCGGCGACCTGCCGTTCACCGGCGAGGTCACCGCCGCGTGGCGGCGCTACCTGCACCGGGTGGCCGAGGTGGTCGGCCGCCCCGCCGAGGTGCCGCGCGGCTTCCTGCTGGCCCACCACGCCCAGCTCACCCACGACCGGTGGGGCATCGCGCCGGAGGTGGACTCGCTGGCGGCGATGGCACTGCGACTGTGGCTGGTCCGCGGTGGCCGGGACGCCCCCGACCCGACCCCGCCCCTCGTCCTGCACCCCCAGGAGGTGGCAGCCTGATGCACCCGACCCGCACCGACAGTCCCGCCGTGGAGCCGGCCCGGATCGAGGTGGCGCTCGGCGAGCGCGCCTACCCGGTGCTCATCGGTCCCGGCGTGCGCCACCGGCTGCCGGCGGAGGTCGCGCGGATCGGCGCCCGCCGGGTCGTGGTGGTCTCCGCCCGCCCGCCGGAGTGGACGCCGGACCCGGGAGTGCCGCACGTCGTGGTGCCGGCCCGCGACGGCGAACACGACAAGACGTTGTCGACGGTGGAACAGCTGTGCCGGGCCTTCGCCGACTTCGGGCTGACCCGCACCGACGCGGTGGTGTCCTGCGGCGGCGGCACCACCACCGACGTCGTCGGGCTGGCCGCCGGCCTCTACCACCGGGGCATCGCGGTGATCCACCTGCCGACGTCGCTGCTCGCCCAGGTGGACGCCAGCGTCGGCGGGAAGACGGCCGTGAACCTGCCGGAGGGCAAGAACCTGGTGGGCGTGTACTGGCAGCCCCGCGCGGTGCTCTGCGACACCGAACACCTGGCGACGCTGCCCGAACGGGAGTGGCGCAACGGCTACGGGGAGATCGCCCGGGCGCACTTCATCGGCGCGGGCGACCTGCGCGACCGGCCGGTGGACGAGCAGATCGCCGCGTGCGTGGCGCTGAAGGCCCGGGTGGTGGCCGCCGACGAGCGCGACGCCGGGCTGCGGCACATCCTCAACTACGGCCACACCCTGGGGCACGCGCTGGAGATCGCGACCGACTTCCGGCTCCGGCACGGCGAGGCGGTCGGCATCGGCACCGTGTTCGCGGGCCGGCTGGCCGGGATCCTGGATCGGGTCGACGCGGGCCGGGTGGTCGAGCACCACGAGGTGGTGGCGTACTACGGCCTCGACACCGCCCTGCCGGCCGGGGTGGACCACGACGAGCTGATCGCGCTGATGCGCCGGGACAAGAAGGCGACGTCGGGGCTGTCCTTCGTGCTGGACGGCCCGACCGGCCCGGACCTGGTCACCGACGTACCGGAGTCAGCCGTCCGCACCGCCCTCGCCGGTATGTGAGCAGCGCGGCGAGTTGGCGCCCCGGGCCGCGCCGCCGGCGCGGCCCGGGGCGCCGGGTCACCTGCCCAGGGCTCGCTGGATCTGCGCGATCAGCACGCCGCAGGCGTACCTGTCCGCGCCGCCGACCATGCCGACGATGGTCGCCGGATGCGGGCCGTTGTCCGTCTCTGCCGGGTCGTAGTGCATGAGGACGACGAGCTGCCCACGATCGATGAACGGCGCGAGGATCGGCTCGGCGTCCACCCCGGGCGCGAGCGAGAAGAAGGTGGTGATGGCGCACGGGTGCTGACCCAGCAGCGAACTGCGGTGCAGCAACGACGAGGTGGCCCCGCTGACCCGGAAGTTCGGGTCGATGACCCGCAGTTCGCCGTCCCGGCCGATGCCGGCATCGAAGGCGCAGTATCCCCGGTAGCCGAGAGCAGCCGCCTTCCGGACCCCCGCGGTCAGCGCCCGGATCAGTTCCGCCGGCGGTTGCTCGTCGTCCATCACACAACCGATCCACGTCGAGGTGGGCTGCGGCAGGTGTACGGACGCACCGAAGTACTCCACCGATCCGCTGTCCGTCACGCCGAACTGGAGCCCCCACACCGTCCGGAAGGGAACCTCCTCCTCGACGATCCACTGGTCGCTCACCTGCTCCAGTTGGTTGAACAGCGACCTGTTCAACCGGTCCTGCAGCCGTCTGGTGAAGATCGCGATCCCGCTGTACACCTCGGCACCGGCCGGTTTGACGACCGCCGGTCGACGGTCCTGCCGCACGATCCGCCGCACCTCGGCGGGGGTGGCGACCTGCCGGCGGGGCAGGTACTCCGGTGCGATCAGCGTTTCCAGGACGGTCTTGTTGTTGAGTCGGGCCAGCAGGTCCGGCGGGACCCGGGCGGGCGCCGCCCGTAGTTGCGGATCGTGCGGCGGGAACTGGAACTCCAGCAACTCGCCGCGTTCGGCGGCCTCCCGGGCGAGCTGCACCGCCTGGTCGCCGGACCGGAACTCGCGCAGGTCGCTCGGCGTCTTGAGGCCGCACCGGCTGATCAGGCGCAGCGCCTTGTCCGCGCTGGCTCCGGTGCTGCAGATGGCCGCCGTCTGGTGCGGCAGCGTGAGGTGAAGGCCGGTGATCATGTCCAGCCCGTTGTGCAGGCCGGCGCCCGCGCCGGCCAGATAACGGCTGCCGGCGGTCGCCACCGGACTGGGTGGTCGGGCCAGGACCACCCCGTCGTTGGCGAACACCTGCACCTGGATAGGCCCATCCATTGGATCTCCTGACATGCCGGCCCGCAAAGGGCCTCGGGGATGGCACGAAGTCCGGGTGCACCACCACCACGAACAGCGGAGGACGTGGGCGGATGCGTGGCGTCCCGGTTCTGATGAGGCCGCTCGGCCGCGAGAGCCGGGCGTGCCGCGTGCACCGGCCGGACGGCTCGACGTTGTACCGGCCAGGTAGCGGCTGGCTTGTGGTCAGCGCTGAGTTGGCACGGTGCACACCAGCAGGCGGTGTGCTTGGGGGTCACCGACTGCGTCATGAACAGAATTCGCGATATGGACGACCTTAGTCATCGCACATTGACCGTGGATGGGCCGGTCGGCCGAGTACGAACGGCCCTTTACGTCACCGACAACGCCAAGTCGGAGGGCCGACGGTATCGCGGTTCGGACCTCCGCGGAACGGAGCGTGACAATCCCTCGTCACTCCACTCTCGCCATCCCCGGGGAAAAGAAACGCAGTGTCGATGACCAATTTGCGGACCACTCCGAGCACTGGAATATTCGGCACTAGCAGCGCCTTTTCGCGCGCCGCCGGGCGCTCCCACCCCGCGCCGATCCAGTACGCCGGGTAACCGTTCGGCGCGTCCGGCAACGGGCGGGAACGCCCTGCGGCACTACGCTCCGTGATACTTCGACCGTCCGCGCCGGTCGGACTGTTCTCCGTCAGGGCTTGACACGACGGACCTGGTCGACCATTCCCTTCACACCGAAGGATGGCGGTCATTGACGAATGGCGGTCTCGGTGATCCGTCCGGATGATCCTCGTCCGGCTGGTGAGACGAGGGGCTCTTACGAGGTTCCGGCAGGATTTCCGCGGCTGTCCGATCGGGCGGGCGGACGAGTTTCTTCGACCTGACCAGGCCCATACAGCGCGGATCCACGAAATCCGACGGTCCTCAGTGGACACGGCAATAGGGGTCGACCGCGCGCCTAGGGGTGTACGCCCCTCCGTCCGGCTCCATAGGGTCTGGCACCACCGGTTCGCCGATTCCTTCCATCGCACACCCACGGCACGACCGGGTCCGCTCCGGAGAGGCGCCGGTCGGCCACCCCCGTGAGCGGTGGCGGCGCTCCGCGCCGTCGCTCACCACTGCGTCACACCGTGCCGTCCGCAGTGCGGCACGTCGGCTGACCGGCCGCTCCGGCCACGCGCCGCCGGTCACCCCTTTCGATCGGAGGTTGGTTCGTGTCTGTCGGGTTCGTTGGTGGTCAGGTCCGGGTTGCGGACGTCGCCGGGGCAGGTGCTGAGTACGAGGGCCTCGACCTGGTGGGTGACCTGCGGCGGCCGTTGGTGTGGCCGGCCCGGGCGGCGTCGCAGTCACGGACGGTAAAGCTGCCCGACCTGACGGGCCCGGAGCCGGCCGGTGT
>NZ_JBIAZP010000021.1:0-45697 GCF_042899165.1 Micromonospora sp. NPDC000121
GCACGGTCGAGCAGATCACCGACCCGGAGTACTCGACGATGGCGTTCCTGAAGGGTCTCAAGCAGGTCGACGGGTGGCAGGACATGCCGCTGACCGTGGCCGCGCAGACGGTGCAGGTGTCGGCGTACCCGGACCACTACGCGCAGTGGGAGCGGCAGGCCGCTGACCTGGTCGCCGAGCACTGGAACAGCTGACAGTCACGTGATGCCGCTGGCCGGTACCCCTGTTCGGGGTGCCGGCCAGCGGCGTCTTCGCATCCAGTGGTCAGTGGGGCGGGGCGTGGACCCGGAGGATCACGGCGGTGGCGTTGTCGTCGCCGCCCGCCTTCAGGGTGGCGTCGAGCAGGTCCCGGACCGCCTCCTCCGGTCGTGGCGCCGCGAGCAGCTCCCGCGTCAGGTGGTAGTCCACCTGGTCGCTGACCCCGTCGGTGCAGAGCAGCCACACGTCGCCGGGGCGCAGCGACACGGCGAGCAGGTCCGCTTCCGGCTCGCCCGGGTGCCCGGCGTAGCGGGTCAACTGGTAGCGGGCGCGGGCGGCGGCGGGGGAGTCGGCCGGGTACCAGCCGTGCAGCACGCCCAGCCAGGCCGCCGTGTGGTCGACGGTCATCAGCTCCAGCAGGCCGTCGCGCAGCCGGTACGCGCGGGAGTCGCCGAGTTGGAGGAGCCAGCCCTGGCCGCCGTCGGGCTCGACGAGCAGGGCGGTCAGGGTGCAGCCGGTCAGCTCGGCCAGGCCCGCGCCGGCGGCGCGTACGGCCGACTGGACGCCGGCCACGGCGGCGCGCAACTGCCGGGGGTCGACGCCGGGCCAGGCGGCCCGGACCTGGGCGACCAGGGTGCCCATCGCCGTGGCGCCGGCCCGGCGGCTGCCCTCGCCGGCGCCCATCCCGTCGGCCACCGCCGCGAACGGCAGGGCCGGGTCGACGTGCAGCACGTCGAAGTTGGCCGGGTAGCGGTTGCCGACGACGCTGCCGCCGACGGCCTCCACCGTGATCTCGCCGAGCGGATGGCGGCGCGGCGCACCGGGCGCGGGAACCTCATCGGGCACGGAAACCTCGGCATCGGGCTCGGGGGCCTCGGCGGGCCGGCGGGCGAAGGCTGGGCACCGGCGGACGGTAGCACCGGGCGAGTCGGATCCGGGTGTCAACATGGGTTGACACGAGGACGCGTGTCAACGTACGTTGACAGCATGAGTCAGGCAACGGAACTCGCCGCGGCGGCTGGCAGCACCGACCCCCGGGTCGGGCTGCGCGCCGTCCGCGCGCTGCGCCGGCTGCTCGAGCGGCTCGAGGTGGTCCAGGTGGACAACGCCCGTCGACAGGGCTGGTCCTGGCAGGAGATCGCCGACGAGCTGGAGGTCAGCCGGCAGGCGGTCCACAAGAAGCACGCCGGGCGACCGGCGGTCGGATCCTCCTGGGAGGCGTGATGTTCGAACGGTTCACCGACCGGGCCCGCACCGTGGTGCGAGCCGCGCGGGACGAGGCCCGGGCCGAGGGCCAGCGGCCGGTCGGCACCGAGCACCTGCTGCTCGCCCTCCTCGCCGACGGGGACAGCCTCGCCGCGCGGGTGCTCGCCGAGTCCGGCGTCCGCGCCGACGACCTGCGGGCTCGCCTCCGGCGGCACACCGAGCGGGGCGGCACCGGCCTCGCCGACGCCGACGCCGCCGCCCTGCGGGAGATCGGCATCGACCTCGCCGCGATCGTGGCCCGGATCGAGGAGTCGTTCGGCCCGGACGCGCTGCGCGAGGCGGCGCCGGCCCCGCGCCGCCGCTGGGGCCGCCGGCGGTACGCGGGCGGGCCGTTCTCGCCCCGAGCGAAGAAGGTGTTGGAGCTGTCGCTGCGGGAGGCGCTGCGGCTGCGTCACCGCCACATCGGCACCGAGCACATCCTGCTCGGGGTGCTGCGCGAGGGGCGGGGACTGGGCGCGCTGGTGCTCACCGAGGCCGGGGCCGACCTGGACGACCTGCGCCGGCGGGTGGAGACCGCGCTGCGGGCGGCGGCCTGAGCCCGAAGCGGACGGGCCGGTGACCCGGAGCGGCATCGTAAACCCGTTTGCGCTGCGCGTAACGTCACCGCGTTGCCGGCTCGCTGCCGCGCTGGATCTGCTGCACACTGGCGCCGTGGATCCTCGACAGGACAGGCGCGCGGCCCACGACGGCGGCCTGCGCTCCGCCGTGGTGGTCAACCCGGTGAAGGTGGCCGACCTCGACGAGCTGCGTCGCACGGTCCACGACGCCCTCGCCGCCGCCGGCTGGCCCGAGCCGATCTGGTTCGAGACCACGGTGGAGGATCCGGGCCGCGGCCAGACCGAGAAGGCGGTCGCGGCCGGCGTGGACGTGGTCTTCGCCTGCGGCGGCGACGGCACCGTGATGTCCTGCGTCAGCGGCCTGGTCGGCACGGACGTCGCGCTCGCCGTGCTCCCGCAGGGCACCGGCAACCTGCTCGCGGCCAACCTGGGCCTCTCCGGGGACCTGGCCGCCGGGCTGGAGGTCGCCGTCGAGCGCGGTCGCCGGCTGCTCGACGTCGGTGCGGTCGAGGACCACTACTTCACCGTGATGGCCGGCATGGGCTTCGACGCCCAGATGCTCGCCGACACCTCGGAGACCACCAAGAAGCGGATCGGCTGGCCGGCGTACGTCGTGGGGGCCGCCAAGCACCTGCGCGACCGGCCGATGAAGGTGTCCATCCGCATCGACGACCAGCAACCGATCCGCCGGCGGGCCCGCTCCGTCCTGATCGCCAACGTCGGGCGTCTCCAGGGCGGGGTGCGCCTGCTCACCGACGCCGAGCCCGACGACGGCTACCTCGACGTCGCCGTGCTGACCCCGCGTACGCTGCGGCACTGGCTGGAGCTCGGCTGGGCCGTCGTACGCCGGCGGGACCGGGTCCCCCGGATGGAGGTCTTCCGGGGCCGGCGCGTCGAGATCACCAGCAACCGGGCCCAGCCCCGGGAGCTCGACGGCGACCTCATCGAGCCGGGCCGCACCCTGAAGGCCGAGATCCGGCGGCGGGCCCTCTGGCTCTGCGTGCCCCAGCCCGCGCGGGCTCCCGACCTGGCCGAGGACGCGGAGGCGGCCGGGGAGCGGGGCGAGCAGCTCATCGAAGAGGCGAGCGGTGAGTAGCACCCGCATCGTGCCGGAGACCCGGCTGATGCCCGACGAGGAACTCAACGCCGACGACGCCTGGCACACGCTGCGCCGGCAGGGCGGCTGGCACCTGCTGCGGGACGCCTTCATCCGGTTCCGCTACGGCGACGGATTCAGCCACTCCCGCGCGTTCGCGCTGCAACTGTGCCTCGCCGTGGTGCCGTTCATGATCGCGCTGACCGGCCTGATCAGCGAACTCGGCGTGGAGGAGGGCGGCCAGGTCGTCGCCGACACGGTGCTCGCGCTCACGCCCGGGGCGAGCGAGCCGGTGGTGGCCGAGCTGCTCGGCGAGGGCGACCGCACCGAACGCGCCGGGGAGCTGGCGCTCAGCCTCGGCATGATCACCGGCCTGGTCGCGCTGACCAGCACGATGGCGCAGATCGAGCGCGGGGCCAACCGGATCTACGGCGTGGAGCGGGACCGCCCGGCGCTGTGGAAGTACGTCCGCGCCGCCGTTCTCGCCCTCACCGCCGGCGTACCGGCGTTGGTCGGGTTCCTGATCCTCGTCGGCGGCGGCCCGATGGGCGACTCGGTGCAGCGGCACTACGCCTGGGGCGAGTTCGCCAACGGCGTCTGGGACGTGGTGCGCTGGCCGCTCAGTCTCGGGCTGACGGTCCTGGCCGTCGCGGTGATCTTCCGGCACGCCCCCCGCCGCAACCAGCCCGGCCTGTCCTGGCTCTTCTTCGGCGCCGGGATCGCCACCGTGCTGTGGTGGGTGGCCAGCCTGCTCCTCGCCGCGTACGTGCGGTACAGCGACGGGTTCGGCCAGACCTACGGCGCGCTGACCGGCATGATGGCGCTGCTGCTGTGGGCCAACCTGACCGGCATGGCGCTCTTCGGCGGGCTCTCCTTCGCCGCCCAGTTGGAGGCGCTGCGGGTCGGCGCGCCCGAGCCGGCCCAGCCCGACCTCTGGGAGCCCGAGGCCGAGCGCGAGAGCCTCCACGACGCCGGTGACATGACCTCCCTGTAGTCCGTCTCGGACGGCCCCCGGTGTACGCGAAGCGCCGATCGGGTACTGCGGCACGCCAGGAGCGAGAGGGAGGCTGCCGTGGGCGCGGTCAAAGAGGCGTTGCGTCGACCCCTGGGTCACTTCACCGAGCGGACGCTGGCCGGCCTGGCGGTCGTGCTCGGCGCGGGGGTCGCCTTCGGGGTGCTCCTCGTCCTGGTCCGGACCCGCTGGAGCCCGCTGTACGACGTCGACCACGGCGTCGCCGCCTGGCTCAACGATCTGGTCGCCCCGCACGGGCCGCTGGTGACCGTGCTCAACGCGCTCACCGACCTCGGCGGCCGGGCGGTCATCATCTGGCTGGTGTCGGTCGCCGTGATCGGCCTGCTGATCCGCCGGCAGGGCCGGCTAGCGGTGTTCCTGATCGTCACCGGTCTCGGTGCGCTGATCCTCGACCCGGCGCTCAAGACGCTGGTCGACCGGCTGCGCCCCGAGGTGGAGGTGCCGATCGGCAGCTACGCCGGGGACAGCTTCCCCAGCGGGCACGCGCTCGGCTCGATGGTCGCGTACGGGGCGCTGCTGCTGGTCTTCCTCCCGGCCATGTCGCGCCGCTGGCGCAGGCCCGCGATCGTCCTGGTCGCCGCCGTCGTGTTCCTGATCGGGCTGACCCGGATCGCGCTGGGCGTGCACTTCGTCTCCGACGTGCTCGGGGCCTGGCTGCTCGGCGCCGCCTGGCTCGGCGTCACCGCGTACGCCTTCCGGCTGTGGCGGTTGGAGCGGGGCCGGCCGGTGCCGGCGCTGACCGAGGGGTTGGAGCCGGAGGCCGCGCACGAGGTGGCGCCCGCCCCCGACGAGGCGCACCTGCTGCCGCACCCCCGGGCCGCCGTGTTCGAGCTGGTCGTCGGCTGGGTGCTGGTCCTCGGCGCGCTCTACGGCTTCGGCATGTTCGTCAGCTATTACGCCGGCGGCACCGTCTTCGCCACCCTCGACACCGACGTGCCGAGGTGGTTCGCGGAGCACCGCACCCCCGACCGGGACGACCTCAGCTACTGGTGGAGCAAGGCCGGCGACACCCACGCCATCCTGCTCATCTCGCTGGTCTTCTGCCCGCTGGTGCTGGCCGTGTGGCGGCGCTGGCGGCCGGTGCTGTTCGTCGCGCTGACCATGTTCGGCGAGCTGAGCCTCTTCCTCGCCTCCGCCGCCGCGGTCGACCGGCCGCGCCCGCCGGTGGGCAACCTGGACGGCCCCATGCCGACGTCCTCCTTCCCGTCCGGCCACATCGCCGCCACGCTCTGCGTCTGGGTCGCCATCGCGATCATCGTCTTTTCGCGTACGGACCGGTGGTGGCGGTGGATCTTCGTGGCGCTGGCGGTGGCGATGCCGGCCGGCGTGGCGATCTCCCGGATGTACCGGGGGATGCACCACCCCACCGACTTCATGGGCGCGATCATCCTCACCGCCCTCTGGGTCGGGCTGCTCTACTGGGTCGTCCGCCCCAACGATGACCTGCGCGAGGGCAACCGGCCCAGCATCGGGTCCGCCGGGGTGCACACCCTCGACGACGAGCTGGCCAAGGCCGCCCGGGCGGACTGACGTCGCCGATGCTGCGGATGATGACCTGGAACATCCGGACCGGCGGGCGGGACCGGGGCGGCCCCGACCGCCGGGACCGGCTGGCGCGCGTCGTCGCCGCGCAGCGGCCGGACGTGCTGGCCCTGCAGGAGCTGCGGGACTTCGACTCGGGCGACGTGCTCGGCGACTTCGCGGGCCGGGTGGGCATGCGGCCCCACCTCGCCCGGTCCTGCTTCGGCCAGCCGGTGGCGGTGCTGCTCCGGCCGCCGCTGCGCGCCCTCGCCGCCGCCCGGGTGCGCCGGCCGTTCCACCACGCCGCGCAGCGGGTCACCGTGGCAACCGACGCCGGCCCGCTGACCGTGCTGAGCGTGCACCTCGATCCGTACTCGGGGCTGCGGCGGCGCGTCGAGGCGGGCTGGGCCGCCGCCGCGCTGCGCCGCGCGCCGGGGGAGCTGGGGCTGCTGGCCGGGGACCTGAACACCCTCGACCCCGTCGCCGACCACACCGACCGGATCGCCCGGCTCCCCGCCGCGTACCGCCGCCGTCACCTGCGCCGGGACGGGCGGACGGTGGACACCCGGGCGGTGGCCCGGCTGCTCGCCGCCGGCCTGGTCGACCTCTACACGGCGGCCGGCACGCCCGACGCCGGGCTGACCGCGCCGACCCGGCACGGCGGCGCGGAGTTCTCCGGCATGCGCCTGGACTACCTCTTCGGCGCCCCGGCGCTGGCCGCGCGGGTGCGGGGCTGCCGGGTGGTTCGGGGCGGCGACGCCGAGTACGCCTCCGACCACTACCCGGTCGTCGCCGACCTGGCCCTCGACCCGGCCTGAATCCACCCGGCCGGTTGCCTGGCCGCCGCCCAGCGGCTGCCGGTTGCCCGGTCACCTGCCGGTTGCCCGGTCACCTGCCGGTTGCCCGGCCACCTGCCGGTTGCCTTACGCGCCCGGCGCCGGGTTGCTTGCCGGGGCTGGTTACCGTGTGCCGGTGATCGACTCGCCGGGCCCGGCTCCGCGTGCCACCGGAACCTCCGCCACTCCCGGGTCCGCGCCGCTGATGGTGGCCGTCGCCCGGGGGATCGCGCTGGTCGTCGTGGTGCCCGCGCGGCTGGCCTGGGAGCTGGTCGCCGTCGTCTGCGGGTGGCTGCACCGCTGGCTGCTCGCGCCGGTCGGCCGGTTCCTGGACCGCTGGCTGCTGCGCCCGGTCGGCTGGCTGCTGCGTCACCTGCTGTGGCTGCCGCTGTGCTGGCTCGCCCGTGGCATCGCCTGGCTGGTCCGGACGCTGGTCTGGGTGCCGCTGGTGTGGCTCGCCCGCGGGCTGGCCTGGCTGGCCCGGACGGTGGTGTGGGTGCCGCTGGCCTGGCTGGCGTACCACCTGGTCTGGCTGCCGCTGCGCTGGCTGGCCCGGCTCCTCGCCCCGCTCGGGCGCCTGCTGGCGGCCGGGCTCGCCGCGCTGGGCCGCTGGTTGCTGGCCGTCGGCCGGGTGCTGTTCGACGCGGCGGCGTGGGCGTGGCGGATGACGGGCCGGCTGCTGTGGTGGTGCTACGCGCTCACCCTGCGGCCGTTCGTGCTCGCGGCGGGCTGGCTGTGGCGGCACGCCGTACGCCCGGTGGGACGGGCCGTCGCCGCCGCGTGGCGGACGACGGTGTCGCCGGTGGCCCGTTGGCTGCGCGGCAGCGTCGTCGACCCGGTCCGCCAGGCGACCCGCGAGGTGCTGGCCGCCCTCGGCCTGCGCCGCTGACCGGGGGGCGGGCGAGCGCGGGTTAGAGGACCAGGTTGAGGAGGACGGTCAGGACGATCGAGGCGACGATCGAGAAGAGGATCATCAGGAGGCAGCCCAGGCCGCCGCCGGCGGGGCGGATCTCCGTGTTGCCGATGCGCATGTGATCACCTGTTCGTCAGGGACGGGGCGAGAAGGGCACGGATCGCGTCGGCGACCTGTGCCGGCGCGGTGGTCGCGACGTTGTGCGCGCCCGGCACGGTGAGCGTGCGGGCGTGCGGCACCACCGGGTCGGCGAGATCGTCACAGCCGGCGCAGCCTCGGCAGGAGCTGATCCTGCGCCCAGTCCAGGAACATCGGCTGTGTCTCGCCGCCCACCTGCACGATCGCCACGTGCGTGAAGCCCGCGTCGACGAACTTCTTGAACGCCTCCACGTGCCGGTCCACGTCGGGCCCGCAGGAGATCCCCTGGGCCACGTCCTCCTCCCGGACGAACTGGGTGGCGGCGGCGAACGACTCCGTTCCGGGCAGGTCGGCGTTGACCTTCCAGCCCATCCCGAACCAGCGGAACTGGTCGTGCACGAGCTTGCGGCACTCCGCCTCGTCGGGGCCGTAGCAGATGGCCACCTGCCCGTAGCGCGGCTGCCCGGCGCCGCCGGCGTCCTCGTACATCTCGATGATGTGCGGGTCCGGCTCGGTGGCGACGATGCCGTTGCCGTACTCGGCGGCGAGGGTGGCCGACTGCCGGCCCGAGGCGGCGATCGCCATGGGCACCGGGCGGTCGGGCCGGTCCCACACGTACGCGTCGGGCACGTCGTAGTGGTTGCCGGAGAAGGTCAGCGTCTCCCCGTTGAGCAGGGGCCGGATGATCTGGAGCGCCTCCTCGAACATCTCGTGCCGCTGCTGCACGTGCGGCCAGCCGCCGACCACGTGCTCGTTGAGGTTCTCGCCCGCGCCCAGACCGAGGGTGAACCGGCCGTCCGAGAGCACCCCGACGGTGCTGGCCTTCTGCGCCACGACCGCCGGATGGTAGCGGCGGATCGGGCAGGTCACGAAGGACATCAGCTCCGCCCGGCTGGTGGCGTGCGCGACCGCGCCGAGCACCGACCAGGCGTACGGGGCGTGGCCCTGCGAATCCAGCCACGGGTAGTAGTGGTCGGAGATGACGAGCTGGTCGAAGCCGGCCGCCTCCGCCCGTACCGCGTAGTCGACGAGCTGCTTGGGGCCGGCCTGTTCGCACATCAGGGTGTAGCCGACGTTGACCATCGCTTCTCCTTCCGAGCCGTCTCCCGCGCGGGTCGGCAGCCGGGCCCGGGCGGATCACCCACCGATACCCCGCCCGGCGCCGGTCAACCCTTGCGTCCGGCGGCGAGGCGGGCGGCGCGCATGGTCAGGTAGCGCTGCTCGGGTGTGCTCGTGGTCAGGGCGGCGGCAGCCCGGTAGGCGGCGACCGCGCGCTCCCGGTCGCCGGCCATCTCGTGCAGGTGCGCGCGGGCGGCGGGCAGCCGGTGGTGCCCGGCGAGCCGGGGGTCGGCGTCCAGCGCGTCGAGGGCCGCCAGTCCCGCGGCCGGGCCGTGCACCATGGCGGTCGCCACCGCGCGGTTGAGGGCTACGACCGGGTTGCCGGAGAAGCGTTCGAGCACCTCGTAGAGGGCGAGGATCTGCGGCCAGTCGGTCTCCTCGGTGCTGGGCGCCTCGTCGTGCAGCGCGGCGATGGCCGCCTGGAGTTGGTACGGCCCGACCGGCCCGCGGGGCAGCGCCCGGGTCACCAGCGTGACCCCCTCGGCGATCGCGGCCGCGTCCCACCGGCTGCGGTCCTGGTCGGCCAGGGAGATCAGCTCGCCGGACGGGCCGGTCCGGGCGGCGGCGCGGGCGTCGGTGAGCAGCATCAGCGCGAGCAGGCCGGCCACCTCGCTGTCGTCGGGCAGGAGCGCGTGCAGCGCCCGGGTCAGCCGGATCGCCTCCTCAGACAGGTCCACCCGGCGCAGGTCGGCGCCCAGGCTGGCGGTGTGCCCCTCGGTGAAGATCAGGTAGAGCACGTGCCGTACCGCGGCCAGTCGGGCCTCGCGGTCGGCCGGTTCGGGCATCCGGAACGGGATGCCGGAGCCGCGGATGCGCTGCTTGGCGCGGCTGATCCGCTGCGCCATCGTGGTCTCGGGCACGAGGAAGGCGCGGGCGATCTCGGCCGTGCCGAGGCCGCCGACGGCGCGCAGGGTCAGCGCGATCGCCGAGGTTGGCGAGAGCGCCGGATGGCAGCAGAGGAAGAGCAGGGTCAGGGTGTCGTCCCGGTCGGCGGTCAGTTCCTCGTCCGGTGGCGGCGCGGCGCGTCGGTCGTCCGGCTCGCGGCGGGCGACGAGGTCCTCGCGCCGCCGCCGGGCCGTCTCGGCGCGGACCAGTTCGACCATCCGGCGGTACGCGACCTGGATCAGCCAGCCGCGGGGGTTGTCCGGCGTCCCCTCGACCGGCCACTGCGTCGCCGCCGCCAGCAGCGCCTCCTGCACGGCGTCCTCGGCGGTGGCGAAGTCGCCGAAACGGCGGCTGAGCACGCCGAGGACCTGCGGCGCCAGCTCGCGCAGCAGGTCCTCGACGGGTGGTTCGGCGACGTCCAGTCGTCACATCTCCTGTGGCGGGGCCGACATGACGGGGCGCACCTCGATCGGCATGTTCAGCGGCCGGCCGCCGGGGCCGGGCGCGGTGGAGATGTGCGCGGCCAGCGCGACGGCCCGCTCGGGGCTGTCGCAGTCCACGATCCAGTAGCCCGCCAGGAACTCCTTGGTCTCGGCGAACGGCCCCTCGGTGACCACGGGCGCGCCGTCGGCGCCCGCGCGGACGATCTTCGCCTGGTCGGGTGCGGCGAGCCCCTGGCCGTCGACCAGCTCGCCGTCGGCGGCCAGCTTGGCGTTGAGCTCGGCCATGAACCCGATGTGCGCCCGGATCTCCTCAGGGGTCCAGGTGTCGATCGAGGGGAAGTCGGTGCCGGCGGCGCTGAACTGCATGAGCAACATGTACTTCACGTCTGTCTCCTCACGGCTGCGCACCATCATCGGTGCTCTCACCCACAGGTAGAAGCCGGCACTCCGGTCCTCGACATGTCGGCCGAAGAAATTCCGAGAATTTTCGCCGCGGCCCGCACGGGCGGGGCGCTGCCGGTGGCGGACATCATCCGGGGCGGGCCCCGGTGCGTCCGTCCCGCGCGCCTTCACAGGCACTTCACAGGGGTGCCGGATAGGGTCCGGACCAGTCAGCGAGCCGCTCCAGGGTGGAGTGCGGCGTCATCCCGCGGGAGTTCCGATGGTCTTCAAGAAGATGCTGAGCGCGTTTGGTGTGGGTGGGCCGAGCGTCGACACCGTCCTGACCAACCCGAACACCCGGCCCGGCCTGACCCTGGAGGGCCAGGTGAACCTGGTCGGCGGGGACGCCCCGGCCAACGTCGAGCAGGTCGTCGTCAGCCTGGTCACCCGGGTCGAGATCGAGGGCGGCGACACCGAGTACGCCGGCATCATGGAGTTCCACCGGCTGCCGGTCAGCGGCGCGTTCACGCTCGCCCCGAAGCAGCAGCTCTCCCTGCCGTTCCAGCTCCCGGTGCCGTGGGAGACCCCGATCACCGACGTGTACGGCCAGCGGCTGCGCGGCATGACGATGGGGCTGCGTACGGAGCTGGCGATCGCCCGGGCGGTCGACAAGGGCGACCTGGACCAGGTCAACGTGCACCCGCTGCCGGTGCACGAGCGGATCCTGGAGGCGTTCCAGCGGCTCGGGTTCCGCTTCAAGCACGCCGACCTGGAACGCGGCCACATCCGGGGCACGCAGCAGACGCTGCCGTTCTACCAGGAGATCGAGTTCTTCGCCTCGCCCCAGTACGCGTCGACCATCAACGAGGTCGAGCTGACCTTCGTCACCAGCCCGCACGGTGTGGAGGTCATTCTGGAGTGCGACAAGCGGGGCGGGTTCCTCACCGCCGGGCACGACGCCTTCGGCCACTACCGGGTCTCGCACGCCGACGCCGACCGGACGGACTGGGCCCAGGTCGTCGACGGCTGGCTGCGGGAGACCACCTCCCGCTACGGCAGCCTCCGGGCGCAGGGCTTCGGCGGGCACGGCCACGGGCGCGGCCGGGGCGCCGGCATGGGTGGCGTGGTCGCCGGCGCCGCGCTCGGTCTCGCCGGCGGCATGATCGCCGGCGAGATGATCGAGGACGCGATCGAGGGCGACTTCGCCGAGGACTTCGGCGGCTTCGAGGAGTAGGACCCCACACACGACGGTGGCCTCCGGGACAACGTCCCGGAGGCCACCCGTGTCGTGGCGCGCGGTACCCGGTCAGTGCCGGGCCTTGCGCTCCTCACCGCTGCGCCAGTTGCTGCCGGCCTTGGCCAGACCACGGCTACCCAGGTAACCGAGGGTCAGCAACGTGACCATGAACCAGGCGTTGTCGGCCCGGAAGATGTCCACCCCGGCCGAGTTCCGCCCGACCAGCTGCGACGCGGCCAGCACGCCGATCACGGCCGCGATGTAGACCCAGAACTCGGTGGTCCGCAGCGACGGCTTGGTTTCCGTGCCGGGCGCCTGCATGGCCTCCCGACGTCCGTCGTGCACCATCGGCATCGGCCGGGTGGGCGTCTCCTGGATGGCGCGGTCCTGGGTCGTGCGGTTGGACACGTCCTGCGCCGGCCGGTTCATCGGCCTGGTGGATGCAGCCTGCGTGCTCATCTTGTCCTCCTCAGGATGCGATGAGTCGTACCTGCACTCCCTCGCCCCGCTACCGCGTCTCGGCCACGGCACGGTTCGTGTTCATGGCGGGGGCACCCGCCGTCTACCCGACCCGGCGGGGGCAGTAACACGCGGCCGGGGCCGGAAAAACCCGCTCCGCCGGGCACGCGGAGCGCGCCACGGCCGGGGTACGTCACGAGCCGTCGGCCCGGCGGAGCGGGTTTGCCGGGCCGGCCGTCGGGGACGCACAAAGACCGACACTTTCTGCGAGGTGATGGACGTGCGCGAGGACGACATGCGACAGGACGCCGCCCGTCGGGCCGAGGACCGGATCGCCGGCGGCGTGTACGGCGAGGGCGTCCTGGACGAGGTGACCGTGCCCCGCACCGACGTGCAGCGGGTCATCCAGGACGAGGACCCCGACGACCCGGCCCACGTCCCGGTCGACCCGGACGTGCTGCGCGACGGGGGCCCGACCCGGGGGCAGGGCGCGATCACCACGACCGGCGGCACCGCCGGCCCGGCCAGCGCCCGGCGGCTGGCCCGGCAGCCCGAGCGGCACCGCGGCAAGGTGGCTCCCACGACCACGGGCGACGCCACCACCGGCGGCATGAGCACTCCCGCCGGCGGCTCCACCAGCGACCAGTCCAGCACCGCCAGCCAGGTCGGCAACTTCACCAACGAATGACCCCGGTCGCGGCCTACCGGCCCAACGGCGTCGGCGGCGGAGATCCGCACCACCGCCGGGTGATGCCGGTAGATCTTGGACGGTTTCCTCTCCGAGAGACCGGTAACTGTCCAAGATCCGCGAGTCGGCCGTCGGCGCCGGCCCTGCTGGCGGCGTCACGACCAGAGGAGGCGGTCCGCCGGATGCGAAGACGCCGCTGGCCGGCACCCCCGAACGGGGTACCGGCCAGCGGCATCACGTGACTGTCAGCTGTTCCAGTGCTCGGCGACCAGGTCGGCGGCCTGCCGCTCCCACTGGGCGTAGTGGTCGGGGTACGCCGACACCTGCACGGTCTGCGCGGCCACGGTCAGCGGCATGTCCTGCCACCCGTCGACCTGCTTGAGGCCCTTCAGGAACGCCATCGTCGAGTACTCCGGGTCGGTGATCTGCTCGACCGTGCCCCAACCCGAGGACGGGCGCTGCTGGAACAACCCCTGCGAGTCGTGGTCGTTGCGCTCACCCAGATGACCCAGGTTCTCCAGCTTCGACTCCTGCAACGCCGTCGCGATCGCCACCACGGCGGCCCGCTCGTCCATGCCGGCCTTCTTCGTCGCCGCGATGATCGCCTTCGTGTTCGCGACCTGCTCATCGGTCAGGTCGATACGCGACTGCTCGCCCTGCACACCATGCGGCACCAGCTTCGCCTTATCCATGGCCGGCTTGTCGGCCACCGCAACCGGGGCGCTCTCGACCACGGGGGCGGCGTGAGCAGCAGCCGGACCGGCGAACACACCACCGGCAAAGGCCAGACCAGCAATACCCAGAACGCTCTTACGCATGATCGTGTTCATCGGATGCTCCATTCGGGGGTTGGCACCACACGCCGAGGGGGTCAGCGAAGGGTGCAGGCACCGTCCGGCGCTCAAAGAACTACGGGGGAAAGATCCGGCGCGTCGCGCCGGGAAGATCAGAACCAGCCGTCTAGCGGGGCGGGGGGATGCCCTCACCGGCCGGGACCATGTGTAACGACCGGCGGCCCGTCATCATTCCGGGCCTGCACACGCCAGCCACCAGGGCGGGGGCATGTCCTGCTCGGCCGTACGCATGGTGTAACGACCCCGCCCCCGCCACGATTCCACGCCTGCGGTGCCCCCGGTCACACCAAGACTCGGACACCCGGGACGCCGCCGCCCGGCCCCTGTCGAGCCGCCCTCACAAATGGGACATAACAGCACACCGCGCCACCGAGCGGCCCACAAACGGGACGGCTCGACAGGCCCCCGGCACCCCATGGCGCGCGACCGCCGACGGGGTGTGGCCCGCCGTGCCCGGCGCAGGGATCAAGCCTGACCGCCCGGAGCCGGGCACGGCGGGCCACACCCCCACCACGCGACCCACCCAAGGATCAGGCCGGGCGGAGGATGCCGAGGCGTTGGGTGGCGCGGGTGAGGGCGACGTAGAGGTCGCTGCGGCCCCGCGGGGACTCGGCCACGATGCGGTCGGGGTCGACCAGCAGGACCGAGTCGAATTCGAGGCCCTTGGCCTGGGCGACGGTGAGCACCACCACCCGGCTCTCCAGCTCCGGGTGCTCGCCGACGGCCGCCTCGGGAAGGGCGGCGGTGACCGCGGCCCCCAGCTCGTCGACCCGGCCGGCCGGCACGATCACCCCGAGCCGGCCGTCGTCGAGGCTGGCCGCCTCCCGGGTCGTCGCGTCGACCACCTCCGCCGCCAGCCGTTCCAGGGCCACCGCGCGGTCCCACGGCGGCACCCCGCTGGAGCGTACGGAGCGGGGCGGGCGCAGCGCCGGGTCGATCTCGGCGAGCACGTCGGCGGCGACCGCCATGATCTCGGCCGGGGTGCGGTAGCTGACGGTCAGCTCCTCCAGCCGCCACCGCTGCGCCACGTACGGCTCCAGCGCGTCGGCCCAGGACGGCGTGCCGGCCAGCGCGCCGGTCTGCGCCACGTCGCCGACGATGGTCATCGAGCGGCTCGGGCAGCGGCGCATCAGCAGCCGCCACGCCATCGGCGACAGCTCCTGCGCCTCGTCGACGATCACGTGCCCGAACGCCCAGCTCCGGTCGGCCGCGGCCCGCTGGGCGGTGGTCAGCCGGTCCGCCTCCTCCTGCCGCTCCAGCAGCCGGTCGGCGTCGATCAGGTCGGTCACGCCGAGGATCTCGCCGCCGTCGGCCTCGTCCTCCACGTCGATCGACCGGGAGCCGCGGGCGATCTCGAGCACGCCCTCGGCGTACTCCCGTTGCATGGCCCGGATCCGCTCCCGGCGCGCGGCGGCGGCCCGCTCGTCCTCGCCGAGCAGTTCGGCCGCCTCGTCCAGCAGCGGCACGTCGGCCGGCGTCCAGCCGCCCGGCTCGCGGTGCAGCAGGGCGCGCTCGGCGTCGGTGAGCATGGGCGCGGCGGCGGCGATCCGGTCGGTGGAGGCGTACAGGTCGGCGAGCAGGCGCTGCGGCGTGAGCACCGGCCAGAGCTCGTCCAGGACGGCCTTCACCTCGGGCTCCTCGCGCAGCTCGCGGCGGATCTCGGCGACGTCGGCCTCCTCCAGCAGGTTCTCCCCGCCCAGCGGGTCCGCGCCGATCCGCTCGGCGACCTGGGCCGCGAGCGCGTGGACGATCTCGACGTCGAAGAGGGCCCGGGCCAGGTTGTGCGGGCGGCCGGGACGGCGGGCCCGGTCCCGGGCGGCGCGGACGGTCTCCGGGTCGAGCCGGAGCACCTCCTGCTGCGGCAGCTCGATCTCCAGCGGCTCGTCGGGCACCCACTGCCGGTCCCGCACCGCGGCGGCCAGGACGTCTGCCATCACGGTCCGGCCCTTCAGCGCGGCGGTCTCGGCGGGCTCGGTGCGGCGGGCGCTGACGCCGGGGAACAGGTCGCCCTGCGTCCGCAGCAGCACGCCCGTCTCCGCGAGGGCCGGCAGCACCTGCGAGATGTAGCGCAGGAACGTGGCGTTCGGGCCGACCAGCAGCACACCCCGGGTGGAGAGCTGCTGCCGGTGGGTGTAGAGCAGGTACGCGGCGCGGTGCAGCGCCACCGCCGTCTTGCCGGTGCCCGGGCCGCCCTGCACCACGAGCACGCCCGGCAGGTCGGCGCGGATGATCCGGTCCTGCTCGGCCTGGATGGTCTCCACGATGTCGCGCATCCGGCCGGTCCGGCCGGCGTTGAGCGCGGCGAGCAGCGACGCCTCGCCGGTCAGCTCCTCGTGCGCGGTGGGGGAGGCGGTGGCGAGGTCCAGCACCTCGTCGTTGAGCGCGGTCACCTTGCGCTCCCGGGTGCGCAGGTGCCGGCGGCGGCGTACGCCCTGGGGGTTGGCGGCGGTGGCGAGGTAGAAGGCGCGGGCGGCCGGGGCGCGCCAGTCCATCAGCAGCGGGTCGTAGTCGCCGCTGGTGTCGAAGATGCCGATCCGGCCGATGTAGTGGGGGCCGCCCTCGTCGGTGTCGAGGCGGCCGAAACAGAGGCCGTTCTCCACCGCGGCGAACTGCTCGACCTGATCGGCGTACATCCGCACCGCGCTGTCGCGCTGGGAACGGGCCTGGAGGGTGCCGCCGGTCGCCCGCAGCTCCTCGGTCAGCCGGTGGGACGCCTGCTCACGCAGTCCGTCCAGCCGCCGGTAGAGCATCGAGACGTATTCCTGTTCGCGGCCGATCTCGTCGTCGGACTGCAATTCAGCGGAATCGGCGGAATGCCTTGACAAGCCGTCTCCCAATTGGTTAGTATCTGTTCCCGGAACGGCTTTCGACAGCCGTTCCTTTTTGTTGCGCCAACTGGGAAAGATACCGCGCGCCGGCCGTCCGGACCAAGCGCGCCGGGCCACGTCACGGGCCGCCCCACACACGCGTCGGGGGCCCGCCGTGTGGCGGGCCCCCGATCGGTCGACTCTTCTCAGCCCTTCGCCACCTCGTAGAGCCGCTCCGGGGTCACCGCCCCGGCGATCACCCGGCCGTCGTCGGTGAGCAGCACGCTGAACAGCTTCCCGGTGAGCAGCCGCCCGCTGCCCCAGTCGCCGCTGACCGCCGGCAGCGCGCCGAGCAGCGCCGCCGCCTCGCCGGCCGGTTCGCGGCCGGCGCCCGCCGCCGGGGCCTTGCCCGGGCCGCCGGCCGCACCGGCGCCGTCGAGCCGCGCGACCACCACCGTGCCCCAGCCCTCGCCGACCGTACGCACGTCCGGCCGCTCGCCGTCGCCCGCCCGATCCCTGCGCGTGGAGCGCTCCCCGAGCGTCTCCTCGGTCACCTTCACGCCGGGCGGCGGGTTGAAGGTGAACTGGTCGGCGTCCGGCCGGGCGTACGACACCTGGGTGAAGGCCATCTCGAAGGCCGGCTGGTCGCTGCCGTCGGCGAACACCTCGAAGCGCAGCGGCACGTGCTCGCGCGCGTCGATGGCGATACGCACCTGGTGCACCAGCGAGGCGGCGTCGCGCGGCGCGAGCACCAGCTCGTACGCGTCCCGCCCGGCCACCGTGGCGGACCGGCCGACGCTCACCTCGGTGCTCGGGTCGATCGCGGCGAGGGCCCGGTCGGCCGCGTCCTGCGGCGTGGCCGGCACCTCCGGGGCGGCCTCGCCCTCGCCCTCCGGCAGGGTGCGGTGGGTGGCGGCGTTGGTCCGGCTGTCCCAGGTCCACACGTCCCGACCGTTGCGGATGATGTCCCGCTCGCCGAGCGTGTCCAGCAGGGCGATCCGCTGCCGGTCCGGGCCGGAGTGCCAGACGCGCAGCGTGTGCGTGCCGGTCAGCAGACCGGTCAGGTTGTCGCCGCCGACCAGCCCGGCCAGCGGCGGCAGGCCGAGGTCGGCGCGCTGCACGACCGTGCCGGAGAGCCCCTCCAACCGGGAGGTCTGCAGGTCGACCAGGAGTTGGGCGGCGGTGCGCGGCGGCAGGCTCGGCTCGGCCTGGGCGGCGAACGTGCCGAGCGCGGCGCCGCCGCCGATGACGGTCGCGACGGCGGTCACCGGGACCAGCCACCGCAGGACGGGACGGCTCTTCAGGACGGACATGTGACACCTCCTGGTGGACATCCTGCCCGGTTGACCCTGTGAGGGCGCTGAGGACGACGGTACGGCCACCCGCGCGGGGATGGCACCCTTGACTGCGTGCGGGTGCTGGTGGTGGAGGACGAGTCCCGGCTGGCGTCCGCCCTGCAGCGGGGGCTGCAGGCCGAGGGGTTCGCGGTGGACGTGGCGGCGACCGGCCCGGCGGGGCTCGACGCGGCGCGGCACGGCGGCTACGACGCGATGATCCTCGACGTGATGCTGCCCGGCCTCTCCGGCTACGAGGTGGTCCGCCGGCTGCGCGCCGAGGAGCACTGGCTGCCGGTGCTCATGCTCTCGGCCAAGGACGGCGAGTACGACCAGGCCGACGGGCTGGACTGCGGTGCCGACGACTACCTCACGAAGCCCTTCTCGTACGTGGTGCTGCTGGCCCGGCTGCGGGCCCTGCTGCGCCGCGGCGCGCCCGAACGCCCGACGGTGCTCGCGGTCGGCGACCTGCGGCTCGACCCGGCCCGGCGGCGGGTGACCCGGGCCGATGCCGAGGTCGCGTTGACCGCCCGCGAGTTCGCGCTGCTGGACTACCTGATGCGCCGCCCCGGCGAGGTGGTCTCCAAGACCGAGCTGCTGGACCACGTCTGGGACGCCAGCGACGAGACCGCGCCCAACGCGGTCGAGGTCTACGTCGGATACCTGCGGCGCAAGATCGGCCGCGAACGGCTGGAGACGGTCCGCGGCGCCGGCTACCGGCTCGCCACGTGACGGGCGAAGGAAGGGCCCCTTCCTATCGCCTCCGGTATAGGAAGGGGCCCTTGCTGACACGGCGGCTGCGTGCCGCGCTCGGGCTGCGGGGGCGGCTGATGGTGGTCGGGGTCCTCGGCGTCTCGGTGGGGCTGGCCGTCGGCGGGCTGGTCCTGCTCGGCGTGCTCGGCTGGTCGCTGCAACGCGCCGTCGACACCGAGGCGTTCCGGACCGCCGACGCCGTGGCGCTGCTGGCCGCCGAGGACGCCCTGCCCGACCCCCTGCCCGTGGCCGGGGGACAGGTCCGGGTGCAGGTGCTCGACGCGCAGGGCCGGGTGCGGGCCGCCTCGATCGACGCCGACCGGCTCGTGCCGATGGTCCCGCCCGACCGGATCGACGCCGGCGCGCGGCAGCGGCTGACGGTGTCGGGGGAGCGGATCGACCTGGCCGGGCCGGTCCGGGTGGTGGCCGTGCCGGCCGGCACCGCCGCCGACCCGCTCACCGTCCTGGTGGCCCGCTCGCTGGCCGACGCGCGGCACAGCGCGCACGTCGTCCGGACCATCCTGCTGGTGAGCTTCCCGCTGCTGGTGGCCGTGCTCGCCGCCGTCGCCTGGCGGGTCGTCGGGGCCACCCTGCGCCCGGTGGAGACGCTGCGCCGGGGCGCCGAGGAGATCACCGGGCGCAACGGCGGCGGGCGGCTGCCCGTACCGGCCTCGCAGGACGAGATCCACCGCCTGGCGGTCACCCTCAACGGGATGCTGGGCCGGCTGGAGTCGGCCCGGGACCGGCAACGGGCCTTCGTCGCCGACGCCGCCCACGAGCTGCGCAGCCCGCTGGCGAACATCCGTACGGAGCTGGAGGTGGCCCGGCGGCTGGCCGACCGGACGGACTGGACGGCCGTGTCGGCGAACCTGCTCGCCGACACCGAGCGGCTCGGCCGGCTCGTCGACGACCTGCTGCTGCTGGCCCGCCTCGACGAGCGCCCGCCGGCGCGGGCCACCGGGCCGGTCGACCTGGGCGCGCTGCTCGCGTCGGTGGCGGGACGGTACCCGTCCCCGCCGGTGCGCCTCGACGCGCCGGTGGCGCCGCTGTGGACCGAGGGCGACCCCGACGAGCTGCGCCGGGTCCTGGCCAACCTGGTCGACAACGCGGTACGGCACGCCCGGAGCGAGGTGGTGCTCGCGGCCGGGCCGGCCGAGCCCGGGGACGGCCCCCGGTCCACTTCCGGCCCGGACGGCGGCGTGCGGTCCGGCGGCGGTGCCCGGTCCACCGACGCCGGGGACGGCGCGGCGGCGTACCACCTGGTGACGGTGACCGACGACGGGCCGGGGATCCCGGCCGCGGACCGGGAGCGGGTGTTCGGCCGGTTCACCCGGCTCGACCACGCGCGGGCGCGCGACGACGGGGGCGCCGGCCTCGGCCTGGCCATCGTGCGCGAGCTGGTCCGCCGGGCCGGCGGCCGGATCGAGCTGACCGACGCAGGCCGAGACGGCGGCCCTGGGCTGCGGGTGCGCCTGCTGCTGCCGGCCCTGCCCGACCCGGAGCGGCCCTGAGGACGCGCCAGCGGGGCCGGGCGGTGGCGACTAGGGCGGGGGACCTGCGTCAGCGGCGGCGGGTGCAGACCTCCGGTGCCCGCGCGATCGTGTCGGTCGACCACACGACGGCGACGGTGAAGCAGTAGTCGGTGCTGCGGTTCAGCCCGTAGACGACGAAGTCGGTGGTGCCGGCGGGCAGGTTGGCGAACGCCGTCTGGGCCTGCCCGACCCGGCCGCCCGAGATGACCACCGGGCCCTCGCCGCCGGCCGGGTACGTCCAGCGCAGCGCGACGTTGTCGCGGTTGTCGCGCAGGGTGACGGCGCCCGGCGGGGTGCCGGGGGAGACGGCCGCCTCCGCCGTCGGGCCGGTGGCGGGCGGGGTGACCGTGGCGGCCGGCGGGCCGGCGCCGGTGGGGGTCGAGGCGGGCGCGCCGGTCGCGGCCGGGGGCGCCGGGTCGTCGCCGTCCATCCCCGCCACCCCGGCGATCACGGCCGCCGTGCCGAGCAGCACCACCGCGACGCCGCCCACGACGACGGGCAGCAGCCGGTTGCCCCGCCGGACCGGCGCGCGGTGCACCGGCACCGGCAGCAGCCGCGACGACTCGTACGGCTGGTACGGCTCCTCCGGCGTGCCGGGCGGGCCGACCCGGTGCACCCCGTCGGCCTCCTCGGCGGCTCCACCGGCCAGCGGCACGACCGACGGCGGCACGGCGCTCTCGGCGGGCCGGTCCCCGGCGTCGGGCTCCGGGGGCCACCAGCCCCGCGCCGGGTTCTCCGCCGGCTGCCGGGGATTCGGCACCGGGTGCTGCTGCCCGGCGATCGGCTCGTACGGGTCCGGCTCGTACGGGTCCGGCTCGGCGGGACGGTAGCCCGGCTGCGAGGGGTGGTACGCCGTCGGCGCGTCGCCGGGGGGCGGGGTGCGCGCCGACGGCACGATCGGACCGTCCCGGCCGACGGGCGCGGTGTCGGCGCAGACATGATCCGGGTTGGCGGCCGCCCGGGCCAGCGTCGCCACCTGCGCCGTCAACGGATCGTCGGCCGGGAGGTGCTGCCGGCAGAGCTCCCGGGCCAGCGCCAGGTTGTCGTGCGCCTCGGCGAACTGCCCGCAGTCACGCTGCATCGCCCCGAGCCGCGCCAGCATCTTGATGCCGCTGGGATGCCCGTCGCCGTAGACCTCGCGGTGCAACTCCCAGGCGTCCTGGAGCCGGTCGCGGGCCACCTGACACTGGCCGCGCGCGTACTCCACCGTCGCCAGGTCGGCGTGGGCGGCGAGCACCCGCAGCGACTCCGGGCCGTCCAGGGCGGTCAGCTCGATGATCACTTCCTGGTAGAGCCGGGCGGCGCGGGACCAGCTGCCGACCCGGTGCAGCACCGCCGCGAGGGTGGCCGCGGCGGCCACGGTGCGCTGGTCGGAGCGCCCGTGCAACCTGTTCGTGGCCGCGTACGCGAAGGCGGCCCAGCCCCGGGCGGAGTGCGGTTCGCCGAGGGCGACCAGCACGCGGGCCTGGAGGCTGGCGGCCTCGGCCAGCTCGGGCGTGGCGTTGGCCGGGCGCGGGTCGGCGTCGGTCAGCGCGTCGGCGAGCAGCCGCTGGGCGCCGGCGAGGTCGCCGGCGGACACCAGGTGGTGCGCCTGGTCAGTCAGTTCCCCGAAGCCGGAAGGCACGCCCCATCGTGCTCATCCGACGACGGTAAGTACAAGACCCGCGCCGGGGTGGATTGGTCAGGATCCGGTCAGGTGGTCGGCGAGCGTCTCGCTGATCCGGCGCAACTGGTCCACCTGGGCAGGGCTCAACGCGTCGAACAGGTGCCGGCGTACCCCCTCGACATGGCCGGGCGCGGCGGCGGCGAGGGTGGCGAAGCCCTCGTCGGTGAGGACGGCGATCTGGCCGCGCCGGTCGGTCGGGCACTCCTCGCGGCGGACCCAGCCGGCCGCCTCCAGCCGGGCCACGGCGTGCGAGAGCCGGCTGCGGGAGGAGCCGCTCGCCTCGGCGAGGTCGCTCATCCGCAGCCGCCGCTGCGGCGCCTCGGAGAGCCGGACCAGGATCTCGTAGTAGGCGTGCGGCATCCCGGCGTCGTGTTGCAGCTCCCGGTCGAGCGTCTCCATCAACGCGCGGGAGGCGGTCAGGAACGCACGCCAGGTGCGCTGCTCGTCCGGGTCCAGCCAGCGGGTCATGACGACCATCATACGCCTAGTAGTTGAATGTTCAATCAAATGGCGCTAGCGTCGGTGACATGGGAATCCACCGCCTCAACCACGCCGTGCTCTACGTCAGTGACCTCGCCCGCAGCGTCGCCTTCTACCGCGAGGTGCTGGGCTTCCGGCAGATCCCGATGACCCCGGACGGCTTCCGGGGCGCCGCCTTCCTCCAGGCCCCCGGCTCCACCAACGACCACGACCTCGGCCTGTTCGAGGTCGGCCAGGGCGCGCGGCGCTCCGCCGCCGGCCGCGGCACCGTCGGGCTCTACCACCTGGCCTGGGAGGTCGACACCCTGGACGAGCTGGCCGTCACCGCCGAGCGGCTCGCGGCCGCCGGCGCCCTCGTCGGCACCTCCGACCACGGCACCACCAAGAGCCTCTACGGGCAGGACCCGGACGGGCTGGAGTTCGAGGTCGTCTGGCTGGTGCCCGCCGACCGGCTCGACGACGCCGCCCTGGCGGCCCGCAAGCGGATCGGCCGGCTCGACCTGGCCGCCGAGCGGCGGCGCTACGGCGGCCAGACCCGCGGCGGGGTGGGCATCTCCGTCCCGGCCTGAGCCGGCCACCCCGGCGGATCCCCTGCCCGGCCGGCCCCGGGCGAGGCACCCTCGGGCGGGTGAGGTCACCCTCGGGCGAGGCCACCCTCTGGCCTGGCCGTCGAGCCGCTCGGCCGGGCAGCGGCGTCCGGCTCGGGGCGCGGCGTCCGCTCCAGGGCGCGGGGTCCCAGCCCGCAGCGGCGTCCGACCCGGCGGCGTCCGACCCGGCCCGGGGCGCGGCGCCCGCCCCGCGTCGGGTGCGGTAGAACGGCAGCATGCCGACCGACGCCGTCCTGCGCGAGTTGCTCGTCCGACACCTGGAGACCTGGCTGCCGGGGGCGCTGCACCGCGGCCGCCGGGTCACCGTCGCCCTCGCGTACGACGGAGGCGACGCCGGCTCCGCCCAGGCCGCCCTGCGGGTGGTCGCCGAGTACGCCGACCGGCTGCGGGGCCGCCAGCTCACCGTGCTCGTGCTCGCCACCGGCACCGAGGAACCGCCGGCGCGGCTGGGCGCGGTGGAGGCGGACCTGCCGGCCGAGGCGACCGTGCACCTGGTGCCGGGCGGGCCCGCCCGGCTGCCGGTGGCGCTCAAGGCGGCCGGCGCGACCGGCGGGCCCCTGCTGTCGTATGTGGACGGCTCCGCCGACCCGGCCGTGCTGACCGCCGCGGCGGCCGGCAGGCCGGCCGAGGTGCTGCTCGCCACCACGCCCGGCGCACCCGCCCGGGGTGTCCTCGCCGACGCCGGCTTCCCGCTGGCGACCGAGGTGGAACTGGTGCCCGCCGACGGCGGGCCCGCGCGGCTGCTCGCCTTCGCGACCGGATCGGACAAGAGCCTGGAGGCGTTCAAGGAGGCGCTCTGGGCGGTCGACGAGTTCGCCGGGGTCCGCTACCGCGACCCGGCCGACCCGGCCGGCCGGCTGCTCGACATCGCGCTGGCCCCCGAGCCCGGGCCGCTGCGCCGGGAACTGCTGGCCGAGCTGGCCCGCTCCGGCCCGCGTACGGTCACCGAGCTGCGCCGGCACGCCCTCACCGCGACCGTCTACCGCTCGGCCGACGCCGTCCGGGCGCTGACCGGGCTGCTCGGAGCGGGGGAGGTGACCCGCGACCCGGAGCACGGCCGGCTCGGCGGCGACGTGGTCATCGCGGCCCCGGACGCGCGATCGACTCCCTGACGCCGAGCGGGGTGCCGGTGGAGACCACCGGCACCCCGCGCGACCTCGGGACGTCACGCCCGGGACTTGTCCTGCTTCCAGGACAGCGGGCCCGGCAGGTCGACCCGGTGCGCCTTGGCCCGCGAGTTCCACGACCAGCGACCGATCTTGATGCTCCAGGACGAGAAGCCGTTCTCGGTGAAGTTTAGGATGATTGGGCCGTACTTCTTGCGCTTGCGGAACATCAGACCCATCGCGGGCCTCCCTTCGGTTCCCTTCCCTGCCCTGACGGAACCGAACATGCCCGGATCGCCGATTCCCGAAACCCGGCCCGGTCCGTCGTGGACGTTCCCCACGGGTCGGAGAACTCCTATCAACCAGATGGGTGTTCCAGGGCGATGAACGCTGGCGCGGACGTCAACGTAGCGAACGTGGCGACGCCTGTCTCACTTCCTGGAAGGGCGTTGACCGGCCGGTCCGCCCGCCGGCAGCATGAGGTCATGTCGCGGCGGGACGAGCTCCTCCTCACCGCTCGCGTGCACGTCGACCTGGTCCGGCACGCGAGCGCGCTCTGTTGAGCTGACCGGCTCCACCCCGGCCCGTCGCCGTCGCCTTACCCTCACCCGCCCGTCCGCTCGACGCGGAGCGGCGTGCGTGCCTTCCCGCCCTCGTCGGGCTCCTCCGCCGCATCGTGGACAGATCAGGAGACCTCCATGGTTTCGCCCCGTCGTGCCCTGCCGCGTGCCCTCGCCGCCGCGACCGCGCCGGCGCTCCCCGCCGACGCCCCCCTTACCGCCGTGGTCGGCGCGGCGGCATGAGCACCGACAAGATCCTCTTCGACCGGGTGACGAAGACCTTCCCGGCCCGCGCCGGCCGGCGCGCGTCCCACGGCGCGGTCACCGCGCTGGACCAGGTCACCCTCGGCGTACGCCCCGGCGAGTTCCTGGTCGTCGTCGGGCCCGGCGGCTGCGGCAAGTCCACCCTGCTCGACCTGCTCGGCGGGCTGTCCCGGCCGACCGGCGGGCAGGTGCTGGTCGACGGCCGGCCCGTCACCGGGCCCGGCCTGGACCGCGGGACCGTCCTCCAGCGGTACGCGTTGCTGCCCTGGCGCACCGCCGCCGGCAACGTCGCGTTCGGACTGGAGGCCAGGGGCGTGCCCCGCACGCAGCGCGCCGACCTGATCGCCCACCACCTGGAGCTGGTGGGGCTCACCGGGGTCGCCGACCGCTACCCGCACGAGCTTCCCGGCGGGATGAAGCAGCGGGTGGCCATCGCCCGCAGCCTCGCGTACGACCCGGACATCCTGTTGATGGACGAGCCGTTCGCCGCCCTCGACGACCGAAGCCGCAACTCGTTGCAGGACGAGATGGTGCGGATCTGGAAGCGCACCGGCAAGACCGTCGTGTTCGTCACGCACGACATCGACGAGGCGGTCCGCCTCGGCCGGCGGGTCGCGGTGATGACCTCCCGGCCCGGCCGGATCAAGCAGGTCATCGACATCGACCTCGGCGACCACTCTGCCGTGGAGGACGTCCGCCTCTCCGACGCCTTCCGCCACCACCGGCACCAGCTCCGGACGCTGCGTCGCGACGAGGTCCGCTGCGCGCGGGCCGCCGAGGGCCGCACCGCACCGACCGACCCGGTCGCCGGCCCGGCGACCCGACCCGAGGAGGCCTTCATTGGTTGACGTCGTCGAGCGGGCCGCCCGCGAGCCGGGCCTGGTGCCGGCGTGACCACCGTCGACCGTCCCCGGGCGGACGTCGCCGACCTGCTGCCGGTGGACCGGGACCTGTTCCGGACGCTGCTGCGCCGGCAGGCCGCGACGGTCACCGTGGTCACCGCCGTCGCGCCGGGCACCGTCGAGCGGGCCTGCCTCGGCGGCCTCGGCGAGCCCGTCCGGGCCGGGTTCACCGCCACGTCGTTCGCCTCGGTCTCGCTGGACCCGCCGCTGGTCTCGTTCTGCCTCGGCGTCGACTCGTCGAGCTGGCCGGTGCTCGCCCGGGCCGAGCACGTCGCCGTGCACCTGCTCGGCGCCGGCCAGCGGGAGGCCGCCCGGGTCTTCGCCACCAGCGGGGTGGACCGGTTCGCCGCGTACCCGCACTGGACGACGGGGCCGTTCGGGGTGCCGCTGCTGACCGGGGCGCTGGCCCGGCTGCTCTGCCGGATCGTGCACCGGCTGCCGGCCGGCGACCACACCCTCTTCGTCGCCGAGCCGCTCGCCCTCGGCGGTGGCGAGGACGGGGACCCGCTCGTCTACCACCGCGGCGGCTACACCAGCGCGACCGCGGCGATGCCGGCCTGACCCGGCTCGGCGGCGGCGGGCGTGCGGCCGGCGGCCGAGTGGGCGTCCCCGCCGCGCCGCCGTCCAGCGGGGACGCCGGGAGCCCCGCCGGGTGTCTCAGGCGGGGGCGCGGCCGACGGCGAGGACGCGGGTGACGCTGCCGTCGTCCTCCGCGATGTCCCGCTCGTGGACGAAGCCGAGCTTGCCCAGCAGCGCCAGCGAGGCGTGGTTGGCGTCGGCGACCGTCGCGTACACCCGGGGCAGGTCGAGGGCGTCGAAGCCGTACCGGACCAGGGCCCGGGCCAGCTCGGTGCCGAGGCCGGCGCCCCAGGCCGGCTTCGCCAGCGCGTAGACGATCTCGTGGCCGTCGACCTGGTCGGTCCGCTTGATCTCGGCGTGCCCGACGTACCGGCCGTCGCGGCGGACCGCCCAGACGTCGAAGAGGTCGGCCGCGTAGACCTTGGTGAAGACCCGCCCGAACAGGGCGCCGGCCGCCTCGGCCGTCATCGGCCCGTCGCCCATGAACCGGCCCACCTCAAGATCGGTGAAGAGGGCGACGAAGTCCTCGGCGTCGTCGGGCCCGTAGGGCTCCAGCAGCAGCCGGTCGGTGTGCAGGGTGGGGGTGGGCATCAGCGCGGCTCCCAGGCGTCGGGCAGGGCGGTCAACCTACGCACGTGGGCGGGCAGCCGGCCACTGACTATCTCCGCGAGGCTCACCTCGTCGACCACCCGTCGCACGGCCGCCCGCACCGCCACCCAGAGCCCGGGCAGGTTCTCCGCCGCGCCCTCGTAACTGGTCTCCTCCGGGCGCAGGCCGCGGACCCCGGCCAGCGGGCCCTCCACCGCGCGCAGCACCGCGCCGACGGTCACCTCCCGCGGCGGCCGGGCCAGCGTGTAGCCGCCCTCCGCGCCGCGCTGCGCCCGGACGACGCCGGCCCGCCGCAGGTCGGCCAGCACCGCCTCCAGGAACTTGCGCGGCATGTCCTGCTCCGCCGCGATGGCCTGGGTCGAGAGCAATCGGGGGTACGCGGTGGCGAGGCTCAGCGCCGCCCGTACCGCGTAGTCACCGCGCGCGGAGATCTGCACCCCGTCATCATGCCCGGCGGAGCCCACCGACCGCGTCGGCGGGCGGACGGGGCCGGACGACCGGACCGGGCGCCGGCTGCTCACGGGCGGCCCGGAAGGCGCCCGGGCTCATCCCGACCTCGCGGGTGAAGAAGCGGCCGAAGTTCGTCGGCTCGGAAAAGCCCAGCCGCCGCCCGATCTGGGCGATCGGCTCGTCGGTGGCGGCCAGCAGCCGGCTCGCCTGGAGGGCCACCCGCTCGTCGACCACCTGCTTGGCGCTGCGCCCGGTCACCGCCAGGCAGGCCCGGGTGAGCGTCCGCACCGAGCAGCCCAACCGGTCGGCGTAGTCCTCGACCCGGCGGGTGTGCTGGTAGCCGCGCTCGATCTCCCGGCAGAGCCGGTGGAAGGTGGCCGCCTCCGCGCGCGGCACCGGACGGGGCCCCTCGGGCAGCAGGGACAACCGGAGCAGCAGCACGGCGAGCTGGTGGCGGAGCAGGCCGCGGGCTGCGGCCACCCCGTGGTGCCGCTGGCAGTCCACCGCCAGTTGGCTCACCTCGGTGATCACCGCGTCCTCGTCCTCGCCGGCGAGCTGGAGCCGGGCCGGGACGGCGTCCGGGTCGACGTCCAGCCCGCGCAGCGCGTCGGCGTCCCACCGCACCACCGTGGCGTCGAGGTGCGGGCCGGCGCAGCGCAGCACCTGACCGGCCCGCACCCGCAGCAGCGTGCCGGGCCGGCAGGGCAGCGCGCGGAAGTCCAGCTCGGCGACGCCGTGTCCGCCGGCGGTCAGAATGAGCAGGTCCCGGTCCAGCAGCACCGGACGTCGCCAGCCCGGGCCGGACGCGAGGTCACCCAGGGTGAGCGTGTCGATCTCGGCTGGGGCGGTGGCAGGGGTGTCGGGCGGCGCGGGGGTGAGCTGACCGGAAGAGACCATCGCCTGCGACGGTAGCCCGGGGCGACGATCATTGCATCCCGAAGACGTCGCGCAGCTCACCGAGCGGTCGGCCCGCCGGCGCGGCCGCCCCCGGGGCGACGGCCAGGCCCGGGTCCCCGCGGCGGTCGGGCCCGTGTCCGGGCGGCGGTCCGGCCCGTGCCCACGCGGCCGACCGTCCCGGGCGGGGCGGCGGCGGGCGGGGGTTGTCCGGGCTGCCGGGGGCGGGCTACGTTACCGAACGGTAGCGCCGTCCGGTCGCGGCACGCCCGCAGCCGGTCGCGCCGGCCGGGCCGACCGCGTTCACCCCCGGCGGCCCCGGCCGACTCGCGATGGGATGGGCATGACGGATCTGTTCTCGGTAGCAGGCAAGACGGTCCTGGTCACCGGCGGCTCGCGGGGGATCGGCCTGATGATCGCCCAGGGCTTCGTCCGGGCCGGCGCGCACGTGATCATCTCGTCCCGCAAGGCCGACGTGTGCGAGGCCGTGGCCAAGGAGCTCTCCACCGAGGGACGGTGCGAGGCCATCCCCGCCGACCTCAGCAGCGACGCGGGCGCGGAGGGGCTCGCCGCCGCCGTCCGCGAGCGCGTCGACCGGCTCGACGTGCTGGTCAACAACGCGGGCGCCACCTGGGGCGCGCCGCTGGAGGCGTACCCGGAGAGCGCGTTCGACAAGCTCTGGGCCGTCAACGTCAAGGCCGTCTTCCGGCTCACCACCGCGTTGCTGCCCGCGCTGCGCGCGTCCGCCAGCGCCGACGACCCGGCCCGCGTGATCAACATCGGCTCCGTCGACGGCATCCGCGTGCCGTTCATGGAGGTGTACGCGTACTCGGCGACCAAGGCCGCCGTGCACATGCTCACCCGCAGCCTCGCCCACCAGCTCGCCGGCGAGCAGATCACGGTCAACGCGATCGCGCCGGGGCCGTTCGAGAGCAAGATGATGGCGTTCGCGCTGGACGACCCCGCCTCCCGGGCCGCCATCGAGGGGCAGGTGCCGCTCGGGCGGATCGGCCGGCCGGAGGACATGGCCGGCGCCGCGATCTACCTGTCGTCCCGCGCCGGGGCGTACCTGACCGGCGCGGTGATCCCGGTCGACGGCGGCATCACCACCCACGGCTGAGCCCGGCCTCGGGCGGGAGGCTGCCCGCGTACCCCCTGATGGGCCGGGGCCGCGCGGACTCGGCAGATCCGCGCGGCCCCGGATGGTCGGTCTTGCCGGTTTTTCAGCGGCCGGCGAGCAGCCGGTTCACCGCGGTGTCGACGTCCAGGTGCTCGGCCTCGCGACCGCGCGGGACGACGACGTAGGTCCGCCGCAGGAAGCGCACCAGGACGCTGCGCGGCACCTCGAAGAGGGCGTTGCCGTCGGGCGACGACAGCGCCAGGGCGACGAAGTCCCCGCGCGGGGTGGCCCAGGGCCAGACCCGCACGTCGCCGATGCCGGCCGGCTCGTCGAGGCCGGTGACCAGCAGTTCCCGGGCGAAGGACCAACTGACTGCCTCGCCACCGGCGGATTCGGCGTGGAACAGGACATGGACCGCATACGGATCAGCAGGGTCGTAACGCAGACTGGCACGCACCGGCAAGGCGGTGGCGTCAGGTGCGACGAGCCTTAGCGACGTCTCGACCTCTACGGTCGTCGGTCGGATGACACTCATGGACGATCTCCCCCCGGCACCGCTGCGGAACGCGCGTGTCCCGCTTTTCCCATACTCAGGTGCTACTCCTGGCTACGCTCCGCCATACGCTGACTTCACCCAGTGGTGGGAAGGGGGTCGGAAAGTCCGCGTGAATGTGAGGATTCATGTAGGGTTTTCCGGTTCTGCCCAGTGCGCGATCCCGCCCGGCATCGGGTGGTTCAGTCGTCGACTTACTCCGGTAACGTCCAGTCGACCGTTGCAGTGACGGGCGCGAGCCACACTGGGGGAGGAAATGGTCACGAAACGATCCTCAGTGGATCCGATGGCCGCGCCGGGCGGGCCGAAAGTCGCGGTCCGGGCAGCCGAAAAGCGGGGGTACAGGGTGCCGATGGAGCAGAAGGGCCGGTCAGGCCGGACGCCGGCCGGCCGGGGTGGCGCCAGCGGAACGGCGCTGGCCGAGCGGCGTCGCCCACGCTGGCGGCAGCGGCTCGCCACCACCCTCGACCTGATCCGGGCCAACCCGACCGGCCGGGTCACCCTCAAGATCTTCATCGCCATCGCCGGCGCCCTCGTGGTGACCGTCGGCATCGCCCTCATCCCGCTGCCCGGGCCCGGCTGGCTGCTGGTGATCGCCGGCCTCGGCATCTGGGCCGTCGAGTTCCACTGGGCCCGCAGGCTGCTCGGCTTCACCCGCCGACACGTGCACAACTGGACGCAGTGGGTGAAGAATCAATCACTGGCCGTACGCTTCGTGCTCGGCGCCGTCGGCATGGTCTTCGTCGGTTCGGTGGTCTGGCTGTCGCTGAAGTACAGCTTCGGCATCGACGTGATCGCCGAGGTGCTGCGCTACCTCGCCACGAACTGACGTCCCGGCAGGGGTGCGGCGGGGTGGCGCGCAAGACGCCGGCGACGCGCGGACCCCGGATTTCCGGTCCGGTCCCTCGATCAGGTAGAGTCATCGGCGCTGAGGGCGATTAGCTCAGCGGGAGAGCGCTTCGTTCACACCGAAGAGGTCACTGGTTCGATCCCAGTATCGCCCACCGTAGATATTTGCAGGTCAGAAGCCCGTCGCCGGAACCGCCGGTAACGGGCTTCTGCCGTCTTGCCCCTTAAATTGGGAGCAGATTGGGAGCAATGGCAACTGTCTCGCGATCCTGAACTGGGGAAACGCGACGCTCCTCCACGGCCCACCAACATGCCCGTCGATCCCGTCGTCAGCGTCATGGCGGCGCAACCGGTCGACCACGAGAAGAGCGACCTGGTCCGCGAGCCCCGCGGACGCGAGTTCTCCGGGTGTCGATGTCCAACCGGCCGTTCACTGTCTCCTCCGACGACGGAGAAGAGTTCGTCCTCCGGCTACGGGTGGAGCCTGCTCCACGGCCGCTGTGGAGCCGCAGCCTTCGAGACCTGCTGCGACGATCGGAGTGGCGGCGTCTGCGTTGCTGGGCGCTTGACCAAGCTGGTGAGCACTGAGTTGTTACGAGCAGTGGACCTGCGAAGAGCGACACCCACTAAGACCCTCATCGGGGTCGATGTCCACCGTCGAGATTGTGACCTCGTCACGCACGCCGGCCCCGCCGGCGTCGTCGGCGGCCACTGCTCGTTGGGCGGGATCTGCGCCGCCTATGTCAACACCTTCTGAGCGCCCCAGGGCGGCGCCCTCCTCCAATGGTGCCCGCGTGCGTCGACACGTGGGTCGGCAAGACGGGCTACGACCCTCGGGCACCGCGGGATCAAGACGATGTCCGCGTACGCTGCCTGTCGGTGCTCTTCGTCAAACTGAGCGGGTGACGACGACGACCTCGCAGGACGCACGCACCTTCTGGAAGGCCCTCATGGACAACGCCTCCTCCCTCATTGCTGACGCAGACCTGCTGCTGAGCGCAGGGTCGTTCGGTCGTGCTCGCGCCCTCACCGTGCTGGCTCAGGAGGAACTCGGGAAAGCGGTCTGGGTCTACGACACGTTCTCGTCTGCGTGGAGCACCGGGGACAGCGAGCCTCGCAAGGTGGACCGTCTCGCCAGACATGGCCGTGATCACGTTCAGAAGTTCCTAGAGGCGTTCGTCTATGGCGACGAATTGCCGGCCTTCTGGGGCGATTACGAGGCCATGGACACGCGGCGGCAGGGTGAGTCGTGGGAGGACGCGTGGCAGCGTCGCCAGCGCGAGGCTGAGGCTGCTGCGAAGGAGGCGAATACTGCCAAGCAACGCGGTTTCTACGTCGATCGGGACAAGGTGGGCACCATCTCGTCGCCGACATGCTTCGGGGCGGGCACGGTCGCTGACGACCTGGCGGTGGCCGCGCAGGTCGTGGAGATGCTGCTCATTCGCGACCATAGCCGCATGAAGATGGAAGCAGTCACCGAGTACGACAGCACCCACGATCAGCAGTTCCGACTTCTGCCCATCTCCCACCCTGAGGACTGGTCACAGTCGTCCGAGGAATTCCGCCGTGGGGGGATCGGCGCCACAGAGCACGAAACCGAGGGCTGAATCAGGGCTGATGACGGCACGAGCTGGGTTGCGGACTCGCACGGCGTCCTGATCGCTGCTCGCCGGCTCGGGCATGCCAATGCCAGCGTGACGACGCGCCACTACGCCCGCGCGGTCGATGGTCGGGATGCTGAAATCGGGCAGCACTTGGACGCGAGCTGGGCGAAGCTGGCGAGGCGATCGGCACGCAGCGGGCACGGAAACCCGAAAGACAGACCGATGACCGGTGATCAAAAGTCTTACCTGGTGCCCCCGGCAGAATTCGAACCGCGACATACGGTTTAGGAAACCGTTGCTCTATCCCCTGAGCTACGAGGGCGCGAGGGCCTAGTTTAGCGACCTGGGCGTTCACCTGGGGTGGCAGGGAGTGGCCCACGTTCGCCCACGTCAGTCGCACCCCTGTTCTCCCAGCCCAGGACCACACTCCGAGCACACGAACCCCGGCTTGCGACCGGTGGTCGGCCACGGTGCCCCCACTGGCACCGGTTGACCCGGGTTGGCATCCGCTGGAGAGCACACCCCGCGCACATCATTCAAGATCATGATGTGCCGCGCGATCCACCCGCCCGGGATCCGCCAGCAGGTAGGAGTGCGCCTCGGCGGCGAACCTCCATGGGCTTCGAGCGCCGACTCAGGTCACGCGCGGATGCGGGCCAGCGTTCGGCGGGTCTTTGCCGGGCGACTTCCGGGCTGACTCTGATCGGGTTACGCCGCCACACCCGGTCGAGCAGTTCATCGAGGCCGTGCGGCGCGCAGACCACGCTGCCCGAGGTGCCCGCCGACCCCGAGGTGCGCTGATCTGGTCGTGCGCGTCGAGGCGTACCAGCATGGCGGTGGCGTACTCGGGCCAGATGGCGGCCGCGTCGGTGATGGCGCGCAACGGGCAACCGGATCCCCGCCAAACTTGGTCACATACCAGGTATGGACGGCCGCCTGGTTCTCCGCCTGCCACGGCGGATCCGACCAGGCTGTCGCCAGCCGCCCGGTGGTCCGGTCGTCGTTGTCGCGGCTGAGGTCCATCGGATCAAGAAGACCACGTCGATGTCGAGCACGGCCGACGGATCGAACCCGGCCTCACCGCTGTCCCGGCACGGGGTGGACGTGACCGACACCTTCGACGCTCCGTACCGCTCACCCCACACCATGTCGCGAAGGACGCCCGCGCCGATCCAGGCGTCCGGCAGTCCGCACTCCCCGACGGCACCCAACGCCCGGGTCAACCACGGGCTCCGCCGACCCAGCCCCCGCAACTCGTCCTCGGGCACGCCCCCACGTCGTCCTGCCACGTGCCGAGCCGGCCGACCAGCGTCTCACCGTCAGGCTCAGGTCGTCCTGGGGCATCGGATCGCGGGGGAGCCCGTGGTGCCAGCCTCATCAGGCTGATGGTGGCCTGCATCCGTACGAGTACCTTGATCTTGTTGGTTCGCTATATCGGCCGCTGCAGAAGCGTGTCGATCATGTCGAGTTGCTGTGGTGAACTGATTACCCTTTGCGTCGACTGTTCGCCACTCATCCCGCCGACGATGCGGGGCTGGCGGCCGGCCCTGCACCCTCCTTGTCCGCCATTGCGGCTACCGTAGGGCCGGCAACGAGTGCGTGATCGCAGGCCGCGAGGAGATGACAACCAGCATGACCTTGATCGATGCTCGGCCGGCTGACCGCTACGCGCGCGCCACCAGGCTGGCGCACGACACGCTCGCCGTTCCGTTGAGTCTGCCAGAGCTGGAGCAGTATCTCGCCCGGGCCGCTGACTTGCTGCGCGGAAGCATCGACCAGGCGGACTTCAAGGCGTACATCTTCCCGCTGATGTTCTTCAAGCGGATCAGCGACGTCTATACCGAGGAGTACGAGCGGGCCCTGGCGGAGTCGGACGGCGACCACGAGTACGCGTCGTTCCCCGAGAACCACCGCTTCGGCATCCCCACCGGCAGCCTTTGGGAGGACGTGCGGGCTCGCACGGAAAACGTCGGGCAGGCCCTGGTGACTACCTTCCGGGCGATAGAGAAGGTCAACCCGGACGTGTTGTACGGCATCTTCGGTAGCGCCGCCTGGACAAACAAGGACAAGCTGCCCGATGCCAAGCTGCGCGACCTCATCGAGCACTTTTCCACTCGGACGCTGAGTAACCGGGTCGTTGCGCCGGACGTGTTCGGGCAGGCGTACGAATACCTCATCAAGCGGTTCGCGGACCAGTCCAATAAGAAGGCCGGCGAGTACTACACCCCGCGTTCGGTGGTGCGGCTGCTCGTCGACATCCTCGATCCGCAGGAGGGCGAGACGGTCTACGACCCCGCCTGCGGCACGGGCGGCATGCTCATCGAGGTCATCGAACATGTGAAGCGCCAGGGTGGCCGGCCGCAGACCCTTTGGGGCAAGCTCTACGGTCAGGAGAAAGTGCTCGCCACCTCGGGCCTCGCCAAGATGAACCTGCTGCTTCACGGGGTCGAGGACTTCAAGATCGCCCACGACGACACCCTGCGCTCGCCAGCCTTCTACGACGGCGCGCACCTCACCAGGTTCGACTGCGTGATCGCCAATCCGCCGTTCTCACTCAAGAACTGGGGGGACGTGGAATGGGCCACCGACCGGTGGGGCCGGAACCGGCTCGGGGGCGTGCCCCCCAAGGGATACGCCGACTGGGCTTGGGTCCAGCACATGATCGAATCTGCAGCACCCGGGACGGGTCGGGTCGCAGTCGTACTGCCGCAGGGTGCGCTGTTCCGCCAGGGCGTCGAGGGCCGCATCCGTGAGTTCGTCCTGAAGGCTGACCTGGTCGAGGCCGTGATCGGCCTCGCGCCCAACCTCTTCTATGGCACTGGCCTGGCCGCGTGCGTGCTGACCCTGCGCCGACGCAAGGCCGACGACCGCAAGGGCAGGGTGCTGTTCGTCAACGGTGAGACGCTGTTCAAGCGCGGCCGTAACCAGAACAGCCTCGAACCCGAGCACGCTGACACCCTGCTGCGGAGCGTCCAGGCGTTCACCAACGCACCCGGCCTTGCGGCGGTCGCCACGCTCGACGACATCAAGGCCAACAATTTCAACCTCAACATCCCGCTGTACGTCGCACCCGTCGACGATGGCGAACAGCGCACGCTGGAGCAGGCCCTGACCGACCTCAAAGCGGCCCACGCCGGCGCCCGCGAGACTCGCGCCGCGCTGGAAGGCGAACTGGCCAAGTGGGGTCTTGGCCCGAGCGAGGTGACGGCGTGAGCGGCCGCATCACTCAGCGCGAACTGGAGTCCTACCTGTGGGGCGCGGCCGTTGTGCTGCGCGGCCTCATCGATGCTGGCGACTACAAGCAGTACATCTTTCCGTTGGTCTTCCTCAAGCGACTCTCCGATGTCTACGACGAGGAACGCGCTGCGGCGCTAGCCATTTACGGTGACGACGAGGCAGCCGACCTGCCGGAGAACCACCGCTTCGCCATCCCCGACGGCGCCCACTGGCAGGACATTCGTGAGGTTGCGAGCGACGTCGGCGCGGCGATCCTCGCCGCCATGCGTGCGATCCAGGCGGCCAACCCGGACACCCTGACCGGCGTGTTCGGTGACGGCGACTGGGGCAACAAGAACCTGCTGCCCGACCGGACCCTCAAGCAGCTCATCGAGCACTTCTCCGCCAAGACGCTCTCTGTGGCGAACCTGCCCGAGGATGAACTTGGTCAGGGGTACGAGTACCTGATCAAGAAGTTCGCCGACGACTCCGGCCACACCGCCCAGGAGTTCTACACAAACCGCACCCTCGTTCATCTGATGACGATGATGCTCAAGCCCGAGCCAGGGGAGTCGGTCTATGACCCGACCTGCGGCACCGGGGGAATGCTCATCTCCACCGCCGCCGAGCTGCGCCGGCAGGGCAAGGAGTGGCGCAACCTGCGCCTCTACGGGCAAGAACTGAACTATGGAACGTCAGCCATCGCCCGGATGAACCTCTTCCTGCACGGCATCGCCGACGGAGACATCGCGCACGGTGACACGCTGACCAAGCCGGCCTTCCTCGACGGTGCCAGGCTGCGCACCTTTGACGTGGTGCTCGCCAACCCGCCGTACTCCATCAAGGCGTGGAACCGCACCGCGTTTGCCAACGACCCGTACGGCCGCAATATATGGGGCGTCCCGCCGCAGGGCCGCGCCGACTACGCCTTCTTCCAGCACATCGCCGCCAGCCTCGACCCCGAAACCGGCCGCGCCGCGATTCTCCTTCCTCATGGCGTGCTGTTCCGCCGGGACGAGGCTGAAATGCGGGCAGGGCTGATCAAGTCGGATCTCGTCGAGTGCGTACTGGGGCTTGGAGAGGGCCTGTTCTACAACTCGCCCATGCCAGCTGCCGTCGTAATCCTACGGTCACGCAAGCCAGTCGATCGGAAGGGGAAGATCCTCTTCATCGACGCCCGGACGGAAGTCGCGCGCGAGCAGAGCCAGTCGTTCCTGCGTGAGCACCACCAGCAGAAAATCCTCGCAGCCTACGAGGGTTTCGAGGACCAAGAAGGCTTCGCCGCGATCGCCACTCTCGATGAAATCCGCGACAAAGGTCACAGCCTTGCCATCCAGCTCTACGTCACCCGCACTGCCACGACCGGGGCAGCCGAAGCACTAAGCGTCACTGACGCGGTCAACGTATGGCGGGTATCAGCAGCGCAAGCAGACCTCGCCATCGACGACGTGCTCGCGCTGCTGGGACAGGAGGTCAACAGATGAGCCTCACCCTCGACAAGAGCGGCTGGAAGCGCGTCGCGCTCGGAGACGTGATCAGGCATGTCACGGATCGGGTCGACCCGGAGACCTCCGGCCTCGAACGGTTTCTCGCCGGAGAGCACATCCCGAGCAACAGCCTTCACATCAAGGAGTGGGGCGTCATCGGGCGGGACCCCATCGGCCCTATGTTCTACAAGCGCTTCCGGCCCGGCCATGTCCTCTACGTGTCGCGACGTTCGTACCTCCGCAAGACGGCCGTGCCCGAGTTCGAGGGGATTACGGGGGAGAAGACCTTCGTCCTAGAAACCCGCGATCAGACCGTCCTGCTTCAGGAGTTTATGCCGTTCCTGTTGAGCGCGGAGGCATTCCACTCCTACGCTGTGGCCAACTCGCGTGGTTCGGTCAACCCGTACATCAACTGGACTGACCTAGCGAATTACCAATTCGACTTGCCGCCCCTCCAAGAACAAGTGCGCTTGGCCGAGCTTCTCTGGGCCGTCGAACGGAATCGGCTTGCGTTGGTTGAAGCGGGCCGAGCTCTTGCATCGGCAGAATCGATCTGGACTCGTGATGCAATCACAGGATTGGACTGGTCGTTGCCCCTTGTGGAGGCAGTATCAAACGATCGTCCTCTCTGCTATGGCGTAGTTCAGCCAGGTGTCGAGGCTGAGCGTGGCGTCGGGCTGGTTCGTGTCATGGATCTGGAATCAGGAAATCCCAGCCGCCGTGATCTGAAGAGGATTTCCCCCGAGGTCGATCTGCAGTACCGAAGGTCAAAAATTGTGGCTGGTGACGTTCTTGTGTCGATCGTCGGGACTATTGGTCGTACCTGGGTTGTTACCGACGAGTTCGAGGGCTGCAACATCGCCCGCGCTTTGGCCCGCATCAGTCCAAATTCTAAAGTGATGCTGCCTGATTTTCTTGCGTGGGTTCTCTCTTCCGATCGACTTCAGTCGACGCTACTTTCGGCCGCCTTTGAAAGTGCGCGAAAAACTCTCAATCTGTCGGTATTGAGCAACGTTTTACTTCCTCGGATTTCGGTGCTCGAGCAAAAGGCTCTCTTGAACCGGCGTGCTGATTTCCTAGTAGCGAAAGCAAGTGTGGGGGTCGAAGTGGCTGCCATTTCGAAGATCCGTGAGGGCTTGCTCGTGGAGATATTTGGAGACGCGACGTGAGCTTCAACGAGGCGAACACGGTTCGGGACTTCGTGCGGGACCTTGTCGCGTCGTCTGACATCCAGTTCGTGCCCGGCAAGCAGTTGCCGCGCCGGGAGGATGAGGTGCTGCTGGAGGGGTCGGTCAAGGAAGCTCTGAGCCGGTTGAACCCCGTCATAGAGGCTGATCCGCGGCTGGCAGACGAGGTGATCTACCACCTGCGGGCGGTCATCCTGTCCGCTCGGCGTACGCCGAATCCGGTGGTGGCGAACGAGCAGTTCGCCGCGTGGCTGACCGGGCAGAAGTCGATGCCGTTCGGCCCGGCCGGAGAGCACGTCACCATCCGACTCATCGACTTCGACAACCCGGAGCTGAGCGCCAACCAGTGGCTGGTCTCCACAGAGGTGACGTACCGGGTCGGGCGGGTCGAGCGCCGCTTCGACCTGGTGCTGTGGTGCAACGGTTTCCCGCTGGTCGTCGGCGAGGCAAAGTCGCCGGTCCGCCCCGCGTACTCCTGGATCGACGCGGCGGCGCAAATCAACGAGGACTACGAGATCAACGTGCCGGCGTTCTTCGTCCCCAACGTGTTCAACTTTGCCACCGAAGGCAAGGACTTCCGGTACGGCTCGATCGGCATGCCGGTCGGCCTGTGGGGCCCGTGGCGCGAAGAGACCGACGAGGACGCCCCGGCGCGGACCGGCTTGGCGGTGGTGCGCGAGGCCGTAGAGGGCGTGCTGTCACCGGCGGCGGTGCTGGACTTCCTGCGGTTCCTCACGGTGTTCGCCACCGACAAGAAGCACCGCAAGATCAAGATCATCGCTCGCTTCCAGCAGTTCCAGGCGACGAACCTCATCGTGGAACGAGTGCTGCACGGACGAATCAAGCAGGGCCTGATCTGGCACTTCCAGGGTTCTGGCAAGTCGCTGCTCATGGTCTTCACCGCGCAGAAGCTGCGCGCGACGGCCGGTCTGACGAACCCCACGGTGATCATCGTGGTCGACCGGATCGACCTGGACACCCAGATCACCGGCACGTTCAACGCCTCGGACGTGCCAAACCTCGTCTCGACCGACAGCCGCAGGGAGCTACAAGCTCTTCTCACGACGGGCGCTCGAAAGGTCATCATCACCACCGTGCACAAGTTCGGCGAGGCGCCGGGGGTGCTGGACGACCGCGACAACATCATCGTCATGGTCGACGAGGCCCACCGTTCCCAGGAGGGTGATTACGGGCGCAAGATGCGCGAGGCCCTGCCGAACGCTTTCCTCTTCGGCCTGACCGGCACCCCGATCAACCGGCGGGACCGCAACACCTTCATGTGGTTCGGATCCACAGACGATGAAGGTGGCTATCTCTCGCGGTACTCGTTCCAGGATTCGATCCGCGACGGGGCGACGCTGCCGCTGCACTTCGAGCCGCGCCTGTCGGAAATCCACCTTGACGAGGCCGCGATCGATGCGGCGTTCGCCGAGCTGGCCGAGCAGCACCGACTCACCGAGGTAGACAAGAGCACGCTGTCGAAGCGGGCCGCATCGCTCGAGGTGTTGATCAAGGCGGACGAGCGGGTCCGCCGGATCGCGGCCGACATCGCCGAACACTTCCGGACCAAGGTCGAGCCACAGGGGCTCAAGGCACAGGTAGTCGTCTACGACAAGGCGACCTGCGTCGCCTACAAGAAGGAGTTCGACGAGATCCTCGGTCCCGACGCCTCCACGGTCGTCATGAGCCGCACCGCTCGCGACCCGGAGGAATGGACTGAGTACACCCCCGACCGGGACGAGTTGGAGCGCATCACTGCCCGATTCAACGACCCGGCCGACCCGCTGAAGATCATCATCGTTACGGCGAAGCTCCTCACCGGGTTCGACGCGCCGATCCTCTACGCGCAGTATCTCGACAAGCCGCTCAAGGAGCACAACCTGCTCCAAGCGATCACCCGCACCAACCGGGTCTACCCACCGAACAAGACGCACGGGCTGATCGTCGACTACCTGGGCATCTTCGACGACGTCGCCAAGGCGTTCGCCTTCGACGACAAGAACGTCCAGCAGGTGATCAGCAACATCGCCGTGCTGCGAACCCAGCTCGGCCCGGCCATCCAGGCAGCGCTGGCGTTCTTTCCCGGCGTTGATCGCACTGTGGGTGGGTACGAGGGGCTGATCGCCGCCCAGACCGCGATCAGCAGCGATGAGGCCCGCGACGCTTTCGGCGCGGCCTTCAGCGTCGTCGCCCAACTGTGGGAAACCCTCAGCCCGGACCCGATCCTCTCCACCTACGCGGCCGACTACCGGTGGCTCACCGACGTCTACGAGTCGGTGCGGCCGTCGGACATCGCCGGTCGGCTCGTGTGGCACACCCTCGGTGCCAAAACGTTGGAACTCATCAACGAACACGTCACCGTCGAGGTACCCCGTAGCGACCTCGACATGATCGTCTTGGACGCCCAGGTGATCGAAGACCTCATGACAGGCCGGCGGAAGGACGTCGACCCGGTCGAGGTCGAAAAGTGGATTACCGTCCGTATCGCCAAGCACATCGGTAATCCTGTCTTCATCGAACTCGGCAAACGGCTCACCGCGCTGCGGGAGAAGTACGCGCACTCCCAGCAGGCCAGCCTGGACTTCCTCAAGGAGCTGTTCGCCCTCGCCCGGGACACCGTGGCCGCGGAGAAGGCCGCCGCCGAGGTGCCCCGCGAGGACCAAGGCAAGGCGGCGCTCACCGAGCTGTTCCAGTCCCTCAAGGGCAACGGCACCCCGATCATCGCCGAGAAGATCGTCAACGAGGTCGACGAAGTCGTTCGGGCGGTGCGGTTCACAGGCTGGCAGGACACCCGTGAGGGCGACCGACTGGTCCAGCAGTCCCTCCGCAAGACGCTCTGGACCAAGTTCAAGATCCGCGACAACGACGTTTACGAGCGTGCCCTCGGCTACATCCGCGAGTACTACTAACGCTGCCTGCTCGGCACAGGCGAAGGCCGCAAGGACGGTTGATGCTACGCACCGCTACCAGTCCTGGCGCCAGCATCTTCACATGCCTGGTCTTCGCCCAGTAACCGCGCGATTTCGCGGAACGCGTCGCCGAGCGAGTCGATGGGAAGCTCGCCGTACTCCCACGCCTCGGTGTACCCGTCCTGCCGATCGACCACGAGCGACGATCGGGTGCGGCGCAGCCCACGGCTGAGGAGACCGCGGAGGAACGCTTGCTCCAGCTCGTATGCGCGCCCGCCGTCCATCTCGTCGCTGATCTCAATCAGCATCCAGCCGAACCGGCGCAGCTTCTTCAGCCGTGCCGCCGGTACATTCGTGATCCCAATCTTCCGCTGCTCCTGCCCTTCGTAGGTGCGGCCAAGCAGGTACAGATACGCGGGAAGGGTAGGGCGGAACCCGGTGACTGCGCATGTGGGGCAACCGTGTCCGGTGCCGGTTGTCCGGTTCGCCACCGACGTTGTCCAGAGGTGGGCTGGATCGGTGCGGCACCGCCAGGTGAACCGCTCCTGGGTACCAGCGAGTATCTGATCAGGGGTGCGGCCTCCGTTGAGGGCTGGGTCGAGCTCGGCGGCGACTTCCGGGAACCGGGTGGCGAGCGAGTTGGTGCTGGAAAGACGAATTCCGGCGCAACAGGGGCAGCCCAGACCGTTTGCCGTGCGGGAGTACACCTTGGCGGGCCAGGTGTGATCCGGCCCGGCCGGGCACCGCCATACGAGGGTACGGTCACTGCGGCTGACCACCTTGTCGGCGGTGAGCCCGCCGTTGAGGGCGGGATCGAGTTGAGCGGCGACCGCTGGGTAGAGGGTCGCGAGCGAGTTCGTAACCGACACCTGCCAGCCGGCGCAGGCTGGACAGCCGGTGCGGGCCGACGTTCGTTTGTCTACCGACACCCTCCACTCGTGATCGGGGCCCTCAGGGCACTTCCACCACACCGCCTCACCGCTCCCGGCGACGATCTGGTCGGGGGTTCGGTCCCCGTTCCTGGTGGGATGCCACTGGGCCGCGATCGTGGGGTGCCGGGCCTGGAGCGAGTTCGTCACCGATAGGCGCAGCCCGGCGCAGCATGGACATCCGGCACCGGCGACAGTTCGGGTTCGGATGATCGTCTCCCACTCGTGGTCCGGGCCTTCGCGGCAGATCCACCAGGCACGATCGACGCTGCTCGTGCCGATCACATCGGCCGGGGTGCGGGTGCCGTTCCTGGTGGGGTGCCACTGCGCGGCGATTTCTGGGTACTTAGTCGCGAGCGAGTTCGTCTTCGACAGCTGCCGTCCCCCGCAGGCCGGGCAGCCGGCGTCTCGGGCGGTGCGGCCGCACACCGGGGTCGACCAAACATGGTCGGTACCGGCGTCGCATCGCCAGACGGCTGGTGTCGCACTGCCAGCAACGATTTGATCGGCGGTGAGACCATCGTTCAGCGCCGGATCGAACTGCGCCGCGATCTCCGGAAACCGAGCGGCGAGGGAGTTCGTTGGAGACACCTTCTTGTTGGCGCAGTACGGGCAGTCGGTCCGGCCGCGGGTGCGGGATTTGGGGCTAGCCGGCCAGTCGTGGCGAGGGTCGACCGCGCAGCGCCACCACACGAGCTTGTTGCTCTGCGCGGTCACCTGATCAGGCCGAAGCGGCCCGTTCCGGTCGGGGTGCCAGTGCGCTGCGACAGCCGGAAACAGCGCGGCAAGAGAGTTCGTGGACGACACCTGATTGCTCGCGCATGCCGGGCAGCCGGTCCTGTAGAAGGTGCGGCTGTTCGGCGAGACCCGCCAGGTGTGGTCCGGCCCCTTGTCGCAGATCCACCACAACGGCTTATTGCTGCCGGCGATCACCTGGTCGGCGGTGATCCCGCCGTTGCCGGCTAGGTCCAGCTGCGCGGCGACCTCAGGGAACAGGGCGGCGAGTGAATTGCTGACCGACACCTTCTGATTAGCGCAGCACGGGCAGTTGGTGCCCATGGTCGTGCGTTGCACGATCCGCACCTGCCACTCATGGTCCGGGGCCTTGTCGCACAGCCACCACACCACCGTTCCGCTTCCGAACACCACCGCGCCGGGGGTCAGGTCGCCGTTCTTGGTGGGATGCCACTGCGCGGCAACATCTGGGTAGCGGGCCGCAAGCGAATTCGTCACGGACACCCTCTTGTTGGCGCAGAAGGGGCAGCCGTTCCCGCCAGTCGTACGCGAAGAGATCTGCGCCTGCCACTCGTGATCAGGTCCCAAGTCGCACCACCACCAAGCGGTCCGATTGCTGCCGAACACGACGGTGTCCGGGGTCAGGTCGCGGTTCTTGGTGGGATGCCACTGCGCGGCAACGGCTGGGTACCGGGCCGCGAGGGAGTTCGTTACCGATACTCGTTGGCCGGCGCAGAACGGGCACTGTGCACCCGGCCTCGTCATGTTCCCTACGACGGCCTGCCACTCGTGGTCAGGTCCCTCGGGACACCTCCACCAAAGTTTCCGTCCGTTCCCGGCTGACAGGGTTGCCAGGTCAAGTGCGGGATTGAGGTCCGGGTGAACCATCGCAACCAGGTGCGGGTACCCGTCCCGCAGAGTTAGGCCGCGCCGCGCCGGCGCCGCCCGGAGGGCCGGCACCGATCGTGTTTCGGAGCCGGCGGGCCGGGCAGTGCTGGCAGGGCCCAGCTCGGCATCCTCGCCCGAGCCGACGGCTTCTCTTTCCGTGGTTGGCACAGCCGAAAGGGTAATCGCGTGGTGGGACACTTCCGTTCTCGCTGGTTCTGCGACAACCCAGCGGACGCTACGCCCACCGCGACCCAGAGAGTGGCGTCGCGCACCGCGGGTGATGTTCGGGACTGTCTGAAGATTGGACAGTCTCGGACACCTCCCCCTGCTTATGGAAGCGCCTGCGCTGCGAGTGGCTGGTGTGGGTGCCTGTATTGATGAAGACGGTCCGTTGAGTGATAACGACCATCAGGTAGTCACGTTCGTAGGTACCTCGAGAATCCTGAGGTGCTGGGCTGTCGCGGCGATGTGTCGGGCGGGGAGAGCGATCGCGGCGAGTCGGCGGGCCCGGGTGACAGCGACGTAGAGCACGCGAAGGGCTTCAGCGGTCTCGTGCACGGCGGGAGCCGGGCCGGCGGGCGCGGGGACCGCGCCGGCCGTCCATGCCGTGAGCAGGTGGGCGGTGCGCTCGTCGTCGGGGAGGAGCATCAGGACAGCGTCGGCCTCCTCGCCTTTCACTTGGTGCACGGTGTCGGCGCGCACTGCAGGCCTACTAATCGACATCGTGGGCACGCCGGCGAGCGATGCTGCGCTCTTGGTGCCCTTGCCTTGCGGACAGGTAAGTGTCTTGCCCGAGGGCGGACCGCTGCCTGGCAGGGGGTTCAGCGTGTTGAGAACTCGGCGGGCGGCGGCGCACCATTCGGCGGCGGGCAGAGCGAGGTCGGGTAGCTCATCGAGCGCGCGGGCGGCGAGGCGGCGCAGGTGGTGCGGATCGATGCCGTAGGCGCTGCGGAGGTCGGTGGCCGCAGTGGTATCGGCGCCGGGCATCCAGTAGCGCAGCAGCCCGGCCTGAAGGATCCGTTCGGCCAGGGCCTGGCTGCGTTGGTCCGGCGCTGTCTGACGGAGCATCGCGACCGCCCACGCCAGGGCGCTGGTGGGGTTGGCTGGTGGCCGTCGGGGATCGGCGCCGGCCCCGGGCAGAGTCGCGGCGGCGTGGGCGAGGACGAGGCGCCTGGTTGGAGGGATGCCGGCCCGGGTGGCGATGTCGTCGAAGGTCGACAGCTCCATTCCGCCGTCAAAGGGAATGAGGTGGATGGGCAGCTCGACGTCGTGGTGGTCGGCGAGAGGTCTGTCTGGGGTTCGCCGGCGTGGGGTGGTGCGCATGGTCGCGGCAAGGCGGCACACCGCGGTGGAGGAGCGCCAGTTGCCGGTCAGCTCGACCGTCTCCATTTGATCCAGTAGGCGGTTGATCGCGGGCGGACCGGGGTTACGGAAACCATAAATGGCCTGGTCCGGGTCAGCGATGACGAGGGTGGGAAGGCCCAACTCTTGGATGGCCAGGAGCAGGTTCACGTCGATGGCGGAGCAGTCCTGGGCTTCGTCGACGATGAGTTCACTGAAGCGGGCGGGAAGGGTCTGTTTGAGGAGACGTGCGTGGTTGGCCAGGTTGCGGTCGGCTGCGCGGCGGGTTTCTTCGCCGGTGAAAAGCCGGTAGTCGTTGGCCAGTCGGGTGCGCTGCTGCTCCGCCAGGCGGCACACGGCTGTGATCTGCTCGTCGCTGAGATGCCGACGGCCGCCCTCGCTGCGGGCGCGGCCGGTCAGGGTCGCGACCGGTGCGGCGAACGTGCCTGGATAGCGGAACTGAAAGTCTGCGAGGTCGAAGGTGTGCCGTTGGCGGGGCTCGGCGGGGTCGGGCAGGTAGTCGATCTGGCGCAGTTGGCGTGGCGCATCGCGCCAGCTTTCCAGCCGTCGGAACGTTCGGTGGTTGGCGTCAACGGGAGCCGGTAGGAACGGCCGCACTAAAGGACGTCTCGTAACTCGGTGAAGGCGTTGCCTGGCAACGGTGCTGGTGTCACCCGGCGAGGATGATGTTGTGGAGGTGGGCGATGCCGG
>NZ_JBIAZP010000022.1:0-14874 GCF_042899165.1 Micromonospora sp. NPDC000121
GGCCGGTTCCATCGGGCGTTGGCGGAGGTTTATGCCGGTGGTGCGTCGGTGGACTGGCGGCCCGCGTTCGCCGGTCGGCCGGGGCGTCTGGTCGATCTGCCCACCTACCCGTTCCAACGACAGCACTACTGGGTGCCGGACGAGGAGCCCGCCGCCCAGGCCGCCAGCACCGGCCTGCTCGACCACCGGTTCTGGGACGCCGTCGAACGCGCCGACCTGGACGCCCTGCGCGGCACCCTCGCCGTCGACGACGCCGAGGCCATCGAGTCGCTGCGCACCCTGCTGCCCGTTCTCGCCGGCTGGCGACGCCAGCGGCAGGAACACTCCCTCCTCGACGGTTGGCGGTACCGGGCCGACTGGCAGGTGACCCCCGAACCCGCCGCCGCCCGCCTCGACGGCACCTGGCTGCTGGCGCTGCCCGCCGGGCTCGACGACGACCCGGCGGCACGGGCCGTCCGGGCCGCGCTGACCGACGCCGGCGCCGAGCTGCTGCCGCTGACCGTCGAACCCGCCGCCGACCGGGCCGGGCTCGCCGCGTCCCTGGCCGGCGCCGACGTCGCCGGGGTGGTCTCCCTGCTCGCCTGGGAACCGCCGGCCGGCGAGGGCGCCACCCTGCCCGGCCTGGCCACCACGCTCGCCCTGGTGCAGGCGCTCGGCGACGCCGGACTCGACGCGCCGCTGTGGCTGGTCACCCGGGGGGCGATCACCGTCGCCGCGTACGACCGGCTCACCGACCCCGGGCAGGGCGCGCTCTGGGGCCTCGGCCGGGTGATCGGCGTCGAGGCACCCCATCGCTGGGGCGGCCTGGTCGACCTGCCGTCCCACCTCGACGACCGCACCGCCGGCCGGCTCGCCGCGATCCTCGCCGGGCCGGCCGGCGAGGACCAGCTCGCGGTCCGCGCCTCCGGCGTCTTCGTCCGCCGCCTGGTCCGCGCCGGACTCGGCGACCGCCCCCCGGTACGGCGCTTCGCGCCCACCGGAACCGCGCTGGTCACCGGCGGCACCGGCGGCCTCGGCGCCCGCGCCGCCCGCTGGCTCGCCACGGCCGGCGCCGAGCACATCGTGCTGGTCAGCCGGCGCGGCCCCGACGCCCCCGGCGCCGCCGAACTGGCGGCCGAGCTGCGCGACCTCGGCACCCGGGTCACCGTCGCCGCCTGCGACATCGCCGACCGGGCCGCCCTCGCCGACCTGCTCGACCGCGTCCAGGCCGGCGGCCCGCCGGTACGCGTTGTCGTGCACACCGCCGGCATCGCGCAGACCACCCCGCTCATGGCGGTCACCCCCACCGAGCTGGTCGAGGTGACGGCCGGCAAGACCGTCGGCGCCGCGCACCTGCACGACCTCCTCGCCGGCCAGGAAATCGACGCGTTCGTCGTCTACTCGTCCATCGCCGCCACGTGGGGCAGCGCCGGCCAGGCCGGGTACGCCGCCGGCAACGCGTACCTCGACGCGCTCGTGCAGCAGCGGCGCGCCGACGGGCGGGCCGGCACCGCCATCGCCTGGGGTTCCTGGGGCGAGGGCGGCATGCACACCGCCGACGCCGACCGGAACCTGCGCAGCCGGGGCGTGCCGCCGATGGACCCGGCCGTCGCGATGAGCGCCCTCCAACAGGCCCTCGAGCACGACGACGTCGCCCTCACCGTCGTCGACGTCGACTGGTCCCGGTTCGCCCCCGCGTTCGCCTCCGCCCGGCGGCGGCCGCTGCTGGAGGGCGTACCGGAGGCGAAGGCCGCCCTCGACGGCGGGGCGCCGCTCGACGACGACGGCGACGACGGCGTCGCGGCGACGCTGCGCCGCCGGCTGGCCGGGCTGACCCCGGCCCGGCGGGAGGAGACCCTCGCCGACCTGGTCCGGGAACTCGCCGCCGACGTGCTCGGCCACGACGACGCCGCCGCGATCCCGGCCACCACCGCGTTCCGGGACCTCGGCTTCGACTCGCTGACCGCGGTCGAGCTGCGCAACCGGCTGGTCGCCGCGATCGGGCAGCCGCTGCCCGTCACCCTGGTCTTCGACCACCCCAACTCGGTGGCGCTGGCCCGCTTCCTGCTCGCCGGACTGCTCGGCGACACCGGAGCCCCCGCCGAGACCGGCGCCCCGTCCGTCGTGGACGGCGACGAGCCGGTGGCCATCGTGGCGATGGCCTGCCGATTCCCGGGCGGCGTCACCGACCCGGAGCAGCTGTGGCGGCTCGTCGCCGCCGGCGTGGACACCGTCGGCGAGTTCCCCACCGACCGCGGCTGGGACCTCGACCGGCTCATCGACCCCGACCCGGAGAAGCCCGGCACCACGTACACGGACAAGGGTGCCTTCGTGTACGACGCGGCCGACTTCGATCCGGGGTTCTTCGGGATCAGCCCGCGTGAGGCGCTGGCGATGGACCCGCAGCAGCGGTTGGTGCTGGAGACGTCGTGGGAGGCGATCGAGCGGGCAGGGGTTGTTCCGGGGTCGTTGCGGGGTTCGCGAACAGGGGTGTTCGTGGGCACGAACGGCCAGGACTATAGGTCCCTGTTGGTGGTGGCCGGCGACCAGGTGGAGGGGTTCGGCGGCACGGGGAACGCCGCGAGTGTGGTGTCCGGTCGGGTGGCGTACGCGTTGGGGTTGGAGGGGCCGGCGGTGTCTGTGGACACGGCGTGTTCGTCGTCCCTCGTCGCGATGCACCTGGCGGTTCAGGCGTTGCGCCGGGGCGAATGCGATCTCGCCTTGACGGGTGGGGCGACCGTGATGGCGACGCCGGGCCTCTTCGTGGAGTTCTCCCGGCAGCGCGGCATGGCCGCCGACGGGCGGGTCAAGGCGTTCGCGGCGGCGGCCGACGGCACCGGCTGGGGCGAGGGCGCCGGCATGCTGCTCCTCGAACGGCTTTCCGATGCGCGGCGCAACGGCCACACGGTGCTGGCGGTGGTGCGTGGCTCCGCGGTCAACCAGGACGGGGCGTCGAACGGGTTGACGGCGCCGAACGGGCCGTCGCAGCAGCGGGTGATCCGGCAGGCCCTGGCCTCGGCCGGGTTGTCCGCGCGCGACGTGGACGTGATGGAGGCGCACGGCACCGGCACCACCCTCGGCGACCCGATCGAGGCGCAGGCGCTGCTGGCCACGTACGGGCAGGACCGGGACGTGCCGCTGCTGCTCGGGTCGGTCAAGACGAACATCGGGCACACGCAGGCCGCCGCCGGCGTCGCGGGCGTGATCAAGATGGTCCTCGCCATGCGGGAGGGCGTCGTCCCGGCCACGCTGCACGTGGACGCCCCGTCGCCGCACATCGACTGGACGGCCGGTGCGGTGGAGCTGGCGACGGAGGCGACGCCGTGGCCGGCGGTGGACCGGCCGCGCCGGGCGGCGGTGTCGTCGTTCGGCGTCTCCGGCACCAACGCCCACATGATCATCGAGCAGCCCACCGACCTCCCCCCGGCCGACGGCGCGGAGTCCGCGCTCGACGGCGGCGCACACCGGGGCCCGGGTCTGGTGGATTCGGGTGTGGTGGTGTGGCCGGTGTCGGCGCGGTCGAAGGCGGCCCTGGCCGGTCAGGCGTCGCGCCTGGCGCGGCACGTGCGCGAGCACGAGGGGCTGGAACCGGCGGCGGTCGGCTGGTCGCTCGCCACGACGCGGTCGACGTTCGAGCACCGGGCAGCGGTGGTCGGCGGGAGCGTCGGGGAACTGCTGTCCGGGTTGGACTCGCTGGCGGCGGGTTCGCCGGCGGGGAACGTGCTGACGGGTACGGCCGCCGAGCACGGGTCCGGGGTGGTGTTCGTGTTCCCCGGTCAGGGTGGCCAGTCGGCGCGGATGGCGGCGGGTCTGGTGGGGCGGTGTGCGGCGTTTGATGCGCGGCTGGCGGAGTGTCAGCGGGCGTTCGCGCCGTATCTGGATGTGGACATCGTGTCGGTGTTGACCGGGGATGACGAGTCCTGGTTGGACCGGGTTGAGGTGTTGCAGCCGGTGTTGTTCGCGGTGGGTGTGTCTTTGGCGGAGGTGTGGCGGCAGGCGGGGGTGACTCCGCAGGTGGTGATTGGTCATTCGCAGGGGGAGATCGCGGCGGCTTGTGTGGCGGGTGTGCTGTCCCTGGATGATGCGGCGAGGGCGGTGATTCTGCGGGCTCGTGCCCTGGCCGGTCTTGCGGGTACGGGGGCGATGGCGGCGGTGGACCTGCCGGCCGACGAGGTGACGGCCCGTCTGGTGGATCATCCCGAGGTGGTGGTGGGGGTGGTGAACGGGCCGGCGACGGTGGTGGTTTCCGGGCCGCCGGAGCAGGTGGCGGAGTTGGTGGAGGTGTTCCGGGCCGAGGGTGTGCGGGCGCGGCCGATCCGGTTCAACTACGCCTCGCACTCCCCGGCGGTGGAGCGGGTCCGGGATCAGATGTTGGCGGATCTGGCGGGTCTGGAGCCGCGGCGCGGGGACGTTCCGTTGGTGTCGACGCTGACTGGTGACTGGGCTGATCCGACCGTTATGGATGGCGGTTACTGGTATGAGAACCTGCGGAATCCGGTGCGGTTCGACGCGGCGGTGCGGGTGGCGGTCGCGGCGGGGCACACGACGTTTGTGGAGGTGTCGGCGCATCCGGTGTTGACGATGCCGGTGACGGCGATCCTGGACGACACCGGCAGCACGGGGCACACGCTGGGTAGCCTGCGGCGCGGCGATGATGATCCGACCCGGCTGTTGACGAACCTGGCCACCGCGTACGCGATCGGCCTGCCCGTCGACCTCACGAAGGTCCTCACGCCCGCGCCGACCGTCGACCTGCCCACGTACGCCTTCGACCGCGACCGGTACTGGCTGGAGGCACCCGCCCACCGGGTCCGGGACGTCAGCTCGGCCGGCCTCCAGGACGCCGGGCACCCGCTGCTCAGCGCGGCCGTACCCGTCGCCGACGACCAGACCGTGGTGTTCACCGGGCGGCTGTCCGTGCGTACCCACCCGTGGCTGGCCGACCACGCCGTCGGCGGGACGGTGATCGTTCCCGGCACCGCCCTGCTGGACATGGTGATCCGCGCGGGCGACGAGGTCGACGCCGGCCAGGTGGGCGACCTGGCCCTGATCAGCCCGCTCGTGCTGCCGCCCACCGGCGCCATCCAGGTGCAGGTGCGCCTCGGCGCGCCCGGCGAGACCGGCGAGCGGAGCGTCACCGTGCACTCGCGCCCGGAGGAGGGCGCAGACGCGGAGTGGACCCGGCACGTGGAGGGCCTGCTGCTGCCGCAGCTCCCCGCCCCCGTGGCCGTACCGGGGGAGTGGCCGCCGGCCGACGCCGTCGAGGTCGACGCCGACCTGGACACCTGGTACGCGCAGACGGCCGAGCGCGGTCTCGTCTTCGGCCCCGCCTTCCGTGGCCTGCGCCGGGTGTGGCGCCACGACGACGAGGCGTACGCCGAGGTGGTGCTGCCCGACGCGGTCGCCGCCGAGGCGTCCCGGTTCGGCCTGCATCCGGCCCTCCTCGACGCGGCCCTCCAGGCCACCGGGCCCTCCCGGCTGCTCGGCGACCCGGCGGACGCCACCGGCACCGGCTGGTTGCCGTTCGCCTTCCGCTCGGTCACCCTGCACGCCCACGGCGCCACCCGACTGCGGGTGCGGCTCCGCTCGCTCGGCCCGGACACGGTCGCCGTCACCGTGGCCGACCCGGCCGGCCAGCCGGTCCTCACGGTGGAGGCCCTGACCTTCCGCCCCGTCGTCGCCGGCCGGGCCGACGAGGCCGCCGCGCTGCGGCGCACCTCGCTGTTCCACCTGGACTGGACGCCGCTGCCGGCGATCGACGCGGCCGCCGAAAGCACGACGCGCTGGGCGCTGCTCGGCGACGACCCCCTCGGCCTGGCCGACGCGCTGGCCGCCGCCGGGCACCCGGTGGCGGGCCACCGCGACCTGGCGGAACTCGTCGCCGCGCTGGACGGTGGCGACGACGTACCGGATGTCGTGATCGACCTGCGGGCCGGTCGGGACACGGACCCGGTCCGGGCCGTCGCGGACGCGCACGACGCGACCCGCGACGCCCTGGCGCTGGTGCAGCAGTGGCTCGCCGAGCCGCGGCTGGAGCAGACCCGCCTGGTCCTGCACACCCGGGGTGCGGTCGCCGCCGCACCCGGCGAGGCCCCCCGCGACCTCGCCAACGCCGCCCTGTGGGGGCTGGTCCGATCGGCGCAGTCCGAACACCCCGGCCGGTTCACGCTGCTCGACACCGACGACGCCTCCTCCTCCCGTGCCGCGATCGCGGCCGCGGTCGGCTCCGGCGAGCCACAGCTCGCGGTCCGCGACGGCGCCGTCCTGGTGCTCCGGCTCGCCCGGGCGCGGGACGCCGGCGCGTTGTCGCTGCCCGGCGACGAGGCGCCGTGGCGGCTCGACGTCACCGAGAAGGGCACCCTGGAGAACCTGGCCCTGCTGCCCGTCCCGACCGGGACGGACGAGGTGCCGGAGGGACACGTCGTCGTCGAGATGCGCGCCTCCGGCCTCAACTTCCGGGACGTGGTGCTGGCCCTCGGCATGGTCCCCGACCAGGAGGTGCTGGGCAGCGAGGGCGCCGGAGTGGTGCTCCGGGTCGGCCCGGGCGTCACCGACCTCGCGCCCGGCGACCGCGTCATGGGCATCATCTCCGGCTCGTTCTCCTCCGTCGCGGTCACGGACCATCGCATGCTCACCCGCATCCCCGACGGCTGGTCGTACGCCGAAGCGGCCGCCGTGCCGGTGGTCTTCCTGACCGCCTGGTACGGGCTGGTCGAGCTGGGCCGGCTGAAGTCCGGGGAATCGGTGCTGGTGCACGCGGCCGCCGGCGGCGTCGGCATGGCCGCCGTGCAGATCGCCCGCCACCTCGGCGCGGAGGTCTACGGCACGGCCAGCCCCGGCAAGTGGCCGGCGCTGCGCGCCACCGGCTTCGACGACGCGCACATCGCCTCCTCGCGCACCCTCGACTTCGTTGACGAGTTCCGCGAGCGCACCGGCGGGCGCGGCGTGGACGTGGTGCTCAACGCGCTCAGCGGCGAGTTCGTGGACGCGTCGCTGCGGCTGCTCTCCCCGGGCGGCCGGTTCGTCGAGATGGGCAAGACGGACAAGCGGGACCCGCGGCGGATCGCGGCCGAACACCCCGGCGTGAGCTACCAGGACTTCGACCTCATGGTGGCCGGCCCGGCCACGATCAGGCGGATGCTGGACGAGCTGATGGCGCTGTTCGCGAGCGGCGCGCTGCGGCCACTGCCCCGGCGCACCTGGGACGTCCGGCGCGCCCCCGAGGCGTTCCGCTTCCTCAGCCAGGCCCGACACGTCGGCAAGCTGACCGTGAGCATCCCGCAGGTGCCGCGGCTCGACGGCACGGTCCTGGTCTCCGGCGCCACCGGCGCCCTGGGCGCGCTGCTCTGCCGGCACCTGGTCACCACGCACGGCGCCCGGCACCTGCTGCTGGTCAGCCGGCGCGGCCCGGACGCCGCGGGCGCGGACGAGCTGCTGGCCGACCTCAAGGCGCTCGGCGCGGACGTGTCGATCGTCGCCGCCGACCTGGCCGACCCGGACGCCGTCGCCGACGTGCTGTCCATGGTGGACGCCCGACACCCGCTGCGCGCCGTCGTGCACACCGCCGGTGTCACCGACGACGCCACCGTCGAGGCGCTCACCCCGGACCGCCTCGCCACGGCGCTGCGGCCGAAGGTCGACGCGGCCTGGAACCTGCACCGGGCCACGCTCGACCGCGAGCTGACCGCGTTCGTGCTCTACTCCGCCGCCGCCGGCGTGATGGGCGGGCCGGGCCAGGGCAACTACGCCGCCGGCAACGCGTTCCTCGACGCCCTCGCCGACCACCGGCGGGCCCTCGGCCTGCCGGCGGTCTCCCTGATCTGGGGCCTGTGGGCGCAGGCCAGCGGCATCACCGGGCACCTCGACGCCGTCGACCTGCGGCGGCTGGAGCGCAGCGGGCTGGTGGCGCTCACCAACGACGAGGGCCTCGCCCTGTTCGACGCCGCCTGGGGGTCGGAGCGGGCGGTGCTGATGCCGGCGAAGATCAATACGGGAATGGCGGCGTCCGGCGCGCCCGTCCACCCGCTGCTGGCGGCCCTGGTCCGCCCCGCCAACCGTCGGGCCGTCGCCGCCGAGGCCGCCGGCGGGCAGGCGTTCGTCGACACCCTGCGCGCCCTGCCCGAGGACAGGCGGGAACGCGCCCTGCGCGAGCTGGTGCTGTCGCACGTCGCCGTGGTCCTCGGCCGCGGCGACTCGGCCGCCGTGGAACCGACCAAGGCGTTCCGGGAACTCGGCTTCGACTCGCTCACCGCGGTCGAGCTGCGCAACCGGCTCGGGGCAGCTACCGGGCTGCGGCTGCCGGCGACGCTGGTCTTCGACAACCCGACGCCGACGGCGCTCGCCGCGTACCTGGCGACGCAGTTCGACCTCGCCGACACGGCAGCCGAACGGTCCGCGGGCGCCGGACGGGAACTCGACCGGCTGGAGGCGGTGCTCGCCGGGCTCGACCCGACCGACGCCGAGTTCCGCCGGATCACCGACCGGCTGCACGGCCTGCTGGACCGGCTGGCCGAGCGGCAGTCCGACGCGGACGGCGACGACGACCTGGAGTCGGCCACCGCCGAGAACATCTTCGACCTGATCGACCGCGAGCTGGAGACGTCGTGACCGACAGCCGCAACGACATCGGCATGCCGAGTGAGGTAGGTCCACGGTGAGCAACGAGGACGAGAAGTACGTCGAGTACCTGAAGCGTACGACCTCGGAGCTGCGGCGTACCCGGCGGCGGCTGCGCGAGCTGGAGGCCCGCGACTCCGAGCCCATCGCCATCGTGGCGATGAGCTGCCGCTACCCGGGCGGGGTCGACTCGCCCGAGGCGCTGTGGCAGCTCGTGCGCGACGGCGGTGACGGGATCGGCCCGTTCCCCGCCGACCGGGGCTGGGACCTCGACGGGCTCTTCCACCCCGACCCCGACCACCCCGGCACCAGCTACGTCCGGGAGGGCGGCTTCGTCTACGACGCCGGGGACTTCGACGCCGACCTGTTCGGCATCAGCCCCCGCGAGGCCCTCGCCATGGACCCGCAGCAGCGGCTGCTGCTGGAGACGTCCTGGGAGGCGTTCGAGCGGGCCGGGCTGCCGCTGCCGACCGTGCGGGGCAGCCGTACCGGGGTGTTCGTCGGGGCCGCCTCGCACGGCTACGACGCGGTGATCGCCCAGGCCGCGACCGAGAACGGCGAGGGGCACCTGCTCACCGGCAACTCCACGAGCGTCGTCTCCGGCCGGGTGGCGTACACCCTCGGCCTGGAGGGGCCGGCGGTCACCATCGACACCGCGTGCTCCTCCTCGTCGGTGGCGATCCACCTGGCCGTCCAGGCATTGCGCAACGGCGACTGCGAGCTGGCCCTCGCCGGCGGCGTCACCATCATGCCCACCCCGGCCGTGTTCGTCGGCTTCAGCCGGCAGCGCGGGCTCGCCGCCGACGGGCGGTGCAAGGCGTTCGCCGCCGCCGCCGACGGCACCTCCTGGTCGGAGGGGGTCGGCATGCTGCTGCTCACCCGCCTCTCCGACGCCCAACGCCACGGGTACCCGGTCCTCGCCGTGGTCCGCGGGAGCGCGGTCAACCAGGACGGCGCGTCCAACGGCCTGAGCGCCCCGCACGGCCCCTCCCAGGTACGGGTGATCCGGCAGGCCCTCGCCAACGCCCGGCTCGCTCCCGAGCAGATCGACGTGGTGGAGGCGCACGGCACCGGCACCCGGCTCGGCGACCCGATCGAGGCGCAGGCCCTGCTCGCCACGTACGGCCAGGACCGGGGCGAGGCCGCCCCGGTCCTGCTGGGCTCCGTCAAGTCCAACCTCGGCCACACCCAGGCCGCCGCCGGCGTCGCCGGTGTGATCAAGATGGTGCTGGCCATCCAGCACGGCATCGTCCCGCCCACCCTGCACGTGGACCAGCCGTCCCCGCACGTCGACTGGACCGCCGGGGCGGTCGCGCTCGCCACCGAGGCGACTCCGTGGCCGGCCGTGGACCGGCCGCGCCGGGCGGCGGTGTCGTCGTTCGGGGTGTCCGGCACCAACGCGCACACCATCATCGAGCAGGCCCCGACGCCGGAGCCCGCCGCGGACGAGCCGCCCGCGGCCGACCGTCCGGTCGTCCCGGTGCTGCTCTCCGCCCGGTCCGACGCCGCCGTCGCCGCCCAGGCCGGCCGCTGGGCCGCCTGGCTGGCCGACGCCGACGGCGACGCCCGCCCGCTCGACGTCGCGTACTCGTCGGTGGCCTCCCGGTCCGTGCTGGACCACCGCGCGGTGGTCGCCGCCACCGGCCGCGACGACCTGGTGGCCGGGCTGCGGGCCCTCGCCGCCGGCTCGCCGGCCGGGAACGTGCTCGCCGGCACGGGGTCCGGGCGCGGCCAGCTCGCCGTGCTCTTCTCCGGCCAGGGCGCGCAGCGCGCCGGCATGGGCCGGGAGCTGTACGCGGCCTTCCCCGTCTTCGCGTCCGCGCTCGACGAGGCGTGTGGGCACCTCGACCGGGCGCTGCCGCAGCCGCTGAAGGCGGTGCTGTTCGCTCCCGAGGGCACGCCCGAGGCGGAGCTGCTGGACCAGACCGTGTTCACGCAGGCGGGCCTGTTCGCCGTCGAGGTGGCCCTGTTCCGCCTGGTCGAGTCGTTCGGGGTGGTGCCCGACTTCGTGGGCGGGCACTCGATCGGGGAGATCACCGCCGCGCACGTGGCCGGGGTGCTGTCCCTGGAGCATGCCTGCGCCCTGGTGGCCGCGCGGGGTCGACTGATGCAGGCGCTGCCGGCCGGCGGCGGGATGCTGGCCGTCGCCGCGCCCGAGGCCGACGTGCTGTCCACCCTGGACGGGCTCACCGACCGGCTGGGCGTCGCGGCGGTCAACGGTCCGACCTCTGTGGTGGTCTCGGGTGCCGCGGAGGCCCTCGACGAGGTGGAGCGGGTCTGGCGGGAGCGGGGTGTGCGCACCCGCCGGCTGACGGTCAGCCACGCGTTCCACAGCCCGCTGATGGAGCCGATGCTGGCGAGGTTCCGGGCCGTCCTGGGCCGGCTGACTTTCGCCGAGCCGGTGTTGCCGGTGGTGTCGAACGTGACCGGCGCGCTGGCCGACGCCGAGGAGATCCGTAGCGTCGACTACTGGGTGCGGCACGTCCGGGAGGCCGTCCGCTACGCCGACGGGGTGGCCGCGCTGCGGGCCGCCGGGGTGGGCACGTTCCTGGAGGTCGGTCCGCAGAGCGTCCTCACGGCGATGGCCGCGGACATCCTGCCCGGTGACGAGGGCGTGCTCGCCGTTGCCGCCCAGCGCAAGGATCGGCCGGAGGGGCACGCGCTGCTGGCGGCCCTGGCCGAGTTGCACGTCCACGGCGTCCCGGTCACCTGGGCGCGGTGGTTCGCCGACACCGGCGCGGCCCGGGTGGACCTGCCCACGTACGCGTTCCAGCACCAGCGGTACTGGCCCGAGGTGGACGGCACGACCGTCGCGTCGCCCGAGCGGACCGACGGCGCCGAGGGCGACTTCTGGGCCGCCGTCGAGCGCGGCGACCTGCCCGCCGTGGCGTCCCACCTGGCCGTGCAGGACGACCCGGACGCCGTGGCGGCCCTCGCCCCGGCCGTACCGGTGCTGTCGACGTGGCGGCGGGCCCGCCTGCGCGACGCGGCGCTGGACGCCTGGTCGTACCGCATCACCTGGGAGCCGATCCACCCCGCCCCCACGCCAGCCCTCGCGGGCCGCTGGCTCGTCGTCACCCCCGGGGAGGACGCGGGCGAGGTCGCGGACGTGCTCGGCCGGGCCGGGGGCGACGTCGACGTGCTCGACGTCAGCCCCGGGGTCGGGCGGGCGGAGTTGGGGGCGCTGCTGCGGGAACGCGGCGAGCAGGGGTGGGCCGGCGTGCTCTGCCTGCTGCCCGAGCGGGACGGGGCGCTGCCCGACGCGCCCGCCGTACCCGCCGGGACGGCCCTGCTGCTCACCATCGTCCAGGCCCTCGCCGACACCGGCCTGCCCGGCCGGCTGTGGTGCCTCACCCGGGGCGCCGTGTCCGTCGGCGGCGGCGAGAACGTCGCCGACCCGTCGTCCGCCGCGGCCTGGGGCCTCGGCCGGGTCGTCGCCCTCGAACAGCCGGACCGCTGGGGCGGCCTGGTCGACCTGCCCGCCGGCCGCCTCGACCGGGCCGCCGGCGAAGCGCTGCTCGCCGTCCTCGCCGACGCCGGCCACGACCAGGTGGCGATCCGCCCGCAGGGCGTGCTCGAACGGCGGCTCGTCCCCGCGGCCCCGCCCGCCGGGGCGGCCTGGCGGCCCTCCGGCACCGTGCTCGTCACCGGCGGGACCGGCGCGCTGGGCCGGCACGTGGCCCGGTGGCTGCTGGCCAACGGCGCCGCCGAGGTGGTGCTCGCCTCCCGGCGCGGCCCGGACGCCCCAGGCGCGGCCGACCTGGTCGCCGAGCTGGGCGCCGCCCGGGTGGTCGCCTGCGACGTCACCGACGCCGACGCCGTCACCGCCCTCGTCGCCGGCCTGCCCGGGCTGACCGCCGTCGTGCACACCGCCGGAGTGGTCGACGACGGCATCCTCGACGGCCTCGACCTGGCCCGGATGCAGGCCGTCCTCGACGGCAAGGTCCGCGCCGCGCGGGTGCTCCACGACGCCACCGCCGGCCGGGACCTCGACGCGTTCGTGCTCTTCTCCTCCCTCGCCGGCGTCGTCGGCAGCGCCGGGCAGGGCAACTACGCGGCCGCCAACGCGTACCTCGACGCGTTCGCGGCGTGGCGGCGCGGCCAGGGGCTGCCCGCCACCTCCATCGGCTGGGGAGCCTGGGCCGAGGACGGCATGGCGGCGGCCACCGCCGCGCTGACCGCCCGGCTCACCCGGGGCGGCCTCAACCCGCTGCCCGCCGCCGAGGCGGTCACCGCGCTCGGCCGGCTGGTCAACACCGCCGAGCCGGCCGTCACCGTCGCCGATGTCGACTGGGGACGCCTCGCCGCCGCCTGGGGCGGTCCGACCCCGCTGATCGCCGCCCTGCCCGGGGTACCCGCCGGGCCCGCCGGGCCGGTCCGCGCCGTCGTCGTCGGCCGGTCCCTGCCGCAGCTCACCGAGCTGGTCCGCACCCAGGCCGCGGCGGTGCTCGGCTACCCGGCCGGCCAATCGCTGCCCGACCGCACCTTCCGCGACCTCGGCTTCGACTCGCTCACCGCCGTCGAGCTGCGCAACCGGCTGACCGCCGAGACGGGCATGACCCTGCCCGCCACCCTCGTCTTCGACCACCCCACCGTTGCCGAGCTGGCAGCCCACCTGCACGGCCTGACCGCCGGTCACACCCCCGGCGAGGTGGTCGCCGACGGCGCCGGCCTGCACCGGGAGCCCATCGCCATCGTGGCGATGAGCTGCCGCTTCCCCGGCGGCGTGTCCTCTCCCGAGGAGCTGTGGGACCTCGTCGCCGCCGGCACCGACGCGATGACCCTGATGCCCGGCGAGCGCGGCTGGAACCTCGCCGAGCTGTACCACCCCGACCCCGAGCACCTCGGCACCAGCTACGTCCGGGAGGGCGGCTTCCTCGCCGGGGCCGGCGAGTTCGACCCCGCGTTCTTCGGCATCAGCCCCCGCGAGGCCCTGGCCATGGACCCGCAGCAGCGACTGCTGCTGGAGGCCACCTGGGAGGCGTTCGAGCGGGCCCGGATCGACCCGACCGCGCTGCGCGGCAGCCGCACCGGCGTGTACGTCGGCACCAACGGGCAGGACTACGGCTCCCTGCTGATGGCCGCCGGGGACGTCGACGAGAACTACCTCGCCACCGGCGTCAACGCCAGCGTCATCTCCGGGCGGCTGGCGTACACGTTCGGGCTGCACGGCCCGGCCGTCACCGTCGACACCGCCTGCTCGGCGTCGCTCGTCGCGCTGCACCTCGCCGCGCAGGCCCTGCAGGCGGGGGAGTGCGACCTCGCCCTGGCCGGCGGCGCCACCGTCATGGCCACCCCCGGCATCTTCGTCGGCTTCTCCCGGCAGCGCGGCCTCGCCGCCGACGGCCGGTGCAAGCCGTTCGCCGGGGCCGCCGACGGCACCGGCTGGGGCGAGGGCGTCGGCCTGCTGGTGCTCCAGCGGCTCTCCGACGCCCGCCGCGACGGCAACCCGGTCCTCGCGATCGTGCGGGGCAGCGCCGTCAACCAGGACGGCGCGTCCAACGGCCTCACCGCCCCCAACGGCCCCGCCCAGCAGCGCGTCATCCGGCAGGCCCTCGCCAACGCGCGGCTCACCCCTGCCCAGGTCGACGTCGTCGAGGCGCACGGCACGGGTACCACCCTCGGCGACCCGATCGAGGCGCAGGCGCTGCTCGCCACGTACGGGCAGGACCGGCCCGCCGACCGTCCGCTCTGGCTGGGCTCGGTCAAGTCGAACATCGGGCACACCCAGGCCGCGGCCGGTGTCGCCGGGGTCATCAAGATGGTGCTGGCGATGCGGCACGGCGTGCTGCCGCCCACCCTGCACGTCGACGAGCCGACCCCGCACGTCGACTGGTCCGCCGGCAACGTCGAACTGCTCACCGAGGCCCGTCCCTGGGAACCGGTCGACGGCGTACGCCGGGCCGGAGTGTCCTCGTTCGGGATCAGCGGCACCAACGTGCACACCATCCTCGAATCGGCGCCCGCCGAGGAGCCCGCGCCGCAACCGGCGGCCGACGGGCCGTCCGGCGAACTGCCCTGGGTGCTCTCCGGGCGTACCGCCGAGGCCCTCGCCGACCGTGCCCGCGACCTGCGGGACCACCTGGAGGAGGTGCCGGACGCCGAAGTCGGCGACGTCGGCTGGTCGCTCGTCGCCACCCGCGCGTCCCACGACCACCGGGCGGTGGTCTTCGCCGCCGACCGCGACGAGTTGACCGTCGCGTTGGACGCGCTCGCCGAGGGTCGGCCCGCGCCGCAGGTCGTCGCCGGGGTTGCCGGTGCGCCGGGCGAGGTCGCGTT
>NZ_JBIAZP010000023.1:0-13441 GCF_042899165.1 Micromonospora sp. NPDC000121
ACCCGCTACGACAAGCTGGCAGTCCGGTTCCAAGCCATCCTCACCATCACCATCATCACCGAGTGGCTCTGACCGGCTTATGAAACACGCCTTAGGTCGGCCAGGATCTCCGCCTGATATGGGTACGGCTGCCGTCCAGACTGGCGATCTGGACCGGCGCCTCGCCGGGGCGCTCCCCCCGCTAAGCGCCTGCCGGACCCGCTCCGCGTCCCTTGTGGCGTCGTGGATAGTATGTGGCATTCGCCCTAATGGCGCGCATAGCAAGCAGATTCCGCTCCTGGTTGATCTGCCCCTTTTGTCCACTAAGCTTCCACATATGCGGTTGGCTGGTTGCCCATGTCAACGGTCGGGCTGACACCAGCGCTGCATGCTCCAGCGGTGTGTCGGGACGGGCTATCGTCGCGGCGGGAGACCGGGCGGTAACCTGCCTGATCGTGACCAGTGAACACCAGCGCGCCGCCGCACCTGTTCGTCGCCGTGGGTACGGAGTCAAGCTGGTTCGCGGTCCTTTCGTTCGTCTCGCTCCCCACCCTGACGCCTGCTCGGAGCCCGAGGAACTTCTTTCTCTAGCGTCAAGGCTCAGGGCAAACGGCGGCCGACTGGCCGCCGACCTGTTCAGCGGTGCTGGCGGTCTCAGCCTGGGTTTGGAAGCCGCCGGCTACCAGGTTGTGATCGCGGTGGACCACGACAATGAAGCAATAGAGACACACCGGCATCACCACGGCGGGATGAGCGTCGACTGGGACCTCGGAGACCCGGAGCGGGTCCGGCAGGTTGCTGAACTGATCAAGGCGACGGGAGTGGAACTCATCGCCGGCGGTCCTCCCTGCCAGCCGTTCTCCAAGGCTGGGCGCTCCAAGATCAGGCACCGTGTTCGGCATGGCCTGCGCGACCCGTACGACGAGCGCCGGGACTTGTGGCGCTCCTACCTTGAAATCGCTCGAATCGCCCGTCCTCAAGCTGTTCTCATGGAGAACGTGCCGGACATGGCACTGGACAAGGAGATGTTCATCCTCCGGACCATGGTCCATGAGCTGGAGTCTATCGGTTACTCGGTCGAGGAGCGCTCGGTCGAGACCTTCCGCTATGGCGTTCCGCAGTTCCGCCAGCGGCTTATCCTGGTGGCGCTCCGGGACGGCGTGGCGTTCACCTGGCCTCAGGAGCAGCGCGAGCGGGTGACCGTGTGGAATGCCATCGGGGACCTGCCGGAAGTGGAAGGCGGATGGCGTCCGGTGGGTGGTGCGGAGGGCTGGAGCGACTACGACCGACCGCACAGCGAGTTCCAGCGCCGCATGCGGAAATCGGTTCCTGCGGACGACGCGAATAAAGTTTTCGATCACATTACGCGGCCCGTCCGCGAAGATGACGCTCGTGCCTTTGAGGTCATGGACGCCACCACGCGATATCGGGATCTCCCGGACGACGTCAAGCGATACCGTGAGGACATCTTCGACGACAAGTACAAGCGGCTCGATGAGAACAACCTGTCCCGCACGATCACGGCACACATCGCCAAGGACGGCTACTGGTACATCCATCCGCGGCAAAATCGCACCATTACGATTCGTGAGGCGGCGCGGCTTCAGACGTTCCCAGACTGGTTCCGCTTCGCCGGGCCCCCATCGGCGGCGTTCCGCCAGATCGGCAACGCCGTCCCCCCGCTACTCGGGGAGCACCTCGCCGGTGCTGTCCGTGCAGCTCTGGACGATCCGCGACCGGTGCCCGCGACGACGCAGGACATCGCTGCGCTTCTCGCTGCGTGGTTCGACAGCGCCGCAGTCCGCGGACTTCCCTGGCTGAGGGCGGAGACCCGTTGGCAGGTTATTCAGGCCGAGATGCTTCTGGACCGCGCTCCGGCCGAGGTGGTGCGCTTCACCTGGCCTCTCTTGGCCCGTTGGCGTGAGCCACAGGAGACCGTCCTCGCGGAGGCTGAGCTGCTGGAGATCAGCAAGTGGGCCGGGCGGCCAGGCCGAGCTGGGGCAATTCTGGAATTGGCCGGACGGCTCGCCGACAACCCGGAGCTGCTTCAGGACGACGACCAGCTCCGCCAGGTCCCGGGGCTCAGCGAAGCGGTGGCTGACGTTGCGATTCTCGTGACTCCGGCCCACGGTGACGAGGACTCCGAGGAGCCTGTCCTCGTGACGAAGGGTGTGCTACGGGTAGCCGCGCGCTTCAGTGGTGATCCTGTCGACCGTCGAAACCGGCTCACGGATGGCCGTTTGGAAATCGCGCGAATGATCGGGGCTGACTTGGACGCCAGGCGGGCCCACCTAGGCTTGATCGAGCTGGCAAACAGCCTGTGCCGACCGGTGGAACCGGAGTGCAACGCCTGCCCGCTCCAGAAGCTCTGCGCCGAGTCGCGCGCGGACCCGCTACGGCTCTTCTGACTGGTCCGCGGTTCAAGGCTCCAGCCCCAGCGACTGGGCAATCTCCGGGGCCTCCTTGCGCAGCGTTGCTGCGATCCGCTGCCAGGCGGCCCACTCTCCGGACTGCATCGCCGCAGCTTTCAGAGCGAGTCCGGCAGTCGCCGCCGCCTGGGTCGCGGACCGCACGCCGGCGGCGGTGTTCAGGTCCGGAGGAACGGGCCTGTTCTTTACGCGCGCGCTCTTGCGGTAGGCGTCGTTGGCGTAGACGCACAACTCGTTAACCGGGGCCTCCAGCATCTGACGAAGCTGCGCCGGTAGCGAGACCCGCATCTTCGCGACGTTGATGTTGAAGGCCGAGTCGAGGTCGGTGCTGAAGTCGAGCGAGGCACGGGCCAACTTCGTATGCTCGTCGATGCCGCGAATGGCGTTCCAGCCACCCCACTGCACCAGCCGGTTGGCACGGTAGACGTACAGCCCTTGCTGTCGGTTCCAGTTCAGAGGCCCAGACAGCCGCTCGAATTCCGTCGGGCTAGAGAACCGGTCCCGGGGCGGCAGGATGAAACGACGCAGGTCAACATGACCGGACACATCACCGACGGTGATCTCGAAGCGCTGCGTGGGCAGCTCAGAACGGTTCTCCTCGTCAGGAGCGAACGGGTTCCACGGCCGAACCTTCTGACCGTTAACAGTGATGACGATTGGAGCCCGTCCGCCCCCTCCCTCAAGAAACCGATGAAAAACGATGCCTAGGTGCTCCGCCGTCTTCGTCGCCAGCGCTTCCAGACGCCGGCGGGCCCAGCCTCCCTCGGGGCGGTTCTCTGGGAGAACGCGGTCGAGGTTGCGCCACAGGACGACCGTTCCCGTCCCTTCGGCCAGCCACTGGCGAGCTCTGGCGATATCCGGGTCCGCGCCAGGATCGATCACCACCCACTGGTCCCACTCCTCGACGATGTCAAGGTCGAGGAGTCGGGCTGAGGTTCGCATGATGTCGGGGTTGCTCCGGGAAACCACGGCCACCGATCGGCACTGCGACAGGGAGGCGGTCTTCAGTCCGAGTCCATAGCGCCCGAGTTCACCGGCCTCATACGTCCGGCGTGTGCCCAGCCGAAGCCCTTCCAGCAGCGCCCCCGGAGACATCCCGCGCCCATCATCAGCGATGTACACCCGCGTCCTCGACCCAGCAAACTCGATCGTCACCTCCACCCGCGATGCGCCCGCAGCGACGCTGTTGTCGACGATGTCCGCCACCGCAGTCGGAAAGTCGTAGCCAATGTCGCGCAGTGAGTTGGTCAGGCGTGCAGCTGACGGTGCGACGTCGAACCACGTCTTGCCGGGCATGCGCCCACCTCCGTCGATTCGTCCTTGGCGAGGACCAGGATGTCACAACCTACGTCGCCATCATGAGGGAGGCTCCGCCGGCGGCCGTAGATGCCTCCATCTCTGCTCCAACTCCTCCGCCACGGCTGTAGGGTCCTCGTGTTCCCAGAAGTGCAGAACCTGCCAGCCCAGCGCCGTTAGCGCCGCGTCTTTCTCGCGGTCCCGTTCGACGTTTCGACGCAGCTTCGCCTGCCACCACTCACGGTTGTTCTTCGGCATCACCCCGTGCTCTGGACACTGGTGCCAGAAGCACCCGTCAACGAAGACCGCCAAGCGTGCTTTGGTGAAGACGATGTCAGGTCTTCCTGGCAGGGCAGGGTGGTTGATCCGGAATCTCAGACCGCGACGGTGCAGTTCTTGGCGGATGAGTAGCTCAGGCTTGGTGGAGGCGCGGCGGATCCGCTTCATTTGGTTGGAGACCGCTTTACTCAACGGAGCTGGCCGACGAGCGGTTGGCCCCCCAGAGCCGCTGGTCATCGCCATGTCCTCGCGCTCCGTCGCAGCGAACATGTTTGCTGCACGCGTCATCCCTATCAGTCGTGTCGGACAACCCTAGCTGTCAGATTCCGGACAGTTGCCGCTTCCATCGATGGAGCGGCAGCCTTCAGAGGCGGGAGGGTGCCTGGTTTGACGAGCCGTCACTGTGCCGCTGCTGCAGCTCACAGGGTTGGTCCTCTCCGTGCTGCCAGGTCATAGCCGGTCTTCGCTTCAGCAACTTGTTGGTCGGAGTTTTGAGTGCGACGAACCTCGTCCAGCTTGCCGGAAAGAGATGGGGGTCCCTCTGGCAGGACTCCTGCCGGTACTGTCCGGGGAATCTTGTGGGGAGGTGGGATCGATGGCTTCCCGGCTGAACGTACCGCCCGCGGTCGAAGCGGAAGGGGTGATCAAGGCCTTGCTGGCCGATTTGCGCTCCGGTGATTACTGTGGGGCGGTGGTCGACTCGCCGCCAGGGCCGACGAGTCGACCCTGTTGGTGCCCGCCGCCGAGGACAACAAGCCGTCCGAGCGAATCCGGGGCCACGAGGGGTCTGGGGCGGCACCAAGGTTGCCGACCTAGGCGGGCCGCCCGTCATCATCGGTACGACCGCCAAGTGGACCAACGCCGCTAGGGCTTCTGGCCGTGGGCGACCCTCGACGAGGTGTCCCAGTCGCAGGCTCGACTTTACGGTGTTGAGTAACCACTTGATACGCGAGAGCTGACCGATTCGCTTCGATCATGGGAACGGCTGTGCGGGAGATCGTGATTGTGACGCCACGATGGGCCCGCGCGGCCTTGTCCCATCGTGTCTGTACCGGCATCCCCCGGCGCAGGTTCAGCAAGCTGATTGCGGAACGGACCGGACCGGTACAGCCCAGCCGGAATCCCGGCTGCGGGAACGCTGCGGCGGTGACCCTCCACGCGCCCGGCGCCAGCCCCGGCCGCGGTCATTGATCGCCTATGGACACTGACGACATTCGGAACTACTCGTCCATGACAAAATGCCTGAACAGGGGACTGCAACAACCGCCCTAAAGATCATCATAGATGGCATGTGGGGTGGTTCAGGGACACGAGGGGGAAGCTTGCTAGGCGGAAACGTTCCCTCCGACGCCGGGAACTTCGGGTTCGAGGCGCGTCCGAGCGCGGCAAGCCTGATACAGAGTCTGCGCGACTTTGGCTACAGCTTGGAGACCGCCCTTGCCGACATCGTCGACAATTCGATATCTGCCGACGCGACGCGTGTCGAAATCTTCGCCAAGTTCGATGGACTCGACTCCGCCATCGGGATTTTGGACGACGGGCACGGCATGGGCGCTGAGCAACTGCAACTGGCGATGCGGCTCGCGAGCACTGGTCCCTCCGAAGGGCGCCAGCCCGACGACCTAGGACGATTCGGCATGGGCATGAAGACTGCATCGTTCTCGCAGTGCCGAAGGATGACGGTGCTGACAAGGCAATCGGAGGTCACCAGTACCGCCTGCTGGGACTTAGACGAAGTCAGCCGCCGAGACGAGTGGTACGTCAGCCGGCCCCCAGCAACCGAAGTCCCTTGGTCCGACCGCGTCGGCGAGACAGGGACGCTAGTGATCTGGCAGAATTTAGACCGGATCCTCAGCGGAACTGACGAAGGAAACGACTCTCGAACATTTGCACGGCGTATCTCCGAGGCCGCCAGTCATCTAGAGATGGTCTTTCACCGTTTCTTGGAGCGCGAGGGCAGTCATCGCACCATACGGATCGCAGTCAACAACCGAGAGCTCGTTGCGTTCGATCCTTTTGCGCGCAAGTACGCCGCGACCATCATCGGACCAATGGAGAAGATATGGACCAAAGCTGGCGTCGTAACGATTCAGCCATTCACTCTCCCGCATCACAGCAATGTGGGCCAAGACGCGTGGGAACGCCTAGGCGGACGGGATGGGTTTATCAAGAACCAGGGGTTCTACCTCTACCGGGCTCGTCGCCTGATCGTGTGGGGGACCTGGTTCGGTATCGCGAAGCAAACTGAAAGGACCAAGCTGACCAGGGTCCTACTCGATATCCCGAGTTCTCTGGACGAATCTTGGAAAATCAACGTCCTGAAGGCTAGTGCAGAGCCGCCGGACTACGTGCGACGCCGCCTCAAGACTCTGATTGAGGCGATTGTTGCGACATCGAAGCGAATCTACACACATCGGGGCGTCCGTCAAGCTGCGCTGGCAGAGATCCCGACATGGCAGCGAGTTCGCACCCGCGGCGGCATCCGCTATCAGATCAACTCCGAGCACCCGTTGATTCAGTCCGTGCTTGCGGACCTCCCAGCTGACCGTCGCACCCAGCTCCTGACCGTCCTGAACGTATTCTCGCGGACCCTTCCAATGGACAGCCTCCTGCATGATCTCAGTGATGCACCCGACCAGGTGAACGCCGCGTCGATCAGTGTCGAAGAGCTGAGCGAGATCACTCGCAGTACCGTCGCCTCGCTGCTTCAGCGCGGGCTCAGCTGGGTGCGTATTACGAGCATGCTGAAGTCATCCCCACCGTTCGACGCCAATTGGGACGAGACCGCAAAAATCGTCGACCAGATGATGATGGAGGAAGCTTAATGTCGGCCGAGCCTGGAGTGATCGACGCTCTAGACCGGGTGGTCACCGCCGAGCTGACAAGCTTGCCGGCGGACCAGCTTACTCCTCAGTTGATCCGTACAACGATCGATGATTTTAGGCTGCTGCCCAGATTCAAATCGATCTCGGACGATGATGCTGAACAACTCGCGCGTCTCCTTGAGACCCGTCATGCTGTGATCCTGACCATTGGGAGCGTCGTTAAAGGTAAAACACGAGCCCTGGCTTCCGGACGCTAAGGCGGCCATCGATCCTTACTATTGGCAGAGATACAGAAGGCTGCTGTCCCTGAAGGGTATGGGTGTCCCTGTCCTGGCAACCCTGGACGAAGTTTCCGACCGCACTCTCGGTTTGCTGGGAAATCCTCGAGAAGCTGGTGTGTGGGCTCGGAAGGGCCTGGTACTTGGTAACGTCCAGTCCGGCAAGACGGCGAACTACCTCGGACTGATTTGCAAAGCTGCAGACGCAGGCTATCGGGTAATCATCATCATCGCGGGGATCCACAACAACCTCCGAAACCAGACACAGTCCAGGGTTGACGAGGGGTTCATCGGCTTCGAAAAGGGAGCAGGAAAAAACAAGCTTGGCAAGGTTGTAGGCGTCGGCCGGATCGACCTTCAGCGTCGCCCTTCACACTTCACCAGCTCGACAAGGGACTTCAGTCAGGCCGCAGCCAGCCAGGTAGGCGTTCCACTGCAGAATCTGAACGAGCCTGCAGTGTTCGTTATCAAGAAGAATGCCAGCACTCTTGCCAACCTGACCCAGTGGCTGAAAACCAGCTTGCAGGGTGGTCGCATCAACTCCCCTCTTCTGCTGATCGACGACGAGGCAGACAACGCCTCGATCAACGTCAGCCAAGATCCCAACGCGGCGTCCACCATCAATGCGCAGATCAGAGAGCTTCTCGCCATGTTCGAGCGAAGTTCGTACGTGGGCTACACCGCCACGCCTTTCGCCAACATATTCATCGATCCTGAGAGCGATGATGAGATGCTTGGCCAAGACCTCTTTCCGCGCGACTTCATCGTCAGTCTGGACCCACCTAGCAACTACCTCGGCGCCAGAAAGGTCTTCCTTGAGTCGCCCGATGAGTTTTTGCGATCTATCAACGACTCCGAGGACGCCATTCCGATCAAGCACCGGATAACGCAAATCATCGAGGAGTTGCCGGACAGCCTGCGGTTCGCTGTCCGGGCGTTCTTGCTGGTCAGGGCAATCCGAATCCTGCGCGGGCAGGCATCGGAACACAACTCGATGTTGGTCAACGCGTCTAGGTTCACTCGAGTGCAGTCCCAGCTCCGGAATCACGTTCACTCGTATCTCGAGGAGCTGCAGAACGCGCTCCGCATCAGCGGCGCACTCGATCCGGTCGAAGCTCGTGCAGTGCCCGAGATTTTTGAACTCGAGAACACCTGGAAGGCCGAGTACGGCGAGGCTGGCCACCGGTGGGAGGACGTCCTCAAAGTTCTCCACGATGCCGCCGCGCCGATTCGCGTCGTCGAAGTCAACAACACGTCTGCTGGAAAGCTCAACTACAGCGACTTCGAGAACGGCCTCAACGTCATCGCGGTCGGCGGATTCTCTCTTTCCCGAGGTCTTACCTTGGAAGGCCTCAGCATCACGTACTTCCTGCGTAGCTCGGTAATGTACGACACGTTGATGCAGATGGGCCGCTGGTTTGGATACCGACCCGGTTACGAGGACCTCTGCCGGATCTGGATGCCGGAGGATGCGCAGGGATGGTACGCCCACATTGCCGAGTCGATTGAGATGCTGCGCGACGATTTGAAGGAAATGGAGGCCGCAGGCGCTACACCTGAAGAATTCGGTCTGCGGGTTCGAAGCCATCCAGATAGTCTCATCGTTACGGCGCGCAACAAAATGGGAACCGGTAAGCGCTTCGTCGTCAGCATCGGCCTCGGCGGTTCGCAAATCGAGACCACCCCAGTCTCCGCACGGGACTCGGACTACAATGTCCGGCGTGTCCGTTCACTTGTGACTGCGGTCCAAGCCTCCGGTGCAACACCGATTCAGCTCAGCGGAAGCTGGCTGTTTTCCGGTGTTTCGCCGGAACTTGTGGCGTCATTCGTGCGCGATTACAAGCCGGATCCGGGCTCGACCAAGACGCAGAGCGGACCCGTCGTCGCTTACATCGAAGAACGGGCTGCCTCCACACTTCGGAGTTGGGATGTCCTAGTAGTAGGGAAGCAGTACACCGCAAGGGAGCGGCCGATCGATTACGAGTTTCTGAACGATCTGCGTGTCGTTTATCAGGTGCGGTCTGCCGGGTCTCGCTCAAGCGGGAACACCCTGTACATCGGGAACAACCAAAAGGTGGCGTCACGGGGCATCGAGCGCGCTGGTATGTCGGACGCTCAGTGCAAGGCTGCGGAGGAGCACTACCGACGAGAAAACGCGTTGACGGGCGGGGATTCCGTGAACTATCCCGACCTTGCATACCGCCGTTTCCGCGGGAAGCCATTGCTTATGTTGCACCTAGTCCGCCTAACGACGTCCAGCGACGGCGGAGTGGCCAACCTGCCGCCTCTTGTGGCGGCGTGGGGGATCAGCTTCCCGCCGCCACCCTTAGGACATTCGGAAAAGCGAGTCGAGTTTGTGGTGAACACCGTCTGGTTCCGCGAACACTTCGGTGTCGACTCGGATGACGAGCTCGAGAGCGAGGACTGATGAGCGATCCCTGGGCGGGTCTGCGCCCTGCGGCCACGATGGGTACCGCCACAGCAGTCCGAGCCGATCCGGGCCACCGCTGGGACTGCTACTGGGCGAGGGATGCTAGGGGCCGCAGGGCCTGGACGATGTCCGTTCAAACGTCTTCGATCGGCGACGCGACACTGCCGGACCTGCGTGGTGTTGAGCTTTCTTTTGGAGACCCAGACAAGGCGGGCAAGGTGCATCTCTGGCTTGCTCTAAAGGATGCCGGGTCGACGGACCTATTCCACCGCCTCTGCGTCGACATCATGGAGGCGGCCGGCATGGCTCCTACCGAGCCGGACGCGGTCCGCAGGGTAATTGCCCGAACGTGGCGTTGGCATCATCTCATGCGCGGTGCTCCTTCACACACCCTCACGGACTCGGGGCAGAAGGGACTGGTCGGCGAGCTCAAGCTCATTGAGGCGCACCTGATTCCGTCGATCGGGGCTAAGGAGGCGGTAACGGGATGGTGGGGTCCGCTGGACGGGCCTAAGGACTTCGAGTTCGCTCCGACTGCCATCGAGGTGAAGACGCAGCGGGGCGGAGCCGTACCGGCTGTTAGCATCAGCTCCGAGCACCAGTTGGACCTTGCGTCGTTCGAAGCTCTCTATCTAGTGGTCTTCTCGGTCAACGAGATACCTCGCGAGAGCGCTGATGCGGCCACGCTCCACGGCTGGGTGAGTCGCTTGCGAGCCTGCTTCGAGGTGCGTGCGCCGTGGGCCAGTGACCTGCTGGAGTCTCGGCTGGCGGCCACTGGTTATCGGGAGGAAGATCCTTATACGAACATCTGGTCGATCGACGGGATGTCGATTTATCAGGTCAGTCCAGACTTCCCGAGAATCACTCCCGACATCCTTCGGCCTGGCGTCGATAGAGTCAGATATCAGATTGAGCTGAAAGAGATAGACGGCTTCGCCGTCACACTTGAGACGATGCTCTCCGATCTGGAGGCTGCCCGTGAATAAGGCGCTGGACATCTACCACAACCAGCTTTACCAAGAGGTCCTCGCGCACTCGGAAGCCACAGGCTCGTTTGCCGAGGACGCGTTCTTCGACGTCGTGACGGAATACCTGCTAACGGCTGGGGAGATCGAAACCGCCGATCGTGCGCCCTACCTGGGCATTCGCGGCGTCCGCGTCGATGGCTACGCCGGCGATCCTCGGGAAGTCGCCGGTGTGCTAACCCTGATCATCGTCGACTTCCGGCAGGCGGAGCGGCCGGAGACACTCACTGCAACCGACCTCCGCGCCATCAATAATCGTGCCCGCAACTTCATCCTCCGTTCGCTCGACCCTACCTTCAGGGACGGCTTGGAGCAGGCTCAGCCGGCGTTTGACCTCGCTGAGATGATTGCGACGACGTGGGCTGTCATCAACAAAGTCCGAATCATCGCGATTAGCAACCGGGTACTGAGCAGCCGGGTCGACAGTGTTCCAGCTGGCGAAATCAACGGCGTACCGATCACCCACAACGTCTGGGATCTCGCACGCCTGCACCGGTACGTCGACGCCGGGCGTGAGCGTGAGGAGATCGAGCTCGATCTGGTGAATGACCTTCCTGCTCCACTTCCGGCGCTCCGCGCTGCCGTGAAAGGGGCCGATTACGACGGCTACCTCGTAGTCATTCCGGGCGCTCAACTCGCGGCGATCTACGATCGATGGGGTACCCGTCTGTTGGAGCAGAATGTACGAGTCTTTCTGCAATCTCGTGGCTCGGTCAACCGAGGGATCAAGACGACGCTGGAATCTGCTCCGCAGATGTTTTTTGCCTACAACAACGGCATATCAGCCACAGCGGAGGCTGTGGAACTCGACTCTGACGGCGCCACTGCCCGGCTAACGAAGATCCGGAATCTCCAGATCGTAAATGGCGGCCAGACTACAGCTTCCATCCATGCGGCTTTCGTTAACAACGTCGACCTTTCTGACGTGTTCGTTCAGATGAAACTGTCAATCGTCGATTCAGGCAGTGCGGCCGAGGTTGTACCGAAGATCTCAGAGTACGCAAACAGCCAGAACCGCGTCAGTCAGGCGGACTTCTTCTCCAATCACCCCTTCCATGTCCGGATTGAGCAGTTTTCACGGCGTGTCTACGCTCCATCACCAGATGGATCGCTGAAGCAATCTAAGTGGTTCTACGAGCGAGCGCGCGGACAGTACCTAGACGCTAGGTCTGGACTGACAGCAAAGAAGCGGAAGGAATTTGATCTCGAGTATCCCCGGGAGCAACTCTTTGGGAAGACCGAGCTCGCGAAGTACTCCATGGCTTGGGCTGAGCAGCCTCACATCGTAAGCAGGGGCGCTCAGCGGAACTTCGCAGCCTTTGCCGCCGACGTATCGAAGAAGTGGGAAGATTCGGCCGACTACTTTTCCGAGTCTTACTATCGTGCGGCGATTGCCAAGGCGATCGCATGGAAGACCCTCGAATCCCTGGTTCCTAAACAAGATTGGTACGAGGGTGGGTACCGAGCGAATATTGTCGCGTATGCGATCGCGAAGCTAGCCTTTGATCTGAGGCGTCTTGGCCGCGCCTTCGACTTCGAGGCTGTATGGCGGGAACAAGCTCTGCCCTCGACCGTCAGAGAAGGTCTCTTGAAGGCCAGTAGAGTTGTCTTGGCGGTCCTGCAACATCCCGAGGGGAACCGCGCGAACGTCACTGAATGGGCCAAACACGAAGACTGCTGGAGGGCCGTCAGCAAGGCTCACGTGGATTGGCATCTCGCCTTGCAGGGGGCGACCATCGAGGGCCGCGAAGCCTCTGCGCGCGCTAGCGACGGCGCACAGGACCAGCGCATCCTCAATGGCATCGCGGCTCAGACTACCGTCGTTACTGCAGGCAAAACCTTCTGGCAGGACGTTCTCAGATGGGGGCGAGAACGCCGCCAGGTCAGCCCTAAGGAGGTTGGGATTCTTAACGTGTGCGGTGCCCTACCGATCAAGATCCCTACCGAGGCTCAGAGTTTGGTCGCGCTTGAGACCTACGGCCGGCTACGCGAGTTGGGGCTGCCGGTGGAGCTGCCGCAAGATTTTCGGTAGCGGTCAGTCCGGCGGCTTGGCGTACGTAGGAGCGTCGCCAGGCTCGACGGCGCCGGCCGCTGCGACACCGGAATGGACCACGATTATCGGAAAGGAAGAACCTGATGCGTGGTGCCATCATGCACGATCCACGCGGGCTCACGGGTGACTGGGCCCCGTACATGCCCGAGCCCTTGATCGACGCCGCGCCGGCCGGCTTCACGGCTCCCGACCGTACTGATCGAGGTCGCCGAGAGCTCTCCCGAGCGCCTAGCGTGGACGTGGTCCTCAAGATTGCGCGGTCATCTATGTCGGTCCGGACCGGCAACCCGCGCGACTGCCTGCGGCAGCACCTGACCGGCAATCGCGAGCCGTCGCTCCTTGTGAGTCACGGGCGGCGATCGCGCGGGCTTTACGCCACCCCCATCGCGGATGCTCGGCGGAATCTGCCGTAGCCTGGCCCGCAGCACTTCATCGGCATTAAGCTGTCGGCTGCGGGTCTGCGGATGTGCACAGCGGTGCTGCCCGACCACCCGGTACGCCCGGCGCTGCGCGACTCCAAAGCGCTGCTGCAACATCGTCGCGGCACGGCGACAGCGCTGCGGACTCACCAGTTTCCCCGGTTCCACTCCTTGAGCATGTCAATGGGCGAGCGGGTGCTGGGCGACGGTTCTCCCGCCCCAAGTCCTTGAGCCGCTTGGCGTCGTCCGGCTTCCATCCCGCCGTACCGGGCCACCCACCGATACCAGGTCGGCTCCGAGATCACCAGTTGCTTACGAACTTCGGGCAGGGCCTAGTAGTGCTTTGTTAGGTCGGTGATCGTCGTTTTCGACGGACGATTCTGATCTTGCGTCTGCAGGTGGGGCATGCGCCGGTCCAGGTGGCGAG
>NZ_JBIAZP010000024.1:0-12125 GCF_042899165.1 Micromonospora sp. NPDC000121
TTCGAGCGGGGTGTGCTGCGTCCGTTGCCGGTGCGGGTGTGGGATGTGCGGCAGGCGCGTACGGCGTTGCGGCACATCAGTCAGGCCCGGCACGTCGGCAAGGTCGTCCTTCAGGTTCCGGCGTCGGTGGATCCGGACGGCACGGTGCTGGTCACCGGGGCGTCGGGCACCCTCGCCGGGGTCGTGGCCCGGCACCTCGTCGTCACCGGTCAGGCGCGTCGGCTGCTGCTGGCCTCGCGCCGCCTGCCTGCCGAGGGCACGGAGTACGCCGCGCTGGTCGCGGAGCTGACCGAGGCCGGCGCCACGGTCGACGCCGTTGCGGTGGACGTGAGCGACCCGGCTCAGGTGGCGGACCTGGTGGCGGGGGCGGATCGGTTGGCGGCGGTGGTGCACTGTGCGGGTGTGCTGGCCGACGCGACGATCACGTCGTTGGATGCCGGCGCTGTGGCCGCTGTGATGGGGCCGAAGGTGGATGGGGCGTGGGCGCTGCACGAGGCCACGGCCGGCCTGGACCTGAGCGCGTTTGTGGTGTTCTCGTCGATTGCGGCGACTCTGGGTTCGCCGGGGCAGGGCAACTACGCGGCGGCGAACGCGTTCCTCGACGCTCTGGCGCAGCACCGTCGCGAGCGGGGCCTGCCGGCGACCAGCATCGGCTGGGGCATGTGGGCCACCACCAGCAGCATGACCGCCCACCTCGACCGGGACGACCAGCAGCGGCTGGGGCGACTGGGTATGACCGCCCTGTCCGCCGACGAGGGCGCCGCGCTGCTCGACGCGGCGACGGCCAGAGCGCTGCCGAACGTGGCGGCGGCCCGGCTGCGGATCACCGCCGACGCCGCCCAGGTGCCGCCGATCCTGCGGCTGCTGGCGCGGGCCAGCGGGCGCCGGCAGGCGGGTGGCGCTGCCGCCACGACCGGTTCCTCCTGGCGTGACCGGCTGGTCGGGCTGTCGCAGGACGACGCCCGTCGGCTGTTGGTGGACCTCGTGTGCGGGCAGGCGGCGGCGGTGCTGGGGCACGCGTCGGCGCAGGCGGTGCCGGGTGGTCGGGCGTTCAAGGAGCTGGGCTTCGACTCCCTGACCTCCGTCGAGCTGCGTAACCGGTTGGCCTCGGCGACCGGGCTGCGGCTGTCCGCCACCCTCGTCTTCGACTACCCCACGCCCGCCCGGCTGGCCGAGCACCTGCACGAGCAGTTGGGTGCGGTCACGGCCGTCGCGACCGCCGTTTCCGCGGCCGGCGCGGCGGGCGCCGACGAGCCCATCGCGATCGTCGGAATGGCGTGCCGGTACCCGGGCGGCGTCAGCACCCCCGAGCAGTTGTGGGATCTGGTCGCCTCGGGCGGGGACGCGATCGGCGGCTTCCCGGCCGACCGGGGCTGGGACCTCGACGCCCTGTACGGTCCGGACGCCGACCGGGCGGGCACGTCGACGACCCGGCAGGGCGGCTTCCTGTACGACGCGGCCGAGTTCGACTCGGCGTTCTTCGGGATCTCGCCCCGCGAGGCCCTCGCCATGGACCCGCAGCAGCGGCTGCTGCTGGAGACCTCGTGGGAGGCGTTCGAGCACGCCGGCATCGACCCGGCCAGCCGGAACAGCACCGTCACCGGCGTCTTCATCGGCGCCGCCTCCTCCGGCTACGCCGCCACCGGAAGCGACGGCCTGGAGGGCCTGGAGGGCCACCTGCTCACCGGCACCGCCGGCAGCGTCGCCTCCGGCCGGGTGGCCTACACGTTCGGGCTGGAGGGCCCGGCGGTCACCGTCGACACGGCGTGCTCGTCGTCGCTGGTCGCCCTGCACCTCGCCGCGCAGGCGCTGCGCTCCGGCGAGTGCGAGATGGCCCTGGCCGGCGGCGTCGCGCTGATGGCCCAGCCCGGCATGTTCTCCGAGTTCTCGCGCCAGGGCGGCCTGGCCCCCGACGGCCGCTGCAAGGCGTTCGCCGCGGGCGCGGACGGCACCGGCTGGGGCGAGGGCGTCGGCATGCTGCTGGTGGAGCGGCTCTCCGACGCGCGGCGGCACGGGCACCGGGTCCTCGCCGTCATCCGGGGCACCGCCGTCAACCAGGACGGCGCGTCCAACGGGCTGACCGCCCCGAACGGGCCGTCGCAGCAGCGGGTCATCCGCCAGGCCCTGGCCAACGCCCGCCTGTCGAGCGTGGACGTGGACGCCGTCGAGGCGCACGGCACCGGCACCACTCTCGGCGACCCGATCGAGGCGCAGGCGCTGCTGGCCACGTACGGGCAGGACCGGCCGGGTGACCGGCCGCTGCTGCTGGGCTCGATCAAGTCGAACATCGGGCACACCCAGGCCGCCGCGGGCGTGGCCGGTGTGATCAAGATGGTCCTCGCCATGCGGCACGGCATCGTGCCGCCCACCCTGCACGTGGACGAGCCGTCCCCGCACATCGACTGGACCTCCGGGGCCGTGACCCTGGCCACCGAGGCGACGCCCTGGCCGGCGGCCGACCGGCCCCGCCGGGCCGCTGTCTCCTCGTTCGGCATCTCCGGCACCAACGCCCACGCCATCATCGAGCAGGCACCCGCCGTCGACGCCCCGCCGACCAGCCCTGAGCCGGCCCACCGGCTGCCCGGCCTGGTCGCCGCGGACGCCGTGCCGCTGCTCGTCTCGGCCCGCAGCCCCCGGGCGCTGCGCGACCAGGCGGCCCGGCTCCGGGAACGGCTCGCCGACCGGCCGGACCTCGACCTCGTCGATGCCGCGTACTCGCTCGCCGCCGGCCGCGCCCATCACCCGTACCGGCAGGTCGCCGTGGCAGCCGACCGGGACGACGCCCTCGCCGGGCTCGCCGCGCTGGCCCTGGCCGACCAGCCCACCAGCGTCGGCGAGGACGCCCCGAAGGTCGTCTTCGTCTTCCCCGGCCAGGGCTCCCAGTGGACCGGGATGGCCCTCGACCTGCTGGAGTCGTCGCCCGTCTTCCGGGACCGGATGCGTGAGTGCGAGACCGAGCTGGCCCGGCTGGTCGACTGGTCCCTGGAGGACGTCCTGCGGGCCACGCCGGGCGCCCCGCCGATGGACCGGGTGGACGTCGTCCAGCCGCTGCTGTTCTCCGTCATGGTCTCGCTCGCCGAGCTGTGGAAGTCCTGCGGCGTCGTGCCGGACGCCGTCATCGGCCACTCCCAGGGCGAGATCGCCGCGGCCTGCGCGGCCGGCGCGCTCACCCTGCCGGACGCGATGCGGCTCGTCGTCGCCCGCAGCCGGGGCCTGCTGGCCATCTCCGGGCTGGGCGGCATGGTGTCCGTGCCGCTGTCCGCCGCCGACACCGAGCAGCTGATCGCCCCGTGGGGGGACACCCTCTCCGTCGCCGCCCTCAACGGCGCCTCCGTGACCGTGGTGTCCGGCGACGCCGCGTCGGTCGCCGAACTGCTCGCGGTCTGCGCGGAGCGCGACATCCGTGCCCGGGAGATCGCCGTCGACTACGCGTCGCACTGTGCCCACGTCGAGGCCGTCCGCGACGACCTGGCCACCGCCCTCGGCACGATCGAGGCCCGTCCGACCGGCGTCGCCTTCCACTCCACCGTCACCGGCGAACTGCTCGACACGACCGAGCTGGACGCCGACTACTGGTACCGGAACCTGCGCGAGCCCGTCCGGCTCGCCCCCGTCGTCGACGGGCTCATCGCCGCCGGCTTCCGAGCCTTCGTCGAGGTCAGCCCGCACCCCGTCCTCAAGGTCGTCGTCCAGGACGCCCTCGACCGGGCCGATGCCGGGCGGTCCGGCGGCGGCGTGGTCGTCGGCTCGCTGCGCCGCGACGAGGACGGCCGCCGCCAGCTGCTCGCCGCGCTGGCCGGGCTGCACACCGCGGGCGTACGGGTCGACTGGGCCGCCGTCTTCGCCGGCTCCGGTGCGGCGCGGGTGGACCTGCCGACGTACGCGTTCCAGCGGGAGCGGTTCTGGCCCGAGGTGGGGTCGTGGCGGGTCGGTGACGTCTCGGGCGCGGGCCTCGGGGTCGCCGGGCACCCGCTGCTGGGTGCGGCGGTGCGCCTCGCGGGTGACGACGAGGTGGTGCTGACGGGTCGGTTGGCGTTGTCGTCGCATCCGTGGTTGGGCGATCACGTGGTGTCGGGTGCGGTGGTGGTGCCGGGCACGGCGTTGGTGGAGTTGGTGGTGCGGGCCGGCGACGAGGTGGGCGCGTCGCGGGTGCGGGAGTTGACGATCGCGGCGCCGTTGGCCCTGCCGGCGTCGGGTGGCGTGCGGGTGCAGGTGCGCGTCGGCGCGGCGGACGGGTCCGGGGCGCGTCAGGTGACGGTGCACTCGCAGCCGGAGGACGACGTCGAGGCGGAGTGGGTTCGGCACGCCGAGGGTGTGCTGGAGCCGGCCGTGGCCGAGGAGCCGGCGATCGGTGTCTGGCCGCCGGCCGGGGCGTCCGAGGTGGAGTTGGCCGGCTGGTATCCGGCGTTGGTGGAGCACGGGCTCGCGTACGGGTCGGTGTTCCAGGGGTTGCGGCGGGTGTGGGCCGGCGACGGCGAGGTGTACGCCGAGGTCGCCCTGCCCGACGACGCGGCGGAGAGCGCCGGCCGGTTCGAGGTCCACCCGGCGCTGCTGGACGCGGCCCTGCACCCGATCGGGCTGCTGCTGGCCGCCGAGTCGTCCGCCCCACGGGTGCCGTTCGCGTTCGAGGGCGTGCAGGTGCACGCGTCGGGCGCATCGGTGCTGCGCGTGCGGCTGACCCGTGCCGGCTCGGCCGTCCGCCTGGTGGCGGTGGACGGGTCGGGTGCGCCGGTCGTGTCGGTGGACTCCCTCGTGCTGCGGGAGATGACCGCCGTGTCCGCCCCGGCCGGGACCGACCGGTCGCTGTTCGAGGTGACGTGGCAGGCCGAAGACGTGACCCCGGCCGGGGACGCCTCCGCCTGGGCGGTGCTGGGCGACCTGGAGCTGCCGGGTGTGCCGGCGTACGGGGACGTGGCGGCGCTGGTCGCGGCCGTCGAGGCGGGCCAGGAGGCGCCGAGCCTCCTCCTGCTGCTGCCGGTCGCCGCCCCGGAGGGCGACGACCTGCCCGGTCTGGTCCGCGCCGGGACGTCGGCCGTGCTGGAGTCCGTGCGGGCGTGGCTGGCCGCCGAGCCCCTCGCCGAGACGCGGCTCGCGCTGGCGACCCGGGGCGCCGTGGCGGCGCGGCCCGGCGACCGGGTCGACGACCTCGCGGGTGCGGCGGTGTGGGGCCTGCTGCGGTCGGCGCAGTCGGAGCACCCGGACCGCATCGTCCTCGCCGACCTCGACCGGGAGCCGGACGCCGAGGCCCTGGCCCTGCTCGCCGCCGTGGCCGACGACGCGGCCCCCACCGGCGGCCAGCTCGCGATCCGCGAGGGCGCGGTGCTCGTACCCCGGGTCACCCGGCCGACCGGCGACGCGCTCACCCCGTCCACGGACCTGTGGCACGTCGCGGCGGTCAGCCCCGGCACCATCGACGGCGTCGACCTGGTGCCCGGCAGCGCGGCGCCGCTCGCGGCCGGCCAGGTGCGCGTCGCCGTGCGTGCGGCGGGTGTGAACTTCCGGGACGTGTTGATCGCGCTGGGCATGTACCCGGATTCGTCCGCGGTGATGGGCAGCGAGGGCGCGGGTGTGGTGCTGGAGGTCGGCCCTGGGGTCGAGGGTCTGGTGCCGGGTGACCGGGTGTTCGGGTTGTTCGAGCCCGGGTTCGGTCCGCAGGTGGTGGCGCAGCGGGATCGGGTTGCGCGGATGCCGGCGGGTTGGTCGTTTGTGGATGCGGCGTCGGTGCCGGTGGTGTTCCTGACGGCGTACTACGCGTTGCGTGATCTGGCCGGTCTGCGGGCGGGGGAGTCGGTGCTGGTCCACTCGGGTGCGGGTGGGGTCGGTATGGCGGCGATCCAGTTGGCGCAGCACTTCGGTGCGACGGTGTATGCGACGGCGAGCCCTGGTAAGTGGGGCGTGTTGCGTGGTTTGGGTGTGGCGGAGGAGCGGATCGCGTCGTCGCGGACGACGGAGTTCGAGGAGAAGTTTGTCTCCGCCAGTGGTGGCGCGGGTGTGGATGTGGTGTTGGATGCGCTCGCGGGTGAGTTCGTGGACGCGTCGTTGCGGTTGTTGCCGCGTGGTGGCCGGTTCGTGGAGATGGGCAAGACCGACGTCCGCGACCCGCAGTTGGTCGCCCAACAACACCCCGGCGTGGCGTACCAGGCGTTCGAACTCAACAACGCCGGCGGGGAACGGATCGGGCAGATGCTGTCCGAGCTGCTGGCCCTGTTCGAGCGGGGCGTGCTGCGTCCGTTGCCGGTGCGGGTGTGGGACGTGCGGCAGGCCCGGGCGGCGTTGCGGCACATCAGCCAGGCCCGGCACGTCGGCAAGGTCGTCCTCCAGGTTCCCGCGCCGATCGACCCGGACGGCACCGTCCTCGTCACCGGTGCGTCCGGCACCCTCGCCGGGGTCGTGGCCCGGCACCTCGTCGCCACCGGTCAGGCGCGCCGACTGCTGCTCGCCTCGCGTCGCCTACCCGTCGAGGGCACGGAGTACGCCGCGCTCGTCGCGGAGCTGACCGAGGCCGGCGCCACGGTCGACGCCGTCGCGGTGGACGTCAGCGACCCGGCTCAGGTGGCGGACCTCGTCGCCGGGGCGCACGCGCTGACCGCCGTCGTGCACACCGCCGGGGTCATCGCCGACGCGACGATCACCTCGCTGGACGCCGACGCCCTCGCCGCCGTCCTGGCGCCCAAGGTCGACGGGGCGTGGGCGCTGCACCGCGCCACCGCCCACCTGGACCTGGCCGCGTTCGTGGTGTTCTCGTCGATCGCGGCCACCCTCGGCTCGCCCGGCCAGGCCAACTACGCCGCCGCGAACGCGTTCCTCGACGCCCTCGCCCAGCACCGCCGCCAGCGGGGCCTGCCGGCGGCCAGCCTCGCCTGGGGACTCTGGGCCACCACCAGCGGCATGACCGCCCACCTCGAGGCGACCGAGCACCGGCGGGCCATCCGCGCCGGCAGCGCCCCGCTCACCGACGCCGAGGGGCTCGCCCTCCTCGACGCCGCGCAGCGGCACGGCGGCGCGCACGTCGTACTCATGAAGGTGCCGGCGGCCACCGACGCGCCGGACGCCGGGCGGGTCCCCGCGCTGCTGCGCGACCTTGTCCGGCCGCCCCGCGCGCGGCGGCGGGCGGCCACCCGGGCCACCGCCGACCTCTCCGTCGGCGAACGGCTCGCGGCGCTCAGCCCCGTGGAGCGGCGCGGCCAACTCCTCGAACTCGTCGCCAACAACGTGGCGGCGGTCCTCGGCCACCGCTCGGCCGACCACGTCGACCCGCAGCGGCCGTTCAAGGAACTCGGCTTCGACTCCCTGACCTCCGTCGAGCTGCGCAACCGGCTCGCCACCGCGACCGGACTGCGGCTGCCCGCCACGGTCGCCTTCGACTATCCCACCCCGGTCGTGCTCGCCGACTTCCTCGACCGGGAGATCGTCGGCCGGGCCGCCCCGGTCGCGGTCCAGGCCGCCGCCGCGGCCGGCACCGACGAGCCCATCGCGATCGTCGGCATGGCCTGCCGCTTCCCCGGCGGCGTGCAGACCCCCGAGCAGCTCTGGGACCTGGTGACCGCCGGCGCGGACGTCATCGCGCCCTTCCCCACCGACCGCGGCTGGGACCTCGCCGACCTGCGCACCGACGCCCAGGACGGCACAGCCACCCCGCAACGCGGCGGCTTCCTGTACGACGCCGCCGACTTCGACGCCGCGTTCTTCGGCATCTCGCCGCGCGAGGCCCTGGCCATGGACCCGCAGCAGCGGCTGCTGCTGGAGACCTCGTGGGAGGCGTTCGAGCGGGCCGGCATCGATCCGCTGGCCGCCCGCGGCAGCAGCACCGGCGTGTACGTCGGCCTGATCTACCACGACTACGCGTCCAAGGCCCTCGGCACCTCCGACGAACTGGACGGGTACGTCGGCAACGGCAGCGCCGGCAGCGTCGCGTCCGGCCGGATCTCCTACCTGTTCGGGCTCGAAGGACCGGCCGTCACCGTCGACACGGCGTGCTCGTCGTCGCTGGTCGCCCTGCACCTCGCCGCGCAGGCGCTGCGGCAGGACGAGTGCCGCCTCGCCCTCGCCGGCGGCGTCAGCGTCATGTCCACCCCCGGGATGCTCGCCGAGTTCTCCCGGCAGCGCGGCCTGTCGCCCGACGGGCGGTGCAAGGCGTTCGGCGCCGGCGCCGACGGCACCGGCTTCGCCGAGGGCGTCGGCATGCTGCTGCTCGAACGCCTCTCCGACGCCCAGCGCAACGGGCGGCGCATCCTCGCGGTGATCCGGGGCAGCGCCGTCAACCAGGACGGCGCCAGCAGTGGCCTCACCGCCCCGAACGGGCCGTCCCAGCAGCGGGTCATCCGCCAGGCCCTCGCCAACGCCCGCCTCGCCCCCGCCGACGTCGACGCCGTCGAGGCGCACGGCACCGGCACTGCCCTGGGCGACCCGATCGAGGCGCAGGCGCTGCTCGCCACGTACGGGCAGGAGCGGCCCGCCGACCAGCCGCTGTGGCTGGGCTCGATCAAGTCGAACATCGGGCACGCGCAGGCCGCTGCCGGCGTCGCCGGGGTCATCAAGATGGTCCTGGCGATGCGGCACGGCATCCTGCCGCGCACCCTGCACGTCGACGAGCCGTCCCCGCACATCGACTGGTCGGCCGGCTCCGTCGCCCTGCTCGCGCAGGACCGGCCCTGGCCCGGGACGGACCGGCCCCGCCGGGCGGCCGTGTCGTCGTTCGGCATCAGCGGCACCAACGTCCACACCATTCTGGAGCAGGCGCCCGACGCCGCGCCCGCGCCGACCGTGACCGTGCCGCCGGCCGTCACCTCCGGCGACCTCACCACCCCCTGCGTACTCTCCGCCCGCACCGGCGACGCCCTGCGCGAGCAGGCCACCCGGCTGCGCGCCTGGCTGGCCGAGAACCCCGCGGTGCCGCTGCCGGACCTCGGCCACGCGCTGGCCACCGGGCGGTCCGCGTTCGAACACCGCGCGGTGCTGCTGCCCCGCGACCGGCAGAGCATCCTCGCCGGCCTCGACGCCGTCGCCGGCGACGAGCCGTCGTCCATCGTCGTGCGGGGCACGGCCCGGACCGGCCGGCTCGCCGTCCTCTTCTCCGGGCAGGGCGCGCAGCGCGCCGGCATGGGCCGGGAGCTGTACGGGGCGTTCCCGGTGTTCGCCTCCGCGTTGGACGAGGTGTGCGGGCAGCTTGACCCGTTGCTGCCGCAGCCGCTTCGGGAGGTGCTGTTCGCTCCCGAGGGCTCGCCGGAGGCGGGGCTGCTGGACCAGACGGTGTTCACGCAGGCGGGCCTGTTCGCCGTCGAGGTGGCGCTGTTCCGTCTGGTCGAGTCGTTCGGTGTGGTGCCGGACTTCGTGGGTGGCCACTCGGTCGGTGAGATCACGGCCGCGTACGTGGCGGGGGTGCTGTCTCTTGAGGACGCGTGCACCCTCGTGGCGGCGCGGGGTCGGTTGATGCAGGGGTTGCCGGCCGGCGGCGGGATGCTGGCGGTGAACGCGGCCGAGGCCGACATCCTGCCGACCCTCGAAGGGCTGACCGACCGGCTGGGCATCGCGGCCGTGAACGGTCCGACCTCCGTCGTGGTGTCCGGCGACCTGACGGCCCTGGACGAGGCGGAGACCGTCTGGCGGGACCGGGGCGTGCGGACGCGGCGGCTGACGGTGAGTCACGCGTTCCACAGCCCGCTGATGGAGCCGATGCTCGCCGACTTCCGGGCCGTCCTGGAGGGCCTCGCCTTCCGGCCGCCGCTGCTGCCGGTGGTGTCCAACCTGACCGGCCACGCCGCCGACACGGCGGACCTCTGCGACCCCGGGTACTGGGTGCGGCACGTCCGTGAGGCCGTCCGCTTCGCCGACGGGATCGCGTACCTGCGGCAGCGCAACGTCGCCACGTACCTGGAGGTCGGGCCGGACGGCGTCCTCGCCGGCATGACGCAGGACTGTCTCGCGGACGACAGCGACGCGGTGGTCGTACCGACCCTGCGGAAGGGCCGCACCGAGGCGTCCGCCTTCCTCGCGGCCCTCGCCGAGACGTACGCCGGCGGCGTGCCCGTCGACTGGGCCGCGCTGACCGGCGGCGGCTCCGCCGTACGACCGGTGGACCTGCCGACGTACCCGTTCCAGCGGCAACGGTTCTGGCCCGACGCGACGGCCTGGCGCAGCGGCGACGTGTCCGGCGCCGGGCTCGCCGCGCCGGGGCACCCGCTGCTGGGTGCGGCGGTGCGCCTGGCGGGCGACGACGAGGTGGTGCTGACCGGCCGGCTGGGACTGTCGTCGCATCCGTGGTTGGGCGATCACGTGGTGTCGGGTGCGGTGGTGGTGCCGGGCACCGCGTTGGTGGAGTTGGTGGTGCGGGCCGGCGACGAGGTGGGCGCGTCCCGGGTGCGGGAGCTGACCATCGCCGCGCCGCTGGCCCTGCCGCCGTCCGGCGGCGTGCGGGTGCAGGTGCGCGTCGGCGGGATCGACGACTCCGGCGGCCGGGACGTCGCCGTGTACTCCCAGCCGGAGGACGACGCCGAGGCGGAGTGGGTCCGGCACGCCGGCGGTGTGCTGGAGCCGGCGTCCGCCGAGGAGCCCGGCCTGGCGGCGTGGCCCCCGGTCGGCGTGCCGGAGACGGACCTCGCCGGCTGGTATCCGGCGTTGGTGGAGCACGGGCTCGCGTACGGGTCGGTGTTCCAGGGGTTGCGGCGGGTGTGGGCCGGCGACGGCGAGGTGTACGCCGAGGTCGCCCTGCCCGACCAGGCGACGGGCGACGCGACGGGATTCGGGGTGCACCCGGCGCTGCTGGACGCCGCGCTGCACCCGATCGGGCTGCTCGACGCCGGGACCGGTTCCGGTCCGCGGGTGCCGTTCGCGTTCGAGGGTGTGCAGGTGCACGCGTCGGGCGCGTCGGTGTTGCGGGTGCGGCTGACCCGTGCCGGTTCGGCGGTCCGCCTGGTGGCGGTGGACGGGTCGGGTGCGCCGGTGGTGTCGGTGGACTCGCTCGTGCTGCGGGAGATGGGTGCGGTTGCCACGCCGAACGCGGCCGACCGGTCGCTGTTCGAGGTGTCGTGGCAGGCCGAGGACGTGACCCCGGCCGGGGACGCCTCCGGCTGGGCCGTGCTCGGCGACGTCGAGCTGCCGGGTGTCACCGTGTTCGGGGACGTGGCGGCGCTGGTGGCGGCCGTGGAAGCGGGGGAGTGCACCCCGGACCGCGTGCTGCTGCCGGTGCCCGTGGCCGCCGACCTGGCGGTGCCGGCGGCCGTTCGGTCCGTGACGACCCAGGTGTTGGCGGTGGTGCAGTCGTGGTTGGCCGCCGAGGCGCTGGCGGACGCGCGGCTGGTGGTCACGACGCGGGGCGCGGTGGTGGCCCGCGACGAGGACCAGGTCGACGATCTGGCGGGCGCGGCGGTGTGGGGTCTGCTGCGGTCGGCGCAGTCGGAGCACCCGGACCGCATCGTCCTGGCCGACCTCGACGGGCCCGTCGACCCGGCGACGCTCGGCGTGCTGTCGGCGGTCGCGGCCGACCCCTCGCCCCTCGGCGGCCAGCTCGCGCTGCGGGGCGACCGGGTGCTCGTACCCCGGCTCGTGCGGCGCGCCGGCACCGAGCTGACCCCGCCAGCCGACGGCGCGTGGCACGTGGCGGCGGTGCGCCCCGGGACGCTGGACGGCGTGGAGATCGCGCCGACCGCGCCGGTCGCCCTGGCCTCCGGCGAGGTCCGCGTCGCCGTGCGTGCGGCGGGTGTGAACTTCCGGGACGTGTTGATCGCGCTGGGCATGTACCCGGATTCGTCCGCGGTGATGGGCAGCGAGGGCGCGGGTGTGGTGCTGGAGGTCGGCCCTGGGGTCGAGGGTCTGGTGCCGGGTGACCGGGTGTTCGGGTTGTTCGAGCCCGGGTTCGGTCCGCAGGTGGTGGCGCAGCGGGATCGGGTTGCGCGGATGCCGGCGGGTTGGTCGTTTGTGGATGCGGCGTCGGTGCCGGTGGTGTTCCTGACGGCGTACTACGCGTTGCGTGATCTGGCCGGGTTGCGGGCGGGGGAGTCGGTGCTGGTCCACTCGGGTGCGGGTGGCGTGGGCATGGCGGCGATCCAGTTGGCGCAGCATTTCGGTGCGACGGTGTATGCGACGGCGAGCCCTGGTAAGTGGGGCGTGTTGCGTGGTTTGGGTGTGGC
>NZ_JBIAZP010000025.1:0-11789 GCF_042899165.1 Micromonospora sp. NPDC000121
ACACGCCGAGGGGGTCAGCGAAGGGCGCAAGCACCGTCCGGCGCTCAAAGAACTACGGGGGAAAGATCCGGCGTCTCGCCGGGAAGATCAGAACCGGCCATCCACGCAGGGCGAAGGGGGTCGCCCTGCACGGGCCGGGACCATGTGTAACGACCGGCGGCCCACCATCATTCCGGGCCCGCACGCCAGCCCGTCGGGGCGACGCGGGTCTTGCTCGGCCGTACGCATGGTGTAACGACCCCGCCCCGCCCACGATTCCGCGCCCACGATGCCCCCGGTCACACCCGGAACCGGACACCCGACCACTCACCACGCAGCCCGACCCAGCAACTCGCGCCCAACCAGCCCGGGCGGACCTCCGCACACCAATCGGACATCCAGGCACGGACGGCGCGCGACCACCCACGGGGTGTGGCCCGCCGTGCCCGGCGCAGGGATCAAGCCTGACCGCCCGGAGCCGGGCACGGCGGACCACACCCCCACCCCGACGCACCGCAACCAACCGCCCCCACGGCGCCCAGCGAGCCGGACCCACGACGACAGCACGGCGAGCAAGACAAGCAAACGAGGTCAGGACCCCGAAACTCACCCAGGAAGAGACCCGACCCGATCCCGGACCTTCGCCGCACACGAGCCGAGCACCGTCGCCGCATCCAGCCCGAGGCTCTCGATGGCGACGAGCGCGGTGAACGCCACGTCCGCCAGTTCCGCCGCCACGTCCTCCCGCGTGTGGGTGACGCCCTTGCGCGGATTCTGGCCGAGCAGGCCGATCCAGGCACCCGCGGCCTCCCCCGCCTCCTCGGTGAGCTTGAGGATCCGGCAGGTCATTTCGGCCTGTCCCGTGCCGTTGGCGGCGTCCAGCCAGCCACGCGAGGCCCGGACCGCGGCCCAGATCGAGTCGTCCACGGCGACCAGTGAACCGCACGAAGCTCCCGGTCCGTATCGCGGGACGGTTGGCGGGTACGCCGACGCGGGGTGGTAGCAACGGGTCTACCAGCCGGTAGCGAAGGGACGTGTCAGTATGCCGGAGTCCGTGGAGACGATGTTCGCCAGCGTGGTCGCCCGCAATCCGGGAGAGCCGGAGTTCCACCAGGCGGTGCGAGAGGTGCTGGAGAGCATCGGCCCCGCGCTGACCCGGCACCCCGAGTACGCCGAGGCGAGGATCATCGAGCGGATCTGCGAGCCGGAGCGGCAGGTCATCTTCCGGGTGCCGTGGGAGGACGACCAGGGTCGGATCCGGGTGAACCGGGGTTTCCGGGTGGAGTTCAACAGCGCGCTCGGGCCGTTCAAGGGCGGGCTGCGTTTCCACCCGTCGGTGTACCTCGGGATCGTGAAGTTCCTCGGCTTCGAGCAGATCTTCAAGAACGCCCTGACCGGGCTGCCGATCGGCGGCGGTAAGGGCGGCGCGGACTTCGACCCGAAGGGGCGCTCGGACCGCGAGGTGATGCGGTTCTGCCAGAGTTTCATGACCGAGTTGTACCGGCACATCGGCGCGGATACCGACGTGCCGGCCGGGGACATCGGCGTCGGCGGCCGGGAGATCGGCTACCTGTTCGGCCAGTACAAGCGGATCACCAACCGGTACGAGTCGGGCGTGCTCACCGGCAAGGGCCTGGCGTACGGGGGCGCGCAGGTGCGCCGGGAGGCGACCGGCTACGGGGCGGTGTTCTTCGCCGAGGAGATGCTGCGGCAGGTCGGGGACGGCCTCGACGGCAAGCGGGTGGTGGTGTCCGGCTCCGGCAACGTGGCGATCTACGCGATCGAGAAGGTGCACCAGCTCGGCGGGAAGGTCGTCGCCTGCTCGGACTCGTCCGGCTACGTGCTGGACGAGAAGGGCATCGACCTGGAACTGCTGCGGGAGTTGAAGGAACAGCGCCGGGCGCGGCTGAGCGACTACGCACGGCACGTGCCGCACGCCGTGGCGGTCTCCGGTCGTACCGTCTGGGAGGTGCCCTGCCAGGTGGCGCTGCCGTGCGCGACGCAGAACGAGATCGGCGGCGCCGAGGCCGCGGCGCTCGCGGCCGGCGGCTGCGTCGCGGTGGTGGAGGGCGCGAACATGCCCACCACGCCGGAGGCGGTGCGGATCCTGAGCCGGGCCGGGGTACGGTTCGCGCCGGGCAAGGCCGCCAACGCCGGCGGGGTGGCGGTGAGCGCGCTGGAGATGCAGCAGAACGCCAGCCGGGACTCGTGGACCTTCGCCGAGTCGGAGCAGCGGCTGCGGGGGATCATGCGGGACATCCACGACCGCTGCTGGGCCACCGCCGACGAGTACGGGCTGCCCGGCGACTACGTGGCCGGGGCGAACATCGACGGGTTCCGCCGGGTCGCGGAGGCGATGCTGGCGCACGGCCTGATCTGACCGGCGTCACCGGCCTCGACGTCGGCTGGTCTCGCTGGTCGATCACTGGTGCGGGCGGTCAGCGGTGGGCCACCGACGGGCCGGGGCGGGTGGAAGCCGGACCGCAACCTACACCGGTTTCCCGCCCCGCACCGTCGAGGCCGCGTCGAGGCGCCCCGGCAGGTGCCGTTCGGCCTGCCCGACGAAGAGTGCCACCTCGTACGCCATGTCGCCGACCTCCGCGTCACCGCCGATCAGGACGGTGAGGACCGCCCCGTTCCGGGTGGTGGCGATGAACAGGAACGCCCGCGACATCTGCACGACGACCTGACGCAACGCTCCGCCGACGCACACGCCGGCCGCGGCCAGGCCGAAGGACTCCAGTCCGCCGACCAGGCTGGACAGTCGTCCGGCCAGCTCGTCGTCGACCCCTCGGGAGACGCCGAGCGGCAGCCCGTCCGGGGACAGCAGCACCGCGAACTCGGCCCCCGGCACCCGGTCGACCAGGTCGTCCAGCGCGCCGCTCAGGCTGTCGAGGCTGACCACGGAAGGCGTCATCTGTCGTCCTCTCCCTGCTCTCGTGAGCGGGTTCTCGACGGCGGTCGTTGCGGCCAGGGCTGCCGAGCCGCGCCGCGCGACCGGTCGGCGAGGATCGTCCGCAGCAGGGACAGCAGCTCGGCCCGGTTGGCGCAGTTGAGCCGGGACCGCATCCGCGCCACGTGGTGCTCCACGGTCTTCGCGGAGATGAACAGCCGGTCACCGATCTCGCGGTAGGTCGATCCGGCGAGCACCAGCTCGGCCACCTCCCACTCCCGGTCGCTGAGGCGGTGTCGTGCGGGGCCGGCGACGGCGGCGGAACCGCTCGGGGGGTGCTGCCCGCCCTTGGCTCCGGCCGGGCGTCCCTGCAGCATCCGGGCGCAGTCCAGCAGGGTGGTCATCGCCCGCCGGTCCGAGGTGCGGATGGCGGCCTGGCCGGCGAGCCGAGCGCCGTCCCAGCACAGCCCGGCGTCGTGCAGCCCCCGGGCGGCGGCCTCCACCCGGACCGGGTCGACCGTCCCGCGTAACACCTCCACCCAGCAGGCGGCGGCCGCGGCGACCACAGTGGCGTACCGGTTGTGGTCCGCCGCGCCGAGCAGGGCGGCGACGTGCTCGTCGGCCGCTGTCGGCCGCTCGGCGAGGATCGCCGCGTGCAGGCCGCTCCAGTGCAGGGGTACGGCCCACAGCGGCGGGTCGCCGAGCCGGGCCAGCAACTGCCGCGCCTGGCACAGGTACGGCTCCAGCCGGCTCAGGTGGCCCAGCCGAGCCCCGGCGATGGCCAACTCGCCGAGCGGCAGCAGCGTGAACAGGTCGACCGGGTGGCGGACCAGCGCCTCCAGCGCGGCGTCCCAGCCGCGCTGGAGCGCGCCGGGGTCGCTGTTGCGCCGGGCGATCCCCATCTCCATCGCCCTGGCGAGGAGCAGGTCGCGCGATTCCAGCGGCCGACCGCCGGCGGTCGCCGTGGCGAGGTGGTCGGCCGCGAGGCCGGTCCGGCCCCGGAGCATCGCGATCCAGGCCTGCAGCAACCGGTGCCGCCGGGCCAACAGCGGGCCGCCGATACCGCTGGTCACTGCCCGGTCGAGAACCCCCTCGGCGATGTCCAGTTCGCCACAGTGCATCGCGGTCAGCGCGGCGAGCGCGGCCGGGCTGTCCGGCAGGAGCACCACCCGGCCTGCCGGCTCCAGCAGCGCGGCCGCCTGCACGAGGGTGGACAGCGCGGTGGTGGGTGGCCCGGCGACGCTGTCCCGTACCCCGTCGGCCATCAGCCGGGCGGCGCTGTGGTGCAGGGTGGGCGGTCCACCGGCGCGGCCGTCCGCCACCGGGTCCGCCCCGTCGACCTGCTGGCCGACGGCGAGGGCGCCGAGCGCGGCGAACGCCTCCGCGGTGGCGCCGCCAGCCCACCGGTACAGCTCGACGCTGCGGACGCCCTGGCCGCGGTGTGCGAGCGCCGTCGCGGCGACCACCGCCGCCTCCGCCTGCTCGGCTGCGGGGGCCGCGGCGAGCAGCCGGTCCGCCAGCCGCAGGGCGAGGTCGAGGTCACCGGCGAGCGCCGCGGCGACCGCCTGCCGGACGGCGACGGGCCGCCCGGCGGCCGTGGCCGCGGCGAAGAGTTCCGCCGCGACCGCCGGCTCGCCGGCCAGCGCCTCCTCGGCCGCGGCTTCGAGCGTCGGTGCCGGGCACTCGCCGGCCACTCCGGCCGCGAACAACGAGCGGACCAGCGGGAGGACCGGCCCGCCCCGGGCCAGTTGCAGTTGGGTGAGCCGGAGCCAGACCGCGGTGCGCTCGGTGGCCGGGCTCAGCGCGGTCACGGCCCGCCGCACGATCGGCGCGAGCCGGCCGTCCGCGCCGAGCAGCCCGGCGGCCCGGGTCGCGCCGACCAGCTCGTCCACCTCGGCCAGCTTCCGGTCGAGCAGCGCGCCGAGCAGGTCCACCGGCAGCGGTACGCCGGCCGCGACGGCGAGCAGCAGCCGTCGGACGTCGGGAGCCAGGTCCTCCAGATCCGGTCCGAACTCGAGGATGACCTGCCGGGGCGGCTCCGCGGGAACGCCCGGGGGGCCCTCCTGGCCGCGCAGCCCGCGGGCCAGCCGCTCGACGTCGCGGGGCACGCCCCCGGTCTGTCCGTGCACGAAGTCGACCAGGTCGGGCTGTCGGCCGAGTTCCGGCGCGCCGGCGAGGTAGGCGGCGGTCTGCTCCCTGGTGAAGGGGGTGAGCAGGACCAGGTGCCCGTCCCGCCGCAGCGCGGCGGCCAGCTCGACCAGCGCCGCGGGCCGGGGCCACGGTCGGTAGCCGACGGCCAGGCGGTGCCGGCGGGCGGCCACCAGGTGGTGCAGCGCCCTCAGCCGCGCGTCGTCGAGCAGTTGCGCGTCGTCGACCAGCAGCACCGTGTCCGGGTCGACCGCGTCGGGCTGGTCGGGTGCGCTCTCGAGCACCGTGCAGCCGGCCCGCCGGTAGAGCCCGGCCAGCGCCTGGAGGTAGCTGCTGCGGCCGTGGCCGCCGGGGCCCGTCACGCCGAGCACCAGCGGCGACGCCGGAGCCGCCGCCACCGTGTCGAGCAGGGCCCGCGGCCGCCGGTCCAGCACCAGCCGGTGCCCGGCGACCCCGCTCATGGTCATGCTGGTCATCCTCTGCCGCCCCGCCTGCGGGCCACCGCCAGGCGGGACGCCTTCGGCAGGTCCAGCGGGGCGAACCGGACCGGCGGGCGCGGTGGTGGTTCGGTCCCGACCCCACCGTGGTGACCGGGTCGGTGCTGCGGCGCGACGGCCGACGCGCCGACGCGGCCGGCAGCGCTGACCGGGGCCGGTCGGTGGTCCCGCCCCTCGCGCCGGGGGCGCGGCGACACCATCTGACCGGCGGCGAGGGCCGCGCCCGTCGCGGCGGTCAGCTGGGGATCGGGCTCCACCTCGACCGGCACCGGAAGGGCCGCGGCGAGCAGTTCGGCGACCAGCGGGATCCGAGTGGATCCACCGGCGAGCAGGACGCCGTCGAGCTGCGCCGGCGCCAGCCCACCGGAGTGGACGGTCCGCAGCAGCAGGTCGACCGTCGCCTGCACCGCGGGGCGGATCATGTCCTCGAACTGCACCCGGCTCACCGGTACGCGGGCCGGCCCGCTCGGCAGCGTCACGAGCACGTCGGTCTGCGTGCCGACGGTCAGGTCACGCTTGGCCCGCTCGCACCCGGGCAGCAGCCCGCGCAGCGCGTCGTACGCCTGCCGCGATCCGTTGCCGCCGAGTTCACGGGTGAGCGCGGTCCGGACGTGCTCGGCAAGCGCCTCGTCGAAGTCGGCACCGCCGATCCACCCGAGCCCCTGCGGGAAGCCGAAGGTCTCGTACGTGCCCCGTGGGGTGCGGCGGACGAGGGCCGCCTCGAAGGTGTTGCCGCCCAGCGCGTAGACGACGGCGGCGCCGCCCGGGAAGCCCCGCGCCGCGTGGCTCTCGGCCACCGTGACGGTGCACGGAAGCAGCGTCGCATGGCCAAGCCCGAACTCCCGCAGGGCGGTGTGCAACAGCTCCCGCCGGTGCCGGCCCCAGCCCGCCGGGTGGCTGAGCACGACGGCCTCGGCGGGCTCACCCTCGCGGTCGCGTACGCGTTCGACCACCCACGACGCCAGCACCGCGGTCAGCGTCTGCGGTGGACACGCCTCGCCGGCGAGCATCAGGGGCACGTCGTCGCCGACCCGCCGCACGAAGCCCCGGGCCGTCCGGGCCCCGTCGTCGGCGCCGGGCTCGCCGATCGTGAGCCTGCCGTCCAGGGTGAGGTGCAGCACCGACGGCACGACCACCGACCCCGCGTCCAGCGGGACCCCCTCGGGGCGGCTCCAGGTCGCGCCCTGTCGCCGGGCCACGGTGGCCACCGTGTTGGTGCTTCCGATGTCTATCCCCAGGACGTACGGCATGCGCTTTCTTCCCTCACCGCGAGTCGGCCGGTCGGGGCGACGGCGTCCACACCGCGCGGCGACCACCCCCGGCAAACCCCGTGGGCTCCTACGTTCGTACCAGAGATCACTCCGGCATCAGGACCCTAAATCAGGCTGGGACGGGACCCCCAATCCCCCTAACGTACGAGGGGGCGCGGGCCCTAATCCGGCGGGGCGGGTCGCGGGTTCGTCCCCGATGACCGGAACCGGTCCCCGGCCATACCGTCACTGTCGACGATCCACGGTCGCTGACGTACATCGAGGAGATCCCGCACATGACCCTGCACGACTTCGTGCTCAATCTGCTCATCGACGCCGACGCCAAGGCGGCGTTCGACCTCGACCCGGAGGGCGCGCTGCAGGCCGCCGGGCTCACCGACATCACCCCCGCCGACGTGCAGGACGTCGTCCCGCTGGTGGTCGACTACGCCCCGACCCACGGGCTCGCCCCGGTGGCTCCGGTGACCGGCCAGCTCGGAGCCGACCCGCTCGCGGCGGACGTCACCAGCGTCGTCAGCCAGCTGCAGACGGCGACGCCGGAGCTCAGCGTCGGCGGCTACGGCGGCCTGGACGTCAAGGCCGGTGTGCTGGGCGCCATCACCGTCGACCCGGCGGCCGTCGGCGTCACGGCCACCGTGCTGCCCGGGATCGGCCTGGGTGCCGGGCAGCACGGTCTCGACACCGACCTCGTCGGGGTGCACGACCTGGCGCACACCCTCGACGCCGACGTGGTCGGCGCGGTGGACGCCACGGCGGACCCGGCGGTCGGGGATCTGGCCGGCACGGTCGGCAACCCGGGCACCGTGCTCGACGGCACCGACCACGGCCTGCTCGGCACTCCGGACGGCCTGCTCGGGGGCGCGCTGTCCGGCACCGAGGGCCAGGTCGGCGGGATCGTCGGCTCGCTGGGTGGCGACGACGCGCTGGGCGGGCTCGGTCTGGGCGACGGCGGCTCCGGCGTGGTCCCGCCGGTCGACGTGCCCGCCACCGTGGGCGGCGTGACGGGCCAGGTGGACGGCGTCCTCGGCGGCGTCACCGGAGCGGTCGGCGGCGTGACCGGTGACGTCAGCGGTGGCGTGACCGGCAACGCCGAGGTCCACGGCGAGGTGTCCGCCTCGGGCGGCGGGCTGCTGGGTCTCGGCGACGGTCTGCTCTGACGGGCTCCGGGCGAGGGTGGAAGGCCGGGTCGCGGGCAGCGATCCGGCTTTCTCCGCATCCCTCTTGATATTTGAGCCGAAATCCGCACACTTGGTGCGGTGATGGCGGGGATCTGGTTGGACGTGCTCGACGGGATCGCCCGCACCTGCCGCGAACACGGCCGGGGCGACCTGCTCCAAGCCGTCCGCGACAAGCGTGTCCAACTGCTCGACCCGACCCTGCGCGTCCTGGTCATCGGCGAGCCGAAGCAGGGCAAGAGCCAGTTGGTCAACGCGATCGTCAACGCTCCGGTCTGCCCGGTCGGGGACGGCCCCACCACTGTGCTGCCGACGGTCGTGCGCCACGGCGAGGTCGTCTCGGCGGGGGTCGTCCACACGCCGCCCGCGACGGGTCCGGCCGCCGGGACCGTCGAGCGAACCGCGGTACCGGTGGAGCAGATCGCGGCCGCGGTGGCCGGCACGCTCGGGCGTCGGTCCGGCGGCGGCCCCGCGCACGTCGAGATCGGACTGCCGCGCGCGCTGCTCGGCGCCGGGCTGGTGCTGGTGGACACGACCGGCAGCGACGAGGTGACCGCGATCGGCGGCGGCGCTCCGGTCGCCGCCGTGAGTCGGGCGGACGCGGTGCTCCTGGTCTCCGATTCGACCCGGGAACTCTCCGTCGCCGAGATCAACATGCTGCTGCACCTCACCCGGTCGCATCCGAACGTGGTGGTGGTGCAGACCAAGACCGACCTGGTGCCGGACTGGCGTGCGGTCGCCGAGCGCAATCGGCGACACCTGACCGAGGCGGGCGTACCGGCGGCGCTGATCCCGGTCTCGTCGGCGTTACGCCTACGGGCGGCCGTCACCGACGACCGCGAACTCAACGCCGAGTCGGGCTTCCCGGTGCTGATCGCCCGGCTCCAGCGGGACCTGGCCGGTAAGGCCGATCCGCTGGCGCGCGCCGCAGTGGCGTTGACCGCCCGTACGGTGGTCGAACAGCTCGCCGCGCCGCTCCGCGCCGAGTTGGAGAGCCAGGAGGAGCAGCAGTCCGGCCCGATCTCCCAGCTGCACGCGGCCCAGCGGGAGGTCGACGAGCTGCGCCGCTGCTCCACGCGCTGGCAGAACACCCTGACCGACGAGATGGGCGACCTGCTCTCCGACATCGAGTACGATCTGCGCGACCGGACCCGCCAGATACTCCGGATGGTCGACGAGGCGTTCGACACGGCGGACCCGCTCGTCGCCTGGGACACTCTCGAGGATTGGCTCGAACGCAGCCTGGTCGAGGCGGCGGAGGCGAACCACGAGTGGCTGGTCCAGCGCTGCGACTGGGCCGCGCGCCGGGTGGCCGCCAACTTCGCCCGGTACGGCTACGACGTGCTGCCGCCCTGGTCGGTGACCGTGCCGGAGGACCTCGGGGACCGGCTGCCGGAGATCGAACGGCCGCGCATCGACCGGTTCACCGCGAGCCAGAAGGTGATCACCGGCATGAAGGGCTCCTACGGGGGCCTGCTCATGTTCGGCCTCGCGCTGACGCTGGCCGGCATGCCGATGATCAACCCCGTGTCGATCGGCGCCGGCGCGCTGTTCGGCGGCAAGAGCATCCACGACGAGGGCCGACAGCTGCTCCGCCGCCGCCAGTCGACCGTCAAGACGGCGATCCAGCGCCACGTCGACGACTACTTCGTCCGCATGAACAAGGACTGCCGGGACACCGTCCGGCAGGTGCAGCGGATGCTTCGAGACCACTTCACCGCGCTGACCGAGGAGTTGCAGGAGGCCATCATCCAGTCGTTCCGCACCGCCAAGCAGGCTGCCGACACGGACACGGCCGTCCGCGAGCAGCGCCAGCGCGAGATCCGACTGAAGATGACCCGGCTGGCCGCGCTCTACGACCAGGCCCAGCAGTTGACCGGAGCCCGGACCGCCCCGGCCGGCCTGGGGTCCCCCGCATGACAGTCGGCCTGCGGCTCGACGAGGCGGTGTGGGGGCTGCTTCAGCGCGCCCTGCAGCTCTATCGGGACAACCCCCGGGCGACCGCTCGTCTCCGCCACCAGTTGGCGCGGCTGGAGCAGCCACTGCGCATCGCGGTCGCCGGCCCGTGGCGGTCCGGGAAGTCCACCCTGCTGAACGCCATCATGGGCGAGGAGGTCGCGCCCGTCGGCGACGCGGACGACACCGACGTCTTCACCTGGTACGAGGACGCGCCGCAACCGCGCGCCATCGCCTACTCGACCAGTCACCCGCCGCAGGAGCTGGCGATGGTCAAGTCGGCGACGGGGATGCGGGTGGACCTCGTCGGCTGGCGGGCCGGCGAGCTGCGCGACATCGTGGTGCGGTGGCCCACCCGGGCCCTGCGGCAGGTGACCCTCATCGACACGCCCGCGATCACCGGCGTGGACGAGCACGGCCGGGCGCCGGTGATGGACCGGGTGCTACGCGACGCGGACGCGGTGCTGTACCTGACCCGGGACGGCCGCGGCACCGACCTGAGGGTCCTGGAGACCAGTCGGGAGAGCGCCGCCGGCCAGGCGGCCCCGGTGAACGTCGTCCTGGTGCTGTCCCGGGCCGACGAGACCGGCGGCGGACAGATCGACGCCCTGCTCACCGCCCGCCGACTGGCCCGCCGGCAGTACCGCGACCCCCGTGTGACCGCGCTCTGCGTGGACACGGTGGCGTGCAGCGGGCTGATCGGGCTGGCCGGCCGGGTGCTCAGCGAGTCGGATTTCGCGGTACTGGCGCAGTTGGCCCGCGTGCCCCGCGAGGCCCTGGAGCCTCACCTGCTCTCCGCCGACCGCTTCGCCGGCGGCGAGCTACCCGTACGGCTGGACGCCGAGGTACGCGCCGCGCTGCTGGACCGGCTCGGCCTCTTCGGCGTCCGGCTCGCGGCCACGCTGGTCCGTACCGGCTGCGACAACCGGGCCAAGCTGTCCGCCGAACTCATCCGCCGCAGCGGCCTGACCGAGCTACGCGAGTCGGTGAACCGTCTGTTCATCGACCGGCGGGACGCGCTCAAGGCGCGCTCGGCGATGGCCGCCGTGGAGGCTCTGCTGCGAGCCGAACCCGAACCGGGCACCGGCGAGCTGCGCACCATGCTGGAGCAGATCCTCGTCGGCGCGCACGAGTTCCAGGAGCTGCGCCTGCTCGCGGCACTGCGGAACACCCGGCTCGGATTCGACCCCGAACTGGCCGCGGAGGCACAGCGGCTGGTCGGCGGGGACGGCATCGGCCTGGCCGCCCGACTCGGCGTCGAACACGACGCGACCGCGCAGCAGCTCTGGGAGGTCGCCTCCGACACACAGTGGAGGTGGCGGAACCGGGCGGAGGACAGCATGCTCCGGCTGGCCCAGCGGCGGGGCGCACAGGTCGTCGTCCGCAGCTGCGAGGGGATGCTCGCCGAGCTGGCCGAGGGCGGCCGCTGACGTCAGGGCACGCCGAAAACGCCTGACCGGCCCACTGCTGGTGACAGCCGCCGGGTCCACGGCCTGCGCGGCGAACAGCAGCGCGCCACGACCGACCGACCCCGAACGCGAAGACGCGAAGACGCCGCTGGCCGGCACCCCGGACAGGGGTACCGGCCAGCGGCATCACGTGACTGTCAGCTGTTCCAGTGCTCGGCGACCAGGTCGGCGGCCTGCCGCTCCCACTGCGCGTAGTGGTCCGGGTACGCCGACACCTGCACCGTCTGCGCCGCCTTGGTCAGCGGCATGTCCTGCCACCCGTCGACCTGCTTGAGACCCTTCAGGAACGCCATGGTCGAGTACTCCGGGTCGGTGATCTGCTCGACCGTGCCCCAACCCGAGGACGGGCGCTGCTGGAACAGGCCCTGCGAGTCGTGGTCGTTGCGCTCACCCAGATGACC
>NZ_JBIAZP010000026.1:0-5792 GCF_042899165.1 Micromonospora sp. NPDC000121
CCACCACCGTCGTTATTCACCGCCGAACCCCGCACCACCGCATGCACCACATCCCCCGCCGCCACCGCATCCGCCAACCGCCGCAACACCACGACACCCACGCCGCTGCCGCCGACGATGCCGCTCGCGTTGCGGTCGAAGGCGCGGCAGTGCCCGTCCGGGGACAGGCCGGTGCCCTCGCGGTAGACGTGGCCGACGTTCTCCGGGATCTTCACGCCGACGCCGCCGGCCAGCGCCATGTCGCACTCGCCCGCCAGCAGCGACTGGCACGCCTGGTGGATCGCCACCAACCCCGTCGAGCAGGCCGTCTGGATCGTCATCGCGGGGCCGTGCAGGTCCAGCTTGTACGCCACCCGGGTGGCCAGGAAGTCGTCGTTGGAGCTGATCATCATGGGCAGGTAGTCGAGGTAGAACGCCTGCGCCAGCGCGGGATTGCGCATGATGTTGTAGAGCGAGTACGTGTTCATGGACTGGCCGGCGTAGACGCCGATGCGGCCCGGGAACCGCGCCGGGTCGTACGCCGCGTCCTCCAACGCCTCCCACGCGCACTCCAGGAACAACCGGTGCTGCGGATCCGTCATCTCCGCCTCGTGCGCGTTGAAGCCGAAGAACTCGGCATCGAACAACTCCACGCCGTCCAACCGCGCCTTCGCCGGCACGTAGCTCGGGTGCGAGTACACCGACTCCGGCACGCCCGCCGCCGCCAACTCCTCCGGCGAGAAGAACGTCACCGACTCCACCCCGGCGCACAGGTTCCGCCAGAACTCCGCCACGTTGGACGCACCGGGGAAGCGGCCCGCCAGGCCGACCACCGCCAGGGCGTTCTCCAGTTCCTCGGGCAGTTCCTCGGTGGTGCCCGGGTTGGTCTCAGCGATTCGGGCCGGCGTCATGGGCTTCCCCTCTCGGTGGCTGGTGGATGGCCGGGCCGGTTCGTGGCCGGAGCCGGTGAGCGGACCGCCGTCGGCGGCCGTACTCCGCGTCGATGGCCGGTACGGGACCGGACGGAGCGGCGGCGGCCGGACCTGCCGCCGCGTCGAGGTACGTGGCCAGCCCGACGATGGTCGGGACCTCGAAGATGGTCAGCAGCGCCACGTCCACGCCGAACCGGTCGGCGAGGGTGCGCTGGAGTTCGACCGCGAGCAGCGAGTGCCCGCCCGCGTCGAAGAAGTTCTCGTGCGGGCCGCAGTCGCGGCCCAGCAGGTCGCGCCACACCTCGGCGACCCGGCGGGCGGTGGCCCCGAGCGGCGCGCCCGGCCCGGCGGCGCCGGCGGTCAGGTCTGTGCCGGGCGTCTGCGCCAGGGCCCGCCGGTCCACCTTGCCGTTGCTGTTCAGCGGCAGCGCCGGCAGCGCGACGTACCGGGCGGGGACCATGTACGCGGGCAGCGTGGCCGCGCACCACGACCGCAGTTCGGCGGCGTCCGGCGCGTCGTCGCCCCGGCCCACCAGGTAGGCCACCAGGTGCCGGCGCACCGGGTCGGCGCCCTCCAGCAGGACCGCCACGTCGGCGACCGACCGGTGCCGGCGCAGCGTCGCCTCGATCTCGCCCAGCTCGATGCGGTAGCCACGCAGCTTGACCTGGTTGTCGGTGCGGCCGAGGTACTGCACGATCCCGTCGGGGAGCAGCCGCACCACGTCCCCGGTCCGGTACAGGCGGGCGCCGGGCGGGCCGTACGGGTCGGGCACGAAGCGGGCGGCGGTGGCGGCCGGCGCGCCGAGGTAGCCGTGCGCCACCCCGGCGCCGCCGACGTGCAGCTCCCCCGGCACGCCGGGCGGCACCGGCTCGCCGGCGGCGTCCAGCACGTACAGCCGGGTGTTCGGGGTGGGGCGGCCGATCGGGACGGGCCGCTCGCCGCGCCGGACGCGGTGGCCGGCGGCCCACACCGTCGTCTCGGTGGGGCCGTACATGTTCCAGACCTCGGGGCACCGGTCGAGCAGCTGCTCGGCGAGTTCCGGGGTGAGGGCCTCGGCGGTGGAGACCGCCAGCCGCAGGTCGCCGCCCTCCCAGCCGGCGCCGACCAGCAGCCGCCAGGTGGAGGGCGTGCCGTCGAGCACGGTCACCCGGCGCTCCCGGACGAGCCGGCGCAGGCTGTCGCCCTGGCGGACGTCGTCCTCGGTGGCGAGGACCACGTGCGCGCCGACGGTGAGGGGGGCGAGCACCTCGTAGAGGGCGATGTCGAAGCAGATGGTGCTGACCGCGAGGACCACGTCCGTCGGCAGCAGGCCCGGGCAGGTCCGGACGCCGACCAGGAAGTCGACGACGGCCCGGTGCGGCACCAGCACGCCCTTCGGCCGCCCGGTCGAGCCGGACGTGTGCAGCAGGTAGGCCGGCGCGTCGGGGTCGACCGGGGGCAGCGGGGCGGTGGGCGCAGGGTCGCCGGCCGGGGCGTGCGGCGGGCACGTCCGCCGGCCGGGGAAGCGGTCGGCCCACTCGTCGGCGGTGACCACCAGCTCGGCGGCGGCGTCGTCCAGCAGGTCGGCGTGCCGCCCGGCCGGGTGGGCCGGGTCGAGCGGCAGGTACGCCGCCCCGCAGCGCAGCACCGCCAGCAGGGCCGCCACCAGGTCGGCGCCGCGGGGCAGGCAGACCCCGACCAGCCGGCCCGGGGCGGCGCCGGCGGCGCGCAGCCGGTGGGCCAGCCGTTCCGCCCGCTCGTCCAGCTCGCGGTAGGTGTGCGCCCGCCCGCCGCAGGTCAGCGCGACCGCGTCCGGGGTGCGGGCGGCCTGCGCCGTCACGAGGTCGGGCACGCAGGCGGTGGGCACCGGCACGGCGGTGTCGTTCCAGGCGACGGTGACCCGGTGGTGCTGCGCGGCGTCCAGCAGCGGCAGCCGGGCCACCGGCCGGTCGGGGTCGGCCACGGCGTGCCGCAGCGCGACGACGAACTGGTCGGCCAGCGCACGCACGGTGTCGGCGTCGAACAGGTCGGTGGCGTACTCGACGATGCAGAAGACCGCGTCGTCGCCGGTGCGGTGGGCGTAGAACGACAGGTCGAACTGGGAGTTGCCGCTGTGCTGCGGGATCGGCGTGACGACCAGCTCGCCGGTCCGGAACGGCCGCATCGGCTCGTCCTGCCAACTGAACAGGGTCTGGAAGACGGGGTGCCGGCTGAGGTCACGCACCGGGTGCAGCGCGTCGACCAGCATCTCGAACGGCACGTCCTGGTGGGCGAAGTCCGCCGACAGGTCGCCGCGCACCCGGTCGAGCAGCTGCCGCAGGGTCGGCTCCCCGTCGAGCCGCGTACGCAGGGCCAGGGTGTTGGCGAAGAAGCCGAACAGGTGCTCCAGCTCGGGTCGGGTGCGGTTCGCCACCGGCGTGCCGATGACCAGGTCCTGCTGGCCGGACCAGCGGGACAGCACCACCGCGAAGACGGCCAGGCCGAGCATGAACGGGCTGACCTGCTCGGCGCGGCTGAACCGTTGCAGGTCGGCGGCCAGGTCGGCGGGCAGGTCCAGGCGCAGGGTGGCGCCGCGGTGGGTCTGCACGGCCGGCCGGGGCCGGTCGGTGGGCAGGTCCAGCACCAGCGGCGCGCCGGCCAGCCGGTCCCGCCAGTACCCGAGCTGCCGCTCCAGGACCGGCCCGGTCAGGTACGCGCGCTGCCAGGCCGCGAAGTCGGGGTACTGCAACGGCAGGTGGGGCAGCCGCGGCTGCCGGCCCGCCAGCAGGGCCGCGTACCCCTCCGCCAGCTCCTGCGCGAGCACGCCGCCGGACCATCCGTCGGCGATGATGTGGTGCATCGTCACCAGCAGCACGTGCTCGTCCGCGGCGAGGCGGACCAGCAGGGTACGGATCAGCGGGCGGCGCAGGTCGAACGGCTCCCGGGCGCGGGCGGCGACGGTCTCGTCGAACCGCGCCGCGCGCCGGTCGTCGGGCACCGCCGTCAGGTCCAGCGTCTCGATCGGGGTGTCGTCGACCGGCTCGACCACCTGGACCGGCTCGTCGCCGTCGTCGTGGATGGTGGTGCGCAGCGCCTCGTGCCGGGTGCGGATCAGGCGTAGCGCGCGGTCCAGCGCCGCGACGTCGAGCGGGCCGGACAGGCGCAGCGTGATCGCCATGTTGTGCACACCGGCGTCCCGGCCCACCAGCCGGTCCAGGAACCACAGCCGGCGCTGCTGGAACGACAGCGGGGCGGGCCGGCCGGGGGGCCGGAGCGGGATCGAGGTGGCGGCGGCGCCGCGGGTCGCCGTCATCGCCCCGCCTCCGACGGGTCCGCCTCGCTCATCAGCCGTTCGGCGTCGGAGTCGGAGAGCCCTTCGAGCTCGGCGAGGAGCCGGTCCTGGAGCAGGTCGGCCTGCTGGGCGACGGTGCGCCGGGCGAAGGCCTCCGCGACGGTGATCGGGACCTGGAAGGTGTCCTGGAGGCGGGCGACCAGCCGGCCGGTGAGCAGCGAGTCCCCGCCCAGCAGCAGGAAGTCGTCGAAGACGCCGATCTCCCGGTAGCCGAGCAGTTCCCGCCACGCCTGCGCCACGGTCTCCTCGATCTCGGTGCGCGGTGGTTCGTACTCCGTGGGCAGGTCGGGCCGGTCGTGCTTCGGCCCGGCCGCCGCCGGCGCCTCGTGGGCGGCGGGCGTCGATCCGTTCAGCAGGCTGTAGCGGCGGCGCTCGAACGGGTAGGTCGGCAGGGGCACCCGGCGCCGCTGCTCGCCGGCAGCGAAGGCGGTCCAGTCGATCGCCGCCCCGGCCAGCCAGAGCCGGGCCAGCGCGCCGAGCAGCGTCTCGTTCTCGTCCTGGTCGGGGGCGGCGGGCAGGGAGGCCACGATGGAGGTGGTGGTCTCGGCGCCGGCCGCCCGGCTCATCGCCAGGGCCATCGTGCCGAGCGCGTGCCCCGGGCCCACCTCGAGGAACGCGGCGTCCGGCAGGGCGGCGGCGGCGCGCAGGTTGTCGCCGAAGCGGACGGTGGCCCGCAGGTGGCGCACCCAGTAGCCGGGGTCGGTGGCGTCGGCGGCGGTGAGCCAGGTGCCGGTGACGTTGGACCCGACCCGCGCCTGCGGGGGCCGCAGCGTGACCGTGGCCATGTGCGCCGCGAACTCGGCCAGCAGCGGGTCCAGCATCCGGGTGTGCGCGGCCTGGCGTACCCGGACCAGCTTGGCGCGGACCCCGTCGGCGTCCAGCGCCGCCCGGGCCGCCTCGACGGCGGCGGCCGGGCCGGAGAGCACGGTCTGTTCGGGTCCGTTGACGGCCGCGACGTCGAGGTCGTCGCCGGCGTACCGGGCGGCGTCGGACTCGGCGAGGTTGACGGCGAGCATGGCGCCGTGGGGCAGCCGGTCGATAAGCTGGCCGCGCAGGGCCACGGTGTCGATGGCGTCGGCGAGGTCGAAGACGCCGGCCAGGCTGGCGGCCACGTACTCGCCGCTGCTGTGCCCGAGCATGGCCTCGGGGCGCACGCCCCACGACTGCCAGAGCATGGCCAGCGCGTACTCCACCGCAAACAGCGCGGTCAGCCGGCCCGCCGTGGTGTCGAGGATCTCCGCCGCGCGGGGGTCGCCGTCGGGGGCGAGCACCGCCTCGCGCAGGTCGTAGCCGAGCCGGGGTACGGCCAGGTCGGCGCAGCGGTCGAGGTGCTCGGCGAAGACCGGCTCGGCGGCGTGCAACTGGCGGCCCATGCCGACGTACTGGCTGCCGCCGCCGGGAAAGAGGAACACCAGGGCGGGTGGGAGGTCGCCGGCCCGGCCGGTCAGCAGCCGCTCGGGGTCCGCCCCGGAGAGGGCCGCCGCGGCCTGGGTGGCGTCGCGGCAGACCACCGCCCGCCGCCGCTCGAAATGCCGACGACCCACCTGCAACGTGTACGCCACATCCGCCAA
>NZ_JBIAZP010000027.1:1993-5250 GCF_042899165.1 Micromonospora sp. NPDC000121
GGTTGCCAGGCATGGCCTGGTCTCGCATACCGGTCGCTGTGGTGATGCTGGTGTGAGGCGGTTCGGGTTGTGGGTTGGTCGTTTGTTGAGAATTGCACAGTGGACGCGAGCATCTTTGTGGTCAAGTTGTCAAGGGCGAACGGTGGATGCCTTGGCACCAGGAGCCGATGAAGGACGTGGGAGGCCGCGATAGGCCTGGGGGAGCTGTCAACCGAGCTGTGATCCCAGGGTGTCCGAATGGGGGAACCCGGCATCAGTCATGTGGTGTCACCTGCACCTGAACACATAGGGTGTATGGAGGGAACGCGGGGAAGTGAAACATCTCAGTACCCGTAGGAAGAGAAAACAAAGAGTGATTCCGTGAGTAGTGGCGAGCGAAAGCGGATTGAGGCTAAACCGGCTGCGTGTGATACCTGTCAGGGGTTGCGTGGTCGGGGTTGTGGGACCCTGCTGAGTGTACTGACATGCACTCGAGGAGTTACAAAGCCAGTTGCTAGCCGAACAGTCTGGAAAGGCTGACCGTAGGCGGTGATAGTCCGGTAGGTGAAAGTGGCTGGTCTTCTGTGGGTGTTCCCGAGTAGCGGCGGACTCCTGAAATCTGCCGTGAATCTGCCAGGACCACCTGGTAAGCCTAAATACTTCCTGGTGACCGATAGCGGACGAGTACCGTGAGGGAATGGTGAAAAGTACCCCGGGAGGGGAGTGAAATAGTACCTGAAACCGTTCGCCTACAATCCGTCGGAGCCTTGCGGGGTGACGGCGTGCCTTTTGAAGAATGAGCCTGCGAGTTAGTGGCATGTGGCGAGGTTAACCCGTGTGGGGGAGCCGTAGCGAAAGCGAGTCTGAATAGGGCGATTCAGTCGCGTGTCCTAGACCCGAAGCGGAGTGATCTAGCCATGGGCAGGCTGAAGCGCGGGTAAGACCGCGTGGAGGGCCGAACCCACCAACGTTGAAAAGTTGGGGGATGACCTGTGGTTAGGGGTGAAAGGCCAATCAAACTCCGTGATAGCTGGTTCTCCCCGAAATGCATTTAGGTGCAGCGTCGCGTGTTTCTTGCCGGAGGTAGAGCACTGGATGGTCTAGGGGGCCCACAAGCTTACCGAAATCAGCCAAACTCCGAATGCCGGTAAGTGAGAGCGCGGCAGTGAGACTGCGGGGGATAAGCTTCGTAGTCGAGAGGGAAACAGCCCAGATCACCAGCTAAGGCCCCTAAGCGTGTGCTAAGTGGAAAAGGATGTGGGGTCGCATAGACAACCAGGAGGTTGGCTTAGAAGCAGCCACCCTTTAAAGAGTGCGTAATAGCTCACTGGTCAAGTGGTTCCGCGCCGACAATGTAGCGGGGCTCAAGCACACCGCCGAAGCTGTGGCATTCACATTTTTACTTCGCGGCGCCTTGATGTGCCGTGCAGGTGTGTGGATGGGTAGGGGAGCGTCGTGCCGCGAGTGAAGCAGCGGGGTGACCTAGTTGTGGACGCGGCACGAGTGAGAATGCAGGCATGAGTAGCGAAAGAAGGGTGAGAAACCCTTCCGCCGGATGACCAAGGGTTCCAGGGCCAGGCTAATCCGCCCTGGGTGAGTCGGGACCTAAGGCGAGGCCGAGAGGCGTAGTCGATGGACAACGGGTTGATATTCCCGTACCCGCGAAAGAGCGTCCCTGATGAACCTCGTTGTGCTAACCACCCGATCTGTGGGCGGTCTTCGGACCAATCATGGGGAGCGTGGGAACCTGGCGGGTAGTAGTCAAGCGATGGGGTGACGCAGGAAGGTAGCTGAGCCCGGCCGGTGGTTGTGCCGGGGTAAGCGTGTAGGCCGCACCATAGGCAAATCCGTGGTGCATGGAGGCTGAGACGTGATGCCGAGCCGATTCAGGTGAAGTCAGTGATCCTATGCTGCCGAGAAAAGCCTCTAGCGAGTTCTTAGCGGCCCGTACCCCAAACCGACACAGGTGGTCAGGTAGAGAATACCGAGGCGATCGGGCGAACTGTGGTTAAGGAACTCGGCAAATTGCCCCCGTAACTTAGGGAGAAGGGGGGCCGGAGACGTGAAGCCCCTTGCGGGTGGAGCGTTGTATGGCCGCAGAGAGCAGGGGGAAGCGACTGTTTACTAAAAACACAGGTCCATGCGAAGAAGTAATTCGATGTATATGGACTGACGCCTGCCCGGTGCTGGAACGTTAAGGGGACCTGTTAGCTCTTCGGGGCGAAGCGGAGAACTTAAGCGCCAGTAAACGGCGGTGGTAACTATAACCATCCTAAGGTAGCGAAATTCCTTGTCGGGTAAGTTCCGACCTGCACGAATGGCGTAACGACTTCCCCACTGTCTCAACCACAGGCCCGGCGAAATTGCATTACGAGTAAAGATGCTCGTTACGCGCGGCAGGACGGAAAGACCCCGGGACCTTTACTATAGCTTGACATTGGTATCTGAGTTAGCTTGTGTAGGATAGGTGGGAGCCGGTGAAGCTCATACGCCAGTATGGGTGGAGGCAATCTTGAAATACCACTCTGGTTGATTTGGGTATCTAACTTCGGACCGTTATCCGGTTCAGGGACAGTGTCTGGTGGGTAGTTTAACTGGGGCGGTTGCCTCCTAAAGGGTAACGGAGGCGCCCAAAGGTTCCCTCAGCCTGGTTGGCAATCAGGTGTTGAGTGCAAGTACACAAGGGAGCTTGACTGTGAGACTGACAGGTCGAGCAGGGACGAAAGTCGGGACTAGTGATCCGGCACTTGCGTGTGGAAGCGGTGTCGCTCAACGGATAAAAGGTACCCCGGGGATAACAGGCTGATCTTCCCCAAGAGTCCATATCGACGGGATGGTTTGGCACCTCGATGTCGGCTCGTCGCATCCTGGGGCTGTAGCAGGTCCCAAGGGTTGGGCTGTTCGCCCATTAAAGCGGTACGCGAGCTGGGTTTAGAACGTCGTGAGACAGTTCGGTCCCTATCCGCCGTGCGCGTAGGATACTTGAGAAGGGCTGTCCCTAGTACGAGAGGACCGGGACGGACGAACCTCTGGTGTGCCAGTTGTCCCGCCAGGGGCACGGCTGGTTAGCTACGTTCGGAAGGGATAACCGCTGAAAGCATCTAAGCGGGAAGCTCGCTTCAAGATGAGGTATCCCACCATCTTCGGATGGGTAAGGCCCCCAGCTAGACGACTGGGTTGATAGGCCGGAAATGTAAGCTCGGTAACGGGTTCAGTTGACCGGTACTAATAGGCCGAGGACTTGACTACTAAGCTGCTACGCGTCCACTGTGCAACTC
>NZ_JBIAZP010000028.1:0-4499 GCF_042899165.1 Micromonospora sp. NPDC000121
CATCACGGCCCTCGACAACCACCCGCCACAAATCCTCAGGCGAATCCACCCCACCCGGAAAACGACACGCCATACCCACGATCGCCAACGGCTCGATGGCTTCCAGTTCCTGGACGCGGCGGCGGGCCTTGCGCAGGTCGGCGGTGACGAGCTTGAGGTACTCGCGAAGCTTGTCCTCGTTGTTCATCGCGTTCACCTTCCTGAGCCGTCGGTGAATGGGTCGTGCGTGATGCCGAGTTCGTGCTGGAGGAACTCGTAGAGCTCGTCGTCGGAGGCCTTCACCAGGTCGGCGTCGAGGTCGTCGGGGTCGCGGTCGGTGCCCCCGTCGAGCCGCGACAGCAGCGTCCGCAGACGATGCGTCACACGGTGCTCGATCAGGTCGGCGGCGTCGGCGTCGTCGAGGACTTCGGCGAGCCGGTCGAGGCTCTCCACGACCGGATGTGCGCTGTCGGCGGGCCTGTCGCCGTTACCGCCGAGGCGGATGTCGAGGTGATCAGCGAGCGCTGCCGGGGTGGGATGATCGAAGACGACGGTGGCGGACAGGGTCTTCCCCACCGCGGCGGCGAGCCGGTTGCGCAGGTCGACGGCGGTCAGCGAGTCGAAGCCGACCTCCTTGAACGGCCGGTCCGGGTCGACCGTCTCGGGGCCGCCGTGGCCGAGGACGCCGGCGACGTGGGTACGCACCAGGTCACGCAACCGGCGCCGGCGCTGGGCCGGCCTGAGCGTGGCCAGCTCCTGCTCGGCAGCGCCGGCATCCGTGGGCGCGATGACACGGCGCCGGCTTGTGCTGGTTCTCCGGGTGAGTCGCCGGAGCATGGGCGGTGCCGGGTCGGCCACCCGGCCGAGGTTCAGGGTCGCCGCGACGACGACGGGTTCGGCGCCGGTGATGGCAGCGTCGAAGAGGGTGAGCGCTTCGCCGGTCGGCATGGCTTCGACCGCGGACCGGCTGAGGCGGCTGCGGTCGCGGTCCTGCATGCCACGGGTCATTCCGGTCTGGGCCTCCCACAGCCCCCACGCGATCGACGTGGCCGGCAGACCCATGCCCGTGCGCAACACGGCGAGCCCGTCCAGGCCGGCGTTGGCCGCCGCGTAACTGGCCTGACCGGCGTTGCCGAGCACTCCGGCGACGGAGGAGAAGACGACGAACATCGCCAGATCCCGGTCCAGGGTGAGTTCGTGCAGCAGCAGGGCGCCGCCCAGCTTGCCGTTGAGGACGTTCGCCACCCGATCGGGCGACAGCCCTTCCAGCACGCCGTCGTCCAGCACCCCGGCGGCGTGGACGACCCCCACGAGCCTGTCGACGCCGTCGAGAACGCCCTGCAACTGCGCCCGATCGCTCACGTCGCAGGCCACCACCCGCACCGTCGCGCCAAGGGTCTCCAGCCGGTCCACGAGCGCGGCCACGCCGTCGGCGTTCGGACCGGATCGGCTCAACAGCAGAAGCCGTGTCACCGCGTGCCGGCACACGAGGTGTTCGGCCACCAGGGCGCCGACACCGCTGGTGCCGCCCGTGACCAGCACCCACCCGTCATCGAGAGTGGGCGCCTCCGCCGCCAGCGGGCGCGCGGGCTGGAGACGAGGCACCAGAACGCCCTCGGCACGTAGCACCGCCTGCTCTTCCCCCGTGGACAGCAGAGCGTCGAGATCAGGTTCGACGTCCGTGGGTACGTCGCGCAGCAGGAACCGGCCCGGGTGCTCCGACTGCGCCGAACGCACCAGGCCCCAGACCGCCGCGCCGAGGACGCCGGCCGGGTCGACCCGGCCCTCCGCGGGTGCGACGAGGGCGTCGCGGGTGAGGACGAGCAGCCGCTCGCCGGCCTGCTCGGTCGAGCCGAGGAACCGTTGCAACTCGGCAAGGGTGTCGGCCACGGCGTTCCCGGCCGGCGGGGAGTACACGACCACGGGCGGGGTCGACCCTGTGGTGTCTGTTGCCGGGGCACTCTCCGGCGGTACCCACGAGACGGTTGTCAGGGACGCGGCCGTGGGGACTGCGGGCAGCGCGCGGAGGCGGAGTTCGTGGATGTCGGCGATGGGACGGCCGTCGTCGTCGGAGAGTCTGATCCGGGCGCTGTCCGGGCCGGTCGGGGTCACGGTGACGCGCGCGCGGCGAGCGCCGGTGGCATGAACCCGGATGCCGGTCCAGGCGAACGGCAGTCGCAGTTCGTCGGCTGTCAGCAGCGGGTGCAGCGCGGCGTCCAGCAGCGCCGGGTGGATGGCCACGCCGGTGACCGGTTCCTCGGCGGGAAGGGCGACCTCGGCGTGGAGCGTGTCGCCGCGCCGCCACAGCTCCCGCATGCCCTGGAACGCCGGCCCGTACTGATAGCCGGCGGCCGCCACGTCGGTGTAGAACGTGTCGATGGTTGCGGGCTGGGCACCCTCGGGTGGCCAGGGGCCCACAACGATGTCCGCAGGCTCGTCGGTCGTGTCGAGACGGCCTTCGGCGTGCAGGGTCCAGTTGTCGATGCCGTGGCGCCGAGCGTAGATGCGGGCGGTGTGCGCGGAGCCGTCAACCGGCACACAGACGATGTGGATGTCGTGGGCGATGTGCCCCTGGACGGTGAGGGGTGTGTGGATGATGACGTCGGCAATGCGATTGTGGCCGAGGTGGTCGCCGGTGTGGACGAGCCATTCGATGAAAGCGGTGCCGGGAAGGATGGTGGTGTCCCTGACCGCGTGGTCGGCCAGCCAGGGGAGAGTGCGCGGATCGAGGCGCCCCGTGAGGATGGTGGGTTCGTCCGCGGTGGTGTGGGTGCTGGCGGCAAGCACGGGATGGTCAGGGGTACGCTGGCCGGCCGAGGTGGTGGGGGTCAGCCAGAAGCGCTGGTGCTGAAAGGCGTACGTGGGCAGGTCGGTGCGGATGGCGCCGGGGCCGTGGACGGTGGCCCAGTCGACCCGGACACCGGCGGTCCAGACTTGGCCGAGGGCGGTCAGCAGGTGGTTCCGCTGCGGGCGGTCGCGGCGCTGGGAGGAGATCACCACGCCGTCGGGGGCGCATTCGGACATGGCCAGTTCCAGCACGGGGTGAGCGCTGACCTCGACGAAGACGCGGGCGCCGCGGCTGGTGAGGGTCTGCATGGCGGTGTCGAACCGCACCGTCTGGCGGAGGTTGCGCAGCCAGTAGTCGGCGCCCATGTCGGCGGTGTCGACGACGTCGCCGGTCACCGTCGAGATGACCGGAATCTGCGAGGAACGCGGTGTCAGGTCATCGAGTTGCTTCATCAGCCGGTCGGCGAGCGCATCGACAGCCGCGGAGTGGGAGGCGTAGTCGACGGGGACCATCCGGGCTCGCACCCCGCGCTCGGCCAATTGCGCGGCGAGCGCCTCCAGAGCGGCCACGGGTCCGGCAACCACGGTCGACGCAGCGCTGTTGACGACCGCGATCTCAACGCCCTCGGGCAGCTGCGGTTCGATCTCGGTGCGGCCGAGCCCCACCGACAGCATCCCACCGGTGCCGGCCAACTCACGCACCAGCCGGGACCGGATCACCACCACCCGGGCGCCGTCTGCGAGTGACAGGCCGCCGGCCACGCATGCCGCCGCGACCTCGCCCTGGGAGTGACCGACCGCCCCGATCACCGGGACGCCCCAGGACAGCCAGACTGCGCCCAGGGACACCATCACCGCCCAGAGCACCGGCTGTACCACATCCACCCGGGACAGCCACATCTCGTCCTCGCCCTGGAGGATGTCGGTGACAGACCAGTCGACGTGGTCGGACAGGGCCAGGTCACACTCGGCCAGACGGTCGGCGAACACCGCCGAGCTGGTAAGCAGTTCTCGGGCCATGCCCGCCCACTGCCAGCCCTGACCTGGGAACACCAGCACCACGCCGGTCGCCCCGGAGGACACCGGCGTGAGCGCCGTGGCGGCACGCAACGACGCCACCACCGACTCGTGGTCGTCGCCGACGACGACCGCGCGGTGATCCAGGGCCGCCCGGGACAACGCCAAGGTCCGGGCCACCTCCGGCAACGGCACGTCCTGGCCCTCGTGCTCCAGCCAGTCCGCGAGCCGGCCGGCCTGCTCCCGCAACGCCGCCGCGCCACGCGCCGACACCACCACAGGCGTCGCAACAGACCCGTCGACCGGGGACTCCACGGGCAGCTCCGGCGCCAGCGGCGGGGCTTCGACGATGACGTGGGCGTTGGTGCCGCTGATACCGAACGAGGAAACACCCGCTCGCCACGGCCGGCCGTCACGAACCAGCTCCACCGGCTCGGACAACAACCGCACACCGCCGTCCCAATCCACCAACGGCGACGGCTCATCGGCGTGCAGCGTCCTCGGCAACACCCCCGCCTGCAACGCCAACACCATCTTCATCACACCAGCCACACCAGCGGCGGCCTGGGTATGACCCACGTTCGACTTCAGCGACCCAAGCCACACAGGACCCCGACCATTACGGGCCGCACCATAGGTGGCCACCAGCGCCTGCGCCTCGATCGGATCACCCAACCGAGTACCAGTACCGTGCGCCTCCACCACATCAACATCAG
>NZ_JBIAZP010000029.1:0-4421 GCF_042899165.1 Micromonospora sp. NPDC000121
ATACGACCAGACGCCACACTGGCCGCACCACCAGTCAACCCATAACCCTCCACCAGGGCACCGGCCTCACCCAACCGCGGCCCGTACTCCTGACCTATAACGCCCACGAACACACCCGTCGGCGAACCACGCAAAGAATCAGGCGCGATGCCGGCGCGTTCCAGGGCTTCCCAGGAGACCTCCAGGAGTACCCGCTGCTGCGGATCCATTGCCAGGGCTTCACGGGGCGAGATACCGAACAACTCCGGGTCGAAGTCCGCGGCGCCGTCGAGAAAGCCCCCGATCCGCGCGAAGGAACCGTCGACCGTCCAACCACGGTCGGCCGGAAAATCTCCGACCACATCACGGCCCTCGACAACCACCCGCCACAAGTCCTCAGGCGAATCCACCCCGCCCGGGAAGCGACACGCCATACCCACGATGGCGAGCGAGTCCCCCGCCGCTCCGACGTGGGCGGGTGGCGCGACGGGCGCCGGCGTCGCCACAGGTTCACCGCCCACCACCTCGTCAAGGTGTCGTGCGAGTGCGGTGGGCGTCGGGTGATCGAAGACGACGGTGGCGGGCAGGGCCTTCCCCACCGCCGCAGCGAGCCGGTTGCGCAGGTCGACGGCGGTCAGCGAGTCGAAGCCGACCTCCTTGAACGGCCGGTCCGGGTCGACCGCCTCGGGGCTGCCGTGGCCGAGGACGCCGGCAACGTGGGCACGCACCAGGTCACGCAGCCGGCGCTGCCGCTGCGCCGGGTTCAGGCCGGCGAACTCGTTCACCTGTCCATTCGCGGTGGCCGCGGTGATGGCCCGGCGAGCGGGGCGGCGCCCGGAGCGGCCGGTGATCAGGAGATGCGGACTGGTGCGGTCGAGACGCGCGGCGACGACGACGGGTTCGGTGCTCGTGAGGGCGGCGTCGAACAGGGCGAGGGCCTCGCCGGTCGGCATCGCGAGGCCGGCGAAGCGGCCGCGGTCGCGCTGGGACAGGCCGCGGGTCATCCCGGTCTCGGCCTCCCACAATCCCCACGCCACAGACGTACCGGGCAGACCGGTTTCGCGCCGGTGTACGGCGAGCCCGTCCAGGCCGGCGTTCGCCGCCGCGTAGGCACCCTGGCCGGCATTGCCCAGCACGCCCGCGACCGACGAGAACATGACGAACAGCGCCAGGTCCCGGCCGGCCGTCAGCTCGTGCAACAGCAGGGCACCACCGAGCTTTCCCCGCAGGACGTGCGCGACCCGCTCGGCAGACAATCCTTCCAGCACACCGTCATCCAGCACACCGGCGGCGTGGACGACGCCGACGAGCTGGTCGATGTCATCGAGCACGCCCTGCAACTGTGTCCGATCGGCTACGTCGCAGGCGGCCACCCGTACCGTCGCGCCCAGCGACTCCAGCCGCTGCGTCAGTTCACCCGCGCCCGGCGCGTCCGGTCCCGAACGGCTCACCAGCAGCAACTTCCGCACTCCGTGCGCACGAACGAGATGCTCGGAGAGCAGGGCGCCGATGCCGCCGGTGCCGCCGGTGACGAGGATCCAACCGTTGTCGAGGGGCGGCGCCTCGGCCACCGCCGGAGCCACGGTGGTCAGGCGGGGCACCAGGACACCCTCGGCGCGTACGATCGCCTGCTCGTCGGTGAGCGCGGGAACGTCGCCGCCGGCGGGTACGTCGATGATGCTGATCCGGCCGGGGAACTCCGACTGGGCGACCCGGACGAGACCCCACAGGGCGGCGCCGGTGACGCCACGCATGTCGGTGTGCCCGCCGGGCGCGACGTTCACACCGCTGGTGACGATCCGGAGGCGCACGTCGTTCAGCTCGGGTGCCGCGATGAACTGCTGCACCACCGTGAGCGTCGCGGTGACGGCGTCGGCCGGATCGGCGTGTTCGACGTCGGCTGTGACGGTGACCGTGGCGGGAACCGGAGCCCCGGCCCGTACCGCCTCGACGAATGCGGGCACGTCGGCGTAGCCGTCGCCGCCGAGCACGACGGTGCCGGCGTCGTCCTCGGCGGTGGCGGCCGCCGGCACCCAGGTGACGACCGAGAGCGACGCGGCCGCCGGTCCGGAGAGCACGCCGGCGGGTAGCGCGCGCAGTCGCAGTTCGTCGATGTGGGCGATGGCCCGGCCGTCGTCGTCGGCAAGTCGCACCGTTGCCGTGTCCGGTCCGGTCGGGGTCACGGTGACCCGGGCTGACCGCGCCCCGGTCGCATAGAGCTGGACGCCGGCCCAGCCGAACGGCACGCGCAACGACGTGGTCGTGTGGTCGCCGCCCAGCAGCAGCGGGTGCAGGGCCGCGTCGAGCAGCGCGGGGTGAATACTGTGCCGGTCGGGTTCGTCGGTGGGCAGAGTGATCTCGGCGTAGAGGGTGTCGCCCCGCTGCCACGCCTGACGCAGTCCCTGGAAGGTCGGCCCGTACTCGTAACCGACCGCCGCGAGGTCGGCGTAGAAACTGTCGAGCGGCAACGGTTGCGGCCCGGCGGGCGGCCAGACTCCCATTTCGGCCGGTACGCCGTCGGCCGCTGTGGTGAGGACCGCTTCGACGTGCTCGGTCCACGGATCGGTGGGGCCGGAGCGGCTGTAGAGCCGCGCAGTGTGGTCACCGGCCGGGGTGGGGTGGCAGACGACGTGGATGTGCCTCCCGGGCTGATCCCCGAGGGTGAGCGGGGTATGGATCGTCAGTTCGGCGATGCGGTTATGGCCGAGTTCGTCGCCGGTGCGGATCAGCCATTCCACGAGAGCGGTGCCGGGGATGAGGGTGGTGCCGTTGACGGCGTGGTCGTCGAGCCACGGCAGGGTGTGGCGGTCGACGCGCCCGGTGAAGACGGTGGGCTCGTCCTCGGTTGTGCGGGTGACGCCGGTCAGGACGGGGTGGTCGAGGTGGTGCTCACCCGCCGTGGTGGCCGGCGCGAGCCAGAACCGCCGGTGCTGGAAGGCGTAGGTCGGGAGGTCTGTGCGCGTCTGCCCCTCGCCGAGGATGGTGGCCCAGTCGACGGTGACGCCCGCGGCCCAGACCCGCCCGGCGGCCGACAGCAGATGCCGCCATTGCGGATGGTCTCGACGCTGGGAGGGCACGACGACGCCGGGGACGGCGGCTGCCTCGACGAGCTCGGCCATGGCGAGTTCGAGAACGGGGTGGGCGCTGACCTCGACGAAGACGCGGGCGCCGCGGTCGATCTGGGTCTGCATGGCGGTGTCGAAGCGCACGGTCTGCCGGAGATTGCGCAGCCAGTAGGTCGCGTCCATAGCGGCGGTGTCGAGGATCTCGCCGGTCACGGTCGAGACGAGCGGGATCGACGAGGGCTGCGGGGCGAGGCCGTCGAGTTCACTGATGATCCGATCGCCGACGGCGTCGACGGCGGCGGAGTGGGAGGCGTAGTCGACCGGGATCAGCCGGGCGCGCACACCCTGCCCCGTCCAGGATTCAACGAGCGCTTCCAGCGCCGGGACGGGACCGGCGATCACCGTGGAGGAGCCGCTGTTGACAACCGCGACCTCCACGCCTTCGGGCAGTTGCGGTTCGATGTCGGAGCGGCTGAGACCGACGGACGCCATCCCGCCGGTGCCGGCAAGCTCCCTGACCAGCCGCGACCGCACCACCACGACACGAGCGCCGTCGGCAAGGGACAATCCGCCTGCCACACAGGCGGCGGCGACCTCGCCCTGGGAGTGGCCGACGACGCCCATGACCGGAAGGCCCCACGACAACCAGACCGCGCCGAGCGAGACCATCGTCGCCCACAGCACTGGCTGGACGACGTCCACCCGGGAGAGCCAGCCGTCATCGTCGCCGAGCAGCACGTCTGCCACGGACCAGTCGACGTGCGCCGCCAGCGCCTTGTCGCATTCGGCCAAGCGGTCCGCGAACACCGGCGACACGGCGAGCAGTTCGCGGGCCATGCCGGCCCACTGCCAGCCCTGGCCTGGAAAGACCAGCACGACACCGCCGGCACCGGAGACGACCTTGCTCTCCCCCATGGCCGCGCGGAGACCTGCGATGACGGACTCGTGGTCGTCACCAACGACGACCGCGCGGTGATCCAGGGCCGCCCGGGACAACGCCAAGGTTCGGGCCACCTCCGGCAACGGCACATCCCGGCCCTCGTGCTCCAACCAGTCCGCGAGCCGGCCGGCCTGCTCCCGCAACGCCGCCGCGCCACGCGCCGACACCACCACAGGCGTCAGAACAGACCCGTCGACCGGGGACTCCACGGGCAGTTCCGGCGGGGCGGGCGGGGCTTCGACGATGACGTGGGCGTTGGTGCCGCTGATACCGAAGGAGGAAACCGCGGCACGCCACGGCCGCTCACCGGCAGCCAGCTCCACCGGCTCGGACAACAACCGGACACCGCCGTCCCAATCCACCAACGGCGACGGCTCATCGGCGTGCAGCGTCCTCGGCAACACCCCCGCCTGCAACGCCAACACCATCTTCATCAC
>NZ_JBIAZP010000030.1:0-1843 GCF_042899165.1 Micromonospora sp. NPDC000121
TCGGGTGGTGTGGGGGCTGTTTTTACTGGTCAGGGTGCTCAGTGGGTGGGTATGGGGCGGGAGTTGGTGGGGGAGTTTCCGGTTTTTGCTGAGGCGTTCGGGCGGGTGTGTGCGGGGTTTGATGGGTTGCTGCCGGGTGGGCTGGGTGAGGTTGTGGCCGGTGGTGTGGTTGGTGGGTTGGGTTTGGATGACACGGTGTTCACGCAGCCGGCGTTGTTCGCGGTGGAGGTGGCGCTGTTTCGGTTGTTGGAGTCTTTTGGTGTGCGGGCCGATGTGGTGGTCGGTCATTCGGTGGGTGAGTTGGCTGCTGTTCATGTTGCGGGTTTGCTTGACCTGGAGGATGCGTGTCGGCTGGTTGCCGCGCGGGCCGTTTTGATGCAGGCGTTGGGTGCCGGTGGTGGCATGGTCGCTGTCGAGGCTGCGGAAGCCGATGTGACCGAGTTGGCCGGTGGGTTGGGTCTTGATGTGGCGGCGGTGAATGGGCCTGGGTCGGTGGTGTTGTCGGGGCCTTTGGTGGCGGTGGATCGGGTGGTGGTCGAGTGTGGGGTGCGGGGTTGGCGGTCGCGGCGTCTGGCGGTGAGTCACGCGTTTCATTCGCGGTTGATGGAGCCGATGTTGGCGCGGTTCGCGGAGGTTGCGGAGTCGGTGCGGTGGCGTGAGCCGCAGTTGACGGTGGTGTCTGGTGTGACGGGTAGGCCTGAGCCTGGTGAGGTGTTGGGGTGTGCCGATTACTGGGTGCGGCATGCGCGGCAGGCGGTGCGGTTCGGCGATTGTGTGGGGTGGTTGCGGGACAACGGTGTGTCGACGGTGGTGGAGGTGGGTCCTGATGCCGTCTTGACGGCGATGGTGGGTGAGGCGGTCACGGCGGTGCCGGTGATGCGTCGTGATCGTGGTCAGGTGCACGCGTTCCTGGCGGGTGTCGGCCGGTTGTGGGCTCGTGGGGTGCCGGTGGACTGGTCCGTGCGTCTGGGACGGCCGACGCGGGTGGTTGATCTGCCGACGTATGCGTTCCAGCACCGCCGTTACTGGCTCACCGCCGACAGTTCGGCCGTGCGGTGGGACGTGGCGAGGATCGCCGATGGGCCGACTGTGGTGTCTGCCCGGCTGTCGCCCGACCGTATGCCGTGGTTGCGTGAGCACATGGTCGCGGGTGCTGCGATCGCGCCGGCGACGGCGTTCATTGACTGGTTGACCAGCGCCGGGGACGAGGTCGGCTGCGACCGTATCGCTGACCTGACCATCCTCACCCCGCTGCCCACCGACCACGACCGCGATCTGCAGATCGTCATCACACCCACCGGCGACACGCACACCGCCCGGGTGCACAGCCGCCACGACGACGGCCCGGACTGGGTTCTGCATGCCGAGGCCACTCTCACCGGCGACCTGGAGCAGCCCGGGCGGCCTCATCACGGGCCGTGGCCGCCGGAGGGTGCGGTGCCTGTGCCGGTCGACGGGTTCTATCCCGCTGCCGCCGACGCCGGCTACGACTACGGACCCACCTTCCAGGGACTGCGCCGAGCATGGCAGCACAACGGCATCCTCCACGCCGACATCACCCTCACCGACACCCACCACGACAGCGACGGCAGCGGTCATGCGATCCATCCGGCCCTGCTCGACGCCGCCCTGCACCCCCTCCTGCTCGCCCACACCACCGGCGGCGGCACACCACACGTCCCCTTCACCTGGACCGGCGTCACCATCCACACCACCGGCGCCACCCACGCCCGCGCCACCCTCACCCAACCCACCCCCGACACCGCCACCATCACCCTGCACCACACCGACGGCACCCCCCTCGCCACCATCGACCACCTCCAACTCCGCCCCCTACCCACCG
>NZ_JBIAZP010000030.1:1941-3314 GCF_042899165.1 Micromonospora sp. NPDC000121
GGCGGGGGTGAATTTTCGGGATGTGTTGGTGGGTCTTGGTGTGTATCCGGGTGGTGGGTCGGTTGGTGTGGAGGGTTCGGGGGTGGTGGTTGAGGTTGGTGAGGGTGTGGGGCATGTGGTGGTGGGTGATCGGGTGTTGGGGTTGTGGTCGGGTGGTTTTGGGTCGTCGACGGTGGTTGATGGTCGGTTGGTGGTGAGGGTTCCGGATGGTTGGTCGATGGAGTTGGCGGCGGGTGTGCCGGTGGTGTGGTTGACGGCGTGGTTGGGGTTGGTGGAGCTTGCGGGGGTTCGGGCGGGTCAGCGGGTGTTGGTTCATGCTGCTGCGGGTGGGGTGGGTATGGCGGCGGTGCAGTTGGCGCGGTGGTTGGGTGCTGAGGTGTGGGCGACGGCGAGTGAGTCGAAGTGGGATTTGGTGGGTGTTCCGCGGGAGCGGTTGGCGTCGTCTCGTTCGACGGGGTTTGTGGATGTGTTTCCGGGTGGGTTTGATGTGGTGTTGAACAGCTTGGCGGGTGAGTTTGTGGATGCGTCGGCGGGGTTGCTTCGGCGTGGTGGTGTGTTGTTGGAGATGGGTAAGACCGATGTTCGTGGTGCGGAGGATTTTCCGGGGGTTCGTTACGTTCCGTTCGACATGATTGAGGCGGGGCCGGAGCGGCTTGGGGGGATGCTGCGTCGGCTTATGGAGTTGTTTGGTGAGGGTGTGCTTTCGCCGGTGCCGGTGACTGCGGTGCCGGTGCAGCGGGTTCGGGAGGTGTTGCGGGATCTGGGTGCGGGTCGGACCACTGGTAAGCAGGTGGTGAGGATTCCGCGGCGGTTGGATCCGGATGGCACGGTGCTGATTACCGGTGGTACGGGTGGGCTTGGTGTGTTGGTGGCGGAGCATCTGGTGCGTCGGCATGGGGTGCGGAAGTTGGTTTTGGTCAGTCGTTCTGGTGCGGCTGATCGGCTTGTTGGTGTGGATGCTGATGTGCGTGTGGTGGCGTGTGACGTGTCTGACCGGGCGGCGTTGGCGGAGTTGGTTGGGGGCATTGATCGGCTTACGGGGGTGGTGCATGCCGCTGGTGTCATTGATGACGGCACTGTTGAGGCGTTGACTCCGCAGCGGTTGGACGCGGTGTTGGCGCCGAAGTTGGACGCGGCGGTGTGGTTGGATGAGTTGACGCGTGATCGTGATCTGGCGTTTTTTGTGTTGTTTTCCTCGGTTGCTGGTGTGATCGGTAATCCGGGGCAGGGTAACTATGCTGCTGCGAACGCTGGTCTGGATGCTCTGGCTGTGATTCGGCAGCGGGCTGGTCTGCCTGCCACGTCCATCGCGTGGGGGCTGTGGGAACACGCCACCGGCATGACCAGCCACCTCCAACAACGCGACCGCGCCC
>NZ_JBIAZP010000031.1:0-3003 GCF_042899165.1 Micromonospora sp. NPDC000121
CCTGTTTCGCCATGTAACTGGTTCTTTGGACGGCGGGCGGGGGGGGGGCGGGGGGGGGGGCGGGGGCGCCCCCCGGGGGGGGGGGGGGGCCGGGCCGCCCCCCCCCCCCGCCCCCGGGGCGCTCGTCGGTCGTCAACAGCCGTGTTGCCGTCGCTCCCTCACTGGGCGTCAGGTGCGACGAGGGCCGGCAACGCGGCGTCGAACCGGGTGATCACCGTGGCCGAGGGCAGAATGTGTCCCTGGACCTGCTCCTGCGCCGCGAGGTCCCTTCCCCAGTACGACGCGCGGCGGCGCTGGTCCGGCGTGCCGTGGTGGCCGTCGCTGTCAAAGGAGCAGTCACCCACGGCGTAGAACGATGTGGCGACCTCGGCCATGCGCTGCGCGTTGAGCGTGAGGCCACGCTTGTGGGTTGCGAAGTAGCTTGCGCCCGCGTCCGCCATGAGCTCGGTCCGCCGGGTTGCTTCCGGCTGGTCCAGCGGGTCGGGGGCGGCGAATTCCACGTCGTTCTCGTACTGGACGTGGTGCATGAACTCGTGAGCGAGGATGCCGCGAGGGCCCATCTGACCGAACCCCAGCGCCTGGCTGGCGTGCAGGATCCCCGGGCCGAAGATGATGCGGTCCGACACCGTCCGCAGGTCGGGGTCGGACTGGGCATACGGGTCGTCTTCGGTGGTGAAAGCGAAGGCGTTCAGGGTGAACAGATCGCTTCGCCCCTGCTTGAGGAAGGACTGGTGGGGTTGTTTGAGGAGTTCCTCGAATCCCGCCAGCATCTGCATACCGAGGTTGACGTCGATCGGGGTCCCGTCGACGTCGATGGGCCCCCTGACCGTTCTGCCCCAGGTGGCCCACGCGGTCGCGGCTCGTAGCCGGGCCGCTCGTGCCTCGGCGGAGTCACCGTCGATGCGTTGCCAGAGCGCGGCGTCCATGGCACCCAGGATGACGTCGTCGGTGTCCACGTCCCAGAAGTCCTGCGCCTGGCGGAGGGCCTTTGTGAGCGGCTGCGCGTATTCGTCGTCGTCGCCGTAGGTGTTGGGCCGGGCGTGGGCGTAGAGAAGGCCTTCGTAGGTCTGGATGTCGAGAAGTCCCAGGGCGAGCATGAGCTGGAGTCCGACCAGCCCAGGCAGCGAGGCCTCGGAGAGCAGCGACGACACGTACTCGTCCAGGGGCGTGCGGTCGCACTGATAGTTCGCGGGGTCGATGGCGGCGGCGACGAGACCGCGCAGGTGCGCGCCCGCCCCCGTCCGGCTCCCTGCCGTCAGCATCGACGCGACCTGGGCGTCGGACAAACGCGCGAGTGCACTGTCCAGCTTCACACGTGTCCCGGCCGGGACCTCGGCCAAATCCATGAGCGTGCGGAGGTCCTCGCGGCTCTCCGGGTGCGTGATCGCGGCCAGCGCCTCAGGGGTCAGGTTCGCCACGCCGGCAGGCGACTCACTGGCTGTGTTGTAGTCGGCCGCGTGCGTGGTCGTGCCGGCCGCGGTCGCCGCCGTCGGTGTGCACAACATGCCCATCACACAGGCCGTGGCTGCGGCCATCGCGACGGTGCGGGATCGTCGGATCATCGGTGAAACTCCTTCGGTTCGTCGAATGACAGCACCATGCGTCAGGTGAGTTCGCCGGGGCCATAGGCAGCGACGTCCACCTCCGGTCATGACCGAAACCGGACGAGCCCGGGCACCGCCCCGTGGGACGGCCGGTTGTGCTTGACTTCGCGCGTGGATGCGTCAACGCGACGAGCGGACGACCGCCCGATCATCCCCACCGGATCTGCCGTGGAGCTCTACGCCCGTCTCGTGGCCTCCGGCCCGATGCCGTGGGAGGCCGGTGACCCGGAGGACGACGCCAACCTCGCGATCCTCGAGGAGGCAGCACTGGTCCGACGTACGGCACATGGCGTCGAGGCCCTGTCTCCGTTCGTGCCGATGAACGCCCTGATCAGGTCGGGGCTGGACAAAGTGGCGCGCACCCACGAGACGGCCGCGTCCCTCGAGCGGGCCTGGCAACAGCGGCCGGCACGCGCGGCATCGGTCGAGATCGTGAGGGGCGCGGCATCAGTCGCCGCCTTCCATCAGATCCTCCACGACGCGAACTCGCTCGACATCCTCAACCGTTGGCCGGTCCTTCGTCCGGTCACCGTCGCGCCCGGCTTGCTCGACCTGCTCGCCCGCGGCGTGACCGTCAACGCCCTCTACGACGTCACTCTGCTGTCCGATCCCGAGGCCCTCGACGTCGCCCGCATGTGCATCGAGGCTGGTGAGCACGCACGAGTGCTCCCGGGTGTGCCGGTCAACATGTTCCTCACCGAGACGACCGCGAGCGTTTCGTTGCCCGGGGCTGCCGGGCCGGTGCCGGACCGGATGCTGGTCCACGCTCCCCAGGTGCTCCAAGCGCTGAAGGCGATCTTCGACGCCTTCTGGAGCAAGGCGATTCCCATCTCCGCCGACGGCGACGCGGCTCCCGGACGCGAGGAGGACGTGAAGATGCTGGCGCTCCTCGCGGCCGGTCTCACCGACCACGCGATCGGTCGCGAGCTCGGCGTCAGCGAGCGCACTGTGCGGCGCCGGATCAGGAGCATGCAGGCGCTGCTCGGCGCCCAGACCCGGTTCCAGCTCGGGGTCCAGGCTGCGCGACAGGGATGGATATCGGAATCGTGAGCAGGGCAGCCGCCCGGACTGCGTGCGCCCGGTCGCGGCCAGAACATCATCGACCATCTCGAACGGAAGCAGCCGGGCCAGCTCGCCCAGATGACCCGGCGCGAACACCCTGCGGCTACGGTCACCGACCGGGATATGGCAATCTGAATTACCAGCGGGGCTCCAGGTGTCGGGGCGTCTTAGGGTGACCACCCTCTGTATCGGAACTCCGCTGCTTTACGTCTCAGGCATGCCTTGACACGCCGACCGCCGCCCTAAAGGACGTCTCGTAACTCGGTGAAGGCGTTGCCTGGCAACGGTGCTGGTGTCACCCGGCGAGGATGATGTTGTGGAGGTGGGCGATGCCGGA
>NZ_JBIAZP010000032.1:0-1435 GCF_042899165.1 Micromonospora sp. NPDC000121
CTAGTAGTGCTTTGTTAGGTCGGTGATCGTCGTTTTCGACGGACGATTCTGATCTTGCGTCTGCAGGTGGGGCATGCGCCGGTCCAGGTGGCGAGAAGTAGTTGGATCTCGCCGATAACCTTGTAGAGGGTCAGGCCGGCGCAGCCGCTTTTGGGTCAAGCCGCAGTGTGGTGATGAACAGGTGCGCGGCGGTGACGAGGGTGACGTGGCGGTGCCAGCCGATCCAGGAGCGGCCCTCGAAGTGGTCCAGGCCCAGGCCGGTCTTGAGCTCGCGGTAGTCGTGTTCGATCCGCCACCGGATCTTGCCGAGACGCACGAGGGTGGCCGGGTCGGTGTCGTCGGGCAGGTTCGACAGCCAGTACTTCACCGGTTCGGCCTCGCCGTCGGGCCATTGGGCGATCAGCCAGCTCAGCGGCAGCGATCCGTCCTGTGACAGGCGTGGGCGGCGTCCGGCCACTCGCACTCGCAGCAGCACGAACTGCGATTCGAGCCGACCCTTGGATCCTTCACGCCAGCCGATGGTCTGCGCCGTAGCGCGGCCGGCGGCCAGGACGTGCTCGGTGAGGCTGACCGGCTTGCTGCGGTAGCGGGGCTTGGGCCGCGGTCCCAGACCGGAGTAGGCAATCATCTCGGGGCGGGCGCCGGCCGGGTGAGCGGTGGCCTCACCCTTGACCTGGACCACGTAGCCGATCCCGCGGTCGGTCAGAGCCTGGCGGAAGTGCGCGTTGTCGCCGTAGCCCCCATCAGCGGCGATGACGGGCGGACGCAGGCCCCAGCGGGCGAGTTCATCGAGCATCTCCACGGCCATCTCCCACTTCGGGCGATGACGCTCAGTCTCGGGTACCGCGCAGCGCCGCCGCCGCGCTGCGACACCCTCCGCCAGATCCTGATCATCGATGGCGGTGTCGTCCCAGGCCTGCGGCACGAACAACCGCCAATCCAGCGGGCATGACGCGCCGTCGCTGACCGCGTGCACGCTCACGCCGACCTGGCAGTTGGCAACCTTGCCCAACGTGCCGGAGTACTGCCGGGCCACGCACGGCGAGCCAGCGCCGTCCTTCGGGAACCCAGTGTCGTCGATAACCCACGCTGCCGGGCCGACGACCTCGACCGCCCGGCGGGCAAGCCGCTGCCGCACCGCCACGGTGTCCCACGTCGAGGTCGTAACGAACTGCTGCAACCCCTGATGGTCCACACCCAGCCGCACGGCCATCGGCTGCATCGACTTGCGCCGTCCGTCCAGCAACAGCCCGCGAACATACAACTGGCCCTTGGCACGCTGATCAGAACGTGCCAGCGGAGCGAGCACGTCCGCGACGAACGTCTCGAACCGTTGCCGCACAACCGAAAGCTCGTGAGGGGTCACCGCGACATGACACTACCGCCAGCCCTCAGCAACCCCTCCGACACGCCGGACCTAACAAAGCACTACTAG
>NZ_JBIAZP010000033.1:0-1178 GCF_042899165.1 Micromonospora sp. NPDC000121
CGGATGCTGCACTGCTGCGCCCCCGTCTTCGACGTGGCCCTGGGCGAGATATTCGCCGCGCTGACCTCCGGCGCGCGCGTCGTGGTGTCTTCCCGTGACGACCTGCTCGACGCCCGTCGACTCACCGAACTCATCGCCAAGGAGCAGGTCACCCACGCGTTCTGCCCGCCCACCAACCTCGCCGCGGTCGACCCGGCCGACTGCCCGAGCATGTCCTGCGTGACCCTCGCCGGGGAACCCATCCCACCCCGCATGGCCCAACGCTGGCTGGCCGCCGGTGCCCGCCTCATCAACGCGTACGGCCCGGCCGAAGCTGCCGTCGCCTGCACCTGGTACGACGCCCGAGCCGGCTGGGGCGGCGCGTACGTGCCGATCGGCCGACCCATGCCCAACCGGCAGATCCGCGTCGTCGACCCACGGATGAACCTCGTCCCCATGGGCGTCCCCGGCGAAATCCTCATCACCGGCTCCGGAGTCGCCGACAGCTACCTGAACCGCCCCGAACTGACCGCACAACGCTTCGTCACCGACCCGTACGGCGGCGGAATCGCCTACCGCACCGGCGACCTGGGCCGCTGGAACGCCACCGGGGCGCTGGAAATCCTCGGCCGCATGGACCACCAGGTCAAAGTCAACGGCATCCGCATCGAACTCGGCGAAATCGAAGCCATCCTCGAACAACACCCCGACGTCGGCACAGCCGTGGTCGTCCGCCGCGAAGACCACGGCGTCGCCCGACTCGTCGGCTACGTGACCGGCCGCGACGGCCGGACCCCGACGGCGAGCGAACTACGCGCCCACGCCGCGACCGCCCTACCCACCTACATGGTCCCGGCCGTCATCATGATCCTCGACCGGTTCCCCGTCGGCGGCACCGGAAAAATCGACCGCCGCGCCCTACCCGAACCCGACTCCCAACGCCCCGACCTCGGCATCGCCTACGTCGCACCCACCACCACCGAAGAACGACTCATCACGAACGCCTTCGAAACCGTCCTCGGCATCACAGGCATCGGCACCCACGACAGCTTCTTCGACCTCGGCGGCACCTCCCTGCAATCCGCCGCCGTCGCCACCACCATCGACGAAGCCGCCGACGTGGTCGTACCCGTCTCCCAGATCCACCGCACCCCCACCCCACACACACTCGCCCACTGGCTCACCACCGCACCCCGCCG
>NZ_JBIAZP010000034.1:0-1103 GCF_042899165.1 Micromonospora sp. NPDC000121
TCGACCAGACGCCCCGGCCGACCGGCGAACGCGGGCCGCCAGTCCACCGACGCACCACCGGCATAAACCTCCGCCAACGCCCGATGGAACCGGCCCAGACCACCCTCACCACGACGCAGACTGCCCGCAACAGTCACCACAGCCGGATCCGCCGCCGCCACCTCGACGGACTCCTGCACCGCCATCGTCAACACCGGATGAGCACTGACCTCCACAAACGTGGAGTAACCCGCCGCAACGACACTGCGCACCGCCTCGTCGAAACGCACCGTCTGCCGCAGATTCCGATACCAGTACTCGGCATCCAGACCAGCGGTGTCCAGCCAGTCACCCACCACCGTCGACCGGAACCGCACCTCACTCGTCCGCGGCCGCAACCCCGCCAACAACTCCAGCAACTGCTCCCGCAACGGCTCCACATGCGCCGAATGCGACGCGTAATCCACCGGAACACGCCGAACCCGAATTTCGCGGGACTCGTAGTGCGCGACCAACTCGTCGAGGGCGGCACTGTCGCCCGACACCACCACAGACGTCGGCCCGTTCACGGCAGCCAAGGCAACCCGACCGTCCCAGCGGCCGATCGTCGCCGTGACCTCCTCGGCCGTCGTCGCCACGGACACCATGCCACCGCCGCCGGCGATACCCGCAATGACCCGGCTACGCAACGCCACCACCGCCGCCGCATCCTCCAGGGTCAACGCCCCCGCCACGCACGCGGCGGCGATCTCACCCTGCGAATGCCCGATCACCGCCGACGGCCGCACACCATACGACTCCCACAACGCCGCAAGCGACACACCCACCGCGAACAGAGCCGGCTGCACCACATCCACCCGCTCCAACGACGGCGCACCCGGCACACCACGCACCACATCCAGCAGCGACCAGTCCACGAACGGACGCAACGCCTCCGCACACGCCGCCAACCTCTCCGCAAAAACCGGAGCCGTCTCCAGCAACTCCGCCGCCATACCCACCCACTGCGAACCCTGACCAGGGAAGACAAACGCGACCTCGCCCGGCGCACCGGCAACCCCGGCGACGACCTGCGGCGCGGGCCGACCCTCGGCGAGCGCGTCCAACGCGACGGTCAACTCGTC
>NZ_JBIAZP010000035.1:0-1039 GCF_042899165.1 Micromonospora sp. NPDC000121
CTAAGGCGTGTTTCAGAAGTGGGAGGGTCTGATCGAGGTCACGGCGTGGCGGTGATCGACAACTGAAGAGGTCTCCGGTAACTGGTTCTGCGACCAAGCAAGAACTTCATACCGGAGACCTCGTGCCCAGCGTAGCGGTGACGAGGCGGCATGACCTGACCGACAGGCAGTGGGCTGTTCTGGCTGCGCTGCTGCCTGCCGCGCCGACGACAGGTCGTCCGCCGAAGTGGGAGAAACGACAGCTCATCGACGGGATCCGGTGGCGGATCCGGATCGGTGCCCCGTGGCGCGATGTCCCGGCCGAGTACGCGCCCTGGCCCACCGTCTACGGCCTGTTCCGCCGCTGGCAGCGTGACGGGACCTGGGACAAGATCCTGTCCGCGTTGCAGGCCGCCGGCGACGCGCAGGGGCGGATCGCCTGGACGGTGAGCGTGGACTCGATGACCAGTCGCGCCCACCAGCACGCCGCCGGCGCCCGCAAGGACGGTCATCTGCAGAAGGAGTCACCCGGCGGCGTGCACGACGAACCGGCCGATCACGCGCTGGGCCGATCGAGGGGCGGGCTGACCACCAAGACCCATCTGGCCTGCGAACAGGGACAGAAGGTCCTCTCCCTGATCGTGACCGCCGGGCACCGTGGAGACAGCCCGCAGTTCATCCCCGTCCTGCGCCGCATCCGCGTGACCCGCCTGGGCGTCGGCCGGCCCCGCACCTGCCCCGACCTGGTCCTGGCCGACAAGGCCTACACCAGCCGCGGCAACCGCAGCCACCTACGCTCACGCGGGATCAAGGCCTGCATCCCCCGCAAGACCGACCAGGACGCCCACCGCAAGGCCAAAGGCTCCAAGGGCGGCCGCCCACCCGTGTTCGACAAGGACCTCTACCGGCTACGCCACGCCGTCGAGAACAGCATCAACCGGCTCAAACGCCACCGCGGCGTCGCCACCCGCTACGACAAGCTGGCAGTCCGGTTCCAAGCCATCCTCACCATCACCATCATCACCGAGTGGCTCTGACCGGCTTATGAAACACGCCTTAG